>JBEBPQ010000001.1:0-717956 GCA_040395835.1 Advenella kashmirensis
TATCGCGCAGGCGGCTCAACTGAGCCTGCACGGAAGTATCTAATACCTGATCGCCGACTGTGACGCGGACACCGCCAATAAGCGATGGATCCACGGTGACAACGGGCTTCAGTTTAAAGCCGAATTTTTTCTCGAGGCCAGCGATCAGTTCCTGCACCTGGGCATCCGACATTTCGAATGCGCTGGTGATATCTGCCTGTGCCGTTCCTTCGTTGCGATCCTTCAATGCCTCGAATTGTTCGGCAATTTGCGGCAAAAGCAACAAGCGATCGTTCTCAATGAGCAAATCAACAAAATTGCGCATTTTGTCTGACAAAGGCGTCTTGATCAGTCCGAGGAAGATATCTTCCCGGGTCTTTCTTTCCAGTTGCGGATCTGACATTGCTTCGCGCACATCATTCAGGTTTGAAAGCTGTGCGAGTTCATTGACGGCGTCAGACCACGCAGCAAGACCTGCCTGGTCATTCTTTGCAGAAGCAAATAGCGCCTCGGCGTACGGACGGGCAACGGTTGAGAGTTCTGCCATGGTTATTCCGAATTAAAGCTGTGCCTTGAGTTGGCTCAGCAACTCGGCATGCGTCTGAGGATTGACTTCGCGCTTGAGGATCTGCTCTGCGCCTTTCACGGCGAGCGCAGCCACTTCGTCACGCAGGCCGTCCCGTACACGCTGCACTTCGCGCTCGGCATCCTGTTTGGCCTGAGCGATAATGCGTGAACGTTCGGCTTCAGCTTCTCCGCGCGCGGCATCGACAATCGATACTGCATGTTTTTCGGCGTCCTGCAAGCGAGCGTGCGTTTGCTGCTTGGCGTCAGCTTCGATCAAGCTGATACGAGCCTGAGACTGAGCGAGATCCGCTTTACCTTTGTCGGCAGCAGCCAGACCATCGGCAATCTTCTGACGACGTTCTTCAATGGCTTTGATCAGCGGAGGCCACACGAATTTCATCGTGAACCATGCCAGCACAAAAAAAACGAGCGTCTGGAAAAAGAGCGTCGCGTTTAAATTCACGGTCGTTTCCCTTAAGTAATGGGCGGTTTCGCCTGGGCGAAATCCTTAAATTTACTTGAACGTTTTGTCATCGCGAACCCTGCTTGAAGACAGGGCCCGCTATTCCATCTTGTTCACCACCATCCGAAGATGGCCTTACGTCTCGTTATCAGGCGCCAAATGGGCTTGCAAACGCGAACAGCATAGCAATACCAACACCGATCAGGAACGCAGCATCGATAAGACCAGCCAACAAGAACATTTTTGTTTGCAGAACGTTCATCAATTCTGGTTGACGAGCGGAAGCTTCGAGATATTTACCGCCCATGATACCGATACCGATACACGCACCGATGGCGCCCAGGCCGATGATGAAAGCGCAAGCAAGAGCAACGAAAGCTGCTGTGGTCATGACAACTCCTTGTGGTTATGAACCAATAAAACAATTTAAAGATGGAAAATTACTGCTTAAATTTTGGCAAGCCGGTATTGCTTGTTCCCCGGCTCGCCACCTACGGCATAACAGAGACTGCTATGACGAAACCTTAGTGGCCCTCATGAGCCTGACCAAGATAAACCAGTGTCAGCATCATGAAGATGAAGGCCTGCAACAGGATGATCAGGATATGGAAAATAGCCCAGATGGATCCTGCCAGAACCTGGCCGATGCCAAGCCCGATATTCATTGCGGAAAAACCTGTCCAGGCGCCGCCCAGAAGAGCGATCAGCATGAATAGCAGTTCGCCGGCAAACATGTTGCCGAAAAGCCGCATGCCCAATGAAACGGTTTTGGCTGCATACTCGATGATGTTGAGCAACAGGTTGAATGGCGACAGCAGAACCGCTGCAAAGCCATGCGCGTGGAAAGGCGCCGTGAACAATTCTTTCACGAAACCACCCGCGCTCTTGATTTTGATGCCGTAGTAAAAAGACAGCAGCAGCACGGCCAGTGACATTCCCATGGGAACGTTCAGGTCGGCTGTTGGAAGAATACGATGATAGTAGAGGGGACCGTGCGCGTGGTGATCACCGGCCAGGCCCAGCCAGGTAAAAATGGAACCCGGCAAATCGACGGGGATCAAGTCCAGCGCATTCATGAAGGTGACCCACAGGAACACGGTCAGGGCCAGCGGTGCGATGAACTTGCGTGAAACCTCGTTGTGCACGATGCTTTTGGCCTGGTCATTAACCATGTCGACGACCATTTCCACACCGGCTTGGAAACGACCCGGCACGCCGGCAGTGGCGCGACGCGCAGCCAGCCACAGCAGGAACACAACGAGAATACCCATGGCCAGAGACCAGAACACGGAGTCATAGTTGATGACACTCATGTCCATGATGCTGGACTGGGGTGCGCCCGTATTATTCAGGTGAGCCAGATGGTGCTGGACATAAGCTGACTGAGGCGATACTTCGGCAGATGCAGCCATTTGGTACGTACTCCAAGTGCGCAGCCATTCTGGCCGCAACGTAATTTATCCCATTTATGTCTGTTACTTGAGCTTGTTCAGCATCAGCAACAGGACATACCCCTTCAACACGACGATCAGCCCAACCAGCAAGGCAGGCCAGACAAGATACGGTCCGGCGAACTTGACGACCAGCGCAAGCAAGGCAAGCGAGCCGCCAATCTTGAGCGCTTGCGTCCAGAAGAACGTAAGCGCACTGGCATTAGCCTGACTGTAAATCTTTACGAGCATATGAAGGGCTGCAAACGAGGAAGGGACCAAATAGACCAACCCTCCAGCCAGCGCGGACAACGCTGCATACCCCCCGGCCAGGACCCAGCTGATCAGTGCCGCAACCAGCAACATGGCTGACTGCGCAAGCACAAGATTAACCAGCCCCTTGGCCGCCCTTGCATTCATTCTGGCCCGCTCTTGTGGAGTCAGACTCAGTGGACGCGATTCTTGTGGCGATGTTCGTGGCTTTTCCGACAATGCCGGCGCAGCCTTTCCTGCTGCATCGGGCCTGGCCTGAGACGACGCGTTGTTTTCCGACAGCGCAGTCCCGGCCTTGCATTCTGGCCCGTCCGGCAAATGCTTCGTACGACTTTGGCGGTTGGCTCCCAAAGGTGGATTCATGGTTTCGCCCTCACGCCGTTCATAACGGTTTTAGCATTCAGTTAAGCCATGGGAGTATATCGTATATTTCAAGTCACACGCAAGCCAACTACAGGATTTCTTACATATTCTTGAAGACCGGCGCGCGCTTGCCAACAAAGGCGTCCATCCCCTCTTTCTGGTCCTTTGTCGCGAACGTTGCATGAAACACACGGCGCTCGAACAACAGCCCCTGATCCAGCGTGGTTTCCTGCGCGACATTGACACATTCCTTGGCCATCATCAGGGCCGTTTGCGACATGCCGGCCATGCCCTGCGCGATCTCGACGACCGCCGACAGGAAATCCTCTAGCGGCAGCACGCGCGCCACCAGGCCGCTGCGCTCGGCTTCCTGGGCATCCATCATGCGTCCGGTAAGCACCAGGTCCATGGCCTTGGCTTTGCCGATCGCCCGCGTCAGGCGCTGCGTGCCGCCCAGGCCGGGAATGGTGCCCAGTTTGATCTCGGGTTGCCCGAACTTGGCGTTTTCGGCTGCGTATATGGTGTCGCACATCATGGCCAGCTCGCAGCCGCCACCCAGCGCGTAGCCTGCAACGGCGGCGATCACGGGCTTGCGAATGACATTTTTCATGGTTTCCCAATCGCCGCCGATGTAGTTGTTCTTGTAGACGTCCATGTAGTCCCAGCCTTTCATTGCCGCGATATCCGCCCCCGCCGCGAACGCCTTATCCGAGCCCGTCAGCACGATGGCGTTGACCGCCTCGTTGGCCTGCATGGCGAGCAAGGCGTCACTGAGCGATTTCATGACTTCGTTGCTGAGCGCATTGAGGACCTTGGGACGATTGATGGTCAGTATGCCAACGGCGCCTTCGATGCGTGACAATACAAATTCTTCCGACATGCTGGGTCTCCCTGTTCAATAAATATGAATACGTTCGTGATTGGATTCTTGCAAATATTGTAGCGACTGAATGGTCCGAAAACGACAATATGGTGGTTTTTGCTATAGTTATCCATCCGAAGTCATTTTTACCGAGACAGAATGCATCCCGTTGCCTACCAAATCACGCCCGCCGACCCTGCCGCCCACTACTTCGATATCGAAATGACGATCGAAAAACCCGACAGACGCGGCCAGATCGTATCGCTGCCCACCTGGATCCCGGGCAGCTACCTGATCCGGGATTTTTCGCGGCACATTCAGTCGCTCACGGCCAGCACCGGCCGTTCGCCGCTGGCGATCCGCAAGCTGGACAACCATCGCTGGCAAGTCGCGCCGTGCGCGCGCCGCCTCACGCTACGCTATCGGGTATATGCCTGGGATTTATCAGTCAGATGCGCGCACCTGGACATGACGCATGGGTTCTTCAACGGCACCAGCGTATTCCTGCGCGCTCACGGGCAGGAACGCCAGCCTTGCCAGGTTACCATTAGCCCGACCGAGGCCACCCGGCACTGGCGCGTCTACACCTCGCTACGACCAGTGCAACGGGGGCGCAACCGCACCCAAATCCATCGCTTCGGCACCTATGAGGCACCGGACTATGACGCCCTGGTCGACCACCCTGTGGAGATGGGCACGCCGCATGTCGAAACCTTCACCGTGTGCGGGGCGCGCCACGAGATGGTCTTCACCGGCGTATTGCCTAACGTGGACTTCAGGCGAATCGCAAGAGATACCGCGAAGATCTGCGAAGCACAGATCCGCTTCTTCGAGCCGCAAAGCCAGCGCGCGCCGTTCCTGGACAGCGCGGACCACTATGTCTTCATGACCTATGTCACCGGCAAGGATTACGGCGGCCTGGAGCACCGCGCCTCGACCGCCCTGGTCGCCTCACGCCAGGATCTGCCGGTCATGGGCCAAGCCGAGCGCAGCGACGGTTACACCACTTTTCTGGGGCTGGTCAGCCACGAATATTTCCACACCTGGAATATCAAGCGGATCAAGCCGCAGGCGTTCGTGCCCTACGACCTGAGCCAGCCCAACTTGACCTCCCTGCTCTGGATATTCGAGGGCTTCACTTCGTATTACGATGACCTGATGCTGCTGCGCGCGGGCATCCTGGAAGAAAATGACTATTTGGCGCTGCTGGCCAAAACAATTACCACCGTGCACAAGGGCGCTGGCCGCCATAAGCAAAGCGTGGCCGACAGCTCCTTTGATGCCTGGAACAAGTATTACCGCCAGGACGAAAATGCCGGCAATGCCATTGTCAGTTACTACACCAAGGGCTCGCTGGTCGCGCTTGCGCTCGACCTGGGCATTCGCAACGCCACCGGCAACAAAAAATCACTGGACGATGTGATGCGGCTGATGTGGAGCCGCTATGGCCGCAGTTTCTACACTGGCCGCCAGCGCGGGCTGGAAGAAGACGAATTTGCAGCGCTGCTCAAACAGGCGACAGGGGTCGATCTGCGGCAGGCCATCGACGCCTATACCCAGGGAACCGAGGACCTGCCGCTGGCGGCCCTGCTGCGCAAGCAAGGCATTGCGCTGGAATGGAAAGCCGAGCGACGCGCGCCGGATATCGGCGCGACGGTGCGCGCAACGCCCGCGGGTGAGGCCATGCTGGCGCAGGTCCAGGAAAATGGCGCGTCCCATCTCGCGGGCCTGTCTGCGGGAGATGTGCTGGTCGCGATGGACGGCTTGCGTATCGAGGCCGCCACATGGGAAAAGCAGCTCGCACGATACCAGGCCGGCCAGCAGGCAGCGGTGGTTTATTTCAGACGTGATGAGTTGCGCAACACCACCCTTACCCTTGGCGCCCCGGCCAATAATAAGTGCGAGCTGACGCGGTCCGGCGCGGCCTGATCATTGCCTGTTTAGCGCGGCCCGGTTCCACAAACCGGGCATGCCGGATTGCGCTCAAGCAACAGGGTCTGCCATTGCATGGTCAAGGCGTCAAGCATCATCAGCCTGCCTTGCAGATTCTCGCCTGCCCCCAGTAACGTCTTGATGGTTTCGGCGGCCTCCATGCTGCCGATAATGCCCACCAAAGGCGCGAATACACCCATGGTTGCGCAATTGTCGACCCGCAAATTGTCGGACGGCGGAAAGGCGCAGGCATAGCAGGGGGAATCGGCGTGCCTGGGGTCAAAGACTGTGACCTGGCCGGCAAAGCGGATGGCCGCCGCCGAAATAAACGGCTTGCGCTGCGCGACGCACACGCGGTTGATGGCCTGGCGGGTTTCGAAATTATCGGTGCAATCGACGATCGCATCGACGCCCGTCAACAGTTGCGCAAGCCGCGCTTCATCCACACGCTCGACGATAGCCTCGACCGCGCAATCGGGATTGATTTGCGCAATGGCTTCGCGCGCGGATTCAGCCTTGCTGCAGCCAATCCTTTCGGTGGTATGGATGATCTGGCGCTGCAAGTTGCTCAGCTCGACCCGATCATCATCGACCAGGACCAGCCGGCCGATGCCGGCCGATGCCAGGTAGGCGGCGGCAGGCGAGCCCAATCCACCCAACCCCAGGATCAGAACGGAAGCGTCCAGCAGCACCTGCTGGCCTTCGATACCGATAGCATCAAGCATCAAATGTCGCGCATAGCGCAACAGCTGTGCGTCATCCATATCCTATTTTCCTGCTGGTGCAGCGGGCGTGGCCGCATCCGCGGGCTTGGCGTCATCGGACTCGCCATCCTTTGGCTCAAGCTTGTGCGGCGCGTCATGGCCGGCATCCGGTGCCTGCGACTTACCGTCCTGCGGTTCGTCGCTCTTGGGCTCGCGCTTCTCGGCACCGTCTTTGCCCGGCTTGGGCTTGCTCCCCTTCGTGGCAGCATCGATCGCGGCGTTTTCCGCCTCCTGCTCTTTCTTGCTGAGCTTTTTCTCCGGCACCGGCGCAGCCCCTTTCACGGGCTTGCCCAGCAATTGGTTGACGGCCTGTGCCAGCTGGAAGTCGGCGCTTGAGCCAAACTCGAACACCTCTTGTTCCTGGGCCGCCTCATCGGCCTTGATCGCTGTCGTTCCCTTGACTTCGCCGTCCTTGCCCGCCTGATCGTTGGCCAGGTGCTCGGCCAGGTCCGCCTCTCTGGGGAAGCTGAACAAATCGCCTTTCTCGGTATCGGTCACGACGAAGTCGGGCACAATGCCCGTGGCCTGGATGGAACGCCCCGAAGGCGTAAAATAGCGCGCCGTCGTCAACTTGAGCGCGGTATCGTCGTCCAGCGGCATCACAACCTGCACCGAACCCTTGCCAAAGCTGCGGTTACCCATGATCGTGGCGCGCTTGTGGTCCTGCAGCGCCCCGGCTACGATTTCCGATGCGGAGGCCGAACCAACATTGATCAGCGCCACCATTGGCACGGATCGCGTCCAGGCCGGCAAATCCTTGAGATAGTCTTTTTCCATGTGCACGTAATCGGCCGGCACCGCCCTGAACATGCGCGACTCCTGGTCGACACGGGACTTGGTCGATACCACATTGACGCCAGGCTTAAGGAACGCCGAGGACACGCCGATCGCGCCGGTAAGCAGGCCACCGGGATCGTTGCGCAAGTCAAGCACCAACCCCTTGGGCTTGCCTTTTTTATCGAGATCTTTCAGGTGCTTGACCAAATCCGGTCCCGTGCGCTCCTGGAACTGCGCAATGCGCACATAGGCAATGCCGTCGGACAGCATCTTGCTGCGTACGCTCTGCACTTTAATCGTCGCGCGCACCAGATCGAAATCAATCTGCTTGCCCGTGGAGGGCCGGCTGACGGTGAGCTTGATCGCCGTACCGACGTCGCCACGCAGAAACTTGACCACTTCGTTCAGAGGCTTGCCTTCCATGGCCTCGTTATTGATCTTGGTAATGATATCGCCAGGCAAGATGCCCGCTTTGGCCGCCGGTGTATCCTCGATGGGGGAAATGATCTTGACAAAGCCCTTTTCCGGACCGATCTCGATGCCAAGCCCGCCGAATTCGCCATCGGTGGTCACCCGCATTTCCTCGTACTCCTGCGCATCGAGATAGGCCGAATGCGGATCGAGATCCTGGACCATGCCTCTTATCGCCGCCTCGACCAGCTTCTGGTCGGATACAGGCTCGACATAATTGTTCTTGATCGCGGCGTAAACCCGCGCAAACCGCTGTAGTTCGGCGAACGGCAGCGATTCCTCGGCGGGCAGCGGCGCATGCAGCTCCGGCGCGGGAGCCTGGCGCTGGGCTTGCGGCGCCTTTTGCTGTGATAAAGCCACCGGCGAATAAGCGAGCGAGGCCTGGAAAAGCCCGATGGCAATGGCGATTTTTAACTGGCGAACTGCAAATAATTTCATATACCTTTCCGGAAAATTACAACGCACCGCTTTATCGGGCCAGCCAGCCCATGGGATCCACCGGCGTGGATCCTTTCCTGATTTCAAAGTAGAGACCGGGTTCGACCTGGCCGCCTGTCGCACCTACCCGCGCTATGGTTTCACCGATCCTGACCCGGTCACCCACCCGCTTGCTCAGGCTCTGATTGTACCCGTACACGCTGAGATATCCATCCTGGTGATCCACGATGATCAGGTTGCCAAAGCCCTGCACCCAGGAAGCATACACCACGCTGCCACCGCCCACGGACTTGACCGGCGTGCCGCTGCCGGCCCGGACCAGGATGCCACGCCAGACGTCGCCGGTATCGGGGCGCGGCGTGCCGAAACGGCCCTGGACCGTGCCGCGCACCGGCCACGGCGCGCCGCGTTGCAACCCATCGGCCCCAGCAGAGGCTTCCCTTGCCGCCTTGCGCTCGTCCTCCCGCGCCTGTTGCGCCAAGCGCGCCTGTTCTTCGGCCTTCAGCCTGGCAAGACGGGCCTTTTCGCGATCGATCTCCAGATTCTCGCGCTGCATCCGCGCCTGTGCCAGTTGTTGCTGGGCCGCGGCCGATGAACGATTGGCGGCCTCCAGGTCAGGCGCAGGCGTAACGCCACCCACCCCGCCTGTCGGCGCATTGGCCCGCGCCCGACGCAGGGCTTCGGACTGCTCCTCGGCTGTCATATAGGCGCGCTGCTCGGCCTGGCGTGCGGCCTCGGCCTGGCGTGCCACTTGCTCTGCGCGCCTTGCCGCCAACTCGGCCTGTTCTGCCGCGCGCCGCGCAGCCTGCTCCCGTTGCTCCTGCAGCGCCTTGCGCCGCGCCGCTTCGCGTGCCTGACGGGCAATTGCCGCCTGGCGAATCGCTTCGCGCTGTTGGGAAATATTGCTTTGAATATCGTCGATCAACGCATTCAGGCGCTTATCGTCCCGCGCCAGCTTGCCGGCCTGGGAGCGGCGCGTCTTCAGATCCGACTCGATCCGCGCCAGCACCGTCGCATGCTTGGTTTTTTCGGTTTCGAGATCCGCCTTGTTCGTTTTCACGTCTTCGGCCAGCGTTTCCAGCACCTTGTTCTGGCGCGCCACTTTCTTCTTGACCGCGTCGAGCCGGGCGATCTCGGCATTCAAAGCCTGCACGGCCCGGGTGCGCGCCTTGGCGACATAGCTCAAATAGGTCAGGTCTCGCCCGATCTTTTGCGCATCGTCGCCCGACAGCAACGCCGCCCACGGCGACATGCCATTGGTGTACTGGGACTTGAGCTGATCAGCCAGTTCTTCCCGCCGCTGCTCCATGATTGCCTGCTGTTCACCCTGCTGGCGACGCAATCCGTCGAGTTCCTTCTCAGTGCTGTCCCGCTGCCGATCCAGGTCATCCAGCCGCGCGTTCAGGCGGGAAATTTCCGACTCCGATTGCCGCAGCGCCTCGGTCACATCCTTGCGGTCGCTTTCCGATTCGTCGATGCGCTTCTGCACCTCGCTGATCTTCGACTGCAGATCGCGTCGCAGCTTTTCCGCATGCTTTTGTTGTTGCGTCAGGGCGTCGATGGTTTGCGCGCCGACCGGCCCGCCCAGCATGAGCAAGGCGAGCCCGACTCCGGCGATACGCAGTGACAGGGGCAATGCCCGCGAGGCATGACGCCCTTTCATAGGCCATTCCTTGCGGACGGCCGGCACCGCAGCCATTGCTCACCCGTCACGTCAGTCCTTTTTCGCCTTGCCCTGGGCCGCAACCGCCGCCATGGCGGCGGCAATCGCTTCCTGGTCTCCCAGGTAGTAGTGCTTGATCGGCTTCAGGTTTTCATCAAGCTCATAAACCAGCGGCTGTCCGGTGGGGATATTCAGGTTGACGATATCCTCATCGGAAACCTGGTCCAAATGCTTGATCAACGCCCGCAGGCTATTGCCGTGCGCGGCAATCAACACATTGCGACCGGATTTGATTGCCGGCGCGATCGACTCGTCCCACAAAGGCAGCACGCGCGCCACCGTATCTTTCAGGCATTCGGTCGCGGGCAGCACTTCGGCCGGAATACGCGCGTAGCGCGGCTCGAAACGGGGGTGGCGCTCGTCGTCCAGGTCCAGCGGCTCGGGTGCAATGGCATACGCGCGGCGCCAGATCAGCACTTGTTCGTCACCGTATTTCTGGGCGGTCTCCGCCTTGTTCAAGCCTTGCAGCGCGCCATAGTGCCGCTCGTTCAGGCGCCAGCTCAGGTGCACCGGGGTATGCATGGCGTCCATGGCGTCCAGGGCGATCCAGAGCGTGCGGATAGCCCGCTTGAGCACGGAGGAGTAGGCCAGGTCGAAGGAAAACCCTTCCTTCTTGAGCAGTTCCCCGGCATCCCATGCCTGCTGGCGACCGGTCTCGGTCAGGTCGACGTCTTTCCAGCCTGTAAAACGGTTCTCCAAATTCCACTGGCTCTCGCCGTGCCGCATCAAAACTAGTTTATACATTCTCGATTCCTGCTAGATACATTGAAAACTGGTGAGCGCATAGTCTGCGCATATGGCCGAAAAGCGGCCATATGCCAGCGGCTCGGCAGCGTCAGCCATAAATTTTCCTCTATTTTACCGAAGTCTTATCGGGAATAGGCGAGCTAATTTATAATCAGAAAATTCAGCGTTTCAAATACGCACTTTCAGGATTCACCGTGGATTTTCTTTTTTACCAAAATTCGATTTACTTTCTCATTTTCCTGGTTGTCTCGGGCGCCTTGCTTTTTTATCCCGCCCTACGCAAGCAGGGTAAGGGCAATGCAGGCCTGAACGTCAAGGAAGCCGTCAATCTGGCCAACCGGGAGCACGCGGTCTTTGTCGATGTCCGTCCGGCAGACGCCTATCGCACCGGCGCCATTCCCTCGGCCCGCAACCTGCCTGCCGCCGAGTTCGAGCAAAAGGCCGCCACGCTGCCCCGCAACAAGCCACTGATCCTGGTTTGCGACAATGGTCGCGATGCCGCCAAGCTGGCCGACACCCTGCGCAAGAACAATACGGAAAACGTCTATAGCCTGGCCGGCGGCATGGCCGCCTGGAAGGCCGACGGCATGCCCACAAAACAGCACGCCTGACGCCCCGGCCAGCGACGGCCTTGCCTCGCCCTGCCAGACTTTCTTCAATACACTCAATACGACCCATAGGCACATAATGAAAAAAGTGACCATGTATTACAAACAGACCTGCCCGTACTGCGTCCGGGCGGACAAACTCTTGCGTGAACGCGGTGTGACCGATATGGAAAAGATCAGCGTTGACACAAATCGCGAACAGCGTGCTGCTATGATAGAACGATCAGGCGGCCGCACAACTGTTCCGCAAATTTTTATCGGAGACGAGCATATCGGCGGTTGCGATGACCTGATGGCCCTCGACCGTGCCGGCAAGCTGGCGGATATGCTGGGCGCCTGACCCATTCATTTTTAAGTTTTTTATCTAGGAAGCAATAATGGCTGACGAAAACAACTCTGCATCGAACAACGCTCAAGCGGGCACTGACCCGGTATTCGCGATGCAACGCGTCTATCTGAAAGATCTCTCGCTGGAAATGCCCAATGCGCCGCAAATCTTCCTGGAACAGGAATCGCCCACCGTCGAGGTTTCCCTGAACGTTGGCGGCGAGCGTCTGGCCGAGACCGTTTTCGAGGCCACCGTTACCGTGACCATCACCACCAAGATCGGCGACAAAACGCTGTACCTGGTCGAAGGCACGCAAGCGGGCATCTTCGAGATCGCCAATGTGCCTGAAGAGCAGTTCGAGCCGCTGATCGGCATCGTTTGCCCGACCATGTTGTTCCCTTACCTGCGCGCCAACGTCGCCGACGCCATCAACCGTACGTCGCTGCCGCCGCTGCACTTGGCCGAAGTCAACTTCCAGGCGCTTTACGAGCAGCGCCTGCAAGAAGCGCAAGGCAATGGCAATGGCGACAAGCAGGAAGGCGACGGCGGCTCAGGCATTTACGTTCCTCCTGGCACCACGCGCCAGTAATCCCCCATGACCGCGACCTCGTTGCCGTCGCCTTTGCGCGTACTCGTTCTTGGCGCCGGCAGCTGGGGCACGGCGCTGGCCCTGGCCGCCACCCGGAACGCCGAGGTGATGCTGTGGGCCCGCAACCCCGACGTCGCGCAGTCAATCCAGCAGCGGCATCGCAATCCGCGCTATCTCCAGGATATTCCCCTGCCCGCCAAACTGCAGGCCAGCGCCAGCCTTCCCGAGGCCTTTGGCTTTCTGGAACGCGCGGATGCCTCTCTTATCATCCTGGGCACGCCAGTAGCGGCAATGCGCCAGACCTGCCAGCATCTGCTGGACCATATTCCCCGCGCAGGGCTGCACCACACGCCCGTGCTCTGGACGTGCAAAGGGTTCGAGCAGCAAAGCGCCCGCTTGCCTCACGAAATCGTACAGGAACTGCTGGGTGACACCATCCCGTTCACCGGCGTCCTGTCCGGCCCCTCCTTTGCCCGAGAAGTCGCGCTTGGCCTGCCTGTCGCGCTGACCGCGGCCAGCCGCGACGTCGTCGTCACCGCACGCGCCACCGACGCCCTGCACGCCCATAATACGCGCATCTACAGAAGCGCCGACGTTGTCGGCGTCGAAGTCGGCGGCGCCATGAAAAACGTCATTGCCGTCGCCTGCGGCATCGCCGATGGCCTGGAACTGGGCATGAATGCCCGGGCCGCGCTCATTACGCGGGGCCTGGCTGAAATGAGCCGGCTGGGACTGGCGCTGGGCGGCGACCCTGCCACCTTCAGCGGTCTGACTGGATTGGGAGACCTGGTGCTCACCGCGACCGGCGATCTCTCGCGCAACCGGCAGGTGGGGATGGCACTGGGCCGAGGCCGCGCGCTTGACGATATTCTGTCTTCGGGCATGACCGCCGAAGGCGTGCGCTGCGCGCAGGCCGCACTATCGCGCGCGCGCAGCCTGGGGATTGAAATGCCAATTACCGAAGCGGTATGCAGCGTATTGTTCGACGCCGTTGCGCCGCTGCAGGCCGTATCGCGCCTGCTTGCCAGGGAATCACGCGACGAATGACACGCCGGCGCCGCTCAGGAGCGGCTGCGCTTGATGCTGCTTATCGGCACCAGGGTCTCCCCGGCCGCATTCTGCCTCACCGGCCTGCACCAGGCATGACCGTAGGCGACCTCCAGCGACAGTTTCAGCAAGCCGTCGGGCTGCCGGCCCGCCTCCAGGCCGTCCTTCAGGCGCTGATACCAGGCTTTTCCCTTAAGCCCGTCTGAGCGCGCCTCGCTGGGATTGCCGCCCAGGGCGCGCACATCCTTGAGCAGGGCATCCACGGTGCGATAGGTCAATGTGATGACTTCCTGATCCATGACCGGATCCATAAAGCCGTGCTCCAGCAGAATATCCCCGAAGTCGTGCATATCCACAAATTGCATCGTCTGCGTTTGCAGCCCGGCGCGCGCCACCGCGTCGCGCACTTCGCGGAAGGTGCCCGGCCCCAGACAGGAGAACATTGCCAGGCCGCTGATTCGCAAGACCCGCCGCCACTCACGGATGACATCGTGCGGCTGCTGGTGCCAGTGCAGCGCCAAATTGGACCAGACCATGTCCACCGACTCGGCCGCCATCGGCATCGCTGCCAAATCCGCTTCCAGGAAGGAGAAGGGCCGCCTGCCCCGTAACTTGTCCAGCCAGGACTTGACACCGCCGACCTGATACCGGGCTTCGCATTGGCGGATGAACTCGGAACAATGATCCACGCCAACAATACTGGCCTGGTCGTAACGCGCGGCCAGCAGGGGAAGGCTATTGCCCGGCCCGCAGCCGGCATCGAGCAATTGGGCCGGAGCAATCTTGATGTAGCCCAAGCGATCGATCATTCTGGCGGCGATTTCATCATAGAAAAAACGCGCATCTTGCAGCGCGCCGCGGCGGGCGAACTGCTGCCGCACGTGAATCATATTGATCGGCAGGCGCGAGGCGGAGTGAATAAGCTGGGACATTGAAATGACAAACCCGATTGATGCCGGCGCCAAGCGCTGGCAAAGTATGCAATCCAACATTGTAATGAAGGTCGACGATCCTGGTGCCGCTACCCGTATTTTCCCGCTTATTTTCATCTGCCAGACGCTGGCCGGCGTTGCGCTCGACAACCCTTTGCGAACTGTGCGGCATGCGCACCTGCAATGGCAGCCTGTGCGCCGGCTGCACCGCGGACGTGCGCCGCTCCATGCTGTTTCACCCCTGGCGCTGTACGCAATGCGCCCTGGCCCTGCCCGGTCCCGGCCCGTGCCCGGATTGCGCCGGCAGCTCGCCGTTAATCAGGCGGACCGTCGCGGCCTTCGACTACCTTCCCCCGGCCGACAGCCTGGTGTTGCGCTATAAAAACGCGCACCGCTTTTACCTGGCAACATGCTTCGCCACCCTGGCCTGGGCCAATATCCTGCCTGACCGCCATGCCTGGCCCGCCCAGGCGCCGCTCATTCCGATTCCTGGCCGGGATGCTTCGCTCAAACGCAGAGGGTTCAATCCCGCCGGCGAATTTGCCAACCAGTTGGCCAGGTTGATGCGGCAACCTGTGCTGCATAGCGTGCTGTTCCGGGAACCCGAAAGCGCCAAGCAAAGCGCCCTGGGCCGCAGACAACGCCAGGCCAACGCCGCGCACTTGTATTATTGCGGGCGTAATCTGCCGCTGCCGGACGCCATTCTGGTCGACGACATCCTAACCACAGGCAGCACGCTGCACGCGGCGGCACTGGCGTTGCAGGCCGCCGGCGTCGCCGAAATTTATGCGATTGTGATCGCCCGCACCCCGAACCTCGGGGCGCGATAGTCTTGGGGTTTTCCATTATTTTCTCAAATATCAAGAATCAACAATTTAAATTTCGAGAAAAAATAGCTATTCTTTGCTTTCCTCATCTGGCTCATCATCATGCTTTCACAATCAGACAAGGGCGGCGCCGACCGCGTCCTCTTCATTTTGTCGATTTTTGCCAAGGTCGAGCGCCCCCTCACGGTTGCCGAGCTGATGGCGCTGACCAAGCTGCCGCAAAGCACGCTGTACCGCCAGTTGACCCTGTTGAAAAAATGGGGGTTTGTCTTCGAATCGGGCGGCGAGTATATGCCCGGTCCCCGTTGCCTGCCGCTGGCCTGGGGCTTCAGCCATTCGTCGTTTCTGTTGCAACATGCGCGCAAGGATATGCTTACCTTGTCCATGCAGACCGGGGAATCCGTTGGCATTCTGGTGGCGGTCGAAGACATGGCCGTTTGCCTGGACATGGTCGAGAGCACCAGCTCGCTGCGATGCTCTTTTGTCAAAGGCAGGTCCATGCCGCTGATCCGCGGCGCATCGGCCAAATCCCTGCTGGCCTTTTTGCCGGCGACAAAACGCCAGGCCTTGGTCGACAATGCGGTTGAACAAGGCCAATTGAACGACGAAGAAGCCAGGCAACTGGCGATACAGCTTGAGCAGATACGACAGGCGGGTTTTGCCGTATCGGAAGGCGAAGTGGATGCCGGTGTCTGGGGCGTCAGCGCCCCGCTTTTCCAGCACAAGCAAATGGCGTTGGGCTCCATCACCCTGATGGCGCCCTCCGCCAGGACCACCGGGCGCAGCCAGCAACTGATCGATGCCACGGTCAAAGCGGCGGCCCACATATCAACCACCCTGAAAGCCCTTCTGGATTAATCGACACAAGGAACCATCATGAAGCTCCCCCACCTTATCCTGACCAGCCTGTTCATGTTCGGCGTCGCGACTGTAAGCGGCGCCGCAAGCGCGGAGAACGCCCCCTTGCGCGTGGTGACCGACGCCACGTTCCCACCCATGGAGTTTTTCAAGGACGGCAAACCCACCGGCTTTGATGTCGAATTGATGGATGCCCTGGGCAAGCAAATGAAGCGCCCCATCGAATGGACCAATATCGACTTCAAAGGCTTGATTCCCGCTATTGTGTCCGGTCGCGCCGATGCGGCTATCTCGGGCATCTACATCACGCCCGAACGCAAGAATGTGGTCGATTTTTCCGATTCCTATTATGCCGGCGGTCTGGTCGTGCTGACCAAGAAAGACAGCGGCATCAAATCGCTGAAGGACCTGGATGGCAAGAAGGTGTCGGTTCAGGTCGGCACCAAATCAGTCAACTACCTGACCGAGCATTTCCCCAAAGTCAACCGCGTCGAAGTGGAAAAGAACGAGGAAATGTTCAATCTGGTGAAGATCGGCCGTGCCGATGCGGCCGTTACCGGTCGCCCGGCAGCCAAGCTGTATGCCCAGCATAACCCGCAATTTACCGTGCTGGACGAGCAGATCACGACCGAGGAATACGGTATCGCCATCAGCAAATCCCAACCCGAGCTGAGCAAGGAAATCAATGCCGCGCTCGCCGCAATGAAGCGCGATGGCGCCTACGACAAGCTGGTCAACAAATGGTTTGAGGCGAAGTAATGAATCTGGATTTCACCCCTGTACTGGCAGGATGGGAGCCGCTGCTGCGCGGCACCCTGGTGACCATCGAAGTCACGGCTGGCGCGCTGCTGCTGTCTTGCATTGTCGGTCTGTTCATCGGTATCGGCCGGCTGCATCCCGAACGCAAATTCACCTATTTCCTGTGCAGCACCTATCTGACCATTTTCCGCGGTACACCGCTGCTGGTCCAGCTGTTCATCTGGTTCTTCGGCCTGCCGCAATTCGGCATCCTGCTGCCTGCCTATCTATGCGGGGTGCTGGGCCTGGGCATGTATTCCGCCTCGTATGTATCGGAAGTCGTGCGTGGCTCGATACAGTCGGTCGACAAAGGCCAGGGCGAGGCCGCCAGGTCCCTGGGCATGTCGGCGCGCCAGGCGATGCGCAAAATCATCCTCCCTCAAGCGCTGGTCCGCATGATCCCGCCGCTGGGCAATGAATTCATTGCCCTGATCAAGAACTCGGCATTGGTATCGCTGCTCACCATTCATGATGTCATGCACGAAGGCCAGAAAATCATCAGCGTTTCCTACCGTTCGCTGGAGACTTATCTGGTCATCGCGCTGATCTACCTGGTGCTGACGCTGACCGCGATGCTGATTCTGCGCAAAATAGAAAACGCCCTGAAAGCCGGAGGAATGGTGCAATGACAACCGCAATGATACATCTGGAACAGGTCGAAAAGTCCTATGGCGATCATCATGTGCTCAAGGGCGTCAACCTCGAGGTTGCGCGCTCCTCGGTGGTGGTGCTGATCGGCCCCAGCGGCTCGGGCAAAAGCACCCTGCTGCGCTGTTGCAACGGTCTGGAAATCGCGCAAAAAGGGACTATCCGCATCAACGGCCAACCGCTGCTGGAGCACGGCAAGCTGATCTCCGAGAAGGACCTGAACACCTTGCGCATGAACGTGGGCATGGTATTTCAATCCTTCAACCTATTTCCGCATCTTTCAGTCGTGGACAATATCACCGTTGCCCCCAAGACCCTGAAAGGCATGTCCGACCGCAATGCGCGCGAGCTGGCCTTGAGTCTGCTCGATAAAGTAGGCCTGAAAGACAAGGCCGACGCCATGCCGGCCAGTCTGTCCGGTGGTCAGAAACAGCGCGTCGCGATCGCCCGCGCCCTGGCCATGGAACCCGAAGTCATGCTGTTTGACGAACCGACCTCGGCCCTGGACCCGGAATTGGTCGGCGAGGTGCTGCAGGTCATGAAAATGCTCGCCAAGGAAGGCATGACCATGCTGGTCGTCACGCATGAGATGGGCTTTGCCCGGGACGTCGCCGACCAGGTCATTGTCATGGACCACGGCATTATCCTGGAGAAAGACGCCCCCAACGTCATTTTCACACAACCCGCACACGAACGGACCCGTTCGTTCCTGCAGGCTGTATTGAGCGCTTAGGCAGCATCGGGCACATATGACACACGAAACATTTATTTGGCAGGGCCGGGTGGACTCGACCGAATCGGGAGACACCACAAGGCTGCATCAGATCGCCCGCCCCCTTGCCGCAAGCGAGGTCGATATCGCGCTGGCGGACAAAGCCGTCCTGCTGGGGTTCTGCTGCGATGAAGGCGTACGCCGCAATCAGGGCCGGGTCGGAGCAAAACAGGCGCCGGAATATGTGCGCAAAGCGCTGGCCAGCCTGCCTGCCCATGGGCTGCAGGTGCTGTATGACGCCGGCGACGTGCGTTGCGATGACCAGGCCCTGGAACAAGCGCAACAAAGGCTGGCCGAGCGCATTGCCGGGCTGTTGGATGTATCGCCGCGGCTGGCAGTGATCGGTGGCGGCCACGAAATCGCCTATGCCAGCTATCTGGGGCTGGCGCGTCACCTTGATGCCAGTCGGCGAGAGGGTCGCACCCTGATCTTGAACCTGGATGCGCATTTTGACCTGCGCACCAGTCGGCCAGGCAGCTCGGGCACCCCGTTTGACCAGATATTCGAGCATGCCGGCGAACACGGGCGCCAGATCCATTATTGCTGCCTGGGCATATCGCCTTTGTCCAATACACCGGCACTCTATGCACGGGCCAGGCAACTGGGCGTGTCGTACCTGGAAGACGCGCAAATGCGCGAAGGCCAGCTTGCGCAAGTGCGGGAGTTTGTCCAGGCGCAGCTGGCGCAGGCCGAACACGTCTATCTGACCATAGATCTGGATGTGCTGCCGGCCGCGCAGGCGCCCGGCGTATCGGCTCCGGCCGCCTATGGCGTGGAGCTTGCGGTTGTTGAGGACATTCTGCTTACCGTCAAGCAATCGGGCAAGCTGCGCCTGCTGGACATGGCCGAGCTCAATCCTGAATTCGACCGCGACGGCCTGACGGCGAAAACTGCCGCCAGGCTGCTCTGGCGCTACTTCCAGTAGCGGCGCAAAGGGCGCTGGCCAATACCCCGCATTGTGTCCAAGCCCTGCCGAGCCGATCCGAGCGGATCGGCGCGCCCATGCCCGCTTTTCCTGCCGTCCTCCCCCTACTTTTCCCCGCTTGTCCCCGCCTAGCTGTGCCCGCTGAAATTCAGCTGGCGCCAGGCCTCGTAGCTGACAATGGCGACGGCATTCGACAAATTCATGCTGCGATTGTTCGGCAGCATGGGAATACGCAAGCGGTCAGCCGCGTCGATACGGGCCATGACGTCCGGGGCCAGCCCGCTGGTTTCCGAGCCGAACAGCAGCACATCGCCTTGTTCAAAGGCAACCTCTGTATAGGCGCGCGTCCCCTTGGTCGTAATGGCAAAGACGCGGCGATCGGCCATGGCCTTGGCAAAAGCCGCGTAGTCGGCATGAAACGTCACTTTGGCCAAATCGTGGTAATCCAATCCGGCACGGCGCACTTTGGCGTCGTCGATACGAAACCCCATGGGCTCGATCACGTGCAAGTGAAACCCGTTATTGGCGGTCAGCCGAATGATATTGCCGGTATTGGGCGCGATTTTAGGTTCGAACAGGGCGATATGAAGCATGATGAATGATCGCGCAAAAGCGCGAATAGCACGGCGGTTACTTTTTCCAGAATCCGGGCGTAAACAGCACCAGGATGGTAAAGAATTCGAGACGGCCGATTAGCATGGCGAACGTGCACACCCAGACCTGGAAATTGCTGAGGCCCGAATAGTTGCTCATGGGGCCGACCTGGCCCAGACCTGGCCCAATATTGGACAGGCTGGCGAAAACCGCCGAGGACGCAGTTGTGAAATCCAGGCCTGAAATAACCATCACGCCGGTCAGCACCAGATTCATAATCACAAATACCATGACAAACGCCATGATGGAAGTCACGATGGCCGGCGGCACGATGCGCGAACGCAACCTCACGGGACAGATAGCATGCGGGTGCAGCAGCTTGCGAAACTCGGCCCGGATCTGCTTGAGGACCAGGATGACACGGATCAGCTTGATCCCGCCGCCGGTTGACCCGGCCGAAGAGGAAAAACTGCCCAGCAGCAGCATGGTCACCGGCAGCATCACCGGCCAATGCAGATAATCGGTATTGGCAAATCCCGTGGTAGTCGCCAGCGAGATCGTATTGAAAATGCCAAAGCGCAGCGCTTGGAACAAGGTGGGATAAATGCCGTCCAGATAAAGGTAGGCGCTGACCCCCAGGCCGGCCACCAGCATGATTCCCAGGAAGATCTTGGTTTCCGGGCAGGTGTCGTAGAAACGCAGGCTGCGAAAACGCACCACATTGTAATGGGTGGCGAAATTAATCCCCGCAAACAGCATGAAAATACACGCCACGGCATCCACCCGCGGGGAATCGTAATGCAAAAACCCGTCGTCATAGATGGAAAAACCGCCCAGCGCCATGGTGGACGCCGCGTGACACCAGGCGTCGAACCAGGACAACCCGGCCAGGCGATAGCTCACCACGCACAACAGCGACACGGAAATGTAGATTGAATACAGCGCCTTGGCCGTGCCCGCGATGCGGGGCGTGAGTTTCTCCTCTTTCATCGGCCCGGGCATTTCGCCGCGCATGACCTGGTGTCCGCCCACGCCCAGCAAGGGCATGATGGCAACCGCCATGACCAGGATTCCCATGCCGCCGACCCAGATCAGCGTTACCCGCCACAAGTTGATGGAGGGCGGCAGATCCGAGATATTGTTCAGCACCGACGCACCCGTTGTCGTGATACCGGACATGGCTTCGTAATAGGCATGGGTGAACGACAGGGAAAAACCTTCCATGTCGGCATCGATCACGAACGGTAGCGATGCGATCAGCGGAAACACCAGCCACACCAACGACACCAGCAACAGCCCGTTGCGCGGATTGATTTCATCCTTGGCGCGCTTGGTCAGCGCCCACAGGAGCGCGGAGCTGCCCAACGCAATCGCCAGGCTGACCAGGAACGCATTATGCGCGCCATCCTCGAAATACAGCGATACCGCCAGGGGAAACAGCAGGACGGATGAAAATCCGACCATGGTCAGGCTCAGCGCATGCAGAACATTCAGGATATTGCGCATGTGTCAGCACCTAGAAAAAGAAGACGGAAACCTGGAAGAGCTTCTCGACTCGGCGCATATCATGACGATGGCTGGCATACACCACCACGTGGTCGCCCGGTTCGATCACCGTGTCCGGTTCTGGAAGGATGACCGCTTCCTCGCGCAAAATCGCGGCAACCACCGCGGACCGGGGCAGCTTGAGGTCGACGATGGATTTGCCCACCACCTGCGAGCTCTTGCGATCGCCATTGACTTCGAATTCGATGGCTTCGGCATTGCCCCAGCGCAAGCGGTGGCCCGCCACGACCGCGCCCTGGCGCACATCGCGCAACAAGGCGCCGATCGTGGCCTGCGACGGCGATACCGCGATATCGATCAGACTGCCTTCCATCAACTCGCCGTAGGCCTTGCGATTGATCAGCGCGACGACCTTGCGCGCGCCCAGCCGCTTGGCCAGCAGCGACGACATGATGTTGTCCTCGTCGTCGTTGGTGACCGCGAGAAACGTGTCCATTTCCTCGATGTTCTCATTATCCAGCAGCGCTTCGTCGGTCGCATCGCCGTGCAGTACCAGGACCTTGCTGGGCAGCATCGACGCCAGCTTCTCGCACCGTACCTTGCTGCTTTCAAGAATTCGCACGTTATAGCTGTCCTCGGCCAGCTTGCGGGCAAGCCGAAAGCCGATATTGCCGCCGCCGGCGATCATGACCGTACGGACCTTGCGCGAGGTATATTGCAGGCGCGCGATCGCTTCCTTGCCTTCCTGGGTGTCGATGGCGACCACCAGTTCGTCATTTTTCTGGATCACAGGCTGCTGGCTCAGCGGCACTGGCGCACCATTGCGGAAAAGCTCCAGCACCCGGATTTTCATATCAGACAAGTTGTGTCCGGTCTCGTCAAGACGGACATTGATCAGCGGGCTGCGCCGTCCGATGCGCACGATCAGGAGACTGAGCCGGCCCTCGCCGAATTCCACCACCTGCAGGGCTTCGGGAAATTCGATCAGGCTGTGCAGATATTTGGTAACGCTGTCTTCCGGACTGATGACGGAATCGACGCCAAAGCTATCCTTGATCAGCTCGATGTTGCTCGAGTACGCATAGTTGCGAATCCGGGAAATCCGGCGGGGAATATTGAAGATATCTTTGGCGATGCGGCAGGCAACGAGATTGACCGAATCGGTGGCGGCGCAGGCAACCATCAGGTCGGTGTCATCGGCCCCCGCGATGCGCAGGACATCCGGCAGCGAAGCATCGCCCTGCACGCCCCGCAAGTCGAAGCGCTCCTGCAGGTAGGACAGCCGCTCGGCGTCGGTGTCCACAATGGTGATATCGTTTTTCTCTGAAACCAGATTCTCGGCCACGCTCGCGCCTACGCGTCCCGCACCAAGGATCAGGATTTTCATGAGTTTCGCTTGCGGGAGGAGTCAATGCCCAGCTGGCGCAGCTTGCGATACAGATGCGTGCGCTCCAGGCCTGTTTTTTCCGATACCCGGGTCATGCTGTGGTTTTCACGGCCCAGGTGATATTCAAAGTAGACGCGTTCAAATTCGTCGCGGGCATCACGCAGCGGCTGATCCAGCGAAATGCTGCCCAGTTGCGACCCTTGTGCTGGCGCTTCGGCGGCGGGCTGTGCCGTGGCTGGCGCCACCGCTGCAACAGGCGCCATGCCAGGCTTGGGTGCGACCGTGGCCGCCGGCGCGTTCCGGTTGGACCCGTTGGCGGTCGAGGCCTGGGTTGCCGCCAGCACCTGCTTGGCGTGCGGACGCATCAGTCCGGCCTGCACGGTCTTGAGCAGCTTTTGCAAAGTAATGGGCTTTTCCAGAAAATCCATGGCGCCAATGCGTGTCGCTTCGACCGCGGTATCGACAGTCGCATGCCCGCTCATCATGATCACAGGCATGTCAAGCAGCCCCTGCGATCCCCACTCCTTGAGCAGGCTGACGCCGTCCGTGTCGGGCATCCAGATATCGAGCAATACCAGGTCGGGCCGGTACCGCAAGCGGGCAGCGCGCGCCTGGGAAGCATTTTCGGCCAGCTCTACGGTGTGACCCTCGTCGTATAAAATTTCCGACAATAGCTCACGTATCCCAATCTCATCGTCAACCACCAGAATTCTGGCCATATCTTGTCACCTATTACTGTCTGACTTCAATTTGGTACTGATTAAAGTTCCGGGCTCAATTATAACCACGGTAACCAGTTAATTTTCTTTTTTAGCCGCTAGCCGCGTGAGTAATATCGATACGCGCGCGCCACCGTCCTTGCGATTGGCGAGATCTATCCGCCCCCCATGCTCCTCTACTATTTTACGCACGATCGGCAAGCCAAGTCCTGTCCCATGCGCCTTTGTCGTGACATAGGGCTCAAATGCCGTTTGCAATACCTTGGAGGAAAATCCGCAACCCCTGTCCTCCAGTGTAATACGAATTGCCTGTCCTTCGCTGCCTTCCCCCTTGTCCGAGTGTGTAAGCGTGGTGCGAATCGTGATGCCGGGCTCGTCTCCGTCCAGCGCCAGTTCGGCCATGGCGTCTCGGGAATTGGACAGCAAATTGTTCAGCACCTGGCGCAACTGGGTCGGATCGGCTTCGGCCAGCGGCAGGCCCGGCGCCAGATCCAGCCGAAGCTGGCGAAACAGCGGCTCCTCATGATGCTGATGGCCCTCGGGATCCCAGCCATACAGCACGGCCAGATCGGCAATCAAGGCATTGACATCCACATGCTGCATTTGGGCGGGCGGCGTGCGCGCATACTCGCGAAAGTCATCTACCATTTTCTTGAGCGACGACACCTGATTGATAATGGTGTTGGTCGACCGCGCCAGCACGCCGGCATCGGCGGCATCCAGTTTGTTCTCCAGCTTCATCGCCAGACGTTCGGCCGACAGCTGGATCGGCGTCAGCGGGTTCTTGATTTCGTGGGCGAGGCGTCGGGCCACTTCACCCCAGGCGCGGGCCCGGTTGGCCGAAATCACCTCGGAAATATCGTCGAACACCACGACATAGCCGGTCGGCCGGCCATCGATGCGCAACCTCGTGCCGCGCATCAACAACGTCACGTCTTCGGTTTCATCCGACTCTTCGCGCGTGGACAGGGTGATCTGTTCCTGCCAATAATGCCGCTCCGAGCCCACCGCCGCATGATCGGCGAACGCCTTGCGAATCTGCTGGGTAAATCCGATAAGGGAGTCGGCAACCTCCAGCGGCCGCCCCGGCACCGAGCGCAAATCGACATTCAAAATGGATTGCGCCCCCTTGTTGACCGTCGTGACATGAAACCGCTCGTCGAACACGATCACGCCGGACGAGAGGCCCGCCATGACGCTTTCAAGATACGCATTGGAACGCTCCAGTTGCATGCGGTTGCTCTCCACTTGCCGGCGCGCCTCATCCAATTGCCGGGTCATGGCGTTGAATGACCGCGTCAGCAGCCCCACCTCGTCCATGGCCGATGGCTCCGGCAGCGGCCGGTAATCTCCCACGGCCACCGCCTGCGTTCCGGAGGCCAGCGTCAGCAAGGGCTGGACCAGGCGCCGCGCAATCGCCAGGGCAACGGCAATGGCGGCAAACAGCGTGACCAGCAGCGCCAGGGTTAGCGTAATGCCGTACAGTTTTTGGATCCCCTGCCGCGACAGCGCCAATTCCTGGTAGTCGCGAAACCCCTTTTGCACTTCATTCAGATTGCTGCCGATATTTTCGGGCACCAGACGTGTCAGCTGCAACATATAGGGTTCCGGGGAAGCGCCCAGCGGGGCATCCAGCTTGAGCGAAGTCGAAAACACCGGCACGATCACCCGGATCCGCAATTGCGGGTTTTCGAAATCGGTGCCTTCCACGGCTTCGGTCCTGGCGTAGGAGCGCGACAGGCGCAACTGGTTGAGCACCGAGGCGGGCGGCATTTGCGGCAGCAGGCTGCCGAAGGACGAGCTGGAAAAGGCCACAACTCGGCTGCCCGAGATCGTGAAGATCAAGGCATCCCCCACGGTCGTATTTTCACGCAGGCGCGTGAGCGATAGCGACAGGTCCTGGTCGGGTACGACCGACAACTCGTCCGCCATCAGCTTGGCGCGGGACAGCAGATCGCCAACCTGCGTATCCAGCGAAGCCTGTCCCAGCGTCAGACCCGATTGCAGGGCGCTATCGACCCGGACATTGAACCAGGATTCCACGGACCGCGACATGAATTGCACCGACAGCAGATAGATGAAGGCGCCGGGGATGATCGCCATGACCGCAAACGCCAGCGCAAAGCGCGAGGTCAGCCGCGCGCCGAACTGCCTGGAGCGCAACTGGCGGATCATGCGCACCATCAGCGTGGCGACCCAGATGAACAGGGCCAGGGCCAGCACGCCATTGAGAAGCAGCAACAAATCGTATTGCTGCGCCAGGCGCGATGAATTGCCCGTGGAGCGCACCAATAGGCCCATGAGAACCAGCGCGGCAAGCACAGCGGCGATAAACACCAGCCGCATGCACCACTTGATTACAAGCTGGGCGCGAGAGCCGAAATTTGAAACGCGAAATTTTTCCATGGTGTCGATAAAGCCCAGGCGCGGCCGCCGAAGGCGTCCATACGAAAGGGACGAGGTAATAAGGAGGTATCCAGCTTCATGCGGAACTGCGCTTCGTACAGCCGGTCAGGGTCAAGGCCGACAAACGGCCCGACCGGCCAGCCATAGATGCGGGTGATGGTGCGCAAGGCGTCGGCCAGCGACATTTCAGGCACGGAATAATCGCCCGAGGTCACCAGCCACTGGCGCACCAGCGCATTGTAGGCAACCCGCCAGGTTTGTTCCTTGCGGTACATGGGCTCATCGAACCACCACCAGCGCGGCTTGACCACCTGAAACTCAACAGTGAAATACAGCGGCACGCCGTGCTCGGCGGCAACGCGCAATTCATGGGACAAAGGCAGATCAACACGGGCATTCAATACAAAGGAATTGTCCTGCCGCAGCACCTCGATGCTGTGGATTTGCGCCTGTTGCGTGGCCGCGGCGACCACGTCGCTTTCCGTCACTGCGCTCGCGCCATCTTGCGCCCGCGCGCCTTGCACCGTGGCCAGCACAGGTATCGCCATCATTAGCAGGAACCGCGACAGGCGCTTGAACGCGCCGCCGGGCACAGAAAAAAGGTGAATCTTCATGCTTGCCGGGTTTTTACAGGATCGCCTGGATTGGCGACAGATCGCAGGTGTGTCTGACTGAACTTTATCATACCCTGGCCACGCCTCCCATCCTAAGTTGCCTTGCGCAGCATGGCGTAGAAAAAACCGTCATGGTCTTCGCCCTGGCCGGGGAGCAACTGACCTGGCGCCGGCAAGGCTACCGCCCCGGGCAAGGTGTCCCGCATCCACTGCGCCTGCAGCGCCCCTTCCTCGGGGAAAATCGAGCACGTGGCATAAAGGAAAAGGCCACCGGGCTTAAGGGTTCGCCAGAGCGCCGCGACAATCTCGCGTTGCAGCGCCGCGGTGGCGGCAATATCCGCTTCCTGCCGCAACCACTTGATATCCGGATGGCGGCGAACAATACCGGCCGCCGTGCACGGCACATCGGCCAGGATGGCATCAAATGGCTGGCCATCCCACCAGGCATCCACATCGGCGGCATTTCCCCGCGCCAACGTCACGCGGTCCGAAAGCAGTTGGAGGCGTTGCAGGTTTTCCGTCACCCGCGCCAGACGCTGCGCATCGATATCAAGGGCGGTCATGTGCACGTCGGCCTGCATGAGCAGGCCAGCCGTTTTCCCGCCAGGTGCCGCGCAAGCATCAAGGACACGCTGCCCATCCCGCAACGGCAGCAATTGCGCCGCCTGTTGCGCCCCGGCGTCCTGGACCAGCCACAAGCCGGCTTCATAGCCGGGAATCCGGGCCACCGGCATGGGGTTGGGTAGCGTCAGGCCATCGCTGCCGACACGGACCGCGTCAATGCCGGCTTGCTCCAGCATGGCCAGCAGGCTGGCGCTGTCGGTTTTACGCGTATTGACCCGCAAGGTCAGCGGCCCGGGCGTTGCCGCGCTTTCCAGAATGGCCTGCCATCCCTGCGGGTAAGCTTCGCGAATACGGCGGATCCACCACTTGGGAAACCCCCAGCGCACGTCTGCGCGCTGGCCCACCGCTTGCAGCAAGGCATCTCGTTCACGCAGGAAACGGCGCAGACAAGCGTTGATCAATGCCTTGAACGACGCGGCCTTCTTATCCCCGCCCGCCGCCGTCACCGCCTGGTCCACCAGCGTGTGCGCCTCATATACAGGAATACGCTGCGCCTGTGCCGCTTCGGCTTGCGTATCGGCCGACAGCAGGCACAACGCCGTCACCAGCAGGCTTTCAACCAGCCGGTTCGGGGCCTTGCGATCCAGCAACAAGGAAAGCAGCGCCTGGCCGCGAGCCTGCTGGCGCATGACATAGAACGCAATCGCCTGCACGGAGGCACGGCTGCGCTCAGGCTCCAGCGCCAGGGCGTCGGTCAGCGAGCGCCCTTCTGCCACGGCGCGTACTGCGCGGGCGGCGCCCAACAACGACGCATGCAAGGGAACGGGCGCCTTATCGGGCCGGGAATCGGCGGGGCTCAATGGGCCACCCGCCAGTAAGGGATTTTGCTGGGCATAAACACCGTTTATCGTCGAAAATGGTAAAATTAGCGCGAAATTGCCTGCGCACCGGCTCCGCGCTGCCGGGACCACGGGACCAAGGCTTCGCGAACCGGATGAACACAAGGGAACCGCCACGCCCCTGCGCAGCGGCCCGTTCCGCGAAGCCAGGACCGCTTGCCGGGGTCCCGGCGACGTGATCCGGCCAAGCGTGGCCAGACCAGACAGCCGTTGCGATGGCAAACAAGGTATTGCGCTTGCCACGACAGCGCCAAGACAGGGTATTTTAGCGTCCCTGCATCGCGCAGGCATGCCGCAGGCCCGGATTTTTCATTTCTCTATAATTTAAAGTAAAGGTTCTCTATGTCCGCACCTCGTGTCGGCTTTGTCAGTCTCGGCTGCCCCAAGGCATTGGTTGATTCCGAACGTATTCTTACGCAATTGCGCACCGAAGGCTATGATATCTCCCCCTCCTATGAGGGCGCCGATGTGGTTGTCGTCAACACTTGCGGCTTTATCGACAGCGCCAAGGCAGAGTCGCTGGATGCGATCGGTGAAGCGATTTCGGAAAACGGCAAAGTCATCGTCACCGGCTGCATGGGCGTGGAAGAACAGTTGATCCGCGAAGTCCATCCACGCGTCCTGTCGGTCACCGGGCCCCAGCAATACGAAGAGGTGGTCCGCGCCGTGCACGGCGTGGTGCCCCCCTCCGCCGACCACAATCCCTATCTGGACCTGGTGCCACCGCAGGGTGTCAAACTAACGCCGCGCCACTACGCGTACCTGAAAATTTCCGAAGGCTGCAATCATCGCTGCAGCTTCTGTATCATCCCGTCCATGCGCGGCGACCTGGTCAGCCGCCCGGTGGGCGATGTGCTGGACGAGGCCCAGCGCCTGGTCAATGCCGGCGTCAAGGAACTGCTGGTCATTTCCCAGGACACCAGCGCCTACGGTGTCGATATCAAATATCGCAGCGGTTTCTGGAACGGCCGTCCGGTGCGCACGCGCATGACGGAACTGTGCGAGGCATTGTCCAGCCTGGGCGCCTGGGTGCGCCTGCACTATGTCTACCCCTACCCCAGCGTCGACGAGGTCATCCCCCTGATGGCCGAGGGCAAGATCCTGCCCTATCTGGACATCCCGTTCCAGCATGCCAGCCCTAAGGTACTCAAGGCGATGAAACGTCCGGCCTTCGAAGACCGCACCCTCGCCCGCATCAAGCAATGGCGCGAATCCTGTCCGGACTTGACGATCCGCTCCACCTTCATTGTCGGCTTTCCGGGTGAAACCGAGGACGATTTCCAGTATCTGCTCGACTGGATGAGCGAGGCGCAACTGGATCGCGTGGGCTGCTTCCAGTATTCCCCCGTGGAAGGCGCACCGGCCAACGCCCTGGCTGATCCGGTTCCCGACGAAGTGAAGCAGGAGCGATGGGAACGCTTTATGGCGCATCAGCAGGAAATCTCCACGGCCCGGCTACGGCAAAAGGTCGGCCGCCAGATTCAAGTCCTGATTGACGAAATCGACGAAGACGGCGACGCCGTGGGACGTTCCTACGCAGACGCGCCGGAGATCGATGGCAACGTCTTCATTACCAGCACGGAAAAACTCGCGCCTGGACAAATCGTCACGTGCACGGTGACCGACAGCAACGAATACGATCTTTGGGCAGATCACCAAAGCAATGCCTGATTTTTTTTCGTAGTGACTGCGCCATGACTATTCCGCTGCCATACCGGCTACTGGCTTTTGATTTTGACGGCACGCTTGCCGACACGCTGCCCTGGTTCGATACCATCCTGGGCAGTGTCGCCGACAAATACGGATTTCGCAATCCGGCCGCGGACGAAAAGGCGCAATTGCGCCATCGCGATGTCCGCAGCATTCTGAGCACATTGGACATCCCTTTCTGGAAAGCGCCGGCGATCCTGGTCGAATTCCGTCAGCGAATGCAGCAAGCCGCCCCCAACGTCAACCTGTTCGATGGCATCGCGCCAGTACTGACCATGTTCAAGCAAGCGGGGTACAGTCTGGCGGTGTTGAGTTCGAACAGCGAAGAGAATGTCCGACGCACGCTGGCCGAGGCAGGCGCATCGATAGAATATTTCAAATGTGGTAGTGATTTATTCGGTAAGGCGGCCAAGGTCAAGGCGCTGTGCCGGCAGGCGGGTTGTACTCCGAACGACTGCCTGCTGGTGGGCGACGAGATCCGCGATATCGAAGCCGCCCGCGAGGCCGGCTGCCACGCCGCCGCCGTTGCCTGGGGATACAATCACGCCGACGCCCTGTCCGACAAGTGCCCGGATTTTCTGTTTCAAACACCGCAGGACATGCAAGTCAGGCTCTTGGCGCGCTAATACCCCCAGCAGCCGCGCGGCTCAAAGCGCGAATCCGATCGCCCATCCCGATAGTGCGCCGCGCGCCGGGCTCGAAAGATGTTCGCTCGCCGCCTACCCGGACAACGTCCGGCTAGGCAAAAAACCGCCTCAGTGCTGTTTCCAGCCTGCCAGGAAGGCGGCTACCGGCTGGCGCTTGCCGCCGGCCTTTTGCAATTGCAATAAGCGCAACGTGCCCTTGCCGGTTGCGATATCGATCCCCTCGGGCGTCGCCGCCACCACCTGCCCCGGCGAAGCACCCACGGCATCGGCCGCCAACGCTTCGGCCTGCCACACCTTGACCGGATCCTTCAACCCCGGCAATACCAGTGTTGCGCCGGGCACCGGATTGAAAGCCCGGACACGCCGCGCCAGGCTTGCGGCATCCTGGGACAAGTCCAGCGCCGCTTCCCGTTTTTCGAGTTTGGCCGCGTAGGTCGCGCCGTCGGCCGGCTGGGGAACGCCGGCAAGGCTGCCGTTGCGCGCCAACGCCTGCAAGACGGCAACGATTTGCCTGGCGCCCACTTGCGCCAGCTCATCGTGCAATTGCGCCGCGGTTTGATCGACGATAGGGATAGACTCGCTGGCAATGACGGCGCCGGTATCCAGCCCGGCGTCCATTTGCATGATGGCGATGCCCGTTGCCTCGTCGCCGGCCTCGATTGCGCGCTGGATCGGGGCGGCCCCGCGCCAGCGGGGCAACAGGCTGGCGTGGATATTCAGGCATCCATGGCGCGGCAGGTCCAGCACCCACTGCGGTAGGATCAGGCCGTAGGCCGCCACCACCATCACATCCGGAGACAGGGCCTGCAAGGCCTGTCGCGCCGTTTCGGCCTCCTGCGGATACTTGCCGTCAAGCCTCAGGCTGACGGGCTGGATCACTTCGATTTGCGAGGCCAGGGCCTGCTGCTTGACCGGACTGGGCGTCAGTTTCATGCCGCGACCGGCCGGGCGGTCCGGCTGGGTCAGGACCAAGGGAACGGAAAAACCCGCCGTCGTGATCGCCGCCAGTGCCAGGCGGGCGAATTCGGGCGTGCCAGCAAAAACAACATTCAACATATCTGTATAACTTGGAAAGTGGCCGTGAATTGAGTAGCATACATCAACTCGGCCCTTCATTTCGGTTTCACCCCATATGGCACACCAACACCCGACACCACGCAAACTGCCGCTATATCAGGCGCCCGATCCCTCCACGGAGCTCGAGCGCTCGCGCATTGCCAGGCGCAGCACCTGGGTGAGCGTGATCGTCAACATTGCACTCGCCATATTTCAGATGATCGTCGGGTTTCTTGCCCACTCCCAGGCGCTGATTGCGGATGCCATTCACTCCCTTTCCGACCTGCTTTCCGACTTTGTCGTGCTGGTGGCCAATCGACATGCCGGCAAAGCGCCGGACGTGGAACATCCTTTCGGCCATCGCCGCTTTGAAACCGTCGCCTCCCTGCTTATCGGCCTGATCCTGCTGATCGTGGGCATTGCCATGGTCTGGAGCGCCGCGGTGAAGCTTGCCACGCCATCCAGCATTCCCTCGGTCCATCTGGCGGCCCTGGTTGTCGCCGTCGGGGTGCTGGTCGCCAAAGAGTTGCTGTTTCGCTATATGTTGCGCGAAGCGCAGCGGGTGCGCTCGTCGCTGCTGGTCGCCAATGCCTGGCATGCCCGCTCCGATGCCGCATCTTCGCTGGTGGTTGCCATCGGCATCATGGCCAATATGGCGGGGTTCCCCATGGCCGATCCGATCGCCGCGCTGATCGTGGGGGCCATGATCGCCCGCATGGGTCTGCGCTTCAGCCTGCAGGCGCTGAATGATCTGGCCGACCACGCCGTCGCAGAGACCATCGTCGATCAGATCCGGGAAGCCTTGCGCAGCACGCCGGGGTTGCTGGGCTTTCATGATTTGAAGACTCGCAAGAGCGGCGACATGATTCTGGTCGAAGTGCATCTGGAGTTTCCGTCAGAGATGACCATATCGGATGCGCATGCCATTTCCGAGGAGGCCTGCATGCGTATCATGCAAATCGACGATATCCTGGATGTCACGACGCATTTCGACCCGGTTTTTACCGGCAGGCCGGCTGGCGATATCGCGCCTCCTGGCCCGAACCTCCCGACCGCGTCCGGGCCGCGCGATTGATCCGGAAAGTCGCGGCATGCCGCCACGCGGCGCAACCACCGCATGCGCCGCGGACCATCCGCTTCAGATTTTGCGGTTCTTGAATGCCAGCGATATTTTGGCGAAAGCAATTTGAACTTGCTGATTCCCCGCCTGAAACACCACGGGTTTGCCTTTTTTGGTAAATACGATCAGGCGCTTGGAGGCCAGCATGGGAACGAATTTGGCAAAGGTGATGTCTTCCCAGGCAACCTCGCGGCGTGTCATCCACCGCTGCCTCAAGCCGTTGGCATCAACCGTGGTGGTGGATATCTGCATATAACGGGTTGTCACGGCCAGGGCGACAAAAACCACCAACAGCACCAGGCCGCTTACCGAAAGCACCGCCTGCATCCCGGCCCGGTCAATCGCGATGGCGGCCTGCGCCACGATCAGCGCGAGGATCAGCCAGGCCACGGCCTTGACCCAGGAAGGCCATGCCTGGCCGCTCACCGGCAACGGCTGCAGCGACGCGAGCAGTTGCTCGCGCTCTTGCTCGCTCAACGGCAGGAAATTGATTACCATGTTGATTCCAGAGAGAGTGGCTCGCGTCAGGCGGCCGCGCGCTTGTTGATGATCGCTTTGCCGGCCCGGCTCGCGTTGCCGCGCTGCAGGTAGTCGGAAATCCACTGGCCGGTATCGATGACCTGTTCCAGGTCGACGCCGGTTTCAATATCCATGCCATGCAGCATGTACAGCACATCCTCGGTCGCGACGTTGCCCGTCGCCCCCTTGGCGTACGGACATCCGCCCAGCCCCGCCGCAGACGAGTGGATGATCGAGATCCCGGCTTGCATGGCGGCAAGAATATTCGCCAGCGCCATGCCGTAGGTATCATGGAAATGCCCGGCGATCATGGCCGGATCCGCGACTTCGGTGACAGCCTGCATAACCCGCGTGACCTTGCGTGGCGTACCGACGCCAATGGTATCGGCAATATCGATCTCGTTGCAACCCAGCGCTTGCATGCGCTTGACCACATCGACCACCGCGGCCGGCTCGACCTCGCCCTGATATGGGCAGCCCAGCGCACAGCTTATGCTGGCCCGCAGCCGCAAGCCCGCCTGCCTGGCGGCTTCGGCGACTGGCTCGAAACGTGCGATTGATTCGGCAATCGAACAATTGATATTCTTTTGCGAAAAGGCCTCGCTGGCGGCGCCGAAGATCACGACTTCATCGGCCTTGGCCGCCAGCGCCGCCTCGAAGCCCTTGAGGTTCGGTGTAAGCACGGAGTAGATCGTGCCTTCGCGCCGCTCGATGCCAGCCATCACCTCGCTGCCGTCGGCCATTTGCGGCACCCATTTGGGAGAAACAAAGGAAGCGGCCTCGACATTGCGGAAACCGGCCGCGGATAAGCGATTCACGAGTTCAATCTTTACATCGGTGGGGACAAATTGCTTTTCGTTCTGCAGGCCATCACGCGGACCGACCTCGACGATTTTCACACGATTCACGGTTGTCATAGTTTGTCTCCTGAAAGGGCTCAGCCCCGGGCGGCCTGTTGCTGCGCCAGCAAGCGGGCCAGTTCCTTGAGGTTGTCGCCGATAAACCCCAGCGTGGCCGTGTCGGTGATTGGTCCGCCCGGTTGTTCGGTTTTGTCTTGCACATTGCTGATCATGATTTCCGGACGATTGACCATATGGATGTTCATGGCCACCAGAATCTGCCTGAGCTGATATTGCATGCGAGCCCCGCCCAAGGTGCCCTGGGAGGCGGAAATAATGGAGCCGACCTTGTTGTCGAACGGCAATGGGCGCACGCGGGAAACCCAGTCGATCAGGTTCTTCAACGCGCCTGGCACCGAATAATTGTACTCGGGGCTGACGAAAATCAGGCCGTCCGCGGCCTTGATTGCCGCTGCGTAGTCCTGGACTTCCTGGGGAAAGCCGGCATCCTGGATATCCTGGCTGTAATGCGGCAGGGTGCCCACCGAAGGCGCCATGACCAGTTCCAGGTTATCGGGAGCGAGCGACGCCAACTGTCGGGCGATACCGGCGTTATAGGATTTCTCCCGAAGACTTCCGGTGATGACCAGAACGTTGAACTTTTTACTCATTGACGCACTCCTGAGGGAATCGGGTGGCATGCCGACCAAGGCGCTTGGCATCGCATGGTCGAGCCGGCTGACGGAAAGCCTTATTGTAAGTGATTCGCCCGTTGCAAATACCGGCCATCCGGCAGCCTGACGATTTTCCCGAGCATTTCCAGTTCGGTCAGGCCGGCCGCCAGTTCGCCGATACCGGTGTCCAGGCGCAGCAGCAGTTGGTCCATGGAGACCGGGTCAAATCCCATGGCCACGAGCAGCGGTTCGTGGGCGACCCGAGACCGCGAGGTCGCTGGCGGGTTCGGTGCGATGGTCCTGCCCGCGCCGCCTTGCCCTTTCCTTTGGCATAGGCGGGGTATCGCCCGTCTGCCGCGTCGGCTCCGCGTGTCTCGCAATGGACGGGGCGCCGCCGGGCACACTGCCGCCGCGCGTCAATTCTTCCTGTATGTCGTCTGCCGTTTCCACGAGCTTGGCCCCCTGGCGGATCAGTGCATGGCAACCGCGCGACAGCGGCGAATGAATGGACCCCGGGATGGCAAACACCTCGCGGCCACTTTCCGCTGCCAGCCTGGCCGTGATGAGCGAACCACTGCGGATGGCCGCTTCCACGACCAGCACGCCGCGCGCAAGGCCGGCCACGATGCGATTGCGCCTTGGAAACTGGTGCATGACCGCCGGCGTGTCCAGCGGCAGCTCACTGACCAGCGCGCCGCGTTCGCGAATGCGGTAGGCCAGGGCCTTGTGGCTGGCGGGATAGACTTTATTGATGCCCGTGCCCATAATGGCCAGCGTGGGCGTCGTGCCCTGGCTCGCCAGCGCGCCTTCGTGGGCGGCGGCATCGATGCCTTGCGCCAGGCCGCTGACGATACACCAGCCCGTGTCGGCCAGGTAGCGGGAGAAGGCAAACGCGTTATCGGTACCGCCCGGCGTCGCGGAGCGCGAGCCGACAATCGCGATGGCCGGCTGCGACAGGGCCTGTGGATCGCCATCGACATACAGCAGCGACGGCGGATCGACGGTATCGAGCAAGGCAGCCGGATAGAGTTCGTCGGCCAGCGTCAGAATATGGTGGCCCGGACGCGCCAGCCAGTCGAGCGTGCGACGGATCTGGGCGTCGATTTCGTCGGCTACGCCGCCCGCCAGCTGCAGCGCCAGCTTTTGTGGCACGACTTTCATCAGCGCCGCCGGCGATGCGCCGAAAATATCCTGGGGCAAGCCGAAAGCAACCAGCAGGTGCCTGGCGGTGACAGGCCCCACGCCCGGCTCCAGGGTAAGCCGCACCCATGCGTATAACTCTTCGTCAGACATGGCCATCGGTTTGATTCGCTTGAATTTTGAGACAAAACCCCTATTATAGGAACATATGCAGGCCGGCATCATGATAATTCGGCGACGCCCGGCCGCGCTTTTCCCCGCCAGGCGGCCAGGCCAATGCCTGAGCAACGGGCAGGGGCATCGGCGCTTGCGCCATTGACTTTCAATTATAATATTGCCATGGCACTACTACCTATACTCCATTTTCCCGATCCGCGGCTGCACACGGTGGCAAAACCCGTAGCCGAGGTCGATGATCGCATCCGCCAACTCGTCAAGGACATGGCCGAGACCATGTACGCTGCGCCGGGCGTGGGCCTGGCGGCAACGCAGGTGAATGTCCACGAGCGTGTTGTGGTGATTGACGTGTCCGAAGAAGGCAACGACCTGCTGGTGCTGATCAATCCGGAAATCACCTGGAAAAGCGACGAGCTTCAGGTATACGAAGAAGGCTGCCTGTCCGTGCCTGGCGTGTATGACAAGGTCGAACGGGCTGCCCGCATCAAAGTGCAAGCCCTGAACGAGCAGGGGGAAGCCTACGAGTTCGAGGCTGAGGGCCTGCTGGCCGTCTGTGTCCAGCACGAACTGGATCATTTGCTGGGCAAGGTATTCGTGGAATATCTGTCTACGCTCAAGCAAAGCCGCATCAAAACCAAGCTCAAGAAGCTGGCCAAGGAAAAAGCCGAGGCCTAGCCCCGAGGCTGGCAGCGGAATTCGTTTCCCCGGACACCAAAATGACCGCCCCCTTTGTCCTGGTCCCTGCCACCGATATCTTCGAACCTTCGGCGCGCGAACTGCGCGATAGCGAAATGCAACTGCTGGACCTGGCGCAAGCCGGACAGCGCGTCGCCGTGATCCATCACCCCGGCAACGGTATTGTCGTACCCCGCAGCTACCAGCGCCGGGCCGGCTTCACGGCAGCCCGCGCCCGAATGGAACAAACCGGGTCGCCGGTCAGCGTGCGCCTCTCCGGTGGCGGCGTCGTGCCGCAAATGGCCGGCGTCGTCAATCTGCACCTGGCCTATACGGTGACGGCCAACTATCCGCTGGATCATGTCGAAGACCATTATATGGGCCTGTGCACACTGATCGCCCGAGCCATCGGCGCTTATGGCCTCCTGGCCAGCCCGCAGGCCGTAACGGGATCGTTCTGCGATGGCCGCTTCAATCTGGCTGTCGACGGTAGGAAAATTGCCGGTACGGCGCAGTACTGGCGGCGCAATCGCCACGCCAAGCCCACCACCTTTGCCGTGCTCGCGCACGCCGTCATCCTGGTCAACGCCGATCCGGACACCCTCACAGGCATAGCCAACACATTCGAGGCGGCGCTTCGCAGCCCCGTCCGGTACCATCCGGAAAGCACCACATCCATGGCGGCGCAGTTGGGGCGTCCCGTGGTCGACTTTGAGCACACCTTGCGCAACGGCTTGCTCAACCCGCCCTTCTGAACCGCCTGCGTAGCCAGGCACCGATATCGCGCCCAGCCCGTGGCGCTGGCAAACCAGCAGGCAGAGGCGACCTTTCCCGGTGACTATTCGTATTTGCGGATATCTTCGATCACCTTGCCATCGTTCTGCAATGAGCCTGGCGGCACCAGCCGGATGTCGGCGCGCAGTTTGGTGATCTCCCTAACGGCGAACGCGATTTTTTCCTGTAACTGAAGATCGGTTTCCTGCGTGGTTTCCGCAAGCAAGGTCATCTCGTCGCGCCCCAACTCGCCCCCTACCACCAGCCGCGCTTTCCGCACTTCGGGGAAACGTCTGACCAAGGCGGCAATCTGCTCCGGGTGTACAAACATCCCCCTGACCTTGGTCGTCTGGTCGGCGCGCCCCAGCCAGCCGCGGATCCGCTTATTGGTGCGTCCGCAAGCCGAATGTCCCGGCAGGATCGCCGACAGGTCTCCGGTCCCGAAACGCAGCAAAGGGTAATCGGGATTGAGCGTGGTGACCACGATTTCGCCGACCTCGCCGTCAGGCACCGGATCATTGGTGCCGGGACGCACGATCTCCAGCAGAATATCTTCGCCCACAATCAGCCCGTCCCGCGCTTGCGATTCGTAGGCAATCAGTCCCAAATCGGCCGTGCCATACGCCTGATAGCCCTCGATGCCACGCTGGGCAAACCAGTGTTGCAGCGATGGCGGAAAAGCTTCGCCGGAAAAAAGCGCGCGCCGCAGCGACGGCAGAGTGATCTGCATTTCATCGGCCTTCTCGTAGATCATTTTGAGAAAGCTGGGCGTGCCGGCGTATCCGTCGGGCCGCAGATCCCGCATGGTCGTGACCTGCATTTCGGTCTGCCCGACACCGCCGGGAAATACCGTGCAGCCAATTGCCAGGCCAGCCGTTTCGAACATGGATCCGGCCGGCGTAAAGTGATAGGAAAAGCAGTTATATAGCAAGGTATTGGCGCGAAACCCCGCCGCATACAAAGCCCTGCCAAAGCGCCAGTAATCGGCGCGCTTGCTTTCCGGTTCGTAGATCGGGCCCGGCGAGGCGAAAACACGCGCCGCCTCTCCCCACCCCAGCGTGGAAAATCCGCCGAACACCCGGTCAATCACCGTGCTCTCGGCATCCACATCGTTCCGCCGTGCCAGCTGGCGCTCCAGCAATTCAGACTTGCGCAATACCGGAATACGCGCCAGCGCATCCCGCTGGGTCACCTGGCTGGCGTCGATGCCTTGCATCTGCTCGGCAATCGCCGGTGCCCTGCCCGCCGCCGCGGCCAGCGCACCGGGCAACGCCCGGAACAGCTCGGCCTCGCGCATGGCCGGATCCCGCACTTCCAGGGAATCGAAAAAGTCGCTCATCATCGCCTCCTAGGCCAGCCAGCGCTTGCGCCGCCGATAAAATTTAGTATCACGGAAACTCTTGCGGTCGCCGCTTTCGATGCCCAGGTAGAACTCTTTGACATCATCATTGTTCGCCAGGTCGCTGGCCGTGCCGTCCATCATGACGCGACCGCTCTCCAGGATATAACCGTAATCGGCATAGCGCAGCGCAATATTGGTATTTTGCTCGGCCAGCAGGAAGCTGACTCGCTCGCGCGTATTCAGATCGCGCACAATCTCGAAAATCTCTTCGACGATTTGCGGCGCCAGCCCCATCGATGGCTCATCCAGCAGAATCATTTTCGGGTCGGCCATCAGGGCCCGGCCAATCGCGGCCATCTGCTGCTCGCCGCCGGACGTATAGCCGGCCTGGCTGGCGCGCCGCTGCTTGAGTCTCGGGAAATACTGATACACCTTATCGAGCGAAGCGGCGATTTCCCCCTTGCCCACATTGCGCGTATAGGCGCCGGTCAGCAGATTTTCCTCGATGGTCAGGTGGCCGAAACAGTGGCGCCCTTCCATGACCTGGATCACCCCGCGCTTGACCAGGTCGGCCGGCGTCATGCTGTCGATGCGCTCATCCTGATAGTGAATCGTGCCTTTGGTCACATCGCCGCGTTCGCTCTTGAGCAAATTCGAAATCGCCCGCAGCGTGGTGGTCTTGCCCGCGCCGTTGGCCCCGAGCAAGGCCACGATCTTCCCCTCGGGAACCACCAGCGATACGCCGCGTAACACCAGGATCACATGGTTGTAGATCACCTCGATCCCGTTCACGTTAAGCAACATTCGCTCGCCTGTATCGGTCGCCTGCGTGGCAGTGCTTGTGCTTTCCATTCTCGTTTCCCGCTATTGCATTGGTTCAGAAGTTGCCTGGCCACGGACTGTGTACCCTGCCGCGGCCAGGCGTTTTCCCCTTCCCCCTCAGGAAGAAGCCTTGCTGCAATCACGCACGGTGACCTTCTTGGCCTTGGCGTACTTTTCCGCTTCAGCCTTGACCAAGGGCCCGACGTATTTTTGTTCCGCTTGATAAAGATCCGAAACCGGCGTGAACTTTGCGCCATCCCACTGCACGATGCGTGCCCAGTCGGCGCCCACATGATTCTCGCAACTGGTCTTGATCGGCTTGATGATCTGGTCAAAGCCGATTTCCTTCAGACGCGCTTCGGTCAGGTCCAGATTTTCGAATCCCCAGCGCACTTGCTCCGGCGTCATATGCTGGCCTTTGCCGAACTTTTCCTGGGCCGTGCGGATGGCCTCGACCTGCAGCATAGAGATGACCAGCCCGCGGGTGTAGGCGATCGTGCCCACCGTATTTTTGCTGCCACCCTGTCCCTTATCGAACAGATGGGTCTTAAGATCGTCATAGACCTTGCCCTTGGCCTCGCCGGTGTTGTGGATGGTAATCGTGTTATAGCCCTTTGCGACCTGACCCAGGTCCTTCACGTCCCCCTCGGAACCGGCCCACCAAATACCATAGATTTTGTCGCGCGCATAGCCCGTGGACTGCGCCTCGCGTATCGCCGTCGGGGTCATGATGCCGGCGCTCCACAGCAGCACATAATCCGGCCGCTTCTGGCGGATCTGCAACCAGGTGGATTTTTGCTCCACACCGGGCGCCGTGACGGGATACAGCTGTAATTCAAAGCCATTGGCCTCGGCCCTGGCCTTGAGCAAGGGGATCGGCTCCTTGCCGTAGGGAGAGTCATGATAGACCAGGGCGATCTTCTTGCCTTTGAGCTTGTCTTCGCCCCCGCTCTTCTTGGCAATATCCTGGATCATGACATCGGCCGCCGTCCAGTAGGTGCCCAGCAGTGGAAAATTCCACTCGAAGACCGAGCCGTCGGCCGATTGGGACAGGCCATAGCCCACGGTTTCAATGGACACCTTGTCTATCGGCGCCTTGTCGGACACGGCAAAAGTAATGCCCGTCGATTGGGAGTCGAAGCCGGACGCGCCGCCGTTGGCCGCTTTCAATCGCTCATAGCATTCGACGCCACGATCCGTGGCATACGCCGTTTCGCACTCCTCGTAGGAGATCTTCACGCCATTGACTCCGCCATCGCGCGCGTTGACCAGCTTCAGATAATCGATCTTGCCATCGGCCCACGGGATGCCCAGCGGCGCGAATGAACCGGTGCGATACGTCAGCAGCGGAATGAACTGTTCATCTGCCGCCTGCGCCTGCAGCGGCAAGGTACCAAGCATGCCCGCGACACTTGCCGCGACAACCCATTGCTTTACTTTCAATTTCATTATTGTCTCCTTGGACTCATGCCCTCCGCGGGCTATGTTCATTGATTACACACCAGCAAACACCGATACCACCTATTAGTGCGGAAACGGCCAGATCCGCAATTTTTCTCTTGCAATACTCCAGAGCCGCGCCAGGCCATGCGGCTCCACGATCAGGAAAAAGACGATCAGCGCGCCAAATACCATATGCTCGATATGGGCGGCCGTATCCACGCCGATGGCGAGGCCCATCATCTCGGGTATCCGGTTGAGCAATATTGGCACCAGCACAATAAACGCGGCCCCGAAGAAACTGCCGGCAATGGATCCCAGGCCGCCGATGATCACCATGAACAGCAACTGGAACGAGCGATTCAGGTCAAACGCCGACGGCTCCCACGATCCCAGGTGGATATACCCCCACAGGGCCCCGGATATGCCGACAATAAATGAGCTGACCGCGAAAGCGCTAAGCTTGGCGTACATGGGCCGGATCCCGATCACCGCAGCCGCCACGTCCATGTCCCGGATCGCCATCCACTCGCGACCGATAGCGCCGCGCACCAGATTCTTGGCCAACAGCGCGATCACGATGACCAGTCCCAGGACAAACAGGTATTTTTGCAACGGCGTCGTCACAGGCAAGCCGAAAAAATCCAGCGCCGGCACGGACACGCTGCCGGACGAGGAGTCATTGGTGAAAAAAGGAATCCGCAGGAACGTCCAGTCGACGAAGAATTGGGCGGCAAGCGTGGCCACGGCCAGATACAGGCCTCGGATCCGCAAACTGGGAATACCGAAAAGAATACCGACCACCGTGGCAAAGACCCCGCCCAGCAGGATCTGGATAATCAGCGGAATTTCCGGAAAACGCACGCCGAAATTCCAGGCCGCATAGGCGCCTACCGCCATGAAGGCGCCGGTGCCAAGGGAAATCTGACCGCAATAGCCGACCAGGATATTCAACCCGATCGCCGCCAGCGACAGGATCAAGAACGGAATGACGATGCCGCTCAGGAAGTAATTGCTCGACAGCAGCGGCACGACGACAATGGCCACCACCAACAGCAGCAGGATAAAAATCCGGTCCTGGCGCACGGGAAAAATCTGCTGGTCTTGTCGGTAGCTGACCTTGAATTGGCCGTTTTCGCGATAAAACATGATTGTGTCCCTGCCCCTTTACACGCGGTCGATGATTTTTTCGCCGAATAGTCCTTGCGGCCTGAACAGCAGGAATACCAGCGCCAACACATAGGCGAACCAGATCTCTATGCCGCCCCCCACAAATGGCCCGATATACGCCTCGGAAAGTTTTTCGCCGACCCCGATGATCAGTCCGCCGATGATCGCGCCCGGAATGGAAGTCAGACCGCCCAGGATCACCACCGGCAAAGCCCGCAGGGCGGCCGTGGACAAGGTGAACTGCACGCCGAACTTGGACCCCCAGATCATGCCTGCGACCAGCGCCACGATGCCGGCGACGATCCACACGATGACCCAGATCCGGTTCAATGGAATGCCGATGGACTGGGCCGCCTGGTGGTCGTCGGCCACCGCGCGCAAGGCACGGCCGGTCGCCGTATACTGAAAGAAAAATGCCAGCAGCGCGACCAGAATCGCCGACACGACGGCGGCGGTCAGATCCTCGAGACTGATCAGAATCCCGCCCTCGAACACCGAATCCAGAATAAAGGCCGGATCCTTCGGCATACCAATATTGAGCGAATAGACGGAGCTACCGAAGACGATCTGCCCCAGCCCATCCAGGAAATAGCTGATGCCCAGCGTTGCCATCAGCAGCGTGGTCGCCTCCTGGTTCACCAGGTGACGCAGCACCAGGCGCTCCACGAAAAACGCGATCAGCACCATGACGCCCGCGCTCACGAAAAATGCCAATATATTGGCCAGCAGCAGGCTGTCGAACCCCAGCCACTGCGGCAACCACACGGAGAACCGGGCCATCGAGAGCGCCGCCACCAGGACCATGGCGCCCTGGGCGAAATTGAACACGCCCGATGCCTTGAAAATGAGCACGAAGCCCAGTCCCACCAGCGCGTACAGCATGCCGCCCATCAGGCCGCCAAACAGGGTTTCGAGAAAATAGGCCATGATCAATGCTCCACGCCGAGATAGGCTCGAATCACATCTTCGTTGGAACGGACTTGCGCCGGCGTGCCATCGCCGATTTTCTTACCGTAATCCAGGACGACGACCCTATCGGAAATATCCATCACCACGCCCATATCGTGCTCGATCAGAACAATCGTGGTGCCAAACTCATCATTGACATCAAGGATAAAGCGGCTCATGTCCTGCTTTTCCTCGATGTTCATGCCCGCCATGGGTTCATCCAGCAAAAGCATCCTGGGCTCCATCGCCAGCGCCCGTCCCAGGTCCACCCGCTTTTGCAGGCCGTAGGGCAGCCGGCCTACGGGAATCTTGCGGTAGGCTTGTATTTCAAGGAAATCGATGATGTTTTCGACAAATTCGCGATGACGGATTTCTTCTTTTTCGGCGCCGAAGACGCGCAACGCCTGCGACAGCAACCCGCTTTTCATGCGCAGATTGCGGCCGGTCATGATGTTGTCCAACACGCTCATGCCCTTGAACAACGCCAGATTCTGGAAGGTGCGGGCCACACCCATCTCGGCCGCGCGGCGCGGCGTCATCTTGCCAAAATGCCTGCCATCGAAATGAATCGCGCCATCCTGCGGTATATAGACACCATTGATCACATTCAGCATGGAGCTCTTGCCGGCGCCATTGGGGCCGATGATCGCGCGGATCTCATGCTCTTTGACATTGAAAGAAATATCGGTCAATGCCTTGACGCCGCCAAAGCGCAGCGAAATGTTCTGCATATCAAGGATGACATCGCCAATACGGACTTCACGGTCGACACTCATGTTACGCGGCCTTGTTTAGTGGAAGATTGGCGACACGGGCTTGCTGGATCTTCAGGTCGGCTGAGATTTTGCCTGTGCGGCCATCTTCGTATTTCACTTCGGTTTCGATGTACTGGCTCGCCTTGCCTGCAAACAGGGCATCGACCAGCACGCCATATTTTTCCGCGATGTATGCCCGGCGCACCTTGCGGGTGCGGGTCAGTTCGCCGTCATCGGGATCCAGCTCTTTGTGCAGGATCAGGAATCGATGGATCTGCAGTCCCGACAGTTGCTCGTCCTGCGCCACATCCTGGTTGACCTTATCGATGCAATCGCCGATCAGCGCGTAGACCTCGGGCTTGGAAGCCAGGTCGGTATACCCGGCATAGGCCAGGCCGCGGCGTTCCGCCCAGTTCGCCACCGCTTCCAGGTCGATATTGATAAACGCGCAAACATGATCGCGGTCCGCGCCAAATGCCACGGCTTCCTTGATGAATGGGAAAAACTTGAGCTTGTTTTCCACATACTTGGGCGCGAACATCCGCCCGTCGCGCAGGCGCCCAACATCCTTGGCACGATCAATAATCTTCAATTGACCCTGCGCATCTAGAAATCCGGCGTCCCCGGTGTGATACCAGCCATCCTGGGTGAACGAATCGCGCGTGGATTCGGGGTTGCGATAGTATTCGCGGAACAGCCCCGGACTTTTGACCTGAACCTCGCCGCTTTCTGCGATGCGCAGTTGAACGCCCGCCACCGGCGGCCCTACCGTATCGGCGGCCACTTGTCCGTCGTTCTGGACGCAGACAAAGACCGAGGTCTCGGTGGAACCATACAATTGCTTCAGATTGATGCCGATAGAGCGATAGAACCGGAACAGGTCCGGGCCAATGGCCTCGCCGGCAGTGTAGGCCACGCGGACCCGGCTCATGCCCAGTGCATTGCGCAGGGGTCCATACACCAGCACGTTGCCGATCGCGTACTTGATGCGGTCGAGCAGGCCGACGGGCTGTTTGTCCAGGATTCGCGCGCCGACGCGATGAGCAAGGCGCATGCAGACATCGAACATCCACTTCTTGAGCCGGCCGGCATCCTCCATGCGAATGGTGACGTGCGTCAGCAGGTCCTCGAGGATGCGTGGCGGGGAAAAATAATAGGTCGGACCGATATCATGCATATCGATGGAAACCGTGGCGGGCGATTCCGGGTGGTTAACGGTAAAACCGGTGGCCAGCAGTTGCGTATAGGAAAACATATTCTGGCCGATCCACGCAGGCGGCAGATAGGCCAGCACTTCTTCCCGGTCGGTCAGCTTTTCCATTTCCTGGATCACATTGGCCCGGTCGATCAGCGCCGCGTGCGTCAGCACCACGCCCTTGGGCTTGCCGGTAGTGCCGGAGGTATAGAACATTGCGGCGGTATCTTGCGGCTGCACGCGGGCAATGGCATCGGCAACGGCGGACGGCGCGCCCGCATGATATGCATCGCCGATCGACAACAACTGCTCCCACGACATCAGCAGTTCATCGGCGTAATGCCGCAGGCCGCGCGGATCATCGTATATGACATGTGACAATTGCGCCGCCTGTCCGCGGATCTCCAGCATCTTGTCGACCTGTTCCTGATTCTCGGCAATGACAATCCGGACGTTGGCGTCTTGCAGCACATACACCATTTCCTGGGCGACGGCGTCCTGATACATGGGTACGGGAATCGCGCCCACGGCCTGCGCAGCCATCATGGCCATGTACAGGCGCGGACGGTTCTCGCCCACAACGGCAATATGCTCTCCCGGCGTGGCGCCCAATTGCAACAGGCCGGCGGCCACGCGCTGCACTTGCGCGGCCACCTGCTGCCAGGTGTAGGTTTGCCAGATCCCCAGGTCCTTTTCCCGCAGCGCGGGGCGGGATCCCCTGACCGCAGCATGATGCATGAGCAGTGCTGGAAATGTCTGCGGCGTGGCGGCGCTTACTGTACTGCCCGTCTGCAACATGTCGTCTCCTTACCTGTTTGCGGCTGACTGTCATGGTTTTTTTAGTCGGCCTGCGAGCCGCGCATTAGCGCAAACCCCGAAGTCTTTTGTGTTGCTAAGTTAACGGTTTGATTGTAAGCTAACTGTCACCATCACGACATTCTACAGCTTTCTAGGGTAAGTCCTATGTCACACTTTTCGCCCGAAGCCGCGCAGTGGTTTGCCTTGCTTGCACCGGAGCATCAGCGCCGGGTCCTGCAGGATGTGACCGTACAGCATTTCAGCAGCGGCGCGCTGATCGCCCGCAAGGGAGAAGCCGCGGAACACTGGATCGGCGTCATGGACGGGCTCATCCGCATATCGGTGGGCAATGCCGACGGCAAGGTCGCTTCGCTCACCGGTATTCCGGTTGGCGGCTGGCTCGGTGAAGGCAGCATCCTGAAAAAGGAATGCCGCAAATATGATGTCGTGGCGCTGCGCGATTCCTACGTCGCGCGCCTGCCCGCGCGAACCTTCGAATGGTTGCTCGACAACAGCATTCCCTTCAATCGCTATTTGCTGGATCTGCTCAATGAACGGGTCGGGCAGTTCATCGGCCGCGCCGAACACGACCGCCTGCTCAATGCCGACGCCCGCGTAGCGCGCTGCCTTGCCGAATTGTTCAATCCCCTGCTGTACCCGGGACTGAAGCAGCGTCTTGCCATTACCCAGGAAGAAATGGGCTACCTGGCGCGGGTATCGCGCCAGCGCGCCAACCAGGCGCTGAAAAAACTTGAATCTGAAAAATTATTGCAAGTGGAATATGGCGCCGTCAGCATCCTGGACCTGGAAGGCCTGAAACGCTACGGCGCCTGAACCATCAGCGCGGCAGCGGGCGCGCGCCAAACAAGGCCGAGCCAATACGCAACTGGGTGGACCCTTCTTCGATGGCAATGGCGTAATCGCCGCTCATGCCCATGGACAGCACGGGGAGCGCGCAACCCAGTTCATTCTGACACTGGTCCCGCAACAGCCGCAGGCGGCGAAAACAATCGCGCACGCGCGCCTCGGACTCGGTATTCTCAGCAACCGTCATAAAGCCGCGGACGCGCAACGTGTCATATTGCCTCAGGGACTGCATAAACGCCGGCACCGCCTCTGGCGCCATACCGGTTTTCGTTTCCTCGGGACTGGATTTGACCTGCACCAGGACATCCAGCGATCGGCCTGCCTGTTGCAGCCGTCGCTCAAGGGCTTGCGCCAGATCCGGCCGGTCCAGCGACTGCAATTCGCTCGCGTAGCGCACCACCTCTTTGACTTTATTGGTTTGCAGATATCCGATGATGACCCACTCGATGGCGCTGTCATTCAAGGCCAGCGCTTTTTCCTTCATTTCCTGGACCCGGTTTTCGCCGAAGCGGCGCCGACCCAGCGCCATGGCCTGGCGTACGATATCGTGTCCGAATGTTTTGGTCACGGGCAAAATCTCGATCTCGTCCCTGGACCGGCCAGCTCGCTCGCAAGCCGCGCCTACCTGCCGGTCGACGGCGGCAAACCGCTGTTCCAAATTCATATGTGATCCTCCTGGGTTATTGCCGGCGCGACGCCAATCCGCAATGATTCGGATAAGGCCTCTCGCTGCATCTGCCCGTAGCGCGCGCGCAAGCGGGCAAATGCCCACATGACGTGACGCGGGGACAGCAATGTGCGCCAGTAGCGGTCGCGCAACCGGCCCCCGGGGATATACCAGGGGGCGACAATGCGCGACGGCCCCCATGCCGGCCGCCATGCCTTGGTGCGCGTCACCCTGCCGGTGAGCGTCAACACCGGCAACCCCACCGATGACGCCAGATGGCCAATGCCCGACTCATTGCCGATAAACCATCCCGACTCATGGATATAGGCGGCCACCTCGGACAGGCTGGGCAACGGCGGCAGCGCGGCTCCCAGGGCCTCTACCCATACCCAATCCGGGCGTTCTTCGGGGGAAACGATGAAAGCCGGCTCAAACCCGGACGCAATCAGGTATCGCGCCAATGTGCGGAAATGGCGAGGCTCCCAGCAACGCAGCGCCCCGGTGGAAGTGGGATGGATCACAACCCGCTGCGAGGCGATCCGCTTGCGGGCGCCGGCGGGCGCCACCATGCCATTGTAGCGGGAGGTATTGGCGAAGCCGAAATAGTCCGCGCAGAAATCGGCGATCTGCTGGGCCTTGACGAACCCCTTGCCCGTTATCACGACATGCTCGTCATAAACGACATAATTGGGGTGCTTACCTTTCAGGGCAAACGGCCAGTCGGGGTGCATCTGGACAACCAGGTCAAACCGGGCCAGCTGCGCGCCCGCCGCCTCTTCGGCCATTTTGGGGAAAATCTCGAATCCCGGAAACCAGTCGCGCAATTGTTGCGCATAGTTGCCAAATACTGTTACCCGCCAGCCGTTCTGCCTGAAATTCTCGGCCACGACCATCATGAGCAGCGTATCGCCAAGCCGGGGCGCCATCAGAATGGCCACTGCCTTTGATTCTTTCACCATGATTGCGCTATTCCCCGACACCCCGTCAATCGCTGCCGGCGGCGGACATCTGCATCTGCTGCCCCCGTGTCCTTGTGGACAGCGCCAGGAACACGGCGACGACCACCGTGTAAAAGCCCATCGTGCGCAGCCCCCTGAACATCAGTTCGGTCAGGCCGAAAACGGCAAAACCCATGCAGATCGCCGCGCCGATTGCCGCATAGGTGCGCAGTGTTTCGTCCTTGGTGGCCAGCAACCGTTTCAGAAACACGGCCATGGGCGCAAAATACAGCAGGAACAGCCCCAGCACCCCGAACAGGCCGTAGCTGCTGAGCGCCTGCAACCAGTCATTATGGGGTTCGCCCCATTGATTGGCCACCATTTCGGATACCAGGCCGCGCCGGACCCCCTCTGTTTTCATGAATTCAGAGAAATAGCCGTTGGAGCCCGAGCCGACAATCGGGCTTTCTTCCCAGAGCGCGATGGTTGAGCGCCACAACTGCAATCGGATGCATACGGATGACGGTTCGGTGGCATGGGTCGTCATGCATTCGGTCAACTCCTTCTCGCCCAGCGCAACCCGGTCCTTGATGCCGGGCACGGTCAGCGTGATGACCGCGGCCAGGACGAGCCCCAGCACAAATACGCCGAACAATTTCAGACGATTGTTCTTGCGCAGGTGGATCAGCAGGCCAAATAGCAGGAAAAACGGAACGGCCACCCACCCGCTGCGCGTCTGGGTCAGCACAAAAGCGGCGATCCCCGCCAGTCCCAGCAAGATCTTGAGGTATTTTTCCACGCGGCCGCAGGGAGTCAGGTTCAGATTGCAGGAATACAAGGTGATAATGCTGAACAGCAAGGTTAAATTGCCGTAGCCGACCGCGTTATAAACATCGCTGGTATCGGGTCGTTCGAACGTCGGCCAGGATAAGGCAAAAATGAACCCAATCGCATAGACCAGGCCTGCGTAGACGCCAACGAGACTGCAAGCGAGCCATTGCCGGGGCAAATAGCAACAAGCGACCACGAGCAGCGGCAACCCCAAGGAGAACCGCAAGGCCTTTTCAAGCCCGGCACCATCGTTGCGACCGGTGACCTGTTGGGACACCAGCACCGCGATGGCAAATACGCCGCACAACAGGAACAAAGGCAGGAAGGCGCGCAGATTGAACGTTGCCTGCGCCGGCTTGCAGGCCAGGACAACCACGAGCCCGAATACCGCCAGCCCATAAAATAGCGGACTGGGTACGCGTTGCGTGCTCATGACCACCAGCGGCATCAGCGCCAGCAGCAAGAGAAAAACCAGGAAGAGCGACCTGACAAGCTTATTCTGAACATGGCTCTGCATTCGATGGTTCTTCCCTGGTTGATCCGTTACCCGCAGTACTGCGTTTTGTATTTGTTTATTTCGCATAATTATATGCGCTACCCATGTCGTTGGAAGCGGCGCATGCAAGAAAACTTGCGCTTGCTCACAGAATTTTCCGTTTCGTCACCAGACACAAATCTGGCAACAAACCGCCAGCAAATTTATGCCCTTCTTCTGCTAGAATCGGATTTTACGTCGAATACCAGAAGAAAAGCCATGAATACTGTATTGCCCGACCTAATCGAACAACTGCAGGTGGAACCTGTAGGCAAAGACACCTTCCAGGGAATCAGCACCGATATCTTCGGTACCGGCCGCATATTCGGCGGACAAGTATTGGGCCAGTCCCTGATGGCGGCGTCGCTTACCGTCAATTCGGCCCGCGCCGTGCATTCCTTGCACTCGTACTTCCTGAGGCCAGGAGACACAAGCAAACCGATCCACTTCGAGGTGGAGCGCACGCGCGATGGCGGCAGTTTTTCCGCCAGGCGCGTGATTGCCTCGCAGCTGGACCAACCCATTTTCATCATGAGCAGCAGTTTCCAGGGAGAAGAAGCCGGGTTTTCGCACCAGGCCGCCGCGCCCGAAGTGCCTGGTCCCGATACGCTGAAAAACGAAAAACAGCTGATTACCGAGCTGGAGCACAAGCTGCCCAAACGGCTGGCCAGCCTGGTCGGGCGTGATTTCGCCATTGAAATGCGCCCGGTGGAGCCCGGCCAGATGTTCCAGCCAGGCAACTATGACCCGAAAGCGCATATCTGGTTCCGGGCCGCCGATAAGCTGCCCGACAATCCGCTGCTGCACCGCGCCATGCTGGCCTACACCTCGGATTTCTACCTGCTGTTCACCTCGCTGCTCCCCCACAAGCAGACCCCGTTTTCAAAAAGCATGCAATTGGCCACCATTGATCACGCCATCTGGTTCCATCGCGCCTTCCGCATGGATGAATGGTTGCTGTACTCGCTGGAGTCGCCCAGCGCCAGCAATGCCAGGGGATTCTGCCGCGCCCATATTTTCAACAGCCAGGGCGACCTGGTTGCCTCTACCACGCAGGAAGGGCTGATTCGCAAGGTCCAGGACGCCTGACCCCACTGCCGACACACCCAGGCCACCCATCGCCCCTGCGGCCATGGGTAGCCCGTGCCTGGTGACCTTTACTTCAGTATTGTCTTCAACTGTGGCCAAAGCCCCTGAATCACGTAGGCCGAGCCCTGCTTGGACAAATGCGTGCCGTCGGAATACAAAAACTGCTTGCGCTCGAGCAGGCTCTGGCAACGACCATCCTGGCACAAGACGGTATACGGATCGATAAACACCACGTTCTTGCGGCTTTTGGCATAGTCCGCCAGTTTGCGATTGACGGCAAAGGCATTGCCTTTCTGTTCGTCAAGCTCCAGGTGTTTGGCGCAAGTCAACGGCAGATAGCCCGGCCGGTCCACGCAGGAAGCCAGGCCGACCTGCGATCCCGAGCCTGGCGGCGCGCCGATGATCGCCAGGGTATTTTCCTTGCCAATGCGCTCGTGAATGGCATCGAAGTTTTTCTCCAGGAAATCCATATAGGATTGATCGGTAAATGTGACGCGCTTACCGTCCGGGGTACCCATGGTCTTCTGGTAGTTCTGGTAGCTCACCGCATACAGCAAGGGCACGCGCGACAACTTGGCCTCCTTGATCGCGTAGTCGAGCCGTTCGATGCAATCCTGGCGCGGCACGCCATCGAGCAGACGGGTATAGCCGGGTCCAAAGAAGCAGCCGTCCTCGAACGAGGTATCGACCCATTTCTTATGCTGCTTGAGCGTCTCGTCAAGGCCCGAGGCATATTGCCTGGCATAGCTGTCGCCCACAATCACCGCCGATTTGCGACGCCCGTCGGCATTCCCGAGCACCTGGCTGCCCATGCTGTATCCGGCACCGCCATACTGTTCCTCGTGAAAGCTGGACGCATTGGTCGTATGAACCGGAAAATAGTCATTCATGCGAAACGTCATGCCGTTGCTGGTCAGGATCAGCAAGGCAGGCACCAGGATCAACGCCAGCACGACGACACGCTGCAGTGTTTCCTTGAAATACCAGCTGTAGAAATTGATGCGCCGGTAGCGGTTCTCCACGAGAATGTACATGAGATAGCCGATCACGAAGGGCGCGACCACCAGCATCCATTTTTCGGCGAGAAACAGGGGGCGGTAGATGTAATACTTGTAGAAAACGATAAGCGGCCAGTGAATCAGATACATCGAGTAGGAGATCAGGCCAACGGCAACCATCGCGCGATTGCGGAAAAGACTGCCCAGCATCCTGGCGGGACTGGCGTAGATACACAGCGCGGCGCCCAGTGCCGGCACCAGTGCGTGCACGCCGGGAAACGTGGTGGATTTATCGTAGGCAAAAACGCCATAGAGCAGCAACGCAATGCCAATCGCCATGATGATTTCATGCTGAAGATTGCCGGTATTGCCCTGCCTGCGGCGTTCGACCGCGAAGACAACCAGGCCGCCAATGGCGAATTCAAACACGCGGAAAGGAGTCAGGTAATAGTTGGCCGACGTATCTACCGACAAATACCATTGCGATAAAGCCAATGAAACCGCGCCCAGCACCAATAGCGCCGCGGGCAGCAATGCCGGCTTCAAGCGGTAGACCAGATAAATGACAAACGGCCAAACCAGATAGAATTGCTGCTCGACCCCCAGCGACCAGGTATGCAGCAGCGGATTGGTTTCGGACGAGGTATCGAAATACCCGGACACCAGCCAGAAGCGGAAGTTGGAAACGGAAAACAGGGCGAAAACCGACGAATCGGCAAGCGCGGTATAGTCGTTGGGCGCGAAAAGCAGAAAGCCCAGCACCAGGCATACGATCAAGGTGAACAGCAAGGCGGGATAAAGCCGGGCGATCCGTCTTGCCATGAATTGCAGGAACGAGAATTTATCGTCCCGACAACTATTGAGCAGGATGCCGGTAATCAGGTAGCCGGAAATGACAAAAAAGACATCTACGCCAACGTACCCGCCGCTGAATGCCTGGAAGCCCGTATGGAAAAACAGTACGACAATGACTGCGAACGCTCGCAATCCATCTACCGCGGGCTCGTAGCTGACCGATTGCGTTTTGGTGGTCGTAGAAAACAGAGACATCAGGACCTTTTATTGTAAATAACCAGGACTATGTTAAACCAAAACAATGACTTCGCATTTACCTGCCAACGGCGACACCTGTAAATAATGTTTTGAATTCCTACAATTTTCCCTGCCGGCGCCCGGATGCATCGCGGCCCCCCGACGCGCGACCGACCCATCAATCCTTGACGACCGCCGTGGGGGACGCCCGCATGCCGTCCGACAGCGCCGAGGGATGCGCAGACTTTGCGTCTTGGGCCAGCGCGGCATAGAATTGGTCCATGACACCCGACCATTGCCGGTTGTATTTTGGCACAAAGTCGGCCAGCAGCGATTGAATGTGCGCGCGATTAGCCAGCACATGCTTCATACGCGTATAAATGGCGTAAGCATCATCGACGCGGGGCTCCACGAGGTACCCCGCCAGCTCATCGGAAACACCCGAAAAAATATCGCCGGCAGGCCCGACAATGCACGGCACGCCCAGCGAACAGCTTTCCAACACGACCATGGGAGAGCATTCCGTATTCGTGACATACAAATTCAGATCCAGCGATGCCAGCAGCGCCAGAAATTGTGGCCGCGGCATGGACTCATAGCACTCCATCCGGCCCATTTGCCTGAAGTCCAGATCCTTGAATGTCATGCGTGGCACATTCGTGTGCAGTGTCCACTCCTCCTGGCCCAATGTCGCCAACAATTGCACAAAGGGATTTTTATACCAGGAACTGACCGCGGAAAACACGCCAATATGGGCGCGTCCGTCGTCAGAGCCCGTGGACGAGGGTTTGGTCAACTGACGGTCGATGTCGGGGATGGGATTGATCAGTCCGAAACTGTTGACGCCAATGACATTCAAAATTTTATCCAGATCGGGCTTGATGGCAATCATGCCGTCAATCACCTGGGTGTTATAGAGTTTGTGCCACAGATTGAAGTGTTCCAATTGGCTGGGCTCCACCCACTGGGCAGGTGACCCATGCCAGAGAAAATACTGGCGTATCTGCGGCGCCTGCTCGCGGATTTTTCGCGCCATCGAAACGTGGATCACTGAACCACCACTGTAGATAATCTGACGCGGCGGCGTGTCCAGCAGGACATCGATCGCCATGTCCAGTTGCGGGTGATTCATCACCTCGGGATATTCGTCATCGAAGTATGGAAACCGGAAGCGACCATCGGCGAACAGGCTTTCCGTCGACGCCGCCACACCTTTCCACATCGGCGCATATATGACCAGTGGCCGGTCTGTGCGGTGTTCTCCAAGCGTCGCCTGATAGGCTTTTTTCACCGTCTCGTATTGCACCGCCCGGTTAGCCGCTCCGAACATGGAACCGCTATTGCCGTGCAACAGGCGGTTATACCAGACCGCTGCCTTGGGAAAATAGCGATCAATGGTTCTGATCAGCCCTGCGCGCTTCAGAAAGAAAACAAAGGTTCTGGCGCCATTGATGGCATATTGTCGGAACCGGCTTCGATTCACGCTGTAGCTTTGCTGACGGGTCGCGACCGGGACGGCTCTGTTCGCCGCCGCCTCCAGAAATTGCAACCAGTGCTGCCTGAGCGGGCCATCGGCAGAAAATTGCTGCATGAATGCCCGTAGATTGGCCCGCTTCATGGCGGAAAGCTTGTCCGGCGACTGCATCAACGCCTTGAGTGTCGTATAGAACTGCTCGGCGCTGCGTTCGATCACCGCGTCGCCCTGATACTCGGCCGGCAATACCTCTCTTGCGATCCCAACGGGTGTGGACACGACCGCCACGCCCAGGCTCATGGCCTCGATCACCGTCAGTGGTGTGCCTTCGGCGACAGACGCCACCAGGAGAATATCTTGCTGCGCCAGCGTGCTCAGTACGGTTTCGCGCGTACGTTTTTGCTCTGCCGAATCAAAGACCGTCAACGCAACCGGATAGTCCTCTCGCTTGAGCCGTTCGATCGCCGGCTTGATGATCGACTGGAGTCCCTTGTAATCACGGTAGCCGGCATACTCGCCCCACTTGGAATTGCCCGTCCACATAATATTGACCGGGCGGCCGGCCTCGACCGGGGCTACCTCTGCTTCCCCAAGGCCTGCATGACTGATGGGCCAATCGATAATGACACTATCGGGTTTCGCAAAAAACGCCTGATCGTCATAAATCTGCTTCAAATCAGCATTGGTGACAAAATAGCCGTTGATGAAATCATAAATCGGCTTGCGTTCGATCAGCTCGTTGGTCGATTGATAGAGATAATCCGGCACGTGCGTCGTCACGGTGATACCGTTGAAGAAGGAGGCGGCTTTTGATCGTGCGCTGACGGTATCGAAGATGACCTTGAGGTGCTCGCGGAAAAAAAAGTGCGCATGCGCAATGCCATCGGCTTCAAGCCTGTGCAGCAATTGCGATGCAATCGGAAAATCCGCCCAATAATACAGCTTGACATCATGCACGTCCGACAATTGCTGGCCAACGTGAGTGGCAATAATGTCAAACGCCCAGCCCCGCACATCAACAATAAATGCCAGCTTTTTTTTCATATGCCTTCCGCTATGGTCCGCCTCGGTCAAAACGACTGCTCATAGGCGGAGATGACTTCTTCTACCGGCCCCACCATCATCTGCTTGCCGGAGTCCAGCCAGATCGCCTTGTTGCACATATCGCGAATGACCTGGTTAGCATGCGATGCGACAAACACAATCTTTGCACGCTGCTGGAACTCTTTCAGACGCTTATTGGCCTTTTCCAGGAACGCTGCGTCGCCAACGCCGATGACTTCGTCAAGCAACAGGATTTCCGGGTCCAGCGCGGTGGAAATGGCAAAGGCCAGACGAATCCGCATCCCCGATGAATAGGTGCGGATAGGTAAATACAGATAATCGTTCAGATCGGTGAAATCGGCGATTTCCTCGGTTTTTTCCTTGATCTCGGCGCTGGACATACCCAGCAAGGTCCCCCGCAGGCGGATATTGTCGTATCCGCTGAGTGTTTCATCCATGCCCAAACCCATATCGAGCAGCGCCACGGCGCGCCCCTTGGTTTCCAGCGTACCGTAGGTCGGCTCATAAATACCCGCGAGGACACGCAATAACGTAGATTTGCCCGCCCCATTGCGTCCAACCAGGCCAACACGATCGCCATTGCCGAATTCGAAGTGCAAATCCTGCAAGGCCTTGACTACGGTGATACCGTGGTCCGACTTGAGCCGATCATTCTTGAACGACCCCAATACACGAAGCTTCATCGAGCGGCCGCTCAGGTCATAGACCGGCATCTCGACATTAAGGTTTTCTGCTTTGATATATGCTGTCATGAGTTACACCCAGAATGGAACGCGGGCACGATAGCGGCCGTGCATGAAAATCGCCAGCACTGTTCCTGCCAATGCCATGGCTAGGCAGACAAGCCAGTTCTCGACGCTGGGATACTCTCCCAGCAAGGGCGAACGAATGATTTCGATCAGGTGGGCAAACGGGTTGAAATCAATGATCCAGGGATATTTCTCCAGCATATCTTTCTTGAACAAAATGGGTGTCACGTAAAAGATAACCTGCAAGATGCTGATGACAATTTGCGGCACATCGCGAAAACGCGCACAGACCAGGGAAGCGACTGTGCAGATCCACCACAGGTTCCAGAGCAGCAGAATCATGCCAAAGACAAACAGATGCAAGGTGTGCCAGAACGATATCTGGAAGCCCAGCAACACCAGCACCACAATTGCGAAGTTGTGCGCCAAAATAATCAGGTTGCGCCAGATCGTTTGCAAAATGAAGATAGACTTTGGTACCGAAATCTGCTTCAGATAATTGGTCGATGCGATATAGGTATTGCACCCATCGGTAATCGTCAGCGAGATAAAGGACCAGATCACCAATCCGATCGCCAGCATGGGCAGGTAGTCCCGCAAATTCATCTTGAACAGCGCGCCATAGATCACGCCCAGAGCGGCAACCATGACACCCATGCTGATCGTCAGCCAGAAAGGCCCGATCTTGGAGCGGTTATACCGCTGCTTGATTTCCAGCCAGGCCAGAAGCATCCAGATATGGCGATGCTGGAAACCCGAAACGATGTCGCTCAGACCCCGGTTTATATTGAACAAAAACATGTGATGTAAACTCATCCAAAAAAGGCAGATTCGCACTGGGCTAGCGAAGCGGTCTATGAAACACGACCCGCTGGGCCGTGACTGCGTGGAATTTTACAATATGTCCCTGCCCTCACGGCCAAGACCCGGCCAGAGCGCCAAATATCGGGGCCGGATCCATTACAGCATGTTTCAACATACTCGAGGTGCCTGCCACCGCCATTAATTCCTTACAAATTACTGAAAAGCAATAAGCCCCAAACCCTGTGGCGTTCCCGAAATACCCGCCGGCCATTGAAAGCGAGACGGGTGCCCCGACTGCCACTGCCCGGGAACAGGGCGCGAACCCCGCCATGGCAACCGCCTAACCGTTGGCGGCGTGCTTATCATGTTTATACATCACCAGACGCAGTTGCAGGTAGTTGACCGCCATGCCCGCAAGGCTACCCGCCGCCACACCCAGGATCGGCAACCGGTGCACGGTCGGGGACCAACTGATCAGCGCCGCATAAGCCAGGTAGTTCACGGCCCCTCCCGCCACCATCATCGCGAAGTAACGCAGAAATTCTTGTCCCGCAGTCCTGTTGGAACTTTTGCGGCGGAAAGTCAGGTTGCGATTGAGTATCCAGGTAACAAAAACCGCGCAGGGAAAAGAGATCGCCCGGGCCCAGTAGTTCCCCACCGAACCCCGAAACAGATATAAAACCGCGGTATCCGCGACAAATCCGGCCGTACCGACCAGACCAAAAAGCAGCAACTCGCGCACGAGGCGTTTCATTCTGGCCGCCCCGGCGTGATCGGCATCGCCAGCTGGAAGACATGCCGCACTTGCCCGTGGCTTGCGCCAATGCAATCCTGAACAACGCCTTGCACGGACGGCTCTGGTAACATAATAATAATGACGATTGCGAATTAATTAAAGTATCCTCATTCTATCCCAGAATTTGCCTAGCCCACCAATCACGCATTCGTTTCCCATCCCTGGCCGGGAATTACGCTTACTGCCCTACCTGATGAAAAACCACGTCCCTTTCTCGCTGCTGATGGCAGTCTACAAAAATGACAACCCCGAGTTTCTTGCGGAAGCGCTCGACAGTGTGATCGCCAACACCTGCCAACCCACGCAAGTCGTGATTGTCCAGGACGGCCCTGTCACGCCGGCGCTGACGACGGTGATACAGGACTATGGCACGCGATTGCCGCTGGAAATCGTTGCCCTACCAGTCAACCAGGGACTCGGCCCCGCATTGCAAGCGGGGGTTCTGGCCTGTCGGCAAGCATGGATTGCGCGCTTTGACAGCGACGACATTTGCAGCCCGACGCGCTTCGAGAAACAGCTCGATTACCTCGCGGCACATCCGGAAACCGGGTTGCTTGGCGGCCAGATACAGGAATTCGAAACGCGGTCGGACCAGGCCTATGCCTCCCGCGTCGTTCCGCTCACGCAGGCGCAAATCTATCAATTTGCCAAGACCCGCAATCCGTTCAACCATATGACGGTTATGTTCAAAAAATCGACGGTCCTGGCGGCGGGAAACTATCAGAATGATCCTTTATATGAGGATTATGCTCTATGGATTCGCATGATCATGCAATCGGTAGTTGCCGCCAACCTGCCGGACGCGCTGGTGTATGCGCGCGCCGGAGACACGATGTTCCGCCGGCGCGGCGGCATCAAATATGCCTGGAACGAAATCCGCTTTCAATACGGTTTCTTCGCAAAGGGATTTCTGTCCTGGCCGCAACTGGCGGTCAACCTTGTCAGTCGCGTACCGGTTCGGCTGGTGCCGAACTCGGCGCGGGCATTCATTTATCGGCGCCTGCTACGCAGGCCAAACCGATAGCGCTATTTCAGGATGCCGATCTTGCGCAACAGGGCCCCCAGCGCGGACCGTAGCTTGCGCAGGACTGGGCCCGAGGTCTCGTTTTCATACATTTGGTTATAGCGTACCCACAGGCGATAGCCGCGGGAATCCAGATAAGCCTGTTGCGCAGCACTGGGACGCGCCTCCGCTTGCGCCCGGACGCTTTCTTCCAATTGCCTGGCAAGCGCATCAAGCCGGTAGGCGTAATTGAGATTCCGATCCCGGGTCGCCTGCAGCTCTTCGTCCAGGATACGATATCGCTTCAACAAACTTTCTTGAGATTCCTTGAGCGCGGTCATCTCAGTCGCGTACTGCTCAAGGTCCTTGATATCCTGTTCGTTCCTGATCAGCGCTACAGCCCCGGACTCATCGCTTTCATCCGGTTGGCGGCTGCTAAATACAATATTCTGAAATCCTGACAGGGAGTACTCAAAGACCGCCTTGTTTTTGAAATATCCACTGGGATGCATAGTCACCTGACACCCGAGGAGCGTGCCCAGTATCGACATATGTAGCCGATCAGTATGAATATGTTCAAACTGCGACATCAGATCGACCAGTGGAGACAAGCGGCGAATACACGTTTGTTTATCGAACCACGACAAACTGTTCCACAATAGTGATAAATCATAATTATGCGTGTAATGGTCAGCATTTCTGGCCTCCTCGTCCTCTCGGAACAGGTTTAACCTGCCATTCCGATGCTCAAATCCATGAATCTTGAATTCAGAGAAATCGGTGGCAAATGCCAAATCATGACAAAGGTATACGCGGTCCTGCATACCTTTAATGGACAGCAGATGATCGTAAGAAACCCTTTCTCTCGCAAATATCGTGATCTGGCTAGCATATTTTTCAAAAAATTGCTCGAAACCTTTAACCGTACTGGGTAGAATCAGCGCTTCACCACCTTGCTCTAAAAAACCGTCCAACATTTTGGCATAGTGGTTCCAGAGCCCATCAAGCCACCCGCCTCCGCCACCGACGATTACCTGCCGTGCCTTAGGCATTGCTTGGTCAACCAGGATATCCTGTATTTTGGGGCTAATGCCTAATTTTTCAAAAAGGCATATCGTGCCCAATCCGATCAAACCATCCCCGAAATTTCCAGCGCTGGGTAAATAAATTGCACCATTCGCCACAAATTTCTTCAAATTGCTGACTAACGGTTCGCACTGCATGACCTCCGCCTGAAGTTGCTTCCGTCTTTCAATGATATTGCTTTGTTCTGCTATGTTTGACTGATTATTCATGTCACTCGCCCGCCAAATGAAAGATTTCTTTTACCCGTGTCATATACGCCTGTTCACTATGACGTTCAAGAATAAGAGATAGTGCCTCTTTTCTCAATCGATCGATATTCAGGGAATTATCGTAGAGCTGTCGAATCGTTTCCACGTAGAGATCGGCCATTGCGGCATCGTCAAAATCGTTCTTGATCAACAGGCCGGTCCGATCTGAAGAAACGACTTCGCCGACTCCGCCCACGTCTGGCGCAATCACCAACAATCCTTCTGCCATCGCCTCGAGGACAATGTTGGGCAAGCCATCAAACCGGCTGGTGTACACAAGCGCATCATACTCGGAGGCGTTCAAGTCTGAGAACCGAGTAAATCCACCCTTATATGTAACATTGGCAAGTGTAGTCAAATTATGACTGTTTTCAACGAAAACACTTTGCCCATATACGTCCAGCATGATATCCGGGTCCAACGCCAATAATCGAGCCGCAATGAGCGGGATCAATTCAGGACGTTTTTCATAGTCTAGACGCGATGCCCATAGCAGGCGCTTGGTGGGCACGAATGGCTCGAGCTCATCCGGATGCAAATGACTGGCGCATTTTGCAAAAAGTGTTTCGCAGTGAAGACGATCCATTTCTAGCCGTTGTTTGGCGTAGCGAATGGATGCGGGTTGATCCGAGATAATATGTGTCAAATTCGACGCGAATTCAGAAATAAAATAAAGACTGCTGCCATCAATAAAACTGAGCCCGCGATCTTGATAAGCAGCATTACTGAAATAATAGAACACAGCCTGATTGGTCAACTCCGCAGAGAAACGCTCAAAGAACGAAAAGGCATAGGGGCATGACTTGATATGCAGCATTGCCGATGACGCCACTGCCTGGATGATTCGAAGCGTGATGATGTGTATATCATGCAGTTGCCAACGCGAACATATTTCGTATAAATCAATGAAAGCACACTGTTCCGGCAACAAATGCAAGGCATGCGTTGCGTATTTTTCACCGGTAAGTATCAGAATACGTTTACTGGGATCCAACTTCAGCAGTGCCTTTATGACATCCAGGATGTACTTCTCTCCGCCGCCTCTAGAGACAAACGGGAACAACACCACGTCGGTAAACTGGCGATCATCCAGATCCTTGACTGCCTCGTAATACGCGCAGCCCGGGGAAAGTGGTCCGCCCTTTGATGAGCCCACATTAAGTCCCTTGACCAATTCAAGATCAATTTTCGGTTCAATATAGTTTGCCGCGGCAATTGACTCTACAATGACCTGAGAAGCCAGAAGTCGTTGGCGCATAAGGTCGCTATTAAAGCCGTCGAACCATTTCCTGCCATTGAGCCTCCTGTAGTCATCCGCGCATCGTCGCACAAATATGCTAGGCATAAATAGTTTGGAGAATGGGATGATGCGTCCGTGCGACGTAGTCATGATACTGTTGCGCCGCTGGCGATAAAACAGAATCGTGTCTTTGGCAACGTCAAACCGGTATCCAGCGGCCACAGCTTCACAATTGAAATGCCAGTCCTCGAACGCCTTCATACCGCCACGCGCGTCGATGAATTGCAAATTATCGAATACGGACCTATGACATCCAATACGTGAAACATAAGAATTGGCGCCAAACAACATGATATTAGTAACATCTTCGCTAGATGTATATTGCCCCCAATAAGTGCGATCCCCAAAGGAACAGACATGTTCCGGGCATATGATTGTATTGGGGCCATGTTCAAGCAACGCATTGTGCATTTGCACAAAGAAATTATAGGACACCAGGTCATCGGCGTCTGCCGTGGTGATATATTCTCCCGTGGCTGCCGCTATCCCGTCGTTTCTTGACAGCCCCAGCGAGCGGTTGCTCACGTGCAAGGTTTTATGCCAGTTAAAATCGGAGAAATCTGCGTTCTCCACCCACTCACGGGTAGTCTCGTCAGCGCTGTCAAGAACCAGGACGAGTTCGCTTGTCAGGCCTTTATATCTGGCAAAACGCGCAGCGTCGGCGAGCGACCGCATCGTCCGCTTCAGATAAGGCGCTTCGTTATGCAGATTAAGTACAATTGAATAATCAATAGTCATGAGCTTCCAATACCACTCAGAAAAAAACAATGGCGGGACTGCGGCGTTCGGGGCGGGAGTCACCGCCGGACTTGCCTATGCCGAAGCGCTGTGGGACTGGCCGGCTCAACGCGCGCCAAAACCCGTAAAGACCGTTTTGACGGTAAGGAAAATTATATAAATATCCAGAGCGAAAGAGGCATTTTTGATGTAATAGAAATCATGTTCTATCTTGACCTGTGTTTCATCGACATCCGCGGCGTAGCCTGAACGAACCTGAGCCCAGCCCGTGATCCCGGGCTTGAGCACATGCCGGTAACTGTAGAAAGGAATCAGCTCATCGAACTGCTCCACAAAGCTGGGCTGCTCTGGCCGAGGGCCGATCAAACTCATTTCGCCTCGGATAACATTGATGTACTGGGGCAACTCGTCAATCCGGAGCATCCGGATAATGCGCCCGACCCGCGTGATCCGGCCGTCATCTTGCTGGGCAAAGGCCTCGGTGGCATCGGTCGAACACGCCATGCTGCGGAACTTGTACAAAGTGAAAGGCCGGTTTCCCCTGCCAATGCGCGTCTGCTTATAAAGAACCGGCCCCGGACTGTCGAGCCGGATACAAATGGCGGTAATGGCGCAGACAACCAGCACCAGCGGCAAAGTCAGCAGGACAATGAACAGGTCGAACAGAAACTTCAGGCGCTCATAGTTGCGGCTGGGCAGCAGCGAACCAATATCATTTTCGGACATTTTGCGGATCGACACCCGGCCGGTCAGCGACTCCAGCAAATGCTTGGCGTTGTATACCGCGATCCCCTTAAGAACGCAACGCGTCAGAAAGCGCTCCCAGGTGCCGTCAATGGCTTCGAAATCGGCGACCACCCCGTCATAGCGGATCTCCGCCAAATCCGGTGTGTGCAGAATCCGGGTATTGATAAAGCCGATATCGGCGAGCTCGGCCGCGCGGCCCATATCGATCACGGCCAATTTGACCTTTTTTAGGTGCTGTAGCGCCATAAATTCGATATGCAACCAGAACAGGGCAGCCATGCCACTGACAAAAAGCAGGAAGCGCGACACATCCAGCCGGAACAGCAGCACGACCAGCGACAGAATGAGATAGATGGCCAGCACCTGTGGCGCCACCAAGGCTGCGTTGCGCCCGCCCGGATACTTGGTCAGCAGGCGGTAGACCGCAATATTGGACAGGACCAGCGCCAGCGTGGTCACCACGGCAGCCGTGATCTGGCCGTTGTCCGGCGCCCACACGGCCCGAGGCCCCCACATCAGGACGTAGGGAAGCGCAACGCACAAGCACCAGCCCGTCACGATCGAAAAGACCCGGGAAAACAGGAGCTGCTCAAAAAAGCGGTCAAACCGGCGGGCAGGAAGAAATTCAGTCACGTTTTGGCATCAGGTCGTAGAACGGTTGGCGTGTATTAGACAACGAATTACCAAATAAAGTAGCTAGTTTACAGCCATACAAACATTCTTTTACAGCGGAAAATTAAAGTATTGAAAAGCCCGTGTCCCTGTTGCAAATCGTTGCGCCAGCTATTTTCGAAAAAAAGAAGACGCATTCTCATCTGGGCGTTACGGTATACTTAGCGGAACACGTTGTATGCTACCTCAGAACTGTTTTCTTCAGCAGGCATAATTTGAATACCAACCCGGACCCCCATGCCCCCCTGACCGAACTGCCTCAGTGGCAGAACTACGTCAACGCCATACGTACGGCGCCGAGAACAGCACCCGCACCCAGAATTATCGAAGCCGGCGGCCTGCATATTGATCTGACTGCGCAAACCTACAGCCCCGAGGTCGTCGACGCCGCGATCGCCCTGCTGCAGGCCCGGCAATTTGATCGGGCGCGGCAAGCGCTGTTCGACGGAGATAAGGTCAATACCACGGAAAACCGCGCGGCCTGGCATACCCAGTTGCGGGCGCCCCGTCCGATTGAAGCGGTCGTCGAGCAACGTAAACGGGCACTGGAATTTGTGCGGCGCAGCGACAGCGAGCGGCGCTGGCGCAATATTGTGCATATCGGCATCGGCGGCAGCGACTGGGGGGTAAGGTTGGTCGTGGGCGCCTTTGGTTACGCCGGCATGTGGCGCAATATCCGCTTTGTCGCCAATATCGACGGGCATGCGGTCGAGGGCGGCCTTGCCGGACTGGATCCGCGCGAAACCCTGGTTGTGGTTGCCAGCAAGTCCTTCAAGACGGCCGAGACCATGGAAAATGCCAAACGGGTCATCGAATGGATGCAGGCGGCCGGCATCGCCCAACCACTTAACCAGGTCATCGCGGTCACCGCCAACCCCGAGGCTGCGCTGGCCTGGGGCTTGCAGCAAACCCAGATTTTCCAGTTCTGGGACTGGGTAGGGGGGCGTTTCTCTATCTGGTCCGCGGTCGGCGTGGCCGCAGGGCTGGCCGTCGGCTCCGATGTGGTAGCCGGGCTGCAAAGCGGCGCCAAGGCGATGGACGATCATTTCCTGACGGCACCCATCGCCCAAAACGCACCGGTGCAGCTGGCCATGGCTGGTATTGCCAATCGCAGTATCCTGGACTACGGCTCCCTGAATATTTCCGCCTATGACTCCAGGCTGGCCAACCTGATTCCCTATATCCAGCAACTGGAGATGGAATCGCTGGGCAAGTCTGTCGACGTCAACGGACGCCCTATCACTGTGCCCACCGGGCCCGCGGTATGGGGAATGCCGGGCACCGATGCGCAACACACCTTTTTCCAGTGGCTGCACCAGGGCAGCGATGGTGCCCCTGTGGACTTTATCGCTTGCCAACATGAGGACCATGGCTGGCGCGAACACCATATCCAGTTGCTCGCGCATTGCCTGGCGCAGCGCGAAGCGCTGATGCACGGTAAAAGCTACGAACAAGCGCTGCAGGAATGCCGGGATGCGGGGCTTTCCGCCGACGCAGCCGGCGAGCTGGCCAGGCATCGCGTGCACCCAGGCGGCCGCCCTTCCAATCTCATTATGTTGCCTAGCCTTACCCCGTTTGCGCTGGGCGCACTGCTGGCGCTCTATGAACACAAGGTGTTCGTGCAGGGGCTGGTCTGGGGGCTGAATCCATTCGACCAGTGGGGCGTGGAGTACGGCAAAGTGCTGGCGACCGATATCACGGCCGAATTGAAAGGCGCCCCTCCTCGAGCAGAACACGACACCTCCACTCGTTATTGGATTGAACGCATTCGTTCGCAGATGGAATGAAAATCCTCTTCACTAACTTTCATAAGCGCAATGGCGGTGGACACGTTACCTATATCCTGAATCTGCTGCGGCAACTTGGCGATCATGACTGCTGGCTGGCCACGCCAGGCACCAGCCGGTTGTTTCGCTATGCCAGCGAGATCGACAATATCACGGTCGTGGACCAGACATTCAATAGCCGCATCGGACAGTTGTGGCCCGAAGTGCGCCGCTTGCGGCAATTGATCCGACAGCAGCGATTTGACATCATTCATGTCAATGCATCAGCCGATCACCGGCACGTTATGCTGGCCTGTCTGGGGCTACCCCGGCAGCAGCGACCTCGCATCGTGTTCACCAAGCACAATGATCATTCGCTGCATACGATCGGGCATTGGCTTCGAGCGAAGCTGGGTACCGATGCCGTGATCGCGGTCAGTCGGTATGTGGCGGAACTGTTCGCCGGCAGTGCCTACGAGGCATTCCCGGTACACGTGATTCACCACGGCATTGATGTACAGTATTTTGCGCCACCAACAGGTACGCAACGAGCCGAGGCACGAAAATCCTTGCTGGGCGTGGATGACCCGGACCTGATCGTATTCGGCAGCACCGGCGGCACCGATTACGAAAAGGGCTGGCTGGAATTGGTCTATGCCGTGGCCGGCCTGCCCGATGCGCTAAAAAAGCGCTGCCGGATTATTGTGGCGGGGGATCCGCCTGATACAGACATCATGCAAGCCATAACGGGACTGGAACTGCAAAATCAGGTGATTTTTCCCGGGCTGCTTGACGATATCAGACCGGTGCTGGCGGCCAGCGACCTTGGATTCGTCCTGTCCCATAAAGAGGCCTTGTCATTCGCTGCACGCGAAAGCATGGCCTGTGGACTGGCCACCATCGTCAGCGATGCCGGCGGGCTACCCGAAAATCTGGAGCATGGCGTATCAGGCTGGATTACACCTGTCAAAAACATCCCAGCCCTGCGTGGGCTGCTTGAAGACATTTTGCCCAACCAAGCCTTGCGCCTTGCCATCGCCCGGCAGAGTCGCCGATACGCCGAAACCGAATTCAATCTGACAGTGTTTGCCGATAGAACCCTGGCGGTCTACAAAGGCGCCTCCTGATACCGGCTTGCAGGTCGGCTGATTCTCGTGACGCGGTTCGCCGATGCTGCCCGCCCCTGCCCCGTTACACCCGGTCGCTCATGAAGACAGCGTTCCCTACCCGCGTTGCCACGCCCGCCCGGTGCTGGCCGGCGCAGCACGAGGCGTTCACTGTTATTCCTGCGCGTCGCCTCTGTAGCCTTGCGGGTTGTTTTTCTGCCAGCGCCAGCTGTCGGCCATCATCTGCTGCAACCCACGGCTGGCGGCCCAGCCCAGCTCCTCCCGCGCCTTTTTCGGATCGGCCCAGCATTCGGCAATATCGCCGCTGCGCCTGGGTGACAGGGTGTAGGGAATGGCGACTCCCGTAGCGGCTTCGAAAGCCTTGACGATATCCAGCACCGAATAGCCTTTGCCCGTACCCAGGTTCCAGATATGCGCGCCACTGCGTTCGTGGATGAAATCCAGCGCCGCCAGGTGCCCCAGCGCCAGGTCGACGACATGGATATAGTCGCGCACGCCGGTGCCATCGACAGTTGGGTAGTCGCTGCCGAAAATGGATAGCCGCTCGAGCTTTCCAACAGCCACCTGCGTAATGAAAGGCAACAGGTTATTGGGAATGCCATGTGGATCCTCGCCAATCATGCCCGATGCATGCGCCCCTATCGGATTGAAGTAACGCAAAATGGCGATCGACCATTGCGGATCGGATTGGGCCAGATCCTGCAGGACCCGCTCCACCATGAGCTTCGAACTGCCATAAGGATTGGTCGGATTGCCAACGGGGCATGTTTCGGCGATAGGCATCGTGGCCGGCTCGCCGTACACCGTTGCAGAGGAGCTGAAGACGATCCGCCTCACCCCTGCCTGTGCCATTTCCTGCAATAGCGACAAGGTGCCATTGACATTATTATCGTAGTAGCGCAAAGGCTGCTTGACGCTTTCGCCCACTGCCTTCAGGCCGGCAAAATGCACGACGCCATCCAGGGAATAAGTGCCAAACACCGAACGCAACAACGCTGCGTCGCGAACATCCCCTTCCACGAAATTGAGCGTTTTACCGGTAATTCTCTCTATGCGCGCCAGAGAGGCAACCGAACTATTGGACAGGTTATCCAGCACGATCACGTCGTGGCCGGCATTCAGCAGCTCTACCACCGTATGCGAACCGATAAAGCCGGCGCCGCCGGTAACCAATAACTTCATACTTGTATTCCCTGACAGATTAAGGACTGACATGACGCTTAGTGTAAAACAATTCACCTTCGTAAAGCCACTTATCCTTCGATATAGGGGCTGCGATGTTTTGCATTCAGTTTCTGCCAATTCTTGAACGGCATGATATCCGGGCCGATGGCGCTTTGCCCTGACAGGTTGTACACCGCGATGCCGCGCTGGCGCAACACAGGCACCGCGCCGGCAAAGGACGGCGCGATTAGGCGCCTGAAATTGCGCTCCAGCCGAGACTCGGTGCTGTGCTGCCCGTCATACTCGTAGAATCGCGTCACCGAAGGCGTGCCCGTGATATCCAGCCCGTGGAAATAGATCGTGCGCGCGCCGCCCCACACCAACACCTGCAGCGCCGCATAGGCGACCGTATCGGCATCGAACCAGCCCAGGTTGGGATCGAAACTGAACCCCAGCGGAATACCGGCGTCGAACACTTCGATGTCCCGGCCCTCGGACTGCCATTGACGCAACAGGGCGGGATCGGGTGAACGGACGAAGGCGCGCTCGGCCAGATTCTCGATGATGCAAAAACGGCAGCGTATGCCCGCCACGCCAACGCTTTGATAGATATATCGCAGCACATCCACTGGCAGGAACAGAAGCCGGTCTTCCCCGACGATGCGTTCTACCAGGTCGGGGCGGTCATGGATGAAGTCCCGGTCAATGATGCAATACAAGGGAAAGGCAATGTTGAAGCGGTCCTGCAGTACGATCGAGCCGTTGACGCCCATGACAGCGATATCCGGCAGTTGCGTGTAATCCACCAAATTGACAGATGGACCGCTGAGAATAACGTGGTACGCTTTGGCGCGCCCCTTGAAGGCGTCATTGAACGAAACCAGCGGGACGGGGCGCCCCAGCACCGTGATGGCGGAAACCAAGCCGTCCGGACCGCGTCGCACGGAAAGATAAGGCCACAAATGATGGCTATGCCAATGTTCGGACCGATGCGTGAGTTTGTAGGCTTTTTTCAGGACGCGCTGGACCCAGGCCGCCGGAAACCGGAATGCCTGGGCCGCCATTCAGCAACCCGCCCTGGCTTCAGAAGCCCGCAGCATGGGCCTGTTGGTCGGCATGATAGGACGAACGCACCATCGCCCCGACCGCCGCATGGGTGAAGCCCATTTTGTAGGCTTCTTCTTCGAACATCTTGAATGTATCGGGATGCACGTAGCGCATGACCGGCAGGTGGTGTTCCGATGGCTGCAGGTACTGGCCGATCGTCAGCATATCGATATCGTGCTCGCGCATATCGCGCATAACCTGCAGGATTTCTTCGTCCGTTTCCCCCAGCCCGACCATCAGGCCGGATTTGGTAGGCACATCCGGATAGCGCTGCTTGAAGTCCTTCAGCAGTTTGAGCGAATGCAGATAATCCGCGCCGGGACGCGATTGCTTGTACAGGCGCGGCACAGTCTCGAGATTATGGTTCATGACGTCTGGCAGTCCCTGGCCGAAAATGTCCAGCGCCTTGTCCAGCCTGCCACGGAAGTCGGGCACCAGCACTTCGATCTGCGTCGAAGGCGAACGGTCGCGGGTCTCGTTGATGCATTCGACAAAATGGGCGGCGCCGCCGTCGCGCAGGTCGTCCCGGTCGACCGAGGTGATGACCACGTAGTTCAGGCGCATGGCCGCGATGGATTTGGCCAGGTTGGCCGGTTCCGTCGTGTCCAGCGGATCGGGGCGGCCGTGCCCGACATCACAGAACGGGCAGCGGCGCGTGCACTTGTCGCCCATGATCATGAACGTCGCCGTCCCCTTGCCGAAGCATTCGCCGATGTTCGGACAAGAGGCCTCTTCACAGACCGTGAACAGGTTGTGCTCGCGCAAGATCTTCTTGATGTCGTTGAACCGCGAATTGGGCGCAGCCGCCTTGACCCGGATCCACTCCGGTTTTTTCAGGCGCTCGACGGGAATGATCTTGATCGGGATGCGCGACGTCTTGTCGAACGATTTTTGTTTTTTCGTTGCGTCGTACTGTTCGTCCTTGACTGACGCGGAGGTGGCGGTAGTTGTGCTCATATTGATATCAAAGCCCTTACGGCAATGGGGGTTCCAGCAGGGAAGCCCCAGAATGGATCGGGTCATTTTAACGCTTAATCCGGCATGCGCCAAAAAAACCCTGGCAGGGACGCAAGTTTTGGGGAAATGCCCCGTTGGCAGGGGCGGTCAGGCGAATCGGGGCAGCAACCGTTCCAGCAGGCGCTGGCCTGCTTCCCGCACCGAGGTTTCCACACCCATGGTGCGCAGATCGACGGTGGGCAATCCGGCATAGCCGCAAGGATTGATGCCGTCAAACGGACTCAAGTCCATGGCGACATTCAGGGCCAGGCCGTGATAGGCGCAGCCCTGGGAAATCTTGACACCCAGCGCGGCGATCTTGGCCAGCGTACCATCGGGCAGCGGCACATAAACGCCTGGCGCCCCGGCCTTGCGACAGGCCGTCTCCAGCCCATAGCTGCGCAAGGTGTCCAGCACCACGTCCTCGATCAGCGCCACATACTCTTTCACGTAAATGCCCTGGCGGCGCAGGTTGACCAGCGGATACACCACGATCTGCCCCGGCCCGTGGTATGTGACCTGCCCACCACGATTCGAACGCACCACTGGGATCTCCCGGGTGTTGAGCAAATGCTCGGGCTTACCGGCCTGCCCCAGGGTATAGACCGGGCTGTGTTCGACCAGCCAGATCTGGTCTGGCGTATCGTCCTGGCGGCTTTCGGTGAAGGCCTTCATGGCCTGCCACACCGGCTCATACGGAGCGGGACCGTCCAGGTGACGAACCTGTATCGGCGTCACAGTACGATTTTCACCAATTCGTGGCCATGCAGCGCGCGGTAAATGAGATCCAGTTGCTCGCGCGATGTGGCGTTGACCGTGAATGTCAGCCCGATATAGTTGCCCTTGCTGCTGGGACGCATCTCGATGGTGGCCGGGTCGAAATTCGGATCGTGCGCCAGCACCAGTTCGGTCAAAACTTGCGCCAGTTCTGGATGCTGAACGCCCATCACCTTTATCGGAAACGCGCAGGGGTACTCGATCAGCGACTGCTCTGGCGGAATGTCTTTCATCATAGTCGGGAAATTTCCTCGTCGTATTCTGCTCTTAACTTCCTGTATATGGGGCCGGGCTGGCCGTTTCCAACCGGTTTTCCATCCAGCTCCAGGACAGGCAATACCTCCTTGGTGGCGGAGGTTACCAGGATTTCGTCGGCCGCAGCCACTTCGGCGCGACTGATATTGCGCGCCTGGAACGGCACACTGGCCCGCGTCGCCAGCGTTTCCATCAGGCCGTAACGGATGCCCTCGAGGATCATTTTACTTCTTATGGGCGCCTGCAGCACACCATCCTTGACGACCCACATATTGCTCAGGGAGCCTTCGGTGAGGACGTCATCGCGAAACTGTATGACTTCGTCCACGCCGCGTTCGGCAGCGGCCTGGCGGGCAAGTACGTTGCCCAGCAGCGACACCGACTTGATATCGCAATGCAGCCAGCGCTCATCTTTCCAGGAAATGACCCGAATGCCGCGCTCGCGCTGTTCGGCGGTCGGCCGGATAAAGGGTCCGCTGGAACAGAAAATTGTGGGCGCCACGGGTGGCACGGGGAAAATATGCTCGCGCTTGGCGACGCCGCGGGTAACCTGCAGGTAGATAAAAGCATCGTCTGTCTTGGCGCGATTGATCATATCCTGCATCAGTTCCGCCCAGAAGGAGACGGGCCTGCCGGTATCCAGGCCGATGGCGTTCAGGCTGCGCTCCAGCCGCTGCAAGTGTTCCTTCAGCCGGAACGGCTTGCGGTTATAGGCAGGTACCACCTCGTACACGCCATCGCCAAAAATAAAACCCCGGTCAAACACTGAAATTTTCGCCTCGTCGGCGCGCACGAATTCACCGTTCAGATAAACGATGCTATCGCTGTCAATACCTTGTATCACGACATCCTGTCCGAATCAAATTAACTGTTAAAGGAACCAATGACTTTGTCCCACATGCGGCCAAAGAATCCGGCCTGCGGCACATCTTCCATGACGGCCAGGGGTTCCTGTTTCAGGATCTTGCCGTTCAGCACAAATTGCACATTGCCCACGACCTGGCCTTTTGCCAGCGGCGCGACAAGCTTGCCATTGATCTGGGTGATGGTCTGCACCTTGTCTTCCATGCCACGCGGCACGGTGACGCTGACCCCGTCCTGGGCGCCCAGTTTGGCTTCCTTGACGGTCCCTTCCCATACGCGCGGGCTGACCAGCGGCGCGCCAGCCGCAGCGACCTGCTTGATCGCAAAGTTCTGATAGCCCCAGTCAAGCAGGCTCTGGCTCATGGCCTCGCGCTCGCGGACAGTCGCGGCACCGACGACCACCGAGATCAGGCGGCGCTCATCCCGTTTCGCGGTCGAGATCAGGCAATAGCCGGCATCCTCTGTATGGCCGGTCTTCATGCCATCGACGCCGATATTGCGAGCCAGCAGCCCGTTGCGGTTCTGTTGGCGGATTTTATTGTAGGTGAATTCAGGAATGCTGAAATAGTGGTAGTACTTAGGATGATCCTTGACGATATGCTGGGCCAGCAGCGACAAATCGCGCACAGTCGTGAAATGGTCCGGCGCCGGCAGACCCGTCGGGTCGGTAAAATGCGTGTTGTTCATGCCGAACAATTTCGCTTCCTTGTTCATCTGGTTGACGAACACGTCCTCGCTGCCCGCGACCGTTTCCGCCAGCTGTACGGTAGCGTCGTTGCCAGACTGCACGATCATGCCCTTGATCAGATCGTCAACCGTGACCTGGGTGTTGACCTTGATGAACATGCGGGACCCGCCCGTGCGCCAGGCTTTTTCGGATACGGTGACTTCCTGCTCGGGACGAATGCGGTTCTCGTCCAATGCGGAAAACACCAGGCTAGCCGTCATGAGTTTGGTCAATGATGCTGGCGCCACCTTCAGGTCAGGCTCAAGGTTGCCGATAATCTGGCCGGACGTGGCATCGATCAGGAACCATGCCTTGGCCTTGAGCTGGGGCGGCGCCATGTTGGCGACCTGGCTCAGCACCGGCGTATCGGCGTTGGTCACGGCGATGCTGGAGCGGGCGTCGGGGTTGGCGCTGGCGCTTGGCGCACTTGCCGCAGACGTCGTTTGTGCCGTGCTCACCGGCTGCGTGCCGGTTGTGGCGGAATTGTTGTTTTTATTGAAGAACACATAGGCACCGCCCGCTACCAGGACGATGATCAGGATGAGCACTATACGACGTAGGAACATGGAAGAATATCCGGTTTAAGAAAATGAATAAGGTAAAGCGCCTGCAAGTAGGGAATTATAAGCGCTTGCCGCACAAAATGCTTTACAACGGCCCATCCTGGGCGATCTGCCGCAAGCCGCCGAGCGCCAGTTTTTTCAGCTCGATCAGATAGCCGTGGAAAAAATGCGTAGCGACCGGGATGACCGACACGGGAATGCGGTAGTCGGCGATCCAGTCGAATACTTCCTGCAGCGGCACGACTTCATCGCGCTCGCCATGGATCACCAGCGTATTTTCCGGCAGCTTGACTTCCCGGTGCTGAAAACGCTTGACCGCCGCCCCCACCAGCGTAAGCAGTGACGGGGCCGGTAATTGATGCTCATCCAGCGCGGAATAGACTTGCGCGGCAACGGCCGAGCCGAAAGAGAAACCGGCCAGCAACCAGGGCTTGCCCGCCAACTCCGCGTGCCGGTCCAGGAAGGCCTTGATCACGGCGAGCATGTCATCGGTTTCGCCACGGGCCTGGTCGAAGCTGCCCGCGGACTTGCCAATGCCACGAAAGTCGGGACGTATGGTGGCGAATCCTGATTGCGCGTAGGCGCGTGCAAGCGTCGTCACGACCTTGTTGTTGCGCGTTCCACCATGCAGCGGATGTGGATGCAGGACCAGCGCCCAGCCGCGCAGCGGCTGATCCTGGTCAGGCCAGTCGATCACGCAATCAATGTGACCCGCCGGGCCGTCTAGGGAAAAGGATGCGTTGCGCAATGCCATTATTTCACGGGTCCGATATCTATTGCCCCGGGACGGAATTCAGTGGGCGTGCGAACGGCTGCACCCAGGCGTGTTTCGCCGGGCTTGATGCCGAACCACCCGGCGCCCAGGCCATAGGTCACGACATTGGCCAGGAGAATGATGAAAAACAGGCTGCGCATGTTAGACGTCCGTTGGGTTCAGTGCGACCGCGCGCAGTCCATCCAGGACGGGCGATTCGCATTCAATGACAGGCATTGTACCAAATCCCATATCGATGCCGAGCGAATCGACACCGGCCTGCAGCTCCGGCAAAACAGCGTGGCGCGCCCCGCCGGTGACAAAGATCAGGGGGGCCTGCCCGAGCGACTGCACGACATGCTGCCATTGACGCAGTACGGCGCCCACTTGCGCCGCGATGATCCCCGCGGCAATGGCGGTTTCGGTGGTTTGCGGAAAAGGCGGCCAGACCTTGGGTTCGATGGCTACCGTGGGCAGCCGCGCCGTGCCCAGGCCCAGCGACGTCTGCATCAGCGTGACGCCCGGAAAGATCAATCCACCCAGAAAGGTTTCGTGCGCATCGATCGTATCGACTGTGGTAGCGGTGCCGAAACTGACCAGCATCAGGGGCACGTCGGCGGGACGTCGCGACAACACGCCCAGCATCCCCAGCCACCGGTCCGGTCCCAGCGCCGCGGGATGGCGGTAGCGATTCTTCAGGCGCAGCAAGCGGGTTTCCGGAACCAGCCAGCGCACCGGTCCCAACGACGCGAACGCCGCCTCGAGTTGCTGGCGCACGCTGTCGGAGGCGACGCTGACGCCGAGCACCTGTGCCGGCGCTTCCGGCAATTGCGATATCCACTCGCCGAGTCGGGGTAGCGTCTCCTGCGTCAGGACCAGGACCGGATCGGCCGTTGCCGTGCCCTGAGTCGGCAGCGCGTTCTCCGGCGCGGTCGCGCGCGCTGCCGTCAGGACGTAAGCCACCTTGATCCGGGTATTGCCGGCATCGAGCAGAACCGTAAGCATAAAATCTATTCCTGAGTTCCTGGGCGAATCGAAATATCGCCAATCGTAATCGCGTGCTGCATACCGTCTTTGCGCACCAGCAGGCAAGCCTCGCTGTTCAGGCCGCAAGCCGCTCCCGATAACACTACCTGATCATTCAGAATCACATCGACCTGTTGATCCCTGAGCGCATCCAGTTCGTGATGCCGCGACAGAAAGCCCTCGAACCCCTGTTGTTCATATTGCGCAAACGCATCGCGCCAGGCCCGGGCGATGCGCGCGATCAGCAGCGCGATGTCCTCGGACTTGCCCGGGTCCTCTTGCATACTGCCCAGCACGGATGTCCAGTCGGCAATCTTGCGTCCCAGAAATTGCGTGAGCTCGCGCGCCTGAGATAAATTCATGCCCATTCCGACCACGACCACATGATGGTTCTGCGACTCGCGCTGCGCCGGACGGACAGACTCCACCAGCAGGCCCGACAGTTTCGCCTGGTCATACAAAATGTCGTTCGGCCATTTCATCTGCAGACGCGACTGCACGGCCGGGCCAATGATTTTCCGCAGTTGCTCGCAGGCCACGATACCCGCCACGGGCGCCAGCATCGGCAGGCGGGCCGGTGGCACGAATACATCGTAGGCGCAGGAAAACATCAGGGTGGTGCCAGGCGTGTTCTGCCAGCGCCGCCCCGCCCTGCCCTTGCCGCTGGTCTGGCTATGGGCGCCCAGCAAGGCCGGCCGTCGTTGATCCGAACCGGCCTGCTTGGCCTCCTGCATCAGGCGCACATTGGTGGACCCGACCTCGTCCACCCACGCAATGCCGGCAAAATCCGGCAAGGCGGTGTAAAGCGTTTTTTGCAACAGGGAAGCACTGGGCAATAAGGACATGGTTATTTCAGATAAGGTTGCAGCGCGAGCATGATCCGGTCAGTCGCACCTTCATGCAACGCCAGCCATTCCTTGGCGGACTTGCTCATGCCAAGACGTTGCTCGGGGTTCTGCAATATTTTCAGGGCCAGTTGCAGGGCCTCGGCCGGGGTTTGCGCCCGTCGCGCCGCCCCTTCGGTCAGGGCGTCCTCGACCGATTGCTGGAAATTGCGGGTATGTGGCCCGACAATGACCGGCAGGCCCAGCGCACTGGCTTCGATATGGTTCTGCCCGCCGAGTTCGGCGAAACTACCAGCCACAATGGCCAGATCCGACAGGCCATAGAAAAAGAACATTTCGCCCACGGTATCGCCAAGCATGACATCCACGGTACGCAGCTGGTGATCCGTGGGAATGTCGGTGCGGCGACAGAAATCAAGCCGATGCGCCTGCAGCAGTTCGGCGACATGCTCAAACCGCTGCGGATGCCGAGGCACCAGCACGAACAACGGCATCAGGGCCTTGCCACTCTCGTCCATGCGCTCGCCGTAGGTTTTCTTGATATCGGCCATGGCGCTGACGAACGCCTCGTCTTCTCCCTCGCGGGTGCTGGCGATGACGATGGTCTGGCGACCGATATGCCGGCGCGCGACCTGCCCCATATGCGACTGTTCGGGTGAAATCCTCAGGTCGAACTTCAGGTTGCCGACAACTTGCGTGCGCCGCACGCCGATCTCCGCCAACCGCGCGGCATCAGCATGGGTCTGTGTCAGGATCAGGTCGATGCTGACCAGGGCTTTGCGCAACACGCTGCCAAGCAATTGCCCCCGCCGCAGCGAGCTTGGCGAAAATCGCGCGCTGGCTACAATGACAGGAATTTTCTGCTTTTTCGACTCCGCCACCATATTGGGCCAGATTTCACGCTCGATCAACACGCAACAGCGCGGTTTCCAGTAATCCAGAAATCCCTGGACCGCCTCCGGAAAATCATAGGGCATCCATGCCTGGCAAAGCCTGCCGGTATTGATCGCCTGGGTAAACAGCTTGGCGCCGATGGAGCGCCCGGTTTCGGTGAAATGCGTCAGCAATACGGGCAGGCCCTGGTCCAACAAGGCCTGCACCAGCGGCTGCGCGGCGCGGGTTTCTCCCAGGCTGACCGCGTGAACCCACACCGGCCTGGCAAAACCGAACACGGTTTCCGCGTACCCGTCATCATCATCGTTTTCCGGCACCGGCGATGCGTTTGCCGGATAGCGGCCGAACCGTTCGGCGCCCCGGATATCCCACTGCCCCCCTGCCTTGCGGGCGCGGCGTTGCAGCCACCAGAGTAGCAGTGGGGAGGCCAGGCGTAAGGTTGATGTATAGAAAAAACGATTCATGTTGTTATCGTGAATACCGGGGTGGCGACAACGGGTCGACCCTTCAGGTTTGCAACGCCTGCTTCAATTGGGAAACCACCATATCGCGTGTCGGCGGCACGCCACGATCGCCAAGGCTCGCGGTGAAGCCGGCGCCCTCGAGCGGCGTGCGCACCGGCGTGGATGCGCTGTAAATACCAATCGTGGGACGTCCCAATGCCGCCGCCAGATGGGTCAGGCCACTATCGAGTCCGATCATGACTCTGCAGGCAGCCAACAGTTTAGCAACATCGGTCAGGCTCATTCTCGGCAAAACTTCGGCATTATCGAAATCCCGGATAAGCGCGCCCGCCCGTTCGGCCTCCTTCGGATTGCCCGCCAGCAGCTTCAGGCCGATGCCAGCCTGGCGCAAGACCTCGAACACAGCCAGCCAATCCTGCTCGGGCCAGAGCTTGTCGTCGCGGCTGGCCGATGGCATGATCACCGCGTAGTCCTCAATGGGCGTACCTTCGGTGAAGCGCTGCAGGCCGAAATCCGGCGGGCCCTCATAGGTATAGCCCAGCGCGGCCGACGCCAGCAGGCGCTGGCGCAGTACGGCCGGCTGCCAGAATTCGACTTTATGCCGCTCATGATAAAACAGCGAAGCCATGGACTCACGGGCGGAGTGCCAGTCCAGGCCATGACGCCGCCCCCTCGCCTGGCGCACGACCCAGGCCGATTTCATCAGGCCTTGCATATCCAGGACAATATCGTAATCCTGCCGGCGCAATTGCTGTTTGAAACGCTTGCGTTCCACGCTGGCTTGCCGCGACATCCAGTTTTTTCGCCAGCGGCGGTGCGAGATCACGATGGTTTCGTGAACCGCCGGATGCCAGGCGGGAATTTCTGCAAAATTTTCTTCCACCACCCAATCAATTTGCGCGCCAGGGACATAGCGATGGATATCGGAAATGGCCGGCAGCATATGCACCAGGTCACCGAGAGAAGACGAGCGAACGATCAGGATTTTTTTTGTCATTGATTCGATTTCTATACTGTAACGCACGCCGGCCGGGGCCTGATGCCGCCAGCAAGGCGGGGGTATGCCCCTCGCCGTGCCCGGCATACTGCCGGGATGCCGGCGTACTCCGCACTGAGTGCTATTGTATCGAAGATCATACCGCCCCAGCATGCAATCGTCCGCCAATTCGCATCATTGCGCCGCAAATCGGCGCGCCGCCGCTCAGGGCAGCTCCAGCTCGACCAGGATCGGCGCATGATCGGAAATGCGCGCCCAGGGCCGGCCTTTGAGCACTTGGGCGGTCAGGATATTGAAACCGCGCTGGTACATGCGGTCCAGTCGCAGCCAGGGAAAGACCGCAGGGAAGGTGCGCGGTGGCGCCAGGCGATCCACGGCGGCGATGCCGCGCCCTTCCATCATGCTTTTCAGCGAGGGTTTCAGGCGCGGCAATTCCTTGTCGACCCGCAAGGGGCTGTTGGCGAAAACCTCGTGCAAACCCAGCTCCTGATCGAAATACGGCGCCAGCTTTTCGTTCCAGTCATTGAAGTCCCCCGCCAGGATCAGCGGTTCATTGTCCGGCACCAGGCGCTTGATGCGCTCGATGATGGCGCTGACCTGCCGCACGCGGCTGCCGGCGAACAGGCCCAGATGCGCGACAAAACAATGGACATTCCTGCCATTGATATCGACCTGGGCATGCAGCACGCCGCGCTGCTCAAGGCGGTGGTCGGAAATATCTTCGTTTTCGTGGTTGATGATCTGGAAACGCGATAGCAAGGCGTTGCCGTGATCGGTATCGGTCCTGACGGCATTGCATCCGTAACATACGTCCATGCTCAGGTGGTTGGCCAACAGGTCTTGCTGCGCATGCAGGCCTTCGACCCGCATGTTGCGCCCCTGCACTTCCTGCAGGAAGACCAGGTCGGCGTTCAGGCCGGTCAGGCCGGTCTGCAGGTCATTCAGCGAAATCCGCTTGCCAAGGGCCGATTTTCCCTTATGGATGTTATAGCTGATGACTTTGAGTGTAGTCATGATGCTTTCTTACCCGAACAGGAACAGGCGCCCGAGAATCTCGAGCACGATGCTGATCACCGGCAGCAGCAAGCGTGGCAGGATGCCGAAAATAATCAGGCCCAGCACAATGAAGAAACCGTAGGGCTCGAGTCGCTGGTACTGGATGGCCCAGCGCGGCGGCAGAAAACCCGCGATGATGCGGCTGCCGTCCATGGGCGGAATGGGCAACAGGTTGAAAATCATCAGTACGACATTGAGCGCGAAGCCAGCCATCGCGACCTTCCACCAATAGCTGTCAAGTAGCTCGAAAGACAGCATGACGCGGGCGGCGATAACCCAAAAAATCGCCATCGCCAGATTGGCGCCCGGACGCGCCAGCGCCAGCAGGACGCTGTCGCGCTTGGGTTGCGAAAAATTGGCCTCGTTAACGGGGATCGGCTTGGGCCAGCCCACGACAAACCCCGTGGACGCGGCGATCAGCAACAACGGCACCAGAATGGAACCGATGGGATCGATATGGCGGGCAGGGTTGAAGGTCAACCGCCCCAGCATCATCGCGGTGCGGTCCCCCAGACGGTGCGCCACCCAGCCCCTGACCGCTTCCGGCAGCGTAATGGCCAGCACCAGCGGGATGGCGTAAATGGTAATGGCGCGGATTATTTCATCCATGGCGGCGGGCGCTCCCTTGCATCATTGGGCCAGCGCCGCGCGGGCCTGCAACCCCGGCTGTGGCGGCAACCGCGTGTACAGCCTGACGGGTGTTGATACGTTGCATTGAAAATACTTGAGTCATTGCCGTGTCCGGATACACCAAAACCACAGCGGGCGAAATTGTTATATTCTTCATTAGGACATTTTAATCGTGAAATCCCGTAAAAGAATGACAACGATCCGCAATTGGCAATTTGCCGCACGCGATAATTCTTGCATTCAGTTACGTGATTTGGGCCGCTGACCGACCCGTTCAAGTATAAAATCGGGGCGCAATGGCAAAATTTCAAACAACAAGAATACCGACCCGTCCGTTGCCTTGACGGCGCGTCATTTCAGAGGGATCAACATGCGATTAGACGATCAGGAACAAAGCAGCAACGTAGAGGACCGGCGCGGCGCCGGCGGCTTCAACCGCGGGGGCGGCATGCGCCTGGGCGGCGGCAAAATCGGGATCGGCACGATCGTCATTGCGCTGGCGGCCTGGTACTTCCTGGGTATCAATCCCATGGCGATTCTTGGCGGCGGCGACATCCTGACACAGGAGCCCGCGGGCCAATCGCAACAAGCCGGCCAGCCGGTGGCCAACGACCAGGAAAAAGTATTCATCTCCAAGGTGCTCAAGACCACGGAAACCGTCTGGACGGATATTTTCAAGCAGAACGGTCGCAATTACGAGAACCCAACCCTGGTGCTGTATTCCGGCGCAACGCGCTCCGCTTGCGGCGTTGGCCAGGCGGCGATGGGCCCCTTCTACTGCCCGGGTGACCATAAGGTCTATCTGGACATGAGCTTCTTTCACCAGATGGGCGCACAAATGGGCGTGAAGGGAGATTTTGCCCAGGGCTATGTCCTGGCGCACGAAGTCGGCCATCATGTGCAGAATCTGCTTGGCGTCATGGATAAAATGGCGCAGGCTCGCTCCTCCATGAACGAACGCCAGAGCAATGACCTTTCTGTCCGCGTTGAATTGCAGGCCGACTGCTTCGCCGGCATCTGGGCGCATCAGTTGCAGAAGGAAGGCACCATCATCGAGGACGGCGATATTGAAGAAGCGATGGCCGCCGCCGCAGCCGTGGGCGACGACCATATCCAGAAACAGGCCCAGGGCTACGTGGTGCCCGATTCGTTCACGCATGGCTCGTCGCAGCAACGCATGAACTGGTTCAAGCGCGGCCTGGCCAACGGCGATATGAAGCAGTGCAATACGTTCGCCCAGCAATGAAAGCCCGTTAGCGCCGCCCAAGCGGTACGACACCGGTTGGCAACCCATGAACGGCGCCCATCTGCCAGCCAGGATCCTCGCATCCTGGCTTTTTTCTTGCCCCGCTAGAACTTCTTACGCCGAGCCGCCTGCTTTTCCAGCCGGTGCACATCATGCGTCACGAACGAAATATCGTTGTCCGGCATGGCCAGATACTCGGGCCGCGACAGCGTATTGCGAATATCCTTGAGGCCCGATTTCCAGTGATCGCGCATGGCGCTGACACCGAACTGATAGTCTTTGTTGACCGATTCATACGCGCGATCACGATAGATCAGCTGGATGACGTTGCAATGCTTGGTGTCGGCCATCGCTTTTGCCTGCGCCAGCGTGGATTCATCCAACCTTGCGGTATCCGGCACCTGCTCAAGCACCTTGGCCATGACCCCGCGCATGCGCTGCAGTCGAGCCCATTGGTTGGTGATAAAGCGCGTCCGGCTAGAGTACTGGATTTCCTTTACCCGGTCATATACCTGCAGCATATTGGTGGGCAGTTGCCCGGGCGCACTCCACAGATCAACTTGAAAAACCAGCGTATCGAGATTCTCCTCAACATCCAGGACATAACCCAGCGGCGTATTGGACATGATGCCGCCGTCCCAGTAATGGTCGCTGTCAATCTGCACCGGCGCAAAAGCCGGCGGCAGCGCGGCCGAGGCCATGAAATGGTCGGCGCGCAACGTATGCCGCTGATTGCAGAAATAGGTGAAATTGCCGGTTCTGACATTGACGGCGCCGACCGAGACATTCATCGAACCGTCATTGATTCGTTCGAAATCGCACAGGCGCTCGAGCGTCTCCCGTAATGGCGACATGTCATAGAAGCCCGTGTTCTCGACACTGCCCGGCGTATAGAACGGTGGCGGCGGGAAACGCGGCGTAAAGAAGCCGTTCTGGCCATCCACCATGGCCGACAGGCCATTCAGGGCGGACAAGCCGCTGCGCGTCAGATCGCTGAAGCCGAAAAGCCGCCGCTCGAACCATGGGAGCATGCCAACCCCGGTATTCGGCTGGCAAATGGTATCCCAGAATTCGCGCAGGCGCGCAGCCCGCCGGGCCGGCGGATTGCCGGCGATGATTGCTGTATTGAGCGCGCCAATGGAGATCCCCGAAATCCAATTCGGCGAGATCCCCGCTTCCTGCAGGCCTTCGAAAACGCCTGCCTGGTATGCCCCCAGCGCGCCGCCGCCTTGCAACACCAGCGCAATCCGCTCATATTCGGGCAGCAGCACCATGGCGCCGACCCTACTGCATGAACCAGCCGTGGCTAACCACGACTGATTGGCCCGTCAGGGCGTTATTGGGGAAGGCCGCCAGAAACAGCGCCGTTTGCGCAATGTCCTGCGCAGTGGTGAACTCACCGTCCACCGTACCGGCCAGCATCACCTTCTTGACCACATCCTCTTCCGAAATACCCAATTCCTTGGCTTGCTCGGGGATTTGCTTCTCCACGATCGGCGTGCGCACGAAGCCAGGACAAATCACGTGCGAGCGAACGCCGTAAGGCGCGCCTTCCTTGGCCAGCACGCGCGCCAGGCCCAGCAGCCCATGCTTGGCGGTCACGTAGGGCGCTTTCAGCTTGGAGGCTTCATGCGAATGCACGGAGCCCATGTAAATTACCACGCCCTTCTTGGCCTTATACATATGTTGCAAGGCCGCCTTGGTGGTCAGGAAAGCGCCGTCCAGATGGATTGCCAGCATGGTCTTCCATTTCGCAAAGTCAAATTTGTCAATGGATTCGATCGTCTGGATGCCGGCGTTGGAGACCAGAATATCCAGGGCGCCGAATTTTGCCACCAGATCGTTCACGCCCTGGTTCACCTGCCCTTCGTCGGTTACGTCCATGGCAATACCGAAAGCCTTGCCGCCCGCGGCATTGATGGCTTCGGCAACTTTATTGGCACCCTCTAGGTTCAGGTCGGCAATACCGACGGCCGCGCCCGCCTTGGCATAGGTTTCCGCAATTTCCCTGCCCAGGCCGCTGGCTGCGCCGGTGACCAGCGCGACTTTTCCCGCCAAGGATGTTTGTACTTCGGTTGTCATAAAGCCTCCTGAAAAACGCTTGAACGAAACCGGCTTCGACTGCCCATGCAACACAAAGCCGCGACAAAAACATAAATCAATAGGGATTATAGTCCTCGCCCGCGCACCCCACATGACAGGCGACTGACAAAGGCGCAAAAGTGCACGGCAGTGGCAATGCGCGCAAGCAGGGACAAGCAGACACGCGGTGGCAGGCTTGGCGCCTGACAGCGCCGCATCATGTCGCGCCGAACCGATCCGGGGATTGAGACGAAAAAAAACCAGGACCCGAGGGTCCTGGCGCTTGTGCATGAAAGCCGTGCTTGCTCGCGGCAAGTGCCTTATTCAACCACGACGTTAGGATTATTGCGCAAGCGGATATGCAACTCGCGCAATTGCTTCTCGTCGACCGGAGACGGCGCTTGTGTCAGCAGACACTGGGCGCGCTGGGTTTTGGGGAAGGCAATGACATCGCGGATGGACTCGGCGCCGGCCATCATGGTGACCAGCCGGTCCAGGCCGAAGGCCAGGCCGCCATGCGGAGGCGCGCCATACTGCAACGCATCCAGCAGGAAGCCGAACTTGGCGCGCGCTTCCTCGTTACTGATGTTCAATGCGCGGAACACCTTGCTTTGCACCTCTTCGCGATGGATACGCACGGAGCCGCCGCCGATTTCCCAGCCATTGAGCACCAGATCGTAGGCTTTTGCATACGCCTTTGACGGATCGGTGGTCAAAAAGTCTTCGTGGCCGTCCTTGGGGCTGGTGAACGGATGGTGGGCGGCGAAATAGCGCCCTTCTTCCTCGTCGTACTCGAACATGGGGAAGTCAACCACCCACAACGGCTTCCATACGCTCTCGAACAGGCCGGCGGACTTGGCGAAGTCGCTATGGCCCAGCTTGACGCGCAAGGCGCCAATGGCGTCGTTGACGACCTTGGCCTTGTCGGCACCGAAGAAAATAATATCGCCAGCCTTGGCGCCGGTACGCTGCAGAATCTCGTTCAGTGCGGCATCGTGAAGATTTTTCACGATGGGCGACTGCAAGCCTTCGCGGCCCTTGGCCGGATCATTAACCTTGATCCACGCCAGGCCTTTGGCGCCATATATGCCGACAAATTGGGTGTAATCGTCGATTTCCTTGCGCGATAGCTCCGCGCCGCCCGGCACGCATAGCGCGACCACGCGGCCACCCTGCATCGTCGCGGCGCTGGAGAACACCTTGAACTCAACATCCTTCATGACATCGGTCAGTTCGGTGAATTCCAACTTGACGCGCAGGTCAGGCTTGTCTGAGCCGAAACGCAGCATGGCTTCGTCCCAGGACATTTTGGGGAACTCGGCCTCGAGTTCGACATTCTGCACCTGCTTGAAGACGTGACGCACCATGCCTTCGAAAATCTCGCGGATCTGCTCTTCGTTGAGGAACGAGGTTTCGCAATCGATCTGCGTGAATTCCGGCTGACGGTCGGCGCGCAAGTCTTCGTCGCGGAAGCACTTGACAATCTGGTAGTAGCGGTCAAAGCCGGCGACCATCAGCATTTGCTTGAACAACTGCGGCGACTGCGGCAACGCGAAAAACTGGCCATCGTGCACACGCGATGGCACCAGGTAGTCGCGCGCGCCTTCGGGCGTGCTCTTGGTCAGCATCGGCGTTTCGATATCGATGAAACCCAGGCCATCGAGGTATTTGCGCACCTCGATGGAAACACGGTAGCGCAGCATCAGGTTGCGCTGCATCTGCGGACGGCGCAAGTCCAGCACGCGGTGCGTCAACCGGGTGGTTTCGGACAGGTTCTCATCGTCCAGCTGGAATGGCGGCGTGACCGATGCGTTCAGCACTTCCACTTCGCGGCACAGCACCTCGATTTCGCCCGATACCAATTCCTTGTTGGTGGTGCCTTCGGGGCGGCGGCGCACCAGTCCGGTAATGCGCAGGCAGTATTCATTCCGGATGCTCTCGGCGATCGCAAACGCTGCCTCGTTATCGGGGTCGAACACGATTTGGGCAATGCCTTCACGGTCTCGCAGATCGATAAAAATGACCCCGCCGTGATCGCGGCGGCGATGGACCCAGCCGAAAAGGGTGACGGTTTGATCCAGCTGGTCAAGGCTGACTTGACCGGTATAGCAGGTACGCATGAATAATGCTCCGAATGGCTTTTTAGATAAATACTTCAAGGTGGCGCAGGCGACGAGCGCCTTGCGGACAGCGCTCAGGAGGCGCTGCTCTCGGATGAGGGGGCCGGCTTGGCCACAGCCGGCGCTGCCGCGGCATTGCTGCTGCCGGCGGCCGTATTATTGCCGCCGTTTCCGGCTCCGGCATTAGCGCCGGCATTATTGCCACCGCGGAAATCGGTAACATACCAGCCCGAACCTTTGAGCTGGAATCCGGCAGCGGTGACCTGCTTCGAAAACGTGGCCTGCCCGCACTCGGGACAGGTCGACAGAGGCGCGTCGGACATTTTCTGCAGCACATCCTTGGCGTGACCACATGCGCTGCATTTATAGGCATAAATAGGCACAACGAACTCGCAAAAAAACAAGTTAAAGGGACTTTCCCCAAAGTAACCGTTTATTTTATCGCAAATTACAGGCCCGTATTTCCCAGAATCTGCACGGGCAGCAAAAACATGGCGGCAGCCACCAGGGTGGGAATCAGCGCCGCCAGCAGCAGGTATTTGGGAGAAATCGCCTCATTGGGGAAACATCCCTTCAGAATGGAGAAACCGGCCGGGTTCGGCGCATTCGCGATGACGGTCAGGCCGCCACCGGTGACCGCGCCGGCCACCAGCATATATTTCCAGACTTCATTGGTGCCTTCGACCAGCGAACCCAGATAAGTCAGCGCGGCATTGTCCGTCACCGCCGTCAGCGCGGTCGCACCCCAGAACAGCACGGTGGGAGACAGGCCCGCCAGCAGGTCCTGCAGCCACCACTGCTGCAACCCGCCCAGCACGATCAGACCGGCAAGAAAGAAGCCGACCATCAGGCCTTCCTTGATCATCAGGCGGTCCTGGTATTGTTCATAGGAAGCGCAATATCCCACGAACAGCATCATGAGCCCCATGAAGATTGCCGGATGATGCGCGAACACGACGATGCCGGCCAAAAACACCAGATGGATCAGAATGACGATCCACGGCACGGGAACGCGCGCGCCCTCGCTGCCCTGATCCTCGTCGCGTTTACCCGTCAAGGCCAGTTCCTTGCGCATCAGGAATGTCAGCACGCTAGCGTTGATGATCACGGCAAGTGCCGCCTTCCAGCCGAAATGGGTGGCCAGATAGGCTGTGTCCCAGCCAAACGTGCTGGCCACCATGAGCACGGGCGGCGCCGCGTAGGAGGTCAGCACGCCGCCGATCGAAACGTTGACGAACAAGACACCGATGGCCATGTACTTGAAGCGCGTGTGATTGCTATGCTCGAAAAAAGCGCGCTTGAGCAGCAGCGCCGCCAGCGTCATGGCTGCCGGCTCGGTAATGAACGACCCCGACAACGGCACCAGCGTCAGCGTCAGCAGGAATGTGGCGATGGGCGTCGGGATGGGGAACACCCTGGCCAGGAAGCGCACCAGCGTGCCCACCAGCACCAGGATCGGACGACTGGCCGCGACGACCATGATGGCGAACACGAACAGCGGTTCGGTGAAGTTGCGGCTGTCCATGTATTTGACCGCGGACTCCAGCCCACCCGAGAAGCCCATGAAAACAATCAGCACCGATGCCCAGACACCAAAGACCGCCTCGACCTCCGCAAGCATATGCCACAAGCCGGAATGCGGCCCGCCCATATGCGCCCGCTTGGCGAAGTATGGAACCGAGAAGGTATGGATAATAGCGATGGCAAACAGCGCGGTCGCGATTATTTCAATGGTGTCGGGCATTGCTTTCCTCTTGTTTGTAACAACTTGATGACAGGATTTTACGGAAAAAGACCAACCCGATTCAATCGCCAGGCCCGCGCTGCGGGTTTGCCAGCATTCGCGCCCGCAACCGGGACGGCTTCACGTCACTGCGTCAGCGATAACTGGCCCCGACCCAAAGATCGCAAAGCGTCTGCATACCCTGGCGATCAGCCTCGCCAAAACGCCCAGGCCGCGGGCTATCCACATCCCAGACGCCAATCAGCCGGTCGCCATGGACCAGCGGCACGACGATTTCGGAACGGGAAGCCGCATCGCAAGCGATATGGCCCGGAAATGCAAAGACATCGGGCACCAGTTGCGTCTGCCGCGTTTGGGCCGCGGTCCCGCAAACACCCTTGCCGATAGCGATCCTGACGCAGGCGATCTTCCCCTGGAAGGGGCCGAGCACCAGTTCGGTGTCATCGAAAAAATAGAACCCCGCCCAATTCAAGTCGGGCACGGTGTGATAGACCAAGGCGGCCAGATTGGCGGCATTCGCAATGCGATCGGGCTCGCCGTCGAACAGGGCCGCGGCCTGGCGCGCCAGCTCGGCGTACATGGCATCGGCAGACTCGAAGGACGCGGAAAGGTCGAAGTTGAACATAGCGGCACCAGGATATGATATCGGTTGGTAGTGGAAAGCAATTGTAACGGCAATCGGCCACGTTCACGGCAAAGACGCGCAGCGACGCGGTGGAAATTGCGATCGGCCCGCGCCGGACGGACCCAAGCCCGCCAAAACCATTAAAATTCCGTTTTACAGTCAATCGACTTGCCCCAGGACGCAAAGCAGGACCATGACCAGCACCAATCCCGACCTCAATGACATACGCCACGACGACTGGGTGGAAAAAACGCTCCCCGCCAGTTGGCGCCCCTATGCCAGGCTATGCCGGCTGGACCGCCCCGTCGGCACCTGGCTGACGCTCCTGCCCTGCATTGCCGCGCTGATCCAGGCGCAGCACGGCCTGCCGACCTTGCTGCGCTTCGTGGTCTTTTGTCTGGGCGCCTTGCTGATGCGCAGCGTGGGATGCACCATCAACGATATCTGCGACCGCAATTTCGACAAGCACGTCGAGCGCACGCGCTTTCGCCCCCTGACCAGTGGCCAGGTAACCCTGAAGCAGGCCCTGGTGTTCCTGTTCGCGCAACTGGCGGTCGCTGCCCTGCTGCTCTTGTTCATCAATGCCTATAGCCGCTGGCTGGCGGTCGCGCTGGTGCCGCTGGTATTCATCTACCCCTTGTGCAAGCGCTTTACCTACTGGCCGCAAGCCGTGCTGGGCGTCGCCTTCAACTGGGGCATGCTGATGGCCTGGTCCGATACGCAAAACACCGTGCCGCTGGCCGCCGTACTGATGTGGCTCGGGGCGGTCGCCTGGCAAATCGGCTACGACACCATCTATGCCTATACAGACATGAAAGATGATGAACAGTTGGGCCTGCGCTCGACCGCCCTGCGCTTCCGGGACCAGGGGCTGGCCTGGCTAATCGGCTTTTACGCCATCACCGTCGTGCTCTGGACGCTGCCCGGCGTGCTGCTGGGCTTTGGCTGGATCTACTATGTTTTCATGGCGGCCATCGCCGTGCATTTCTACTGGCAGCTTGCCACTTTCGATATCCGCAACCCCGGCCGCAGCTTCGCCCTGTTCAGGGCCAACATCTGGACCGGTACCTTGCTGGTGGCCGGCTCGCTGGGCGGCACGCTCTGGTAGCCGAGGGGCCGGCGCCGTCGCGGCGCGACAACGTGGGAAACCGGGGTTTTCCCCGTTGTATTGTTATAAAAATCAACGATAAATCTTAGGGTTAACTTTTAAATCAAGGGTTAACCCTAATATTAATTTCAGGCCAGATTCGGTACGCTCAGCGCATTCTTTTGCTAGCTATCGAATTACTCCTATGGCCACCACGACTACCCTGGGCATCAAAGTCGATGCCGATCTCAAAAACCGTCTCCAGTTCCATGCGGACCAGCTCAATTGCACGCCGCACTGGCTGCACAAGCAGGCCCTGATCACCTATCTGGATCAAATCGAGCGGGGCCTGACCCCGGAAGAACTGCGTCACCTGCCCGCCGGCGTCGCCGACAGCGACTCGGCGGTGGCCTATTTGCCCGAGACCCGCAATCCACCGTTCTACGCATTTGGCCAGGATGTACAACCACAATCGGTGCTACGGTCCGCCATCACGGCGGCCTATCGCCGGCCGGAAACCGAGTGCGTGCCGCTGCTGCTGGAGCAGGCCAGCCTGGCGCGCCCCGAGCAGACGCGCGAACTGGCCCTGAAACTGGTCAAATCGCTCAAGGACAAGAGCCCCGGCGGCGGCGTCGAAGGCCTGATCCAGGAATTTGCCCTTTCCAGCCAGGAAGGCGTGGCCCTCATGTGCCTAGCCGAAGCCCTATTGCGCATCCCCGATCGCGCCACGCGCGACGCCCTGATCCGCGACAAGATCAGCCACGGCGACTGGAAATCGCACATGGGCAGCTCACCGTCGCTGTTTGTCAATGCCGCCACGTGGGGCCTGATGCTGACCGGCAAGCTGGTTGCCGTCAATAGCGAACAGAACCTGTCCAAAGCGCTGACCCGCATGATCGCCAAGGGCGGCGAACCGCTGATCCGCCAGGGCGTGAACATGGCCATGCGCATGATGGGCGAACAGTTCGTTTCCGGCCAGACTATTTCTTCCGCGCTGGCCAACAGCCGCAAGTTCGAGGCAGAAGGATTCCGCTACAGCTACGATATGCTGGGCGAAGCCGCCACCACCGCCGCGGATGCGCAACGCTATTACGAGTCCTACGAACAGGCGATCCACGCCATCGGCAAGGCCTCGGGGGGCCGCGGCATCTATGAAGGCCCGGGCATCTCCATCAAATTGTCCGCGCTGCATCCGCGCTATAGCCGCGCCCAGCGCGACCGCGTGATCAGCGAACTGCTGCCCCGGCTCATCAGCCTCACCCGCCTGGCCCGTTCTTACGATATCGGCCTGAACATCGACGCCGAAGAGGCAGACCGGCTGGAACTGTCGCTGGACTTGCTGGAGTCCTTGTGCAACACCCGTGAATTCGAGGGCTGGAACGGTATCGGCTTTGTCATCCAGGCCTACCAGAAGCGCGCACCGTACGTGATCGACTATGTGATCGACCTCGGACGCCGTACGCGCCATCGCCTGATGATCCGGCTGGTCAAGGGCGCCTACTGGGATTCGGAAATCAAACGCGCCCAAGTGGATGGACTGGAAGGCTATCCCGTCTATACGCGCAAAGTCTACACCGACGTATCGTATCTGGCATGCGCGCGCAAGCTGCTGTCCGCCCCCGATGCCGTCTACCCCCAGTTCGCCACGCATAACGCGCAAACACTGGCGGCCATCTACTACCTGGCCGGCAATAACTACTACCCTGGCCAATATGAATTCCAGTGCCTGCACGGCATGGGCGAACCGCTGTATTCGGAAGTGGTGGGCAGCAAGAAGCTGAACCGCCCTTGCCGCGTCTACGCGCCAGTCGGCACGCACGAGACCCTGCTGGCGTATCTGGTGCGACGCCTGCTTGAGAACGGAGCCAATACCTCCTTCGTCAACCAGATCGGCGACGAGAACATTGACATCAACACTCTGGTCGCCAACCCCATCGAGGTGGCAGGCGCGATCTCTCCGCTGGGCGCTCCCCACGAAAAAATCGCCTTGCCACGCGACCTGTACAACATCGATGGCGAACCAGGCCGCCGCAACTCCAGCGGCATCGACCTGAGCAACGAACATCGACTGGGCTCGCTCTCCGCGGCGCTGCTCAATGGCGCGTCCGAGCCCTGGCACGCGGCGCCCACGCTCTATGAAGCGCGCGACGAATCGTCCGACTCGGCCCGCCGCAAGCTCATGCTCAACCCGGCGGATCGCCGGGACATCGTGGGCGATGTCATTGATGCCAATGAAGACGACGTCAAACAAGCCATGGCCGCGGCCAGCACCATGGCCCCGATCTGGCAGGCAACCCCCGTTGCCGAGCGTGCCCGCGCCTTGCGTCGCGCCGCCCAGCTGCTCGAATCGCGCATGCAGCCGCTGCTCGGCCTGATCGTGCGCGAAGCCGGCAAATCGCTGCCCAACGCCATTGCCGAGGTCCGCGAAGCCGTGGATTTCCTGCGCTACTACGCAGATCAAATCGAAGAGAATTTCGATGAGGAACGCCATCGTCCGCTGGGTCCTGTGCTTTGCATCAGCCCCTGGAACTTCCCGCTGGCCATTTTTACCGGCCAGGTGTCCGCAGCGCTGGCCGCGGGCAATACCGTACTGGCCAAGCCCGCCGAACAAACACCGCTGATCGCCGCGCAAGCCGTCGCCATTCTGCACGAGGCAGGCATTCCCAAGGAAGCGGTGCAATTGGTTCCCGGCCCCGGCGAGACCGTGGGCGACCAGTTGGTTTCCCATCCCGATATCCGCGGCGTCATGTTCACTGGCTCCACCGAAGTGGCGCGCATCATCGCCGGCAAATTGTCCGGCCGCCTGGACAACAATGGCCATCCGATTCCCCTGATCGCCGAAACCGGTGGCCAGAACGCGCTGATCGTCGACTCGTCCGCCCTCGCGGAACAGGTCGTGTTCGACGTGCTTAATTCGGCCTTCGACTCGGCAGGCCAGCGCTGTTCGGCCTTGCGCGTCCTTTGCATTCAGGAGGACGCGGCCGACCATGTCCTGAACATGATCAAGGGCGCCATGAAAGAGCTGTCTGTCGGTTGCCCCGACCTGCTGTCCACCGATGTCGGTCCGGTCATCGATGAAGACGCGCGCCAGGTCATTGAACGGCATATCCTGAAGATGCGCCAGGCCGGCCATCCGCTGGTTCAGTTGCCGCTGGACAAGACGACGGAACACGGCACCTTCGTATCGCCAACACTGATCGAACTGAACGATATCGGCGAACTGGAACGCGAAGTGTTCGGGCCTGTGCTGCACGTCGTTCGGTATCAGCGCGCCGAGTTGGACAGCCTGATCGACAAGATCAACGCCACCGGTTATGGGCTGACCTTCGGCATTCATTCGCGCATCGACGAAACCATTGCCCACGTCACCAACCGCATTCATGCCGGCAACCTCTACGTCAACCGGAACATTGTCGGCGCCGTGGTCGGCGTCCAGCCATTCGGCGGGCAAGGCCTGTCGGGCACAGGCCCCAAGGCCGGTGGCCCACTGTATCTGTTCCGCCTGCTTTCTCAAGGTAACGATGACATGCCCAAGGGAATTGACCTACCGGGCAGCAATGGCGCCGCGACACTGCTCCCCGGCCCCACCGGGGAAACCAATGCCTATCGCCTGATCCCGCGCGGCACGGTGCTGGCGTGGCCCGCCAGCGCCCAAGGCGCGCAGTTGCAATTGGCCCAAATACGGGAAACCGGCAACCAGGCAGTATTTGTCAACGTCCCTGCGGTGCGCGAGTGGCTTGCTCAGGCAGCGCAAGGCGCCGGTAAGCCGGCGATACGCTATATCGAGGAGGGTCAGATCGCCGATACCGAATTCGATGCCGCCCTCTTCGAAGGCGATGGCGATACGCTGCGCCAGCTCAATCTGCTGTTGGCCGGCAAGAAGGGGCCGATCGTCATTGCCCAGGGCTTGCAAACCGATGAGATCGCCCATGGCCGACGTTACGCCGCCAACGGTCTGGTGCATGAACAAAGCATCAGCACCAATACCGCCGCCGCGGGCGGTAACGCCAGCCTGATGACCATCGCCTGACCGGGCGCGAAAGCGAAAGCAAAAGGGCGCTGCAATGCAGCGCCCTTTTTTGCGTCCCGAGCTATCGTCCGCGGTGGCTTCCCGCTTACCGGACCGCCTGGTCGGCCGGCTCCGCCGCCTTTGTCTCCTGTTCAACCCCAGCGGCAGGCATCTCGGCCACGGGGTTCGGGCCGCGCTTAATATCTTCTTGCGCCTTGGCGATCAGGTCCTGGCCGATACGTTCAGACCAGTTCGCCACCACGCTGGCCGTCGCATTCTTGAATGCGGCGCGCTGTTCCGGGCTCAGGCGCGCCACCTGGACGCCGTCCTGCGATAGCCTCTCGAGCGTCGCCGTGCGCGCCTCGCTGGCCGCCGCCGCGGTCAGGATGGGTGCCGTCTCATTGACCGCTTGCTGAGCGGCCTCCCGAACCAATTGCTGATCCTGTCTGGACCAATTGTTCCAAACATTCTTATTGACAGCCAGAAAAATCGGATCCGAAGGGTAATCCCATACCGTCAGATACTTCTGGCCGAGCTCATTGAACTTGAATCCGGTAAACACGGAGAGCGGATTATCCAGTCCATCGATTGTCTTGCTTTTCAGGGCATCGGGCACGCCATTCAAATTCATCGGTACGGGCTCGGCGCCCAGCGCCTTGAAGACATCCATATACAACGGCAAGCCGATCACCCGGACTTTCATTCCCTTGAGGTCCGCGGGCGCCTGTACCGGACGCTGCGCATTGCTCAATTGGCGATAACCGGACGATCCCCAGGCAAGCGTGACAATGCCTGCCTTGTCCATATTTTCACGGACAATCTCACCCACCCCGCCACGGATCAGCGCAGCGGTCCCGTCGAGATCCGGCACGAAAAACGGCAAGGAAAAGATGGACAGCGCCCGGAACTGGCCCGACCAGTTGATTGCCGAGGCGACCGCCATATCGGCAACGCCCTGGCGCAATGCCGTGGCCTCGCGAGTTTGCTCCCCTTTGACCAGCGCCGCGTTCGGATACAGCCGGATATTGATCCGGCCTTCCGTTTTTTGCGACACCAGTTCCTGCCAGCGCTTGGCGGCCCGCCCCATGGCAAGCCGCTCATCCGACACGACAGATAGCGAATACTCCGCCTTGTAGGGGCTGCCTTGCGCCTGCACCGGCGCGATATGCAGCAACATCGCGCCAATCGAGACGATGCCCGCGGCAACGGAGCGTCGTACCACAGCTGAGCTCATTCGTGACAAACCTGCGTAAATGAAATTGACATATGCGCAATGTTACTGGAATTGGTGCACGACTGTGATATTTTCCCCTGGTTTCACGGTAATCACCCTTACGTAGCGCGGCAAATCGCCATTGGTGATCATGATGTTATAGGTTCCCGGAGCCAGCCGGACGCTTCGGAACGGCGGGCTGGCACCACGCGAGCGTCCATTAATGAATACATTGCCCCATGGCCGGATGACGAATGAAACGGTACCGCGGGATGAATTGCGGGTCGCAGGCTCGGCTTGCGCTGCATTGGCCCGGGCTTCGGCACGGCGACGCTCACGTTCTTTCTTGCGCCGTTCTTCTTCCTCGCGCGCTTTTTCTGCCGCCTGCTGTTCTTTGGCCAGTTGCGCCGCATCCTCTTCTCGCGCCGCATCGGCCGCGTTCATATCGGTAGACTGCGCCGGCTCGCTGGCGGCGGAAGTATTACTGCCCGCTGCTGCTGTCGCCGCACCGGCGGCAATCGCGCCTGCCGCGGCCGAGGGCGTGGCGGCCGGCGCGGCATCAGGTGTCGTATTGGTGGGTGCCGCACCGCCGCCGGACGGCTCCGGTGTTGCGCCAGGCGACGATGCCGGACCGGAAGACGGCGCCGTCGTGGCTGCCGCGGGGGTCGTACCCGACGACGCCGCTGGCGGGGTCGCGCCCCCGTCTGTCACGGGCTGGTTTTCCGTGGCGAAATTGCTGGTTCTGCCCGTTGGTGCGGTACTGGCTGGCTCCGTGGGTGTTGTTGCCCCGGCCGCCGGTTGACCTGATGTCGCCGCCGATTCCCCTGGCGCCGCTTGCTGGCTCTGCGCCGCCAGGCGCGCTTCCTCGGCCTTGGTCGCCGCTTCAATCTGGCGCGCTTCCTCTGCTCGTCGCGCCGCTTCAGTCGCGGCCTGGGCGTTGGCCGCCGGGTCCGCCGTTGTGGCTGGTGTCGCGCTGCCGGCGGCAGCCGGTGCCGCGTCTTGCGAACCGGCTACATTTGCGCCGCTAGCGCCCTGGCTGGCACTGTCGGTGCCACCGGTCTGGCCCGCGCCCGGCACGGCGGCTGTGGATGCCGCGCCAGCAGCGCCCGGCGCACTTCCGGTATTGCCGTCAGCGTTGGCGCCACTTGTATTTTCCGTCGCCGTCCCTGCCGCCGATGTTCCCTCCTGCCCCGTCGGCGCCCCTGCCGCAGTTGTGTTCGGGGTGCCGCTACCCGTTGCCGCGGCCCCGCTTGTATTCGCGCCGGCACTGCCGCTCGGCTGGCTGGCCTCGGTGCCCGATTCGGTGGCGGGCGGTGTAGCGGTCTGTGCAATTTCTTGCGCAGCCTGCCCAGAGGATGGGGCCGTCGTCGCGTCGTTCTTCTTCTCTGTGCTGTCGCCGCCCGTCGCGGCGGCATCAGGCGCGGCCGATCCGGCGGGCGCGGCCGAATTGCCGGCTGAGGTCTGGCCTGTTGTCGATGGTTCCGTTTGCTTGCCGCTGAAGCCGAAATAGCCTGCCGCGGCAATTGCCGCCAATACCAGGGCAATGATCAATACCGGTGCGCGTTTTTTTTCTGCCGCGGCTGTAAGGACGGGTTTGTGCCCGGCCGCCGCATCGTCGCCGGTAGCGGCAGGTTCAGCGCTATCGGCCTTCGCGGCCGCTGCTGTCTCGGCCCCCTCGGTGTCGGCGCGGCCATCTTGCGCCTGGGCGGCCATTGCCGCGGTTGTGGCTGCCGCTGCTGCCGCGGCCTGCTTTTCACGCTCCGCAGCGCTTTGCCGTTCCTGCTCCTGTTGAGCTTGTGCTTCGCGTGCTTGCTGCGCCGCCTGGGCGCGCCTTTGTTCTTCCTGTTCCGCAGCCTTTGCCGCTGCGGCGGCTTCCAGTCGCGCGGCTTCGGCGCGCTCCTCCTCCGCCTTGGCCTTGGCCGCCGCCTGCCTTGTGGCTTCCGCTTTTTCCGCCTCTTCACGCGCCCTTGCCGCCTGCCGCTCCTGCTCGGCCGCCTCCTGGCGCGCCCGCTCGGCTGCGGCCTCTCGTTCTGCCTGTTCGGCCTGTTCAGCCTGCTGCGCCTCTTGCCGGCGCCGGCTTTCTTCGGCTTCGTTTGCCGCCTGGCTGGCTGGCGGCGCTGGCACGGCGACAGGCGCCACTGTTGGCGTCGCTGCCGGCGCCGCGGCGGACAAGCCCATCATGGCGGACAACTCATCCACGGACTGCAGGCGCAACGCCGATTGCAATACGGTACTCAAGTCGATCGTACGCAGGAACTGACGCGAGAACCCGGCGGGCGCCAGGGCGGCCAACGGCTCCTGCGTATCCCTGATAAAGCGGCGCACCGGACTGGGCGGCGGCGTCTTGCAGACCAGGGCCCGCAGCAAGGACGCCAAACCGTACACGTCAGTCCAGGGACCAATGCGCCAGGCCGGATCGTCGGTCTGCAGTTCAATGGCGGCATAGGACTCGTCTACCGGTGCACCCGCGGCGCCATCTTTCACGAAAGGCTGCCCCAGGCCGGGCAGCAACTGCGCGCGGCCGGCGGGATCCAGGAATACCGTATCCATGGACCAGGCGCCATAAATACGCTGCTGGGCATGCAGCGCCTTCAGTTGCGGCAGCAGGTCCAGCAATAGGTCTTCCAGTTGCCCCTGGGCCGGCTGCGCGGTCCACAGCGGGGTCCGCGCCAGCGGTTGCCAGGAAGGATCGGCATTACGAATAAGGTCCTGTATTGGGGTCGCCATGATAATTTGTCCTAAACCTTGCTTGTCAAATAGAGCCAGTCACCCACCGGGGATGCTACAGCCGAAAATTGGTATGCGTTACGAATAGCGAGTTGAACAGTGTCGTATTGAGCGCCCCGCCATGCACCATCGATTTCTGCGCGGCGCCATTGGCCTGGTTGGTCCACCAATAGCTGTTATGCGACGCGCTGTTGAAACACAGCGCCAGTTCGGGCCAACGCGAATCGTTCTGTTCCAGCTTCTCGATGGGTGGCGTGTCGTGCCCGCCATTGAGAATATCCAGAATATCGCTACTGCCATCGTCTTCGCCAACCGTCTGCGTTGAAGATCGTGTCAGCATTTGCGTCAATGTCCCGCGCGCGCCCTGCACATTCTGTTCGAATTGAGCGACCGAGCAGCCATGCCCGACTGCCGCCAGCAGGCTGCGGCCCAGGTGTTCGTAGAACCGGCCCGAGCCAGCGATCTGCTGGGTCTCGTAATAGGCTGGCGGCACATACAACACGGCCAGCAGCGGATACACACGCCCCACCCGGTCGCGGCTCGGCGCGATGCAGCCCATTTGCACCATATCGCATCCCAGGGACGCGGGAATGGCGAAATTCCAGATCGGCGCGCTCAGGTACTCCTGCTCGGCCGACAGCAACACCGATTCCTGCATGGCGACCAGGCCCGAGCTAAGCCAGCGATGCCACCAGCCGATCAGGTTCTGATTCATGCGCCGGTGTACGAAATCGCCCGATGATGGCATTTTCCCATACCAGCCCAGCGCTTCGGAAAGTTGGTCGATGCTGATTGCGTTCATATCAACCTTTCCCCGGGCATCGGAAGCTGCGCATTTCTGACAGGCGGAAGGGGCTCTTGGCCGAATAAGCCGCGAATTCCAGCGTCACACTGCGACCACCAATATTGAACGTCGCCACCGTCACTTCCGGAGAGCGTCCCTGGCGTTGGCTGGCGCGGTCGAGCAGGCGGTTCAGGGCCCACGGGCCCGATGCCGAGATGCCCGAGGTGCCGGTTTGCGGCTGCAGACTGATACTGACCTGATTACTCCCCTGCTTGCCCGGCCACTCCATCGTAATGCCAACCTGCGGGCCATGCGCATAAGTCAACGTCTGGCCATCCACTTCCATGACCATTTGCGTGATCGACGGATCCATGTCGATGGGACGTACCGCCACCTTGAAAGACGGCTCCATCTTGCCAGCGGCAAAATACACATCGCGAATGACGGCTGCCTTTTCAAACGAATCCAGGAAGCCGGCGACGCCGCCTTTATTGCCGTCGATGCCTGGCTTGAAGCGCCAGCGGCCGCCGCTCATATCGACGAGGCTGGCCAGGTTTTCACGAAAAAACTGATCCATCATTTGCTGCGGACCGAAAAAACGGGCGAAGTCGTTTGGCGCGATATCCTTGGACGAATTGCCAAACGGGTAGCGTCCGGCAATAGAACGCCGGCAGAAATTGCCCAGCACGGCATTCACATCTTCCCCGACTTTTTCCTGGCGCACACCGGCCACCTGGCGCGACGATGCCACCGACAGATCGGTCAGCATGCCGCCGACCGCGGGCGGCACCCGGCCGGATTCGGCCTGCAGCTTGGTCAGAACGTCGCCTGGCGGCAACGGACTCTGGCTGCGCAAGGCCGTATCGGCCGCCGTCAGGTAGGTATAGAGTTCATTGAGCAAGCCCGTGGTACCCTCGATCGGGGGCGGTACGCCCTGGCCGGCGCTGGTCGCCAGTTCCCGGTACTGGACAAAATGGTTGTCGACGATTTTTTCCAGTTTCTCCGCGGTTGCATCCTTGCGAATGGGGTTATCGATGCCGGTCGGGCCGAACATCGACTCCAGCGACTGCGTCGAACCCGAAACCCGCTCCCGCGCCTTGTCGATCAACGAGCGCTGGTTCTGATCATCGTCGCGCAACAGCGTTGTCTCCAGCGCGACGCCCTTGACGAATTTGGTCAGGGGCGAGTTCGAGGAAGACAGGCTGCGCGCAATCTCTATGCTTTGCAGCAGGTTTTGCGGACGCCGGACCGATACATCGTCTAGATAGCCGTCCCACTGCTGGATATAGTCGTCAAAGTATCTTTTTTTTACATCGTCCAGCAGCTTGCGACGGCTGCCGTCGGCAAAATTGCCCGCCTTGACGTTCAACACCCAGGTATCGTCCTCGCGCAACTGCGTGGCCACATTTTCCACGTTCTTGTTAAAAACGTTCCAATAACCGTTATAGGTGTACAGGCCCGGAATGCCTTCGTTCAGCGGCTTGCCGCTTTTCCGAAAAAAAACCGTGGAGGCCTCGGCGCCGCCCAGGGAAATAAACGTACTTTGCGTCAGGTGCTGGTTGGACAAGAGCCGCAACATCCGGCTGTAGACCCGTTCGGCCAGCGCATGCCGGTCCAGATTGCCGCGGACTCGCTGGATCAGTTGCTCGTTCTTGGGGAACGGCGACGAGACAACACCATTGTTGAACAAGCGGTTGATATGCAGCTTCAATTGATCGTAGTCTTGCGTGGTATAGCCGGCGGGCAGGATCTTCTGCATGTCCGACAGTACCCAGGATTGCAGGAAGGACGGATCATAATGCTCCGGATCGTACATCATCAAATAGGCGCGCAGCGCCTCGTATGAATACTCCAGATCATCCGGCGGCGCGTTGTCCAGCGCATTCTCGATCCTGCGCGACACCTGCGGCAGCAGGACCTGCTTCAGCGTCTCGTCATAAATGCTATTGGTCGCAGCCGAGATCTTGTTGCCCTGGTACAGGCCGAAAGTGTTCCACACCGGCGGATCGTTCACCGGGAAGCCGTCGCCGTCCGGCAGACGGTTGGTGGCGTTCATGAAAGGCACCAGGCCCAGCACATCGCCCGACTCGGTAATCTTGATATCCTGGCTCAGTTTATTGAAATCTGGCAGCTTATCGCCGACATAGTCCAGGTAATTCCGATTATTGCGATAGCTATTGAGCCATACCAGCAGGCATGCCAGCAATATGGCGGACAGCAGGATATAGCCGCTCCACTGGATGGTGCGGTAGCGCCGCTCCCACTTCAGGTTGAGCCCAGCCAGCGCGGCCTCGGGAAACACCACATCCTTGAGCAGGTTATGCAGGAAGTAGCTTTTGCCCGACTCCAGCGGAATCGCGCCGCTGCCCTCGTCGCGAATCCCTTCGATCTTCAGGTATTTCTTCAACTGGCCGGTGACCCGATCGAATGTCTGGCCGCCTTGCGTGCCGCTGGTGAAATAAATGCCGCGCGGCACCACGACCGATTCGAACTTGGAGCTGGAGAACACATCGCTCAGGAAATGCCCCAGCACCTGGCGCAATCCGGCGAACTGTTGCGGCAAGAGATAGGCCAGCGCGCGCCGGGTTTCATCGGGCTCTGCCGCCAGCACATCGGGCAACGCTTCGTACAAGCGTTTCTGCAGCAGCTCATACTCGGTGTCGTAGGCCGTCATCAGCTTGAAGTCCGGCTTCTGGACATCTTCATAGGGAATCGTGAAGCCCCAGACCTGATCCAGCTCCTGGCGACTGAACGAAGCGAAGTATGACTCGAACCCGGACAGCAAGTCGGTCTTGGTGACCAGCACGTAGACCGGGAACTGGATGCCCAGTTCTTCACGCAACTCTTGCAGGCGACGGCGCAAAACGGCGGCATGCGCCACCCTTTCGGTATCGCTCGCGCTGAGCAGGTCGGCTACGCTGATCGTCAGCATGACGCCATTGATCGGCTGGCGACCACGGTACTTGGTCAGCAATCCCAGGAAGCCCTTCCACTCTTCCTCATCGCCCGTCGGATCGCTTTCATGCGTGGTATAGCGGCCGGCCGTATCGAGCAGCACGGCCTCATCGGTGAACCACCAATCGCAATTGCGGGTACCGCCGATCCCCTTGAGCGCCACCTTGCCGAAGCGATCGGCCAGCGGAAAATTCAACCCGGAGTTGACCAGGGCCGTTGTCTTGCCCGAGCCCGGCGCGCCGATAAAGACATACCATGGCAGTTGATAAAGATATTGCTTGGAGAAACGGGCCAGCGGCGACTTGTTCTCGCTGGCTTCAAAACGCGAGTTGCGAAGCAGCGTGATGGCTTCGTCGAAGCGCTCGGACAGCACCTTCAACTCGGCCCGTTCCGCCTCGGGCATTGCCGTCATTTCGGCTTCGGGCTTGGGCTTGCGCAACTGGCCCAGCAATTGCGCGTTCAGCCGCCCTTCCCGCCACTTGCGCCAGATGATGCGCAGCAGCCAGATGGCCCAGATCGCGCCGATGACATATAGGCGAACGGTCTCCGAATCCAGCAGATACCAGTTATTGACCGACAGGCTCGGGCCTACCGTCCAGATCAGGAACGAAATGACGATCAGGCCCAGGAATACCCACAGCCCGCGACTGAAAAGAAAGCTGAAGAATCTGCTGATCATCGGTTGGCTCCTCGTTCTGGCATGGCCGATGGATCAGCAGGAGCCGAGGCTCCCGGTGCAACAGGGGAAACAAGCAAGGTAATCTCCACGCGTCGGTTGCGCGCTTTGTTTTCCGCGGTGTCGTTCGGGGCAACCGGATCGGCTTCGCCGCGTCCTTCGGCCCTGACCCGGAATTTATTGGTCAAACGTTCATCCAGCAGTTTCTTGACCGCGTCGGCCCGGGCTTGCGACAACTCCCAGTTGGACGGGTACTTGATGGTCTTGATGGGCACGTTGTCGCTGTAGCCTGTCACCAGAATATTGCCCTGGACGGCATTGAGCGCATCCGCCACGCGCGACAGCACCGGCAGATATTGTGAGCGGATGCCGTCGGAACCGGACTCGAACAGGCCATCGCCGCGCAACACAATCACGCTGCGATCCGCCTCGTCGCGCACGGTCAGCAGGTTTTCCCGGATCTCCGGCGCCAGGAACGGGGCGATCCTGTCGGTTTTCACTGGCGCGCGCATGGGTGCTTCTGGCGCCCGGATCTGCAGGGTAGGCGGCTTGATTTTGATTACATTGGCGAACAGCCTATCGGAACGATCTCCCAGGCTCCACTGCAGGCCAAGGAACGACAGGAAACCGATGGCGATGGTGAGGACAGCGAAAACCCATAGCGGGATGGGCAGGCGCCGTACCTTGTTCAGGATCGGCGCGTCCTGCCAATGGGGCGACAGCGCCGTCGCATATTGCCCCCGCGCATTGCGCAAAATCAACAACAGGCGCTGGCGCAAAGTTTCCAGCTGCGAGCGGCCATTATCCACCACGCGATAACGCCCCTCGAACCCCAGGACCAGGCAGTAGTAGAGCAGTTCCAGCAAATCAATATGCTGTGCGGGATTCTGCGATAGCTTGGCAAGCAATTGGAAGAACTTCTCGCCCCCCCAGGTTTCATTGTGAAACGTCACCAGCAGGCTGTTGGCCGACCACATGCCGCCGCCGCCCCAGGGCGTCAGGGCCGCGGCTTCATCCAGCGCCGTGCAAAGGCAATAGCGGGCGCCGAGAATCGTCTCATTGCGAATGCCCGCATGCTGGGCGCGCAATTCGAACTGGCGGATTTCATCGACCAGGTGCTCGCGCAATTGCTGCGGCGAAGGATGGGATTTGGTGTTGCGGATCTGTGGAATCAGGACCAGCAGCGGGTTGGCGGCAGCCACCAGGGTATTGGACCCGCTGATCACATAGTCATCCGGACGCAGTTTCGTGTCTTCTGACCCTGCCGTCATATTTGCCCAGGGGCCGATCGACGCCCCCCCGTAATTTTCTGCCATGTTTACCTGTCCCGATCCTCTCTGACTGCCCAGAACTCAAGCGTAAGCCCTGGGAATTCGCCGGCCAGGTGCAAGGCCAGCGCGCCCGTGCGCTCCAGCTGTTTCCACATATCGCCGGTTTTTTCGAGCGAAAAGTAAATATGGCCCGCGCTGTATGGCAGCTGCCGCGGCACGTTCGTGACGGGCTTGAGCGACACCCCCGGCAACTGCAAATGCACCAGATCGCGAATGCGCTCCACGGGACCGAGCTTGACTTGCGCCGGGAAGCGGGTCCGTGTGATTTCTGCCGGCATATCGGCATGGACGGCCAGGATGAATTCGGCCGTTTGCAGCAAGTGCGGGTCGGTAACCTGCCCGACCTTCAGGCCCTGCCCTTTGTCGTGCAACGGGATCCGCACCGCCTGCTCTTCCAGGATCGTCGTCAGCGACTTGCGCAGCACTTCCATGAGCGGCTCGAAACTCAGGCGCAAATTATCATGGACATAGTCAGGGAAGCGATCCATGCGCTTGCCCGCCATCGTGAACGTCGCCAGGTCGCTGGCCAGCATCAGGAAATCATGGAAAATGCGTTCCGGGTGCAAATTGCCCAGCGTCATCATGTGCCAGATCGCGCCCCGGTAACGATTGATCGTCTCCAGGATCAGGAACTCCGACACCTCGGCCACGCCGCCGCGTCCGGGCTGATTCAGCCGGGCCGACAGCAATTCGCCGCGGGCGTTGAGCAGGCCGAACAATTCCTTGACGAAATTGGTCAGCGCAAAGCTGACATGGCTGGACAGCACGGGGGGAATGTACGTGAAGTCCAGCACCACCTTGTTATCGGCGCTTCTCTCTGTGATCCACGCCAGCGGCATGCCGATCCACTCGTCCCCGAAATCGCTTTCGAGCATGAGGCGATAGCGCAGCTTGCCAACCTGCACGACCGCGGTGCCCAGCGCAACTTCGCACGTATCCGCCACTTCCTCTTCGATGACCGTATAGCGCGCCAGCGAGTCGGGCGTGTCTTCGAAAACCACGTCCTCTGCCCCCTCCCGCACTCGCGGAATGGCCAGGTAAACCCGCTTGTCCAGGGTGCCGGCCGGCACCTCCAGCGCATACGGCGCAGACTCGGCATCAAAACTGAACGGCGTGCCATCGGGGAACAAGCCCGTTCCGGCTTTCAGCGCTACCTTGCCCAGCGCCAGGGCATCAATATCGATATCAAGGTCATGAAAGCCCCAGAAAACACTATTGGTACTTTCAAGCCGCACCCGCAGATTGTGTTCCAGGAACCGCTCAAACTGCTGAAAATGGTGAGGGCGCAGAAACATGCCCTCGGACCAGACGACTTTATCTTTTATGCTCATAGAACAATCTGCAATGTAAATTTATTCTGCTTCTGTTTTGTTGACACTGACAGCCGCCCTTTGCACGTCGATGCGAATGCGGGCTTCATCGGGTGAAAACTGCCAGAATTTATAGAAATTAGTTGTTTTGGCCTCGGGCAGCTCGACCACCAGGCGCCATTGGCTGTTATTCAGATCCCGATAGGATGCCACGATACCGAGCGCCTTGGCCTGGGTACTGCCCGAAGCCTTGATTTCCTCGGTTTTGCCCGGGCTCAGGATTCTTGAATTCACTTCAAGCATCTGGTCTCCCAATACCGCGCGCGGATCCTTCATCAGGGCGAAGTAGTCGGCCGTGTCGAAGGCATTGGTCGTCTTCAGCTCGAAGACAGTGACTTTGACCGGCGACGCTTTGCCCGACGCATTCGGGTTGACTTCATTGTTCGCCTTGAGCTCGACCACGTACGGCACGGCCATTTTTGATTCGGTTGACGCGCAACCCGCCAGAATACCGCCTGCCAGCATGCCGACAGCACCCAGTTTCATGATCTTTTTATACATTGCCTGCATCTTGAAAGCCCTCTTTTGCTTGTTGCCGTAAATACCGCGAACACCCTGTATTGCCAATAGGCATCCGCATGCCGTCCCGTGTTTTTCCCCGTCCGGCGCCAGCCATTTCGCAGTTCGCGCCGCTGCCGCGCCAGATCCACACCCTGCGCCAGCCCGGTCATTAGTAAAACAGGAACGCAAAAGCTATACTCTTACTGAAATTGATTGTCCTGTAGTTGATTTAAACAGTATTTTGCCAAATTTACTATTTGTTTACAAAATTTACATTTGTTAAGCAAGTTCACACTCGTTTAACATGCTATTGTCATTTGAACGTATTATCATTTCTATATGATCTGTCACGCAATAAGGGACTGCCCGGCATAGGCGGCATTTAATGACAAACCGCCGCGACAACCAGACAGGCTGGCGGCCCGTTCAACACTAGCGCAACACGCTTGCGTGCAGGCAATACCTAATAGTAAAACGCCGCGAGACCCTGTATATTTCTATTGCGTTAACAAGTTACGGAAAAACAGCATTATTCAATATTTCTATTACATCAACATGTCTCAAATAGCTAACTCCAAACTCACCCGACCGCTCACTCTCTCCGGCTTGCTTCTGGCCAGCATGCTGGTTTCCGCATGTTCCATGTGGGGTAGTTCCGGCAGCAACGAACTCTCCTCTTCGGAAGACGCGCAAATCCGGCCTGTGCGGGAAAGTTTCCTGTCGGGACAATATGACGCCGTTATCACACAGGTTGACAACACCCCTTCCCTGACCAGTGGTTCGGTTAACCTGAGCACAACGGCCCTGAAGTACAAAGCGTTCAGCGAATGCCTGACGCAGGCCAAGCGCAGCTGCGCCAGCACGTTCGAACGCATTCTGACGCTCAAGCCCGACTTTACCCTGATACCGGCGGAAAAATCCCACCCTGTCTGGGGTCCGGTCTTCGAAGAGGTCAAAGCGCGCCATGTTGGCACACCGGGCGCTACAGCCCAAGGCGGCAGCATCAGCCCGATCCGCCCGCTGAACAAATAAACGGCACAAGGACTGACGCGACACGCCTACTGCGCGCAGATGGAGTCCCCTATGAAACTGACCGTACAGCATACCCGTAACCACACCAGCTTCACCAGCCACTTGCAGGCCCCGGGCGGCACAATCGGCCGCGGCAGCCAGAACGATATCGATCTGCCTGACGATAGCGGCGATATCAGCACGCTGCAGGCCGTCCTGCGCATGGACGAGCGGCGCGGCACCGCCACCCTACTGAACATGAGCAGCATGGGGCGCGTTGCCGTCAACGACGCCATGCTAGCGCTATCGCAGGAAACCCTGGTGGCCGCCGGCGATCGCATCGCAGTCGGCGACTATCTCATTACCGTGGAGCAGCCCGTCGCTTCGGCACCGTCGAACGAAAAACTGTCGCTGAACGCTTCGCCCTACGATACCAGCGCCTTCGGTGCCACGACCGCGGCTACCGGCGCTGCATTCGCCGGCGCCGCGTCTCCCGGTTTTCGTGCGGCGGCGGAACCCGCCGAACAGGAAGCGTTGCCCAGCTATCACCCGGCCTACCAGCCACCCACGCCCGCCTCGCCGAGCGCGGATGCCACGCATCCGCTAGGTACGCCGCAAGCCTACGAAGCGCCGGCGCCGGCCGCAACACCGAAAACAACCGTAGCGCCGATGCCTGGCGAGTCCTATGCCCCGGCCGCGGAAAACGCAGCGCCCGAGCCCGAGCCGCCCGCGCCCGAGGAAAATCCCGATGATATTTTCAAGGATTTGCTCAGCGGCCCCGGCGTACTGCCGGTGGGAGGCGACAGCAGCGATGGCCGCCACCCTTTCGACATGGAATCGGCAACCAACAGAAACCACCACAATCCGGTCGAGCTGCTCAAGCCCGAGGGCTTGCACCACCCGACCATCGATGGCGATCCACTGGATGCGCTGCCGACCGATGGTGCGGAGAAGGATCGCTCCACCATTTTCAGTGACGACAGCCCGACGACGCTGAGTAAGGACTCGGCCTTGGACAGCCACAAGGAAGATAATATTCTGGAAACCTTGCGCCGCAGCGTCCACGCGGGCTACAAGGACAAGGGCAAGCCGGAGCAATAGCAATAGCCGGCCGGGCGTTCCCAACGCGCGCCGCCGCTTTGTGGGCATTGAACCCGCGTCCTTGTCGTGCTTAGGGCAATAGGCAAACACCCCGACCCTCGGATATCCGTCCGGTTGCCGGGGTGTTTTGCATGGAGGCAGGCGTTTTGCCTGCCGTGTCGCCTGTTGCTTAACTGTAGTTGTACACGAACTCGCCGTCCTTCGCGTCCAGCGACAGCTTGCTCAACGCGCGTCCCGCTATCGTGCTTTTCAGGATTTCCTGGCTGACATTGGGTAGTACGGTATTGGTCAGGATTGCGTCAACCATGCGGCCGCCGGACTCCACCTCGGTGCACCGGCTCACAATCTGCGCCACCGCCGCGTCGGTGACCTCGAAATCCATCTGATGATTCTGCGCGAGGCGTGAGCGGACGCGCGCCAATTGCAGCCGCACGATATTGCCCAGCATTTCATCGGACAACGGCACATACGGCACCACGACCAGCCGGCCGAGCAAGGCGGCGGGAAAAACGCTCAGCAACGGCTGGCGCAAGGCCGTCGTCAGGCCATCGGCATCGGGCATCAGGTCGGGATCCTTGCACAGATCCACGATTCTTTCGGTGCCCACGTTCGACGTCAGAATGATTACCGTGTTCTTGAAGTCGATATAACGGCCTTCGCCGTCTTCCATCCAGCCCTTGTCAAAGACCTGGAAGAAGATCTCATGCACATCGGCATGCGCCTTTTCCACCTCGTCCAGCAACACGACACTGTACGGGCGCCGGCGCACGGCCTCGGTCAGGACACCGCCTTCTCCATAGCCAACATAGCCGGGCGGCGCGCCCTTCAATGTGGAAACGGTATGCGCCTCCTGGAATTCGCTCATATTGATGGAAATCAGATTCTGTTCGCCGCCATAAAGCGTCTCGGCCAGCGCCAGCGCCGTTTCCGTTTTACCGACACCACTGGGGCCGCAAAGCAGAAACACGCCCACCGGCTTGTTCGGATCCGTCAATTTGGCGCGCGAAGTCTGGATGCGCCGGGTGATGGTATCGAGCCCATCGCGCTGCCCGATCACGCGCTTTTCCAGCGAGTCCGACAATTGCAGGACCGAATTGGCCTCGTCCTTGACCATGCGACCGACGGGAATACCCGTCCAGTCGGCCACCACGGCGGCCACGGCATTGGCATCCACGGAGGGGAAAATCAGCGGTGCCTCGCCCTGCTGGGCCTCCAGTTGCTGCTGCACGTCGCGCAGTTCGGCAAGCGTCTGCTCGCGCAGGGCATCATCCGTCTTTTCATCGCGCAGGATGGCGCGCAATTCAAACAATCGCGCCGCCAGCGCCTGCTCCGCCTGCCAATCCTGCTCCAATTTGGCCAGGTGTTCGCGGGCCTGCGCCAGATCGCTATCGATCCGCTCAATGCGCCCTGCCTCGCCGGCGCCGACCTGTTGCTCGCGAACCGTAATATCGCGTTCGATCTCCAGGTGTTCGATGCGGCGCCTGGTATCCTCGACCGCGGGCGGTTGCGCATGCTGGCTGACGGCAACCCGGGCGCAGGCCGTATCAAGCAGCGCCACTGCTTTATCGGGCAACTGGCGCGCGGGAATATAGCGATGCGACAGGCGTACCGCCGCATCGATCGCCTCGTCCAGCAGCAACACCTGGTGATGCGACTCCAGCCGCGAGGCCAGGCCGCGCAGCATGATCAGGGCTTTTTCTTCGGCGGGCTCGTGTACCTGCACCACCTGGAAGCGGCGCGTCAACGCCGGATCCTTTTCGATGTATTTTTTATATTCGGCCCAGGTCGTGGCGCCGATGGTGCGCAACTGCCCGCGCGCCAGCGCGGGCTTGAGCAGATTGGCGGCATCGCCGGTGCCCGCCGCACCGCCCGCGCCGATCAGCGTATGGATTTCATCAATAAATAGCACAATCGGTTTTTCACTGGCTTGCACTTCGTCGATCACTTGGCGCAGGCGGGATTCGAATTCGCCCTTCATGCTCGCGCCGGCCGACAAAAGACCGATGTCCAACAGATACAGCGAGACATCACGCAGCGATGGCGGCACATCGCCATTGGCCAGGCGAATCGCCAACCCCTCGACCACGGCGGTCTTGCCCACGCCGGCCTCGCCGGTCAGCAACGGATTGTTCTGGCGCCGCCGCATCAGGATATCGACGATCTGGCGGATTTCCTCGTCCCGACCCGAGACCGGGTCGATTTCGCCATTGCGCGCCCGCTCGGTCATATTCACCGCATATTGGCCCAACGCCGACTTGCCGCCACCCGCGGCGACCGGCGCCGCGCCGCCTTCGGCCAGCGCGGCGCTATCCTGCTGCTCGACCGAATCCTTGACGATGGCAGGCAGATTGTCGGCCAGCACATCCGGCGTGATCTTCCTGAACTCGGCGGAAATACCGTAAAGCACATTGCGCAGCGAATGCGTCTTGAGAATGCCCAGGATCAGGTGGGCGCTGCGGATGCGGGCCTCGCCGTATTTCAGGGACCCATATACCCAGGCCCGCTCGGTCGCATTGTCCAGATGCTCCGACAGGTCGGACACCGAACTGGCGCCGCGCGGCAATTCGTCCAGCGAGGCCACAATGCCGCGCTCCAGCTGATCGGCATTAAGTTCGAAATAGCGGATAATCTTTTGCAGGTCGCTATCGTGCTCGTGCATGATCTGATGCAGCCAATGCACCAGTTCCACATGTGGATTGCCGCGAAGTTTGCAGAATGCCGTGGCGCCTTCGAGCGAGCGGTACAGCAGGGTATCCAGTTTTCCAAATAAATCGCTGCGATTGATTTCTGACATAATTGCCTGTAATTGCTGCTATTAATAGTAATTTATGGACGAAAGCGTAACGAAAGATTGTGACTTGCGTGTGAAACAATGACCAGTATGTTACGTGTATCCGTCGGGAAGTTCGAATCATAAAGTTTTGCAAAATGTAAAAAACCGGGTTTGACATGATTATGTCATGCGGGCGGGTTATTTCTAGGCAGGCCACTCCACACAATGGCTTGATCAGGACATGAACGCAACAGACGAACAGGTAAACATCGACAAACAGCGCAGCCGAGCCGGGCTGTATTTCAAGCTGGGTCTCGTTGCCATCTTTTCGACCCTGCTTGTCATTATCCCACTGCTGCTCTGGCCCGCCGCGCAGGCCGGCTATCTGCTGGGCTACCTGGCGGCCATGGTGGCGCTTGCCGCCTGCCTGTTCAGCCTGGCGATATCGCGGCTAACGTGGGTAGCGCGCGCCAGCCAGTCGCACCAGGCGCGACTGCAGGCGCAAGGCACGCTGCTGACACTGCGACTCGATAACCTGGAAGATACCAGCCACACCATCAATAGCAAGCCGGTGGTGCGCGCAACACTATCGGACCCGCGACAACCGGACCATGCCTACGTCGTCACCGAACCCGTATCGCCCGTACAGTTGCGCCTCATGCCAATCGGCGCCATGGTTCAGATCCTTTCCATGGACGAAGGCAAGCAATTGCGTTTCGCCTTCAACCTCGCCGCGCCGCTAGGCCGCCCCTTGCCCTAGCCCGCGCGCCCTCCAGGGCGGCCCATCCCTGTCATCAGGGTGACGCATTTGCCTGCCACAATCATGGCCTGGCTTCATCTTACTATCAGGAGCGCACCGATGTTGGCATCGCAGCAACCCCTACCCACCTATGACCCGATTCAGCTGGTCGGCACGGTCCGGCAGATCGACAACGCTACGTATACGGTCGTTTGCGATGGCGCGGCGTGGCAATGTCGCCGGGCCATGAGTTGCCTGGTAGCGCCGCAAATCGGCGACGAAGTGCTTATCAGCGGCCCTGATCGCCAACGCACGTATCTGATCGCCATCATCGCCCGCGATGAAGCCGGTCCGGTCAACCTGTCGGTGCAGGGCGATCTATCCATCAGCAGCGCATATGGTTCGCTCACGCTGCAGTCGGCGACACAGACACATATCCACAGCAGTGGCGGCGTGAAACTGACATCGCCCCGGTATGAGCAAAAACACGACAGCGCCGACTTGGTCGTGGGCGACATGACCTACATGGGCAAGGCGGTGGACGCCGTGATCGGCAAGACCAGTCTGTTTTCACATATCCTCGGCATCCTGGCCGACCGTATCAATAGCGTGGCACGCCTCAGCTTCAGGCATGTCAAGGAAATGGATCATGTGCGGGCCGATACCATCGACTACGAAGCGGAAAAGCTCAATCGCATACATGGCGGCTTTACTACCGTCACCGCGCGCGAAGTCGTCAAAATCGACGGCGACCAGATCCACATGAGTTAAAAGCCGGCATCCGTTTCCCCATGCGCTGCACGTATTTGTTATTTCGCTTTTTTTCCTATTGAGTCATGAGAATCGTCAAGCCCTTGCGGGCGGGCGTCCTGACACGCCCCTACGGATACCGGAATCAGAACAGACTGGGCGTACTCGTCTATACGCTCATCGACTTTAACGGCGACACCCCCAGACTGGTACCGGAAGCCGAACTGACAACCCGCCTGCTGCCGACGCTGGATTGCCAGGGCATCCTGGACCTGGTGTTACCCAAGGTCCATCCGGAGTTCCTGGTCAGCGGCCATGCGTATACGGCGCATCAATCGGACAAAACCCAATGCGTCGTGCGTGCGCAGGTCGGCGACCTGGAAAAAAGCCTGGTGGTGTTTGGCGACCGCTATTGGCTGAACGGCAAAATGACGCAGGCGCAACCGTTCGATTCCATGCCGATTACCTGGAGCCACGCCTATGGCGGCGCGGATTTCCCGGAGAACCCCGAGGGCAAAGGCAGAGCCAAAATCCTGACCAACGGCGTGTGGGCAACGCCGCTGCCGAATATCGAACCGCTGCAGGAGCGGCTGCATCACCCGGGGCAGACTGCCGCGCCGGCGGGATTCAGCCCGGTCATGATCAATCGGCCGCGCCGCTACCGGCACATCGGCACTTTCAGTGAAACCTGGATGCGCAACGAAATCACCAGCTTCTTTCCTGATGTGGACAGACGCCTGTTCAATGCCGCCGAGCCGGACCAGCGCTGGTCCTCGCGCGATGCGCTGCCGCTGGGTGCGCCCTTTGCCGTCTGGAATATGCACGCGCAGGACCCCTGCTGGACCGGCGCGATCCCCGACTGGCGGGCGCGTTGCTTCGTGCGTCGCCTGGACGACGATGGTCAGGACAGGTTTGCCGAGGTCGATTTGAAACCGACAACCTTTTGGCTGCTGCCCAATATCAAGCACGCCGTTGTCATGTACCACGGCAGCGCACCCGTGTCCGATACGCACGCGCAAGATATCCTGGGCATCTTGCCCGCCATCGAACTTGCCGGTGAGCCACGCGGCATCGATGATTACAGACAGATTTTCGACGACAGGACACAGGGCAAGACAGCGGCGCTATACGCGCTGCGCGACAAGGACCTGGTTCCCAAAAGTATTATGGGCGATTGGCTGGATACCTTGCCCTACGAAGAATCAGCCATGATGCGCGCGGTAAAAAAGCGAACCGAGAGGCAACAGGCGGAACTGCGGGAAACGCTGGCCGGCTCCGGCCTGGACCCGGCTTCCATCATGGCCGAGCCGATGGGCCCCAACATACCGAATACTGCGGAATTTCTGCCGGAAATGCACGCACGCCTGCTCAAGCTGAAAGACGATACCGAGACCCAGCTGGACGCCGAGAAAGAAAAATTGCGGCATACGCTTGCCGCCACCCTGCCGCGGGACGACCCGCAGACCAAAGCGTTGCAGACCCTGCTGGCGTCGAAAAAACCGGTCACGCTCCCCGACCTGAACATGCATGACATGCTGGCCCAGTTGGATGCCCAGCAAGAAAAACTCGAAACGCTGTGGAATGAAAACAAGGCCATCCTGGAAAACAACAAAGACGAATTTTCGCTAAAAAAAGCAAAACAGCAATTGGACAATGCCAGGCCGGCATTCGGCAAGATCAACCTGTATTCCGCGCACCTGACGCCGGGCGGCGCCAGCGTCGATGCGCCTACGGCGCTACGGAAACGGCAACTGGTTGTCTCGCGCTACGAAGCCGGACAGGACCTGTGCGACCTGGACCTCAGCGGCGCCGACCTCTCCGCTCTGCAACTGAGCGGCGCGAACTTCCGGGGCACCAACCTGGCCCGCGCCGACTTGCGCGAAGCCGTGCTGGATAATGCCTGCATGGACGAAGCCATACTGACACGCAGCAACCTTGACAAGGCCTCGCTGCGGCTTGCGACGTTCAGAAAGGCCAATCTGGGGCAAGTGACGGTCAGCCACACAGACTTTTCGTCAGCCGAGTTCTACGGCACCATTGTTGCCGACTCCCATTTTGCACATTGCGACTTCCGGCATGCCAGCCTGAACGAGATCATCCTGAACACCAAGGCCATCTTTACGGATTGTCGTTTCGACCACGCGCAGTCTGGCAAAAGCATTTATATTGAGTGCGCCTTTACCCGTTGCACTTTCGCCCAAGCCGTTTTTTCCCAAGTGGTATTCCAGCTATGCACCTTGCAGCACACCAGTTTTGAGCAGACGCAGATGAGAAGCGCAGGTTTCGTGGCCTGCCAGCTTGAACATTTGAACTTCACGCAAGCCCGCCTGGAAGGCCTTTCCTTTACCTACAAGCTTGTGTCTACCGCCCTCAGCTTCAATGCAACACAATTGAAATCCTGCTGCTTCAGGGGCGCAACGCTCAGCGATGCCGGTTTCAGAGATGCCCACATCATGTATAGCGATTTTTCCGAAGCCGTGCTGCACCGTGCCGATTTCTCCGGCGTGGTGGCCACGCATACCGTATTCAAACAAGCGGATCTGCGCCTGGCTACGCTGGCCAATGCCGACCTGACCGGTAGCATCCTGCAGCAGTCGGATCTGCGCGGCACGGATCTGCGCCAGGCAAATCTCTGCACCGCGGATGTATCGGAATCATGGCTGGACGAGGCATCGCAAACCCAGGGCGCATACTTGAAGCATATCAAGCTGTATCCGTTGCGCAAGCAGTCCGCGGTGTCCTGGGAGCACAGCCTTGACGCGTGACCAATTCATCGAATTGCTGCAACGGTATGAACCGATAGCCGATGCGGACTGCAAGGGACTGAGCCTGGACGACCTCGATATCAGCGGGCAGGTCTTCGAGCGGATTGACTTCACCGGCTGCTCGTTCCGTCGTTGCGACTTTACCAATGCGATTTTCAGCCATTGCCGATTCGATCAGGCGACTTTTTCCCATGCCCGCTTCAAAAACGGCATGATGTCGCACTGCAGCGCGATTGCCGCCAGTTTCGATCACGCGACGCTGCATGGCTACGGCATTGTCGGGGGTTGCTTTGCCCAGGCCACGTTCGATCGCACGACCATGGACGCCTGCAGCCTGTCCGATGTCGATTTCAGTCACGCGGCCCTGCACCTGGCCAGCGCATCCAAAACCACATTCCATAAAACCCGGTTCGAACAGACCGATATGTCGGACAGCGATTTCGAACTCACGGTATTTTTCCAGAACGATCTGCGGCAAGTGGATTTCCGGGACGCGTATTTTGACCGGGCGGTGTTCAACGAAACCAATATGGAAGGCATGCAGTTTGGCGGCCAGGCGTTCCACCAATGCCCCTTCAACCGGGCCAACTTGCGGGCGACGCGCTTCGATGATTGCAGCCTGACCATGTGCAATTTTCAGGATAGCGACTTCTCCTCGGCGCAGATCCTGGGCTGCGATTGCAGCAATACGCTGATGATCGGCGCGGATCTTTCGCAATCGACATTCAGCGGCAGCCAGTTGAGGCAGTCCATCTGGCAACATTGCGTCGCCCACGATATTACGTTGCAGGACTGCGACCTGACCGAAGCGATCTTTCATTATGCCAATTGTGAGCGTGCCGACTTTACCGGGGCGCAACTGGAAAGAACCGATTTTTCCTATGCCAACCTGCGCAACGCGGTCTTTGCCCGAAGCCGCTTTCAGGACACGTTGCTGCATCGCGCGCTGGTGTCCGATTTTTCACTTTTGAAAAACCCCGGCGTCCAGGAACGCCAGGAATACCTGTTCGACGCGGAACGCTGGTCCGCCGAAAGAAAACCGCTGCCCGCGCGGTCGGCGCCTACCCGTTAAAGCCACCAGGCAGAATCGCGCCATCGCCGGCCACGGCGATCGCCCGGGAGATCAGGAGAACACAAATACGCGATTGGGCGAGGGAATCAAATTGGTCGACAGGATGCCGTTAATAATATTGCTCAGGCCCATCGACGTCCACCGGGTCACCGGCAGCGCACCCGAGAAGACGCGAAAGCTGACATTGATGAACTTGGTGGCGAAGCACTTGACGACCGGCACCATCACGCCAAGAATGCCGGATTCGTTTGCCCACGTAATCATGGTCGGCATGGGACTGCATTCCAGATCGAGCCCGGGCGTGAACACCCGTGACAACGGATTGGGGATCATCGTGACTTTGGGGCCGAAATTCGGGCGCGGCCCGAGAATCATCACATCGACCAGGGTAACGCTGCCACCGATGCGAGCTTGTAATATAGGCATCTGGCTCTCCCTAGCAAAACAGCCGGAAACCGGTCATTTCCACCGCCAGGGTCTGTAACCGGGTCTTGGGCCCGATACCGACCTTGAGATCGAAACCGTCTTCCTTGAACGACGCCCCGCTCAGGTCGACCTTGACCGCCTGGCTGGAAAACTTCAGTGGCGTCGCTGCCAGGTTCATACCGTCGATCTGGGCCGCAATACCGCGCGCGGCAAAGCGCATTACCTGCCCTTGCACCGAGAGGCCCGACACCGACAGGTTTCCGCCGACAAACGACACCTGGGCGGGCATGGCGTTAAAGGCCAGCCCCGTCACGACCTTGAAATCAATGCCGGTTACCGTCGTATTCCTGCCCGCCTTGTAATTATTGATCGCATGCGAGGTCACGTTCTTAATCTCGCCGCTGGAGGCGGTAATCGTATACTTTTTACACAGGATCTCGAAATCCTGATCGGTCGCATCCAATAAGACTTTGTCTTCGTATTTTCCAGTGAAGGTACTTTTGTAGTTATGATGCGCCGCCCCGGTCACCTTGACGGTCTCGGTTTCCTTGACGTTGCGCTCATAGGTATTGTTGTAGTTCTGGATCACCGGCTTCGCGACCGTCTGGGTCAGGGAGCCGTCGATCGTGTAGGTTTCGTTCGACTTGATATAGACCGTATTGGTACCCGCTTCAACCCTGAATATATTATTGCCCGTCACGATTTTGGTGGTGGCGCCGCCCTTGATCGTGTCGTTCAGGCCCGCCTTGGTGATATCGCGGGTGACCCCGGCATCGAATGTTTCCTTCTCGTGCCCGACCACATGCGTGGTCCGCGTACTGCCCACGTCCCGCGTCTCGGTTTCAACCACCGTCGTCTTCAGGTTATTGCCAATATGGACCGTCATATTATTGATGACATTGACCAGCATATCCATTTGCGCCCGGATATCCACCAGCTCCTGCCCCAGCTTATCCTCGAACAGCAAATGGTTCCGGGTACTGGGGTCGCCGAACACCGACTGGCTGCGGAACCCGCTTTGCGTTGCCATTGCCGGCAGTTCCACCGGCGGCATGTTCGAGGCGTTATAGACGCGCCCAAGCACAACCGGACGATCAGGATTGCCGCCGATGAAGTCGACCACAACCTCATCATTGATCCGGGGCAATTGCAAGCCGCCGAAGCCGCCGCCCGCCCAGGGGCTGGACACGCGGATCCAGCACGAACTGTTCTCGTCCCCCTTGGCCTGGCGGTCCCAGTGAAACATCACCTTGATGCGGCCGTACTTGTCGGTCCACAATTCCTCTCCCGCCGGCCCCACCACGCGCGCGGTTTGCGGGCCGCTGGTCTTGGGCAAGGGTGTCGCGCGCGGCGCGCGGAACTGGACATCGGTGGGCAAGGCCTGGAAGCGGACTTCGAAATGGTCTTTTCTGTCCGTCCCGGTGGAGTATCCCGCTACCCCCATCCGATACCAGGCCGCAACGCAAAGATATTCCTTGTTTTCGCTGCGGCGCGGATGATTCCTCAGGCGGAAGCGGCAGCCAGGCGCGACGCCGCGCACGGTGGCAAGACCGTGGATTTGCACCTTGCCGCTTTGGATTTCCTGCAGGCGGAGCTTGGCGTATTTTTCTCCATGATCGATCTCCTGGTACCCGCCCTGCCATTCATACACTTCCAGATCGCCGGCATTGGCCTCGCCGGGTTGCTTGCTGGTAGAGTCCAGCCGGGCACCGGGCTTGCGGAAATCGTAGTCGACAGTGGCATAACCTTCCGCCGTTATTTGCGCCAGCACATGCCAATCCGAGACGAACTCCTCGTGCGGCATCATATGGTTTTGCTGGTCGAAATACGTGAAGGTGTCATAGCCAGGGAAGGACTGATGCGTGGAGACATCGTCGGTCAGCACCAAGGTATGCTGTCCATTTTCGTGCCGAAACCAATAATAGATGCCCTCGTGCTCCATCAAGCGGCAGACAAAGGCGAAATCGGTTTCCTGGTACTGGACGCAATATTCCCATTCGCGATAGCTTTCGGTCAGCTTGAATTCGGCCGGGAAACTGTAATCGCCCAGCACCTGCTTGATAATATCCGGTACGGTTTTATTCTGGAAAATCCGGTTATCCTTGGTCTGCGTCAGATACCAGAACCAGGGGCGGACCCGGGCTTTATAGAGGTAGTTGCCGGAGTTGACCAGTTCCCGTCCAATCAGCTCGAATCCGGTCACAAAGCCGTTCAGATACCGCATGCCGCCCGCGCCAGTTTCAATTTGCAGCGTCAGGGGCTTGCCCAGTTGGGAACGCACATCCAGCATGAACGTATTGGCCACCAGCTCCACGTCGAATTCGAAGAGCGTGGACAATCCTTCGTGGCCGGTCATGCTGAGAAAATTCAGCACGCCTGGCGCTGAGGTATGGGCAATGATCGGGCGCGCTTGCGTCTGCGGGATATCCATGACGGGTTTCTCTTGCTAATAGATGATTCAGAACGGAGACAGAGAACAGGCAAATCACGTCTTTTGCCAATTGCCCGTATCTTAAATACCTAAAATGTCATAGGGATGACACGATTAAGACATTTTCCACACCCTGTGCGCGCTCGCGACCACCCTGGCGGGCCCGCGCAGCGTCGGCGCAAGCCATTGCTTCGTTTTGTCACAAAATACATGTTTTATAACAATGTGGAGATGGCCAGGCGAGGGCTTGCTGTACACTGTTTGCAACCCGCATGTCATTTCTTTAAGATATCGTACATCGCTGCTCGCGATAGTAGCAGCCCCCACCTTAACCTACCGGCAAAGCCTGCATGGATACGCCCTCTGAAACCGTCGTCGCGAAAAATACCCTGCCCCCGGATTTCTGGCAACAGCTGGAGGCCGACCCCTATCGCTATGGCCTGTATCATGTTCTGCGCTGGCTGGATGCGCGCAGCGGCACGCGGCGACCGCTAGGACGCGATTCCCTGCCCTCGCGGGAGCCCGTCAGGCTACGGCAGGAGCCGTCCATGGCCTTCGCCCCCTCCACCATCTGCGATGTGGACCGCGACAAGGATGGCCCGCCGGTGGTTTCCATCCTGAGCTATGGCCTGTTCGGTCCCAATGGCCCATTGCCATTGCACCTGACCGAATATGTGCGCGAGCGCATCGTGCACCATCGCGATCACACGCTTTCGGCCTTTGCCGACATCTTTCATCACCGGCTGATCGCCCTGTTTTACCGCGCCTGGGCGGACGCGCAAAGCACCGTCAGCCTGGATCGCCCCGAAGAAAACTTCAGCCGCCATATCGCCAGCCTGATCAGCCTGGGCCAGGAATCCTACAAGCGGCGCGATACCATCATGGATCACGCCAAGTACTTCTTTTCGGGGCATCTGGTGCGCCAGACCCGCAACCCCGAGGGACTGATCCAGATCCTCAAGACCTTCTTCGATATCGACGTCAAGCTCCAGGAATTCGTGCCGCAATGGATCGCGTTGAATCCGTCGCAGCAACTGGGACTGAACGGCACCATGGGCCTGGGACAGGATACGATCCTGGGCAGTTCGGTACGGGATGCCCAGCACAAGTTCCGCCTCGCCCTGGGTCCTCTCACGCGAAAGCAGTTCGACGAATTCATGCCCGGCACGAAAAAAGCCAAGCAACTGACCCATTGGCTGCGCCATTACATCGGCATTGAACTCAGCTGGGACGCGGTGGTCGTGCTGAAAAAAGAAGAGGTCAAAGGGATTCGGCTGGGTGAATCGGTGCCGCTGGGCCTGGGGGCATGGATGGGCGAGCGGCCGGCGGCGGCGGGCGACGCCGACGATCTGCTCATTGACTATGAATTGCGAGAGCGCCTGTGACACCTGGCAAGCCAAGGGCAACGGCGAATCGCTCAGAGACGCTTGGCTGGAAACTGTTTCTGCTCGCCTGGATCCCGTTTCTGGGCATTTTCTCCTATGTGTTCTATCCCGTAGACCAATGGCTTCCGCCGGTTTCCTACGTCTGCCTGATCATCTTTGTCATCATGATGGTTTGCGCCATGGCCCTGCTCGTGCGCAGCAGTATCGGCGTCTGGCGCAAGCAGCGGCGCACGGGCGCGGGCGGGATCATCGTCCGCGAAGGCGTACCGGCCCAGGCAATCATCACCGCCATCGCCGATTCCGGCACGCGCATCAATGACCAGTTCGTCCTGGATATCGGTCTGCAGGTCACACCGGCGTTCGGGCCGGCATTCGCAACGCAAGTCACCCAGACCATCCCTATCTTCCAGATGGCGCGGATCCAGAAAGGGATGACAGTGCCGGTGCGCTACCTGGAAGCGACCCGCGAGACGGCCATTTTCTTTGAGTAATCCGGGCGCATTGGTGCCACGCCGGACAAACCAAGGGTTAACCCAAAGAAAAAATGACCAAAATAGAAAATATTATTTGATGTAAATCATACGGTTAACTTCAATTTATTAGCGTTAACCCTTATATTCACGACCAGCGCTTTTCCGTAAAATCCAGGGTTTCTTTTATCCAAATTCAGGGAACGAGCATGAGTGGCCTCAATCCAATGATCATCACGTTCGCCATATATCTGATTGTCGTACTGGCAGTCGGGTTTATCGCCTACTTCTCCACGCGCAATTTCGGCGACTACATCCTGGGCGGTCGCAGCCTGGGCAGTTTCGTCACCGCCCTGTCCGCAGGCGCCTCCGACATGTCCGGCTGGCTGCTGATGGGTTTGCCCGGCGCCATTTACCTGGCGGGCCTGTCCGAAGCCTGGATCGCCATCGGCCTCACCGTTGGCGCCTATTTCAACTGGCTGCTGGTTTCGGGCCGCCTGCGCATCCATACCGAATACAACAACAACGCGCTGACCCTGCCTGAATATTTCCATCACCGGTTCGGCGCCGGCAACGTCATCATCAAGATCGCCGCGGCCGCCATCATCCTGTTCTTCTTCACTATCTATTGCGCCTCCGGCATCGTTGCCGGCGCCCGCCTGTTCGAAAGCCTGTTCCATGTCGACTATGTCACCGCAATGTGGCTAGGCGCGGGCGCGACCATCATCTACACGTTTATTGGCGGCTTCCTGGCGGTCAGTTGGACCGACACCATCCAGGCCAGCCTGATGTTCTTCGCCTTGCTGCTGACCCCCATCATGGTGCTGATCGGCGTAGGCGATTGGTCTGCTGTTGGCGCCACCATCAGCGAGGCGGCCACGACAGCGGGCAAGAACTATAGCAGCCTGCTTACCGGCACCAGCCTGATCGGCATTATCAGCGCCGCGGCCTGGGGTCTGGGCTACTTCGGCCAGCCGCATATCCTGGCCCGCTTTATGGCGGCCGACTCCGTCAAAAGCCTCAAAAAGGCCCGCCGCATCGGCATGACCTGGATGATCCTGTGCCTGGGCGGCGCGGTCGCCGTCGGCTATTTCGGCATTGCTTACTTCAACCTCAACCCAGGCCAGGCCGGAGAGGTCACGAAAAACAGCGAGCGCATCTTCATTGAACTGGCCCAAATCCTGTTCAACCCATGGGTTGCCGGCGTCATCCTGTCCGCCATCCTGGCTGCCGTCATGAGTACGTTGAGCTGCCAGTTGCTGGTGTGCTCCAGCGCCATCACCGAAGACTTCTACAAAGGCTTCCTGCGTCCGCACGCGTCGCAGAAAGAACTGGTGTGGATCGGTCGCGCCATGGTGCTGCTGATCGCCCTGGTTTCCATCTGGATCGCATCCGACCCCGAAAGCCGCGTGCTGGGCCTGGTTTCCTACGCATGGGCCGGTTTCGGCGCGGCATTCGGGCCTGTCATCATCTTGTCCGTATTCTGGCGCCGCATGAATGCCTCTGGCGCGCTGGCAGGCATGGTGATTGGCGCCCTGGTCGTGGTGCTGTGGAAACAGTATAGCGGCAGCGGCCTGTACGAAATCGTCCCCGGTTTTATCGCCGGCCTGATCGCCATCGTCGTGGTTTCACTGATGACCTCGACCCCCAAGCAGTCTGTGCTCGACAATTTCGATCGCGCCGACAACGACTTCAAAACAGCAAGCTAGCCTCTGACCAAGCGCGCATTGCCGGCGATGCAGATCGCCTTGCGCCCCGCCCCCGCTTCCGGAAAACTCTCCGGGACGGGGGCTTTCTTTTGCCCTGGGCGCATCGGCAACGACAGACCCGCCTTGCCCCGACCTGCGGCATATGGGTGTCCGCGCCGTCAGCCGACTGTACGGCGCCCGCAACACGGCGGGCCATTTTTAAACCCACCCTGGCATTTTTATATTGCAATCGCCATCTGGCGCAAGGTTACACTTTACAATATCCACAATACCGTCCGCATCTACGGTGTCCGCAAACATTGCGCGACGTTCCCCTATTGCCATCGTTAAGGCCAGACATTGAAATCCCGGCAGCCCCTCCCTCCCCTCAACAGCCTGAAAGCATTCGAAGCCACGGCGCGTCTCAAGTCCATGGCATTGGCCGCCAAGGAACTGCATGTGACCCCTTCGGCCGTGAGCCAGCAGATCAAGCAACTGGAACAGCATCTGGGCCAACGCGTGGTTATCCAGTCGCGCAGCGGTCTAGTCCTGACACCCTACGGCAGGGAAGCGCTGCCCAAGTTGTCGCAGGCGTTCGACCTGATGGCCAGCTCGTTTCACCATCCGCGCGATCCCTTGTTGGTACGGATCAGCGTTTTGCCCTCTTTCGCCCGTTTCTGGCTGAATCCACGCCTGCCGGCATTCTTTCGGCAGCACCCGACCATCCGGCTGGATATCGACAGTTCGCCCACCCTGATCGATTTCACCTTTGACGACCTGGACCTGGCGATCCGATACGGCAAAGGCCACTATGAAACCCCGCTGTGCGACAACCTGATCAAAGAAGCGCACCAGGCTGTCTGCACGCCACGCCAGTTGCCGGCATGGGCGCCATTGATCGAACAGGGAGATTTCGCCAGGCTGCCGCTGATCGGTGATCGTGGCATGCTGGGTGGAGACGATCAGGATGTCAGCTGGCGCGAGTGGTTGCACGCCAAGGCGCCGGAGGCGGCACTGCCAGACTATCGCATCATCTACACCGACTCGGGACTGTCGGTGGATGCCGCCCTGGCGCATCAGGGCATGTTGCTGGGGCGGCTGGCACTGATCGACACTTTGTTGCGGGAGCGCAGGCTGGTGCCGCTGGATCCGCTTATCCTGCGCTCGGAACTGGGCTACTTCCTGCTGGGACCATCGCTGGCGGGCCTGTCGGAGGGCGCGCAGACTTTCCGAAAATGGCTGCTGCAGGAGGCGGCCAGCTACCAGGTGCAGCACCACACCGGCCAGCCTGGCTTTGCCGAGCGCTAGCGGTAATACAGCGCGCAAAAGCAGCCCCTGAACAGGGCCGGCTCGCCTGGCCTGCCCCTCGGATTGTTAGCCAATGCCCGTCAGGCGTCGTGCCGTGCCGTCGCGCCCCCTTGGGCAGACTTGCCCCGCGCCGGCGTACTCGCTTGGGCAGGGCGCGTTTCGCGCGCATTGAGCAAACCGGCCGCGATAATCATCACAATCCCAAGCAACTGCCACACGCCCAGGGCATGCCCGAAAGCCAGGTAGTCGGCGATCACTGCCACAACCGGATACACATAGGACAAGATGGCGATCTTGCCCACCGGCAGGGACTGATAGGCCGAATAGATCAGGATGTACATGACGAACGTGTGGAACACGCCCAGCACCACCACACACAGCCACTGATAGGAAAATTGCGGCAACTGGTCATACGCCATGATTGGCGCCAGGAAGACCAGCCCCACGGCCAACTGACACATGGCGACCACATGCGGCTTGATCCCCTTGAGCTTTTTCGTGACGACGGTCAGGCAGGAATAAAGGAATGCCGCCAGCAGCGCCAGGCCCGCTCCCTGAAGGAACAGCCAGTCATAGCTGATCCCGGTGATCGCAGGCATGACGATCAGGATCACGCCGGCGAATGCCAGCAGCGCCAGCAGGATTTGCCTGAGCGTGATGCGTTCCTTGAAAATCAGCGGACCCGCCAGCAGCAAAAAGAATGGCTGCGTATTATAAATCACCGTTCCCACACCGATACCGGCATGCAGATAGGAGGCAAACAGCGCCGCCCAGTTCAGCACCAGCACGATGCCGCTGGTGGCCAGCAACAGCCACTGCAGCCGGGTAACGCTGCGCAGTTGCAGGTATCCCTTGAAATAGCAATACCCGAACAGGCACAAGCCGCCGATCAGGCAGCGCCAGAAACCAATATTGAACGGATTCTGGGCCGACCAGACCACAAACAGGCCGATCGTCCCTGACATAGCCATGCCGGCGATCAACTGGACCTGGCCGGCATTCTCCGCCTGTTTCCTCAACAGGTCTGTGTACTGCGAATCTACGTTTTCCATGCGTGTCATGTGATGTATGTCCTTGCATTCTTGGCATTCGCATTGTGCCTAGCCGGCCTTGTTCTCGCAAGCCAGTTTTTCTTAATACGCGTTATTTTTTCTTGCCCGGTATGGCGCTTCCGCTAAGACTGGCGACATGCCGGCGCAGCGTTGCCGCGGCAGGCAATTGCCCAACGTTCAGCGATATTTCAGATACAATCGCCGGAACTGCTCTTCCCATAACAAATGCATTAATTCCACTTTAGGACTCATCCCATGTATCTGGTCGTCATTCTTGCGATATTAATCGCGCTGATCGTGCTGGCAACGACTAAACTCAAACTCCATCCGTTCCTGGCGCTGCTGGGTGCCGCTTTCCTGGGCGGTTTCCTGTACGAAGTCCCCCTGCTGGAGATCGTCAAGCATATTACCACCGGCTTTGGCGGGATCATGGGCAGCATTGGTATCGTCATCGTGCTCGGCACCATCATCGGCGTCATCCTGGAGAAGACCGGCGCGGCCATTACCATGGCCGACAGCATAATCAAGTTGCTCGGCAACCGCTTTCCCACGCTGACCATGTCGATTATCGGTTACCTGGTATCGATTCCCGTCTTTTGCGATTCCGGCTACGTGATCCTGAACTCGCTCAAGGAAGCCATCGCCAAGCGCATGAATGTTTCCCTGATCGCCATGAGCGTGGCCCTGGCAACGGGTCTGTATGCCACCCATACATTCGTGCCGCCGACGCCGGGCCCGATCGCGGCGGCCGGCAACCTCGGCCTGGGTGACAATCTTGGCCTGGTGATCCTGGTGGGCCTGGTGGTTGCTGCCGCCACGGCGCTGGCCGGCCTGCTCTGGGCCAATATTTTTCTCAAGAAAGATATTGAACTGGAAGCACCGGTCATGCCTAACGAGCAGAATCAGGGCCTGATGAAAACCCGTGAAGAATACGGCACGCTGCCCAGCGCCTTGCAAGCCTTCACGCCTATTTTCCTGCCTATCCTGCTGATCTGCGTCGGCTCGGTCGTTGCCTTCCCCAGCAAGCCGCTGGGAAGCGGCACGCTGGCCAACATCCTGCTGTTCCTGGGTCACCCCGTCGTCGCCTTGCTGGCCGGCATGATCTCCGCCCTGTGCCTGCTCAAGGGCGGTGAAAAACGCAAGCAATTTCATGACTATGTCGCCGAAGGCCTGACCTCTGCGGCACCGATCCTGTTAATCACCGGCGCCGGCGGCGCTTTCGGCGCCATCTTGAAGGTCACGCCGCTGGGCGACTATATCGGCACCACGCTGTCCGCCATGGGTATTGGCCTGTTCATGCCATTCATCGTGTCCGCGGCGTTGAAAACCGCCCAGGGTTCCACCACCGTGGCGCTGGTGACCACTTCCGCGCTGGTCGCCCCGATGCTGGGCCAGTTGGGTCTGGATAGCGAAATGGGGCGCGTCCTGACGGTCATGGCGATCGGCGCAGGCGGCATGACGGTATCCCATGCCAATGATAGCTTCTTCTGGGTCGTGACCCAGTTCAGCCGCATGCGGGTGTCCACCGCCTATTATGCGCAGACCATGGCCACCCTGATCCAGGGCGTGGTCGGCATGCTGGTCGTCTGGCTCCTGAGCCTGGTATTGCTGTAAGACCCGTCGGCACGCTCGGGCGAATCGCTGGCCGGTTCGCCGGGCAGGGCGGCAGGCGCTGTTGCCACCGCCTCATGGCCAAGCCCGCAGCAACGCGGATTCGCGCTGCCCACGCACCGCGCGGCCATGGCATGCCCCGCCATCCCCCCGGCAAAAACGCGCTCCCAATGGCCCGTCATGAAGACGGGCCGGTCTCGCCCTCTTTTTTCGTAAACATGCTGAAATCCCCCGGCCCCTGCGCGACCGGGAATGGTACGCGTCCCCGTACAGGGTGGCCCGGGTCGCTATAGCCGGGGGTGGACGCATGCCCGGGCGTGACCAGCGCATCGACCAGCGCTTCGTCTTCGGCGCTCAACCGATAGTCCAGGGCACGCAGGTAGGCTTGCCAATGCTCGAATGTGCGAGGCCCGACAATGGACGAGGTGACATACTGATTGTTCAACACCCACGCCAGCGCGAAATCGGCCGCACTGATGCCGCGCGATTCGGCATGGGCCTTGATGCGCTGGGCAACCGCCAGGGATTCTGCGCGAAACTCTGTCTGGCGAATGCGCGGATCCCCACGGCCCGCCCGCGAGTCGGCGGGCGGCGCGGCGTCGGGCAGGTACTTGCCGGTAAGCACGCCCCGCGCCAGCGGACTGTAGGAAATCACGCCAATGCCATAATGGGCCGCCGCCGGCATCTGTTCCACCTCGGCCATGCGGGTCACCAGGTTATACAAAGGCTGGCTGGCAACGGGCCGATCCATGCCCATTTGATCTGTCAGCCTGACTGCGTCGGCAAGGCGCCAGCCGCGGAAATTGGAAATGCCGAAATAGCGGATTTTCCCCTGGCGGATCAAATCGCCAATCGCCCGCAAAGCTTCGGCCAGTGGCGCATCCGGTATTTCCCGATGCAAATACAGGATATCCAGGTAATCCGTGCCCAGTCGCCGCAGGCTGGCCTCGACCGACTGGAAAATCCACTTGCGGGACATGCCACGTTCGTTCGGACCGTCTCCGGCCGGATTGCCCAGCTTGCTGGCCAGGACCCAATGATCGCGGTCCTGCCGCAGCACGCGACCGACAACGCTTTCGGACGCGCCGCCGTTGTAGACATCCGCGGTGTCGATGGAATTGATGCCGCGCTCCCGGGCGTCGCTGATAATGCGATGCGCTTCCTCTTCTGGCGTTTGCTTGCCAAACATCATGGTGCCCAAGGTCAGCGGGGAAATACGAAGACCGCTCTTGCCAAGATAGCGATATGCCATAACTGCTCCCAGTTCAATCACAATTGAAACTACCGGAATAGTTGGCACTGCCGCACCCCTACTCGCCCGGTATGAAAACGGATTATCAGTGTATCAGTTCCGGCCCAGCGGCAGCGCGCCCGGGCGGCAAGGTCAGTGGCGCCAGGCGGCCAGGAACGCATCCCGCTGCTCGCCCTGCAAGTCGTTGCAAAGCACCGCATACAAAAGCAGCCGGGTCTTCCGTGGACACAGCCATCCACCCATCATGACGCCATTTTTCAACAAATCGATCTCCGCGCCCTTATAGCCGTATACCGCATCGGTCGTGCTGCCCGCGCCCGTGCGCGAGCAAACGATGACGGGTATGCTTTTGGCGGCGGCCACCAGCGCATCGCGCATGGGCTCGGAAACATGGCCGGAGCCGAAACCGGCGACGACGATGCCGGCATACGCCGAGTTTATTGCATATGAAATAATCCCGGGATCATCGTCCAGCGAGTGTTCAAGCAGCAATACTTTTTTATCAATAACGTCAGGTACCGGTAGCCGGGGCATGGGTTGGGTTTCGCGAAAATAGCGAACGCGCTTTTCCAGCACCATGCCGACCGATCCGAACACTGGGGAAACAAAGGCCTGCACGCTCGTGCTATGCATTTTCCTGACCCGCCGGGCCTCGTGGATCTCGTCATTCATGACCACCATGGCGCCACGACCGCGACTGGCCGGATCCGCGGCAACCAGCACCGCGGCCAGCAGATTGGCGCCACCATCGGCGCCCGCCATTTGCGGATTGCGCATGGCGCCCATCAGCACCAGCGGTTGCGGGCAATCCCAAAACAGGTCCAGGAGAAATGCGGTTTCTTCCAGCGTGTCGGTGCCCTGGGTAATCACCACGCCATGCGCGCCGCCGGCGATTTGCTCGCGCGCCCACGCTAGCGTGGCAAACAGATCAGGGTAGCGAATGGAGCCACTGGCGATCTTTCCCAGCGTATGCAGGCTCAACTGCGCCAGTTGATCCAGTCCCGGCACCGACTTGGCCAGCTCCGCGGCGCCCAGGCTGGAGGTCACCCCCTGCCCGCCGGCCTCGCTGGTCATGCTGATCGTGCCACCCAGGGCGCCAATGGCGATGCGTGCTTTACTCATGCGATATCCATCCTGCCGTGCGTGTGTTGACCTTACTTACCTTGCTGCGCTATGTGTTGAGCAATGGCTTCGCCCATTTGCGTCGTATTGGCCTTTCCGCCCAGATCCGGCGTCTTGGGCCCGGCCAGTAGGACATGCTCGATCGCCTGCATGATGCAGTCGGCGGCGTCCTTGGCGCGCGGATTCTCGCTGGCCAGAAACTCCAGCATCAGCGCGCCGGACCAGATCATGGCCACCGGGTTGGCGATGTTCTTGCCATAGATATCGGGCGCCGAGCCATGTACCGGTTCGAATAGCGACGGAAAATCGCGTTCCGGATTCAGGTTGGCCGACGGCGCGATCCCGATGGTACCCGTGCAGGCCGGTCCCAGATCGGACAGAATGTCGCCAAACAGATTCGACGCCACCACGACATCGAAGCGGTCGGGCTGCAGGACAAAACGGGCCGTCAGGATATCGATATGCTGCTTGTCCCATGTCACATCGGGATAATTGCCCGCCATCTGTACCAGGCGCTCATCCCAATACGGCATGCTGATCGAGATGCCGTTGGATTTGGTGGCCGAGGTCAGGCGCTTGCGCTGACGCTTGCTGGCCAGCTCAAAGCCGTATTTGAGGATGCGGTCCACGCCCTTTCGGGTAAACACGGACTCCTGCAACACCAGTTCCCGCTCCGTGCCTTCGAACATTTTTCCGCCTACCGACGAATACTCGCCCTCGGTGTTCTCGCGCACCACCAGGAAATCGATATCCCCGGGCTGGCGGTTGGCCAGCGGGCAAGGCACGCCTGGCATCAACCGTACCGGACGCAGGTTCACGTATTGGTCAAATTCGCGTCGGAATTTCAGCAGCGATCCCCACAGGGAAATATGATCGGGCACCTTGTCCGGCCAGCCGACCGCGCCGTAGTAGATGGCATCGAACGGCTTGAGCGTGTCAAACCAGTCGTCGGGCATCATCTTGCCATGCTGTTCATAGTAGTCGCAGCTGGCCCATTCGATATTGGTAAAAGCCAGATTCAGATCGAATTTTTCATTGACTGCCTGCAGGACGCGCAGGCCCTCCGGCATGACTTCCTTGCCGATGCCGTCTCCGGGAATGGCGGCGATATTAATGGGTTTGCTCATAGATGCTCATTGACTATGTCAGCGTTGCTACGCATGGTGGAAAAGAAGCGGGCCCGCCATGTACGGGAGAGCCCGCCGGAATGTTAAAGTTTCTCGGTTTCGCCCGAAGTGGGACGCCAGGTCAGCGCGTACTTTTCGGTCATACTGACAATCGTGTCAAGCAGCAAGGCAAACACGGTCAGCACGATAATGCCGGCAACCACGGTATTGATATCGAACGTGCCCTCGGCCTGCAGGATCAGATAGCCAACGCCGCTGGCCGAGCCCAGGTATTCGCCCACGACGGCGCCGACGAACGCCAGGCCCACCGAGGCATGCAGACTGGAAAACACCCAGCTGGTCGCCGAGGGAATATAGACATGCCGCAACAACTGACGGCGGTTCGCGCCCAGCATGCGTGCATTATCGAGCAAAGTCGGACTGACTTCGCGAATGCCCTGGAATACGTTGAAAAAGACAATGAAAAACACCAGCGTGAACGCCAGCGCCACTTTGGACCAAATGCCCAGGCCGAACCAAAGCGCGAAAATGGGCGCCAGGATTACGCGGGGCATCGAGTTCATGGCGGTAAGGAACGGATCCAGCACCAGGCTTGCCGTGCGCGATAACCCCAGCCACAGGCCAAAGCCCATGCCAAAGATGGTGCCGATGAAAAAAGCCAGCAGCGTTTCAATCAGCGTGACCCACAAATGCTGATAGATGTCGGCATTGACGATGAACCAGTTCCAGATCACCTCGGCCACGCCCAGCGGCTGCCCGAAGAAAAAGGCAACATTGTCGTTCAACGAGATGCCGTACCACAAGGCCAGCAGCAGTATGACAATGGCAATTTGCCAGACGCGATAATTTCGGGTCGACGGTTTAATAGCGTTCCACATGTTACTTCCGTTTCTGTTGATCGTAGCCCTTGAGCACTTCATCGCGCAGCACGCTCCAGATCGCTTGGTGCAACTCGACAAAGCGGGGGTGCGCGCGCACTTCGGCCACGTCCCTCGGACGCGGCAGGTCAATATGGAACTGGCCCATGATATGCGTGCCGGGACCGGCGGACAACACCACCACGCGATCGCTCATGGCGATCGCCTCATCCAGATCGTGCGTAATGAACAGCACGGCCTTGCGCTGTTTCATCCAGATATCCAGGACCTCGTTTTCCATCAATTGGCGGGTCTGGATGTCCAATGCCGAAAACGGCTCATCCATGAGAATGATATCGGGATCGCGGATCAATGTTTGCGCCAGCATGACGCGCTTGCGCATGCCTCCCGACATCTGGTGCGGATACTTGTGCTCGGCCTGCGACAGACCGACCCGGCGCAACCACTCCATGCCCTGCTTGCGCGCTTCGTCCTTGGACACGCCGGCAAACTGCAAGCCGGCAGTGACGTTGTCCAGGGCATTGCGCCAGGGCAGCAGCGATTCGCCCTGGAACATATAGCCCGCACGCTTATTGATACCGGTCAACGGCTTGCCGAACACCGAAACCTGGCCCGACGACGGCGTGAGCAGCCCCGCGCCAACGTTGAGCAGCGTGGACTTGCCGCAGCCGGTGGGGCCGACCACGGAAACGAACTCTCCGGGCGCGATCGCCAGTGTCGCATCCTTGACCGCGGTGTATTTTTGATCCCGGTTGTCACGCGAAACAAACGTGCAAGTGATATTTTCCAGGCTTAATGCAGCTTCAGTCATGGGATCAGGCTTTCCCCGCTTTATTGGTAAATTCATTGGTCCAGCACTTGGCCAGGTCGATCGCATCGGCCTTGAAGCCGGCGATATAGGCGGCCTGCGCCTTCAACGAAGTTTCCGCCCCCTTGGGATCGATCTTGCCATCCGGAGACAGGCCTTCGAAGCTTTTGGTCAGCGCCAGCTTATAGACATCGGGATTGCCCAGCAGATAGCTTTTGGGCACCGTTTTCATGATCTCGTCGGCGCCCGCCGATTGGATCCACTTGTCCGCCTTGACCATGGCATTGGTCAGGGCCTGCACCGTGCCCGGGTTCTCGTCGATATACTTTTGCGAAGTATAGAGGCAACCCGCCGGCATCGGGCCGCCGAACACTTCCTCGGTATCCTTCATGGTGCGTGTATCGGCGATCGTGAAAATATCTCCCGTGCCGTCCAGCAGGCTGATCACCGGATCCAGGTTGCTCAGGGCATCGATTTGTCCCGCGCGCAACGCGCTGACCGCACCCGCGCCGCCGCCCACGCCGATAATGGACACATCGGAATCCTTCAGGCCGTGCTTGGCCAGGAAAAAGCTGACCAGCATATTGGTCGAGGAGCCCGGCGCCGTCACCCCGATTTTCTTGCCCTTGAGGTCGGCAGGCGTCTTGTAGCCGGTCAGCGTTTTCTTGTTGCCGGCCAGCACAATCATGGGCGCGCGCCCCTGCAGCACGAAGGCTTTGAAAAACTGCTTCTTGGCCTGAAGGCTGATGGTGTGCTCGAAAGCGCCGGAACATACGTCGGCGCTGCCGCCCACCACGGCCTGCAAGGCCTTGGAGCCGCCCGCAAAATCGGCGACCTTGACATTGAGGCCTTCTTCCTTGAAAAAGCCCTTTTGTTCCGCGATCGTCAACGGCAGGTAATATACCAGCCCTTTCCCGCCAACGGCGATGGATACATCGGTTTTTTCCAGCTTGGGTGCGGCCTGCGCCAGACCCAGGCCGGGCCAGACGGAAGCCAGACCGCTCAGGCCTGCGGCCTGCAATAGGTGACGACGGGTAAGACTCATGGGAGACTCCTTGGTTCTTCTTAATGTTTCAAGAATGGGTAAATAACGGGTATCAGCAATGGGTATCGTATCTGTCGTGCAACGCGGGGGGCCCCGGCAATCCGGGCGAGCATGCTCGCCAGCCCTCCCGGTGCGCAGGCGGCGCTGCAGACTCGACAAACGACATGGTTCGAAACCGGATCATTGTATCAGAGGCGCTTCCCCCTGCCGCAACTGTGATCACTAATACGGGTTTGTCGGGATATGACAGATATCAAGCCGGATCCGGCCGCAGAAATGCCGTCCACAAATGCAATTTATGCTCGAAAGCCAGCGTGTAGGCAGGACTGGATGAAGGCAGGACATGCTGGCCGATGCCTGGCGGAATGTGGCGGGCCCCGGCCTGGGCGGCCGCCTTACCGTTGAACCCGACGTCGGTCAGGCGTGGCGCGGCCTCGATCAGCCGCGCCAGTGGGTTCATCTCCCCCTTGCGAATGGCACTGTCCAGGCTACCGCTGCGTTCGCAGCCCGCATAGACATCCCATACGCCAATACCGTGCAGCAGCAGCCGGCGCGTTCGTTCCTCGTACTCGCAAGCCACCAGCGGCTCGTCCAGGATCGCGCCCAGCAGTCGCCAGAACTGGTTCTGCGGATGACCGTAATAGCGCTGCTGGTCCAGCGATACCTCGGAAGGGAAGCTGCCCAGGATCAAATGGGTGATATCTGGTGAAAAAATAGGGGCAAAACCCGTCAGCCAGGGTAAGGCGCTCATGGCAATCGCATCTGTCCATCAATCGTTGATATGCCAAGTTTAACCGCTTATTGGTATTAGCCTGATTGCCACCGCGGGGAATTTGCGCCACACTTGCCCTTTCGCTTTTTGTTTACCCCCGGAGACCATAATGAAAAAAACCTTGCTGCCCGCCCTGCTTTGTATCCTGCCTGCCATCAGCCTAGCCCAAGCCACTCCCGACACCCTGAAACAGGTCACAGACAGCAAAGCCCTGCGAGTATGCACGCCGGGCGATTACAAACCGTTCAGTTTTGACCATGACGGTAAGTTCGAAGGCCTGGATATCGACCTGGCCCACGCGCTGGCCAAGTCGCTGGGCGCCGACGTCAAGCTGGTCAAAACCAGCTGGTCCAATCTGATGGCCGACTTCACCGGCGGCAAGTGCGACATTGGCGTGGGCGGGATCTCGGTCTCGCTGGAACGCCAAAAACAGGCATTCTTCAGTACCCCCTACATGGTCAACGGCAAGACGCCGATCGTGCGCTGCGAAGACAAGGCCAAATATCAGACCATCGACGCGCTCAACCGCCCCGAAGTGCGCATCGTGGCCAATCCTGGCGGCAGCAATGAAAAATTCGCGCGCACCATGTTGCCCAAGGCGACGCTTACCATGCACAAGGATAACCTGAGCATTTTCGACGAAGTGGCCAGCGGCAAGGCCGATGCCTTTGTCACCGAGGCCGCCGAGGCGCGGGTGCAAAGCAAGCTGAATCCGAAACTCTGCGCGGTGAACCCGAACAAGCCATTGCAATATGCCGAAATGGCCTATCTGCTGCCGAGCCAGGATATGCGCTTCAAGCTCTATGTGGATCAATGGTTCCACCTGCTCAAGGCCAGCGGAGAATATGATCGCATGGCGGCAAAGTGGATTCCCGCCGACAGCGGCAAAGACTAGCGACAAAAAAACGGCCCGGAAACGTCATAAGGCACAGGCAACCCGCGATTGCCCGCGCCGCCGAGCCCGGGTCTCTATCTGGTCATCAACACAGCGTCCTCCGCCTGTGGCCATTGGCGCCGGTTGGCGTCGAGCGCCGGCGTGCCTGAAATGAAAAACGCAACCTGCCGTTTCGCGATCGGGCACCTGCCCGATTATGCCGCCGGCTCCCCGATCTCTTCAGCACACGACAACCACCCCTTCCTCAATTCGTCTTCTTCGCAAAGCGCGTTGTAGATGGCATCCTGGCTCAATACCCCGCATTTGAGCGTTTCCGGTATCCGGCCTTGGTCGTAGCTCTCGTAATGCATCAACCACCGCCCGCTATCGTAGTAGCGCTGCAGCTTGTTCATTTGCTGCTGGCACGATCGCCATGCTTCTTGCACGCGCTCGAATTCCTGTTTTTGACGATCCCAGTCGTCCAGGATGGTTTCCATTTCCGCGATCAGATCCAACTCGGTTTGTGGAAGATAGGCTGACATGACAACTCCCTCTTTAAAAGCCATGCAACGGATGCCGGCATATACCGGGTTGCCGCGTATCCGTGCCGCCCGCTATTCTAAAGGCAAATGAGACAACGTGCGCCTGCGGCCTGCCGAACGCGATTCGTGCCTCGCGCCGACGGGGCTTGCCACGCCGCTAGCGGCCGCCCTGGCAACGCAATGTCCAGGCGATACTTTTATCTATCGCCAAACCAAGACGTGACATGCCTGGCCGACGGACCATGGCTTCGCACAACGCCTTCTCTGGTCACTTCCCCTTTCGTCACCTTGCGTCGCCTAGCCACGCCCGGTCCAGGATACGGGCGCGTTTTCCCGCATTTGCTTGGGTGTGACCCGATAATATTTTTTAAACACCTTGCCAAAATGCGCCGGATCGCTGAAGCCGCATTGCCAGCCAATATCGGCGACGGTCAAATGGGTCATGCTGGAATCCCACAGCATGCGTTTGGCATTTTTCATGCGAATATGATTGAGAAAAACGGCAAACGAACAGCTTGCATTGAATTGCCCGAACAACTTGTGCAGCGTGCGCACGGAAATATGGAACTGGTCAGCCACCTTCTGACCCGTTAACCCCGCTTCGGCAAAATTCTGATAAAGCCATAAGGTAATGTCGTTATATTGCTTGTGGCGAATCGCCAGGCCCTTGTCCTGGTTCGCGACGGCCTGCCAGCTCACGGCCTGGTTTAGCATCATCCCGAGCAGGGACAGCACGTGTTCCAGGCACACGATCTGGTCGGATTCGGTGACAGCGATTTTTTCCAGAAATTCGTCGCTCAATGCGCGCAATTGGGCCGACAGCAGCCGCGCCCAGCCACTTTCGGCGCTAAAGCAGCGTCCGCGCGCAGAGTCCAGCAGCGATTGACTCTGCGCCACGCCAGCCTGGCGCAAGGAAATGACAATACAGTCAAGGTACTCGACAGGCGCCAAGCCACAGCGACAGTTCGTATCAAGCAATAACAAGTCGCCCGGCAGCAAGGATTGGCATCGTCCATCCATATGCAGGGTGGCCGGTGCCTGCATACAAAAGAGGAACCAGGCGGGCCCGAGCAATCGCAGCGACTCCGGCTGCGATTGCAACAAAAGGCTTGTGCGACCAAGTCGCAACTGGACCGCGGAGGCTTGCGCACCAAGGGGAAATGCCGACAGATGAATAGATGGCGCGGCAGCCTGGCTCGGGACGGGCAGGCATTGGACGCCATTCAATACAAAAGGCAGAATTCTGTTGAAGTCAGCCAGGGGAGGCTCACTGCTTCCCTCGATCGACTGCCATCGGAACGGGCCAGATAGCCCATTGACAAAATCTTTGAAAAACATCAGTTAGGGCTGAGCGCGGCAAGAAGAATCAGAATCATTGCAATAATTCTGAAACAAAATTTGCAATCCCAATAGTCAATTAGTGTCGCGATTGCATAATATTCGTGCCTTGGAGCAAACCCGCGAACACTTGGCCCGTGCCGCCCGGGAGCGCGTCAATAGCCGGAACTGCCCCTTCCGCCCGCCCCTTCGCGGCCGTGGGCCGCAATGCCGCGCTAGGCTGTGCAGGCGAAGGAGACCGCGCCCAGTCCCTCAAGCTCGAAGGTGTAGCGATCACCCGCTTGCGGAAAACGTACCGTCAGCAAATTGCCCGTGATCAGGACCGCACCCGCGTCGATCCTGCGTCCGGCCGCCGCCATGGCCTTGGCCAACCAGAAGACCGAGGCCAGGGGATTGACCACGGAGGCCACCGTCCCGGATTCGATTTCCTGGTCATGCGAAAGAATGGTGATCCGACGTTCGAAATCGACGACGGGTGCCTGCCAGGGCCCCAGCACCACCGCGCTGTTGTTGACATTGCACGCCACCAGCGTGCCGGGATCCGGCTGTGTCTTTGCCGGGCAGCGATCATCCAGGATCTCGACCGCAGGGGCCACGGCGTCGATCCAGCCCGCCACATCGTCCACCGTTTCCAGGTCGTCGCCGGAAAGCGACCGGCCGACCCTGACAGCAACCTCGAATTCAATTTTCAGATGGGTATAGTCCGGCATCGCCAGCGTCGCGCCGCTGGGCAGCAGTGCATGACTCAGCAGCATCCCGTAGACCGGCTCGTGTAAACCATACTTCTGCCAGGCGGCAGGATCATTCAGCGCGATTTTCAGACCGGCGATCTGCGCTTGATGACGCTGCTGGCGCGCCTGCACCAAGGCTTGCTGTACCGCGTAAGCTTGTGTCAGGCCGATGGGCGCGCCATCGACCAGCAAGGGTTCAAAGTGGATTTTGTCGTCGAACTGCTGTTGCAACTGGCGGGCCAGTTCCTGGGGCGTCTTCATGCAAGGCTCCTCTGTTTCTCGGTATCGAATGCGTTGGCGGCGGCGCTGTCCGCGCCGGGCGCGAGGATGGCTGCGGCAGCGGGCGGCGCCGCTCCCGCCACCGCTTTCAGGTTTGCCATATCATAACCACCTGGCTCCTGGAATACGCGCAAATCAAACTCGCTCACCACCGCGAAAATGTGATCAAACAAATCGGACTGGATATTTTCGTATTCGGCCCAGACAACTGTATTGGTGAACGCGTAGATCTCTATGGGCACGCCTGTGGTACCCGGCGCCAGTTGCCGCACCAGCAGCGTCATGTCCTGCCGGATATGCGGATGATTGCGCAGGTACATTTCCAGGTAGGCGCGGAACGTGCCGATATTGGTCAGCCTGCGGCCGTTGAGGGCGGAGCTCAAGTCCTCGCTGCGGGTACGATTGTACGTCTCGACTTCCTGCGTCTTATCCAGGATATAGCGGGACAGCAAACGGCTTTTGGTCAGGCGCTGCATTTCCCTTTCTGAAATGAACTTGATGCTGTTGACATCGATAAAGATGCTGCGTTTCATCCGCCGTCCGCCCGATTCCGACATCGCCCGCCAGTTCTTGAACGAATCGGAAATCAGCGAATACGTGGGAACGGTGGTGATGGTATTGTCCCAATTTCTCACCTTGACTGTCGTCAAGCCGATATCAATCACGGCGCCATCGGCATTGTACTTGGGCATCTCCAGCCAATCGCCAATGCTGAGCATATTGTTTGCGGACAGCTGGACGCCGGCCACCAGCCCCAGGATCGGATCCTTGAAAATCAGCATCAAGACGGCGGTCATGGCGCCCAGGCCACTGAGCAGGATGACAGGCGACTGCCCGATAATGACCGATACAATGAATATGCAGATCGCAACGGCAGCGACGATCTTCAGGCTTTGCACAATGCCCTTCAGCGGGAACTGCACCGCCACCTGCTTGCGAAAACACCAGTCGAGCAGGATATCGAGCATGGCGAACATCGCCAGCAACGTGTACACCAGCATCCAGATCCGGGAGAACCCAAGCAGCGCCTCCTGCGTCGCGCCGGGATCCAGCCAGGCGCGCGCCAGCAGGGACAGCGCCAGGCCCTGGGCAAGCATGGCGGCATAAAGAAACAGGGAGGAATGTCCGATCAGCTTGATGAACAGGAAGCGGTCCTGTTGCATCCGCCTGCGCAGCACACGGATGATACCGTACCGCAGCACGATGTGCAGCAAGACCATCAGCACGATCATGACGCATACGGTAATGATCAGATTGGCCGTGGGAGAGAGGTCCAGACCCAGCAATGTCAGCCAGTCGGAAGGAGTCTCTTTCATGGATTACCTTCAACATAGTCAGCAGCCGACATAGTAGCAAACTAAACCGCCACCAACCATCGGGGGTGACGCCTATCCCTCACGCGCAGGTGTGGGACAAGACGCGCAAAGGCCCCCGCCGGATCACCAGATCACAAAAAACAGCAACCAGGCATAGACGAAAGGCGCCAGTCCGCCTGCCAGCAGCGTCATACAGGCGACGCGTCGCTGCCAGGACAGGCCATTTCGGGCCAGGATGCGCCAGGCCAGCCGCAAGGACCAGAGCAAGGCCAGCGCGAGCAGCGTCAGGCGCATCGGCGTGGCCCAGAAAGTCGGAATGCCGTCATTGCGCAACAGCGTAATGGTGGTGGCTGACAACCCCAGGAAGACGCCGACGCCGGCGGCGGGAATCAGGGCCTGGGCGACTTTATCGATCGCGCCCGGCATGGCCTGGCCCGCGGTTTTCTGGACCAGCCACAAGGCCAGCCACAACAGGCCGCCGGTCACCAGCGTGGTGACCATGATAAACAGGATGATCGTAAATCCGTCCAGCCAACTGAATGCATCGTTGACTTCGGGATAATGTGTCAGGATGAACCATGGCGCATTCTGTGCCAGCGGCCAGAAAATATCGTGTTCCACCAGCCATTCCGCCATCGCCTGCTTGACCGCGACAAACCACGGGCTGGCGCTCCATAGGAAGGCGCCAACGGCGATGCCCATGAGCCCGAGCACGATCAGCGCGGTTTGCCAACGGCTCGTTTGCGCCACCTCGACGATCTCCGTTTCCGGCGAGCGGACAGTGAGGGCAATGGCACCGCGATAATCCGTACAGCGGCCGCACATATGGCAATCGGCGGCGCCCTTCATGTGGCGCAACGGTACCAGCGGGGCGCAATTGACGGTTTCGACGCGGCGCACCGGGTGCCGCCAGGCGTCCTCGTTCACCTTGTAGTGCCACGGCGCCAGCTTGGCCAGTAATTGAAAAACGCCATTGACCGGACAGAGGTACTTGCACCAAACCCGTTTTTCCCGTCCGTACAGGTATCCGACCACCATGGCCGCGGCCGTGGAGCCGCCCAGCACCGCCAGCACGGCCCAGGGATATTGATAGACACTGACCAGTTGCCCATAGACGGTGGTCAGCGCAAAGGCCACGAAGGGCCAGCCGCCCCACCGCATCCATTTCGGGATGGCGCGGCCCCGTCCGTGTCCGCTGGTCCATTCGCTGAGCATGCCTTCCGGACAGAACCAGCCGCACCAGGCACGCCCCAGTAGCGGCATCGACACCAGCACGAACGGCCACCAGATCCCCCAGAACGCGAACTGGGCAAAAATGGTGAGGTTGGAGAAAATATGGGCGGCGTTACCCGGCAGCGGCAACACGGCCGGCACCAGGATCAGGAAAAAATAAACGCCGACCACGCCCCACTGCACCTTGCGCAACAGCGAGCGATGATCACGCAGGAATACGGACATTTGGTGAGCGAATGACTGAAATATCGCTCTCATACGAGCACACCTTCATCAACAGACCTGCCCAGCGGCAGACGGACAAAACCGTTGCTGCGCATCGGCGCGGCAACGGCATGACCAGGCAAGAAGACGTCAACCGCGGGCGGGCGCCGGCGATGACACTGCCTGGGAACGATAGCGTTGCAACAACAGCACAACGCCGAGCCAATACAGGGCGAAAATAATAACATGGGTCAGTGACGGCATCGCGCGATACCCGGCGAAATCGGCCAGCACCTTGCCCAGGCCGCTGCTGTCGTCCAGCCAGGCGCTGGTGTCCCAAACGGGATCGACGATCGTGGGCAGCACCTCGAGCGACACCAGGTGATCCAGCCCCGTCACCAGCAGCGACCCCGCAAGCAGCAGCAACAGGATTTCGGTCAACTGGAAAAAGCGGCGCCAGGTAATGATCTTGCCGCCCAATTGCAACAAATAAAAAGTGAGCAACGCCAGGATAAAACCGCCAAGCCCGGCGGCGGCCAGTGCCCAGGCATCGTTCTGCTGGGCGCCGGCCAGCACGGTTCCCCAGAGGAAGACAACGGTCTCGCTTCCCTCGCGGGCCACGGCGATCATGACCAGGATCAGCAAGCCCCACCAGCTGTCGCGCCTAACATTGCTGGCCGCCCCGCTGACCAGCTCGTTCTTCAACGTACGACCATGCTTTTTCATCCACAGCACCATTTGCACGACGAGCGCGCAAGCCACCAGCGCCATGATCGCCTGGAACCACTCCTGACCCGTATCCGACAACCAGGTCGACACGCCCATCAGCACCAGTGCCAAGGCGAATGCCAGCACCAGCCCGGCGGCCACGCCGCCCCATAGCCACGGCAGGCCACGCCGCCCTTCGGGCGAGGCGCGCAGCCATGTAAACAGGATACCCACGACCAGCAGGGCTTCCACGCTTTCCCGCCAGACGATAAATGCCACTTGATCCAATTGATGACCTCTAGTCTAGATTAGCACCGGCGCTATTCGGCCGCCGGCTTGACCACCAGGGTTCCCTTGACGTCCTGGTGAAAGTCGTCGAAGAACGGATATTCGCCCGGTTTGGCAATCTTGAATACCAGAAACGAGCTGACCCCGGGGCCCAGTACCTTTTCCTTGCGCAACGGCAGGCTTTCGAACTCGACCGGCACCTTACTGTTGTTGATCAGGTTGATCTTGAAGCGACCGGCAGGCACCTCGAGCCGCGCGGGCTCAAACGTGCCGTCTTCCTTGAACGTAAGCGTAAAGGTGGGCGTTTCCGCCCAGGCTGTGCCCACCAGCATTTGGGCGGCGCAAAACAGCACCAGCCCCAGCGCAGACAGATAGCGCTTTGCCACCATCAATAGCCGCCTTTCTTACCTGTGCCGGCGTAGGTGAACTCATACTGCACGTCAAACGGCTCGAAGAACGGGGCCACGCCGGTTTCCTTGTCCACGTGATGGCCAAAGTGGCTCATTTTGTTGGATTCCGGAGAGCCGATGTGATAGGTCAGCTTGTACTTGCCCGGTCCCTGCAGCTTGACGTTGTCGCCATAGTGCGGGCCGTCGTTGGCGACCATGGGCATGAGCGGGCCTTTTTGGACCTGGCCGCCCACTTTTTCCAGCGTGTAGGTGATATTCAGGTAGGGCATCCAGGCCCCTTCCTCGAAACCGTTCTTGTTATCGGCCGTGGCGTGGATATCCGCTTCCAGGTGAATATCGGAATCCTTGGCGTCGCGCATCATGCCGGCCGGCTCCATCGTGATGGGCTGCAGGTAGACGGCGGCAATTTCCATGCCATGCTGGTTTACCGGCTTGCCAATGGGATACTCCGCAGCCTGAGCGGTAACGGCAAAAACGAGGCTGGCGCCGACCAAAGCAAGTTTGTTCAACATTGATGTACTTCCTATCAGAAACGTAAACGAGAATATTTATCATTTATGTTAGCCGACAAGTGCTGACAATACGCTTAACAGTGTTACGAAAAGCGACGGTACGTGGGTCTCAGCGGGGCCCCGCCGCCGACAGGCTAGAAATCGACGCTATTGCCATCCAGCGCCTGTTGCACCTCCGGCGGCAACGCGCCGGGGTTTTCCATCAGATAGCGATCCAGCTCATGCCCGGCATGCGTCAGCCAAGTCGTGCCCGGCGCAAGCCTGTCGTGGATTTCCAGCGCCTGATTCAGATCATTGTGATTGCGACCCGCCGTTTCGCGGGGTGGATAGGAGCAATCGAGCACGCAATGGTCCAGCCTGGCTTCGCGCAGCAGCGCCAGCACTTTCGGCGCCAATCCCTGGGTATCGGTCAGGTAGGCGAGTTTGCCGCCTTCGGCCGATTGGATGAGGTAGCCCAGCGTGGGTTTGGAATGCAGCAACGGCAAGGCAGTCAGCTCAAATCCCGGAAAGTCGCGCTTTTCGTAAGGCGCAAAAGGCCGGGAGAAATCCAGGATGCCGGGGTGCTTGTACAGATCGGCGAACCCGGCCTCGTCGCTGGGACCGTATACCGGCAGCCGCAAATTGACGCCCCAGCGCAAATGGAGCAAGCCCTGGGCATGGTCCGCATGATAATGCGTCTGGAAGATCGCGCTTAACGTCCCCGGCGCAAAACGACTTGCCAGATCGGTCAGGCCGCTATCAATCAGCCATTGCCCCGCATGATTCTGCAGCAATGCGCTACAGGGGCGGCGCACATACCTGCTGTCGGCGCGGGCCCGCCGACAGGCAATGCAATCACAGTTGTAAACCGGCATCTGCGCCGAATTGCCTGTGCCTAGAAACGTGAATTTCATGATGGATTCCTGGCCATGGCTGGCGCGATCCTGTCAAGCAGCGCGGCAATGGCGGTATCCAGCGCCCCGGAATTATCCAGCAGCAGGAAATCGGTGCCGTGCTGATGCAAGCGGTCGACGAACTCAAGGTCCACGGTCGCGTTGCGCGCCAGCCGCTGGGCAATTTCCTCGCGGCTTTCCCGGCCACGCGCCAGCAGGCGTTGCAACAGTAACTCGGTCTCCACCTTGAGCAGCACGACCAGCAGGCCCGGGTAGCGCTGCGCCGCGGTCTCGCAATACGCACGCGAGCCATTGACCAGCACTGTCCGCCCTGCGGCCAGATGCTGGTCGAGCTCGGTGGCAATACCATAGGACAGCCCGTTGGCGCGCCAGCTCATGGCGAACTTGCCTTCCTGCTCCATGCGGTCGAACTGCGCCGGGGACAAGCCATAGGCGTCTTCCCCTTCGGCTTCGGCAGAGCGCGTGATATAGCGCTTCATGACATGCACGGCGCCCCTGCCACGCGCCGCGACCCCTTCCAGGATGCTGTCCTTGCCGGCGCCCGACGCGCCGATCAGATAAACCAGTTTGCCATCCATCAAAATACCCGTTCCCCTTGGCGCAACACCTGTCGCACGACAAACTGCTTGCCCGAGTCCTTCACCCGCACCAGGTCGGCGATCAGGCCGGGCAGGATTTGGCCGCGATCAGGCAGATTGGCCGATTGGGCCGGCGCCAGGCTGACCATATTGACCGCTTGCGGCATACTGATGCCCAACTCCGATTGACTCAGGATCCGAACCGACTGCAACATGCTGGCCGGATAATAATCGCTGGACAGAATATCGAGCACGCCGTGACGCGCCAGATCGGACGCCGCGATATTGCCCGAATGCGAGCCGCCGCGCACCACATTGGGCGCGCCCATCAGGACTTTCAGCCCCAGCTCGTGGCTCAGCGTCGCCGCTTCATGCGTCGTCGGAAACTCGGCGATGGTCATGCCAAAGCCTGCCGACTCCTGCACATGTTCCCGTGTCGCATCGTCATGGCTCGCCAGCGACAGGCCCCGCGCCTGGCAGATATCCACGATGCTGCGGCGGTACTTGACGCTGAAGCGTTCGGCATTGCCTTTTTGCAGTTGGATGAAATCATCCATTTCCTGGTCGCTCAAATGATACTTGCCTTGATAATACTCGCGATACTTTTCGTATTTTACGAATTGACGCTGGCCCGGTGTGTGATCCATGATCGAAACCAGATGCACCAGATCGTTGCCGACCAGGTCCTCGAATATTTCAAGCGTCCTTTCATGGCTGACCTCGCAACGCAGGTGCAAGCGATGTTCCGCACGGGTATGGCCTTCGTGGGCCGCATGGGAAATGGCTTCGATCATCTTCGGCAGTTGCAGCAGGCGGTTTCCTTTCGGATTGACATCGCCAATCGACAGCGCATCGAATACGGTTGTGATACCGGCGCCGACGATCTGCGCGTCATGGGCCAGCACGGCATTCTCAGACGGCCAGTCCACGCCCGGGCGCGGGTTCATGTATTTTTCCAGGTTATCCGTATGCAGTTCGATCAGGCCGGGAATAATATAGTCGCCGTCCCAGTCCTCCGCCCCCGCCATCGTGACCGGGCCTGTGCCGATATCGCTGATCAACCCGTCTTGCAGCACCAGGGTGCCATCTATCACCTCGCTGGCGGTTACGATCTTTGCATTGGTAATAATGCGTTCATGCGACATGTTTCATCTCCTGTGTTGCGATATCCAGATAATGATCCGCCACGCTTTCCCTGGCGGCCCTATCGTGGAAAATGCCGATCAGTGCGGAACCCCCTGCCTTGGCTTCGCCAATCATGTCCAGCACGACCTGGCGATTGGCTTCGTCCAGCGACGCCGTCGGTTCGTCCAGCAGCATCAGCGGCCAGTTCACCATAAAGCCACGCGCGATATTGACACGCTGCTGCTCGCCCCCAGAAAAGGTGTTGGGCGCCAGCGACCACAGGCGCTGCGGAATATTCAGGCGGGTGAGTAAATCCATGGCCCGCGTCTTGGCCTGTTGCGGCTGCCATCCGCGCAGCAATGCGGGCTCCTGCACCACGTCCAGGCACGTGACGCGTGGGATCACGCGCAGGAACTGGCTCACGTAGCCCATGCTTTCGCGCCTGACGGCCATGATCTGGCGTGGCGTTGCCCCCACCAGTTCGACCATGGCACCGCGGTGCTGCACCCGGATCGAGCCACCGCCCGGCAGGTAATTGCCATAAAGGGTGCGCAGCAAGGTCGATTTGCCGGCGCCGGACTGGCCGTGCAGCACAACGCATTCGCCGGCCCCGACGGAAAAACTGATTGACTTCAGAACATGCAGTTCCACACCCTGCTGCTGATGCAGGGTAAACGTTTTGCAAAGGCCATTGACCTCGATGATGGTGTTCATGCTAGCTCCGGATATCCTTTCTTTCTCTGTGATCATTTGGCCGGTCCGTCAGGGTTGCAATACGGACGAGACCAGCAGTTGGGTGTAGGGGTGCTGCGGATCGTCCAGAATCTGGTCGGTCAGGCCGCTTTCCACGACCCTGGAGCGTCGCATGACCATCAGCCGGTCAGCCAGCAAGCGGGCCACGGCCAGGTCATGCGTCACGATGATCACGGCCAGGTCCAAGTCCCTTACCAGGGCGCGCAGCATATCCAGCAAGCGGGCCTGCACCGACACGTCGAGCCCCCCGGTCGGCTCGTCCATAAACACCAAACGCGGACCTGAAACCAGATTGCGGGCAATTTGCAGGCGTTGCTGCATGCCGCCAGAGAACGTACGCGGCAGATCGTCGATGCGGCTCTCGTCAATCTCCACATGCTTGAGCCAGCGCAAGGCGGCCGCGCGCAGGCTGGCGTAGTTGCGTTCGCCCTGCGCCATCAGCCGTTCGCCGATATTGGCGCCGGCCGACACCGTCATGCGCAGCCCGTCGCGCGGATTCTGCTCGACAAAACCCCATTCGGTGCGCAGCAAGGTCCGGCGTTCCGCCTCGGACGACGCGTACAGATCGGTCTGCATGCCGTCGCCACGACGGTAGCCAATGCTTCCGGTATCGGGTTGGCTGCGTCCGGATAAGACGTTAAGCAGCGTCGACTTGCCCGATCCGGACTCTCCGACGATTCCCAGCACTTCGCCCGGATACAGATCGAAACTGACCGCCTGGCAGCCCTTGTCCGGACCGAATAAACGACCGATATCCTGGACCCTGAACAAGGGCTCGCTCGCCTCGGACCGGGCAACAGCGCCCTGGTCCGCATTCATATCCAATGCTTGCAAAGTATTCATGCTTTCACCTCAGTTGCGGCAGCGCGCTGCTCGCAATAATCCGTATCGGAGCAGACGAACTCGCGACTGCCCTGGTCATCGGTAATGATCTCGTCGAGAAAGGACTCGACCGACCCGCAAATGGCGCAGCAGCGGTCCCATTTCTGGACTTCGAAAGGATGGTCGTCGAAATCCAGGCTGGCCACGCGGGTATAGGGTGGCACGGCATACAAGCGCTTCTCGCGCCCCGCCCCGAACAGCATCAGGGCCGGACTGCAATGCAGTTTCGGATTATCGAATTTCGGAATCGGCGACGGATCCATGACGTAGCGATCATCGACCAGGACCGGGTAGGCATAGGCGGTGGCGATATGCCCGTAGCGCGCGATATCCTCATAGAGTTTTACATGCATCACGCCGTAATCGTTCAGAGCGTGCATGGTCTTGGTTTCGGTCTCCGAGGGCTCGATGAAACGCAAGGGCTCGGGAATGGGCACCTGATACACCATGATCTGGTCGTTGCGCAACGGCGTCTCGGGAATCCGGTGGCGCGTCTGGATCACCGTGGCTTGCGTGGTGTTCGTGGTCGTGCTCACGCCCGCCGTGCGCGAAAAGAAGCGGCGGATCGATACCGCGTTAGTGGTGTCATCGGCGCCCTGGTCTATCACCTTGAGCACATCGTCGCGCCCCAGAATGGCTGCCGTCAGTTGCATGCCGCCCGTGCCCCAGCCATAGGGCAGCGGCATTTCACGGCCACCAAAAGGCACCTGATAGCCGGGAATCGCCACGGCCTTGAGCAAAGCGCGCCGGATCATGCGCTTGGTCTGTTCGTCCAGGTAGGCAAAGTTATAGGGGTCTGTCATGGCATTCATGCCCGTTTCTCCTGTTCCTGCGCCGCGGGTGCGGCCTGCGTTTCGCTGTTCTCCCGCTCCTGCTCGCGCTGGCGCATCTTGCGGATCAATCCCAGTTCGGCCTGGAAGTCCACATAGTGCGGCAATTTCAAATGTGATACAAAGCCGGCCGCTTCCACGTTATCGCAATGCATCAGGACAAACTCCTCCTGCTGCGCGGGCGAGGTGATCTCCTCTTCGAACTGCGCCGCGCACAAGGCGCGGTCCACCAGCGCCATGCCCATGACCTTGCGTTCGTTATAGCCAAAAGCCAGTCCATAGCCCCGGGTGAACTGCGGCGGCTCAGTCTTGGAGCCTGTAAACTGGTTGACCATTTCGCACTCGGTCACCTCGATGTCGCCGACCGGCACGGCAAAGTCCAGCTCCTCGGGCTCCAGCCAGACTTCGGTGAAGCCGATGCGGATTTCGCCGGCAAATGGATGGTTGCGGCCGTATCCGCGTTGCGTGGAATAACCCAGCGCCAGCAGGAATCCTTCGTCGCCGCGTGCCAGCGCCTGCAGGCGCTGCATGCGGTTGCTGGGAAAATCCAGCGGCTCGCGCGTAAGGTCGGGCACGGCCCGTTCCGTGTCTTTTTCCGCCTGCATCAAGCCTTCCTGCTCCAGCATGCCCAGCACGCGGGGCCAGGCTTCGCTGCGCGCGCCGGCCGGTTCGTCATCGGCTTGCGTCGGCGCGGCGCCGTCGGTTTCGGCGGCCAGCGCAAAATCCAGCAGACGATGCGTATAGTCGAATGTCGGCCCAAGCAATTGGCCGCCCGGCAAATCCTTATAGGTCGCCGAGATCCGTCGCTCAATCTGCATTTTCGTGGTGTCCAGCGGTACGCTGGCGCAGTAGCGGCTCAGTGTGGTCCGATAGGCGCGCAACAGGAAAATCGCTTCCAGCAAATCGCCGGCCGCCTGTTTGATGGCCAGCGCCGCCAGTTCCCGGTCATACAGGGAACCTTCACTCATGACACGGGCGACGGCCAGCGGCATCTGCTGCTCGATTTGCGCCAGGCTCAAGGCCGGCACGGCGATATCGCCACGACGTTTCTGATCCAGCAGGCAATGCGCCTGTTCGATGGCGGCTTCCCCGCCCTTGACTGCTACATACATGGACTTCTCCCTATTTCAAGCGCGCGACTGTGCTGCGCGGCAAAGCCATGATCTCGCGCTGGCTGGCCATGAAAAAATCCAGACCACGAGGAAACTGCGTCAGTTCGTTGCGCAACTGCCAGAACTGCTCGCATAGCGGCACCGCGATATCGCGCTCCGACTCGATGCCCGGTCCCCGCAGGACCACGGGGGCACCCTCTGTCAGCGATGCCAACTGTATGATCACGGTGCACGACATCTCGGGATCGCGATCCGTCCCGGTTCGAAATTGCGCCAGATACGCGACATCCTGCGCGCCGATCACGGCCAGATCGGCCTCGGCCGGATCTGCCACGACAGGGCAGGCGCAATGGAACGCCAGGTTGGCGCGCACGGCCGGCGTATCCAGCGATGGGCTCAGCCAGACCTTCGTGTCGTCGTCGAACAAGGTCAGGGCCAGGCAAAACGTAGCCGGGTGCATGCTATCGAGCGCGTCGGCGTAATCGACACGCTCGACCACGCCCGGCTCGGACATGACTTTGAGCGCGGCGCGAAAACTCATCTGGGCATGCAGGACCGGGTCTGCAAATGCGGGAACGAGGACGGGCGCATTCATTCGTTTTCTCCTCTGATCAGGGTAAAGAAATCCACTTTGGACGCCGCCACGCGGGCTTCCCTGGATTCGCGTTTCGCTTGCTGCTCACGCGCCAGGGGGGCAATCAGCGAGGCCATCAGCGCGGCGTTTTCCTCGCCTTGCAGCAGCGCGTCGGCCACCGCGGCCAATTCCGCATGCCGCTTGTTGCGCCCGGCCACATAGCTATATCCCGCCCGGCCGTCCGGCAATTGAATCACGCAGCGCGTCACGGTCATTTCACCCAGGTTGAACGCCTGGCCGGTGCCGCCCGTGCGCCCGCGCACCATCGCCATGCCGGTTTCCGGCTTGCGGATGCACTGATATGGCACGCCATCGAGCTGTGCCTCGTAGTGCGCCAGGCGGTCGCCGGCGCGGGCGAGAACCTGCATCCAGCGCTGCCGCGCGGTGGGTTCGAAGTCCGGTTTCATGTATGCTCTCCATTCAAAACGACTTGATATTGAAAACGGTCGGCGCGACTGACGGAAAACGTCAATTCAACGGGATGGCCGTGTTGGTTTTTGGACAAGGTGGTGACCGTCAGCACCGGCGCCGATTGCGGGATCAGCAGGCGAGAGGCTTCATCGATCGTGGGCAACCTGGCCCCGATCACGCTGGATGCCCGCTGCAGTTCGCAGCCACGGTCTTTCAGGTATTGCCGCATGGAATCACGTTTGTAATCCTTGAGCAGTTGCTCGTAGCCTGCGGAAAAAAAGTGCGTCATGACGCTGATCGGCTCGTCGTCGATGAAACGCAGCGTGCGGTATTCCAGGATCGCGCTGTCCGGCGCCAGCGCCAGTTGCGAGATTTCATCCTGGTTGGCCGGGCGCCGGTACACTTTCAGCAGTTGCGCTTTCGCCGCATGCCCCATCGCCGAAAACTGATCGGTATAGGCGCTTTTGGCCTGCACCGGATACAACAGCGGTCGGCTCAGCACTTGGGTGCCCTTGCCCTTGATCCGGATAATGTTGCCCTCCTGCACCAGCAAATCCAGCGCCCGCCGCACAGTGTGGCGATTGACGTCAAACCGCTGGGCCAGTCTCAGCTCGCCGGGCAACAAATCGCCCGGCTTGTACATAGACAACTCGGCCCGGATGGTCGATGCCAGTGTCTGGTAGACCGGTTCATCTTGTCTAGACAAGTTCATTATTTTAAAAAGGCAGCAGGCTGCCTTCCCATTAAACAAAGTGTTTTCGAAGTCGTTGTGAGATCACATCGATGACGCTGACGCATACGATGATAATCAGCAATATCGCGGCCGTCTGCCCGAAAGCGAAACCGCGTATCGCTTCCCACAATAACACACCAATGCCACCGGCGCCAACCATGCCGACCACGGTCGCGGACCGTACATTGGACTCGAAACGGTACAAGGCGTACGACACCCACAAGGGCATGACTTGTGGAATAACACCGAAAATCACTTCCTGCAAGGCACTGGCGCCAGTTGCGCGCACCCCTTCCACCGGTCCGGGATCAATCGCCTCGACGGCTTCGGCAAAGAGTTTGGCCAACACACCGGTGGTGCCCAGAAACAACGCCAGCACACCGGCAAAAGGCCCCAGCCCGACCGCCACCACGAACAGCATGGCGAACACCATTTCGTTGATTGAGCGCAACGCGTCCATCAGGCGACGCACCGGCTGGCAAATCCACCAAGGCACCAAGTTCGATGAAGACAGGATGCCCAGCGGGATGCCGCAAATAATCGCCAGCACCGTTCCCCAGACGGCAATCTGGATCGTGACCAGCATTTCTTGCAAATACATTCGCCATTCGGAAAAGTCGGGCGGGAAAAAATCTGCCGCAAAGGTCAGCATATTGCCCGAATCGGTCCACAGCAGGACCGGATTCATCTCCGCGCCTTTCCAGGCCCAGGCGAGAAACAACAGGAACAGCGCCCAGCCGAGCATTTTCGCCCAGGTCATTCGTGGCGCCGCGACAGGCATTCCTGGCGCGGGCACGACGGCGGAGTTTCCAGAGAGTGACGCAGACATAATGGATTCCATAGGGTGGCAGCTGGCCACCAGGCCGCTGCCACGTTGCGCAAAACGATTTACGATTTATTGCTTTCCAACGATTTCATGCGAGATGAAATTTCACTCAATTGCGCGTCCAGATTGGCAATCTGCTTCTTGCGATCTTCATCGCCCAACTTGCTGTCGCCTGCGATCTGCGAACGCTTCTTGAACAATTCCAGTTGACGAATCGGCAGCAACTGGTCGTTGCTGGAAGGACGGAACTTACCCCAGGCCAGACCGTTCAGGATTTTCAGCTCTTCGGGCTTGTCGCCATAACCATCGAAAAACGCTTTGATTTTTGTCTTGGCCGCTTCGGGCAGGTTCTTGCGCCATACGATCGGGTCGGCAGGAATCAAGGGCGACTTCCAGATTACTTTGAGTTCCTGAGCCTTGCCCGGATTGGTCTTCATCAGGCGGTCCATGCCCTCGGTGTTGAAGGTCGCGACATCGACTTGCTTGTTGGCCACCGACAGGGCGTTGACCTCATGACTACCGTTGACGGAACGCTTGAATATCTTGTTGGCGTCAACATTATTCTCGGCAAAAACATATTAGCCGGGAACCAGGAAGCCGGAGGTGGAGTTGGGGTCCCCGTTGCCGAAATTCAGATTCTTCGCATTCTTGAGCATGTCTTGCACGGAATTGATCGGGCTATCTTTGTGCGCGATCAACAAACTCCAGTAGCCAGGCTTGCCGTCCTTATCCACGGTTTGGTATATGACTTCGCCATTGGCGCGATCCACCGCTTCCATGGCGGATTTATTGCCGTACCAGGCAATATCAACCTTATCGAAACGCATACCCTGGATGATGCCCGCATAGTCGGGGGCGAAAAACGCTTTTACCTTATAGCCGGTCTGCTTTTCCATATCGGCCAGAAACGGCTCCCATACGGTCTTCAGGTTTTGCGACGACTCGGTGGAAATGATCCCGAAGTTGAGTTCCTTCAGCTCCTGTCCGTGGGCAACACCCGCCGCCACGCCCAGGGCAAATACCGAAACGCCGATGTGGCGGATAATCGAGTTGAACATGAATATTCCTATTGAAATAATGATATTAGGCAGCCGCCAATACCAGATGCGCCGGATCGCGAACGATCTGCGTGCTCTTTGACTCCTGTTCACCGAACAGGAGCGCCGTACCCATTTCCGAGCCGTAGAGGTCGCTCAGAAACGCATTGGTCAGATGTTGAATCGGACCATCGAAATATTTTTTCCCCGCCTTGAGCGCAACCGCGTGCCTGCAGTACTTCACCGCATAATCGACCTGATGCAGCGTGACGATCACCGTTTTGCCATCCTGCTTGTTGATATCGGCCAGGGTTTCCATGACTTTGCGGGCCGACTCTGGATCCAGCGATGCGATCGGTTCGTCGGCGAGGATGATTTCCGCCTTCTGGCACAATGCCCGGGCAATCGCCACGCGCTGTTGTTGCCCGCCGGACAGGGTCGAGGCCCGGCGATGGGCATATTCAAGCAGGCCCACGCGCTCCAGCGCGCGCAGGGCGCTGTCCGTTTCCTGTTTATTGAACAGACCCAGCGCGCCGCGCAATCGCGACATCCGCCCAAGGCTGCCCAGCAATACGTTTTTCAGGACGGAGAGCCGCCCCACCAGATTAAATTGCTGGAAAATGTAGCCGATATCGGAACGCAGACGTCGCACGTCACGGTTCAGGCTGCCGTCCCTTTGCATTTCCTGGCCCAGCATGCGCACGGTTCCGCCCGCCTGGCGGTCGCACGTCGCCAGCCCCGCCAGATGCCGCAACAATGTTGATTTGCCGGAACCGGACGCGCCGATCAACGCAACCATGGCGCCGGCCGGGACGGATAATTCCAGGCCATGCAGCACTTGCTTGGTGCCAAAGGTCTTGTTCAGGCTGGTTACGTGGATGGCTTGTTCCATATCGATTTCCTTTCTCTGACGATGCGCTTTCCTATGTATGGGTGTCCGGGCAGACGCCGGGACGCAGATACGGGAAAACGACAGGGCCAAAGGATGCATCCGGATAAAAACACGAATGCAATCCCTCGCGAATGCCGCCATATTAAGGAAACTTTATGACAGTCAGGTTAAGCAAATCTTGCACGACAGTTACATTTCGCTTGCCCGCAAGCCGCTTTTGCTAGACAAGTGACCGGCTCGCGCCGCATTATTTTTATGATAGTGAATCAAGGGATTGCTGCTGGCATGCAACATGTCTAGCGGCGTTTTATAGACAAGCCCAATTTCGCGGAAAAATGTAACAAGCCTGGGCAGCCGGCGGCATCCTGTCTTTGACACGCCATTTTCCTGTCACGGGTTCGCGGCGCGGCGCACAGGCGCGTGCCAGGGCCACGGGTATGACCGGCACGCTTGTCTTCATCGTTATTTTTTGGTGACCGGATGCCTGTATGGGCAGTCCGATGCGCGACGGCAAGACGCCCCTTCCCCCTGGAACCGGCCTATGCGCACGCAACAGCCGCGGATACGCCCCCCCGTTGCCAGTTTGGCGAGCGACGGGGTGAGTCGGCGGCTACGCTGTCGCGCCGCCTTGCTGCAGCAAGGCGCAGAACTGGCTTATATCGACGTTGCCGCCACTGATGATCACGCCCACGCGCTTGCCCGCGAGTTGATCCTTGACCGCACGGGCGCCAGCCAGCGACAGGCAGCCGGTGGGCTCGACCACCATTTTCATGCGCTCGGCATAGAACCGCATGCAGGCCACCAGTTCCGCATCGCTCACGGTAACGATATCGCTGACGTCGCGCTGGATAATGGGAAAGGTGTATTCGCCCAGGAACTGCGTCTGGGCACCGTCGGCAATGGTCTTGGGCGTTGCAATCTTGACGATTTTGCCGGCGCGCAGCGAGCGCTGGCCATCGTTACCTGCTTGCGGCTCGACCCCGTAGACCCGGCAATCCGGCGCCAGGGCGCGCGCCGCCAGCGCCGAACCCGACAGCAAACCCCCGCCGCCCAGACAAACGAACAGATAGTCCAGCGGGCCCGTTTCCTGGATCAGCTCCATGGCCGCCGTACCCTGCCCGGCAATCACATCGGGGTAATCATAAGGCGGGATCAGCGTGTAACCATGCTGCTCGGCCAGGTCCCTGGAAATGGCGGCGCGATCCTGGTTGAACCGGTCATACTGTACAATCGTCGCGCCGTACCCGCGCGTCGCCGCCAGTTTCGCGGCCGGCGCATCCAGAGGCATGACGATCGTCGCCTTTACATGCAGCAACGCCGCGGCCAGCGCCACGCCCTGGGCGTGATTGCCCGAGGAAAAAGCGATGACGCCCGCCTGTTTCTGTTTTGCATCCAGCGCGGAGATGGCATTGAATGCGCCACGGAACTTGAATGCGCCAATACGCTGGAAGTTTTCACATTTGAAATGGAGACTGGCGCCCAGTTCTTCATCGATCGTCCGGGAGCGCAACACCGGGGTGCGGTGGGCATACCCCTTGATTCTTTCAGCCGCGACAACAACATCTTCATAACTCGGTAAATTCTGCATGTTTCTGTTTCCAGGGTGATCAAGGCAAACGCGTGCCATGGCCCGGTCCGGCGCATCGCGCCCCACGCGCATCCATGTCACGGCTTTATTCTATCTTCAATTGGCAAGTCTTGGGCCGGGCGATCCCGCATCGGCGCAACGCACCCGGACCGGCGACTGATCAGGAACGCGATTGCGCTTTCGGGATTACAATGTCGCCTGGTTTCATTTCCTTGGCGTAGCATCCATGTCTTCCCCGAACAATACAGTTGCCATTATCGGCGCCGGCATCGTCGGCCTGTGCGTGGCGCGCTCCTTGCAAGAAGCCGGCTATCAGGTCACGATCTTCGACCCCGAAGAGCCGGGCTCGCAGTGCTCCTTCGGCAATGCGGGCGCACTATCGGAAGGCTCGGTCGCCCCGCTGGCCATGCCTGGCGTCATCAAGCAGGCGCTGGGCATGGTGCTGGATAGTTCCGGCCCGCTGCATCTGCCCATCGACTATGCCTTCACGGCCATGCCCTGGTTGCTGCGTTTCGTGGCGGCATCAAAACCGGCGCGGGTCCGGCAAATCGCCGCCGCCTTGCATCGCCTGCTGGCGGGTTCGGTCGCCAACCATCTGGCGCTGGCGCAACAGGCGGGCTGTTCCGACCTGATCCAGAATACCGGCCAGCTGCATTTGTATCCCAGCAAGGAGGCGCGCGACAAGGACAACGCGTCCTGGCGGTTGAAAGCCAGCCTGGGGCAGGTCATGCATGCGGTGGACAGCGCCGCGATCCGCGAGATGGAGCCCGCGGTCAGCCACGATTATCAATATGGCTGGTTCCTGCCCGACGATGCCTGGGTCAGCGACCCATTCCTGTATGCGCAGGCGCTGGCCCGCGACAACAGCCAGCGTGGCATTGCGTTTGTGAAGGCTGGCATTCAAAATATGCAGCGGCAGGACGCGGGTTGGCGCCTTTCCGACGGATCGCAATCCTGGCAAGCCTCCCGACTGGTCATATGCGCCGGCATCGGCTCGCGAGGGCTCTTGCGGCAACTGGGGGTATCCGTACCCCTGGAAAGCCAGCGCGGCTACCATATTCAGTTTCCCCGCCCCGGGGTTCAATTGTCCCGTGTCGTCGTGCTGGCCGACCGCAAGGTGTTCATGAACCCGATGCAAGGCGCGCTGCGCGTGGCCGGCACCGTTGAATTCGGAGGCACCGGCAAGCCCATGAACCAGCGGCGTGCACTGTTGCTGAAGACCCATGCCCAGGCCGGACTGGGCAATCTCGATGGCGATGATTATTCGGTGTGGATGGGACACCGTCCCTGCCTGCCCGATTCGCTGCCCGTCATTGGCCCCGTGGTCAACCACCCGGACCTGTGGTGCGCATTCGGCCATGGCCATCTGGGCCTCACCGGCTCGGTCAATACCGGCATCCTGCTGGCGCGCGCCATGACCGGGCAGGCGGCGCCGCAAGCGCTGGCTGATTTTTCCCCGTCCCGGTTTCAGCGCAGGTCGTCCACTATTCGTTCATCTTGATATTTTCAGCCTTGATCAGCGCGCCCCATTTCCTGGTGTCCTCGGCAATCAGGTCGGCAAACTGCCGCGGCGCCATATCTCCCGCATCCAACCCCGACGCCTGGACATACTGCTGTACCGCCGGGGTTTTCATAACCGCGCGATAGGCCTTATTGAGCGCCGAGACTTTTTCGGCGGGCGTATCCTTGGGCGCGAAAACGCCATACCAATTGATCGCTTGCACATTGCCGATGCCCAGTTCATCGAAGGTGGGGACATCCGGCAAGGCGGCCGAACGCTTGCTATCGGCAACGCCCAACGGCACCAGGCTGCCCTCCTTGATATGCTGGATCAGCCCGGACACATCGCCGAAGAAGCCATCCACCTGGCCGCCGATCGTCGCCGTAATGGCGGGTGCCGCGCCGCCATAAGGCACAATCAGCAAATTCGCCTTGGTGGCGATGCGGAACTGGGCAATCGCCATATGCGGCATGCTGCCCACGCCGGAAGTGGACAAGGAGACACCTTGCGGGTTTGACTTGGCCTTCTCGAGCAACGCGGCAACGGTCTTGATGCCGCTTTTCCGGGACACCACCAGCACTTCGGGCGTCGACACCAGCAAGGCGACGGGCGCCAGGTCCCTGGCGGGGTCATAGATCAGTTTCCGGTACAGCGCGGGATTGACGGCAATCGCGCCGGTGGAGCTCAGGAACAGGGTATTGCCGTCCGGCTTGGCGCGGGTCACCGTACTGGCCGCAATGGCGCCGTTGCCACCGGGTTTGTTTTCCACGACGACCGGCGCGCCGATTTTTGCCTCCAGCTCCTTGCCGGTAAGACGGGCGATGGTATCGCCCGGCCCGCCCGCCGGAAATGCCACCACCACCGACGTAGGCGGTGCCGCGCCGGCCGTTGCACCGGCAGCCAGCAATCCAGCGATAAGCGCCGCGCGGCGCAGCGATTTGAATTTGAACATGCCTCCTCCTTGGGCGCTAAGCCCCTGCAATCCCTTGCGTATTGACAAATAATGAGTAAACAGAGGAACAGGATGCCATAAACAGCCGGTTCCGATGGCGTCCGCCAAAACACAGATTGGCGCATCGTTCGGGCAGACTGATGCGACCTATCAGCTCGCCTTGCGGCGTAAACACGCGTACCCCGTCCAGCTCCGCCGACCCCATTCCCCAGCCGCACCACAGGTTGCCATGGATATCCACCCGGAAACCGTCGGGCGTGCCTTCGCCGGCATCGAACAGCACGCGCTGCCCCGATAGCGATTTGCCATCGGATGCCACATCGAAAACCAGCAAATTGCGCGGCCGCGCCCGTGACTCGACCACATACAGCAGCGACTCATCGGGTGAAAACGCCAGCCCGTTCGGGCCACTGACCGTATCGGCAACGCAGCTCAGCTCGCCGCTGTCGGGGTCGATCCGATATACCGCCTCGGGCAACTGCTGCCGTGCTTTTTCGCCTTGGTAGTAACCCACAATGCCAAAAGGCGGATCGGTGAACCAGATCGACCCATCGGATTTGACGACGACATCATTGGGCGAATTCAGCGGCTTGCCGCGGTAGTGATCGGCCAACACTGTCAGGCTGCCATCGTACTCGGTGCGAACGACCCGCCGCCCCAGGTGCTCGCAACTGATGAGCCGCCCTTGGCGATCACGGGTGTTGCCATTGGCGTACCCGGATGGCGAGCGCACCACATGCGTCTGCGCGCTGACCACATCCCAGCGTAACAAGCGATTGTTCGGCACATCGCTCCACAGCAGGCAGTCGCGGTCGCCGAACCAGACCGGCCCTTCGGCCCAGCGACAATCGCCGGCCAGCCGCTCCACCGCGGCCAGCGGTAGGATCAGTTCACGAAAACGCGGATCCAACACGACCACCGCGGGGTCCGGATAGCGCACCACTTGGCCCTGATCACCGTCATCAATCGCAGCGCGCACTCATGCCTCCATCGACAATGATTTCCGTTCCCGTAATAAAGCGAGCCTCATCCGAGGCCAGAAACAATGCCGCGTTGGCGGTATCCACGCCATCGCCCATGAACGGCAGCGGGATGCGCGATTGCCGCTGCGCCAGCAACGCCGATACATCGCCACCGGCACGCTGAGCCGCCAGGCGCGTTTCCACCATGGGCGTATGCATCTGCCCGGGCACGACCGTATTGCTGCGAATATTGTGCTTGGCATATTCAACGGCCACGACACGCGACAGTTGGATAATGCCCGCCTTGGCGCTGGCATAGCCCACCTGCGCGGCCCCGGTCCAGCGGATACCCGAAGTGGAAGAGATGTTGACGATGGCGCCGCCCTGCTGTTCCTGCATGATGGGCAGCGCATATTTGCAGCCCAGATAGACGCTCTTGAGGTTGAAGTCCAGCTGCTGGTCCCAGGTGGCTTCGTCCAAGGCTACCGGCCCGCCCTTGCGCGACCCGCCGACATTGTTGACCAGGATATCCAGCCGGCCGAAGATTTCCGTGCATGCCCGCACCATGGCGCGGACCTCGTCGGCGCGCGTGACATCGGCCTGCCAGGTGTGTACGGTGCCGCCAACCTCGGCCACCCGGGCCACGGTCTCGGCCAGCGCATCCGGGTCACGGTCGACCGCGAAAATGCGCGCGCCCTCGGCGGCAAACCGCCATGCGATCGCCCTGCCATTCCCCCAGCCGGGACCGACACTGCCCGCGCCGGTCACGATCGCCACTTTGTTTTCCAAACGACCCATCTATCGTTCCTCCGTTGATTCGAGCATGATGCGCGAGGCCGCATGAATCATCAAGATCGCGGTTGTCACTTCTGATATCGAAAAAACGTATATCATGCCGCTATGGACCTGAAACAATTACAGTACTTCATCGTAATCGCGGAACAGCGCAGCTTTTCGCGGGCGGCTGATGTGCTGGATATATCGCAACCGTCATTGAGTCGGCAAATTCAGTTGCTGGAGGCTGAGCTGGGCCAGCACCTGTTGCTGCGCACCGGTCGTGGCGTGGAACTGACCGAAGCGGGCATTCGGTTGCTGGGTCACGCCAAGGCGATACACAAAATGGAGATGGCTGCCAGGCACGATCTGCGAACCTTCCGCTCGGCCGCGCCCGGCAAGGTCAGGCTGGGCATTCCGCCGCGCATCGCGCGCCGGCTGGCGCCGTTGATCATGCAACAATTCCGCGCGCTGTTTCCGGACTCGGCCATTACCATGGCCGAAGGACTCAGCGCCCAGTTGCGCGACTGGCTGCTCAAGGACAGGGTCGATCTGGCATTATTGTATGAGCCCTCTCCTTCGGCGTTGATGCATGTCGAATCCTTGCATCGTGAAGCGCTGGTGCTGGCGCATGCCCATCGGGATACCGTGAAGGCGCCCGCCCGGATCCGTGTTGCCGATCTGGGCGGCTATCCGCTGGTCTTGCCCAGCGCGCCCAATACGATCCGGACCCTGGTCGAGAAGACGTGCCAGGAGTTGAATGTGCAGTTGAATGTGGTGGCCGAAGTCGATGTCGTGCAAACTATCGTGGAAACACTGTGCTACTCGGACGAGCCGGTGTTCACGATCATTCCGCAATCGGCCATTCGCGATGTGCCGGGACAGGACAACTTGGCATTTTCCGTTATTGGCGATCCTGTCATCCGCAATAATCTGACTTTGGCCATCTCAACCCAGGCAGCGGAATCGCGCCTGGTGCTGGCGGTCGCCGACATTATCCGTGGCCTGGATATGCCGGCCCATATGCGCTAGGTCGGGTTCAACCGCGCATGGTGACGAACTCTTCGGCCGCGGTCGGGTGAATGCCGATGGTCGCGTCAAAATCGGCCTTGGTCGCGCCCATGCGGACCGCCACGGCAAACCCCTGAACGATTTCCCCGGCATCGTCGCCCGCCATGTGCAGGCCCACGACCCTGTCGGTTTTCACATCGACGACCAGTTTCATCATCATGCGTGCCGTACTGCCGCTAAGCGTATGCTTCAGGGGCCGGAATTCGGAACGGAAGACCCTGATCTGGCCGAATTTCTCGCGCGCCGCTTCTTCGCTATAGCCGACCGTACCCACGTTCGGGTGGGTAAATATTGCAGTTGGAATATACTCGTAGCCCATGCGACGTTCGCCCTTGCCGAACAGATGATCCACCAGCACCATGGCTTCGCCCAGCGCCACCGGCGTCAATTGCATCCTGTCGGTCACGTCGCCCAGGGCATAGATGGATGGTACCGAGGTCTGGTAATCGTCGTTGACCGTGATTTCTCCCCGCTCGCCGGTCCGCACGCCCGCTGCCGCGAGATTGAGGCGTTGCGTGTTTGGGGCGCGACCCGTCGCATACAGCACCTGGCTGGCCCGCAGCGTCGCGCCGTCATTCAAGACGACGGCCAATTCATCGCCCTCGCGCGCGATGCTTTGCACCTGGGTCTGGAAATGGAAATGCACCCCGGCCTTGCGCATTTCTTCGGCCGTGAATTGGCAGATTTCTTCATCAAAACCACGCAGGATCCGGTCGCGGCGGATGACGATGTGTACGTCGGCGCCCAGCCCATTGAAGATCGACGCGAATTCGCAGGCGATATAGCCGGCGCCCACCACCACCAGGCGTTTGGGAAATTGCGGCAGATCGAAAATTTCATTTGAGGTGATCGCCAGATCGCGGCCGGGAAATTCCGGTACGACCGGCCAGCCGCCGGTTGCGATCAGGATATGCCTGGCCGTATAGGTCTTGCCATCGTCCATGCGCACGGTGTTGGGGCCTTCCAGGGTCGCCCAGCCTTGCAGCAACGTGGCGCCGGCATTGCGGATCAGGGAGTCGTAAATGCCATTGAGACGGGATATTTCCTTGGCGCGATTGGTCTTGAGCACCGACCAGTCAAGCCGCGCCTCGCCCGTTTCCCAGCCGAATCCGCGGGCCTCTTCAAAGCTGTCGTGGTAATGCGCGGCATAGCTATAGAGCTTCTTTGGAATACAGCCGACGTTGACGCAAGTGCCGCCCAGATCGGAGCCCTCGGCAACCGCCACCCGCGCCCCGGCTTGCGCGGCCATGCGTGAAGCACGCACGCCGCCGCTGCCGGCGCCGATAACAAACAAATCATAGTCGAAACTTTCCATACTGACTCCACGCTTTCAAGATACGCATCCTGCCTGGCCGCCGTCGCCGAACGTCGACCGCGATGCGCAAAGGGAACACAAGCGCTCGATTGTAACCCTGCGGCCCCCGTGCCGGGGCCAAAACCCTGGTCGCGGCATGTTCAAGCGCGAACCCCACTGCCGCGCCACGCGCCCGGACTGCGGCAAAGCAGTATAATCAACAGCTTCTGGAGATCACGATTCATGCCCGCAAGCCAACCTGTTTCCCGCCCTGCCGATATTCCCGATCAACTGCCAGCATCGCCTGCCTGGCCCGTGCTGGGCGTGCTGGGCGGCATGGGGCCGCTGGCCGGCGCCACCTTCGCCTCGCGCCTGGTGCAACTGACGCCTGTCGCTTCCGACCAAGCGCATATTCCGGTGCTGTTGCGCAACGATCCACGCATCCCCGACCGCACCGCCGCGCAACTGGCCGCGGGCGAGAGCCCGTTGCCGGCCATGCGCCGGGGCATGCAGGATCTGCAGCGCTGGGGCGCCGAATGCATCGCCATCCCCTGCAACACGGCGCATTTCTGGTATGAGGATCTTGCCGCCAGCGTGCAGGTGCCGGTGCTGCATATTGTCGAATCCGTGATCGAGGACCTGCGGCGCAATGGTATTGTCGATGGCCCGGTCGGGGTCATGGGGACGCCGGCCACCATGCAATTGGGCTTGTACCAGCAAGCCCTGCTGCGGGAAGGCTATGAGCCGGTGGTGGGCACGGACGACACCATTCGGAACCTGTCTGTCGCCGCGATCCAGGCCGTCAAGTCCAACCAGGAGGCCGAGGCCTTCGCCCCCGCCGCCGACGCCATCAACCGGCTGGCCGCCATGGGCGCCCGCGCCGTCATCCTGGGTTGCACGGAACTGCCGCTGGCGGTCCCCGCGGCCCGGCGCGACGACTTTTCCGTGGTCATATCCGATTCGATCGACGCGCTGGCCAAGGCCGTGCTGGCAAGGTTCTGCCAACGCCTGTCGGTCGCCGCCTGATCGTTTTTTCACAGGAGTCCGTATGTCCGGCAAGACCGTCCTGGACCATATCGTAGTCACCGCGCCCGACCTGGATACCGGCTGCGAGTATGTCGAGCAATGCCTCGGCGTCGCGCCGCAAGCAGGCGGCGAGCATCCGCGCATGGGCACCCATAATCGCCTGCTGCGCCTGGGGCCCGCTTGTTATCTGGAAGTGATTGCCATCAACCCCGTTGCGCCGGCGCCGGGCGTGGCCCGCTGGTTTGATCTGGACGCCTTGAAAAACAGCCCGCCCCGCCTGTCCTCATGGGTGGTGCGCAGCAACGATATCCAGGCTACGCTGCATGCGGCGGCATTGCCGCTGGGCGTCGTGCAAAGCATGCAGCGCGGCACACTGGACTGGCTGATCACCATTGCGGCCGACGGCAAGCCGGCGTTGGCCGGCATGGCGCCCGCCGTCATTCAATGGCAAACGCCGAGCTTGCCGGTACTCGGCATGCCCGAGCAAGGCCTGGTGCTGGAACAACTCGAACTCTCCAGCCCGCAAGCCGATAGCTTGTCCGACCTGATCCAGCGGCTGGCGCTGGATGCGCCCGTCGTAGTCAGGAAGGCCACGCCCGGACTGAAGGCAACCATCCGCGGGCCGCGCGGGCTGTGCACGCTGGGCGGCTGAAGCCCGAAAGCCCGCAGCCCGCCAGTATCAGCGCAGTGCCGTGGACATGGTGGAAAACACATTCAGCACGCGAATGATATTTTCAATCGAGTCCTGCTCGAAGGTCAGGGTAACGCCGTCTTCGCGGCGCGTGCCCGGTAACAGGCAAAACAGGTCCGCCATGCTGGGAGAGTTGGTCTGCAGACGGCACGCATAAGGCGCATCGATCACAAACGGCCCGGGTTTCTCTCGCGCGCTGGCGGAAACCGCCTGCCGCATGCCATCGCGTATTTGCGCGCAAGCGGCCTCGGGCGTCAGGGTGGCGGCGCTGCTGTGGCCAAACGCCTTTTTGGTTTCCACCCATACGGCATCGGCGAAAAAGCCACGGTTTTCCTCAATGAAAACCTGGTCGCCGCTGCCGAAGACAACCGGTACACCATGCTGGCCTGCCAGCGCCCCATACAAGCCGGGTTCTCCGACCTCGATGCCATTGACCTGGACACGGGCAAACGCAAAACTATTGATCGTATGCGCCAGCACGCCGCGCCCTTGCGCCCGCGAATGATGACCAACCAGCGCCACCACATCGACGCCGAACTCCAGCCCCGTCATCATGCTGTATACCCTGGGTTTGCCGCTGATCAGCGTTGCGCGCGCATCGACATCGGCGGCAATGATGTTGCGGAACCCGCCATGGGAATCATTGACATACACTTGCCCGGCACCACCATCGAATGCGCCCGCGATCGCCGCATTGGCCTCGGCCGTCATCCATTGGCGCGCGCGCTCGTACTCCACATTGCCCGGACGCACTTGCTGCACATCCACCACGCCGGCGACGCCTTCTATGTCAACCGAAATTAGCACTTTCATTGTTCTTACCTTTTCATCTATTACAGTCGTTGCTTGCTTGTCCTGGCCCATGGTCGGCAATGCGCGGCGATAGGCGGCGCCCTGCGCCACCAGCGCGCTTCAGCCGGTCGCGCTATCGCGCAGCCAATGCGTCAGCGGCAGCCGGCGATGGCCGTCGCGTCCCACCACTTCGCCGGCATGCCACAGCGCGTTCACAATGGCCTGCTCGGTCGCTTCCGCGGCCGCATCGAACAGGGGATTCAATTGCAATTCATGCAGAGGCGCAACCTGGGCCTGCCGGTGCGCCAATTCCTGGCCAATGCGCAGGCCAGTGGAAAACGCCACGGCGATATCGCCACTGCCATGGCCGAAATTGGAACCGGTGCGCGCCAGCCCCGCCGCCGCCCGCATGCTCAGCCGGCGCAGTTGCCTGGCGTCCAGCGGCGCGTCGGTCGCCAGCACGATAATGATGGAGCCTTTATCCACGGTATCCGCTTCCCGATCGCCTGTCATTGCGGCCTCGGACGGCGCTTGCGCCTGCCGCGCCATGCGGGCACGTATACGCTGGCCTATCGCCTCGCCATTGATCTGCAAGTTGCGCAAGGCGCCGAAATTGGATAGCACCAGCGCTCCCACCAGATAATCGGGAGCGCTGCCGGCCAACGGCCCCTGCTGTATCGCGCAACGCGAAGCGGTGCCGATGCCGCCCTTCAAACCAAAACTGCTCATTCCGCGTCCGGCGCCGACCGCGCCCTGTTCCACATGCTCCGACGCGCGCTCGCAAGCCAGCAAATAATCCGCTTCAGTCACCGCCATCGCCTGGATATCGTTCAGGTAACCATCGTTGCATTCGAATACCAGGGGATTGACCGTTGCCCACTCGCGGCCAATCTGCGGGTTCGCCGCAACGGCCTGCCGAATCTGCGCCTGGGCCACCATCGGTACGGAAAAAGTATTGGTCAGGGCTATCGGCGTTTCAATCACGCCCAGTTCTTCCAGTTGCACCAGCCCCATGCTTTTGCCAAAGCCGTTGATCACCGATACACCGGCCGGCACCTTGCTCTCGAACAGGTTGTCGCCATGCGGGTAGATAACGGTGACGCCGGTCTGGATAGCGCCGCGGTCCAAGGTCGTCTGTCCGACGCGAACACCGGCGATATCGGTGATCCGGTTGCCCGGTCCCGACGGCAAAATACCCACCGCCGGCGGCGTGGGTTCGGCTTGGCTGCGATCTGTGGCAATAGACATCACTATCCAATCGTGACAACCTGCGGCGAACGCCGCAGGCAGGTTGAAACAAGGTTATGGCAGGTATGGTTCAGTTACGGTCGATCTTCGGATCCAGCGCGTCACGCAGGCCATCGCCCAGCAGATTGAATGCCAGCACGGTCAGAAAAATGGCAAGCGACGGGAAAATGGCGACATGCGGAGCAAGGACCATATCGGAACGCGCCTCGTTGAGCATGGCACCCCATTCGGGCGTGGGCGGCTGCGCGCCGAGCCCGATGAACGAGAGCGATGCGGCGGTAATGATGGAAGTCCCGATACGCATGGTTCCGTATACCACGATGGGCGAAATGGTACCCGGCAGGATATGCTTGAAAATGATCGTGAAATCGGAAGCCCCGATACTGCGCACGGCCTCGATGTACGTCATGTTCTTCAATGACAGTGTATTGCCGCGCACCAGGCGCGCGAAGGCGGGAATACTGAATACCGCGACGGCGATCACCACGTTGACCATGCTGGGGCCAAGCACCGCAATCACGCCGATCGCCAGCAGGATACCAGGGAATGCCAGCAATACATCCGAAATACGCATGACAATGCGCTCCCACCAGCCTTCGTAATAGCCGGCGAGCAATCCCAGTACCGTGCCCACGATCGCGCCCAGCGCCACGGAGATGAAACCTGCGGCCAGGGAAATCCGCGTCCCCATGACGATCCGGCTGAAGATGTCGCGCCCCAGGGAGTCGACCCCCATCCAGTGCAGCCACGAGGGCGCCTGGTTCAGTCGGTCATAGTCGAAATAGTTTTCCGGATCAAAGGGGACGATCCAGGGAGCCAGCACGGCGATGACCACCAGCAAAATCACAAACAGACCGGCCAGCATGGCCAGGTGCTGCTTGCGAAACTTGCGGATGAACTCCGTCATCGGGGTGCGGATGCGCTCCCGTTGCGGCGGCAGCGTTTCAATAGGAGAAGAAGTTACTTGCGTCATGGCGGCCCTGCTATTTATACCGGATAGTCGGATTGATGACGCCGTACAGTACGTCGACAATCAGGTTGATTACAATAAATTCGAAGGAAAACAGCAGCACCAGTCCCTGGATGATCGGGTAATCGCGGGCGGTCACGGCGTCGACCAGCAGCGTGCCCATGCCGGGCCAACCGAACACGGTCTCCACGACAATGGATCCACCCAGCAGGAAACCGAATTGCAACCCCATCATGGTAATGACCGGAATCAGCGCATTGCGCAGGCTGTGCTTGATCACCACCACGCGCTCGGACAGGCCCTTGGCCCTGGCGGTGCGCACAAAATCTTCCTGGATGACCTCGACGAACGATGCCCGGGTGAAGCGGGCCATCACGGCGGCGACCGCGGCGCCCAGGGTGAACGACGGTAAAATGTAGTGTTGCCAGGTGGTGGCGCCCACCGAGGGCAGCCAGCCAAGGTTCACGGCAAAAATCTGGATCAGAATCATGCCAAGCGCGAACGCAGGGAAGGAAATCCCGGAAACAGCCAGTGTCATGAACAGCCGATCGGGCCAGCGATTGCGCCATACCGCTGAAACAACGCCGATGACCAGGCCAAAGACGACCGACCAGACCATGCTGGTGATCGTGAGCAGCAGCGTGGGCATGAAGCGCGCGCCGATTTCGGTCAGCACGGGCCGCTTGGTGCGCAGGGAGGTCCCCAGATCGCCCTGGCTCAGGTTGACCAGATAATGCCCGAATTGCTCATGCAGCGGCAGGTTCAGGCCGAGTTGGGCCCGCACCAGTTCCACCGTTTCGGCATCGGCTTCGGGGCCGGCAGCCAGGCGCGCCGGATCGCCCGGCAACATATGTACAAACAGGAACACCACCACGCAGACCAGGATCAGCGTCGGGATCATCCCCAGAATCCGTTTGACCAGATAGGAAAACATCGTTATATCCAATTCGCCGCGGCTGCGAGGGCCGCCGCGGCAATTACAGTTGCAATAAGCACTGAATGATTCAATAATATCCGAATCAGCGGCAGCGCCGATCAGTCCTTAAGATTCACGCCTCTGAAGTAGTAGGAGCCGTCAGGCATGACATCGAAGCCTTCCAGTTTCTTGCTGCGCGCCGCCACGGTATCTGCGGTGTTCAGGAAAATCCACGGCGCATCCTTGTAGATGGTTTCCTGCGCATCCTTATACAGCTCGGTTTTCTTGGCCTTGTCGGTGGTCTTCAAGGCATCCGCCAGATCCTTGTCGACCTGTTCGTTCTTGTAGTAGCCAGCATTGTTGAATACGGGCGGCCATGCGTCCCCGGCCAACAATGGGCTCAGGGCCCAGTTGGCCTCGCCGGTGGAGGCGGACCAGCCCGCATAGTACATGCGCACCTTGGCGTCCTTCGGATCCTGGACTTGGTTCACACGCGCGACACGTTGTCCGGATTCCAGCGCCTCGACGGTCACCTTGACGCCCACCTGGCGCAGCTGCTGCTGGATGAACTGGATGGCTTTGACCGACGTGCCATCGTTATAGGCGCTCCACAGGGTGGATTCGAAGCCTTGTGGGTAGCCGGCTTCAGCCAGCAGTTCGCGGGCTTTCTTGGGATCATACGGCCACGGTTTCATCTTGTGGGAGAATTCGACCTTCTCCGGCACCACGCCTTCGGAAACACGCGCATAGCCGTTGAACGCTACTTTATTGAGCGCCTCCTTGTTGATCGCGTAATTCAGCGCCTGGCGTACTTTCGGATTGTCGAAAGGCTTGACCAGCGCGTTCATGGAGATATAGCGGGCAATAATGGAAGGCTCGACGAGCAGATCAATCTTGTCGTTCTTCTTCAGTACGGCGGCCTGCTCGTAGGGGACCGGGAAGGTAAATTGCGCTTCGCCGGTCTGCATCACGGCGGCGCGGGTGTTATTGTCGGTCACGACGCGGAAAGTAATGGAATCGACCTTGGCGGCCTGGTCCTTGTTCCAGTAGCCATCGAATTTCTTCATGGTCACGTCCTGGCCGGGATTCCAGTGATCGAACACGAAAGGACCGGTGCCAACGGGATGCAGGTTGATTTCCTTGCCGTATTTTTTCAGCGCCTCGGGAGAAATCATCATGGCCGAAGGATGGGCCAGGTTGTTGATGAACGCGGAGAACGGCGCTTTGAGCGTAATCTTGACGGTCAACGGGTCCACGACTTCGATCTTATCGATATCCTTGAACTGGTTATAGCGGCCCAGCGCATTGGACTTGTCCAGCACACGCTCGAAGTTCACTTTGACCGCGTCGGCATTGAACGCGGTGTCATCCTGGAATTTTACGCCGTCGCGCAGCTTGAACGTATAGATCAGGCCATCATCGCTGACCTCATAGCCGGTCGCCAGCACCGGGTGGATTTTCAGGCTCTTGTCGAATTCAAACAGCCCCTCATACCAGCCCTTGCCGACGGCCTGGCTCAAGGTCGAGTTCGTGTTATAGGGGTCCAGCGAGTCGATGGTGTAAGGCATGGCGACGGTCACGTCTTTTGCCGCCATGGCCGATTGGGAAAAGGCAAGGCCGGCCAGCATCAGCGAAGCCAGCAGCGATTTGCGAAATGGATTTGGATTCATGAAAGAACTCCCTGCTAAAAGTTAATGCAGCAAACAATCGGGGTGAACAAACACCGAAAAATTAATAAACGCCTACGGAATGGCGGGCTACGAAATGATCGTCGCCCACTTGCTCCAATGGTTGCACCACCGGTTCGTCGCCTACCGCGCGCACCGGGCTGGGTATTTCACCTGTCATTAACTCGGCTAGTTTGTGGCGTCGTTGCGGATCCGCAATGGGCACGGCAGCCATGAGTTTCTTGGTATAGGGATGTTGCGGGTTCTCGAAGATTTCGCGCCGGGAACCCAGCTCTACGATTTGCCCCAGATACATGACGGCAACGCGATGACTGATGCGCTCCACCACCGCCATGTCATGCGAGACGAACAGATACGAAATCCCGAACTCCTTTTGCAGGTCCATCAGCAGATTGACGATTTGCGCCTGGATGGAAACATCCAGCGCCGAGACCGATTCATCGGCGATCACCACTTTCGGGTTGAGCGCCAACGCCCGCGCGATACAGATGCGCTGCCGTTGTCCGCCGGAAAACTCGTGCGGATAACGCTGGGCCATGTCCGCCGGCAGGCCGACTTTTTCCAGCAGCCAGGCAACCCGCTCGGTCGCCTCCTTGGCCGTGGCGGTCTTATGGATCAGCATGGGCTCCATGATCGAATAGCCCACCGTTTGACGTGGGTCCAGCGAAGCATAGGGATCCTGGAAAATAAACTGGATATCGCGCCGCACCGCTTGCATATCATGGGGGCCGAGTTTGCTGATATCGCGCCCCTGAAACAGGATCTGGCCGGAATGGGCCTCGATCAGCCGCAGCAGCGTGCGCCCGGTCGTGGACTTGCCACAGCCCGATTCGCCCACCAGCGCGAGCGTCTCTTTGGGGAACAATTCAAAGCTGACTTTTTCGACCGCGTGCACGCGCTTCTTGACGCGGTTGAAAATGCCGCTGGTGACATCAAAACGCGTGACCAGGTCCTTGACCTGCAGGATCGGCCCCGTGTCGCGATCGGGCACCAGGGGTGTCTGGGTTTGCTGCGCCGCTTCGCCCTGCCCGGCGTCCTTCAGGGACAGCAGTTCGAAATGCGCCGGCAAGGAGGTGCCGTTCATGGCGCCCAGCCGGGGAACGGCCGATAGCAGCGCTTTGGTGTAGGCGTGCTGCGGGTCGTGGAAAATGGCTTCGGAAGCGTTTTCCTCGACCTTGTTGCCCTTGAACATCACCAGTACCCGATCGGCGATCTCGGCCACCACGCCCATATCATGGGTGATGAAGATCACGCCCATATTCATTTCTTTCTGCAGTTCGCGGATCAGCTGCAGGATCTGCGCCTGAATCGTCACGTCCAGCGCCGTTGTCGGTTCGTCGGCGATCAGCAGGGCCGGCTTGCAGGCCAACGCCATGGCAATCATGACGCGCTGTCGCATGCCGCCGGACAGTTGATGAGGAAAGCGCGACAAGACGGCGCGGGCCTCTGGAATGCGAACCTGGTCCAGCATCCGCAGGGCTTCGGCCAACGCCTGTTGCTGCCCGAGGCCCTGGTGCAACCGGATTGACTCGGCGATCTGCTCGCCAACGGTGAAGACCGGGTTGAGCGACGTCATGGGCTCCTGGAAGATCATCGCCATATCGGCGCCGCGAATGGCACGCAGCGTGCGCCCGTCCAGCGCAGCCAGGTTGACGACTGCGCCGTTGCGGCGGCGGAACATCAACTGTCCCTGGGAAATTTTTCCGCCCCCATGTTCTACCAGCCGCATCAGCGACAAAGAGGTCACCGACTTGCCCGAGCCGGACTCGCCGACGATCGCTAGGGTCTCTCCCTGGGCGACGGTAAAAGACAAATCCTTGACGGCATGCACCGTGCGTTCGGATCCGATGAAATCGACATGCAGGCCGCGGACATCGAGCACCGCGCCTGCCGCCAGTTGCCCGCCGGCGGCGGCAGACTGCTGCGCCATTGCCGGCCCCTGGTTGGTCTTGACTGTTTCCATTGTTTGCATTTCCTTGCAGTACCGCCAGCGGCCGCTAGCGATAGATAGCGACGACCGGCGCCTCGCCGACGCGGGCGTAGCCCCGATACATGCCTTCCGAGTTGAACGGCAGCACGACATTGCCCTTGGCATCCACGGCGATCAGGCCGCCGATGCCGCCAATGGCGGGCAGTTTGTCGAACACCACGCTGTCTGCGGCCTGCGCCAGATCGCGATCGGCATATTCCATCTGCGCCGCGACGTCATAGGCCGCGACACAGCGAATGAACATTTCCCCGGTGCCGGTAGACGAGACCGCGCAAGTGCGATTATTGGCGTAACAGCCGGCGCCGATAATTGGGGAATCCCCGACACGGCCCGGTTGTTTATTGGTCATACCGCCGGTGGATGTGGCGGCGGCAAGATTGCCTGCGTTATCGAGGGCGACGGCGCCCACGGTACCCAGCTTGCGATCTTCGTCCAGTGGTGCCGCCGCTTTTTTCTGCTGAGCCATGGCGTCATGGTCAAGCACAAAACTGGCGCTGCCCGTGCCCCGCACGCGGTCCAGTTGCTGGCGCCGCTCCTCGGTGCTGAAATAATCGGGTTCGACCATTTCCAGCCCCGCGGCTTGGGCAAAGTCCTCGGCCGCCTTGCCACTGAAAAAGACATGGGGGCTGGTTTCCATCACGGCACGCGCCGCGAGGATCGGGTTGCGCACCGTGGAAATCGTCGCGACGGACCCGCAACGCAAATCGGCGCCATCCATGATCGCCGCGTCCATTTCATGCGTTTCGGCGCTGGTGAATACCGCACCGCGGCCCGCATTGAACAGGGGACAGTCCTCCAGCAGGCTTACCGCCAGGCTGACCGCATCGACGGCGGAACCGCCTTTTTCAAGCAGCGCGCCGGCTTGCGCCAGGATTTGCTCCAACGCGTCCAGATAGGCCGCCTCTTGTTGCGCCGTCATGACGTCGCGGGACAAGGCCCCAGCGCCGCCATGGATGGCGATTATTGCATTTGTCATTTAGGATTTTTCCCCGTAAATAAGCCATGGTGTCAGTGTCTGCGCCATTTCCGCGGCGACTTCGACTGCTCGTTTTGAACGGTAATCGACGCCGGCCAGCATGGACTCGATCAAGGCCAGTACCACCAGCTCGCTATTGGGGCCATACTGGCTTTCGCTGGATGCGTACAGGACGCAATCGGCCTCCGGCACGATTGGCGCCGTTGCCTTATCGGTCAGTGCCAGCACTTTGGCGCCCCGCGCATGCGCATCCCGCGTCAGCCGGACCGTATCGGCCAGATAGCGAGGAAAGGAAATCGAAACCAGCAAATCATTCTTGTCGACCATGGACAGCCGGCGCGCGGCCTGCGCCGCACCGCCCGGACCGCTGAGTGCGATCACCATATCATTGTGCGCGAACAGCCTGCGCTCCATCATGCCGGACAGGTAGCCGCTGGACCCAAACCCCAGGATGAAGATCCGGCGGGCGTTCAGGATCAGGTCGATCGCCATATCACAGGTCTCGGCATTCAAATTCAGCCGCGTGCGCTCCAGGTTGCGCTGCCCTTCGATCAGCATATTGGAAAAGACTTCCTGATTGCTGGCCGGGAACGAGCGTTCTTTCTTGAGCCGATTCACCGACTCCAGCACGCCTTCGAAACCCTTGATAATCCCTTGCCGGAATTGCGAGTACCCAGGATAGCCCAGGGCGCGGGCGAAACGATTGGCGCTGGCGCTGGACACGCCGGCCGCCTGGGCAAACTCGTCGATCGACAGCATGGCCACCTTGAAGGGATTTTCCAGCACGTAGCGGCCAAGCTGCTGCTGCGGCTTGGTCATATCCGGCAAACGCTTGGCCAGCATACGAGTAAAGTCGGTTTCGATTGTCATTGCGGGGATGGAGGGAGGCAATTCATGTAAGAAAACTTACAAAAATAATATTACATGAAAATAAATTTACATATTAGTGTTTCTACTTAGATCGCCGCAATCAATCCGCAGGCCACCCTCCCATGCGGCCCGGAGCCACGCGGTCATCGGGCCCGATATGGCCACGCGCCCGACAAGGAAAACGCGGGATCGATAAGCGGCCTGTGGTACAAAAGCGATATCCGTGACGACTTTTCCGACCAGGCACAGGCTTCGAAAGACCTTGCCCCTCGGCCTCACGCCAGCCTTTTCCACATGTTTTCAGGACTTGTTGTATGACCACGCCGGCTCTCTTTTCTCCCTTTTCGCTGGGCAAGCTTCAGCTTAAAAACCGTATTATCGTGCCTCCCATGTGCCAGTATTCGGCCCAGGACGGCTGCATGCAGCCTTGGCATTTGATGCACCTGGGCTCGCTGGCCGTGTCGGGTTCGTCGCTGGTCTTTATCGAAGCGACCGCCGTTTCTTCGGAAGGCCGCATCACGCCCACCGATGTGGGCCTGTGGGATGACCGGACGCAGGCCGCGCTGGCCCGTACGCTCAAGGATATCCGCAGTTTCTCCGATACGCCGTTTGCCATTCAGCTGGCCCATGCCGGCCGCAAGGCCTCCTGTCGCCAGCCGTGGTTCGGCGGCGCCCAGCTCTCGCTGGAAGATGGCGGCTGGGAAACCGTGGCACCTTCGGCCGTACCCTTCCAGCAGGCTACGGAGCGCGCACCCCGCGCGCTGGATCACCAGGATCTGCGGCGAATCCGCGACGCCTTCGCCAAAGCCGCGCAACGCAGCGTCGCGGTCGGCATTGACGCCATCGAACTGCACGGCGCCCACGGCTACCTGCTGCATGAGTTCCTGTCGCCGCTTTCCAACCAACGTCAGGACGAATACGGCGGCACCCTGGAAAACCGCATGCGCTTCCCGCTGGAGGTCGTGCAAGCCGTGCGCGACGCCGTTGCCGGCCAGGTGCCGGTAGGCATCCGGATTTCCGCCACCGATTGGGTGGAAGGCGGTTGGGACCTGGCGCAGAGTCTGAGCTTGAGCCGCAAGCTGGCCGACATCGGCATCGATTTCATCCATGTCTCGTCGGGTGGCCTTTCTCCCGCGCAACAAATCAAGGCCGAACCCGGCTATCAGCTGCCTTTTGCCGAAGCGATTAAGCAAGTGGTCGCGGTTCCGGTGATCGGCGTCGGACTGATTACCGATCCTCGCGAAGCCGATGCGGTCATTGCCTCGGGCCAGGCCGATCTGGTCGGCGTGGCCCGGGGGATGCTCTATGATGCGCGTTGGCCGTGGCACGCGGCGGCCGAATTGGGCGCCGCGGTGGAAACCTCGCCGCAATATTGGCGCAGCCAACCGTCGCGGCTCAAGACGCTCTTCATAAACAACATTGAAAAATAGCATTAAGCTATTGTTTTTATGTGAAATTTAGTGGAAAATCTTAGGTAATCCGACGACAATCCTCTTCCGAGAAGAAAGTCACCCCGCTTCCCAGGACTATTTTCGAGGTTGCCATGCGTTTTCCCTATCTATCGGCCGCATTCGCCGTTTCGTGCCTGCTGCTGGCCGGCTGCGCCAGCCGCGGGCCGGTCGCCCATGTCCCGGCCTCCTACTCCAGCCCGTCGCTGGACCCGACGCTGCGCGATGGCGTCATCGAACAGGCCCTGACGCTAACCGGCACGCCATACCAGTATGGCGGCACCACGCCCGACGGCATGGATTGCAGCGGTTTTGTGCGCTACGTCTTCCAGGAATCCGCAGCCTTCAGCTTCCCGCATAACACGGCGATGATCGCCAAGCTGACCCGCCCCATCTCACGCTCGGACCTGAAGGTGGGCGATTTCGTCTTTTTCAATACCTTCAAGCCCTACTCCCACATGGGCATCTATATCGGCAACAATGAGTTTGTACACGCCCCATCCAGCCGCAATAACGGCAAGGTGCGGGTCGATTCGCTGGACAGCAAGTATTTCGCCCAACGCTTCGAGGACGCACGCACCGCGTTTCAATAGGCCAGCGAGGCTGGTCTGCCTGACACGCGCCTGGCCGCGATCGCACACGACATGGGCGCCGCCAATGGCGCAAACCCGATCCATCGTGCTCGATAGCCTGCCGGCCGGCAAGTCGCCACGAACCCGGATCGCGCCCGCCGGCTGGCTCAGGACTGCAATTGCGCTTCGTGCAACCAGGCGGCATGGCGCGGCGCACGCTTGGTTTTGCTCCAGGCTTCCAGCATTTCCCACTTGACCGCGTCCAGCTTGCGCGCCATGTCCGGCGTACCTGTCGGCGCAGCCAGTTCGACGCGATGGCCATTGGGGTCGCGAAAGTAGATTGACTTGAAAATCACGTGATCGGTCACGCCCACCACGTCAATACCATTGGCTTCGAGTGTCGCCTTGGTCTGTTCCAGCACCTGCACACTGGGCACCTGGAACGCGATATGCTGCACCCAGTCGGGCGTATTGGGATCAAATCCCATTTCCGGCGAATTGGGCAATTCGAAGAACGCCAGGATATTTCCCTGGCCCGCATCGATAAACACATGCATGTAGGGATCTTCGGCCTTGGTCGACGGTACGCGGTCTTCGGCGATCGCCAGGACAAAATCCATGCCCAGGTTCTCCTTGTACCAAAGCACGGTTTCCTTGGCGTCGCGGCAGCGATATGCCACATGATGAATTTTCTGAATATCCATGTCTTGCTCCTGATGGGTTTTTTTCGTGATAAAAAGTGCCAGGGTGGCACATGGGCAACCACCACGGACACACCGAGCCATGCGTGCGCGACAACTATGCCGTGATGGCCAGGTTTGCCCCGGGAGATGGCGCAAGCCACCCATAAATAGTAACCACAGTTACTATTTAACAGCGAAGCGGCGCCAATGTCAACGAGACACTGACAAGATAATGATTTATATTGATTTATCTGAGATTAAAAGACAAAAGAACCGACCATGTTATTGATTTTTTATTCTCATATGTTACCAATAAACCAGGTATGCCATGATTGATTTGCAAGTTTTTTTACCCTACCAGTTTTCACAACTGGCCGAAACCATCAGCCGTTCCGTCGCGCCTGTCTATGAAACCCGGCTGGGCATTGCCCGCGATGATTGGCGCGTACTGGTCGCGGTCAATCAGGACAGGCAAATGCGCGCAACCGATATTGCACAGCATGCGCGCCTGGACAAAATGCAGGTCAGCCGGGCCGTTGCCCGATTGGAAGCCAAGGGATTTCTGTCGCGTCGCCCCGATTGTCGTGACAAGCGGCAACAGGAACTGGTGGTCACGGCAAGCGGCAGGGCTGCCTACGGCGAAGTGTCGCCCATGATGCTGGCGCGCAACGAGTACCTGTTGCAGGACCTGGACCAGGTCCAGCGGGAAGCACTGCAGGCGGCCCTGACGCACATCCAGGACCGCGCGCGACAGCTGATTCAACAGGGGTGAGCCGGGCCGGCTCCGCTAGCGGCTTTCCTGGTTATTGCCCGACAGGACATGCAGCACCGATTCGCCCTGCTCGTACACCACGTTGGAACGGCCGACGATCAGCGGATCGATCTTGCCGATATGCGCCGGATTCTTGTTGGCATAGTCGAACTGTTGCAGCACGTAACGCATGGCATTCAGACGCGCCCGCTTCTTGCAATTGGACTTGACCACGATCCAGGGCGCATCGCTGGTATCGGTATGGAAGAACATGGCTTCCTTGGCCCGGGTATAGTCATCCCACTTATCCAGCGACGCCATATCGATGGGCGACAGCTTCCATTGCTTCAGCGGGTGATGCCGGCGCTCCTTGAAGCGACGCTTTTGTTCTCCCTGACTCACCGAAAACCAGAATTTGATGACGGTAATGCCGCTGCGCACCAGGTTGCGCTCGAACTCCGGCGCCTGGCGCATGAATTCCATATACTCGGCATCGGTACAAAAACCCATGACCCGCTCAACCCCTGCGCGGTTATACCAGGAACGGTCGAACAGCACCATTTCGCCAGACGTGGGCAAGTGCTCTGCGTATCGCTGGAAATACCACTGCCCAAGCTCTCTTTCGGTCGGCTTTTGCAATGCCACGACCCGCGCGTTCCGGGGGTTCAGGTGTTCCATGAAACGCTTGATGGTCCCCCCCTTGCCGGCGGCATCGCGTCCCTCGAAAACAATGACAACCCGCTGCCCGGTTTCCTTGATCCAGGACTGCAGCTTGAGCAGTTCCACCTGGAGATCGTACTTCTGGAATTCATAGTTGCGCCGAGTCATCAGATACTTATAGGGATAGCCACCTTCCTGCCAGTTGTCGACCAGCACGATGTCGGGATCGAAACCGTCCGGCCGCTGTTTCTCGGCACGCGTTTTTTCCTCGCGCAACAACTTGAGCAATTCGCGCCGGTCGTCCGCCGAGATGCCGTCAAGCAGCAGGCGCGCGCGCTCGCTGCGTCCGGCCTTGTCGGTGCCGACCACGTCGGCCGCAAAGGCGATGGCTTCGGCATCGAAGCGTCCGCGCGTGCTGTCCGCCACCGTATTGGCGCGCGTTTCCCTTGCGGTTGCGCCTGCCTGGACGTCGCCCTGGGCGACACGACGGCGACCGCCAGCGGCACGTTTGCGGGTAGCGGTTTTCTGGGATTTGACGGGAGCGCGCGTGGCCATTGAACATCCTTAAAACACCGAAAGGACTATTGTAAGTCAGTCCAGTCGGGGGGTTATTGACATTAATCTAAGAGAAGACATTATCATACGCGTATGACAGTAAATATAACGAGTTTGATCACCCGATGATTTTCAATACGCTTACCATTGCCGGCGTGGATCCGTCCGGCGGCGCCGGCGTCCTGGCCGACGTCAAGACCATGAGTGCGCTGGGCACCTACGCCTGCGGCGTCATTGCCGCGCTGACCGCGCAGAACACCAAAGGTGTCACGGGCGTGATGCCAGTCAGTCCCGACTTTGTCCGCCAGCAGATCGACACGCTGTTCGACGACGTGCATATCGATGCCGTCAAGATCGGCATGCTGGGACAGGAGCCGGTCACGCGCATGGTCGCGGAACGACTGGCCTACTGGATGCCGGATCACATCGTACTGGATCCGGTCATGGTCGCGAAAAGCGGCGACGTGCTGCTGGACAAAGCGGCCATTGCCACCCTGCGCGAAGCCCTGATCCCGCTGTCCACGGTGATCACGCCCAACCTGCCCGAGGCCGGCGTGCTGCTGGGCGAGACGGCAGCCGATTCGCTCAAGCAGATGTACCGTGTCGCCGAACGTCTGCGCAAACTGATGGATCATCATCGCCAAGTGTGGGTCCTGCTCAAGGGTGGCCACCTGCCCGGCAACGACACGATAGATTTGCTCACCGACGGCGACCGGATGATCGAAATGCCCGGCTCGCGCATCGACACCGTCAACACGCACGGCACCGGCTGCACGCTCTCTTCGGCCTTATGCGCCCTGTTGCCAGGTATCGGCAATGTCCCGGAAGCCGCGCACCAGGCCAAAGCCTATCTGGTCGGCGCCATCGCCAAATCCGGCAGCCTTAGCGTCGGGCACGGACACGGGCCCGTCCATCATTTTCATGCCTTATGGTCGTGAATCGCAAGCACGGGGTCAGTTGCGGGTAAAATGCTTGTGAATACCAAAATTATCAGGACTCGTTTGATAACCTACCTATGAATGCTCTGACTTCCCTCGCCGAACAAAGCCGTTTCAACATGATCGAACAGCAGATACGCCCCTGGCACGTGCTGGATGAAAATGTGCTGGACGCCTTTTTTGCCCTGCCGCGCGACAGGTTTGTACCGGTACGTTACCAAAACATGGCCTACTCCGACATCGAAATCCCGCTCGAAGTCGAAGGCATCAATAGCTGTGAATCCATGCTGGCGCCCAAGATCGAGGCCCGGCTGACGCAGGAGCTGCAATTGTCGCCCACCGACGGCGTGCTTGAGATCGGCACCGGATCGGGCTACCAGGCGGCGCTGCTGAGCCGGCTCTGCAGCAACGTCGTCAGTGTCGAGATCGACCGCCATATTGCGGCTTTCGGCAAGGAAAACCTGGCCCGTGAAAACATCCGCAATGTCAAAGTGGAAATCGGCGACGGACGCGCCGGCTGGGGAACTGGCGAATACAATGCCATCCTGCTGACCGGCTCCATCCCGAACATTCCCGACTCGCTGAAATACCAATTGACCATTGGCGGACGGCTGGTCGCCATCGTGGGGCAGGCGCCTGTCATGACCGCCCTACGCATTACCCGCGTCAGCGCCGCGGCCTTTGAAACCGAATCCTTATTCGACACCTACACCAAGCCGCTGCGCGGCACCACGGTATCGCATTTCAAGTTCTGATCGCTTGCCGCCGCCAGCCCGCAGGGCCGCGCGACCCATGAAAAAAGGCAACACGATGTGTGTTGCCTTTTTTCATGGCGCCGCTTTCATGGGCCCTTCTGCGTCGCGCCGGTTTTTCCTTGGCTGATGATTTGACCCCTTCCCCGCTGCTCATGCAAATGCGCGCCGCATAGCCTGGCCGGCCTTCTGGCGTGCCGGGTACCCTTAAATACGGCTATCCTGCCGCGTTATTCCGGATCGCATTGACCAGCGCCGTCGTGGAGCGCTGAAACCGGAAAGGAATGGCAATCGCCTTGCCGCCCCAGCTTTGCACCAACCGACTTTCCGGCAGGGCCGCCATATCGTAGTCGCCGCCCTTGACGATCATATCGGGACGCAACTGTTCGATCAATTGATAGGGAGTATCTTCCTCAAAGACCGTCGCGGCGCTGACGCTGGCCAGCGCCGCCAGCATGGCCTGCCTGTCCGCCTCGGGATTATGCGGCCGGTCCGGCGCCTTGCCCAGGCGCCGGACCGATGCGTCGGTATTGACAGCCACCACCAGGCTGGCGCCCAGCTGCGCGGCTTCGTCCAGGTAGCTCACATGGCCGCGATGCAGGATATCGAAGACCCCGTTTGTGAATACCAGCGGGCGAGGCAGCGTGCCGTTGCGCACGGCTTCAATGCAAGCCGCGCGGGAAAGGATTTTGTTTTCGAAAAGAATCGTCATTACTGCCATCCCAGTAAGCTGGCTACCAGCCAGAGAATAAGCATGGCCTGCAGGCTGAGCACAATGGTCATGCCGATCATGATCTTGCCATTGCGCCGGTGGCTTTTGCCCAGTTGATCCAATTCCCTGCGTATCGCCGGCATATTGTCGGGACGCGATAATTGCGCATGCACCAGACGCGGCAGCTCCGGCAGCAAATGAGACCATTGCGCGGCCTCTTTTTTTACCGTGGCGACAAAAGCGCGCGGCCCAATGCGATCCCACATCCAGCGCTCCAGGAACGGCTTGGCGGTTTGCCACAAGTCCAGGTCGGGGTCGAGCTGGCGGCCCATGCCCTCGACATTGAGCAGCGTTTTCTGCAACAACACCAGCTGCGGCTGGATCTCGACATTGAAACGACGCGATGTCTGGAACAGGCGCAAGAGCACCTGCCCCAGCGAAATTTCCGACAGCTTGCGATCGAAGTAAGGCTCGCAGACGGCGCGGACCGCCGCTTCGAGTTCTTCCTCGCGGGTATTGGCCGGTACCCAGCCCGACTCGATATGCAATTGCGCGACACGCCGGTAATCGCGGCGGAAGAACGCCAGGAAATTTTGCGACAAATAGTTCTTGTCGAATTCGGACAGCGAGCCCACGATACCGAAATCCAGCGCGATATATTGTCCCAGTGTTTCCTGCTTGAGCGAAACGAAAATATTGCCAGGGTGCATATCGGCATGGAAAAAGCCGTCTTCAAATACCTGGGTAAAGAAAATTTCCACGCCGTTGCGCGCCAGCTTCTTGATATCGACACCTGCCGTCTGCAGCTGATCAATCCGGCTGACGGGCACGCCATGCATGCGCTGCATCGTCATAACCGTCTTGCTGCTGTATTCCCAGATCACTTCGGGTACGATCAACAGCCCGTTGCGCTTCGGATTGTTTTCGAAATTGCGGCGCAACTGGCTGCAATTGGCGGCCTCGACCTGCAGGTCCAGTTCGTCATGCAAGTACTTGTCGAATTCGCTGACCACCTCGCGCGGACGCAGGCGACGGCCATCGGGCAGCAAGCGCTGCACGAAACCGGCAAACATCCGCATCAGCGCCAGATCCCGTTCGATCACCGCCAGCATGCCGGGACGCAACACCTTGACCGCGACTTCCCGCCCATCGTGCAGCACCGCGAAGTGCACCTGGGCCACCGATGCCGATGCCACGGGTTCCGCCTCGAAGAGGGCAAACAGCTCGGACGGATGCTTGCCCAGCGCCTTCTGGATGCTTGCCATGGCCTCTTGCGAAGGGAACGGCGGCACCCGGTCTTGCAGTGCCGACAGTTCGTTGGCGATGTCCAGCGGGATCAGATCGCGCCGGGTCGACAGGACCTGGCCGAATTTAATGAAAATGGGCCCCAGCGATTCGAGCGCCAGCCGCAGCCGTTCGCCGCGCGGGCGCTCGAAGCTGCGCCCCAGCCGCACCACCTTGAGCAGAGAGCTGGCGATGGGGTGTTTCAGGCCGCTGAGCACCAACTCATCCAGACCGTAGCGCAGGCAAACCAGGATAATGCGCAACAGCCGCAGGGTGGACATGATCATGGGCCGCTCCTGCGCAAGCGCGCATCCAGCGCCCTGAGCCGCGCATCGAGCTGATCCAGCCGCACCGTGTCCTGACGCAATGCGTCTTCCCAAGATTCAAATGCTGGCCGCCCAAGCACCAACCCGGCTTCCTCGGCAATATATTCGCTCAGGTTTTCAGTGACGCTGCGCGCGAGGCTTCCGGACGCGCCAACCAGCCGCCCTAGCGCGACATGAATCTGCCGTGCCACCAGCCCGCCGGTGAGGCGCGCCAGTTCGTGCTCGGAATCCCAGCGCAGGTCGCGCGCAAGCTCGGATACCAATTGCGCCAGGCCGGCGTCGCCGTCAAGGTGCAACAGCGAGGCCAACTGCGTGGGGTTGTCCCGGTTGCCGAGGGCGGTGGGCACGTCCTTCAATTTATGATCGGGCACCGTCAGCGTGACATCGGCAACGACGGCGGGATCGGCCTTCTGCACCCGACCATCATGCAGCAGGCTGAACCTCCAGTCGAGGCGGCTGATGCGAATGCGTACTGTTTTGCCTGCATGCTGGGCGATACGCGCCTTGGCCCAGGACTCTCGGTCCAGCAGCAGGTTGAGCACGCGCACGGCAAGCACATTGGGATCGGGGATAGCGGAAAGCAGCATAAAAACCCGGTAGAGACCGCGATGATTCTGAAGCCAATAGTTTACCCTGTTCATCCCGGCGACAGTTCGATGCCCCCGGATCAGCCAGACAATTTCAACTATGGCAGTCGGGCACTTCCTGATCAAGATAAACATCGAAAGCGACGTCGGTCGCCCATTTCCTCACCAGGTCTTCCCAGCGTCCGCTGGCATCCCATTGCGCCATTTGCCGGCGCAGCCAGTCTACTTCTTGCGTCCGCGCGGCAGGCAACACCCAGGTCAGGGTTCGCGCATAGGCCGGCAAGTCCAGCGTCGCCGCGAATTTGCGCCATTCGGGATACGCCATCAGCGCCTGGCGGGCGGTCTGATCCAGCAATCCCAGGTCGCACTTGCCTTCCCGGACGGCAACCAGCGCATCCGATGGGATATCAAATGCCTGGATCTGGGCGCCGGCATCGGTTGCGGCAGCCGCTGCCGCGACGGCCGTTCTCGGCAGGCAAACCGCGCGCCCCCGCAAATCAGCCGTCTGCCGGATCGAGGTATCGCTGCGGATTACCGCCTGCGGATGCGTGTGGTAAGCGGTAGGGACGTAAGTCAACCCCGGCGCGGCGCGGGCAGAGTCCGGCAAGCTGTATAGCGCCAGGTCCACCCGGCCTTCGGCCAGCGCCTGCCCGACGTCCTCGGGGGCGATCTGTACCGGTTGCGCCGCCAGTCCCAGGGCCTGAGATAAGGACTGGATAGCCGGCAGGTCCAGGCGGTCGGGCGTACGGACTTTCGCGCCTGGCAAGGCCACCGGTGGTACATGCACAACGCCGACCCGCAGCGTGCCGCGCTGGGCAGCCTGCGGAAACGTCCCGGCCGGCCCGGCGTGCGCCGCCGCGACAATCGACAGGGACATCACAGCCGCAATCAGCCGGCGCCAGCGCGCCGCCTCACCGCCACTGCGGGCAGCCAATGCCAACGGCGGCGGCCGCTTGGCCCGCCCGCTGAACAGAAAGGCGACAGACCGTTTTATCATGATGATTTATACGTACTGATAGCGCAGCAAGCGATGCTTCAGCCGTTCCAGGATCAATTGATCAATCAGGGCCGCGAGAATGGCGATCACGAGGATATTGGCCATGACGCCGGTCATGTCTCCGGTATCGCCGGAAAAGCTCAACGCGCGTCCGAGCCCCTTGCCGAAATCCACCAACATTTCAACTGAAATTAACGCGCGCCAGGCGTTGCCGAAAGCCAACTGCGCGCCGGTAATCAGCTCCGGCATCACGGCCGGCAGATAGACGCGGCGGATCAGCCCCCAGCGACTGGCGCCCATGACGCGCGCCGCCGAAATATGCACCTTGTGCACGGACTCGGTGGCGTTCATCACACTAAGCGCGGCGGGGAAGAATGCCGCCAGCGCCACAACCACGATCATCGGCTTGTTGCCAAATCCCCAGATGATCAGGAACAAGGGTACCCAGGCAATGCTTGGCAGCGATTGCAGAATCACGATGACATTGCGCAGCACTTCCCGGAAGAAATTCAGGCTGGCCGCCAGCAGGCCAAAACCGATACCGCAAAGCAAGGCGATGCCGTAGCCGCTGCCCAGGCGGGCCAGCGATCCTGCCAGGCCCGTATAGAACTCACCGCTTTGTATGCTGCTGGAGAGCCGTTCCAGTACCGGCAGGATGCCGGGCATGAGAAAATCCGGCAAGGTCAGCGCGACCAGTTGCCAGATGAGCAGGATAAAGGCGATGGCGAGCACCACCGCCAGCGGCTTTTTATAGCCGCCAATGCGGGTGTTGCTCACAGTTTACGCGCCTTCTGCCATTCGAGATCAAGTACCGAGCTTACGTCAAAGGGCTGGCCGTCCTTGGTTTTGAGGGAACCGTCCCGCTCCATGATGCGTGCCAGCTCGGTCATGCGCTTGATATCCGCTTCGGTCACCTGCGACGTGAAGACTTGCGTTTTGATGGCCTCTTCGATGACTTTTTCACGCGGCAATTCGCCCTGCTTCAGGGTCTTGAGCGTGGGTTCGGCAATGAAGTAGCCCGCGATCAGCTTGGAAGCGTCGGCCGGCTGTTTTTCCAGCAGCTCGATCGCCTGCTGTTGCGCGTCCAGCGCTTTCCAGATGTCATCCTTGCGCGTTTCTAGTGCCTTGCCCGAGGTAATCACCACCATGCAGGGGAACGGCCAGCTTTCGCCAACCTCGTAGATTTGCTTGACCGGCGCGACCAGTTGCGCGATGCGGTCGTATGGTTCGAACAGGAAGGCCGCGTTCACGCGGTTGCCCACCAGCGACTGCACGGCGACCGCCGGACTGACGCCCATGACATTCACATCGCCTTCTTTCAGATCGGCGCCCTTGAAGACGACGCCTCGCAACACCGTATCGGCTGTACTGCCCTGGCTTTGCGAGGCCAGTGTCTTGCCTTTCAGGTCGGACAATTGATTGATCCCGGCATCATCGCGCACCAGCAGCGAATGATAGCCTTGCTGGGCACCGCTGACGACCTTCAGGTCGGCGCCGCGCGAAGCCCATGCAATGGCATTGGTAAAGCCCAGCACGCCCATATCGACTTGGCCGCCGACGATCGCCTTGATCAGATCGGTGCCCGATTTGAACTCCATCAGCTCGGCATCCAGCCCCTGTTTCTTGTAGAACCCGCCTTCCTGCGCGACGATTGCCTGCGCATCGTCCATCACGCGCAGATATCCAACTTTCAGTTTGTCGGCGGCCATGGCGGCGCCAGACAGCAGCAACGATGCCACCAGGGGCAGTGCGGTCCATTTACGGATGTTCATAACTCTCTCTTTTGAAAATTTGCTCAACATTTATTATTTTTTCGATGAGCCGGCAGCAATGGCCTCCAGCCACTGTCGGCCCGGTTCCGGGATGCTACGCCGCCAGTTCGCTCACTGCGCGCGCAGGCGGCTCATGCTTGACCTCGATGCCCAGCAGGCCAAGGATTTCGCGTTTTTCTGACGCCAGATCCGACAGGTCATGGGAGCGCTCCCGATGCGTCAGATTGAACGTTTTCAGCACCGAGGCCGGACGGGCGCTGAATACCATCACGCGGTCGGCCAGGAACAACGCCTCTTCCACGTCATGGGTCACCAGCAATACCGTGGGCTTGGCCTGTTCGACCAGTCCAAGCAGCACATCCTGAAGACTGAGCCGCGTCAACGCGTCCAGCGCACCGAAAGGCTCGTCAAGCAGTAGGATCTCGGGCTCGGCGATAAAGGCGCGGGCCAGGGCCGCGCGCTGGCGCATGCCGCCGGAAACCTGGTGCGGATAATAATTCTCGAACCCATCCAGGCCAACGCGGGCAAGCCATTGCTCGGCCTTCGCGTAGGCGACCTTGCGGCCGACCTGCTGAAATTCCAGTGCCATGGCGACGTTCTGCTTCAGCGTGAGCCAGGGGTACAGGGCGTGTTCCTGAAAGACCAGCGTGCGGCTTGGGTCGGGCTTGACGACCGGCGCATTGTCCACGCTGATCGTGCCCGCACTGGTGCTTTCCAGACCGGCAGCCATATGCAGTAATGTCGACTTGCCCGAGCCGGACGGGCCGACCAGGGCGACAATTTCGCCCGACTTGAACGTCGCGCTGAAATCCTCGACCACCGACAGGCTACCGAACTGTTTATAGACATTGCTGAAAGTGATGTTCACGATGCGTTATCCCCATATGATCCATCACTATAACGATTTCTTCTTAAGAGAAAAAATAATTAAAATTTATTTTTATATTCTATTTGGTTATTTTGAATTTTTATCCTGCGTCTGCCCCGCCACCACTGAGCGTACGCTGTCCACAGACGGAAAAAAAAGCGCCTTGCCTCTCGGCAAGACGCCTTTTTCCTGATTCGCAGGGCCGCATCGCCGTGGCGACAATGGCCCTGCGCCAACAGCGATTAGGACGCGTTTTCCACAGGAATTTGCTGAATGCCGGCCAGCAACCAGCCGGAATTGCTTTCCTTGTACAGGTTCCAGACTTCCTCGAAGCGGAATGCCGCCTCCTTGGGATCCTCGCGCAACATGCCCGAAAAGCGCACCGACGCCAGATGGCCCTCGTGCACCTCTTCGATGCCCAGCAGTTCCGCGTTCAGCAAGACCACTTCGGTGATATTTTGCCCCGCGCGGCTGGTGATCTGTGGCGTCAACTCGGCCACCAGGTCATCGGTCAGGTAGTTCTTCAGTTCGGGAATGTCACCTTTGTCCCACAAGCCCTGGATCGTAATGAACTGCTGCTTGGCGGTCTGCAGGAAGGCATGCGAATCGAAGTCGCCCGGCACGAACCAGCTTTTATCGACGGGCGGGGCAACCCCGGTCGCGGTGGCGTTGCCGGCAAAGTCGGTTGCCGACAGGCTGCCCGCCTGCTGCGCACCGTGGCGTGGTGAGCCCTGGAAAGGTTCTGCCTGGCGCTGCATGGGTGAGGCGCCCTGGAAAGCCGGGCGCGACTGGCCGCCACGCAGGCGACGGACAATGAACATGATCGCGAAAATGACGATACCGATCAACAGTGCACTGGAGAGGAACTCAAGCATGGGACCGGCCAGGCCGAGGCTGGACAGCAAGGCGGCAATACCCAGGCCGGCCGCTATGCCGGCGATGGGCCCGAGAAAGCGGGAAAAGCCGCTGCGTTGCGCGGCCGCGCCGGCATTGGCGGCAGTCGCGCCAGGCGCCGCTGCCGCGCGATTGGTGACGCCAGGCGTCTGGGTTGCCGGCGCGCGGTTGCTCATGACGTTGGAAGATTGACGGCCGAAGCTACTTCCTCCGCCCATTCTGCGGGCTTCGGCATCGTGCGTGACGGCCAGCATGGTGGCCGAGGAAACGACGATAAGCGCGGCAGTGAGAAATTTAGACCACTTTTTGAACATTGATTCCTGCTCCGGCGGGACTATCCCGCAGTATTAACATAGTAGCAAACGAATCAATCTTACAAAAACCTGAATAATTATGCAAGGGGTAACGCTTGCGAAAACAAAAACAGTCGATGCCTGCCCTGCCTGGCCCCGTCGGGGCGAGGATCCAGGTACGCGGCGGGTATCGCCGCTACAGCAGCTTGACGCCTTCGTGCAAGGCAACCACGCCCGCCGTCAGATTGAAATAGGTGACGCGCGGGAATCCCGCTTCCCGCATCATGCCGGCCAGGGTTTCCTGATCGGGGTGCATACGGATGGATTCGGCCAGGTAACGATAGCTGCCCTCGTCATCGGCGACCTTTTTTCCCAGCCACGGCAAGATATTGAAAGAATACCAGTCGTAGGCCGGCGCCAGCGGCGCGGCGACGCGCGAAAACTCCAGGACCAGCAGCTTGCCACCGGGTTTGAGCACACGCTGCATCTGCTGTAGCGCGCGTTCCTTGTGCGTCATGTTGCGCAATCCGAAAGCCACGGTGACAACATCGAAGAAATTGTCGGGAAACGGCAAATATTCTGCATCGCACACCACGGTCGGCAACAGCACCCCCTTGTCGGTCAGGCGGTCGCGCCCGACTTGCAGCATGGACGAATTGATATCTGTGTGCCAAACCTGCCCCTGCGGCCCAGCCTTGCCGGCGAAGGCCAGCGCCAGATCCCCGGTGCCGCCCGCGATATCCAGCACCCGCATCCCCGGGCGAACGCCAGCGCGTCCGATCGTAAACCGCTTCCATACCCGGTGCAGGCCCGCGGACATGAGATCGTTCATGACATCATAGCGTTGCGCTACCGAATGAAATACTTCGGCCACTTTGCCGGCCTTCTCCTGTTCATTGACGGTTTTGAAGCCGAAATGGGTGGTGCCGGCATCGGCAGCGGACGAAGGACGTTCTGGATTCATAATCAATCTTTTGAAAAGTAGGCAAACCTGTCACAAACATGACACAATGAAGCAATATCATTGAGTCCGATACTTCCGGTTCGGTTTAAGTTTAATGTCAACAGCGTGACTCATTTGATTTTACTTCATTTATGGCCAGTACAATTTTAGTCGTCGAAGACGAACCCGCGATTCAAGAGCTTATCTCCGTCAACTTGTCCTTTGCCGGGCATAAAGTGCTGCGCGCATTGGACGCCGAGCAAGCCAAAGTGCTGATCAATGCCGAATTGCCGGATCTGATTCTGCTGGACTGGATGCTGCCCGGCTCGTCAGGCCTCAATCTGGCGCGCAATCTGCGCGGCAGCGAGCGCACCCGCGATGTCCCCATTATCATGCTCACGGCCAAAAGCGCCGAGGCCGACAAAGTGGAAGGGCTGGAAAGCGGCGCCGACGACTATATCACCAAGCCGTTTTCACCCAAGGAACTGATGGCGCGCATCAAGGCCGTGCTGCGCCGCCGCGCGCCCCAGTTGACCGACGACGAGATCGAAATTTCGGGATTGAAGCTGGACCCCGTGTCGCATCGCATCACGGGCAACGGCACCAACCTGCCCTTGGGGCCGACCGAATTTCGCCTGCTGCATTTTTTCATGACACATCCGGAGCGGGTGTTTACGCGCGGGCAACTGCTGGATCAGGTCTGGGGCGATCACGTATTCCTGGAAGAGCGTACGGTCGATGTGCATATCCGCCGCCTGCGCAAGGCGCTGGAACCCAGCGGGCACCATAATCTTGTTGAAACCGTGCGCGGAAGCGGGTATCGTTTTACCTCTAAGCTCTCGGGCTGATTGCGTAGCACGAGCCGCTTGCCCGTTTTTTTCAATTTCATGCACAGACAGCCCGGCCAGAGGCCGATGCGCCGCGTTATGTTATCCGTCCCGGCAACAGGCGCATGCTGTATGGTCCATGCAAGGTAGCCCCCATGACCCGCCACTCGCTTCTGATCGCCTATTTTGTCGCTGTTGCGCTGGCCTTTGGCATACAGTGGCTGTTCGGGCACAGCAGCGGCATTATCTTTCTGGCGCTCTGCATCCTGGTCTACCTGCTCGGGCATCGGCGACACTATCGGCAAACGCTCAAGTGGACCCGGCAACCCAACCAGGCCCCGCCGCCGGACCTGGGCAGCTACGACAATATTGTAACGCCACTCTATAAATACCTGCGTACCCGGCAAAACGAATATACGGCGCTGCGCGAGCTCACCACCAATGTGCTGTCGGCCGCGCAGGCACTGCCCGCCGCCGCCGTCACGCTGGACAAATCCTTCCAGATCGAATGGTGCAACGGCCAGTCGCAGCGACTGCTCGATCTCGTCTACGAGAAGGACAAGGGCTACAATATTTTCAATATCATCCGCCTGCCCGAGTTTTTCGATTACGCGCAAAGCCGCCAATGGAGCCGCCCGCTGCGCAGCAAGAAGGAAATCGGCGGCCAGCTGTGCTCGCTGCAGTTTCAATTGACGCAGCATTCCAACGAGGGCTATCTGCTGCTTTGCCAGGACATTACGCAACTGGAGAAACTGCAGACCACCCAGCGCGATTTCGTGGCCAATGTTTCCCATGAAATCCGCACCCCGCTGACCGTGCTCATCGGCTTCCTGGAAACGATGCGCGACCTGCCAAACGAAGCGCTGACCAAGGAGCAGCGCAAGCAGTACGAAGACCTGATGCACGAGCAGGCCCAGCGCATGCTGGCCATCGTGGCCGACCTGCTGACGCTGTCGACGCTGGAATCGACCGAAGTCACCGAAAAATCGGCGGTGCAGCTTGCGCCAATCATCGACAAGGCCGCCGTGCAGGCCCAGTCCATTTCGCGCGAATCGCACGCCTTTGACTTCGAGGTCGATCCGCAATTGTCGGTGACCGGGCAAATGAACGAGCTCTCTTCGGCCGTGACCAATCTGCTGACCAACGCGGTACGCTATACCCCCGAGGGCGGACGCATTACCATCCGCTGGTTCCGCAACGAACACGGCGAAGCCGTGTTCAGCGTGACCGACACGGGACTGGGTATCGACAAAAAAGATATTCCCCGCATCACCGAACGTTTTTACCGCGTCGACAAAAGCCGCTCGCGCGCGTCGGGCGGCACCGGCCTGGGCCTGGCCATCACCAAGCATATCGTTATCAGGCATAATGCTAAACTGGTTGTAGACAGCGAGATCAACAAGGGTAGTACTTTCAAGATCATCTTCCCACCAGATAGCGTAATGAATGAATACAAAGCCAGCCCCGCCCAGCCCGCCCTGGACCTTCACGCATGAAGGCGATCACTGCCTGCTGATCCGCTTCGGCGATACCATCGATCCGGCCATAAACGCCCGCGCGCGCCTGGCGGCGGAACGGATCCATCTTGCCGGCCTGCCCTATATCAGCGACCTGGTACCAACCTTTACCACGCTGGGCGTGCATATCGACCCATTCCATCCCGAGCCGCCCGATCTGGCCAGCCTGGCGCGGACCTTGCAGGCGCTGCTATCGGACATGCCGCTGGAGCCGGCCGAGGACAGCGCGGACGTGACCACACCCTCGTCGCGCCTGATCCGGATCCCGGTATGCTATGACCCGTATTTCGGCATCGACTTGGCAGACATTGCAAAACAGTGCGGCCTCACCATCGAGCAGGTCATTGCCCTGCATTGCGAGGCGCCACAACGTGTCTTCATGTTGGGATTCGCGCCCGGCATGGCCTACATGGGCCTGTCCGACAGCCGGCTTGCCATCGGCCGCCGCGGCACGCCGCGCAGCCTGCTGGCGGCGGGCTCGGTCGCCATCGCCAACCGGCAAACCGTGATTTACCCCAACGACTCGCCGGGCGGCTGGAATATCGTGGGCGCAACGCCGCTCAAACTCTTCGATCCGGAAAGACCGCCCTACGCGCTTTACGCGCCGGGCGACCAGGTGCAGTTCGACCCCATCGACCGCGCCACGTTCGAGCGCATCAAATCCGGCCAACCCATGCCGCCCTGGAGCACGCCATGAGCCTGGTCGTATTGAAACCGGGCCCGTTGTCACTGTTCCAGGATGACGGCCGCCACGGCTACCAGGCCTATGGCGCACCCGTATGCGGCGTCATGGACGCCGTTGCCTACCGGCTGGCCAATGCCCTGGTTGGCAACCGGCAACGCCTGCCGGTGCTGGAAATGACCTTGTCCGGCCCCCGGCTCTTATTCATGCAGGATGCCTGCATCGCCGTATGCGGCAGCGCCTTTGCCGTCACGCGGGATGCGACGCCCCTTGCCCTGAATCGCCCGCACCTGATACGCGCGGGCCAGGTCCTGGAAATCGGTCCTGCCGCGATGCCCGCGGCGGTTACCGGCGGCGCGCGCGCCTGCCTGGCGATGCATGGTGGTATCGCACTGCCCCTGGCGATGGAAAGCGCCAGCACCGACACAAAAAGCCGCATGGGGGGCATCCAAGGGCGGGCGTTGGCCAAGGGCGACCGGCTCACGCTGAACCACAAGCTGGACACTCGCAAGACAGACGCGCTGCAAGTCTTCCTGGATGACTATCGCATCCACCTGCCTGCCGGCCTGGGGCTGGGCACCCGAGCGCGTATCAGCGTCATGCCCGGCGCGCACTGGTCGCACTTCGGGCACAGGCAACAGGCGCGCTTTCTGGAAACCACCTACACGGTATCGGCCAATTCGGACCGCATGGGCTATCGGCTTTCCGGCGCTTCGCTGCAACCCGATACGCCATTGCAGATTCTTTCGGAACCGACCGCGTTCGGCACGATCCAGGTGCCGCCCGACGGCCAGCCGATTATCCTGATGGCCGACCGACAGACCACCGGCGGCTACCCCAAGATCGCCAATGTCGCCAGCGTGGATTTGCCCATACTGGCCCGCTGCCTGCCGGGCCAGCAGCTGTCTTTTGCCCGGATTGAACCACAGCAGGCCCATGCGCGCTTTCTGCAACGCGAAGCCCTGTTCCAGAAACTGCAGCTGGCGCTTGCGCCGCTGGCCGACCGCCTGGTCGCCGGCCGCGCGGCATCGGACTGACGCGCATCGCGTACCGGTATAGAATGGAAGCCTCGACGGTAAACCCGGGACGGCGCAGGCCGTAGGACCTCATGAAGACTATTGATTTGAACTGTGATATGGGCGAGAGCTTCGGCGCCTGGCGCATGGGCAACGATGCCGCCATCATGCCCTATGTGACCTCGGCCAACATTGCCTGCGGTTTTCACGCGGGGGATGCGCATACCATGCGCAGCACCATGCAGCTTGCCTTGCAGCAAGGTGTGCGGCCCGGCGCCCACCCTGGCCTGGACGATATCCGAGGCTTTGGCCGCCGCCCGGTTCCGCTCAGCCCCGACCAGGCCTACGACCTGGTCGTAGCGCAAATTGGCGCGCTGGCGGCGGTGGCCCGCTCGCAGGGCGCCCGCCTTTTCCATGTCAAGGCGCACGGCGCGCTCTACAACATGTCGGCCAATAACGGCTCCTTGGGCACGGCCATCGCGCAAGCCGTGCGGGACGTTGACCCGGGACTGATACTATTTGCGCTGGCTGGCAGCCAACAGGTAGCCGTGGCGCAGGACATGGGGCTTGCCGTCATGCAAGAGGTATTTGCCGACCGCAGCTATCAGGACGATGGCACGTTGACGCCGCGCAACCAGCCCGGCGCCCTGATCGAAGATGTCCAGACCTCGGTGACGCAGGCGCTGACCATGGTGCAAAAAGGATATGTCATTGCGCAATCCGGCAAGAAAGTGCCGATCAGTGCCGACACGCTTTGCCTGCATGGCGATGGCGCGCATGCGTTGGAATTTGCCCAGGCGATCCATGCCGCTTTCACGCGGGAAGGGTTGCTTGCGACCCGCTGACCCGCGCGCCTGGCCGTCTGCCGCGATCCGGGAACGCCACTACCACACCCATAGCACGGCGGCGGTCATCAGCACGTAGCGCAAAAACTTGCCGATCGCCATGAACAGAATCGATGGCGCGATGGGCAGGCGCATCCAGCCGGCCACGCCGCACAAGGGATCGCCCACCACCGGCAGCCAGGAAAAAATCAGGATAGCCGGCCCGTAGCGTTCGAAGTAACGGGTCATGCGGTCATGCCACTTCCCCCCTTCCTTTGCGATCGGCGGGTCGTCAGTGCGGCCCACGGTCCCTTCGGAGAGATATTTTTCCTCGTCTACCGTTTCCCGGGCTTCCAGCCCCGCCTCTCCCACGGATTTGCCATGCGTATGCTGGTATCGGTCGTAGCCGGCGCGCGCGGCCAGCCCCATGTAATAGGTGATCACCCCGCCAATGGTATTGCCGACCGTCGCCACCAATACCGCGGGCCAGAACATGTCCGGGGCGATTTTCAGGTAAGCGATCACTACCGGTTCCGAGCCCAGCGGCAGCAGGGTCGCGGAAACCAGCGCCACCACGAAAATGCCAGGCAGCCCGACCGTGGGCAGCGATAAAACATGCAGCAGCTCCCGCAACCAGTACATGACTTCCTGTTCCATATACTCCCCGAACGTGCATTGCCGCTGCCAGTTTCCCATCGGCAGGGGCAATTTTTAAACTTAAAATCAGACTCGCTATGTTAACCTTTCGAGATTGCCTGTATTCTTTTTATTTCAAATTAACATGTCAACGGATTACCTTAAACGCATTTTGACATCCCGCGTCTATGATGTCGCCCATGAAACCCCGCTGGAAACGACAACCCTGCTGTCGCAGCGAATTCAGAATACAGTGCTGCTCAAACGTGAAGACGACCAACCCGTCTTCAGCTTCAAGATTCGCGGGGCCTACAACAAAATGGCCAACCTGCCGGCCGAAGCGCTCAAGCGCGGCGTCATTGCCGCTTCGGCGGGCAATCACGCGCAAGGCGTCGCCCTGTCGGCGCGGCGCCTGGGCTGCCGCGCCGTCATTGTCATGCCCACCTCCACGCCCGCCGTCAAGGTCGAGGCGGTCAAGCGCATGGGTGGCGAAGCCGTGCTGCACGGCGACAGCTATAGCGACGCCTACGACCACGCGGCGCAATTGGAAAAGAAAGAAAAACTCACCTTCGTGCACCCCTTCGATGATCCGGATGTCATCGCCGGTCAGGGTACTGTTGCCATGGAAATCCTGCACCAGCACCCGGGCAAGCTGGATGCCATTTTCGTTCCCATCGGCGGCGGCGGCCTGATCGCGGGCATCGCTGCCTACGTCAAGCAACTCAGGCCCGATGTCGCGGTCATCGGTGTCCAGACCGAGGACTCCGACGCCATGGCCCGCAGCTTCAGGGCGGGTCGCCGCGTCACGCTTAACGACGTCGGCCTTTTTTCCGATGGTACCGCAGTCAAGCAGGTGGGCAGCGAAACATTCCGACTGGTCCGCGAGTATGTTGACGACATCATCACCGTCAACACCGACGAGCTGTGCGCCGCCATCAAAGATATTTTCCAGGACAGTCGCAGCGTGGTGGAACCCGCCGGCGCGCTGGGCCTGGCGGGCGCTAAGCGCTACTTGGCCGACCAGGGCTGGAAAAACAAGACAGTGATCGCCATCACCTCCGGGGCCAATATGAATTTCGACCGCTTGCGCTTTGTCGCAGAGCGCGCCGATGTCGGTGAAGCCAAAGAGGCGATTTTCGCTGTCACCATGCCCGAAGAACGAGGCAGCTTCCGCCAGTTGTGCACGCTGATCGGCAACCGCAGCGTCACCGAATTCAATTATCGGATATCGGATTCGCAGAAGGCCCATGTTTTCGTCGGCATACAAATCAGCTCCCCGTCCGAGGCGGAAAAGCTGGCGAACACGCTGCGTCGCAAGAAGTTCGAAGCGCTCGACCTGAGCCACGACGATCTGGCCAAATCCCATTTGCGATATATGGTGGGCGGGCACTCGCCGCTGGCCGACAACGAAGAGCTTTATCGCTTCGAATTCCCGGAACGTCCGGGCGCGCTCATGCGTTTCCTGGACACGATGAATCCCGAATGGAATATCAGCCTGTTCCACTATCGCAACCAGGGTTCCGATTACGGACGGGTGCTCATCGGCATTCAGGTCCCGCCGGCTGACAAGAAAGCCTTCAAGCAGTTTCTGTCGACGATCGGCTACCCGTACGAGAACGAAAGCAAGAACCCGGCATACAAGCTGTTTCTCTAAGGCGCTGGCACCCCGTGGCGCCGGAAGCGGCTGCGCGGCTGGTCACCGGCGCGACCCTGAGCGCTGCGCTGTGGATCGCCGCGGCGAAAGACCCACAAGCCGCCTCGCAACAGGCGATTACCACTTTGCTGGCACTGGCGGAGGGATTGCTCAGGGAGGGCGCTGCGGTGTGACGCGGGCCGCAGCGCTACGATTGCCGTTGCGTCTTGGTCCGCCCCAGGCTGGACGGACGAACACAACGCCGCGAGCTCAGAACTCGCAAACAGTGAAGACCGAGGCGCCATTATCGCGCAACAGCTTTGATCCACCCAGATCCGGCAAATCGATGATGGCCGCGGCTTCGACCACATTGGCGCCCAGGCGCTGCAACAATTTGGTGGCCGCCAGCATAGTGCCGCCGGTCGCGATCAGGTCGTCGACCAGCAAGACTCGCTGGCCGGGCTTGACTGCGTCGGTATGCATCTCGACGCTGGCGTTGCCATACTCCAGCGTATATTCTTCGGCCAGCGTCTGGAACGGCAGCTTGCCCTTTTTCCGCACCGGTACGAAACCCAGCTTGAGCTCGTAGGCCAGGACGCTGCCCACGATGAAGCCGCGGGCGTCGATACCGGCAATCAGATCCAGCCGTTCCCGCATGTAGCGATAGACAAAGATATCCAGCAGCACCCGGAAAGTTCGCGGATCCTGCAGCACAGGCGTGATATCCCGAAACGTGATGCCCGGTTTGGGCCAGTCTGGCACGCTGCGGATGGCATTGACTACCATTTCGTGCGGGTCGGTCATGGTCATGGTCACGGATACTCCTGTTTGTGATTCACTTGCGGAAACGGAAACAAATGCGATTGCCGGGGGCATACCGCGGCAATCGGCCTTCAGGGCTGCGCGGGGTCGACAGCGCTGACAGTAATCGTTGAAGCAACTCGGCGCGCTTTCTCACGGGCCAGGTCGGTGGTTTGGCCACAGGCCAGCGCCACCCCCATGCGCCGGCGAGCAAAGGATTCGGGCTTGCCAAAAAGCCGCAAGTCGGTATCGGGTTCGGCCAGGGCCTGCGCCACATTGCTGAAGCTCACCGCCTTGGCCTGGACACCGCCATAGATCACGCTGCTGGCGCCGGTTGCGCGCAAGCGCGTATCGACAGGCAGGCCCAGCAGGGCGCGGGCATGCAGCTCGAATTCATTTTGCGCCTGGGTAATCATGGTCACCATCCCGGTGTCATGCGGCCGCGGGCTGACTTCGGAAAACCAGACGTCATCGCCGGCGACAAACAACTCCACGCCAAACACGCCCTGCCCGCCCAAGGCGGAGGTAACGGCCTGCGACACCTCGCGGGCGCGCTCCAGCGCCTTGGGCGACATGGCTTGTGGCTGCCAGCTCTCGACATAATCGCCGTCTTCCTGCCGATGGCCGATTGGCTCGCAAAAGTAGGTATCCACCCGGCCCGTCTGCGGGTTGCGCGCCCTGACGGTCAACAGCGTAATTTCATAGTCGAAACGGACAAACCCCTCGACAATGATCCGCCCCTTGCCGACTCGCCCGCCTTCCTGCGAATATTGCCAGGCATGCGGCACATCCTCGGCCTTGCGAATCACCGATTGGCCTTTGCCCGACGAGGACATGACGGGCTTGACCACACAGGGATAGCCGATTTGCTCGTCGATGGCCTGTTGCAGGGCCTCCTGGCTGTCGACGAAGCGGTAGGACGAAGTGGGCAGGCCCAGGGTTTCCGCAGCCAGACGACGGATGCCTTCGCGATCCATGGTGAGGCGGGCCGCCAGCGCGGTGGGCGTGACCCGGGCCCGGCCTTCCGCCTCAAGCTCAACCAGCAGATCGGTCGCGATGGCTTCGATTTCCGGCACGATAACGTGGGGTTGTTCCTGTTCGATAATGCGACGCAGCGCCGCCTTGTCGGTCATGTTTACGACATGGGCCCGGTGCGCAACCTGCTGGGCCGGCGCATGCTCGTAGCGATCCACGGCAATCACCTCGACGCCCAGGCGTTGCAGGGCGATGACGACTTCCTTGCCAAGTTCGCCGGATCCCAGCAACATCACCCGGGTGGCGGCGGTGGACAAGGGCGTACTCAAAACAGGGGAAGGCAGGGTCGTGGTCATGGTCGTATCGATAGTCGCATAACGCCTTGTGGACCCGCTGCCAACCTGCGACAGGACGGCACACGACACGGCGCGACGGCGGCAAGCCCGTCGCGAACAAGGCGAAAATACGGATGTCAGGTAGATTGAAAATGAGAAAGTGCCCACATTATAAAGGCCTCGGCCGGAAAAAGATGGCTTTATCGGCATTTGCGTCTTTATCGCCCATTGGCGCCATCGACGGCTCGCCGCAGTGCCTGATTTACCGCGCAAACCATGCATTCGTCTGTAACCTGCTTTTTGACGCAAGCCTGAAAAATTTGCGTCTTCAATCGCCGTTACGATTAAAATCGTCCCATGTCTAGCGAAATCACCTTCTCCTCCGACGATGCCCTGGCCTCGGCCCACCGTACCCTGCGAACCGAAATCGCAGAGCTACAGCATCTCAATGCGCGGCTGGACCATCATTTCGCCGATGCCGTCACCCTGTTGCTCGACTGCACCGGCCGCATCGCGGTCACCGGCATCGGCAAGTCCGGACACATCGCCCGCAAGATTTCAGCGACCTTCGCCTCCACGGGCTCGCCCAGTTATTTTGTGCATGCCGCGGAGGCCGCACACGGTGACTTGGGCATGATCACCGGCGAGGACGTCATTATCGCCATCTCCTACTCCGGTGCCTCGCCCGAGCTGGCGACGATCCTGCCAGTAGCCCGGCGTCTTGGATCGCGCATTATCGGCATTTGCGGCAATCCCTATTCCGAACTGGCCAGCCTCTCCGATGTCTTTCTGGATGTCAGCGTCACCCGCGAGGCCTGCCCGCTGAACCTGGCGCCGACCTCGAGCACCACCGTCACGCTGGCACTGGGCGACGCGCTGGCGATCGCATGCCTGGAAGCGCGCGGTTTCGGCACTTCCGATTTCGCCCGGTCCCATCCTGGCGGCGCGCTGGGTCGGCGCCTGCTCACCCATGTGCGCGATGTCATGCGGCAAGGCAAGGAATTGCCGATTGTCGGCCTGGATACGCCGATGCAAAAGGTGCTCGAGGAAATGACGGGCAAACGCATGGGGATGACGGTGATCGCCGATAGCGCAATGAAGCCACTGGGCATTTTCACCGATGGCGACCTGCGCCGGCTAATCATGCAAAAAGGCGATATTCGCCAGATCACCGCCGGACAGGTCATGACCGCCCATCCCAAGATGATCGGCCCGGACGCCCTGGCTGCAGAGGCCGCCGCGCTCATGGAGCAGAACAAGCTGTCCACCATGCTGGTGGTGGATCCCGAACAAACGCTGGTCGGCGCATTGCACATGCATGACCTGATGGACGCTAAAGTAATCTGAAACAACGCATGAAACCTATCCTGACTCCGCACCCGGCCGAAGCCCTGGTGCTCTCGAAAATCAGCCCCGCGATCCGCGAACGCGCCGCGCAAATCAAACTGATTGCCTTCGATGTCGACGGCATTCTCACCGACGGCAGCCTCTGGTACGGTGACAACGGCGAATTGATCAAGCGCTTTCACGCGCTGGACGGCCATGGCGTGAAAATGCTGCAGCAAGCCGGCATCCGCGTTGCGCTGATCACGGGTCGCGAAGGCAATATTCTGGCGCGCCGCGCCGCCGACCTGGGCCTGGCCGATATTTTCCAGAATGTGCGCGACAAGGTGGCGGTCCTGAGCCAACTGGCGAACGAGTGCGGCCTGGGATTCGAGAATGTGGCGTTCATGGGCGACGATGTCATCGACATGTCCGCGATGCAAAAATGCGGGTTTTCCGTCAGCGTGCCCAATGCCCCCTTGTATGTGCAGCAGGCGGCCCACTGGACCACGACGCTGGCGGGGGGACACGGTGCCGTGCGCGAATGCGCCGATCTGATTCTGGCGTCCCAGGGCGCCCTATCGGGTTTCTTCGCGACAAGCCGGATCTCCGGCAATGTAATCCAATAGCCCCATGAAAGAACGCTTCCCCGCCCTGATCGCGCTGTTCATGCTGATCGCGCTGGTCATCACGACCTGGTGGGCGGCCGACTATGCGCAACGCGCTATTGATGTCGATCCGCCGGCCCGCAAGACACAGGAGCCCGACTCCTGGTCGGACAAATTCGTCATGCTCAGCGCCGATATCAACGGCGTCCCCACCAACCGCGTGGAAGGCGAATATATGCAGCACTTCCCTTACAACGACAGCTACAAGATCACCAATGCCACCGCGACCGGCCAGCGTCCCGACTCCCCGCGCACCGTGGGCACGGCTGATCTGGCCACGGTGCTGGAGGGTGGCGACAAGATCATCATGCAGGGCAACGCCCACCTGCATCGCTTTCCGCATGGCGAGGACAAGGCGCTGGATGTGACCAGCGAAGAATTGATCATCTATCCCAATAAAGATATTATTACGACCGACAAACCCGCCGTCGTCATTAATGGCAATTCGCGCATGAACGGCAACGGAATGATGTATAACAACAAAACCAGACAACTGGAAGTCTATTCGTCGTCTGATGTTTCCATCTCCGGCCAGGATACCCGGCCCAGACAACCCAATAAGCAAGGAACCAATCCGCAATGAATGCGCTTTCCCTCAAAACCACGACACTCGCTTTGTGCCTTGGCATCGGTTGCCTGCTGGCCAGCCCGGCAGCCCTGGCGCAGAAAGCGGGAAATGCGGGCAAGGCCCAATCGCAGCCCAAGGCGGAAGAACCTGACACGCAGGTCCTGTCGGACACGCTCAGCTATGATGACGCCAACAAGACCAGCGTATTCACCGGCAACGTGATCCTGACGCGCGGCCTCATGAAACTGACGGCCGACAAGCTCAATCTGCGCGAGGACGCGCAAGGCTTCCAGTACGGCGTTGCCACTGTCGAGTCCAGCAAGTTTGTTTTTATCCGCCAGGAACGGCCCGAAAACTACGAGGTCGTCGAAGCGCGCGGGGATCGGGGCGAATATGACGGCAAGGCCAATACCGTGAAAATGATCGGCCATGCCACCGTTACCCGCTTTATCTGCGGCAAGCCATTCGACACCGTCAATGGCGAAGTCGTGACCTTCAACAACCAGAACAACACCTACTCCGCCGCCGGCGGCCCGACCTCGGCGGCGGAACCCGGCCGCGTACGGTCCATTGCCCAGCCGCGCGCCAAGACCGACCAGGCGGTCGCCGAATGCCGCAAGCTCTACAACAACAAACCCATGCCCAGCAGCATCCAGACCGCGCCAAAAGGCAATAGCCAGACCGGTGGTGTCAAAAAGAATTAACGCATGAGCACATCTTCCTCTTCCAGCCTGCAAACCAGCTCCATTGACGGCAACGGCCAGCTCAAGGCGATCGGCCTGCAGAAAATCTACAACGGCCGCAGCGTGGTCCAGGATGTCTCCATCTCGGTCACGAGCGGCGAGGTCGTCGGCTTGCTCGGCCCCAACGGGGCCGGCAAGACCACCAGTTTCTATATGATCGTGGGCCTGGTGCCGGCGGACTTCGGCAGGATCGAGGTCGACGGCCGAAACATTACCGGCCTGCCGATTCACAAGCGCGCGCATCTGGGGCTGTCCTATCTGCCCCAGGATGCCTCGGTGTTTCGCAAATTGTCTGTCGAGCACAATATCCAGGCGGTGCTGGAGCTGCAGACCGACCCGGCCACAGGCAAGACCCTGACGCGCTCGCGCATTCAGGAGCAGCTCGAACTGCTGCTCGAGGAATTGCAGATCACCCATATTCGCAAGAACGCCGCCATTTCCCTTTCGGGTGGCGAGCGACGCCGGGTGGAAATTGCCCGGGCGCTGGCAACCAGCCCCCGCTTTATCCTGCTGGATGAACCCTTTGCCGGCGTCGATCCGATTGCCGTGATCGAGATCCAGCGTATCGTGCGGTTTCTCAAAAGCCGCAATATCGGTGTCCTCATCACCGACCACAATGTGCGCGAAACCCTGGGCATTTGCGACCGCGCCTACATTATCAGCGCCGGCAAGGTGCTCACCAGCGGCTCGCCAGACGAAATCATCCTGAACCCGGAAGTGCGCAAAGTCTACCTGGGCGAACACTTCAAAATGTAAAACCCGTTGCAGGCGCCGCCGGCCTGCCGGGGCGAAACGCGGCGGCATTGTCGGTTACCCGTAAGGGACTTGAATAAGTGCAAATTAGGTATAAACTATCCTTGTAGACAACGGAAAACCTTTCCCTGAAACGACCACAAGGAGAACCCTCACCTCATTTTTTCCGATGCCCGGCAATGCACCGGCATCCGCCTATTCAACCTTTACAAGGAGCACACTATGAATCTTAATATCAGTGGCCATCATGTGGAAATCACCCCTGCCATTAAAGAATACGTAGTGACCAAGTTCGCCAAAGTCCTCAGGCACTTCGATCATGTCATCGACACCCAGGTCATCCTATCCAAGGAGCCCCTCAAACACAGCGCAGAAGTCACGTTGCGCGTACCGGGCAAAGACATCCATTGCGAAGTGACGGACGAAAATCTGTATGCGGCCATTGATCTGCTTTCCGACAAGACAGACCGACAGGTCATCAAATACAAAACGAAAGTCTCTGACCACTCCAATGAATCGGCAAAAAGAATGAGTATCGGCTGATACGTTGTACTTTTTTCTCGTTTTTTGCTGAAACCCGGCTCAATGGCCGGGTTTTCGCTTACCCTTCTATTTCCTATCGTAAGAACATCCTATAATTGCGGCATGAATCAACTATCCCGTATTCTCCCACTCGAGAACATCCTGCTGGATGTCAATGTCACCAGCAAGAAGCGCGCGTTCGAGCAGGCTGCACTGCTATTTGAAAACAACCAGGGTATCGCCCGGTCTACGGTGTTCGACAGCCTCTTTTCACGCGAACGGCTCGGGTCCACCGCGCTGGGGCATGGCGTTGCGGTACCGCACGGGCGCATCGCCAATCTGAAGCAGGCGGTTGCCGCGGTCATGCGGCTGGGCAATGCCATCCCCTTTGACGCCCCGGATGGTCAGCATGTGCAATTGCTGGTCATTTTGCTGGTGCCGGAAAGCGCCACGCAACAGCACCTGGAGATCCTGGCGGAGCTGGCCCAATTGCTCTCCAGCGCAGACACCCGCAAGCAACTGCTTGCCAGCGATAGCGCCGACAGCATTCACCAACTGCTGGCCCGGCCTCCGGGCGTCTAACCCAGGGACACCGCCATGCTCAGTATTCAGGACCTGACCGCCGACAACGAAGAGACGCTGCGTTTCACCTGGATCGCAGGCAAGGAAGGGCGTACCCGCCACCTTCAGGAGTCCGTGGTCAATATTTCGGCGGCAGACCTGATCGGCCACCTGAATGTCGTACACCCTTCCAGGATCCAGGTCTTCGGCAAGGAAGAACTGGTTTTCTACAACCGAATCCCCGTCGTACAACGCGAAAAGCTCCTGATCGAACTGGCTGAAGGCGGCGTGCCTGCCGTGATTCTGGCCGAAGGCCTGGACTCCCCGCCCGACCTGGTCGCGTTTTGCGCGCGCAGCAAGATTCCGTTGCTGTCCACGCCTGTGGATGCGGCCCACCTGATTGACGTCCTGCGCATCTACCTGAACAAGCGCTTCGCCCCCAAAACCACCGTGCATGGCGTCTTTATGGATGTCCTGGGCCTGGGCGTGCTGATCACGGGCGAATCGGGCCTGGGCAAAAGCGAGCTGGCGCTCGAGCTCATTTCCCGGGGCCATGGCCTGGTCGCCGACGACGCCGTCGAATTCTCACGGACGTCGCCAACGCTGATCGAAGGCCAGTGCCCCGATTTGCTGCGCAATATGCTGGAAGTGCGTGGCCTGGGATTGCTCGATATCAAAACCATTTTTGGCGAGACCTCGGTCAGGCGCAAAATGCGCCTCAAGTTGATCGTCCATCTGGTCAGGGCCAATAGCGAAAAATTCGAACGCCTGCCCATTCAGGACCAGACCCAGGATTTGCTGGGCATTCCCGTGCGCCGTGTTATGCTACAAGTAGCGGCCGGACGCAATCTTGCGGTCCTTGTCGAGGCGGCAGTGCGAAATACGATCCTCAAATTGCGCGGCATCGATACCTTGGGCGAATTCATGGAACGCCAGGCATCGGCCATTATGGAAAACAGCAGTTTGTAGACTGCGGCGACCAATCAGCCGGCAGGCCCCGCAAACCCAGGCCATCTGCCGGCGCCCGCCGCACGAATCCAAAGGCACACTCACTTACGCCCCGCAAGCCAACCGAGAATAAACGTTTTTCCCGGCTTTTATCGATCGATTGACACATTTTGTCACTAAAATGTGGTGAAATGCTACAGATGCACCGGCAACGGCCCGGCTTGCCGCCGCCCACGCCACATCACCTCCTCGCCCGTAATTTTTAAGCCAATAAGTTTACGAGAAATGCCTACTATGCTCCACGTTGTCCTCATTACCGGTATTTCAGGCTCAGGCAAATCCGTCGCTCTGCGACAGCTGGAAGACCTGGGTTATACCTGTATCGATAATCTTCCGGTCAGCCTGCTGCATGATCTGATTGCCAATGCCAGGGAAAACCGGGTAAAGACGGTAGCTGTTGCAATCGATGTCAGAACACCGGGGGAACTGGCCGGCCTGCCAGAGGTGGTTACCGCCCTCAGAAGTATGGGATTGCCACTGCAAGTGATCTTCCTGGACTCGGATGACGAAACCTTGATTCATCGTTATTCCGAGTCGCGCCGCAAGCATCCGCTGAGCAACCGCATGCGCGAAACCACAGGAATTACGCCGTCTCTGGAGGATTGCATCACTCACGAGCGTAATTTGCTCGCGCCGCTGCGCGAGCAGGAACACGTCATCGACACCTCTGGATTGACCCCCGGCCAACTGCGCGCCTGGGTCAAGGAAATCGTCGATCACGACGCGCCGGAAGTCCTTTTGACCTTCGAATCGTTTGCGTACAAAAAAGGCGTTCCTAATGACGCGGACCTGGTTTTTGATGTAAGATGCTTGCCTAATCCTCATTACGATAGTAATTTACGCCCGCTTACGGGCCGTGATGAACCCGTGGCGGCGTGGCTGGCTCAGTTTGACAGCGTACCCGCTTTAATCAACGATATTGCCGCATATATTGAAAAATGGCTTCCTCTATATATGCAGGATACGCGTAGTTATTTGACTGTCGCCATTGGTTGTACCGGCGGTCAGCATCGCTCGGTCTATGTTGCCGAGGAACTTGCGAAGCGTTTTAGTTCCTACCACCCCTTACGCGTTAGGCATCGTGCCCAGTTATCACTATGACATGATGAAACGAACAATTTTAATACGCAGTACCGCAGCCCTGGTTTCAGGTCTGTTTCTTGCGCCAGTCGCCCTGGCTGCCGGCGCTTCCACCGAATCGGAAGATGTATCGATCCACACGGTAGCCGCGAAAGACGCGGCCGCCCCTGGCGCAGCCAAGCAAAAACCGGCGCCAGCGCCTGTACAGAAAATGCGCATCACCGCTAACGGCGTCGTGCCGGACACCGGCGACGAGGGCGCAGCGACTGCCGCACCCGCGCCAGCCGCGAGCAAGACCGCGACTAAACAACTGGCAAAAGCGCCTGCCGCCGAGAAAAAACAGCTGGCGACAAGCAACGGCAAACTTCCCGCCAAACCCGCGGCTGAAGCTGCCACGCCCTCGCCCAAAGCCGACGGTGCCGGTACGGCCATCCGCATCGTAAGCGAAACGCCTGTGCGCCAGGTCCCGCAGCAAAACGCAGCCGCACCGGAAAAAAACCGCGCCACTGACAAGAAAACCGTTGAGCGCAAGGTAGCGAAGACGCCCGCGCCGGCAAACCAGGGAAAAAGCGAAGCGCCCGCCGAGACGCATCCCGCCCCTGTGCTGGCCGACGGCCTGACGTTGCGCATTACCGCCGACGGCATTATCCCTGAAAGCGAATATGCGCTGAAGCTGGACGAATCCGACAGCAGCCTGGCGGAAAAAGACGTCAAGGAAGATTCGCCTGAAGATACCGCACGCAAGGTCAACAAAGCCCTGAGCGGCACCAGCAAGCCCTACGTGGTGAACGGGATTCGCTACGCGCCCATGGGCATCGATGAGAAACCCGACTTCACCCAGGTTGGCATTGCCTCCTGGTATGGCCCGGGCTTTCATGGCCGTAAGACCGCCAATGGCGAAACATTTAACCAGAATGCCATGACAGCCGCCCATAAGCGCCTGCCGATTTCCTCATATGTGCGCGTAACGCGGGTTTCAACCGGTAAAAGCATTATCGTGCGCATCAACGACCGTGGTCCATTCGTGGGCAACCGGGTGATTGACCTATCCTATGGTGCCGCCAAGCGCCTGGGCATCGTCAACCGAGGTAGCGACAAGGTGAAAATCGAGCAAGTTTCCAAGGAAGCCGCCTTGGGCGAGCGCAACACCGAGACCGAGGTCAAGGCCAAGAAAATGCTGTAACCCTGACCAGGCGTGAAAAAAGCCAGGACTCCCAAAGGAGCCTGGCTTTTTTTTCGACTTATGCAGGCCAATCGCGCAACCCCGCTGGATCTGCGGAACCCACTCGCCGTTGCCTCGCGTTTTTTACCGCGCGTCCTTTGTACCATCGGCAGCGCTTGCTGTGGGCGGCTACGCCAGCAGAACGGCAACGCGCAGCCACGGTTATTCCTTCAATTGCAGCGCTCTGGCATAGAGCACGTCCCGCGGCAATCCACTGAAGGCCGCCAGCAGCCTGGCCGTATCCTTGACCGAATGGACTTGCAGCATGGCCCTGATAATGCTGTCCGCCTGCTCGTCCAGTACCACGCCCGCCGTTTCCGCGGCCTCGTGGATAATCAATACGAACTCTCCCAGCGAACGCTGCCCGTCCTGCGCAAACCACGCCATCAGCGCCGCGGCCGGCAGGGTGACAATCTGCTCGAAGCGCTTGGTCAATTCGCGGGCAACCGTGACCAGACGTGTCGCCCCGGCGACTGCCGCAATGTCGGCAACGGTATGGCGAACCCGGTGCGGCGACTCGAACAGCATGACCGCGGCGGGCACCGCGCACCAGTTCTTAAGCCAGGTCTGGCGGGCGGTCGCTTTTTGCGGCGCGAATCCGGCAAAGACAAAAGCCGGATTTTCATCGCTGGTCGCCCCGCTGCCCATGAGTGCGGCGATCACGGCGGACGGTCCGGGAATAACCCTGACCGCATAGCCTGCCCTGCGCACTTCGGCCACCACCCTTCCTCCCGGATCGCTCACGGCCGGCGCCCCGGCGTCAGAGATCAACGCCACCCGCCGCCCCTCCTGCAAATGACGCAGGACCGCTGCCGCCGCCTGGGCCTCGTTATGCCGGTGCGCCGCCATCATCGGCGTGTCGATGCCCCAGGCGTTCAAGAGCACACGCGAGGAACGCGTATCTTCGGCGGCGATCAGGTCCGCCCGTTGCAACGCATACAAGGCGCGTGGCGACAGGTCGGCAAGATTGCCTATCGGTGTGGCAACGACATAAAGACAGGCAGCGGGCCAATCCTGTCCCGACAAATCCGCGAGCACGCGCTGCCACCTGGCGTCAAATTGTCCACTTTCGCTCGTCATCGACATCTCTTTCTGAAAAAATTGCAGTCTTCCCATTATCTCCTATCGGGCCTCCCGCCCCTGCGGCTGTCGCCCCACTCCCGAAAAAACCCGACCATGCTACCTGCCTTCGACGACAACCCCGATGCCACGGCCCGCCTTGCCACCGAAACGGTATTTGGCCTGGCCCATGCCGTCAGAAAGAAAAAGTTTGCCCGGCGCCGCTCAAAGGGCCTGGCCTCAAGCCCGGCAGCAACCGGCAACACCGGCGTCGACTCAATGCCTTCCCCCCAGGCGCCAACCCTGTCGCGCAGTCAGCGCCGCGGCCTCGAGGCCGAAGCGCGCGCCGTCGCCTGGCTGCAAGCCAAGGGATTGCAATTGCTGGCGACCAATTTGCGCTGTCCTTGCGGCGAACTGGACGCCGTGTTTCGGGCAGACGCCCGCACGCTGGTGCTCGTGGAAATCCGCTTGCGTCGCAGCGCCAGTCATGGCGGCGCCGCCGCCAGCATTACCGCGGCCAAGCGGCAGCGCCTGCGCCGTACCGCCGCCTGGTACCTGCCCAGCTTCACGGCCTCGGCCTTCGCCGGCATCCCGCCGCTATGTCGCTTCGATGCCGTCTGCATCGAAGGCGATACGCTGACATGGCTGCAGTCCATCCTCTGACCCGCACAAAACCGTTACAATTGGTTTTGCAACCCCCGCATTTGCCTTTATCCTGCCGCTTTGTTACGGACGCGGCCCTGCGGTTTTTTTTTACACATGCGATAATATCTGTATGGACATTTCATCCCGCATTGCATTTCATTTTGAAGATTCGGCACGCGTTGTCACCCAAAGCCTCGAGGTGCTGGCCGCGCCCATGGCTGTCGCCATCGACTTGCTGGTCAATACGATCAGCAACAATGGCAAGGTGCTGGCTTGCGGCAACGGCGGATCGGCCGCGGACGCCCAGCATTTCATTGCAGAGCTGGTTGGCCGTTTCGAGCGGGATCGCATTCCCTTTGCCGGCATTACGCTCAACACCGATACCTCCATCCTGACCGCGGTCGGCAACGATTACGGCTTCGACAGCATCTTCGAGCGCCAGGTGCAAGCGCTGGGCCAGCCTGGAGACATCCTTGTCGCCTTCACCACCAGCGGCAACTCCGCCAACGTCATCAAGGCGATCCGCGCCGCGCACGAGCGCGAAATGCATGTCATTGCCCTCACCGGCAAGAAAGGAGGCAGCGTCAATAGCCTGCTTACCGCGCAGGATGTCCATCTGTGCGTCCCGCATGACCGTACCATGCGAATCCAGGAAGTCCACTCGCTGGCGCTTCACGTTCTTTGCGATGGCATCGATGCCATGTTACTTGGAGATTCTGAATGAGTGCATTGCGCAAGTTTCCCTTTTCTCGTCCCGCCACCGCAGTGATTGCCGTCGCGCTCGCTTGCTCGGCGCTGTCGGGCTGCATCCCCCTGGTTGTGGGCGGCGCCGCCGCCGGTACCGCCATCGTCGCGGTCGACCGCCGCTCTGCCGGCATGCAACTGATCGACAAGAATCTGGAACGCACCACGCAAAACAAAATCAATGAAAGCATCGGCGACAGCGGCCGTGTTATTGCCTCGGCCTACAACCAGCGCCTGTTGCTGACGGGCGAGGTACCCAACGAAGCCGCCAAGCAGTCGGCGGAATCGATCGCGCGCGCCTCCCAGGACGCCAAGCGCGTGGAGAACCAGCTGACCGTCGGGCCGCGCGCCTCCTTCACCACCCGCAGCAACGAAACCTGGATTACCTCTCGGGTCAAGGCGGAACTTTTGGGCACCAAGGGAGTCCCATCAGGATCCATCAACGTCATCACCACCCGGGGCGTGGTTTATCTGATGGGCCAGGTCACCGATCTTGAAGGCCAGCGCGCCGCTTCCGCGGCTGCCGGCGTCAACGGTGTCAGCCGGGTCATCAAGGTATTCGATATCGTCTCCGGCAGCAGCGTCACGCCAGCGTCCGGCGCCTCAGCCGGCAATGGCGCGATGGCGGTGCCTGGCACAGAAGCCAACCCCGCTTCTGGCGCGGTGCAGACATTTCCTCTGGAATAAGCCGAAACCATGAAAAAGATCATTCTTCCTGCCGTGCTGGCCGTGGCAGCCGTCGCCGGGGGCTTCCTGATGACCGCATCCAAGGCGGCGCCCAACGTTACCTTTACCGCACTTGACGGCAAGCAGTTCCAAACCAGCGATCTCAAGGGCAAGGTCGTGCTGGTCAAGTTCTGGGCTACCAGTTGCGTGACCTGTATCGCCCAAATGCCTGATACCATCGGCTACTACAACACGTATCGCGATAAAGGATACGAGACGGTCGCCGTCGCCATGTCCTACGATCCGCCGCAATTTGTCAAGAACTATACGGCAGACAAGCAATTGCCCTTTACCGTAACGCTGGATAAAGACGGGAGCGCCGCCAAGGCATTCGACGACGTCAAGTTCACGCCTGTTGCATTCCTGCTCGATCGCAAGGGAAATATTGTCAAACGCTATATTGGCAATTACGATAAGGCGGATTTTATAAAAACGCTGGAAAACACGCTGGCCCAAAACTAACCCTGGAATCGCAAACAAGCATGCCTGAAAACCTCCCTATGGATATCAACGCTGTCGTGCCTGCCATCAAAGCAGATATCATTTCCGAATCCCTGCCCTATATCCGGAAATTCCACGGCAAGACGGTTGTCATCAAATACGGCGGCAACGCCATGATCGAAGAGAACCTGCAGCGCAGCTTCGCGCGCGATGTGGTGCTGCTCAAGCTGATCGGGCTCAATCCGATTGTCATCCATGGTGGCGGCCCCCAGATCGACAGCGCGCTCAAGCGCCTGGGCAAAGAAGGTAATTTCATCCAGGGTATGCGCGTGACCGATGCCGACACCATGGAGGTCGTGGAATGGGTGCTGGGCGGCCAGGTGCAGCAGGATATCGTCATGATGATCAACGAGGCTGGCGGCAAGGCCGTGGGCCTGACCGGCAAAGACGGCGGACTGATCCAGGCGCGCAAGAAACTCATGCCCAACAAGGACGATCCCGCATCGCCGCTGGACATTGGCTTTGTCGGCGATATCTCAAGCATTGACCCCTCCGTGGTCAAGGCGTTGCAGGACGACCAGTTCATCCCCGTGATTTCCCCGATCGGCTACGATCCCGAGCAAGGCGACGTCTACAACATCAACGCCGATGTTGTCGCCGGAAAAATGGCGGAAATCCTGCAGGCGGAAAAACTGCTCATGATGACCAATACACCCGGGGTCCTGAACAAAGAAGGCAAGCTGCTGCGCAAGCTGTCGGCCCAGACCATCGATGAATTGTTCGCCGACGGCACGATCTCCGGCGGCATGCTGCCCAAGATTTCATCCGCGCTGGAAGCCGCCCGCAACGGCGTCAACTCCGTGCACATCGTCGACGGCCGCGTACCGCACTGCCTGCTGCTGGAAATCCTGACCGATAAAGGCGTCGGCACCATGATCACTTCCTGATACCGACCGGACCCGGCCCGCGGCCGGGTCCGCGCGCCCGAACGGGGCGCCCCTCCCCCGCGCAAAGACATGATCTGCACACCCCTTATCAAACCCCTGCAGCCGCTGGTACGCTACCGACGCACGCCACGCGTCTGGTTGTTCGATCTGGACAACACCCTGCACGATGCGTCCTACGCCATTTTCGGGCATATCAACCGCAGCATGACGCGCGCCGTCATGCAATCGCTGGATATCGACGAAGAGGAAGCGACGCTGCTGCGCAAGCGCTACTGGGCGCGCTACGGCGCAACCCTGATCGGCATGGTGCGTCATCACAATGTCAATGCCCGGGATTTTCTGCACCTGAGCCATGATTTTGATATCGCCGGCAACACCAAGGTGGAGAAAAATCTGGCCGCCTTGCTCAATGCCGCGCCCGGCGTCAAGTACGTCTTCACCAACGCTCCCATGCATTACGCCAGGACAGTGCTGGACCGCCTGAATATCCGCCATTGCTTTGCCGGCATTTGCGCGATTGACCAGATGTGCCTGCAAGGCAAATACCGACCCAAACCCTCGCTGGCCATGATGCAACAATTGCTCATGCAACTACGCTGCGATCCCGGCAATACCGTTCTGGTCGAAGACACACTGAAAAACCTGAAGACGGCCAAGCAGTTGAATATGCAAACCGTGCATATCTTCCACAGCGGCACACCTTTCAGCTCCCTGCAGCGTACCCGGCCGCCGTATGTGGATCTCCGGGTCAATTCGGTGCAACAGTTGCTCACCCACCCATTCGCCCGGTCCCACTAGGAAAAACGGCGGCCGCGCCACCGCTATTTGCGCCACTCAAGGATCAACATGAAGACCGGCGTGCCGATCACGGTGCCGATAATCACGAACAACGGCCCGTAGATCAGGGCGCTGAGATGCATCATGGAAAAGCACGACAGAAAGCCGCTGCTGAGGCAGCCATGCGTTCCGCCGTCCAGCATGCTGGCAAACGGCAGAAACAGCGCCGCGACAATAAGGCTGGCGCCAGCGGCCAGAACGGCGGAAAGAAGAAAGGTTTTCAACGCGCCGACCCTGTCGCGCGCAAGCGCAGTCCGGCGGCGCCCGGCGCCTGCCCGCCGCCCGCGGACGCGCCTTTATTTGGCGCCGGCCTTCGCGTCCAGCTCATCATTGAGGCGGGCTGCGGGGATATAGCCATTGACCCGATTGCCGCTTTCAAAGAAGATCGCCGGCGTGCCTTGCACCGATAGCTTTTGTCCCAGCGCCAGGTTTTTCTTTATCGGCGTATCGCAGGTCGCTTCGGGCGGCACGACGCCGTTGACCATCCAATCCTTCCAGGTAGCGGCCTGGTCCTTCGCGCACCAGATGCTGGTCGCCTTGGTCGTGGAATCTGGCGCCAGGATGGGGAACAGGAAAGTATACACGGTTACATTATCGACCGATTCCAGCGCCTGGTGCAGTTTTTTGCAGTAACCGCAATTGGGGTCCTCGAAGACCGCCATCTTGCGCTTGCCGTCGCCCTTGACCTGCTTGACGGCCTGCGCCAGCGGCAGCGTGCTGAAGTCCACCCGGGAGATTTCCTCCACCCGTTCCGTGGTAATGTCCCTGCGGGTCTTGGCATCGACCAGGTTTCCGGCAAGCACGAATTCCGCCTTCTCATTGGTGTAGACAATATTATTGCCCAGTTGCACCTCATACAAGCCCGCATAGGCCGTGGGCTGGACCTTGGTCACTTCCACGTCGAAGGCTTTCTGCAAGCCGGCCTTGACGGACGCCAGCGTGGCGTCGCCGGCAGCCTGCGCGGCCAGCGGCATGCCGATCAGGCTGGCCACCGCAATCCCGGCCAGACTGCGCCTTGCGATGTTTCCGAAGGCGATACCCAGCGGTCGAGCCAATTTAAAAACAAACATAACCTTGCATCCTTACAACAAAAATTCAATGAATCCGCCGGCGTTTGCCGGCCATCGCGGCCTCCGCGGGAGCCAAAAGCTATAAACCCGAAGCGCCCGCGATCAACCTGCGCTTGACCCAGGGCAATTGCTGCACGAGGTTCATGCCGGCATTGCGCAATAGCGACAGCGGCATGGCCTCCCGGGCAAACAAGCGGTAAAGGCCATCGGTCGCCACGCGCATGGCCAGCACATCCGCCGCCCGCTCGCGGGCGTAGCGCTCAAGCACGCGCAAATCACCATAAGGCCGGAAGTGCGCTTTGGCACCCAGGACCTGGGCCAGCACCTTGACATCCACCAACCCCAGGTTCAGGCCCTGGCCCGCCAGCGGATGCACGCGGTGCGCCGCATCGCCCACCAGGGCCACGCCCGGCGCCACCACCTGCGCCTTCTCCAGGGTCAATGGAAAACCATGCAAGGCGCTGCGCACCCGCAGGGCGCCCAGTCGCTCGCCCGTCACCTGCTGCAACGCCGCCGGCAACTTGACGGCCAGCGTCTGCGCATCCATATCGAGAAACCGCGTTGCCAAGGCATTGTCCACGGACCAGACCAGCGACACCTGATGGCCTTCGCTGGTATCGGGCATGGGCAACAGCGCCAGCACGCGGCCATTGGCAAACCACTGGCACGCCGTATTCAAATGCGGTTTCTCGCAAGTCAGGTGGGCGACCAAGCCCATATCCCCATACTCGCGCTTCTGATGGGTCATCCTGGCCGCGGCGCGCAACGGTGAGTTGGCGCCATCGGCCCCCACGAAAAGCTCGGCCTGCAATACCTGCCCCTTGCCTGTCGTCGCCTGGCCCTGCTTCCACTGCTGCATGGTATCGTCAATCCACGGTACCCCGAAAATGCCGATGGCCTGGTATAGGGCGCGTTCGATTTCACCCGATTCGACAATCCAGGCCAGATGCGGCTGGGCCGCCTGCCAGGCGTTGAGCACGACCTGGCCATCGCGATCACCATGGACTTCCATGGCATCGACCGCCGTGATACGCGCCTCAGGCATCGCGCCCCAGACGCCCAGCGTGGCAAGAAAGTCCTGGCTCGCCTGCGAAATCGCATATACGCGGGCATGATATTGCTCACCGGACAGCACGGCCGGCGCACGCTTTGGCGCCAGCAGTGCCACGTTGATCCGGTTCCGGGCCAGCGCCAGGGCTGTCGCCATCCCGACGATACCGGCGCCGCAGACTACAACGTCATATTTCATCGCGCCTCCGGGACACCTGCCTGTCGTGGCCACAGGATCCATACCTGGCCGGGTTGCTTCATGCGGCCGGCAAGCTCACCGGCCGCATCGCCCGATCCCCAGAAGAAATCGGTGCGGGCCACGCCCTTGATGGCTGCGCCCGTATCCTGGGCAAAGACGACGCGTTGCAGCGGTACGCTTGAATGGGGTCTTGTCGTGGACAGGAACAGCGGACTGCCCAGCGGCACGTAGTTGGGGTCTACCGCCACCGCGCGCTCGGCCACCAGTGGAATGCCATAGGCGCCTTTCGGCCCGGCGGCATCGTCGGACAGGGCCTCTTCACGGAAAAACACCATCGCCTGGTTGGCATTGAGCATTTCGTCCACACGCCCGGGGTTTGCGCGCGCCCAGGCCTTGATATTCTGCATATTGGCTTGCGCCAGCGGCAGCTCTCCCTTGTCCGCCAGCCATTTGCCGATGGAACTGTAGGGGCGGCCGTTATGGTTGGCATAGGCCAGGCGAATGGTGCTGCCGTCATCCAGCAGTACCCGGCCCGAGCCCTGCACCTGCAGGAAGAAGGCCTCGACGGGGTCGTTCAGCCACACGATGACCGGCGGCTTGTTGTCGCGCTGGCCGATTTGCGCACGGGTATCGTAAGGCACAACGGCATTGCCCGCCAGCTTGCCGCGGATGCGCTTGCCGGCCAGTTCCGGATATTGCTGTCCCAGGTCGATGGTCAGCAAATCGTCGGGCGTGGCGTACATGGGCCATTGATATTCGCCCCCCTGGCTGCGCGAGCCGTGCACCACGGGCTCGTAATAACCCGTTACGGTATTGGTCGTCTTGCCGTTTTCGGTCACCTGCCAGGGCTGCAGATGCTGTTCCATGAACGCCTTGATCGCCGCACCGTCATTGGAGCGAGGGTCAATGCCCGACTCGGTGGCGGCCTGGCAAACCGGTTGCCACACCGCCGGATTGGCCCTGGCGGGCATCGCCTTGGAACCACTGACCGGGCGCATCAGGCCGCGGCAGTTGTTGTAGAACGTCAACCACAGATTCCTGGCGTCGTCCTGGTTCCAGCCAGGTAGCGCAGACCACGATGCCTGCTGGTACTGGCCGGATAGCGGCCTGGGCGGCGTCGCAGCGAAGCTGGATCGGGCAGGCACCTGCAGCGGGGCCGTCATGGAGAACGACTCGGCCGATGGCTGGGTTCCGGGCTGGGACGCACAACCGGCCAGTAGCGCGAGAATCAGGCTAATCGGCAGAAGCCGTTTCGAGTATCGGGATGGGTGCATAGTCATATACCGCAAGCGAAGAATAAGTGAAGGCCGCGCGTGGGCGCAGCGCAGGAAAATCAGTGCAAGGTTCGTGGCAACGTCAGCACGAACTCGGGAATCTCGACCTCGAAGGGTACACCGTTTTCCCCGACGCAATGATAACTGCCTTTCATGGTGCCAAACGGCGTCGTCAGCGGGCAGCCGCTGGTGTATTCATAGACATCGCCGGCCGCGATCAGCGGCTGCTGTCCCACCACGCCCAATCCCCGCACCTCTTCCACCTGCTCGTTGCCATCGGTAATGACCCAATGGCGGCTGATCACCTGGGCCGCCGCCGAGCCGGTATTGAGGATGCGCACCGTGTACGCGAACACATACTGCGAGCGCGCCGGATCGGATTGCTCTTCGATATAACGGGGAGTGACCTCCACCTTCATTGTATTTGCCATTACGACCGATTCCTCGGAAAGCTGGGGTTATTTGTATGGAATAATAGAGCCTCATTGTACTTCTTGCGCCTCTTTACAGGAGAAAAACCCTGTCATGGAATTACAACCCGTTACCCGAATCGCTCCCAGCATTCTTTCCGCAGACTTCGCCCGCCTGGGCGAAGAGGTCAGCAATGTCATCAAAGCCGGGGCCGACTGGATCCATTTCGATGTCATGGACAACCATTACGTGCCCAACCTCACGATCGGCCCCATGGTCTGCAAGGCCATTCGTCCCTGTACCGACGCCCCGATCGACGTGCATCTCATGTGCGAACCGGTAGACGACCTGATTCCGCAATTTGCGCAAGCCGGCGCCAATATCATTTCTTTCCACCCGGAGGCCTCGCGCCATGTCGACCGCTCGCTGTCACTGATCCGCGATCAGGGATGCAAGGCGGGGCTGGTACTGAACCCGGCCACGCCGCTGTCCGTACTCGATCATGTCATGGATCGCCTGGACCTGATCCTGCTGATGTCGGTCAACCCCGGCTTCGGCGGACAATCCTTTATCCCCGCCACCCTGGAGAAGTTGCGCGCCACACGTCAGCGCATCGACGCCTGGCGGGAAAAAACCGGCAACGCCATTCTGCTCGAGGTCGATGGCGGCGTCAAAGTCGATAACATCGCCGACATCCGCGCGGCCGGCGCCGACACCTTCGTGGCCGGTTCCGCCATTTTCGGGCAACCCGACTACGCTGACGTCATCTCGCAGATGCGCCGGCAAATCGCCGGAGCGCAACAATCATGACCATACGCGCAGCACTGCTTGACCTGGACGGCACCCTCGTCGATTCCATCCCCGATCTGGCCCATGCCGTCAATGCCATGCGCAGCGAGCTTGGTCTGGCGCCATTGCACCAGGAACGCATTTCGCAGTTCGTCGGCAAAGGCATGGACAACCTGGTCCGGCGCAGTATGACCGACGACCCGCAAGCGACGGCCAGCGAAGCACACTTCACCGTTGCCCGCAACCACTTTATCGACGCCTACCATCAAGTCAACGGCGACTATGCCACGGTGTTCGATGGCGTCATCGACGGCCTCAAGACCATGAAGGCCGACGGCATCCGACTTGCCGTCGTCACCAACAAACCCACGGCGTTTACCGAGCCCCTGCTGGTGCAAACTGGCTTGCGCGCTTTTTTCGATGCCGTGGTCTCGGGCGATACCTGTCCGACCAAGAAACCCGATCCGGGTCCAGTTTTGCATGCCTGCTCGCTACTGGATACGCCGGCGGCCCAATGCGTATTCATTGGCGATTCGATCAATGACGCCGAGGCCGCCCAGGCCGCCGGCATGCCGGTGCTGGTTGTCCCATACGGCTACAATGAAGGAAACAGTGTACAAAACCTGAAAGTCAATGATATAGTAGAGTCTGTCGCCGACGCCGCAACCTGGATACAAAGGCATAACGCCTAGCTCCCGCTTGATTCGTCGGCCAAACTGGATTCATTTACACTGACCATGACTGCTTACTCCCTTAACGTTCGCTATACGCTGGTCGCCATGTATTGGCGCTGGTGGCGTTCGTCCGCCGGGAGTGTCACTCAGTAGACTGTTCCGGATGCCTTCCAGTCTTGCCCGCATCCGAAAACCATAGTCAGCAAGCACCATACCCGGTAATCCCTTAATCAGGACCGGGTATTTTTGTATGTGCCCGGTCATTCAAGGAAAACGCAAACCAAGAGACCTATATGATGACTGAAATTGAATTTAACGCACTCGCCGCCCAGGGCTTCAATCGCATTCCGATAATCAAGGAAACCTACGCCGACCTGGATACCACGCTTGGCATCTATCTGAAACTGGCCCACACCGGCAAGGAAGCCGGCCGCATGAGCTGCCTGCTGGAGTCGGTTGTCGGCGGCGAGCAATTCGGACGCTATTCGTTTATCGGCCTGCCCGCCAAAACTGTGATCCGCGCCACCGGCGACCTGACCGAAGTCATTACCGACGGCAAGGTCACCGAGACCCACCGGGGTGATCCGCTGACCTTCATCCAGGCGTTCCAGAAACGCATCAAGGTCGCCCTGCGCCCCGGCATCCCACGCTTTGCGGGTGGCCTGGCGGGCTACTTCGGCTATGACACCATTCGCCATATCGAGCCTTCGCTCGGCCCCGCCGTCAAGCCTTTTCCGCATGGCCAGAAAGAGGGCGTGCCCGACATCATGCTTATGCAGGTGGACGAACTGGTCATTGTCGACAACGTCATCGGCCGCACCTACCTGATGATCTACGCCGATCCCAATGAGCCGGAAAGCTACAGCAAGGCCCAGAAACGCCTGCTGCAACTGCGGGCGCGACTGCGCCATCCGGTGGAAATCCCCTACAGCCTGCCCAGCCTGCAAACCGCGGAAATCCGGGATTTCAAGAAAGAGGATTACATCAAGGCCGTGCTCAAGGCCAAGGAATACATCGCCGCAGGCGACCTGATGCAGGTTCAGGTCGGCCAGGTCATCGCCAAACCCTTCCGCGACTCGCCGCTCTCCCTGTACCGCGCCCTGCGCTCCCTGAACCCCTCGCCCTATATGTACTTCTGGAATTTCGGCGACTTTCATGTCGTCGGCTCGTCCCCGGAAATCCTGGTGCGCCAGGAAAACTTCACCGAAAACAACGAAGAGAAGACGGCAATTACCATTCGTCCGCTGGCGGGTACGCGCAAGCGCGGCGAAACACCGGAAGAGGATCAGGCCCTGGCTACCGAGCTGCAGGCCGACCCCAAGGAAAGAGCCGAGCATGTCATGCTGATCGATCTGGCCCGCAACGATGTCGGCAGGGTTGCCGAGACCGGTTCGGTCCAGGTCACCGACCAGATGGCCATTGAGCGCTATTCGCACGTCATGCACCTGGTATCCAATGTCAAGGGCATCCTCAAGCCCGGCATGGACGCCATCGATGTATTGCGCGCCAGCTTCCCGGCGGGCACCTTGACCGGCGCGCCCAAAGTGCGCGCCATGGAGCTGATCGATGAACTGGAGCCCGTGCGCCGCGGCATCTACGGCGGCGCGGCAGGCTACCTGAGCTATAACGGCACCATGGATGTGGCCATCGCGATCCGCACCGGCGTCATCAAGAACGGCATGCTGTATGTGCAGGCGGCGGCGGGCATCGTGGCCGATTCCGACCCAGAGAAAGAATGGCAGGAGACCGAGGCCAAGGCGCGCGCCGTATTACGCGCGGCCGAACAGGTTCAATACGGTCTGGATCAACCCATCTAAGGAACTGCCATGTTGCTCATGCTCGATAATTATGATTCGTTTACCTATAACCTGGTGCAATACTTCGGCGAGTTGGGCCAAGAGGTGCAGGTCGTGCGCAATGACCAGATGACGGTCGAAGAGATCGCCGCGCTCGCGCCCGAGCGCCTGTGCGTATCGCCCGGTCCCTGCTCCCCGGCGCAAGCCGGCATCTCGGTCGCGCTGATCAAGCACTTTGCAGGCAAGATCCCTATCCTGGGCGTCTGCCTGGGACACCAGTCCATCGGTGCGGCCTTCGGCGGCAATATCATCCGGGCCCGGCAGATCATGCATGGCAAGACCTCGGAGATCACCCACGACGGTTCGGTCCTGTTCCGCGGCATTCCATCGCCGCATACGGTGATTCGCTATCATTCCCTGGCGATCGAGCGCAACACGCTGCCCGAATGCCTGCGCATCACCGCGGAAACGGCCGATGGCGAGATCATGGCGGTAGAGCATACAAGCCTGCCGATCTACGGCGTGCAATATCATCCCGAATCCATTCTCAGCGAGCACGGCCACGCCCTGCTACAAAACTTCCTGGATATCCAATCATGACTATTTCCTATACAGAAGCCCTGACCCGCTGTATTGAACATCGCGAGATTTTCCATGATGAAATGCTGTTCCTGATGCGCCAGTTGATGCGCGGCGAAATTCCGCCGCCGATTGCCAGCGCCCTGCTCATGGGTTTGCGCGTGAAAAAGGAAACCATCGGCGAAATCACCGCAGCCGCCACGGTCATGCGCGAGTTCGCCACGCCCGTGCAGGTCAGCGATCCGGACAGCCTGCTGGACATGTGCGGCACAGGCGGCGATGGCAGCCATACCTTCAACATTTCCACGACCGCCATGTTCGTGGCCGCCGCGGCCGGGGTGCGCATAGCCAAGCACGGCAACCGCAGCGCCTCGTCGTCCAGCGGCAGCGCCGATGTGCTGGAAGCCCTGGGCGCCAACATCATGCTCCCACCGGAACAGGTGGCCGAATGTATTGAGCAGACCGGCATCGGTTTCATGTTCGCGCCCGCCCACCACGGCAGCATGAAGAACGTGGCGGAAATCCGCAAGATGCTCGCCGTGCGCACCATTTTCAACATACTGGGACCGCTGACCAATCCTGCCGGCGCGTCCAATCAGTTGATGGGCGTGTTTCATCCCGATCTGGTCGGCATCCAGGTGCGGGTGCTGCAACAGCTCGGCTCCAAGCATGTTGTCATTGTCCATGGCAAGGACAACCTGGACGAGGCGTCGCTGGGCGCCGCCACGCTGGTCGGCGAACTCAAGGAAGGCAAAGTCAGCGAATATGAAATCCATCCGGAAGACTACGGCATGCAAATGGTCTCCATCCGCGGCATCACCGTCAATAACAAGGAAGAGTCGCGTGATATGGTCATGAGCGCGCTGAATAACGAACCGGGCACCGCGCGCGATATCGTCATGCTCAACGCAGGGCTGGCGATCTACGCAGGCAATCAGGCCGATTCCATGGAAGATGGGATCAATAAAGCGCGCGAACTGATCAAATCAGGCGCGGCTCGTGATAAATTAGAATCATTCTGTGCATTTACCAGGAAGTTCACGTCATGAACGATATTCTTGAAAAAATACTAAGCGTCAAGAAAGAAGAAGTGGCGATGCAACGCCAGTTCCGCAGCGAGTCCGATCTGCTGCGCGAAGCCCAGGCGCGCAAGGACGTGCGTGGCTTTGCCAATGCCTTGCGGGAAAAGATCCGGCAAAAGAAAACCGCTGTCATCGCAGAAGTGAAAAAGGCATCACCCTCCAAGGGCATTATTCGCGAAAACTTCAATCCGGCCGACATCGCCCATACGTACGCGGCGCACGGCGCAACCTGCCTGTCCGTGCTCACCGATGTCCAGTTCTTCCAGGGCTCCACCGATTACCTGCGCCAGGCCCGCGCCGCATGCCCGCTACCGGTCCTGCGCAAGGACTTCATGATCGACCCCTACCAGATCATCAACGCGCGCGCCCTGGGTGCCGACTGCATCCTGCTGATCGTGGCGGCCCTGTCGGCCGAACAACTGATCGACATGGAAGTGGTGGCCCACGAACTGGGCATGGATGTCCTCATTGAAGTGCATGATCGCGCCGAACTGGATGTCGCGCTCAGTATGAAGTCGCCGCTCATCGGCATCAACAACCGCAACCTGCGCAGCTTCGAGACATCGCTGCAGACCACGCTGGATCTGCTGCCACACATTCCGGACAACCGCTATGTGATTACCGAGAGCGGCATTCACTCGGCGGACGATGTGCGGCGCATGCAAGAGCACGGCATCTACGGCTTCCTCATTGGCGAGGCCTTTATGCGCCAAGAGGATCCGGGGGTCGCCTTGGGGTCGTTCATCGTCAATTCATAGAACACATCCCGGGCGTGACCCGCCAGGCAAGAAATGTCAAACGAAATAAATTGTCCGCTATGCGAAGGCAGGGATGAAACGGTGCTGTACCACAACCGGTACCTGCGCGTCATCGATGCCCGCGACCCGGATTACCCTGCCTTTACCCGCGTCATCTGGCATCGCCACGCGATGGAAATGACCGACCTTGATATGGCGGAACAGCGCGCGCTCATGGCCGCTGTCGCCCTGGTCGAAGCGGTGCAGCGCCGCACGCTCGCGCCGTACAAGATCAACCTGGCCCAGTTCGGCAATATGGTGCCGCATATGCACTGGCATGTGATCCCGCGGTTTGCCGAAGATCCTCATTTCCCCAACCCGACCTGGGGCCCGCGCCGCACTTTCACGACCGAGCAAGCGCTGGCCTGGTCACGCTGCCGGCACGCCATGCAGGATCGCTTGCCAGCCTACCACGAACGATTGCAACAGGCATTCACGCAGTGCTTCGACGCGAGCACCGGGGCATTTCCAACCGACGCAATGGTCGAGGCACAGTTGCAGCAAATCCTGAGCGACTGAAGACGGCGCAACGCAGGCACGCGCATCTCAACCGTGATTGCCGGCGAGCAAGGCCCAGGCGCCTCGGAATCCATGCACACCCCCGGCCTAAGAAAAAAAACAGGCGCGACTTGCCGCCAGCGTCGGCCAAGCACTGGCAAAATATCCCTTTCCCACCCCGGGCCTGCCTCAACTTCACCAGAAATATCAAACTATTGCTTGCGTCCTAGGGAAAATACTTATATAATCATATTCTTTGCAGCGCACTATGCTCTTGGCGTTGCCCGGCTTACTAATCAAAAGCCATCATCGCTCCTACCTCCAGACCCGCATGCGTATCTCTTCTGTCATGCAAAGGTTGATCCGGTCGGCTCGATGCTCCGATCAACGATTCGTCTGGCTATTTCCCATTCGTTTGTTCATCTACCAGCGGTAAAGCACAGGTAATGCATGTTGCATGCCCGTGAGACTTTGCTGCGCGACAGGATTGTCGTTTTCACCTGTACTGCCGGTGGTTTACCGCTGCCGCTCGCAGCCTGCGTCGCTGTTGCCATGCAAGGCGCCGCGATACCGCAAACAGGATAAACCGTCACCCCGCACCAGATGCACAGACCTGCCTGACACCTAATTTAGGATTACACATGTCATTTGAACAATTGGGTCTTTCCCCTGTTATTCTTGCCGCCCTGAACAAGGCCGGCTTCACCCAGCCTACGCCGGTACAGTCCGCCGCCATTCCAAAGGCGCTCGAAGGGCTCGATCTGATCGTGTCCGCCCAGACAGGTAGCGGCAAGACCGCCGCCTTCATGCTGCCCTCGCTGAATCGCATCGCCGGCATGCCCGCCAACAAGGGCGTGGGCGTGCAGGTCCTGGTTTTGACACCGACCCGTGAATTGGCGCTGCAAGTTGCCGAGGCGACGAAGTCCTACGGTGCCGGCATCAGCGATCTGCGTATTGCAACCGTCGTCGGCGGCATGCCATACGGCGCGCAAATCAAGGCGCTGTCGCGCCGCGTCGACGTACTGGTTGCCACCCCCGGACGCCTGATCGATCACCTGAACGCACGCCGCGTCAACCTATCGCGCGTACATACGCTGGTGCTTGACGAAGCCGATCGCATGCTCGACATGGGCTTTATCGAAGACATTGAAAGCATTGTGGAGCAAACACCACAAGATCGCCAGACGCTGATGTTCTCAGCCACCTTTGAAGGTTCCGTCGCCCGCCTGGCGGCAGATATGCTGAACGAACCGCTGCGTATCGATATTGCCAACCAGAAGCAGAAACACGCCAATATCACCCAGACGCTGCTTTACGCGGACGATAGCGGTCATAAGCTGCGCCTGTTGGATCACCTGCTGCGCGACGCATCCGTCGACCAGGCCATTGTCTTTACCTCCACCAAGCGTGGCGCGGACGCCCTGGCCGAACGCCTGGAAGACGACGGCTTCGCCGCTTCCGCCCTGCATGGCGACATGAACCAGCGCCAGCGCACCCGTACGTTGGGCATGCTGCAAAAAGGCCGCCTGCGCGTGTTGGTGGCCACCGATGTGGCGGCGCGCGGCATTGATGTGCAGGGCATCAGCCACGCCATCAACTTCGACCTACCCATGCAAGCGGAAGATTACGTACACCGGATCGGCCGCACTGGTCGCGCCGGACGCAATGGCCAGGCATTCACGCTGGCAACGCACAGCGAGCGCCATAAGATCCGTCGTATCGAGCAGTTCACCGGCCAACCCCTGACCGCGGAAGTCATCGCGGGACTGGAGCCCGTCAAGTCCGCGGAAAGCGGTCGCGGCGGTGCAGGCAAAGGCCGCGGCAAGCCCGGCGGTCGCCCTTCACGGCCCGGCTATACCCGTGAAAAAGATCATGCCCGCAGCGGCTTCAATCACCGCAAGGGTGGTGGCAATGCCGCATATGGCCATGGACGCGACGATACCCGCGGCGAAGGCAGGGGTGAACGCGCCCGTCCTGCACGCGCTTTCGATGCGCCACGCGATAGCTCCCCGATCGATCGCGCCGCCGCTTCGCTGTCGCGCAATCCGTTTGCCTCGGATCGTCCCCGTGCCGATCGCGGCGGATTCATCAAGCCTGGCGATGCCGCGCCCGCGGCGCGCAAGCCTCGCGGCGAGTTCGCCCCGGCGCCGACACGCAAGGCGCGTCCAAGCACGCGCTCTGACAGCGGCTTCGGCGCACCCCGCAACGATCGCCATGCGCGTTCAGACAAACCCGGCTTTGCCCGCGGCAAAAAGAAAACCGGCGCACCCCGCAGCTGGGCATAAGCGGCGCCGGATGTAGACGACTGGTTATAATGCCGTTTTCCTTTGCATAAAACTGGCAAGCCATGCAGTCACAGACATCCGGCCCGGCGCTCCCTGCCATCCAGGAAGCGGCCCAACATTACAGTGAACAAACACGGCAACACCTTGCCGGCCTGATCGATCAGGCCGGGCCCCAAGGGTTGCCGTTTTCGCGCTGGATGCACGAAGCCCTGTACGCGTCGGACAAAGGCTACTATACCGGCGCCCCCATCAAATTTGGCGACACCCGGGCGGCCCCCACCGCGGCGCTGCAAGGCGACTTTGTCACCGCGCCGGAACTGAGCCCTTGGTTCGGCCGCACACTGGCGCGGCAAATCCAGCCAATACTGGCGCATCTTGGCACACCAACGATATTGGAGTTCGGCGCTGGCTCCGGCGCGCTTGCCCTGCAAATCATCGAAGCCCTGCTCCCCGTCTTCCCGCAACTGCAATACCGGATCCTCGAGGTGTCGTCCGACCTGATCGCCCGCCAGCGCGAACGCCTGGCGCCCTATGCCGACCACGTGCAATGGCTGGACCAGGCGCCGGCGCGCTTCCAGGGCTGCGTTCTCGCCAACGAAGTGCTGGACGCCATGCCCGTTTCCCTGTTCGAATGGGGAGACGATGAGCAGGTCTATCAGTTGAACGTGGTCAATGCCGCCCCCACAGCCGATGAACCCGCCGCATTCCGGTTCCTGCCAGTGCCGGCACCCGCCGACCTGGCGCAGGCGGTACGCGACCGCATGCCGCCCTTGCCCGGCTACCGATCCGAATTGAACCTGCGTGCCGAAGCGTGGGTGCGCCATCTGGGAGACTGGCTGGAAAAGGGGGTCGCGCTGCTGATCGACTATGGCTTCCCGCGGCAAGAGTATTATCATCCCCAACGCAGCGCGGGCACGCTCATGTGCCATCTGCTGCATCATGCCCATAGCCACCCGCTGGTCTTCCCGGGAATCCAGGATATTACCGCCCACGTTGACTTCACGGCCATGGCCGATGCGGCGCTGCAGGCCGATATGGAAGTCTACGGCTATACGACGCAAGCACGCTTTCTGCTCAATTGCGGCATCCTGGACCTGCTGGGAGCCCTGGATCCCGACGATACCGCGACCTACGCGCGGGCGACCGGACCGGTGCAAAAACTCCTGTCCGAGGCGGAAATGGGCGAACTCTTCAAGGTGCTGGCCATCGGCAGGGAAATGAATATGGACTTCCTTGGATTTGAGCACGGCGATCGGCGCCACCGGCTATAGCAATAAGCAAAAAAGTAGTACAGTATCAAGAAATCAGGACACAGCGGGATTGAGCGGGCCCGCGGTCCTTTGCGCTCTCCCTGATCCGACCTGCGCGTCGCGCGGGTCTTTTTGCCGGTCCACGCCTTTTCGCCACACCCGCGCGGCGCCAGGCAAGCCTGGCTGCGCCAATGCGGTTCCGACATACAACCTGGATGCCCCTTTGGGGCAATACGATATCGAGGTAAATGCAATGGCCGATCCAAATGCAATCTCGCGCAAGCCCATCTTCCTCCCGGCCGGTGAAGGCCGCGCCTATCCAATGGGCCGCGTCAGCGCCGTGTTCAAGGCGGATGGCCCCGAGACCCGGTCCCGCTACTCGGTTTCCGAATGGTGGCTGGAACCGCATACCCAGGGCCCAGGTCCGCATTCCCACGAAGAAGATGATCTGTTTTACGTCCTGGCTGGCACTATGAGTATTCTGGTGGATGCGCAATGGTTCGAGGCCGGACCCGGCGCGTTTGTCCTGGTCCCGGGCGGCGTGCGGCATGACTTCGAGAATCGCGGCGCGATACGCGCCGGGGTTCTGAACTTTTCCGCGCCCGGCCCCTTCGAGCCCGCCATGCCGGAGATCGCCCAATGGTTCAGGAATCGCGATACAACCAACACGGACCCGGCTTAGCCTTCCAGGGCAGGCCATCACCCGCCGCCAGGGACATCGACGGCCCGGCGCATCGGCGACGAATCGTCACGTTCCGTATCACACTGCAATATTGATTGACGACTTTTTGCTGCTTTTTTCTTGAAAAATTAATTACTATCAAGATATTAGATATGCAATGGGCAACCGCACTGCACTTTGCCATCCAAGCCGCATCGGCGGCCAACGCTCGACAATAAAGGGAGAAATGCGATGACTGAAGAAGCCACCCCCACCCCGGTACCCGCTCCCAGTGATTCGGCCCGAAACTTCACCTGGGCAACTTACGCCATGTACGCGGTCGGGTTGTTTACCGGCCTGTTCGCGCTGGTTGGCGTGATCATGGCCTACGCCAAAAAAGAAGAGTTCGCCAGTACGATCTATCAGGATCATCTGCGCTATCTGATCCGCACGTTCTGGGGTGCATTGATCGGCTGCATTGTCGGCTTCCTCCTGCTCATCATCTTTATCGGCTGGTTCATATTGATGGCAGTGACGGTCTGGTACATCTATCGCATCGTCATGGGCGCAATCCGACTCTATGACGGCAAGACCGTTTCCACGACCTCCTGGCTATAAGCGCCTGGCGCGCCACGGCCAGGTCACCCCTGGGTCGCCGGCGCTGTCGCGACGCTCAGTCCGATTGCGGCCTGTGCCACCGCCCGGCCCTGTTGGCGGCAACGCCGCGCCATCTCATTGTCCTCGTCCAGGTCTTTGCCAGCCAGGTAAACATCCAGCACGGCATCGACCGTACATACCAGGATATCCGGCCATGCCGTACCCGCAGGTACAGGAGCAGCGGGCGCCACGGCCGATCGCCCCACCTCGCGCACCCAATCGGCCAGTTGCGCCTGTTCAATGCGCTCGGCTTCCAGCTCCAGCTTTTTAATGGCGTCCCGCAAGCCGGACGTGCTTGCGTCGGGGGCTGGCGCGGGCCCGGACTTCAGCGTCGTGCGCACCTGCCGCAAGGGCGATACCACCTGCTCGCGCCATGCCCGGATCCGCCGGTCCGCCTCGCCCACGTCGGCGCGCGATGGTGCCCGTCGCCACTGGCCGGCCGCCCATAACATGACCAGCAACACGTTCACATCCAGGCCAAGCTGCCGTTGCAGAAAGAGGCATCGCTCCGCCACTCCATCCCGCGCGTACAGCGCCAGCGAGAACCGCCAATGCCCGTCCTGTAATTGCTTCTCCACCCGATTCCTCCTTTGTGCGCGGCTGCGCGTGTCTCCAGACGCCGGCGCACTGCCCCGCAACAGATCCGGCAAGCCGCCAGCGCCGCCAGGCGCCGCACGCGACGCCCCGGCCTGACCGAGTATAATACCTTGGTCGCGCCGCTTGGCTCAACGGCCAGCGACCCCTTTGAACTCCTGGAATCCCGTATGCGAACCGACCCGCCCCGCCCGCCACCTGAACGCATTATCGTCGGCATCACCGGCGCATCGGGGGCCGTCTACGGCGTTCGCGCGCTGCAACTGCTGGCGCAAGCCGGCGTGGAAACCCACCTGGTCATGACCCGCTCCGCCAGCCTCACGCTATTGCAGGAAATGCAGCTGCAGCCAACGGATATCGCCGGCCAGGCCAGCGTCGTGCACGCCATCCAGGATGTCGGCGCCAGCATTGCCAGCGGTTCGTTCAGGACCAGCGGCATGCTGGTTGCCCCATGCTCCATCCGCACCCTTTCGGAAATCGCCACTGGCGTCACCTCCTCGCTACTGACCCGCGCCGCCGATGTGGTACTCAAGGAGAGGCGGCGCCTGGTGCTGATGGTCAGGGAAACGCCGCTGCATCTGGGCCATTTGCGCAGCATGGTCAGCGTCACGGAAATGGGTGCCGTCGTCATGCCCCCGGTGCCGGCCTTCTATGCGCGACCGCAACATCTTCAGGACATGATCGACCACAGCGTCGGCCGGGCCCTGGATTTATTCAATCTCGATATTCCCGCGGTGAAACGCTGGCGCGGCATGGATGACGCCATGGCGCAACCGTAAATCCGTGCTTCCTAGGTCCGGATTGAGCGCAGCGACGCCAGCACGGCTTCGAATCGCGCTGCGCGAACCGCCTGCTTGATCCCCGTCGGGTCGGTCTCGCAGGCTCGCGCCACGGCGCCTGCATCCACGGAAAGATACGCCTTCAAGACGACCCCCCATAGCTCGATACGCCGCAACTCGGCATCCAGATTTTCTGTGAGCGAATGGCGCGTGCACAGAATGACTTCGAGCAAGTCGCGAAAACGCGCGGGCTTGCGCAGACTATCCGTGGCCTCGAAGGTTTCCATGACATAGCGCGCGCGCACCTGCAAATCGTCCTCGAATGTCACGCCCGGCTTCAGCGGCAGCATGCCGATGCGTTCATCCATGACCTGGGCCAATCGCGCATAATCGGCGCATTCGGCCGGCACTTTCAGGGCGCGGCTCAACACTTGCGGCTCTGGGGTCCGTGAAAGCAGCACCGCGTACCGCGACGGCAGTGGCAAGGCCCGGGCCGCCGACAGGTCCAGGGCATGCGCCACCTCCTGATTCCAGACCAGTCCTGGCAATATGCTGGGCAATGCCGTGGTTTCCTGAAGCAGCCCAAACATGCGAGACGGTTTTTCATTCATCAGCCCGCGCGAGACTTCCTTCCAGATGCGTTCGGGCACCAGGGCACGGGTTTCTCCATTGGCCACCATGGTTCGGCACAGCAGAAGCGTATCGCCCGCGAGCGTGAAGTCGGTGAAACGCGTGGCAAACCGGGCGACGCGCAGGATACGCACCGGATCCTCGACAAACGCGGGACTGGCATGCTTGAACACGCGGCGCCGCAGGTCGTCCTGCCCATGCAGCGGGTCGGCCAGGGTGCCATCGGGGCGGCGTGCCATGGCATTGATCGTCAGGTCGCGCCGGCGCAAGTCCTCTTCCAGCGTCACATCTGGCCCGGTATAAAAGGTAAAGCCCTTGTAGCCTTTGCCCGCCTTTCTTTCGGTGCGGGCCAGGGCGTATTCTTCCTTGGTTTGTGGGTGCAAGAACACCGGAAAATCGCCACCGACGGGAATAAAGCCGCGGCGAACCATTTCCTCGGGGCTTGCGCCCACCACAACCCAGTCGCGATCCCCTTGCGGCAAGCCCAGCAGCTCATCGCGCACGGCGCCGCCCACGACATAGACCTCAAGGCCTGCGGTCGCGGTCATCAGGGCGCCACCTGCCCAAGCCGCCCCAGGATCGACTGCGGCTGGCCCGTAAACGAAGCCGCATACCAGGCCGCATTGGATATGACATGTTTGACGTACAAGCGGGTTTCCGTAAACGGTATGGTTTCGGCGAAAATCGCGCCCTCCAGGGGCTGCGTCAGCGTGGCGCGCCAGCGCTTGGCCCGATTGGGCCCCGCATTGTAGCCGGCGGTCGCCAACACCTGCGAGCCGCTCAGATCGTCCAGAATCATTTTCAGGTAGGAAGTGCCGAGCAGGGTATTGGTATCGAAATCATGAGCGTTGGCCGCCGAGTAGCTCAGGCCCAGCTTGCGCGACACCAGTTGCGCAGTGCCAGGCATGACCTGCATCAGCCCCGAAGCCCCGACAGACGATCGCGCCGCAGTGACGAAACGGGACTCCTGGCGGATCAGGCCATATACCCACGCCGGATCGACACCGACCGAGCGGGCTTGCTGGCTGACCCGACCCTCGAAAGGCGCCAGATAGCGCTGGCGGAAGTTGAACGCTTGCTTGGTCAGCATGGACGTGTTGATGGTTCGATCGTACACCTCTTCGCGCAGGGCCCATTCCGCCGCCGCCATCAGTTCCCGGTCATTCATGCCTCTAATGGCGAAATTCCATTCGGCCACGGCCTCGGGCCGCCAGCCCAGCCGGAACAGGCTGACCGCCCGCTGCAGGCCGGCATGCGTCATGGCGCGGTTGATTTCGGCGGTGGTGGGCTCGGCGGGCTGCGCCGGCACCGAGATCTTGCGCCCCAGCGCTTCGGTCGCCAGTTGCCCGTAGAAGCCATGATCGTACAAAATGGATTGCCACGCGCGGTTGGCGCCGGCCTGATCACCCTGTCCGGCCCGGGCCCGGCCGTACCAATAGACCCACACAGGCTCCTTTTGCTGCTCCGGCCCCATCATGGCGATGGTCTGCTGCACCCACCGCCAGTCGATCGTGGGCTGGCGCAGGGCCATGCGCGTGCGCCAGCCATGATTATAGTCGCTCAGCCGGAACCCCTGGCCTGCCTTGCGATACCAGCCATCGGCCCGGGCTTCGAGGTTGAGCGCCGCGATCAGCCCGAACTGTGTCCAGGCCCATTGCCGATTGCGTTCGTTCAGCAACGTGCCGCCTTGCTGTTCCAGAAAAACCGATCCACCATCCCTGTCCTGCCTGGCCAGCCGGCTGAATGCCAGCGCCCGCAATTCCTGCAATTCGCCTTGGGCGGTGCCGCTTTGCCCCGCCAGCCAACCCATGGGGTTATTCATGAGGGCGTCGTAAGAAGCCAGGCCGGCCGGGGAAAACGCCAGGGCGGCGTAGCGTCGCGCCGAATCCTTGCTGTCGTATTCCACCGCATCGCGCAGCAAGGGTTCAAGATGCTCATATTTCACCACATGCGCCGTGGTCAACTGGCGCAGCATATTCCAGCAGGCATCGCCCGGCTTGAATACAGACAGCGCCTGCTGCGCGCTCACTTGCCCATTGCCCAGAAAGCGGGCCTGCAGGATGGCGCAATCGACCTCGGCGGTCCTGCTGGCGACCGTGCCGATGCGCCGCACCGTATCGAAGTCGCCACGCTTGGCCGATGCCAGGATCCAATCTGACTTCAGACGGTTTTCCAGGTACGGATTCCGGTTTTGCTGCAAGAATGCGTATATGTCTTGGGTAGGCACGGGCTGTGCCGGATTGGCCAGTTGCTGGCGCAAATACCAGTACATGGGATACCCGCCCAGCTCATGGTCCTGCTGCGCCTGCGCGGCATAGCCGGGCAGCGTGTCCCACTGCCGGCTTTGCATGGCGGCACGGGCGGCAACCACGGCGGCACGCGCCGCCTCGGGCACGGGCCGTGGTGGCTGCCCATAGACGACCGAAGATGCATAGGCAGCGGCAGCGGGCAGGTCCGCCGCTTTGGCGGCCTGGGTGTTGGGCACCGATTCGGCGCAGCCCATCAACAATAACAGCGAACCGGTCACGCCCCATAACGCGTTCGACGATTTTCCGGCGCTGCGTTGCGGCGCCGTCTTGTGATGACGGCGAGGCGTCATGGTGTGCTCATGCATATGCGGTCCTGTTATAGTCACGTTGTTGCCATCTTTATTATTCCACAAGGTTATGACTGTCGTGAATACGCCTGCGCTGCGCAAGTCACTGCTGGCCGCCCGTTCGGCCATGTCCGACACAACCCGTCAGGCATTAAGTGTACAAATAAAACAGCATATTTTGGACTGGCTTGGAAATCCGCGGCAAGATAGCCGCCTGCCCTGCGCCGCCGGACGCAACCGTATTGCCGGTTTCTGGCCGATACGCGGCGAGCCGGATCTGGTGCCCTTGATGCAGGAGTTGCATGAGGCGGGGCGGGCGATCAGCCTGCCGGTGATCGAGACGGCCGACCGGCCATTGCGCTTCTACCGATGGTCGCCCGAGACGCCGTTGCGGCGCGGGGCCTTCGACATTCCCGAGCCGGATGTCAGGGAACCGGCCGTCGTGCCCGACCTGATCCTGGTGCCCACGCTGGGATACACCCGCGACGGCCATCGGCTGGGCTACGGCAAAGGCTACTATGACCGGACCTTGCACGAATTGCATCAGCAAGGCCAGGCCCCGCTATGCATCGGTATCGGCTGGGAACAGGGATTGATTGAAGGGGCCTATGAGGCAGCGGCCCATGATATGCCGCTCGATGCCATTGTGACACCGGGAGGCTGGATCGTGCCGGATCCGCGCGGCGACTGACCCGCGCGATCCCGCAGAGACGATCAGTAACGCAGGTTTTTCCAGATCGCCAGCGTGGCGTCCGCGTTGTTGAGCGTGTAGAAATGAATGCCTGGCGCGCCGCCATCGATCAACGTCTGGCACAGCGCTGTCACAACGTCCGCGCCAAAGGCCCGGATGGATGCCTTATCATCGCCGAACTCGGCCAATCGCAAGCGAATCCAGCGCGGCACTTCGGCGCCGCACATCTGCGAAAAACGCAAGAGCTGGGTATGGTTGGTAATCGGCATAATGCCGGGCACGATCGGTATCGTCACGCCTCGCGCCCGCGCCCGATTCACAAAATCAAAATACGCGTCGGCATTGAAAAAATATTGGGTAATGGCGCTATCGGCGCCGGCGTTGACCTTGGTCACGAAATTATCCAGGTCCTGCCCGGGGTTATCCGCTTGCGGGTGCATTTCCGGATACGCGGCCACTTCCACATGGAACCAGTCGCCGGCATGTTCGCGAATCAGCCTGACCAGATCGGACGCGTAGCGATAATCCGAATCGTTGCCGCCCATGCCGGAAGGCAGATCGCCACGTAAAGCCACAATGCGCCGGATGCCCTGGGCCCGGTATTGATCCAGCAATTGCACCAGCGATGCCTTGCTGGCGCCGATGCATGACAAATGGGGCGCGGCTTCGCATCCCAGCTGGGAAAACATGGATACCGTCTCGGCGGTGCCGTCACGGGTCGAACCACCGGCACCGAAAGTCACGCTCACGTAACGAGGATGAACCGCCATCAATTGCTTGGCGGTACCAACCAGCCGCTCGCGCGACGCATGGTCGCGCGGCGGGAAAAACTCCAGGCTGAACGCCTCGTCGGAAAAGGAACTCATAAACTCAATTCAGGATACTCAGCAAAATTGCCGAAATAATGGAATAAAGGACTGCGCCAATCACCGCCCACCAGAAACCGTCAACCCTGAAGCCGTTGAAAACGGAACCCGCCAGCCAGAACATCAATACGTTCAGCACCAGCAGGAACAGGCCCAGAGTGACAATTGTGATGGGCAGCGTCAAGATCGCCAGTATGGGATAGACCACCGTATTGACCAGGCCGAGAATGACGGCCGCGATCAACGCGGACACGAAGCTGGTCACGGTAATGCCCGGCAGGATATAGGCAACAATCATCAGCGCCAGCGCTTGCAGCACCCAGGTAAGTATTAATGTCATATCACTTCTCCTTTTATTCCAAGAATAAAACACGAACATTGACAAGACGACGGCATGTCGCCAACTTCGGCCCGGCGCCGGCGTCTTGGCAGCGTTGCCAGAACGCCGGCGCCGGGTAGTCCACCTAAACGGGTTCGGGATCGATGCTGCTTCCCGCCGGCTGGCGATGACGGCGGCCGCAATGCAATTTTATTACATTTGCAATTGCCGCCACGCCAGGCGCATCAATAGCGATAATGATCGGGTTTGAATGGCCCCTGGGCAGGCACGCCGATATAGTCGGCCTGTTGCTGCGTCAGTTCGGTCAGGTTCACACCCAGTTTTTTCAGGTGCAGGCGCGCTACTTTTTCATCCAGATGCTTGGGCAGCACATAGACCTGGCCTTTTTTGTATTCGGCCGTGCGCGTGAACAATTCGATCTGCGCGATCGTCTGGTTGGTGAACGAGGCCGACATCACGAATGAAGGATGGCCGGTGGCGCAACCCAGGTTGACCAGGCGCCCCTTGGCCAGCAGGATAATACGCTTGCCGTCGGGGAAAATGATATGGTCGACCTGAGGCTTGATCTCTTCCCACTCCAGATCTTCCACCGCGGCGACATCGATCTCGTTATCGAAGTGACCGATATTGCACACAATGGCTTCGTTTTTCATGCACTCCATATGATCGCGCGTAATGACATGGTAGTTGCCGGTAGCCGTCACGAAGATGTCCGCCTTGTCCGCCGCCTCTTCCATGGTCACGACTTTATAGCCTTCCATGGAAGCCTGCAGGGCGCAGATCGGATCCACTTCCGTTACCCAAACCTGGGCGCGCAACGCGGCCAGCGCCTGGGCGCACCCCTTGCCCACGTCGCCGAACCCGGCAACCACGGCGATCTTGCCGGCCACCATGACATCGGTGGCGCGCTTGATGCCATCGACCAGGGATTCGCGGCAACCGTAAAGATTGTCGAACTTGGATTTGGTCACGGAATCGTTGACGTTGATCGCGGGAATATGCAGCTCGCCCTTCTGCGCCATTTGATACAGACGATGCACGCCGGTGGTGGTTTCTTCGGTCACGCCGATGATTTGCGCCAGGCGGGTCGAATACCAGGTGGCGTCCTGCGCCAGGCGCGCGCGGATCGCGGCAAACAGCACCTGCTCTTCTTCGCTGCCCGGGTTGTCCAGCACGGAAATGTCTTTCTCGGCCTTGCTGCCCAGATGCAGCAACGTGGTCGCGTCGCCGCCGTCATCAAGAATCATGTTGGCCTGCTCGCCCGGCCACTCGAAAATACGATGCGTGTATTCCCAGTAGTCCTTCAGGGTTTCGCCCTTGACGGCGAAAACCGGGATACCGCTGGCGGCGATCGCCGCGGCGGCATGGTCCTGGGTGGAGAAGATATTGCACGATGCCCAGCGCACTTGCGCGCCCAGCGCCACCAGCGTTTCAATGAGTACGCCGGTCTGGATCGTCATGTGCAGGCTACCGGCAATGCGGGCACCCTTGAGCGGTTGCGATTTGGCGAACTCTTCGCGCGTGGCCATGAGGCCCGGCATTTCGGTTTCGGCAATGGAAAGTTCGCGGCGGCCCCAGTCGGCCAGCCCGATATCAGCAATTTTGTAATCAGCAGTCATGGTTTTCATCCTGAAACACACTGCGATGCTGACTGCGAGTATCACTCACCATAGACCAGCAACGCAGTATATGATGAGCGCAGTTCGTTATCTGATCGTGTCCTGAGCCTGGCATGATCCGGCGGATCATGTCGCAACGCCCCTCAGGACACGACGATTATACCCGAAGCCCGGGTCAGGCGGCTTTTTTCAGCACCGCCACCTTGTCGATGGCTTCCCAGCTGAATTCCGGCTCGGAACGGCCAAAGTGGCCATAGGCGGCGGATTTACTGTAGATGGGGCGCAGCAGGTCGAGCATCTGCACGATACCGCGCGGACGCAGGTCAAAGTGCTCGCGCACCAGTTTTGCGATCTCGTCATCCGGAATCACGCCGGTGCCTTCGGTGTAGACGGTGATGTTGATCGGCTCGGCGACGCCGATGGCGTAGCTGACCTGGATCTGGCACTGGCGCGCCAGGCCGGCCGCCACGATATTCTTGGCCACATAGCGGGCCGCGTAGGCCGCGGAACGATCCACCTTGGAAGGATCCTTCCCGGAGAACGCGCCACCGCCGTGCGGGCAGGCGCCGCCGTAGGTGTCGACGATAATCTTGCGGCCAGTCAGCCCGCAGTCGCCCTGCGGGCCGCCGATGATGAACTTGCCCGTGGGGTTGATCAGAAACTTGGTGTTGGACGTCAGCAAGCCGTCGGCAAACGTCGGCTTGATGATTTCCTCGATCACGGCTTCATGGATATCGGCCTGGGAAATATCGGGCGCGTGCTGGGTAGAGATCACGACGGTATTGACTTCCACCGGACGGCCATCGACGTAGCGGAATGTCACTTGCGATTTCGCGTCGGGGCGCAGCCATGGCAGGCGGCCATCCTTGCGCAGTTCGCTCTGGCGCTGCACCAGCCGGTGCGCATACCAGATCGGCGCAGGCATCAGGTCGGGCGTTTCGTCGCAGGCAAAACCGAACATCAAGCCCTGATCGCCCGCGCCCTGGTTCAGGATTTCCGCTTCGCTGCGGTCCACGCCTTGGGCGATATCGGGAGATTGCTTGTCATAGGCGACCAGTACGGCGCAGCCCTTGTAGTCGATACCGTAATCGGTATTGTCATAGCCGATGCGCTTGATCGTGTCGCGTGCGACTTGAATATAGTCAATGTTGGCTTTGGTGCTGATTTCGCCGGCCAGCACAACCAGGCCGGTGTTGCACAGGGTTTCGGCGGCAACGCGGGAATTGGGGTCCTGCTCCAGCAGCGCATCGAGAATGGCATCGGAAATCTGGTCGGCGACCTTGTCGGGGTGACCTTCGGATACGGATTCGGAAGTAAAGAGAAAATCGTTATGGGCCATGAATGCGTCCAATTAAGAGTGTCAAAAAAACCGACATGCATAACAAGAACGCGAAGCACCGGAATCGGGAAAAGATAGGGCGCGACGCTTTAGCGGAATTTATCCAGGGACGGTGGCAACATGACGAAGCCCTGCCAGCCCTGCGTCGCCCCGCAAGTTGTCGGTTAACTCAGCGACCCGCCCATTTTATGCCATATTCTCAGGGAAAATCCTAAAAACCCTGATGACGGCATGCAAAATCCCCCGCGAGCCCGAAGCGATGATGCGGCCAAGCCTGCCAGCCGGCACGGCGGGCCTGGGCGCCGCGCGCTATTTTTCATTGGGGCCGGACCACCTATGCTCGCGCGCGGCTTCTCCATTACAATCGTGAGCAACGATCTATCGCCATCGCGGCCGCCGGCCTGGATCGCCCGCCTCTCTTTTTCCTGATTTTTCGAATTACATGAAAGCTGCTTTACTCGTTTTTATTTTTCGCTGCATCAGCATCATGCCGGACTGGCTGCGCCTGGGCCTGGGCAGCCTCAGCGCAACGCTGATGAGACTGCTGATGAAACGCCGCTGCTTTATTGTTCGCACCAATCTGGCCCTATGCTTTCCCGAGGCCACGCAACAGCAGCGCGAGCGCTGGTTGCGCGAACACTTCCGCATCCTGGCCCAGAGCATGCTGGACCGCGCCGTGTTGTGGTACAGCCCTAAAGAGAAAATCCGTCGCATGGTGCATGTCACCGGTTTCGAACACCTACAGCGCGCCATGGATTCGGACCGCCCCGTGCTGCTGCTGGCGCCGCACTTTGTCGGCCTGGATGCAGCGGCAACCATACTGTCTATGGATGTGCCCAAGTCCGCCACGATGTATACCCCGTCGTCCAACAAGGCGGTGGACGAGGTCATGGTGAAGGGGCGCGGCCGCTTCAACGAAGTCCACCAGGTGTCGCGCCGGGACGGCGTGCGTGGCCTGATCCGCCAATTGCGCAATGGCGCCGTCACCTACTACCTGCCCGACATGGACTTCGGCCGCGAAGGCGCATTGTTCGTTCCCTTCTTCGGTGTCAAGGCGGCCACCCTGCCGGTCACTGCGCAAATCGCCCGAACGCTCAAGGCCACGGTCATCCCGGTCGTCACTCGCTGGGATAGACACAGCGGCCATTATCATACGCAAGTGTTGCCGCCCTTCGAGGACTTCCCGGGGCCGCGCGACCTGGAGGCGGCCACCCGCTATTGCAACCAGGCGCTGGAGTCTTGGATCCGGCCGGACCCGCCACAGTACTATTGGGTGCACCGTCGTTTCAAGACCCGGCCCGAGGGTGAAAAGAAATTCTACTGAGCCGCGTGGCGCTTGGCCTCGCGCCTCCAGATGCGCGATAATAGCGAAGTCAATCCTAAGGATAAGTAATGAACTGGTCTTTTTCCAAAATGCAGGGCGCCGGCAATGATTTCGTGGTGCTCGACGGGGTACGCCAGGCGATCGACATGACGCCCGAGCGCGCCCGTGCGCTGGCGCACCGCCAGTTCGGCATCGGCGCAGACCAGATCCTGCTGGTGGAAGCCCCCAGCCACCCGGAAGCCGATTTCCGCTACCGCATTTTCAATGCCGATGGCAGCGAGGTCGAGCATTGCGGCAATGGCGCGCGCTGTTTCGTGCGCTTCGTCCACGAACAAAAACTGTCTTCGCGCAATCCTCTGAAAGCGGAAATCGCCACCGGCCTGATCCAGCTCCAGGAATTCGACGACGCGACGGTCACCGTCGATATGGGCCTGACCCGCTTTGACCCCGCCGCCGTCGGCTTCGACACCGCAGGCCTGGCAAGCCGGCAGGATCATGACGATACCGTCTGGACCCTGCCGCTGGACAACGGAGACCAGGTGGAACTGTCGCTGGTGGCCATTTCCAACCCGCACGCGGTCCAGATCGTCGACGACGTCCGGCTTGCGCCCGTCGCCGCGCAGGGGCCGCTGATCGAGTCCCACCCGCGCTTCGGAAACCGCGTCAATGCCGGCTTCATGCAAGTCGTGGATACCCATACCGTACGCCTGCGCGTCTATGAGCGCGGCGCCGGTGAAACGCTGGCCTGCGGCACAGGCGCCTGCGCGGCGGTGGTCGCCGGCATTCGTCGCGGCCGCTTGCAGTCGCCTGTCGCCGTGCACACGCGCGGCGGCATCCTGAATATCTCGTGGGACGGCGACCGGCTTGCCATGCGCGGTCCGGCCGTCACCGTCTTTTCAAGCGAAATCGATATCGAACGCCTGGTTGCGCAGTACCGCGCCGGCACCGCACTTTAGAGGAATTTTTACATGTCTCAAGCTGCCACCCTGACAGCGGAAAATGTCGCTGAATTTTTGCAGGACAATCCTGCATTTTTCGACGAACATGCCGACATCTTCGCGACGCTGACCGTTCCCCACCCGCATGCTCGCCATACGCTTTCGCTGGGTGAGCGGCAGATCCTGACGTTACGCACGCGCAACAAGGACCTGGAATGGAAACTGTCGGAGCTCATGCACAATGCCGGATCCAGCGAAGCCATTGGCGATCACGTCACGGCATGGTGCGTGCATATGCTGGCCGAGCAAAATGCGCAGCGGCTGCCACAGCGCATCATCGACGGGTTGCGCCATGAGTTCCCGATGCTGGAGATCGCGCTGCGCCTCTGGGATGTCCCGGCGCTCAAGGACGACCGCTTTTTGACCAACGACGACCTGCTCCAGGCCTATGCGAGCGGCCTGTCCAAGCCGTATTGCGGACAGGAAGGCTACCTGCCGGCCCATGACTGGTTCGACAGCAAGCCGGGCTCGGTTGCGATCGTGCCGCTGACGCACGCTCAGCGCCCCCTGGGCGTCCTGGTTTTCGCCGCGGAAGGCGCGGAACACTTCACGCCCGAGATGGGTACCCTGTTTCTGGAAACGCTGGGCAAATTGGCCAGCGCCAGCCTGAGCCGGCTGCACGCCGCCGACTAATTCCGCCGGCCCTGTCGCCACCGCAAGGCAAAGGGCGGCCACCAAGGGGGCATGATGACCGTTGCTTTGCCTGAACCCATGCAGCGCTGGCTGGCCTATCTGGAAACCAACCAGCGTTACGCCGCGCACACCCTTGCCGCCTATCGCCGCGATCTGGCGCACCTGCTGGCCTTCTACCCCGATACGCCGGTTGAACGACTGAGCAACGCGCAAATTCGCCACGCCATTGCCCGTCTGCACGCGCAGGATTACAGCCCGCGAAGCCTGGCCCGCATCCTGTCGGCCTGGCGCGGATTTTACCAATGGTGGATCCCCCAAACCCAGGTCAAGATCAATCCTGCGCTGGACGTCAAGACGCCGAAGATTCCGCGCTCGCTGCCCAAGGCCCTGTCGGTTGAGCAAACCCAGGCCCTGCTGGACCATCCCGGCCTGCCGGCGGGCCGGGAGCCCGCAGACCTGAGGGATCAGGCCATGTTCGAAGTCCTGTATTCCAGCGGCTTGCGGCTGGCCGAACTGGTCAGCCTGGATGTCCGCTACCTGCGCCAGGACGGCTATGAATCCAAGAGCTGGCTGAACCTGGCCGAAGGCGAGGTTTCCGTCACCGGCAAGGGCGGCAAGACGCGCACGGTGCCGCTGGGACGCGCCGCCAGCGAGGCCCTGGAGCGCTGGCTGGCGGTCCGGCACACCCTGCTGCCGCAGCATAGCGAAATCTGCGATCAGGCCGCGGCGTTCCTGGGCGTGCGCGGCAAACGCGTTACGCCGCGCGTCGTGCAATTGCAGCTTAAAAAACTCAGCCTGCTCAGCAATGTGCCCGCCCAGGTCCATCCGCATGTCCTGCGGCATAGTTTTGCCAGCCACGTACTGCAGTCGGCCCAGGACCTGCGGGCGGTGCAGGAAATGCTGGGGCACGCCAATATTGCCACGACGCAGATCTACACCAGGCTGGACTTCCAGCACCTGGCCGAGGTATACGACAAGGCGCACCCACGCGCCAAGCGGGAAAAGGATTAAGGAAGATCAACGGAAGAAAAGGCGCAGGCCACCATACGACGGGGCCGTCGCGGCCGTGCCGGGCCTCAGGTGCGCTGGCGCAGCAGCCCCTGGCGGGGACCGAACAGCAGCGATAAAATATACAGCACGCCCGCCGACAGGATAATCGCGCTGGATGCCGGCAGACTGAAATGGTAGGAAAGTATCAGGCCCGCATACGACGCCAGCACCCCCAGCAGGACCGACAGCGCCAGCTGCCGCCCCAGCGTGCGTCCCCAGAAACGGGCCGCGGCGGCGGGCAGCATCATCATCCCCACCACCAGCAGCGTGCCCATTACCTGGTAACCCGCCACCAAGTTGATCACCAGCAAGACCAGGAACGCGATATGCACCAGGGAACCGCTGCCGCCTTCCATTTTCAGGAAAGCCGGGTCCAGGCACTCGATGACCAACGGCCGGTACATCATCGCCAGCGCGATCAGGGTTGCGCTGGAGACAAGCATGATGAAAAACAGGTGCGCATCGTCCAGACCCAGCACGGTGCCAAACAACACATGCAACAGGTCCAGGTTGGAGCCCCTCAATGAAATCAGCAGCACGCCAAGCCCCAGTGAAATCAGGTAGAGCGCCGCGAAACTGGCGTCTTCCTTCATGCCCGTGGAGCGTGCCACGCCGCCAGCGATGACCGCCACCAGCAGGCCCGTCGCCAGTCCGCCGAGCAGCATCGCGGTCATGGAGACGCCAGCCAGCAGGAAAGCGGCGGCAACACCCGGCAAAATGGCATGCGACATGGAATCGGCCATCAGGCTCATGCGGCGCAGGATCAGGAACACCCCCAGCGGCCCGGTGGCCAATGCCACGAACACCGCGCCGAATAAGGCCCGACTCATAAAGCTGAACTCGGTAAAAGGCAGCACGAACGTTGCGTTTAGCCACTCCATCGTCAGAACCCCCCGAGCGCCAGGGAGCGCGCACGATCAAGATTGGACCCGGTCATGACCTGCTCGGTCGCCCCCCAGGCAACCACCTGCCTGGCCAGCAGCAGCGCCTGCGGAAACGCCTTTTTCACCAGTGCCGCATCGTGCAGCACGACAATGACCGTGCGCCCCTGCCTGTGCCAATCGAGCAATATGCGCAGCAGCAGTTCACACGTACCCTCATCGACAGCAGTGAAGGGTTCGTCCAGGATCAGGACCGGCGCATCGCACACGATAAGGCGGGCAAACAGGGCCCGTTGCATCTGTCCGCCGGAAAGCGTGGCGATCAGATCGCGCGCCCTGTCGGTCAGCCCCACTGTTTCCAGCGCGGCCCGGATACGGTCCCGCTCCGCGTGGTCATAGCGCCGGAACGGCCCGACGCGTCGCCAGGCACCCATGGCGACCAGATCATAAGTCGTAATCGGAAAGCTGCGGTCGATTTCGCTGATCTGCGGCAGCAAGGAGATGTGGCGGCGAAAACGCGGCTCGATGATAACCTTGCCGCTTTGTACCGGCAATAGCCCCGTTACCGCCTTGAGCAGCGTGGATTTGCCGGCCCCGTTGGGCCCGACGATGGCCGTGAGCGAACCCTCATCGAATGTGCCGCTGATCCGATCCAGCGCATAGACGCCATTCCAGCCGATGCTCAGCGATTCCAGGCGGATAACGGGTGTCGCCATACGTCATTGATGCTGCTAAGGCGCGACTGCCGCCAGCCAGCCCGTCGACCAGCCGATCAACAGCCACAGGACCAGCAGCAGACCCGCCACGGGCACCAGGCGCGCCAGCGCCGAATCCAGAAAGAGGGAACCGGGTCGCGCAACATCGGCGGTACGCGCGGCTACGGCGCCGGCACGGGTTTGCACCGCCGCCTCGCGGGCAACGGCGACCGCGTCCCGCGCCAGGAAGGCGGGACCTTTGCCGGGCCGGCAAAACCGGCGTACAACGGAGGATAGCGGTGATTCGTACATAGGTTGCCAGGCAATGGGGGACGCGTGTCGCGTGACCTTGTCAGGTCGTAAAATTGATATGTTATATCATTATATATAAAATTTGAACCGAATGGCCTAAAATAGAACCTGTTACCCACATAGCCAAGCCGCGGTCGCCGCGCCTATCCAGTGACCCCTGCTGCGCCGGGGGCTTTTGCCACATGACCACAAACACGCCGCCAAAGCCGGACCACCACACCCATGACCATGGCAACCACACGCATTCGGTTGCCTACCAATTGCTGGAGGCGCTCAGGCATTGCGAGCAGCGAGGCGCCCGGCTCACGCCGATCCGCCAGCATGTCCTGACGCTGCTGCTCGAGGCCGGCCGCAGCCTGAAGGCCTACGAATTGCTGGAGGCCATGAAACAGCTCTACCCCCAGGCCAAACCGCCCACTGTGTATCGGGCGCTGGATTTCCTGGTGGAAGAAGGCCTGATCCACCGGCTGGATGCCGTCAATGCGTGGACGGCATGCCAGGATGTATCCGGCCACAACCACGACCTGCTCATCGTCTGCACCCGCTGCGGCAAGGTCGCCGAATTGAGCGCGCCCTCGATCAGCCATCAGTTGCGGGACATGATCCAGCAGGCGGGCTTTATCCAGACCAGCAGCGAAACCGAATTGCGCGCCATCTGCCATGCCTGCAACAAATTGGCGCAGGCCGAGTAAAGCGCCGGCGAACCGGCTGCACATGAATTTTTCATTACAAAAATCAAGACATTAGGGTTTTTCCCGAGCCTTTTCATTTATTTTCGCCGCGTCGCAATTAATATTTGCTACATTTGATAAGCTATGATGTAATCCTGCGATTGACTTTAAAAACGTCTTTTTGGAATCGGCCGATTTCTGTTGCCGGTAAGACGTTTATTCGCTATGACCAAAACGCAAGCACAGGCAGATAAAATGATCCCCGTAACGGTTCTTACCGGTTTTCTTGGGGCGGGCAAGACCACACTTCTCAAACGCATCCTTACCGAATTGCATGGCAACCGGATCGCGGTTATCGAAAACGAGTTCGGGCCAGAAAGCATCGATAACGAATTGCTGGTCCAGGACAGTGACGAACAAATCATCGAACTGTCCAATGGATGCGTCTGCTGCACCATTCGCGGCGACCTGCTCAACACCTTGACCGACCTCAAGGCCCGCCGCCAGAAAGGCGAGCTCAATTTCGAACGCGTTGTCATTGAGACCACCGGCGTGGCCAACCCCGGCCCGGTATGCCAGACTTTTTTCATGGATGATGACGTCGCCAGCTACTACAGGCTCGATGCCGTCATCACGATCGTCGATGCCAAGCATGGCATGGAAACCCTGGATACCCAACCCGAAGCCCAGAAACAGGTGGGCTTTGCCGATCGCATCCTGGTGTCCAAGCGCGACCTGGTCGGCGACCAGGAGTACGAGGCGCTGCGGCACCGGCTGCTGCACATGAACCCGCGCGCCGAGATCCTGCCCGTGCATTTTGGCGAAATCGCCATCGACAAAGTCCTGGATGTCAGCGGATTCAACCTGAACACCATTCTCGACATCGATCCGCAATTTCTGCAGGAAGACCATCCCGACGCGGCCCATGATCACGGCCATGCCCACGAGCATCATCACCATGATGATCATGCCCACGGGCACGGCCACCATGATCACCACCATGCGCACCACGACGATGAAATCGGCGCATTTGTTTTCAAATCGGACAAGCCTTTCATCCCGGAACGCCTGGAGGAATTCCTCAGCGGCGTCCTGCAAGTGTTCGGCCCCGATCTATATCGCTACAAAGGTATTCTGTACATGAAAGGCATGCGCCAGCGCATGATCTTCCAGGGCGTGCATATGCTCATGGGTGCAGAACCAGGAAAACCATGGAGCGCCAAGGAAAAACCTGGCAACACCATGGTCTTTATTGGTCGTAAATTGCCCAAGGATGTCATTTTGAATGGGCTTAACCAGTGTCTGGAGCAAAAATAGCAGACAGACGCCACGACAATAATATCGTGCGCGAATCCTGCCGAGCTGCATCTGGCGTAACAAGGTTCCGCGCATTGTTCAACATAATGATAGTGAAACATGGAGTGTTTTATGGCTAAGGCAGCTAAAAAAACAGACGCAACGACAGAAGCCCCTCTTCTTACCGAAGAGCAACTGCTCGCCATGCCCGAATCTGACTATATGAACGATGAGCAACTTGCGTTCTTTCGCGATCGTTTGAAGCGACTTGAAGACGAAATCATCAACAATGCCGGCGTTACGACCGAAAACCTGCGCGAAACGCAGTTTGTCCCGGATCCCGCCGATCGCGCCACCATTGAGGAAGAGCACGCGCTGGAACTGCGCACACGCGACCGAGAGCGCAAATTGCTGAAAAAAGTGCAACAATCGCTGGCGCTCATCGACTCCAAGGAATACGGCTGGTGCGAGGAAACCGGCGAACCCATCGGCTTGCGCCGCCTGCTGGCGCGCCCGACCGCTACCCTGTCCCTCGAGGCCCAGGAGCGCCGGGAAAAACGCCAGAAACTGTACGGTGATTAATTAATTGATCCCCGTTCCTTGAAATCCTTCCTGGTTGTCCCTATCTACCTAGGGAAACAACAGGAAGGCTCTAATGGAACAATTTCACGCTACTACCATCGTTTGTGTCCGCCGCGGCGATCAAGTCGCACTGGGCGGCGATGGTCAGGTCACACTGGGCAATATCGTCATCAAAGGCACGGCCCGCAAAATCCGCCGTTTATACCACGACAAAATCCTGGCCGGCTTTGCCGGTGCCACGGCGGACGCCTTTACGCTGCAGGAACGCTTCGAAGCCAAACTGGAAAAACACCAAGGCCATCTCATGCGCGCCGCGGTCGAATTGACGCGCGACTGGCGCACGGATCGCGTACTGCGCCGGCTTGAAGCCATGCTCATCGTGGCCGACAAAGAACACACCCTGATCCTGACAGGCAATGGCGACGTACTGGAACCCGAACAGGGCATCGCGGCCATCGGCTCAGGTGGCGCCTACGCCCAATCCGCCGCACTGGCCCTGTTGCAGAACACGGAGCTGCCGCCCGAGGTCGTCGTCAAGAAGTCCCTGGAGATCGCTGGCGATCTGTGCATCTACACCAACAGCAATCATATTGTTGAAACACTCTAACCGGAATTACAAGCATGTCAACGAGTGTCATGACTCCCAAAGAAATCGTCTCTGAGCTCGACAAAAACATTGTCGGGCAGCACAAGGCAAAAAAATCCGTTGCCGTCGCCCTGCGCAACCGCTGGCGCCGACAGCAGGTGCCCGAGCCGCTGCGCAACGAGATCCACCCCAAGAATATCCTGATGATCGGCCCCACCGGCGTGGGCAAGACGGAAATCGCGCGGCGCCTGGCCAAGCTGGCCAATGCGCCCTTCATCAAGATCGAAGCGACCAAGTTCACCGAGGTGGGCTATGTCGGTCGCGACGTCGACACGATTATCCGCGACCTGGTGGAAATCTCTATCAAGCAGACGCGCGAGCTGGAAACCCGGCGCGTGCGCACCCAGGCCGAGGATGCGGCGGAAGACCGTATCCTGGACGTTCTGGTCGCCCCGCCGCGCGATAGCAATGGCGAGCCCCTGCGCCAGGAAAACACCGCGCGCCAGACCTTCCGCAAGAAATTGCGCGAAGGCCAGCTGGACGACATGGAAATCGAAATCGACATCAATCAGCCGATGCCGCATATGGAAATCATGGCGCCGCCGGGCATGGAAGAAATGACCGAGCAGCTCAAGGGCATGTTTGCCGGACTGAACCGCGAGAAGAAAAAAGCCACCAAAATGAGCGTGAAGAATGCGTTCAAGCTGCTGGTGGACGAAGAGGCGGCCAAACGCGTCAATGAAGAGGAAATTCGCACTGCCGCGGTCAAGAACGCGGAACAGCACGGTATCGTCTTTCTGGACGAAATCGATAAAATCGCCACGCGCCAGGAACACGGCGGCGGCGACGTCTCGCGCCAGGGCGTGCAGCGCGACCTGCTACCGCTGGTGGAAGGCACCACGGTCAACACCAAGTACGGCATGGTTCGCACCGATCATATTCTGTTCATCGCATCCGGCGCCTTCCATCTGTCGCGCCCATCCGACCTGATCCCCGAACTGCAGGGACGCTTCCCGATACGCGTCGAGCTGGATTCGCTGACCACCGATGACTTCGTGCGCATTCTGTCCGACACCGATGCTTCTCTAACCAAACAATACACGGCCCTGATGGCGACCGAAGACGTAACGCTCGAATTCACGCAGGAAGGCATCCACCGCCTGGCCGAACTGGCCTACGATGTCAACGAGCGGACCGAGAATATCGGCGCGCGCCGGCTATACACGGTCATGGAACGGCTCCTGGAAGATCTGTCTTTCGACGCCACGACCAGCAGTGGCCAAAGCGTGCAGATCGATGCCGCCTACGTGGACAGCAAGCTGGAAGAAGCCGCCAGCAGCCAGGATCTGGCGCGCTACGTGCTCTAACACGCCTGGCGGGTACTTGCCCGCCGGCAAAGCAGCGAAAAAGCGGCAGCAATGCCGCTTTTTCCATTGCGCCACCGACAGGCGGCGCTAGGTCCGCCAAGGGCGGGCTCGATGGCCATCGACCCAAATGGCATGCGACTGAGCCGGCAGCCGAGCCATTGGAATTGGCGCGGGATCACCCTATTGTCAGCTATCGGCTATGTAGGGACCAGTCCGGAGCCGCGCCAAGGCGCCAGGCCGGCGCAAGAAGCGGCGGCATTGCGCTTGCGATGACCCAGAGCCAGAGGGATTACTTGCTGATCTTTTTGATGACGTAATCCTTGCCGACTTTTTCCGCGGTGAAGCTCACCGAATCACCCGGCTTGATATCCTTGATCAACGCGGGATCGATCTTGTAGGACAGGGTCATGGCAGGCAGTTTCAGATCGCTGATCGCCTCCTGCTTGATGGCGATCTTGCCCTGCTCGGCCTGAATGCGACGCACCTCGCCGCTGCCGCTGCCCGTCGTCTCTTGCGCCTGCGCAAAGCCGCCGGCGGCAATCATGCTACCCATAACGACAGCTGCGGCAAATAACGACTTTCTCATGGCGGATCTCCTGTTTGGAACTTGGTGACATCCCATTTTAGGACAAATCATCGCCAAACCCGCTCCAAGCATCCCGATACCGGTTACGTCGGGCTACACGAAGCCTCAGGCCCAGCGCGCCCGCGCATTCCGCGTACAATAGACGACACCTATGGCACAAGCGCCTTGGCATTTTTTCTCGACGGCAAGCACAAAAATGAGCGATAGACTGACCTCCATCATTACCAAGACCGGCGACGACGGCACCACTAGCCTGGGCGACGGAACCCGCATCCACAAAAGCGCGCCGCGTATCCAGGCGATAGGCGATGTAGACGAACTCAACAGCCAACTGGGCCTGCTCATCGCCGGCGCGGACCTGCCGCCGTCACTCTCGCCGCTGCTGCAGGAGATACAGCACCGACTGTTCGATCTGGGCGCCGAGCTCAGTGTCCCCGGCCACGTGGCGCTCACCCAGGCCCATGTCGAGCGGCTCGAAAACGCCAGCGGGCAATATAACGATACGCTGCCGCCTCTGCGTGAATTCGTCCTGCCCGGCGGCTGCATCCAGGCGGCCAGGGCGCATGTTTGCCGCAGTGTATGCCGTCGCGCGGAACGCAGCGTTATTGCGCTTGATCAGCAGGAACCCGTCAGCGATACGGCCAGGCACTACTTGAACCGTCTTTCGGATTGCCTGTTCATCGTGGCCCGCATGCTCAATCAATACGCCCACCGACAGGATATCTTCTGGCAAAAAGCCGACTGATCGGATACCCCTTTTCACTTGCTATGCGAAGCAATAAGAACCCTTGGCGATCTTGTGGTTATAATCGCCGCGCCGCCGTCCTTTTGCCTCGCCCCGTCCTTGCCGCCACCGCGATGCATGCCCGAGCCAGCGCAAGACAGCAAGCGCAGGCAAGGCGGCGTGCGCTGACCCAGCCCATCCCATGAAGAAGAAACCATGCCGAACCGCCGTCTCTTGAGCAAAATCGCATTGTGCCTGGTCGGCCTGGCGCTATGCCTGCTTGCATACACCCAAGTAGCCCGGCACCTGATGCCAGCCGACGTCCCCGCGATGGCGCCACGCGCCGAACAAGCCAACCGCATCATGGCTTACAAAGCAGCCCGCAAGCTTGAGCTCTACCGTGACGACACGCTCCTGCGCAGCTACAGAATGTCGCTGGGTGGCGACCCGCAAGGCCCCAAGGCATACGAAGGCGATCAGAAGACCCCGGAAGGAAGCTATGTCATAGACTGGCGCAACCCCAAGTCCATGGCTTACCTAAGCCTGCATATTTCCTATCCATCGGCCACGCAAACCCAGTATGCGCAGCAGCAGGGCCTGACGCCCGGCGGCAATATCATGATCCACGGCATTATGAACGGCTGGGGCTTCCTGGCACCGCTACTGCGTCATATGGACTGGACGGACGGATGCATCGCCGTCAGCAATCGTGAAATGCGGGAAATCTGGTCCCTGGTGCCAAACGGCACGCAAATCACGATTCACCCTTGACCCAGGGTCCCGCTTCCCTCCCATTCCGATTCCTTCCCATTCCAAAATTCAGATCGGAATTCCAGCCATGAAAAAACCCCATGAAGGCTGCCGCCAACATGGGGTTTTTAAATTTCTGGTGCCGGTTAAAGGAGTTGAACCCTCGACCTTCTGATTACAAATCAGCTGCTCTACCAACTGAGCTAAACCGGCGAAAGAGTGATTATAAGTGAAACGATCGGCAAAAGTCCAGTTTTCAGGCCCTGTCGGGCGCAAAAAAGGGGCGCGCTGTCTGATTTTGGCCGCAAGGGAGGCATTGGAACAACCAAGGCAAGCCCGAAACGGCGGCCGTCATGGAACGGGGAATGATTGCGCCAGATATCGAACATGACCCGGCCAATGGCCGGAAATCGCTATTTGACAACCTTGAGCCAGGGCGCCTTTTCCTTGGCGCTGGGCGTTGGCGGCGGATCCTCGTCGGGTGGCGTGTCGTCGCCCGGGCCCGCTGCCTTTTCCGACGACAGGTCGTATTCCTCGACGTCGAACTGCATGCCTTCCTGGGTTTCCCGCGCATAAATCGCCTCGACGCGGGCAACCGGGACGGAAATTTGCCTGGATACACCACCGAAACGAGCCTGGAACTCGACCCAATCGTTGCCCATGACCAGCCGGTTCGTCGCCAGCGCCCCGATATTCAGCGTAATGCGTTCATCGCGCACGAATTCTCGAGGTACCTGGCAGGCTGAATCGACATGAACCACCAGATGGGGGGTATAGCCGGAGTCGGTGCACCACTCGTGCCAGGCGCGCAACAGGTAAGGTTTGGTAGAGATTTTATCCATTCAGATTCCTTGCCGGACGCGCGCGGCGTCCGGCAGATTGCCTTAACGACGCATGACCTTTTCTGACGGGGTCAGGGCTTCGATATAGGCGGGGCGCGAGAAAATGCGCTCGGCATACTTCTGGATAGGCGCCGCGTTTTTAGGTAGCTCGATGCCGTAATGATCCAGGCGCCACAACAACGGCGCCATCGTGACATCCAGCATGGAAAACTCTTCGCCCAGCATATAGCGGTTCTTGATCAACAACGGCGCCAGTTGCGACAAGCGATCACGGATCATGCGACGGGCATTTTCCAGTTTCTTCTCGTCGGACCGCGCCGTGCGATCTTCGAGCACGCCGACATGCACAAACAACTCTTTCTCGAAGTTGTGCAGGAACAGGCGGGTGCGCGCACGCATGACCGGATCCGCGGGCATCAATTGCGGATGCGGGAAGCGCTCATCAATGTACTCATTGATGATATTGGATTCATACAGGATCAGGTCACGCTCTACCAGAATGGGCACGCGACCATAGGGATTCATGACCGAAATATCTTCCGGCTTATTGAACAAGTCAATATCACGAACCTCGAAATCCATGCCTTTTTCATAGAGAACGAATCGGCATCGTTGAGAAAATGGACACGTTGTTCCAGAGTAAAGCACCATCATGGCGTGCAGTCTCCCGCAAAAAGAAAAAAAAGAAAAGGTCAGTGCCATCATACAACATGCACTGACCCGATTTACAGTCGTTGGTACCTGAGGCAAAGGATAGCGAACGCGTTCACCATGCCCTTGCCTTGGCGACGCTTACTTGACGTGTTTCCAGTAAGACGCGTTCAGCCTCCAGGCAACCACGAAGAACAGCCCCAGGAACAGAAGTACCCAGACACCCAGTTTCTTGCGCAGCAACTGTTCCGGTTCGGACATCCAGCCCAGGAACGCAGTCAGGTCAGCCACATCGTTGTCGAACTGCGCCAGCCGCGTCTTGTCCAGGTAGGCAATGGTCGAATGGGATGAAGCGGCGCCATGGTATTCAGGCAACACCTCGTCGCTGACCACGGACTTGAACCCTTCGGAATCAACCTTGGTGGTCACTTTACGCCACTCCTGCTTACCGTCTTTCTCGGCCTGATGGACATCAACCGTGGTCAGCTCGCGCGGACCCTGCAGGTTCCACATGGCGTGAGGCATGCCCACGTTGGGGAACAGCAGGTTGTTCCAGCCCAGCGGACGGGAAGCGTCGCGATAGAACGAGCGCAGATAGGTATAGATGTAATCGGTACCGTTCAGCCCCATGTTCTCCGCCTTGGCGCGCGCCATGACAGACAGGTCGGGCGGCGCTGCGCCAAACCATGCCTTGGCATCGGCAGGGCTCATTGCAACGTGCATGAGGTCGCCGACCTTGTCGCCGGTGAACAGCAGGTTTTCCTTGATCTGTTCTTCAGTCAGGCCCAGTTCCGTGAGTTTGTTGTAACGCATGGAATTGGCGCTGTGACAGTTCAAACAGTAGTTGACGAAAAGCTTCGCGCCATTTTGCAGTGAAGACAGATCGTTGACCCGGTCGGGGGCCCTGTCCCACTCCATGCCGCCTTCAGCGGCCAGGACAGGTGCCGAAAAAGACACGGCCAGTAACAAAGCGCCTATTAACTTTTTAAACATGTTCATTCCTGTATTTTCAACTTAGTGGGGATGAAAGGTCACGCGATCAGGGACTTTCTTGAACGTGCCCAGCCGGCTCCAGATCGGCATGAACAGGAAGAAGGCCAGGTAGATCAGCGTACCCACTTGGGAGATGATATTCAGGACAGGACTTGGTGCCTTGGTACCAATGATGCCCAGGATCACGAAATCGATCAGGAATACGGCATATACCAGTTTGTGCCAGTCTGGGCGATAGCGGATGGACTTGACCGGGGATTGGTCCAGCCAGGGCAGGAAGCCCAGGATGACCACGGTGCCGCCCATGATGATCACGCCCCAGAACTTCGCATCGTACACGCGCAGCGCAACGGCAAGCAGCACCAGGATGACGGGGAACACGATTTTCCAGATTCCGTTCAGCTTCTTGCTGAACAACAGGCCGACAGCGAAGATCAGAGCCAGGGCAACCAGCACCCAGGTGAATTCGTCGGTCGTTGCGCGCAACATGGAGTAAAACGGCGTGAAGTACCAGACAGGCGCGATATGCGGCGGTGTCTTGAACGGGTCGGCCGGCAGGAAGTTATTGGCTTCCAGGAAGTAGCCACCCATCGTTGGCGCAAAGAACATGATTGCGGCAAATATGATCAGGAAACCGACAACGCCCATCAAATCGTGCACGGAGTAGTAAGGATGGAACGGGATGCCGTCCAGCGGACGACCGTTGGCATCTTTCTTCTCTTTGATTTCCACGCCGTCCGGGTTGTTGGAACCCACTTCGTGCAAGGCGATCAGGTGGGCAGCCACCAGGCCGATCAGCACCAGCGGAATCGCGATCACGTGGAAGGCGAAGAAGCGGTTCAGCGTTGCATCGGACACCACGAAGTCGCCACGGATCCAGATGGACAGGTCAGGACCGACATAAGGAATGGCGGAGAACAGGTTCACGATAACCTGGGCGCCCCAGAAAGACATCTGGCCCCAAGGCAGCAGGTAGCCGAAGAACGCTTCGGCCATCAGACAGAGGAAAATGGCGACGCCGAAGATCCAGACCAGTTCGCGCGGCTTGCGGTAGGAACCGTAGAACAGACCGCGCAGCATGTGCAGATACACCACCACGAAGAACATGGAGGCGCCGGTGGAGTGCATATAGCGGATGATCCAGCCATACGGCACCTCGCGCATGATGTACTCGACCGATGCGAACGCCAGGGCGGCATCGGGCTTGTAGTGCATGACCATGAAGATACCGGTGACGATCTGGATGACCAGCACCAGCAAAGCCAGGGACCCGAAGAAATACCAGAAATTGAAGTTCTTCGGTGCGTAATATTCAGACAGATGGGCTTTCCACAAACTCGTGAGCGGGAACCGGCGGTCTACCCAACCCAATAATCCTGTCGTTTCGACAACTTTTTCGCCAGCCATTTACAGGGCTCCTTTTTTTCTAACTAGGCAAGAGATCAGACGGATCATGGGATCAGCCTTCCGCTTTTTCTAAGCCAACCATAAGTGTATTATCGTCGACGAAGTAATAAGGGGGAACGAGAAGATTGTCAGGCGCGGGCTGGTTCTTGAAAACGCGGCCGGCCAGGTCGAAGTGGGAGCCGTGGCAAGGGCACAGAAAACCGCCCTCCCAGTCGGAGCCCATGCCCTCGCCGCCGCCGACGGCAAAGCGCGGGGATGGGGAACAACCTAAATGCGTACAGATGCCGACACAGACAAACCATTCAGGCTTGCGCGAACGGCCTTCGTTTTTGGCGAAATCGGGTGTGTAATCAGGACGTTCGGATTTGGGATCCGCGAGATGGGAATCATTTTTGGTGAGGCCGTCGATCATGGCCTGCGTGCGATGGATCACCCAGACAGGCTTGCCCTGCCATTCAGCAGTAATCATGGCGCCCGGAGCAATGCCGCCTAAAGCGATTTCCACTGGAGCGCCAGCCGCCTTGGCGCGGTCGGAAGGGCTCATTGACGCAACAAAGGGAACGGCCGTTGCCACTCCTGCCACACCACCCACCGCACAGGCCGTTCCCAACCAGAGACGCCTTTGCGGATCGGAAGGAAGCACCGCGGGCGTTGCGGGTTCCTGATTGTCATGCTGTATCGAATCCTGACTCATTGATCTATCCTTGTTGATTACGCTCAAGGTACTAAAAATTACTAGATTTTATAGTGTACATAATTTGGCAACCGTTTATTATATACCGGTGCCCGAGCCGGGCGTAGAAAAAAGGACATTATCATGAGTAAAGGTTTTATTAACGAATTTAAAGAGTTTGCCGTCAAGGGCAATATGATCGATCTGGCTGTCGGTGTCATCATTGGCGCCGCGTTTGGAAAAATCATTGATTCGCTGGTGAAAGACGTCATCATGCCTGTCATCAATTTCATCCTGGGCGGTTCCGTTGACTTTGCCAATAAGTTCATCGTCTTGGCCGAACCCGAAGGCTATGCCGGCGCCCGCACCTACGAAGCCATGACCAAGGCTGGCGCCAACGTGCTCGCTTACGGAAATTTTCTCACGATCCTCATTAATTTCATCTTACTGGCCTTTGTCATCTTCTGCCTGGTCAAGGCCGTCGCCAAGGCACGGGCCTCTTTTGAAAAAGAAAAAGAAGCTGCCGCCGAGCCCGATCCCGCCGATGTCGCACTGCTGCGCGAGATCCGCGACCTGCTGCGCCAGAAACCAGGCGCCTGATCCGGCACGCTGTCCGGGCGCAGGTCCGGCTCCCACCCAATGGTAAAAAAACAACATCCCTCGCCACCGACGGATGTTGTTTTTTTACCCGGCATGACTGCCGCCCGCGCTTCCCTCCCCGCCCGTGGCCGATGCTACACCGGGTTGGACAACTCCACGTACTCCACCTCCACCCCGAATTGCGCCGCCAGGGCCTGCCCCAGCGCCTGCACCCCGTATCTTTCGGTCGCGTGATGACCTGCGGCAATATAGGCGACCCCGGACTCCATGGCCTGGTGATAAACCTGCTCCGATGCCTCGCCCGTCAGGTAAATATCAACCCCTTGCGCAATGGCCGATTCGAACATGCCCTGAGCACCTCCCGTGCACCAGGCGATACGCTGTCGCGGTTGTTCGGTGTTGCCTATGAGCAACGGCGCACGACCCAGTGCCTGCGCGATGCGCTGACCCAATTGCCCCAGTGTATTCACCCCTGACGGCAAGCGTCCCGACCAGACCAGGCCATCCCGCCCGAACGTGACGGGCGCATCGCCGTCCGCCGGGTTCCTGTCCGGCACCAGCCCCAGCACCCGTGCCAATTGCGCATTATTCCCCCACTGGGGGTGCGCATCCAGCGGCAAATGATAGCCAATGACATTCAAGCCGTGGCGGATCGCCAGGGCCACGCGGTCGTATTTGCTGCCCACAATGCACGGGCTTTCGCCTTTCCAGAACCAGCCATGGTGCACCAAAACCGCATCCGCCCCTTTTTCCGCTGCGATTTCAAGCAGTCGTGCCGATGCGGTCACGCCGGTGATGACCTTATTTATTTCGGGCTTCCCCTGCACCTGCAGCCCGTTTGGTGCATAATCCTGAAAGAGGGCTGGTTTTAATTGCAGGTCCAACCAGCTTAGCAAATCCTGTACGAGAATTTTATTCACGACGTCTTCCTATGTATCGTTTTTGGTTACTGTTATCTCAGGCGGTCACGGTCTGTCTGGCGCTGGTATTTACCATAACAACTTTACGCCCCGGGTGGCTGACACCCGGAGCGGGTACAAGCACGCCTGCCACTTCCGTTCCCGGATCCTCCGCCGCCACCGACTCGACCCTGAGTTTTTCCTCCGCTGTCTCCGCGGCGACACCGTCCGTGGTGAATATCTACACCACGAAAAACATCGAATCGCCGTTCAAGAACCTGCCGGATGTCCCTGCCCTGAAACCTTTCATCAAGGATAACAAGGATCAGAACGCGATTGGCCCGACCAACCTGGGTTCTGGCGTTATTGCTTCGGACAAAGGCTATATCCTGACCAACTACCACGTCATTGAAGCGGCAGATTCAATTGAAATCGGCCTGCCTGACGGGCGCAAGGGGCCGGCAAAGCTGATCGGCAGCGATCCGGATACCGATCTGGCCGTGCTCAAGGCCGAGTTGCCAAACATGCCCGCCATTCACTATAACGTTGGCAACACGCCCAATATCGGGGATATTGTACTGGCTATCGGCAATCCTTTCGGCGTGGGGCAGACAACCACCATGGGCATTGTATCGGCGCTGGGGCGCACCGGGCTGGGCATCAACACCTATGAAAACTTCATTCAGACCGATGCCGCCATCAATCCCGGCAATTCCGGAGGCGCCCTGATCAACACCCGCGGCGAACTGATTGGCATCAATACGGCCATCTATAGCGAATCGGCCGATGGCGGCTCGCTGGGCATCGGCTTTGCCACCCCCGCCGACACCGCCATGCGGATCATGAATGAAATCATTACGACCGGCAGCGTCTCTAGGGGCTGGCTGGGCATCGAGCCGCAGGACATCACCAGCGACCTGGCCAAGGCGTTCAATCTGCAAAATACCAATGGGGTGATCATTGCCACTCTGGCCTCCAACGGGCCGGCCGGCCAGGCGGGTCTGCTGGTGGGCGACATTCTGCTGGCCATCAATGGCGAGAACATCGCCGGCACCGACCATCTGCTCAATAAAATCGCCGAAATCGCACCCAAGTCCAAAGTCACGCTCAAGGTACTGCGCAACGGCAGGACGCACGATTTCATTGTCACCCTGGGCAAGCGGCCGCATATCACCACAACCAACTGACATCCGCCGCGACAGCGAAACAGAAAGGGCATATCGCAATGACATGCCCTTTTTTAACGTTAACGGCTTCTATCCGGGCGCACCGGTCGCCACGCCCCCACACCGAGCCTCACGAGCGCAACGCCAAGGCGTGGCGCGCCAGTACAGCGCCCACGACGCCATGCGCCCGGTCGCGCTATTGCGCCGCCTCGTCCTCCGCCTCGCGATCCAGCTTCCTGACCTTGACGAAACGGGCGGCGAACAATCCCAGCTCGAACAACAGACATAGCGGAATCGCCAGCAGCAATTGCGACAGCACATCCGGTGGCGTGACGATGGCGGCAATCACGAACGCGCCCACGATCACGTAACCGCGCATGGCCTTGAGCTTTTCCACCTGAACCACGCCGGTACTGACAAGCACCACCACGACAATCGGGACCTCGAAGGTCACACCAAAAGCCAGGAACATGGTCATGACGAAGCCAAGATAGGCTTCGATATCCGGTGCGAAATTGATGGACTCGGGAGAGACCATGGAGATGAAATGGAAAACCGTATGGAAAACCACGTAATAGCAAAACGCCATGCCAAAGAAGAACAGCAGCGTGCTGGAAATCACCAGCGGCATCGCCAGTTGCTTTTCATGACGGTACAGGCCCGGCGCGATAAACGCCCACGCCTGATAGAGCACGTAAGGCAGCGCAATCATGAACCCCAGCAGCAGCGTGACTTTCAGCGGCACCAGGAAGGGCGTGATCACGCCGGTCGCAATCATTTTGTTGCCGGCCGGCAGCGATTCGATCATGGGCCGCGCAATGAAATCGTAGACCGCGCCCGTGCCGGGATAGATGCATAAAATCGCGAACACGGCCAGAATTGCCAAAATGGCTCTGATCAGACGCGACCGCAACTCGATAAGGTGCGAAAAAAAGCTGTCTTCTGGCAGGCTTTCAGACTTGTCGTCTGGCGGAAGGAGAGAGTTCGACATCAGGCTTGGTTTTCCGGACGGGAGACGGTGGAATCGGCATTGGCCTGTTTTTGATCCGATGCGCTCGGCACCGCGGCGGGTGGGGATAAAGCGGCGTTCGCGGCGGAATCGGAAGCCGCGACGGCGTCCGGCACCGCATTGTCACGCCCGCTTTGCGCAACCCTCTCGTCGTGGGACGACACGCTGTCGCGCAGCGAACTGCCCGTTTTTTCCAGATCTTCTTTCAATGCATTGACCGGGTTGCGCAATGCGCTGGCCGTATCCTCGACCGACGATTTCACATCGCTGACCGCGGACTGCATTTCATCCTTGATCTTGGCGATTTCCTGCATGTCCATTTCGCGCTGGATATCGCTCTTGACGTCGCTGACATAGCGCTGCGCCCGGCCGACCAGATGGCCAAGCGTACGGGCGACCGTCGGCAGCCGTTCCGGGCCAATCACGATGAGCCCCACGACGCCGATAATGAACAGCTCTCCGAAACTTAATCCAAACATGCCTGCAACTTCTCAAGAAAACGGGCCGCGCCGAACGCTCTGCCAGCCGACGCCAGCAGCCACTGATAAGGGATCACTCGGATTTTTCGCGCGCCTGAACGTCGATGGGGGCGTCGGAACCGGATTTCGTCGTCGCCGCGTCGTCCGTGGCGTTGCGGTTGAGCGCACCCTTGGAAGCCTGCGTCGTATCGGCTTCGTCATTGGCTTCTTTGATGCCTTTCTTGAAGCCTTTGACCGCGCCACCCAGATCTTCGCCTACATTGCGCAGCTTCTTGGTGCCGAAAATAAGGGCAACGATGACCAGTACGATCAGCCAGTGCCAAATGCTTAAACTGCCCATGTTTTACTCCTGAAAACAGATTGCGTGAACTTACGCATACTATACCAATTTAATAGTAATTCAATAAGGAAATGCCATTGCCCCCGATTCAGCCGCAGCGCCATGCCAGGCGCGACAACACTCAATGGTCGCGGGCCGCTTTTTCCTCCAGGCCCGACAGCCCTTCGCGGCGGGCCAGCTCGGCCAGCACATCTTCGGGACGAAGATCATAATGGGCCAATGCGACAAGACAGTGAAACCATAAATCCGCTGTTTCCGAAACGATCCGCTCGGGCACGCCGTCCTTGGCCGCCATGACCAATTCGGTGGCCTCTTCGCCGATCTTTTTCAGGAAGGCATCGGGGCCGCGCGCCAGCAGTTTTGCGGTGTACGAGCTTTGCGGATCTCCCCCCTGGGCCGGCTTGCGGGTTTCCAGCAGGTCGGCCAGTCGGGTCAAGATCGTCGCTGTCGACGTATCGGTAGTCATTTGTAAAGCATCTCCGGATCTTTCAGCACCGCATCGGTGACTTTCCATGCCGGCACACCGGACTCGTCCGTCAATTCGCGGAAGAAACAGCTTTCGCGCCCGGTATGGCACGCGATTCCGCCCTGCTGCTCTACCGTCAGCAGAATGACATCGCCATCGCAATCGAGCCTGACGGCATGGACACGCTGTGTATTGCCGGATTCCTCGCCCTTGCGCCACAGGCGCGCGCGCGACCGCGACCAATACACGGCGCGGTCGGTCTCGACGGTTTCCCGCAAGGCTTCGCGATTCATCCAGGCCACCATGAGAATTCGGCCGCTTTGCCAATCCTGGGCAATGGCCGGAATCAGGCCATCGTCATTAAACGCCACTTCGTCTATCCAGTTCATGCTGTCGTCCTGACTTGTATGCCACGCTCGGCCATATAGGCTTTGGCCTGGCCGATGCTGTAATCGCCATAGTGGAAGATACTGGCTGCCAGCACCGCGCTGGCCCGCCCTTGGGTCACGCCGTCGCATAAATGCTGCAGGTTGCCCACGCCGCCGGAGGCGATGACCGGCACCGCCACGGCGTCGGAAATCGTGCGTGTCAGTTGCAGATCAAAGCCTGCCTGCGTGCCGTCCTGGTCCATGCTGGTGATCAGCAGTTCGCCGGCGCCGTATCGCGCCATCCGCACCGCCCAACCAACGGCGTCAATGCCCGTTGCCTTGCGGCCGCCATGCGTGAACACTTCCCACTTCAGGGGCTCGCCGGGCGCCGAAACGCGCCGCGCGTCGATCGCCACCACAATGCACTGCGAACCATAATAATCGGCGCAAGCCCGCACCAGTTCGGGCTCCTGCACCGCCGCGCTATTGATGGAAACCTTGTCCGCGCCTGCATTCAGCAGGCGCTGCACGTCAGGCAGGCTGCGCACGCCGCCGCCCACTGTGAGCGGGATGAATACCTCGGACGCGACCTGCTCGATCATGGAAAGGGTCAGGTCCTTGCCGTCGCTGGTGGCGGTGATATCCAGGAAGGTCAGTTCATCGGCGCCTTGTTCATTATAGCGCCGGGCAATTTCCACCGGGTCGCCGGCGTCACGCAGTTCAACGAAATTCACGCCCTTCACGACGCGGCCGGCGGTCACATCCAGACAAGGAATGACACGAGTGGTAAGAGTGTGGCCCAGGCCCGCGGATTGCGTCACGCTGCGTCGTCCTCGCCAAGCTCGTCGGCCAGGTCTTGCGCTTCCTGGAAATCCAGCGTGCCTTCGTAAATGCTGCGACCCAGGATCACGCCTTCGACCCCTTCGGCCTCGATCTCGCACAAGGCTTCGATGTCCTTCAGGTCTGTGACGCCGCCGGAAGCGATGACCGGGATTTTCACATGCTGCGCCAGCCGCACCGTGGCTTCGATATTGACGCCGGTCAGCATGCCGTCGCGACCGATATCGGTATAGATGATGGACTCGACGCCATAATCCTCGAACTTGCGGCCCAGATCCAGCACATCGTGCTTGGTCAGCTTGCTCCAGCCGTCAGTGGCAACCTTGCCGTCCTTGGCATCAAGCCCCACGATGATATTGCCCGGGAAGGCGCTGCAGGCGTCCTGCAAAAAGCCCGGATCCTTGACCGCGGCAGTACCGATGATAATGTATTCAATACCGAAGTCCAGGTAGCGCTCGATGGTATCCAGATCTCGGATTCCTCCACCGATCTGCACCGGTATATCGTCGCCGACAGCGCGCACGATCGCCCTGATCACATCCTCGTTCTTCGGTTTGCCCGCCACGGCACCGTTCAGGTCGACCAGATGCAGGCGCCGGGCCCCCTGGTCATACCATTGTTCGGCAACCGTGACCGGATCTTCGGAAAAAATAGTGGCATCCTGTAAATCGCCCTGCCGCAGGCGAACGCATCGGCCGTCTTTCAAATCAATGGCTGGTATCAGCAGCATAACTATCAGCGTATAAAAAAATGGATCAAATCTGAACTGCGAAAACGATCAAGCGCGTATTTCGCAGCTCCCCCAACTGCCGGAAAGTTTCCCGGTCAGATCTTCCAGTTTACAAAATTCCGATACAAGCGCAAGCCATAATCGGCACTTTTTTCAGGATGGAACTGAACCGCAAAAATATTATCGCGCGCAACCGCGCAGGTAAAATCTTTGCCATACTGCGTCTGCCCGACCGTCAGCGACGCATCGGCAGGGTCTACATAATAGCTGTGCACGAAATAAAAGTAGGCCTGATCGGGGATGCCTTCCCAGACCGGATGGGGCCTGGCCTGATGCACCCGGCTCCACCCCATATGCGGCACCTTCAACAGACGCGCCTCGTGCTGGACGGCATTGGCCGCGGTATCGGCCTGCTCCTGCATATTGATGGCGTATTGCGGGCCCGCAAACCGGCGCACGGCGCCGGGAAACAGGCCCAGGCATGGCACGTCGCCCTCTTCGCTGCGCTCGAACAGCATTTGTTCCCCGACACAGACACCCAGCAATGGCTTGCTGGCGGCCGCCTGCGTGACCGCGTCCATCAGGCCGGACCGCGCCAGATTGCGCATGCAATCGGGCATGGCGCCCTGTCCCGGAAACACGATGCGGTCCGCGCGCTGCAGCGCAGGCACGTCGGAAGCCAGGTAAACCTGCGCCTCGGGCGCGGCGTGGCGCAATGCCCGCTCTACCGAGTGCAGGTTGCCCATGCCATAATCAACGATAGCGATCCTACTGCTCATGGCAGACACCCTGGCATTACAGCACACCCTTGGTAGACGGGATCACGCCCTCGCTGCGCGGATCCAGCGCCAGGGCCATGCGCAAGGCGCGGCCAAAGGCCTTGAATACCGTTTCGGCCTGATGGTGCGAGTTGGTGCCGCGCAGGTTATCGATATGCAGCGTAACCAGCGCGTGATTGACGAACCCCTGGAAAAACTCCTGGGCCAGGTCCACGTCAAAGCGCCCGACATGCGAACGCGTGAACGGGATATGGTACTGCAGGCCGGGCCTGCCGGAAAAATCAATGACCACGCGCGACAGCGCTTCATCCAGTGGCACATAGGCATGGCCGTAGCGGGTCAGGCCTTTCTTGTCGCCCACGGCTTTGGCAACCGCCTGCCCCAGGGCAATGCCCACGTCCTCGACGGTGTGGTGATCATCGATATGCGTATCGCCTTCGCATTTGATATCCAGGTCGATCAGGCCATGCCTGGCGATCTGGTCGATCATATGATCCAGGAACGGAACGCCGGTGTCGATGGACTGTTTCCCGGTTCCATCGAGATTCAACGATACCGCGATGCGGGTTTCATTGGTGTTTCGGGTAATGTCAGCGGTTCGCATAGATTGTCGTCAAGAGTGTGGGGGCAGACGATAGCGGGCGCTTTGCGCATGGGCTTGCAACCCTTCGCCATCGGCCAGTTCGGCGGCAATTGCCCCTAGTGTAATCGCTCCGGCTTCGGAGACCTGAATAATGCTGCTGCGTTTCTGAAAATCATAGACGCCCAGCGGCGAGGAAAAACGCGCCGTCCTTGAGGTCGGCAGCACATGGTTCGGACCCGCGCAATAATCGCCCAGCGCTTCCGAGGAATATCGCCCCAGGAAGATCGCACCGGCATGACGGATCTTGCCTACCAGTTGCGCGGCGTCCTGCACGGAAATCTCCAGGTGTTCGGGGGCGATTTCATTGGCGATCGCACAGGCCTCGTCCAGGTCCCGCACATGAATCAGGGCGCCCCGATCAGCAAGGCTGCGCCGGATGATGTCCACGCGCGGCATGGTCGGCAGCAGGCGCTCGATCTCGGCCTGCACCCGGTCCAGGTACGCGGCATCGGGGCATAGCAAAATGGCCTGGGCCAGTTCGTCATGCTCGGCCTGCGAGAACAGATCCATGGCGATCCAATCGGGCGGCGTGGTGCCATCGCAGATAATCAGGATTTCGCTGGGACCGGCAACCATATCGATACCAACCGTGCCGAACACGCGACGCTTGGCCGCCGCGACATAGGCGTTACCCGGCCCGACGATCTTGTCAACCGCCGCAATGCGTTGTGTCCCGTAGGCCAAGGCCCCCACAGCCTGGGCGCCACCAATGGCAACCACCCGGTCCACGCCGGCAACCGCCGCCGCGGCCAGCACCAGTCGATTACGCGCGCCATCCGGCGTCGGCGTGACCATGATGATTTCGCCAACACCGGCGACCTTGGCCGGAATCGCGTTCATCAATACCGACGACGGATATGCCGCCTTGCCGCCGGGCACATACAACCCGACGCGATCCATCGGCGTAATCTTCTGACCCAGGACCGTACCATCGGTCTCCTGGTACTGCCAGGATTCGGCGCGCTGCCTGTCATGATAAAGACGCACGCGCTTTGCCGCCTGCTCCAGGGCATCTCGACGCGCCGGCTCCAGCGCGGCCAATGCCGCCTGGCAATCGCCCGCGGAAATTTCCAGTTCATCAATGGAAGCGGCGGACACGCGATCAAAGCGCGCGGTATATTCCAGCACCGCGGCGTCGCCACGCTGCCTGACATCCTGCAGGATGCCGGCAACGGCTTGTTCGATCTGCGCATCCTCGCCGGATTCAAAGGCCAGCAATTGACGCAACTGTCCGGCAAAACCGGCAGCGCGAGAGTCAAGTCGGTGTACGACGGGTTTCATAACTTGTGATGACCCTATCAGGGTGAAGCGTTTTCAAAAGCATCCAGAATGGGCTGCAGGACCGCCGCGCGCGTCTTGAGCGACGCCTGGTTGACGATGAGGCGCGACGACACGGGCATCACGTCCTCGACCGCGACCAGGCCGTTGGCACGCAAGGTGCCGCCGGTGGAGACGACATCGACAATCGCATCGGCCAGGCCGACCAGCGGCGCAAGCTCCATGGAACCATAGAGTTTAATAATATCAACATACACGCCCTTGCGGGCGAAATGTTCGCGGGCCACATTGACATATTTTGTCGCAACCCGCAAGCGCGCGCCTTGCCGAACCGCGGCTTCATAATCGAACCCGTCCCTGACCGCTACCGCAAGCCGGCATCGCGCGATATTCAGATCGATGGGCTGGTACAGGCCGCCAGGGTGTTCCTGGCTGTATTCATAGAGCACATCCTTGCCGGCGATGCCGAAATCGGCGGCGCCGTACTGCACGTAGGTGGGCACATCGGAGGCGCGCACAATCAGCAATCGTAGATCATCGCGGCTGGTCGGCAGGATCAGCTTGCGCGACTGCTCGGGATGCTCGGTTACAACGATGCCGGCCTGCTCCAGCAGCGGCAGCGTCTCTTCGAAAATACGCCCCTTGGAAAGGGCCATGGTCAGTTGGGTAGTATCAGTCATGATCGTCAACCGCGCAGGCGCCGGATGTCGGCCCCCACCGCCTGCAGCTTATCTTCCATTTTTTCGTAGCCGCGATCCAAATGATAGATGCGGTCCACGATCGTTTCGCCCATGGCCGCCAGGCCTGCAATAACCAGGCTGGCCGAGGCGCGCAGGTCCGTTGCCATAACCTGGGCGCCCATCAGCTGCGCCACGCCATTGATGACGGCCGTATGTCCATCCAGCTCGATATCGGCGCCCATGCGCATGAGTTCTGGCACATGCATATAGCGGTTCTCGAAGATATTCTCGACAACCACCGCCGTGCCATCGGCCACGGTGTTCAGGGCCAGCAGCTGGGCCTGCATATCCGTGGGAAAACCGGGGTATTCGCTGGTGCGAAAACCCACGGCCTTGGGACGGCCGTTCATGATCGCCCGGATCCAGTCGGGGCCGGTTTCGAGCACCAGGCCGGCGTCGGTCAGCTTGTCCAGCGTGGCACCCATGGTATCGGGCGCCGCGTTGCGCAGCATGATGTCGCCGCCGGTCGCGCCCACGGCGCACAGGAACGAGCCGGCCTCGATACGGTCGGGCACCACCGTGTAATCAGTGCCATGCAGGCATTCCACGCCATCGATCACGATCCTGTCGGTGCCATGCCCCGAGATGCGCGCGCCCATGGAAATCAGCATTTCCGCCAAATCCACCACCTCGGGTTCGCGCGCGGCATTTTCCAGCACGGTCTGCCCCTTGGCCAGCGCCGCGGCCATCAGGAACTGCTCGGTGCCGCCCACGGTGACCATATCGGTCACGATCGGGGCGCCAATCAGTTTTTTCGCGCTGGCGACCACAAACCCGTGCTCCACCGCAATATCGGCGCCAAGCGCGGTCAGGCCCTTGATATGCTGATCTACTGGCCGCTGGCCAATGGAGCAACCGCCGGGCAGGCTGACCTTGGCTTCTCCGAAGCGGGTCAGCAGGGGTCCCAGCACCAGGATCGACGCCCGCATGGTCTTGACCAGTTCGTAAGACGCCTCCAGGCTGGTGATCTGATCCGCCTGCAGGTGCACGACGCCGCCGGCTTCCTGGGTGATCTTCACGCCCAGCTCGGCCAGCAACCGCACCGTCGTGCGAATATCGTTCAATTCCGGCACATTGCGCAGCGTGACGGGCTCGGCTGTGAGCAGCGCGGCGCAAAGAATGGGCAACGCGGCATTTTTTGCGCCGGAAATACTGATTTCGCCATTCAGGCGACGGCCGCCGGTGATCTTGAGTTTATCCATGCTTGCGGTACTCTTCGGGCGTCAGGGTCTTCATGGAAAGGGCATGAATTTCCGCCTTCATTTTATCCCCTAGCGCCGCGTACACGCACTGATGCCGGGCAATCGGCCGCTTGCCTTCGAAAACGGCGCTGACGATCAGCGCCTCGAAATGCGAACCGTCGCCCTGCACTTCAATGTGCTCACAGGGCAATTGCGATTCGATGTATTCGCGAATCTGTTCTGGTGTAGGTAGCATAGTCATGTCCGGAGTTTATATCCGCGCGCCAGCAAACGAAGGGCGTATAGGGAAAGCACGAGGAAAGAAGCGGCGACCACGGCCACGCTGTGCCATGGCGATGCGTCGGATTTTTCGAAAAAGCCGTAGCGGAACCCGTCAATCATATAGAAAACCGGGTTCCAGTGCGAGACCGACTGCCAGAATGGCGGCAGCGAGTGAATGGAATAGAAGACGCCGGACAGGAACGTGGCCGGCATGATCAGGAAATTCTGGAAGGCGGCCAACTGGTCGAATTTCTCGGACCACAGGCCCGCAATGATGCCGAGCACCGCCAGGATGCCACAGGACAAGACGGCGAACACCAGGACCCAGGCCACGCTGGCCGGCCAGATCGGCACGAAGAACGTGGCCACGACCCAGATGCCCAGACCCACGCAAAGGCCGCGCAGCACGGCGGCGATGACATAGGCCGAGAAAAATTCGTAATGCGACAGCGGTGGCAGCAGCACGAACACCAGGTTGCCGGTGATGCGACTTTGGATCAGCGACGAAGACGGGTTGGCGAACGCATTTTGCAGCATGCTCATCATCATGAGGCCGGGAATCAGGAATGCCGTGTATGACACGCTGTCGTACATAGTGACGCGGTCTTCCAGCACATGCGCGAACACCAGCAGATACAGCATGGCCGTCATGACCGGCGCGGCCACCGTCTGGAAAGCCACCTTCCAGAAACGCAGCAATTCCTTGTAGAGCAGTGTCGGAAAGCCCGAACCGAATTTCACGTTGTTCTGCAAGGCGTTCATTACGCGGCCTCCGGTACGCCATTGTGCATGATATGCACGAAGGCCTCTTCAAGGTCCTGCCCACCGACTCGCGCCATCAAGGCCTGCGTGGTATCGAGCGCGACAATCTGGCCGCGCTTGAGCAGGGCGATGCGATTGCACAAGGCCTCGGCCTCTTCCAGATAATGTGTGGTCAGCATAATGGTATGCCCGCTTTTATTGAGCCGCACGATGAAATCCCAAAGGCTGCGCCGCAAATCGACATCGACGCCGGCGGTGGGCTCGTCCAGGATAATCACCGGCGGCCGGTGCACCAATGCCTGTGCCACCAGCACCCGTCGCTTCATGCCGCCGGACAGGGCGCGCATATTAGCGTCGGCCTTGTCAGACAGACCCAGGTTATGCAGGATCTCGTCGATCCAGTCGTCATTGCGGCGGATGCCGAAATACCCCGACTGCAAGCGCAGGGTTTCGCGCACCGTGAAAAAGGGATCGTACACCAGTTCCTGTGGCACAACGCCCAGCGAGCGCCGCGCTTCCTTGTACTGGGTGCCGACGTCGTAGCCGCAGATGCGGGCGCTGCCGCCGCTGGCACGGGCCAGGCCGGCCAGCACGGAAATCAGGGTAGTTTTGCCGGCGCCGTTGGGGCCGAGCAAACCAAAAAACTCGCCCTGCTCAACCGTAAAGCTGACATCGTTGAGCGCGCGAAACGGCGCCCGGGCCTTGGACGCCCCCGGCAAATAGCGGCGCCAGCCCGTACCCTGGGCGGATTCATAGACTTTGGAGACGTGTTGTACTTGAACGGCGGACATGGCAATAAAAAAATGCTTGCCTCACCAATGAGACAAGCATTTGATTATAGCCGTAAACCTTGTCGTAATTAGCGATTCAGGGCTTTGATCAGGCCATCGATACCACCCTGGGAAATCTGACCGGCAAATTGGTTGCGGTAATTCTGGATGAGCCAGATATTTTCCACGTTCAGATCATAGACTTTCCAGGAATTTCCCGCTTTTTCAAGACGATAGTCGACCGAGACCGGTCCCTGCCCGGCGGTAATGGTGGAGCGCACGACAATGTCATTGGCGTTCGGATCGCCGCGAAACGGCTGCATGGTAATCGTGGTGCTCGGCGTCACATTGCGGAACGCGCCGCTATACGTACGCAGCAGGGTTTGCTTGAAGCCATTGACCAGGGCCGTGCGCTGCTCTGGCGTCGCCTGGCGCCAGGGCTGTCCAACGGCCAGGCGCGTGGTTTTTTCCATATTGATATGCGGCATCAGATACTGATTCACGATCTGATTGATCGCATTGACATCGCCGCCCTTGGCCGCGCCGTTCTGATTCACCGCCTGCAATGTATTGTTGGCGATCTGCTCGACGAACTGGTTCGGGTCCTGCGCGGCCACCGCAGCCTGCATGGCGCCCGCGGCAACAAAGCCGGCCAGCATGGCCAACTGCGTTTTCTTAAGCATACCTGTGAATTTCATGATACGTGCTCTCCTTCTTTCTTAAACCTTGACGTGGCCGACGCGATACCGCTCGCCATTCTTGCCGCCAGCCTGAATGAACTCATTGTATTTCCGAGGATACACGCTAACTGTCAGCAAAAGTAAAAGAATCTGCGGGATGAAACCGCCTGAAAAGGCTCGATGAAGCGAGTCGTTTCAGGCTGTTGTGCCAATCAGACCCTTGATTATTTTGCCTCTGGATCTTCATAGACCGGCACGGAAGGGTCCGGCGCGGCCTGTTTTCGGGCAACCGGTGCTGGCGGCTTGCCGGCGGCAGGCGCCACCGGTGTTGCTGCCGCGGCGCTGGCGGCATCCGGATCGTCATAGACCGGCAGCGAGGGATCGACAGCCGGCTTGCCGGACGGCGCGCCCGCTTCGGGATCATCGTACTGGGGCAGCGTGCTGCCCTTGGCCGCGGGTTTGCCCTGCCCGTCCGGGGGATCCAGCACCTCGGGGCCCAGTTTCTGGTTCAGCAGGCCCTGACGCCGTTGTAAATACGCATCACGCAGGAAACTGTAGCGGTCCAGGGCGACATCGTTCATCAAGTCGCTCGCATTGAGCAGGTTCGCCCGCGAATTGACGATACTGATGCCCCAGATGGAGTTGCGCAGCGGCACGTTGTCGATGGCTGCGGGGGAGACGTAAATGGCCGCGCTGCCGAAACCATCGCCAACGGTGCCTGCGGTATCGCGGAATGTGGAGGGTCCGAAGAACGGCAGCACGAAGTAAGGGCCCTGGCCTATGCCCCAGACGCCCAACGTGGTGCCGAAATCGTTCTGGATGCGTGGTGCGCCTTTCATGGAGGCCACGTCGATACACCCGCCCAGGCCCATGGTGGAGTTGAACAGGACCCGGCCGAAGGTATTGATGGAATCCAGCGCCCTGCCCTGCAGAAAGCTATTGACCGCGGACCAGACGTCGCCGAAGTTGTTGAAGATATTCGTGACGCAGGTGCGGACCGGACTGGGTACCACGGTGCGGTAGCCCTTGGCGACCGGTGTCAGCACATTGCGGTCAACGGCGTCGTTGAACTGAAACATGCTGCGGTTGTAGCTTTCCAGCGGATCACCGGGTGTCGGGTTTTTTACCGACGCGCATCCCGCGAGCAACGCCAGTGCGGATCCCAGACCTATCAGGCGTATATTTTGTTGTTTCATACGATACTCGTCTTGTGTCTTTTACGTGTCTTGTTTGGATGATCTGCTTGGGCGAAAAAATTGAGTCACCTATCGTACCACGGCCGGGTGGCATCAAACATATCGAAATTTCCGACCTACTGCGCGGGCTTCGGCGCAGGCGCGGCCGCACCCGGCGGCGTCAATGCCGGCGCCGCCTTATCCGCATCGGCGCCCGCCGCAGCCGACCCTTCGGCTTCCGCCTTGGAAAACAGGAATTTGCTGATCAGTTCCTCGAGCACCACGGCGCTCTGCGTATAGGTGATGACACTGTCGTTGGCCAGATTCTTGTCGTCGGCGCCCGGTGTCAGGCCAATGTATTGCTCGCCAAGCAGGCCCGAGGTCATGATGGACGCCGAGCTGTCGTCGGGAAAAGTATAGTCCGCGAAGATATTCATATCCACCACGGCCTTGAATTCCTTGTTGTCGAAACTGATGCCGCTGACGCGCCCCACCACCACGCCGTTGCTCTTGACGGGCGAGCGCACCTTGAGCGCGCCGATGTTCTCGAATTTGGCCGAGACATGGTAGGTTTCCCCGACAGAAAACGTTTTGAGATTACCCGCCTGCAGCATCAGGAACACCGCAGCGAGGATCCCCAACAACACAAATAATCCAACCAGAAAATCCGTTTTTTTGCTCATTTGATTTTACCTATTTCCGTGTGCGCGCCAAAAGGACGGCCTTGCCCCATAGTCCCTTATCCGCCAAACATCACTGCCGTCAGCAGGAAGTCCAGTCCCAGCACCAGCAGCGAACTTACCACGACGGTACGGGTCGTGGCGCGCGCCACGCCTTCCGGCGTAGGCCGGGACATCCAGCCTTCGTAGACAGACACCAGCATCACCGCCACGCCAAACACGACACTCTTGATAAAGCCCGCCAGAATATCAGCCTTGATATCGACCGCGCTTTGCATCTGCGACCAAAACGAACCGGCATCGACGCCAATCAGCACGACCGCCACCAGCCAGCCGCCGATAATACCGACCGCGGAAAAGATCAGCGCGAGAATGGGCATGGCCACGATGCCGCCCCAGAACCGGGGCACCACGATCCTCCGCATGGGGTTGATCCCCATGACTTCGATCGCGGCGATCTGCTCGCTCGCCTTCATCAGCCCGATTTCAGCCGTGATCGAGGTACCGGCGCGCCCGGCGAACAGCAGCGCGGTCACCACAGGTCCAAGCTCGCGTACCAGCCCAAGCGCCACCATGACACCCAGCGCCTCTTCCGAGCCATAGCGCGTGAGCGTGTAATAACCCTGCAGCCCGAGCACGAAGCCCACGAACAGCCCCGAGACGGCGATGATGATCAGCGAGTAATTGCCAATGAAGTGAATTTGCTCGGTGACCAGCCGCGGCCGCTTGAAGACGATGTTGCTGCGACCCAGCACGGACAGGAAAAACCGGAAGAACACGCCCAGCGTGATGACTGTGCCCGTGATACGCCCGCCCAGCGCAGTGATAAGCCGGATTATCATCGCTCGCCCCCGCTTTGTCTGGCCAACCAGCGATCGAAATCGGCCGAGGGTGGATATTCGAACACCACCGGCCCGTCCGAGGTTCCCTTCAGGAACTGCCTGGCCAGCGGTTTGTCCGATTTGCGCACCTCGTCGGGCGTACCCGACACCACCATGCTGCCCTCGCCCACCATATAGACCTGGTCGGCAATCAAGAACGACTCTTCCAGATCGTGCGTAATCAACACCGTGGCGCATCCCAGCTTGTCGGTCAGCCGCCTGATCAGCCTTGCGGTCATGCCCAGCGTGATCGGGTCCAGCCCCGCAAACGGCTCGTCGAACAGAATGACTTCAGGCTCCAGCACGATGGCGCGCGCCAGCGCGACGCGACGAGCCATGCCGCCGGAAATTTCCGACACGCTCAGATGGGCGGCGCGCTTGAGGCCGACCCGATCGAGCTTGTCCAGCACTTTTTCCAGAATGACCGATTCGCTGTCCTTGCTGAGTTCGCGCAGCGGAAACGCCACGTTATCAAAAACGCTCAGGTCGGTAAACAGCGCCCCCTGCTGGAACAGCACGCCCATGCGCCGGCGCACGGCGCCCAGTTGCTGCGGCGTGATGCGATTGATATCCTGATCGAAGACCGTGACCATGCCCTTGGTTGCACGAATCTGGCCGGTGGCCGCGCGCAGCAAGGTGGTCTTACCCGACCCGGAGCCGCCGATGAGGGCCACCACTTCGCCCTTATAGACCTCGAGGTCCAGGTCCCGCAAAATAACGCGCGTATCGTAGCCGAGGGTAACCCCCGCGAACCGGATCACTGGCGGGGAAGGTTGGCGTGACTGAACTGTCATTCAGGATTAGTGAAATTTCAAGTAAAAGAGTAGCTATTGTATCTGTTTAAACGAAGTTGGTAAAAAAATGGTGAAAAAATGAGAAAGCGCCTGTTTCCGGCTGTAAACAGGCGCTATGCGCAAACGGGGCGTCGGCGGCGGCGGCCGCCGCGTAATGCAGCGTAACAATTGCCGCCGGACAAAGGCGCTGCGGCCTAGCGCGGCAGTAGCGAATCCCCGGTCAGGAATTGATCGACAGCACGCGCGCACTGCCGGCCCTCGCGGATGGCCCAGACCACCAGTGACTGCCCGCGCCGCATATCGCCGGCGGCAAATACCTTGTCGATCGATGTCCGGTAGTTCTCGACATTGGCCCGCACATTGCCGCGCTGATCCTTCTCGACACCGAACGCATCCAGCACGGCAGCCACCGGCGCCACGAACCCCATCGCCAGCAGGACCAGGTCGGCCTTCAACTCAAACTCGGACCCTTCCACTTCCTGCATTTTCATCTGACCAGTGGTCTCATCCTTGATCCACTCGACGCGGGTGCAAACCAGTTTCTTGAGCTTGCCCTTGTCACCCTTGAAAGCCTTGGTGGTAATGGCCCAATCCCGCTCGCACCCCTCGAAGTGCGACGACGACGTGCGCAGCTTGGCCGGCCAATAGGGCCAGGTCAGCGCCTTGTTCTCATGCTCGGGGGGCTTGGGCATCAGCTCGATCTGGGTCACCGAGGCGGCGCCCTGGCGGTTGCTGGTACCGACACAGTCGGAACCGGTGTCGCCGCCGCCGATCACGATCACATGCTTGCCGGTGGCGGTAATCTGGCTATCCAGGCGGTCACCGGCATTGCGCTTGTTCTGTTGCCGCAGAAAGTCCATGGCGAAATGCACGCCGGCCAGCTCCCGACCGGGAACCGGCAGATCGCGCGGCGTTTCCGAGCCACCGGCCATCACGATGGCATCGAATTGCTTGTCCAGCTCGGCTGTCGTCACCACATTCAACCCGTCTTCAATCGCGTCGCCCGCGGCGCCGACATAGGTCGAAGGCTGAAACTCCACGCCCTCGGCTTCCATCTGCGACATACGGCGCTCGATCAGGCCCTTGTCCAGCTTGAAGTCCGGAATGCCATAGCGCAACAGACCGCCAATACGGTTGCTTTTCTCGAACACGGTCACGCTATGGCCAACGCGGGCCAATTGCTGCGCCGCCGCCAGGCCTGCGGGGCCGGACCCCACCACTGCAACCTTCTTGCCGCTTTTCTTCAGTGGGGTTTGCGGCACCACCCAGCCCTGCTCCCAGCCCTTGTCGATGATCGCGTGCTCGATCGATTTGATGCCGACAGGCTGGTCATTGATATTGAGCGTACAGGCTTCCTCGCAAGGCGCGGGACAGATGCGCCCGGTGAATTCGGGAAAGTTGTTGGTCGAATGCAACACGTCCAGCGCCGCTTTCCATTGCTGCCGGTACACCAGATCATTCCAGTCGGGAATGATATTGTTGACCGGACAGCCGGTATTGCAAAAGGGAATGCCGCAATCCATGCAACGCGCGCCCTGCACCTGTGCCTGCTGGTCGTCCAGCGCCAGCACGAACTCCTTGTAGTGCTTCAGGCGTGCGCCAGGGGCCTCATACGACTCGGCAACCCGCTCAAACTCTATAAAACCGGTAATTTTACCCATGATCTATCTCTTTCCTTAAGCTGCTTTGCGGGCCGATTGTTCGGATTGCCAGATTTCGGACAAGGCGCGCTTATAGTCGATCGGCATGACCTTGACGAACTGCTGGCGGGCCTTGTCCCAGTTGCCCAGCAAATCGCGTGCGCGGAAGCTGCCGGTCAGGCGGAAGTGATTTTCCACCAGGCCCCGCAGAATGGTCTCGTCGGTCTGGCGCTCGCCGCCGCGCTGCGTGCTGTGCCACTCTTCGGGACGGTTCGCCTTGAATTGCTCCTCATGGCCGACCACGCTTTCGAGCGCCACCATGCTCAGGTTGCACTGCGATTTGAACGCCCCCTCGGGATCCCAGACATAGGCCACGCCGCCGGACATGCCCGCGGCGAAATTACGACCGGTCTCGCCCAACACCACGACCGTGCCGCCGGTCATGTATTCGCAGCCATGATCGCCGGTGCCTTCCACCACCGTTGCCGCGCCCGAGTTGCGAACCGCAAAACGCTCGCCGGCCACGCCGTTGAAATAGGCATCGCCCGACAAGGCGCCATACAGCAAGGTGTTGCCCGCGATAATATGATCCGGGCCGTAGCCGCGGAAGTCATTGGGCGAGCGCACGATGATGCGTCCGCCCGACAAGCCCTTGCCCACGTAGTCATTGGCCTCGCCGACCAGGTCGAACGTAATGCCGTGCGCCAGGAATGCGCCAAAGCTCTGGCCGGCCGTGCCGTTGAGCTGAATATGAATGGTGTCTTCCGGCAGCCCCTCATGGCCGTATTTGCGCGCGACCGCGCCCGACAGCATGGCGCCCACGGTACGGTTGCGGTTGCGCACCGGCACGATGAACGACACTTTCTCGCCCCGTTCCAGCGCCGCCTTGCTGCGATCGAGCAACTGGATATCCAGCGCCTTGTCCAGCACATGGTCCTGCACTTCGGTCTGGCGCGGAGGCGTGTCCACATTGGGTTGATAGAAAATATTGCCAAAGTCCAGGCCGCGGGCTTTCCAGTGCTCGATGCCGGCGCGCATATCCAGCAGTTCGGAACGGCCGATCAGGTCGTCGAACTTGCGGATGCCCAGTTGCGCCATGATCTCGCGCACCTCTTCTGCGATGAAAAAGAAGAAGTTCACCACATGCTCGGGCTTGCCCTGGAATTTCTTGCGCAGGACCGGGTCCTGCGTGGCCACGCCGACAGGACAGGTGTTCAGGTGGCACTTGCGCATCATGATGCAGCCTTCGACCACCAGCGGCGCCGTGGCGAAACCGAATTCGTCCGCGCCCAGCAAGGCGCCGATCACGACATCGCGGCCGGTCTTCATCTGGCCGTCGGCCTGCACCCGCACGCGGCTGCGCAGCTTGTTCAGCACCAGCGTCTGCTGGGTTTCCGACAGACCCAATTCCCACGAGGTGCCCGCGTGCTTGATCGATGAAATCGGCGAAGCGCCCGTGCCGCCGTCGTGGCCGGCAATCACGATATGATCGGACTTGGCCTTGGCGACCCCGGCGGCAACGGTGCCGACGCCCACTTCGGATACCAGCTTGGTGGAAATCGACGCGGAGGGATTGACGTTCTTCAGGTCGTGGATCAACTGGGCCAGGTCCTCGATCGAATAGATATCGTGGTGCGGCGGCGGGGAAATCAGGCCGACACCCGGTACCGAATAGCGCAGCTTGGCGATGTATTCGGACACCTTATGGCCGGGCAACTGGCCGCCCTCGCCGGGCTTGGCGCCCTGCGCCATCTTGATCTGGATCTGGTCGGCGCTGGACAGGTACTCCGCACTGACGCCGAAGCGACCGGACGCGACCTGCTTGATCCTGGAGCGCAAGGAGTCGCCCGCCTGCAGCGGCACATCGGCCTCGATGCGATCGGCGCCCAGCACCGACGCCAGGGTATCGCCCTTGCGGATGCCGGCATCGCCGGTGCGCAGCTCGGCCCGGTAGCGCAGTTCGTCTTCGCCGCCTTCGCCGGTATTGGACTTGCCGCCAATGCGGTTCATCGCTACCGCCAGCACGGAGTGCGCCTCGGTGGAAATGGACCCCAGCGACATGGCGCCGGTCGCGAAGCGCTTGACGATTTCCTTGGCGGGTTCGACCTCTTCCAGGGCGATCGCCTTGGACGGATCAACCTTGAATTCGAACAGGCCGCGGAACGTCATGTGCCGGCGCGACTGATCGTTAATCAACTGCGCATATTCCTTGTAGGTGCGGTAGTTGTTGGCCCGGGTGGAATGCTGCAGCTTGGCGATGGAATCGGGCGTCCACATATGGTCTTCGCCGCGGATCCGGTATTCGTATTCGCCGCCAGCGTCCAGCATATTCTTGAGCACGGGATCGTCGCTGTAGGCGGCCTGGTGCAGACGCAACGCCTCTTCGGCCACCTGGAAGATATTCAGGCCCTCGATCTTGCTCGGCGTACCCGAGAAATAGGTTTTGACCAGACTGGACTGCAATCCCACGGCTTCGAAAATCTGCGCGCCGGTATAGGACATGTAGGTCGAGATACCCATTTTGGACATGACCTTGTTCAGGCCCTTGCCCACGGCCTTGACATAATTTTTGACCGCTTTTTCGGAGTCGGGGTAGCCGGCCAGCGTTTCCATGACCAGGTTCGGATAGATGGCTTCGGCCCCGAAGCCGCCGAGCAACGCAAAATGGTGCACTTCGCGCGCCGAACCGGTTTCGACCACCAGCCCCGTGGCCGTGCGCAGACCTTCGCGGATCAGGTGCTGGTGCACCGCCGAGGTCGCCAGCAATGCGGGAATGGCCACCCGCTCGCCATCCATATTGCGATCGGACAGGATCAGGATATTCAGTCCGCTGCGCACGGCATCGGCCGCGCTGGCGCAGAGGGCGGCGACGCATGCCTCGATGCCCTCGCTGCCCCAGGCCACCGGATAGGTGATATCCAGCTCGGCGCTGCGGAATTTGTTGTCGGTGTACTTTTCGATGTCGCGCAGCAGGGACATGCCGGCAAAGTCGAGAATGGGCTGGGAGACCTCGATCCGCTGCGGCGGATTGACGTTATTGATGTCCAGCAGGTTCGGCTTGGGACCGATGAACGACACCAGCGACATCACCAGTTGTTCGCGAATGGGGTCGATGGGCGGATTGGTCACCTGGGCAAACAACTGGCGGAAATAGCTGTAGAACGACTTGGACTTGGACGACAACACCGCCAGCGGGGTGTCATTGCCCATGGAGCCGATGGCTTCTTCGCCGTTTTTCGCCATGGGCTGGATGATGAACTTGAGATCTTCCTGGGTCCAGCCGAAAGCCTGCTGGCGGTCCAGCAGCGAGGCGGCCGAACTTGCCGCTTGCGGATGATTTTTCTCGTGGACCAGAATGTCGTCCAGTTTCACGCGCAGACGCTTGATCCACTGGCCGTAGGGACGATTGTTGGACAACTGCGACTTGATTTCATCGTCGTCGATAATGCGGCCTTGCTCCAGGTCGATCAGCAACATGCGACCCGGTTGCAGGCGCCATTTCTTGACGATGCGGTTTTCAGGCACGGTCAGCGTACCGGCTTCGGACGCCAGGATAACCATGTCGTCATCGGTAATCAGATAGCGGGCGGGACGCAAGCCGTTGCGATCCAGCGTGGCGCCGATCTGGCGGCCATCGGTAAAGGCCACGGCGGCCGGGCCGTCCCATGGCTCCATTTTGGCGGCGTTGTATTCGTAGAACGCCCGACGGTTCTCGTCCATGCTGGCATGCTGTTCCCACGCCTCGGGAATCATCATCATCATGGCGTGCGCCAGCGAATAGCCGGATGTGACCAGCAACTCCAGGCAATTGTCGAAGGTCGCGGTATCGGACTGGCCTTCGTAGACGATAGGGTAGAGTTTCTGCAAATCATCGCCCAGCACGGCGGAGTCCATCATGCCTTCGCGCGCGCGCAGCCAGTTGAAGTTGCCCTTGACGGTATTGATCTCGCCATTGTGGGCGATCATGCGATACGGGTGGGCCAGCGGCCAGGCCGGGAACGTGTTGGTGGAAAAGCGCTGGTGCACCAGCGCCAGCGCGGACACGGCGCGGGTATCGGCCAGATCGCGATAATACACGCCGACCTGGTTGGCCAGCAGCAATCCCTTGTAGACCACGGTGCGCACCGAGGCGGACGGCACGAAGTACTCCTGGCCATGCGCCAGGCGCATGTTCTGGATGGCGTGGCTGGCAGTCTTGCGGATCACATACAGCTTGCGCTCCAGGGCATCGGGCACCATGACGTCGGGACCGCGGCCGATGAACAGTTGGCGGATCAGCGGTTCGCAATCGCGCACGGTGGGCGACATTTCCATATCGTGGTCGATAGGCACATCGCGCCAGCCCAGCAAAACCTGCCCCTCGTCGCGCACCGCGCGCTCAAGCTCCTTCTCACAGGCCAGGCGGGAGGCGGTTTCCTTGGGCAGGAACACCATGGCCACGCCATACTCGCCTTCCGGCGGCAAGGTCACGCCCTGCTTGGCCATTTCCTCGCGATACAGCGTATCGGGGATCTGGATCAGGATACCGGCGCCGTCGCCCATCAACTTGTCGGCGCCCACGGCGCCACGGTGGTCCAGGTTCTCGAGGATTTTCAGGCCCTGCTGGATAATGGCATGGCTCTTGCGACCCTTGATGTTGGCCACAAAGCCGACGCCACAGGCGTCGTGTTCGTTGGCCGGGTCGTACATGCCCTGGGCCTGCGGCTGGCGATGGGGCCGATGGCCAATGGCCGAGGCGTCGATGATCGAGACCTGTCCGGCAGAAGTCTTGGTGTGAGCTGACATAGAAAACTCCGCAGCAAACTGCGCAACTGAAAATGGGAACGCTGAAAAAGGCGATGCGCGGGCCCGGCAAAGGGGGTGGCGAATCGTGCAGCGCAATAAAGGAACGTTAAGAATACTGTGATTGTCATAGCGTGGCAAGAAAAATAATAAGGGACGTACCCCAATATAACACGCACTATTTTGGTTCATATTTAATTAGGGACATATCATTGGCATAGCAAGAATCCATTACAATAAGTCTTCGATTTTATTGGCCTTTTAGCATGTCCTTCACCTCCCTCCCCTTATCCGACAGCCAGCAGAAGAACCTGGCCGAGCTCGGTTTCCAATCCATGACTGCCATTCAGGCCGCCAGCCTCCCCGATGTCCTGTCGGGCCAGGATGTCCTGGCCCAGGCCAAAACCGGCAGCGGCAAGACATTGGCTTTCGGACTGGGTCTGCTGCAACGACTGAATCCGGCTTACTTCGGCTGCCAGGGGCTGGTCCTGTGCCCAACGCGCGAACTGGCGGAGCAGGTCGCCCAGGAAGTCCGCAAGCTGGCCCGCGCATTGGGAAATATCAAGGTGCTGGCCCTGTATGGCGGCAGCGCGCTGCGCCCGCAGGCCGAGTCGTTGCAGCACGGTGCGCATATCGTGGTGGGCACCCCGGGGCGGGTGCTGGATCTGGTGGACAGGGAGGTACTGGATCTTTCGGCGGTCAAAGTGCTGGTGCTGGACGAAGCCGACCGCATGATCGATATGGGTTTTTATGAAGATATCAGCGCCATTACCCAGGCCTGCCCGCTCAAGCGCCAGACGCTGCTTTTTTCGGCCACCTTTCCGCCGGCCATCCTGAAGGCCAGCGATGGCTTCCTGATCAACCCGGTGCATATCCGGGCCGACGAAAAGCCCGATCACCCGCAAACCGAGGCCTTCTTCATCGCCATCGAGGAGGCCGAGCGCTTCGACATGACAGCCCGGCTGCTCAATAGCTACCGCCCCGTTTCCACCCTGGCCTTCTGCAATACGCGGGCGCAATGCGAGGCGCTGGCCGAAGACCTCGACCGCCGGGGCATTGTGGCCCGGGCGCTGCATGGCGACATGGATCAGCGCGACCGCGAAGACGTACTGGTGGATTTCATCGGCCAGAGCTGCTCGGTGCTGGTTGCCACCGATGTGGCCGCGCGTGGCCTGGATATCTCGACGCTGGATGCGGTCATCAATGTGGAAATGTCGCCCAATGCCGAAACCCACATCCACCGCATCGGCCGCACCGGTCGGGCGCCTGGCGCCAAGGGCCTGGCCCTGACCCTGTGCGCCGAAAATGAAAAATTCCGCGCCGAGCGCATCGAAAAAGCGCTGGCGCAGCCGCTGCAATGGCTGGATGTCGACCAGCTCAAAAAACGCAAGTCACCGTTGCAACCACCCCGGCGCACCCTCTGCATCCGTGGCGGCAAAAAAGACAAACTGCGCGCGGGCGACCTGCTGGGCGCGCTGACCAAAGATTTGGGGCTGCAAGCCAGCCAGGTCGGCAAGATCAGCCTGTTCGATTTCGTCTCATTCGTGGCCATCGACCGGGAAATCGCGCAAGACACGCTGCAACGCCTGTCTGGTCGCAACATCAAGGGCAGGTCGTTCAAGATGCGCTTTCTCAGCTAAACCGATCGCATGGCCCGGCGTATCGGCCCGCCACATTGAACGCAACGCCCTGCGGCAGGTTCAACGCTTTGCCAGTTCGATCACGGCGTCCACGACGTGGGCCCCCTGGCCTTCGGGCAGCACGATCACCGGATTCAGATCAATGGACTGCAAGCGCGGCCCCGCCTGCTCGGCAAAGACCGACAGCCTGGCCAGCATGCGGGCCAGCGCCTTGATATCGGCGGACGGTCTGCCCCGCGCGCCCTGCAATAGCGGCGCGCCGCGAATCGAGCGGATCATGTCCTCGGCGACATCCTCGCCGAAAGGGCAGCGACGTAGCACCACATCCTTCATCACCTCGACAAAAATCCCGCCCAGGCCGAACATGGCCACGGGTCCGAATACCGGATCGCGCTGGATACCCAGGATGCATTCAACCCCGCCCGACAGTTGCCGCGCCACCAGCACGCCTTCGATCCTGGCCTCGGGCACGGCCTGCCGCGCCCGCTCCAGCAGCAGGGCGTGCCCCTCGCGCACCGCCGCCGCATCCGCCACATCGAGCAATACGCCACCTATCTCGGATTTATGCAAGATATCCGCGGAAAGGATTTTCATGACCACCGGATAGCCCAGCGCCTCGGCGGCGGCAACGGCCGCTTCGGCGCTGCCACACACCCGCTCCTGCGCCACGTTGATTCCGGCCTGCGACAGAATCTGCTTGGCCTGGGCTTCGTTGGGCGTGGCCTCGGGCAGCGCCACCGGCGCAACCCGGGGCAACGCCGCGCTGGCGCCGCGGGCAAAGGCCTGGCCGAAATGCCCCATCGCCGCAATGGCCGCCACGGCCCTGGCGGGGTCCTCGAAGACAGCGAACCCATCGTCCTCGTATTGCTGCACGCATTCCTTTGACCCCAAAATGGAAAGCACGAACAGGCGATCGGGATGCCGGTCGCGTATCGCCTTGAGCTGGCCGCGCAACCCTTGCGCGATGTAGTCGGCGCCGACGGTATAGGTGAAAAACCCCAGGATAGACCGGTATCCGCCCTCTTGCACCACGGCCTCCATGAACTGGCCTGCCAGGCTCACATCGTTGACAAATTGCGCTGTGCAATCCACGGGATTGCGGGGAGCGCAAAACGGAATCAATGCTTTCAAATGCGTCTGCGCCGGCTGCGGCATTTCGGGCATGGGCAGGCCGGCGATGTCCGCGGCATCGGATACGATCACCCCGGCGCCGCCGCTCACCGTAACCACGCCCAGCGAGTTATCCACCGGATAAACCCGTCGCGCCGCCATGCGCGCCACATCCAGCATATGTTCCGTCGAGCGCGCCCGCAAGACGCCAAATTCGGCCAGGACCGCGTCGGTCACCGCATCGTTGCCGGCGATGGAAGCCGTATGCGATTGCGCGGCCGCTGAGCCGACTTCGCTTGTCCCGACCTTCATCATGACGACCGGCTTGCGCGCAAGCCTGGCCGCCTCCAGCGCCACCAGCAGGCGCTTGCCGTCCCGGATGCCTTCGGAATACACGGTGATCACGTCCGTATCCGGATCATCGACAAACGCCTGGACCATATCGCCCAAATCGAGATCACATTCGTTGCCGCTCATGACGCAAGACGAAATGCCGATGCCGTGCTCGCGCGCCAATCCCAGGATATGGCTGCCATACGCGCCAGACTGGCTGGCAATACCGACCCGGCCCGCCTTCGGAAAACCACTCTCCAGCACAGAAGTAAAGCTGCCATAGAAATGGCTGCGCGGGTTCACCACCCCCAGCGAATTCGGCCCCAGCACCCGCATGCCATGACGCTGCGCGGCGCCCATCATGCGCGCCTGCAACCGGGCCCCTTCTTCCCCCGTCTCCGCAAAGCCAGCGGAAAAGACAATGGCGACTTGCGTGCCTCGGCGTCCCAGGTCTTCAATCACATCGGGCACCGATTTTGCCGCCACCGCGACAATCGCAGCTTGCGGCGCTTCGGGCAAGGCGGCCACCGAAGCATAGGCAGGCAGCCCCTGGATGCTGTCGCGATTGGGATTGACCGGCATCAACAAGCCGTCATAGCCCTGCCTGCGCATATAGGCGATCGGCCGTCCGCCAATGCGCCGACCGTCTTCGGATGCGCCGATGACGGCAACCGAACGGGGATTCAACAAGGGACCGAGATTGCAAATGTGATTAATGCTGTCGGACATGAAAACGACGACTCCAGGTAAGGTTTCGGGAGGCAAAGGGTCGCCTTCCTGCCGGAACGACATCGTCTTGCCTGAATGCAATATAAGGGGTTTGCGTCAGCCCAACAATTCATGATTACCGATGAGGGGGTTCGGTTGCTCTTAACCGGAACACGGCCCTCGCGACTTCGCGGACTGTATCGTTTTTCTGCATTGAAGCGATACGCGCCACGCCCGCGCATGGCATGCGCCGGCCGGCGACCAGCCTCGGTTATGTCATATGAAATTGCCTGCGAACTGCCGGCAAAAGTGGCAAGCGCACCGCGCCATGCTTGTTTTCAACGCGGCGGCTGTCGGCTAGCTGTCGTCAGATCGGCTCGCCAGCCGCGCCAGGTAGTGCAATAATGCAGCCGCTGCAATCAGCAGAATCGATTGCAACGCGGCGCCGGCAATACCGCCGATCACGCTGATCCACGACAACGCGGCGCTGCCCATGCCGGCCCGCATTCCTTCGGCCATGCCCAGCGCCACGCCTAGCACCTGCACCACAAAATTAACAACGGCGATAAAAATCAGCAAACGCGGCGCGCAGCGAATTAATGTCATTTCCCATGTCTTCACAACTTTCTCCCTCGGTGATGCCCCTGGCACCGTGCTAGCCCGGCTTTTTCGGCACTCATCTATAAATAAGAATCATTCTCAATTTTATGCGATAATACGGCATCCCTCGTCCTTTGTCTTCCTCGGAAACACTATATACGCATTATGAAATCAAGTCTTGCCCATGTGGCCGAACCGCCAAGCCCTAGCAGGCCTGCCGCCGCCGGCAAGCGCCCCTGGCGGGCGCTGGGCATGGTGCGAAGCCTGGACTTTGAGGCGCCCGACTACCGGTTCGTGCATGCCCCTTTCGCCGGTAACGAACCCGTGCTGGAAGGCCGCATCCGCAAGGTTCAGTTGCAGCCGGGATTGCATATGCATGGCGCCGAAGCCATCGACTTGCACAGCATGATGTCGAAAACCCATTTGAACGCCGGCGTCAGTGTCGTGCTGGTGCTGGCCGGCGAAGTCGATGTGCGCATCGGCGGCCAGCGGCTGCAGTTGCAAGCCGATGGCTGCGGGAAGTTCGCCAGCGCGGCCATCATCAATATGCCGCAAGAGACGGTTTTCGAACGACGCTGGGAACGCGGCAAATGGGAACGCAAACTGTCGCTGCACATCACCCCGGAATGGCTGCGCAGCCAGGGATGGCTGCAAAACGCGGCGCAACTGAGCCTGGCCCAGGCCACGGGGACGGACTCGCAATCCCTGCGCTTTCCCGATCAGCTCAGCATCACTCCCTGGTATCCGTCCGCGCATGCCCTGGCGCTGGCCGAGCAGTTGCTTTGCCATACCGATAACCCGGCCGATGATCTGGCGCGCCTGCGCCTGACAAGCCGGGCCCTGGAATTGCTGTACGAAGCCTTTGCCAGCCAGATCAAGCAGACCGGCAGCACGGCCCCCGCCATGGCTGCCTTGCGCCCGCGCGACCGGGACCGCATGCTGCGCCTGCGCAATTTCCTGGACGCCGAAATCCAGCAACCGCTGCAGGACCCCATACGGATTCAGGAACTGGGCCTGCGCTTCGGGCTCAGCGCCAGCGCCCTGCAACGGCAATTCCGCAGCGCCTTCGGCACCTCCGTCAACGAATACCGGCGGCTGATGCGCCTGCTCCAGGCCCGCACCAATCTGGAACAAGGCGGCAGCATCGCCGAGGCCGCCTATCAGGCCGGCTATACCAGCGCCGCCAATTTCGCGACTGCCTTCCGGCGCCAATTCGGCGTCAGCCCCAAAAGCTTGCGTTCGCGCCTCTAATCCCGTATCGCCCTGTATGGCGACTGAAGCGCAAAGCATTTTGCGCGTCCCTCAAACCAATTTTGTAAATGAGAATGATTCAATGTACGTTTGCCGCGTCACCCCGGAAGCGGCAGGGCGCCCCCGTGTCCGGTCGGGCCCACTGAACCCTGCATTGAATTCACAAGGAAACGAATAATGAAGATGTCCGGATGGGGGCAAGTCGCCCCGCAATCCCGCGCCGATATGGCGCTGGCTCCCCTGGTGCTGGCGATACTGTGCGCATGTGGCACGGGCCTGGCCCGGGCGCAGGACGCGGCGCCGGTCACGACGCTGGATGCGGTCGTGGTGACGGCCAGCGGCGTAGAGCAAAAAGCCAAGGATGCGCCCGCCTCCATGACCGTTATCACTAACGAGGACATCAGGAAAAGCGGCTACACGACGGCAGCGGAGGCGATCGGCCATGTGGAAGGCGTGAGTATGGTGGGCGGCGACCCGAATACGCGCGACATCGTCGTACGCGGCCTGCCCGGCGAATATACGCTGATCCTGGTGGATGGCAAACGCCAGAATACGCGGGAAACCATGAACCGGGGCACCGGTGGCGTGCAATACCAGTTCATGCCGCCGCTGGCCGCCATCGAGCGCATCGAAGTCGCCCGCGGCCCCATGTCCTCGCTATACGGCTCGGAAGCCATGGGCGGGGTCGTCAACATCATCACCAAGAATGTACCCAAGACATGGTCGGGCACCCTGGATACCTCGGTCACCCTGCAGACTGACGACGACTACGGCAATGCCCGCCAGGGCCAGTTCTGGATCGGCGGCCCGATCAAGGACGACGTGGTGGGCCTGCAGCTTTACGGCTCCTACGATCACCAGAGCGAGGGCAACAACTACTACTCAAACGTGGCGGGCCCCTACAAGCGCACCAACAGCAGCCTAGGCATGAAACTGGCGGTCAAGCCCGCAGAAAACCAGGATCTGGTGCTGGACGTCCAGTCGCAGCGCCTCACCTCGGAAGCCACGCCCGGCAAATCCATACGCCCGACGCTCGCCTGGAACAAGGACCAACACCGGCGCACCGCTTTCGGCATTACCCATACCGGCCGCTGGCGCCTGGGCGAATCCAAGCTTTCGGTCTATCGCGAATCCAGCACCGAGGAAAACTGGCCCAAGACAGGCGAATACGTGGATAACCGGCGCATCGTCAATACGGTGGTGGACGCCAGCTTCACCATGCCGTTTCGCACGCATACCCTGCGCTTCGGCGGACAATACCTGCACAGCAGCCTGAACGGCATCCAGAATGAAGCCAAAATCTCGGGCTACCCCACCAATTCAGACACGGTATCGCTCAGCAACTACGCCCTGTTCATCGAAGACGATTACTATGTCACCGATGCCTTCACCGTGACCGCGGGCGTGCGCATGGACCATGACGAACGCTTTGGCACGCACTGGTCGCCCCGGCTTTACGGCGTCTACCACGTCAATGATGCCCTGACCATCAAGGGCGGCATCGCCACCGGCTTCAAGGCCCCCACGATCCGGCAAAGCAACCCTGGCTACTGCATGTCAACCGGTGGCAACTCGGGCTTTCGCGGACCGCTATGCGGCAACCCGTCGCTCGAACCAGAAACCAGCGTCACGCAGGAACTGGGCATGATCTACGAATGGGCGCCCGAAAGCAGCATCTCCGCCACCGTTTTCAACACCAACTTCAAGAACAAGGTCGCCAGCTACGATACCGGCGAACAGGATCCCCTGAACCCCGGCAGCACCAACCACCTGTACGTCTATGACAATATCGACAAAGTGCAGATCTACGGCCTGGAACTGGCCCTGAAAATGCCGATTACCGACTCCCTGAAACTGTCGTCGAACTACACCTACACCAAATCCAAGCGCAAGGGCGGCGGCGAAGTCGCGTTCAACGGCCGCTCGCTGGACGGCGAGCCCCTGGAGCAAACGCCGGAACATGTGCTCAACACCCGCCTGGACTGGCAGGTCAACGAGCGGCTCAATACCTACTTGCGCTGGAACCTGAGCGGCAAGGCCCGCTACGCGGCCTATCGCAACGGCGCCATGGACGTGCGCATCCGTCCGGGCGGCTCCACCTTCGATATCGGCGGCAGCTACCAGGTCAGCAAGAACCTGGCCCTGCGCCTGGCCGTGCTCAACGTCACCGACCACAAGACGCCGCTGGATCTGCGCGATCGCTACGCCGGGCTGGACGGCAACTGGCTGGTTGACGAAGGCCGCCGCTTCTGGCTTGGCGCCAGCTTCAGCTTCTAGAACGGGACCGATATGAAAATCAAGCAATGGATACGGGCGGCGTGGCTGGCCAGTGCGATGCTGGCAGGCCTGCCGGCATCGGCTCAAATCACCATCACCGATGAAACCGGGCGTACCGTGCGCCTGGAGAAACCCGCCGAACGCATTATCCTGTCAGAACCGGGGGATTTCGCGGTGCTGGCCATGCTGGACGACAATCCAGCGCGCCGCATCGTGGCCTGGAACCGCTGGCGGCTGGATGTCCATACGCTGGCGCAATGGCGCAGCATTGATCCGGCCGCCTTCGATAAAATCAGCCAGTTGCGGATCGACGGCCCGCAAAACCTGAGCGCGGAAATGCTGATTTCGCACCAACCGGACCTGGTCATCCTGGATCATTTCTTCGGCAAGGCCACCCAGACGATCTCGCGCCTGGAACAAGCCGGCATTCCTGTCGCCGTCCTGACCCTGGAAGCCGATTTGCATGGAAACAACCCCACGCAAGGCATGGAAGCCTTGGCCACGCTGATCGGGCGCGAAGCGCGCGGCAAGGAAATCGCCGGCTTCATCCGCCGGCATCTGGCGCGCGTCAACGAACGCGTGGCGCAGGCCAAGGCGCAGGGCAAGCCGGCGCCTGTCGTCCTGATGGAACCGCACGCGGGCAGCGGCCCCTGTTGCATGTCGGTCGGCAAGGGCACCCGCATGGGCGACCTGGTGGCGCTGGCCGGCGGCAAATTGATCGGCGACGAGATCGTCGAGGGACTGTCGGGACAGTTGAATCCCGAGTATGTCATCGCGCGCGATCCCGATATTTATATCGGCACCGGCGGGCGCCACATCGAGTCGCGCGGCGGCCTGCTGTTTGGCCCGGGCGTGGACGCCGCCGCCAGCCAGGCCAGCCTGCAGCGCATTGTCAAGCGCGTCGGACTGGCGCAAACCCGCGCGGTCCGCGATGGCCGGGCCTATGGCATATGGCATAGTGGTTCGCCCATTGTCAATCTGGAACTGGTGGCATCCTGGATCCACCCCGAACTATTCAAGGACATCGACCCGGCCGCGACCCAGGCCGCCATTGACCGCTATATGGCCAAGCGCCTGGACGGCACCTTCTGGACCGCCCTTCCCCGGCAAGACAAAGGCAACTGATGCAAGCCCAGCCCAACCCCGAGGCCATCCCGCAGGCGGCCGATGCGCAACTGCATGCCGTATGGCGGCAACACCGGCGCATCCAGCGCCGCCGCTGGTGCATTGTCATGGCCCTGGCCCTGCTGGCGCTGGCCGCCGGCTTGACCGATCTTTTCTCCGGCCCCGCCGCATTGCAGCCCGGCCAGATATTGCAAGGCTTGTGGAACCCCGAGAGCCTGAGCGGCCCCATGCAAGTCGTCCTGTGGCAGGTACGGCTGCCGGTCGCGCTCATGGCGCTGCTGGTGGGGGCCGCCCTGGCCCTGGCCGGCGCGGAAATGCAGACCATTATGAATAATCCGCTGGCCGAACCCTTTACCCTGGGCGTCTCTTCATCCGCAGCGCTGGGCGCCGCACTGGCCATCGTACTGGACTGGGGTGTCATTGGCGGCAGCGCCGACTGGATGGTGCCGATCAATGCCTTTGTGTTCGCCCTGGGCTCGCTCATGCTGATGCAACTGCTGGCACAGTGGCGCGGCGCGCAGGCGCAAACGCTGGTGCTGTTTGGCATTGCCATCGGCTTTGCCGCGCACGCCCTGCTATCGCTGTTGCAGTTCATCGCCAGCGAAGACGCCTTGCAGCAGCTCGTCTTCTGGAGCATGGGCAGCCTGGGTCGCGCCGATTGGCATAGCGTGGCCATCCTGTCCGGGATCATCGCGCTGACCTTGCCCTTCTCCTGGCGCACCGCCGGCCAGCTCACCGCGCTGCGGCTGGGTGAAGACCGCGCCCGCAGCTTCGGCGTCAATGTCCCCGCGCTGCGGCGCTGGGCCCTGGTGCGTATCAGCCTGCTTGCCGCCACGGCCGTGGCGTTTGCCGGCACCATCGGCTTCGTCGGCCTGGTGGCGCCGCATGTCGCGCGCATGATCGTGGGCGATGGCCACCGTCACCTGCTGCCGGCCAGCGTCCTGGTGGGCGCCGCCCTGCTCGCCTTTGCCTCGGTCGCCAGCAAATCGCTGGTGCCGGGCATCACGCTTCCCATCGGCATCGTCACGGCCTTAGTCGGCCTGCCGGTCTTCATGGGCCTCATGATCCGTCGCGGAGGTCAGGCATGAACGCGGCGCAAACCCTGGATATCGCGCAGCTTTCCGTGCACTACCGGCAACGCCAGGTGCTGACCGGCGTCGATCTGCGCCAAATCCAGCCGGGCGAATTGATCGCACTGGTGGGCCCCAACGCTGCCGGCAAATCCACGCTGCTCAAGGCGATTGCCGGGCTGGTTCCCGCCAGCGGCAGCATCCGCTACGGCCACCTCGACTGGTCGCACCTGCCGGCGCGCAAGCGCGTGGCGCATATCGGTTTCATGCCCCAGGCAATCCCGGAAAACAATAACCTTACCGTGCTGGAAGCCACGCTCATCGCCCTGCAAAGCGGCACCCTGGGTCCGAGCAAGCAAGATGAAATGGCCGCCCTGCGCGTGATCCGGCATCTTGACGTCGGCGACCTGGCCTTGCGTCCGCTAAGCCAGTTGTCGGGCGGCCAGCGCCAGTTGGCCGCCCTGGCCCAGGCCGTGGTGCGCGGCAGTCCGGTACTGTTGCTGGACGAACCCGTGAGCGCCCTGGACCTGGCCCACCAATGGCAAGTGATGAACGTAGCGCGCCGGCTCGCCGACGAAGGCAGGATCGTGATCGTGGTCCTGCATGATCTGGCGCTGGCGGCGCAATGGTCCGACCGGATCGCCATCCTGCACCGGGGACGCATCCATTCTTTCGGATCGCCAACCGATACCATCACCGATACGGCGCTGCGCGAAGTCTGGGGCGTGCAAGCCCGGGTCCGTAGTTGCGAGCGCGGCCGCCCCTTCGTCCTGGTCGACGCCGTCACCACGGTCACACCCGCCATGGACGACATTTCAAAGGATTGACAGCCATGAACACTTTCCAGACAAGCACAGCCGTGCGCGGCATCGCGGCCGAACAGGTTCTCCGGGACCTGCTGGCGCATATCGGCGAACACAATATCATCGCAACCCGCCAGGACGACACCTGGCTGCTCGACTACCGCGGCGCGCGGATTACCTTTTCCACCGAGCCGACCGTCCTGCATGCGCAGGTCATCGCCCCGACCCCCGAAGCCCTGTACGAAGCCAGGATGCTGGCCTACTACCATATCATCGAATTCAGCCACTGCGCGCCCGACGCCATTCACTGGCAGGGCGACGAGGTGCAATTGTCGCGCCCGCCCGCTTTTCGCCTGATTACGGCCGAATCGGTCCGGGACCTGGGGCCCCATATGCGCCGCATCCGCTTTCGCGGCGAGGACCTGGACCGCTACGCGCCCGACGACAACATTCATTGCAAGCTGATCTTCCCGCAGCCCGGCGATACGGCACCGGAATGGCCGACACTGGCGGCCGACGGCACGCCGCAGTTCCCAAAAGGCGACAGGCGCCTGAATATCCGCACCTACACCCTGCGACGCATCGACGCCGCGGCGGGTTGGTTCGACGTGGACTTCGTCCTGCACGAAGACGCCGGCCCAGGTTCCACCTGGGCGGCGCAGGCGGAACCCGGGCAGCGCATCGGGCTTTCCGGCCCGGGCGGCAGTACCGCCCGGCAAGCAGGCTGGATGCTGCTGGCCGGCGATGAGACCGCCCTACCCGCCATTGCGCGCATCGGCGAGGCCTTGCCCGCGAATACGCGCGGCGCCGTGCTGGTGGAGGTGCAGGACGCAGCGGACCAGATCCCCTTGCGTCTGCCACCAGGCATGACCCTGCAATGGCTGCATCGCGGCGCGGCCGCGCCCGGCACCACCACCCTGCTGACCGACGCCATCCAGGCGGGCGCGATCGCCCCCGGGCCGGACCGCTATGTCTGGGTGGGCGCCGAATTCGACACCGCCCAGGCCGTCAGGGGCTGGTTGCGCAACACGCTTGGCTTTGGCGCCAAGGAACAACTGGTGGTTGCCTACTGGCGCCGGGGCCTGGACGAAACCCAAATGAAAAGCCGCCCCGCCGAACACACCAACGCCCCGGCCCGGCACGGGGCGCGCTCATGAAAGACGCCGCCGACGTTCCCTCGGCAGCACCGGCACAAATCGCCGAAGCAGAAAGTAAAACGCGCGCCGGGCGCTGGTCCCGCATCGCCCTGGACCTGGATCCCCTGCGGGACTATCCGGCGTTTCGCAGCCTGTACCTGGCCCGTTCCGTCTCGCTGCTATCGGTCGCCATTCTTGCGGTAGCAGTGGCCTGGCAAGTCTATGGCATCAGCGGTTCTTCGGTGCATGTCGCGGGCGTCAGCGTGGGACTGGCCCTGGGTTCGCTGGTGGGCCTGGTATGGGGTGGCGCGCTGGCCGACCACGCCGATCGCCGACGCATCATGGTGTGGGGCCGCGGCAGCTATATTCTCGTGGTCGCCCTCTTGTGGGTCAACAGCCTGCGGGCCGAACCCGGCCTCCCGGAAATCTATCTCGCCACCCTGCTCAGCGGCTTTACCAGCGGGCTGAGCGCCCCGTCGCTCATGGCGGCCATGCCCAGGCTGGTGCCGTCCCGTCACCTGGCCGCCGCCGGCGCGCTCAATGCGCTGACCATGGAACTGAGCCGGCTGGTGGGCCCGCTCATCGCCGGCATGCTGCTGGCGCGAACCAGCCTGGCAACCTGTTATCTGGTGGTCCTGGCCGGCGCCGCCCTGGTGCCGCTGCTACTGGCGCGGCTGCCCCGCGATCTGCTGCGGCCGCAGGACAACGGACAGGCAGGCGCCGCGCCTGCCAGGCCCCCGATCCTCAGGCAATGGCTGGACGGCTTGCTGTATGTGCGCCACAACGGCGTTATCGCCTGTCTGCTCGCCCTGGATCTGGCAATGATGCTCTTTGCCAGCGTGCACGCCCTGATGCCGCAACTGGCGCAAGCCGTCCTGCAGGGCGGCCCCAAGATGGTCGGCTACCTATATGCCGCACCCGCCTGTGGCGCCCTGCTGGTCGCGCTCACTTCCGGCTGGACCCGCAAGCTCGCCCGCCCTGGCCGCCTGGTGGTGCTTTGCGCGATGCTGTGGGGCCTGGCCGTCGCCCTGGCCGGGGCGGCCGCGGGCGGCCTCACCCATGGCCTGCCCTGGGGCGCCTGGCCGGTACTGGCCTGCCTGGCGGTCGCCGGTATGGCGAACACCGCATCGGACATCGTGCGCGGCGCGCTGCTGCAAATCCATACACCTGACGCCCTGCGCGGCCGCGTGTCGGGGCTGTGGCTGCTGCAGGGTTACCTGGGGCCGGCGCTGGGCGGATTGCAAGCGGGCACGCTGGCCACCCTCTGGTCGCCCGGACGGGCAATGATCGCGGGCGGCATGGCCTGTACCGCCGTTGTCGGCGTGCTCCTGGGCCTGCCCGGCAGCCCCCTGCGCAAGAAACTCTGGCGCCAGCGGGACCTGACCCCCAGGCCCTGACCTTGCGCTATCGGCAACACGCGGGCCATACCCCGGGGCACCCAGGGTCGATGGCGGCCAGGCCCGTCCACGGCGGGCGCCCTGGCGGCGCAGTCCCACAAGAAACGGGGTCGGCGCAAGCCGATGGCTAGGGGTTTACTCTCGTTAACTGATACCAAAGGACATCTTCCAAAAATACTAATTGTCCCTGCGCGCGGGAACGTGCGAGTATCAAGCAGCTCCGGGTGCTGCCGCGCTGCCGTCGGCCCCTGTACCCGAGAAGCGCATAAAAACGATCAGGAGACAACAAATGGCAAGGATCTTAAAAGCGGTTCCTCGATTGCTGCTGGGCGTAGCGGGTATTGCATTTGCAACGGCCACGCTGGCGGCAGATATCACGATCGGAGCGGCATTCCCGTTAAGCGGCCCCAATGCCAGCTATGGCGACATCTTCGGTTCCGGCGCCAATCTGGCGCGGGACCATATCAATAAAGACAATCTGCTTGGCGGCGACACGCTGAAGATCCAGTACGAAGACAGCCAGGCGCTGCCCCAGCAAGGGGTGATCAGCATGACCAAGCTGGTCAATGTCGCCAGGGTGCCCTATGTGCTGTCCGCCTTTACCGGCGTCTCGAAAGCCATTTCCACAACCGCGGCGCGCACCAAGACCGTCGCCGTGAACGGCGGCGGCGTGGGCCCCGACCTGGCCAGCCTGGGTCCCTACTTCTGGAACATCATCCCGCTGGCGACCGACGAGGTCAAAGCCATCCTCCCGTACCTGATCAAGGAAAGAAATCTGAAAAAATTCGTCCTGGTCTATGTGGATGATCCACTGGGAGACGGCATCAAGAAAGAATTGGAAAACAGCCTGCCCGCCGCCGGCGGCGAGCTGGCCGAAGCGCTGTCGGTACCCGCGACCATGCAGCAGTTTTCCGGCATCGCGGCCCGCGTGCGCGCCGCCAACCCGGACGTGATCTACATCGCCTCCTATGGCTCCCAGCAATCGCAAATCGTCAAGCAATTCCGGGACAACGGGCTCAAGCAGCAGATCGCCAGCTACAGCGCGTTCTCCATTCCCGAGACCAACGCGCTGCCCGAAGCCAAGGGCGCGGTGTACACCACGCAAAATGTCGACTGGAAATCCACCGACCCGATCACCAAGCGCTTTGTCGACGACTACCAGGCCAAGTACAAGAAACTGCCTTCAGCCTATATCGCCAACTATTACAACGCGGTCCGCCTGTTCGGCCTGCTGGCCGGCGAGCTGAAGAAAAAGGGCGAGGCCATTACCGGCGAGAACCTGCTGAAGCAGCGCAATGAGACCAAGACCTTCGATCTGGTGGGCGGCAAAGTCACCTTCACCGACAAAGGCACGGTCATCAGCCCCATGCAAGTGAACGAGGTTGACGGCGCGGGCGGCAAGGTCGTCTCGGTTAGCGGCAAATAACGGGGCAAGATACGCATGCTGGTGCTTCAGCTACTGATCAACGGCATACAGACCGGCGCCCTGTATGCCCTTATCGCAGTGGGGTTCTCGCTCATCTTCGGGTGCACCAGAATCTTCCATTTCGCCCATGGCGCCACCTTCACGATCGCCGCGTATATTTTCTATTACCTGTATTCGCTGGCCCAGTTGCACTGGGTGCTGGCGGTCCTCGCCGCGACACTGGGCGCCATTGCATTCGGCATTTTGCTCGACAAGTGGGTCTACGCCCCCATCCAGCGCCACGAAGGCTCCTTCTTTACCGTATTCGTGGCCTCGCTTGGCATCGGCATCATCGTGCAGAACGCCATCGGCATGATCTTCGGCCGCGGCTTCGTCTCGGTCAGCACGCCGCTGTCGCAAAGCGTGGAACTGGCGCCCGATCTGTTCGTATCACCGCTGTCGGGCATCGCCATATTTTGCATGCTGGTGTTCTTCTTCGCGCTGCAGGCTTTCCTGAACCATACCCATATTGGCATCGCCATGCGGGCGCTATCGGAAAACCCGGCCCTGGTCCGGGTATACGGACTCAATCCAAGACGCCTGTCCACCATCATCTTCGCCATCGGCTCGGTCCTGGTTGTGCCCGCCGCCATCCTGACGGGCGCCAGCGCCGGCCTGAACCCCGCCGTGGCGCACCATGTCATGCTGATCAGCCTTGCCGCCACCATTGTCGGCGGCGTCGGCAGCCTGAAGGGCGCGGCATTCGCCGGCTTCCTGCTGGGCATCACGGAAAATTTCGCCCTAATCTATCTGGGACCGCAGTGGAGCGAGGCCGTCACCTTCGTGGTCCTGTTCCTGTTCATCCTGTTCAGACCTGCGGGCTTTTTCGGCCGCGCGATAACCACCTGATTGCGATCCGACCATGCTTGCCTATCTGCTCAACCTCGCAACCCTGATCTGCATCAACGCCGTACTGGCGCTCACCCTGAATTTCATCATGGGATATGCGGGCATCTTCTCCATGGCGCACGCCATCTTCTTCGGGCTGGGCGCCTACACCGCCGCCTACGTCGCCCTGCACCTGAGCGCATCAATCTTCCTGGCCATTCCCATCGCCATGGCCGTTTGCGCCCTGGTCTCCCTGATGCTGGCCCTGCCCGCTCTGCGCGTGCGCGGCGAATATTTCGTTGCCGCGTCGCTGGGTCTGCAGGTGATCGGCGTCACGATCTTCTCGGAGTGGAAATCCTTTACCGGCGGCATCGGCGGCGTGATCGGCATACCGCCGGCCAACGTGGCCGGCTTCGATGTGGTGGATCCGGCCCAGTTCCTGCTGCTGGCCCTGGTCGCGCTTGCGCTGGTGGGCGGCATCATCATTATTCTGTCGCGCTCCAGTTTCGGCCGCAATCTCCAGGCCATTCGCGACAGTGAATCCGCTGCCTACGCCATGGGCAAGAACGTTGCGGTCATCAAAACCCTATCGGTGGTGATCTCCTCCTCGCTGTCGGCCATCGCCGGCGCGCTCTACGCCTTCTACAACGGTTTCATCAACGTTGAAAGTTTTACCCTTGATACATCGGTGCTGCTGATGGCGATGGTTATCATCGGCGGCACCGGCACATTGCTGGGCCCCATCGCGGGCGCCATCATCCTGATGGTCCTGCCGAGCCTGTTCAGCTACATGTGGTTTCTGCCGCAAACGGAAATCGGCGCGATCCAGCAGATTGCCTACGGACTGGCCATGGTGCTGCTGATGATCTTCCGTCCCGGCGGCCTGGTCGGCTCATCCAGCAAACAGGCAAAATCATGACTGACAATCAAGTCTTGCTGCGCATCGCCAATCTGGAAAAAAACTTTGGCGGCCTGAAGGTCACGCAACAGGTCTCGCTGGACATGCGGGCCGGCATCGTGACAACGCTGGTGGGCCCCAACGGCGCGGGCAAAACCACCCTGTTCAACCTGATCACCGGCCACCTCGTGCCCACCGGTGGCGATATTCTCTGGCAAGGGGAATCCATTGTCGGCCTGCCGCACTGGAAGATCGCCCGCAAGGGCATTGCCCGCACCTTCCAGGACTTGCGCCTGTTCGACAAAATGACGGTCGAGGAAAACGTGCTGTCGGTCATGGAACCCGTCGCCTGGCTATGGCAGCCGGGTGGCCGCGCGGCCATGGCGCGACGCCGGCAAAAGGTAAGGGATATCCTGGAAAAAACCCGGCTCTCGCACAAAGCCGGCGTGCGCGCGCTCGACCTCTCCTATGCGGAACGCAAGTTCCTGAGCATGGCCAGGATCATGGCCGCCGACGCCAGGATCTGGCTGCTGGACGAACCCGCCTCCGGCCTGGACCGCAGTTCCTACTCGCATTTCCTGGACCTGCTCAAGACTGAAGTCAAGGCAGGTGTGACCGTATGCATCATTGAGCACAATCTTGATATCGTCTACAGCATCTCCGACCGCATCGCCTTCCTGGACCAGGGCAAACTGATGGCGGACGGCGACCCGGAAACCGTGCTCAAGGACCCGCACCTGACCGCCATTTACTTTGGAGACAGAGCCGAATGACCGGAACAATGATAAAGGCCGTGAACCTGACCGTTGGCTATGGCGGCCGGCCCGTGCTGGAAAATTTCAATTTCGAGCTGCGCGGCAATGAAGTGCTTTGCCTGATCGGGCACAACGGCGCCGGCAAATCCACCCTGATCAAATCGCTGTACGGCCTGATCCCCAGGCAGCATGGCGAGATATTCCTGGACGGGGCGCGGCAAGACCGCATCGAACCCAAATTCCTGGCCAGCAAGGGCATCTCTCTGGTGCCGGAAGGTCGGGGCATTTTCCCCGGACTCACGGTGCAGGAGATCATGAAAATGGGCATGTGGGCGGCCGGCATTCCCAAGACAACGCGGCCGCAGCGGCTGGAATGGGTCATGTCCGTCCTGCCGGCGCTGAAAAACTTCTATCACCAGCGCGCCGGCACGCTGTCCGGCGGCCAGCAGCAAATCGTCTCCATTGGCCGGGCGATGCTATCGCAACCACGCTGCCTGCTCATGGACGAACCCTCTATCGGCCTGGCCCCCAAACTGTTCCAGGACCTGCTCTATCCGATCCGGGAACTGCAGCTTGCCACCGGCATGTCCATTTTGCTGGTCGAGCAGAATGTTCGCGAAGCCCTGAAAATCTCCGACCGCGTCCTGGTCATGAAAGCCGGGGCGATTATCCAGGAATCCCTGCCGGCCGAACTGTCGGACAACGCCAAACTGATGGAGCTCTATTGATATGAAGCAGGCCCAGACCGTCGTTGCCCTGCTGGACAGAAACCGGCGCGAGCGCCCCGGCGACATCGCGTTTATCGATGGCGACGACTCACTGACCTACGCGCAATTTGGCAATCTGTGCGATCGCGCCGTTCACTGGCTGCAGCAGCAGGGAATCGGCCCCGGCGACCGGGTCGCCGTATGGCTAGTCAACCGCCAGGAATGGCTGGCCCTGTTTTTCGGACTCAGCGCGCTAGGCGCCACGCTCGTCACCGTCAACACCCGGTACCGGTCCCACGAGGTCACGCATATCCTCAACACCTCGGGCGCCCGCATGCTCGTGATGGAGCCGGGATTCAGGAAAATCGACTTCATGGCGATTCTGCGGGACCTGGACCGCAACGGCTTACAGCGATTGCAATCCATCGTCTTTGTCAATCACACGGAACAGCTTCCGGCGTCGCTCTTGGATAAGCCCGTCGTGGCGCTGGCGCTGGACCCCTTGCCGGCGTCCTTTACCCTTACCCGCAAGGATACGCCGGGCGCGCTCTGCATTCTATTTACCACTTCGGGAACCACCAGTAGCCCCAAGCTGGTCATGCACACCCAGCGCACCATCGCGACACACAGCCAGCACGTCGCAAGCGCCTATCGGTTCGAGGAAGACGGCACCGTCCTGCTGGCTGCGCTGCCTTTCTGCGGCGTGTTCGGCTTCAACGCGGTCTTCGGCGCTTTCGCCGCCGGCAAGCCGGTCGTGCTCATGGACACCTTCGATGGCGCGCAAGCGGTCGCATTGATCCATCGGCACAACGTTACCCATGTCTTTGGCAGCGACGAAATGTACGCCCGCATGCTGGAGCACACCGACCGCCCCATTCCCTTCCCATCCGCCCGGATATTCGGTTTTGCGGCGTTTCACGCCGGCTTCGAAAGCTTCGGCAAGACCGCCTGGGACAAGCAAATCCCCATGCTCGGCCTTTATGGCTCCAGCGAAGTCCAGGCCCTGTTCTCGCTGCAATCGCCAGAGCGGCCGTTGAATGAAAGGCTCAAGGCCGGGGGCATTCCCGCCAACCCACGGGCGCGCCTGCGCATTCGCGATCCCGAGACCGGCGAACTGCTGGGCATAGGGCAAAGCGGCATCATCGAAATCGCGGCCGACACCAACTTCGCCGGGTACCTGGACAACCAGGCGGCAACGGACCGGGTCGTGGACAAGGAAGGCTATTTTTCCACCGGCGACCTGGGCTACCTGCGCGAGGACGGCAGCTTCGTGTACCAGACGCGCCAGGGCGACGCCATTCGCCTGGCGGGCTTTCTGGTGAACCCCGCGGAAATCGAAGACGTGCTCAAGGCGCAACCCGGCGTGCATGACGCCCAGGTCGTGGGGGTGGAACAGAACGCGCAGAATCGCTGCGTGGCGTTCGTCATTCCCGAGCCGGGCGCCGCCATCGAGGAACACGCATTGCGCGCCGCGCTGGGCGCCACGATCGCCGCCTTCAAGATCCCGCTGCGCATCTGGGAGGTCGACGCCTTTCCCACGACGCAAAGCTCCAACGGCGTAAAGATCCAGCGCAGGAAACTAAGGGAAATGGCAATGGAACGATTAGGATAGACAATGAGCGGATACTATTTCGAAGACTTCAGCGCGGGCCAGACCTTTGTGAGCGGCGGCAGAACGATCACCGAGACGGACCTGACCATGTTCTCCATGCTATCGGGCGATTGGAACCCGATCCATGCCGATGCCGAGTTTGCCAAATCCACACGCTTTGGACAACGGGTGGTGCACGGCGTGCTGGGCATTGCCGTGAGCACCGGCATGATGCATGAAATGGGCATCTTCCATGATTCGGTCATCGCCATGCTGGGATACCGCGAGTGGAACTTCCTGGCGCCCTTGCTGGTGAACGACACCATACACCTGGAACTGACCATCCTGTCTACGGAATTGGGGAAAAGCGGCAAGAGCGGCAAGATCGGCCGCCGCTTCCAGTTGATCAACCAGCACGGCAAGGTCGCGCAGGAAGGCGAAAGCGATGTGCTGGTGTTGACACGGCAGGGGTTGGCGGCGCCGGCGTCTTCCAATTAGCAGATAAAAGCGCTATAACCGGCGTAAAACCAAAGTGTAAAAAACCACCGCGCAAAGATACACGCCAAACGCAAGATGGGCGCAGTAGACAAAGTTCGAGATCTTCCTCAACCGGGCATAATCGGGAAAAGCTGCGCCGATATCCCCGGGCGGCTCGGGATGTGTGAGCAGGTAATGGACAAACCCGTACCGGCATCGCGTAAACTCGAACAGGAAATAAAGATCGGATATATTCCCCGTCTTCTCCAGCAACTGCGGACGATCCCTGAAGTAATCCAGCAGCCCGGAGAGCGCCGACTGTGCATAAATCGATAGCACAAACATGATCACGCAAAAACAGATCGCCAGATAGCCCAACATTTTATTTTTTCCCTACTGTTGCGTTGCCTGATCCAAAAGACATATATCCTGTGTTTGAAACCGCACAGCCATTAGGGTACAGCTTGCCATATGGGCATACAAACAATCCTGGTTGGATTTAGTCATTTCATCCATCGTCCACTTCTCCGCCTTACACGTTCTTGTGAAGACTTCCCCAGAAGGCGCATGAACACTCGCAATCACGGTTTCCAATCAAAACAGGAATAGTATCAGGATCTAGCATAGATTTCATTTAACTTACTCACTTTCCAGCCCTGCGCGCGCAGCGCATCATTCGGAGCCATCATCGTTCTCCAGGACATCATGATAGGCCTGAAGTTGCAGGCGGCTTGGGCCTTCGCCCGTACGGGTACAGAAATCGTAATAATTAGGCTCGACCTGGTCGACGTCAATACCATGGACCAGAAATGCCTTCATAAACTCCATGACAGCTGATCGGGCGACTTCGCTCATGTCGGCGCGAAAGCAAATCTGATCAATCTCATCATCGGGACTGGTAATTCCACGACGACTTGTGTAGATTAGGATCGAAAGAAAGCAATTGAGCTTGTCTGATACGTCGCGACAAGCTGGCAAATGCTCAGTGTTTTCAGCGAGCACTACCTTGGCGCCTCGCCGCTGACCAGGTATCCAGAAGTCGAGCATCAGCGGATCACCCCAATTCCCTTTATCCTGATCAGCGGCCTGCAACGGTACGACAAGCGCCGAAACCCTTTCCCCGAGCGCCTCTCGAGCCACTGTTGCCCAGTATAGTTCAAGCATCAGGAACGAGGCATCGTTGGTGCGAAAATCCGCGAAGGGAAACAGCGCATGGCGCAGTATCTGGTCAAGTTTCATCGTCAACCTCATGCAATGAAATTTGGAGAGATCGACAGCAAAGTGATCATTCCCCCTTTTATCTGTTCCACAGAGACTCTTTTGGCCCAAGAATACATGGTTGACCGCCGCCAGCGGTCGCGCCCGCGATCTCAATCGCCCCTGGGTAGCGGGTCGATTATAGCTTCCCGAAGTGCATCAGGGATGACCAACTTCCAAGGAGGATTGAAACTTGAAGCCATCACTATCGATCGGTAAGAGCCTTAGCGTTTTCACGGGAGGAGGGCCTTCAGCAATAGGGAAGACGATCAGCCCATCGGGATAATCGAAATAACTCACATAGAAGTGTTCCAGTGCATCATCCGGGACTGGTTTTCCTTCCGAGGTTTCTAGCCGGAAGCGTCCGCGATACCATATAGTCTGATCACGGTATTCCCCCTCGAAAATGTCAGTGGCAACGCCGAGCACACGACAAGCTCGCGCCCAACCATAGCCGTCTACTCCCCCGACGAGAATGAGGTTCTCTCCTAGCGGTTCGCCCCACACACGTTCGACTTTCTCGATTTCCCAAGATGGAACCGAGTCCTTTCTGAACGGATACTCCCGGACACAATTTTGATTAATCGGCACGGTGCGGCTCTCCGTCAACTCAGGAATGCTCCATGAGGCTATCGTCAACACAAGAACAACAGAATTTTTTACCAAGGACATTGGTCACTTTGTATTCGGGTTTCAGGAAAGGGAACCATGGTTGCAAGTACTCCATTCGCGAGTTTTACCCAGTCGGCTTCAAAACCACAGGGATTGATGGATAGATCCAATGAAGAATACTTCAATTGCGTCGCCGCTCGCCTCCAGATATAGAAGAGCAACACGATTACCAGTTTTCAGCATTAGGTGTATACCAATAAAGCATCCGCATCAAATCACCTTCTCAAAGAATACAGCGTCTCTTAGAAGAGATATTTAGTACGCAGCCAATCAATAAAGGTCCAGAGCAGGCATTTCGGCTAAAAGCCAGAAATGTCACTATGGCTCAAATGTGGATTTCTCAAAATTATTTCTTCTGAAATAGCGAATTTCACGCACGGCATACTTAGAATCACCTTCATATACATATTCATATTCGCTTTTTCCGTCAAGATACTGCTTGGCGATATCTGCAGACTTAAGCAAACCTCGCCCACCTGATTCAGATTCACTAGGAAAAGCATAGTAACGGATTTTATATATTCGCTCTCACCCTCCGTCTGTACGTAACTGATTTCTTGATACTGCCCAGATTCAGCATCTTTTCTAAAAAAAAGTGGTGTCTGTGTCTTATCATCTTTACCATCAATCTCAACAGGAATATCTATGGGCTTTTTCCCATTGATGATTAGATCATCTGGTACTTCTTGTCGTTCTCGATTCCGTCCTTACTGCAAACCTCACCAGCTTCACGCAAATCTCCAAGGACTCGCCGTGCCCCATAGACATCCTCGCATAATACAACGCCAGTTGCTCCTCTTACTTCAGAATATTCTCTCGGCCAAGCTTGAAGAGTCAGGCCAGAGTCCAGGTGCGACAATAGAAATTTTTAACAGGCGATTATAAAAATTGCTGTACAAAACATGCAGCGTGTAGTCTAAGAAATTCCACACGGCATATCCCGTCATTGTATTTTCTGAACCTGCTATGGGTGGCTTGCTAATTTTTTTCAGTAACACAGCTGGACTATCGTTAAAACTCAACCCATTAGGCAATTCACCAATCCACTCAACTGTATCATTGTGTCGATTTCCATAAAATGCAACCGAAGTAACCGACATCGTTGATAACGTCGAACCTCTAAACTGTACATCCATGCCCAACACATCTCTCAAGCTCAACTCACCCTTCTTGGCCAACAATTTTAATGATGACTGGGTAATGATATTCTCAAATACCGAGAGAAACTCAGGGGATTTAACTGATGCACCGAGCAATTCAATGAGTGGCATCAGTCGCGGGGTCGTAACGAAAGCATCTCTCGGTAACTGGTTATCCATCAAGACTACTGCAATGTGATCAACTCTCTCATATTCCGCAGTGTAAATAACGGAAACCCGATATTTTTCCGTATCCCAGGTATCATTGATATGGGAGTGCAATGTCGATGCATATCGACTCATCTTTCGTCTAACTTTCTCTCTACTATCATCGAGCTTGAGCCCAAATGGCAAATTGCCAATGTAAGATACCACATTGCCGAAGGCGCGATAGAAGTATAGTTGAGTAAGTATCATCGGGCCATTTCCCCAACGATTACGAGGTTCGGCAAAATGATTCGCAGATTCAGTAAAGCCGAATTCTATACCTTTGCGACGAATCATAACCCAATCGGCAAACATGCCCTCCTCACAGCCTTCCTGATCCAACGAGGGACGCTTCATGGTATTCATTGACATAAGCAAGTTTTCAACTTCTGGCGAATCTGCTTGCTGTCCGAGAAGATCTAGATAGTCCATAATTTTCTGCTTATACCAGACTACTTACGCCCCTTGAAGCTGAATTGCTACGTTAGTAATATCTTGATTATCATTAAAATTAACAAAAACACTAACTTTATTTTTATTCCATTTAAGTAGCTGTAGATCATTATTTTGGCTATCCGGAGCTCCCAAAGTGTGAACTATTTCACTCAGGTTCATTGAGTTTTTTAAATTAAAAGGCATTTTCGCATCGAATTTTTTATAACCATGTTGTTCTTGAAGATAAAAAGTGATATTTACTAACACCAAGGCGTCTTCAGGATATTCTATTTGCGTATCAAAAGAGCTTTCAAGTGAAAAAATTAGTACAATACCCTGAGTTTTAGCTTCAAGATAAATATCTGCTAGATCCCTTTTTCTTTTTGGTATTTTCTTAATATCCAAGGCTGCTAATAATTCATCAATTGAAGCGGATCCAATATACTCACCAAGAAATGCCACCCAATCAAGATTATCCAGTTTTCCCATTCACTCACCTCTAATCATTTCCGTAACAAATCAAGCAATGCTCTATCATAGTCAGAGTTTTTCATTTTAAATATACCTTTTGCTGCCTTCTTATAAGCTTTCCTACACCCCCCATCCTCATCATACTCATCTATTTTCTCCAACATTGCATCAATATCTCGTTGGGCTGCTGATGCTAAATTCTGAGCATCCCTTTGCGCCAATTTCAACCCATCTACGCCTATTTTATTGTTTCTTCACCCATGAGTTGGGCTAATCTTTCGATGCGCTTCTCGAGAAATAGCAATCGCATCTCCCCACTTGATTACCTTATCAATTTGATGAGGAAGGAGTCTTTTCCCTCCATTCCACGCTGTTGCTCTGTTAATAAGAGCTTGTTTTGAAGGGATGTGATCCCTGTCAAACTTCCCCCTCCAGATTGTTTCTTCAAATCCCCATATTTTCCACCTTGCCCGCATTTCGACTTCTCTTTCGGTTTTGATTTCTTTCCATCTCGACCTTTCTTCTCAATTGTTTTTTTCCCTTTTTCAAGCCGAAATAATTCCTTCCCACCTTTGAACAAAGCGCCGGCCCATTTTCCTACGGGCACAACGTTTGCCAGATCCCCTGCAGCACCTAAATAATTACCCTGCTATATCGCGCTGGCTGTCCGCCCTCCCTCGATCACACTGCCAACAAATGGGACATAGCTACCAATTTCAACAATAGTATTGTTGTTTAAGAACGCATCCGCCTGTGTTGACCATTCGCCCTCTAGCTCAGTTTCAACCTCGATTGGCGGATTCGATTCTTCTGCTGGTTTATCACTAGGCTCCGACTGCCCGGCCACTGTACCAATCGTATTATCATTTCCTTTGCCTCTTTCAGGCGGGTCGATTTCCGGCAACTTGATTTCAGGATTATCAAGTCTATATCTCGCGTAGTCTTCATATGTGTATGAGGCCGAATTGAGTATATTCTCAGGATCAGATAGAGATGCAATATCGATACCGACGCCATCATCTTTATCGAAAGGGTAATAAATCAGCCCCCCGTATTCTCGACCCGCATATACGGTAATAGGCGACAACTCCATGGGTTGCTCTTCGGCCATATTACTGCCCATTCATCCAGAAATCGTCGTCATGTCGCACAACATATTTTCTGTTCACTTTTACCAAGCTGCTATGAGCCTTGAGGTAACATTTTCCGGCCACCGTGTCGCTTTTTACTTCCTTATGAGAACCGTCCGAATCCCCTACCCCAAACCGCCAAAACCTCCAGTCTGGACGATGGAACGACACGAGCCGAACTTGACGGAAAGGCTTCTCAATATTTTATCGGAATAGTCATCGAGGGGGATCAGGCTATCCGGCAACTCAATGCGTAGCAGGATTGGGCGGAAATTGTGACAAAGTAAAATTGCTTTACTTTCAATAGCGATGCAGTGCAGTATGCCCCTCACATCAGACCGTTTCTTGATCCATAGCTTTACCGGTTAGGTTACAATTACCATTCAATTTTTTAAGGAGGAGATAGGACGAAAGCCATGTTTATTGCTGCATTTGTTGTAGCATCGATTCCACTGGTTCTACCGCTTTAGCCAAGAATGATATAACGGCGAAGGATGCAATAACTCTTAGTGAAATGAAAGGTGAAACCAAAGGAGCAGCTTGCTTTACGAAAGTTCGGTTTATAAATGTCGGAAGATAAACGGCTTTGCAGGGATTGCCGGAATAGGCAACTTTACTATCAGGGAAGATTCAACCCGAGTCAGAAACCCATAGATTGGTGCTACTGGGGTATCGCTTCAATGGTTTAATCGACGATGCTATGGTGAAAGCTTTTGACCAATGCATGGAAGAGAACAGCTAGTGATCCTTACCGAAAACCTCCCTAAAGGCGGTTTTCTATCGCTCACGCCCAAGTTGTATATGCCTATCCCGCTAGAATCTAACTATCTGAATTAGCATAAATTACAAGATGGCTTTTGAAGCCTCAATAAAACCCGGAGCTCTTGTGAGTTTCCAAAACAAATAATCCGCGGCATTCGAAAAATCATCAAAACTACAAATTCTTTTCTTTTCAGCTCGTTCTTCATAATAAACTAGCCACAAATGTTCTGCTTTTTTAAGCACAAATTGTTCGTCCCCGTGTGCATCTTTATTTGATACTTCAATTACGTATTGATCGGAAGACACTCCTTTGTTCGTAAGAGCTCGAATAAGGTCATGATGATCTGAATATTTATTAGCCATATTGTCCTGCATTTTAGTTCAGAAAGATATCCTTCGCGGACTAGAAAATCAATATCCTTTTTATCAGGCACCATAAATTGTATAGTACCTCCAGGCTGATCGAACCAGCTTTTTGCGGGACCTGAGTACAGCTCAACATCTTTTATGACTGCATAGTGTCGTAGTGTACGGTTACCCAGGCCGGCATCGGCAGGCGAGGCGTTGACGTGAAGCGTCAAGCCTGGCGGGCAATGCGGGTGCCGCCAGTCAGCAATTGCCTGGGCGGCGCCAGTTCAAGAAAGTCATGCGGAAAGCCCAGGACAATACGGCTTACCTCGTCCAGCCGGTGCCATTCCTCGGGCGACAGCGTCAGTTCTAGCGCGGCCAGGTTGTCTTGCAACTGGCGCAGGCTGCTGACACCGATAATGGGAATATTGGCATTGCGGTTACCAATCAGCCAGGCCAGGGCGATCTGCGCCGGCGAGACGGATTTTTCCCTGGCGATGGCCTGGACCACATCGGCGATAGCCAGGTTGTGTTCGGTCAGCATGTCGTGGGTTGCCGCCGCGCTGAGCCGCGACGCGCTGTCCAGGGTGGCGTCCGCGTTCACCGCCGCCAGGTCTTCCCGTTTGTATTTGCCGATAAGCACGCCCATGGCCAGTGGAGACCAGGCGGTAACGCCCATGCCCAGCGCCCTTGCCATGGGGATCAGTTCCCGCTCTACGGTGCGTTCCGCCAGGCTGTACTGGATTTGCAAGCTGACAAAGGGGTTGCGGTCGTGCGCCGTTGCCAGGGTTTGCATTTGCGCGGCAAGCCAGGCCGGCACGTCGGATAAACCGGTATACAGGACCTTGCCGGCGCGGACCAGGTCGTCCAGCGCCCGCACCACTTCGTCGGGCGGCGTCAAGCCGTCCCAGGCGTGCAGGTACAACAAGTCGATATAGTCGGTGTCCAGCCGCTTCAGGCTCTCCTCTACCGATTGCACCATGCTTTTGCGGTGGTTGCCGCCGCCATTGGGATCGCCGGGATACAGGTTCAACGAGTACTTGGTGGCCAGCACCACGCGCTGACGTTGCCCCTGCAGCAACTGGCCCAGCATTTTCTCCGAGCCGCCATTGGTGTAGACGTTGGCGGTGTCGATAAAGTTGCCGCCAGCATCCATATAGGCGCCCAGGATGCGGCCGGCTTCGGTCTGGTCCACGCCCCAGCCCCATTCCTTGCCGAAGGTCATGGTGCCCAGCGCCAATGGGCTCACGCGCAGGCCGGATCGCCCCAGCAATACGTAATCGTCCAGTTTCATTCTCGAGTCCTTTCAAGTGTAGGGTGGATGCCGATCATGCTAGCGGCATTCGCTTGCCGGAAAAACAGGACGTATGAAATAATACTTTTAAGCAGTGCTTAATAATAAAATCCATAGAGCCTAAAAACAGCGGCAATGCTCCCTTAATGACTAGTTGCAATACCCTTAATAGATGACGAGGCGACTTGACGATGAAGCTGCGCAACGACGATATTTACTCCGCCATCCGGGTGCTGGACCGGGTGGCCGCCCAACACAGCTTTTCTGAAACGGGGCGGCAACTGGGCGTATCCGCTTCCGCCATTTCCCAGACTATTAGCCAGTTGGAAAGGCGCTTGCGATCCCAACTGTTGAACCGCAGCACGCGCCATGTTCACCTGACGGAAGCCGGCCGGCAACTGCTGGAACGCACCCGCCCGTACTTGCAGCGCCTGGACGAAGAATTGGAATTGCTGGTCAGCAACAGCGACACGCCCGCGGGTACGCTGCGCCTGAATGTTTCCCGAGTGGCCATCCAGATGTTGATTACGCCATACCTGCCGGCGTTCTTCCAGCGCTATCCCGATGTACGGCTTGAGTTCAATTGCGAAAACCGCCTGATCAATCTCAGCGACGGGTATTTCGACGCCGGCATACGCCTGGAGGAAAGCCTGGACCCTACCGTGATTGCGCGCAGGCTGGGCGCCCGACAAACCATGACAGCCTACGCCGCGCCGGCATATCTGGCCGCGCATGGCGAGCCGCGAACGCCCTATGAGCTGGCGGCGCATCGCTGCGTCAATTTCCGGACGTCCACTGGCGCTATCTATCGCTGGGAGTTCCAGGACCAGGGCACGCCCATCGAGATACAGACGCCGGAGTTTGTCACGGCCAACGACACCGTGGTGCTCAAGGACATTGTCCTGCAGGGCCAGGGGATCGGCTATGCCTTTACCCGGGAGATCGCGCCCGAGGTGGCCAGCGGCGCGCTGGTGCCGATCCTGCGGGACTGGGCGCCCACCTTCAATGGTTTTCATATTTACTACTTGAAGCGGGAATTTCTGCCGCGCAAGTTGGCGGTGTTCATCGAGTTTTTCAGCGATAAGCTGAACCGCCCGGCCAGCGACTGAAGCGGGGCGGCGCACGTGCCGATCTCGCCCGCAAGCCGCATGATTCGCGTGCCGGCCTGGCGCTGTGCGTGCCCGCACAGGCAGGCTCGGTCACCGCGCCATGGGCTCAGGACAAGTTATTGCTGCACCAGGCGCGACAGGATCAGGTCGGCCAGGGTGATCCGGTCCACGATCGGATAGTTCTTGTTGGCCAGAATCACAATACCGGTATGCCTAGCGGGAATGAACGCCGCGTACGCGGCAAAGCCGTTGGTCGAGCCGGTCTTGTTGATCAGCACGTCCTGCCGCGGCGCCGCCGGCGGCGTCAAGACAACGGCCTTGTGCGGGTCAAGCGCCATGGTATCGGCATTCCCCTGCTTCAGTTGCGCCAGCGTGACCGGATAGGCGTATTGCTCCCAAATCAGGTCCTGGACCATATCGCCGAATCGATAGTAGCCGGTGTGCGTGGCGGCGACGGCCCGTTGCAGCGCGTCGCCTTTCAAGGACGACTGGATATTGGCCTGGATGAACTTGAGCATATCGGCCGCGTTGGTCTTGACACCATAAGCCTCGGCGTCCAGTACGCCGGGGCTCACCCGGATCGGCTGGCCTTTCCTGGTATAGCCTTGCGCATAGTCCCCGGCCTTGGCCGATGGCACGTCGTAGTAGCTGTTGTTCATGGCAAGTTGGGTAAAGATATGCTGCGCCACCGCTTGTTTGAAAGGCTGTTGCAAGGCCTTGCCGGCAATCACGCCCAGCAGGCCGATGCTGGGGTTCGAGTAGACCCGGTGCGTACCCGCCTCGTAGGCCGGTTGCCATTGCTGGTAGTAACGCAGCAATTGCGTGTTGTCGCCCACGCTGTCGGGCACTTGCAACGGCAGGCCACCCGCGGTATGCGTGCCCAAATTGATCAGGCTGATGCGATCAAAGGCGGAGCCTTGCAATGCGGGTTCATGCTTGCTGACCGGGTCGCTCAGTTTGAGCTTGCCTTGTTCCTGCGCATAGGCGGCCAGGGTCGCGGTAAACGTTTTGCTGATCGAGCCGATTTCAAACAGCGTGGCATCCGTCACCGGTTGGCGCGTGGCTTTGGACGCCACGCCATAATGGTATAACGCCGTCTTTCCATCGCGAACGATGCCAATGGATAAGCCCGGGATATTATGCTGCCGCATCAGTTTGTGCGCGGCCTGGTCGATCAGACCGGCCGGCAGGCCCGCGGTTTGCGGCCCGGCTTGCGCCGCATGCGCCGTGGCGGCGACACTGCCACACGCGGCCAGCAGGCCCAGCGCGGCCAACCTGCGCATGGCGTTTTTTCCAGGGTGCTTTTTTAACCTTCCAGTTTTCAAGATAATTTCATTTGTCATAACATCAATCCCTTGTCGTTCAATACCTTTTGTGAATCGCAGCTTTCCATGATGCCGGCGCGATGCGGTCGGGCTTTACCTCCCGATGCGGCCAGCCGCTTTTTTTCAGATCAGTCCCATGCGCTGCAGGATGTCCTTGGTGATCTGCACGCGCAACGCGCCGCCATGTGCGGCGTCCACATCCATGTTCATGGCGTAAATGTAGGTGTTGTCTCCGGTTTCCAGATATCCCACCAGCCAGCCGGTATAGGTCTTGACACCCTTGTCGCCGAAGCCCACCAGGCCGGTCTTGCCACTGAGCGTATAGCCGTCTTCCTTTTCCAGCACGATGGCCTTTTTTACCACGTCGGTGGCGCTATCGGAAACACCCAAGGTCCTGCTGTAAAAGCGGTTCAGGAAATCCACTTGCTGAAGCGCCGAAATACGCAGGCCACCGGTCAGCCAGAATTGGTCGATGCCGCCCGAAATATCGCGGTTACCGTAATCGAAGCGGTTCACATAGGCCTGCATGCGTTGCGGGTTGATGCGGCGCGCGATTTCCTGAAAGTACCAGACCACGGAATTGGGCAAGGCGGTGCGCAGCGTATGGTCCCTGGCCCATTCGGCGGGCCACCAGGACTGGCGCGGGTCGCGCTGCGGGTTCCAGGCGAGCTTGAAGTCGCCATCGCTGGCCACACCGGTTTCCAGGGCGATCAGCGCATTGGGGATCTTGTAGGTCGAGGCCGGCAGCATGGCCGTGCCGGCGCGTTGCGCATTGTGGCATAATCGTTGGCCGGTTCGGGTATTCATCAGCACAAAAGTGCCCTGCACGCCGGCTTGCGCAAAGGCGGCGCTGGCGCGCGGCTCCGGCTTGCAGCCCGGGCCCGCGTAAGCTGTGGCGCCCAGCGACGCGCCGGCAAACGCCAGCATGAGCGCGTTCAAATAACGGGGAAGGTTCATATCACACCTTGTTTGAGAGAATCTTGTGAAAAAAATATTTGCGTTGTGTACTGCTGCCGGCAGGACTCAATACTAAGTGCGCTTGATTGCGGCGTAAAATCGGATGCTGTAACCTGCGTAACCTGTTTTTCTTCGCTTGCGGATCCAGGATCGACCCATGGCCCCATCCACGCCCAGCCCACCCTCGCCCCCCGGCAAGACGGGGATCAGCATTGAGCTTGCGCCGCGACCCACGGTGCAGGGGCTTGCTGTACGCTATCAATCGCTGTGGCTGTTGCTGCGGCTTTATTACGCCACGCGAACCGGCCAGGAAAATCTGCCCGTGGCGCATATTCAGGCGCGTTTTCCCGGACAGAAAAATCTCCGCATGATGATTTCACGCGCCTTCGCCGATTTCGGAAAATGGGACATCGAGGTCGGCTGGGGATGGGACCAGTCTTGCGCCCATGCCGCCCTGGTGCTGAAGAACCGCAGCCGCGGCCCATTCTGGATGCCGGAGCCGCAGGCTGCGCGTCTGTCCATCACGGACAACGGGCAGCCGGTTGCGCTGGATGCGCTGGCGGCCTTCCTGGGCGTTGACTCCCAGGCGAGGCGCGACGCCGGCGCGCTGGACTATGCGATGCAGGATGTGGAATTCTGGAATCGCCTGACCCTTGCCATGCGCGCCGCCAAGGACGGTATGGGTAGCAGCGATCTGGCGGGCGTCGCGGGGCATTTCCACGCCGCGCACGCGGCCGCCCAGGATAATTTCCAGGCGGCACTGTCCGTACTGAACGAAAGCCTGGCATGGCGCCGGCAGGGCCAGGTTCGCCGCAGTTGGGAGGCACTGGAAAGCCTCACGCCCTATCTGCTCGACGAAGACGACGATTATGGTTCCCAGGCCGCGTTCTCCGCCATGGCGGCAATTGCCCGTGCCTGGAACCGCTACAGCGCGGAGGGCGCAAGGGCGGCGCAGGCTGAACTGACCAGCCTGCAGGCCGATCCGAGGCTGCGCCCGGTCGTCCAGCACAATCCGCGTGTGCGCTTCGAGTTCCTGAATCTGAGGGCCCTGCTTTTCAAGTCCTCGGCGCTCAAGCCCGATGACCTGCCCTTGCAGGAACGCCGCGACCTGGCGGTGCAGTCGATCAAATGCTTTTCAAAAGCGCTGCAGGCGGCCTATGAGGCGGGCGCCATCGAGTCGGCGCAAGAAGTGGCGGCCAACATCGGGCTGTCGCTCTGGCTATTCTGGAAGGATGCATTGCTTGACACCCGCATCCATCAGGATACCCTGGCGGTCCAGATACAGGCCCTGCGCTGGATCTGCCTGTCCGAATGGATATGCGACCGCTTCGGCGTGGGCGGCGGCTCGGTCTGGAATATTGTGTTTCTGCTCAGAATCGTGCGCGGCGCCTGCGCGCCGGGGCATCCTGTCGGCCTCGCGCAGTTCCGCAGGCAAACGCCGCTGAGCGTGAAGCAGGTCATCAGGGCGACCTCGCCTTTTCATACGACCTTCTCGGCGGCCAAGGGATATATCGACTGGTCCAGCGTGGTCGCCTATACGCTGGAAGACTTCGATGCGGGCCAGGCCGGCCATCAGCCGCTGCAGCTGGCCAACCTGCTGCTGGAGGCCGTATGGTTTTACACGTTTGAACAAGGTCTGGCGCAAGCGGCCTTTGATGCCGTGGAGCGGCTGGCGCGGCTGATGCCGGTACTGAAACCGGAGCAACAGCGGTTTTTCCGGGAAAGCATGGGCGGCCTGCCAGCGGAACTGAAAGACACCTTCGATGACGTCCCGCAAGAACACCGCGGCACCCGCAAGGCCAGCCCTTAAAACGAACCCGGCAACAGGATTGCCGCCGCGCTGCTAGCGCGCCGTCATGGCCTGGCCGACAGCCGTTTCCCATTGCGCCATGCGCGCCGCCGCTTCGTCGCGCGACATGCCCGGCTCGAAAGTGCGGTCCACATGCCATAGCTGGCGAATCTCCTCGACATCCGACCAGACCCCGCACTGCAGTCCGGCCAGGTAGGCGGCGCCCAGCGCCGTGGTTTCCACGACCTGCGGTCGCACGACCGGGATGCCCAGCAGGTCGGCCTGGAACTGCATCAGGGCATCGTTGACGCTGGCGCCGCCGTCAACCCGCAACTCTTGCAGCCCGGCGCCATCGCGCGCCATGGCCGACAGCAGGGCGGCACTTTGGTAGGCAATGCTTTCCACGGCGGCGCGGGCAATATGCGCAGCCGTTGTGGCCCGGGTAAGCCCGGTCAAGGTACCGCGCGCGTCCGCATCCCAATACGGCGCGCCCAGGCCGGTGAAGGCCGGCACGAATACCACGCCGCCGGTATCGGGCACGGATTCGGCCAGCGCCTGCACCTCGCCGCTGGTCTTGATAATCCCCAGGCCATCGCGCAGCCACTGCACCGCCGCGCCCGCGACGAAGACGCTGCCTTCCAGCGCAAATTCGGCGGGGCCATCGGCATACTGTGCCACCCGGGTGGTGAGCAGGCCGTTCTCCGACATGGTGAAGCGATCACCGGTATGCAGCAAGGCGAAGCAGCCGGTGCCATAGGTATTTTTCGCCATGCCCGCACGCGTGCAGGCCTGGCCGAACAAGGCGCTCTGCTGGTCGCCCGCGACACCGCTGATCGGCATGGCATGCCCCAGGATATCCGCGTCGACCTGGCCAAAGGGCGCACTGGAAGGCAGCACCTTGGGCAGGAGGCTGGCGGGAATCTCGAATAACGCCAGCAGTTGTTCGTCCCACTGGCCCACGCGACTGTTGAAGAGCATGGTGCGCGACGCATTGCTGATATCGGTGGCGTGCACCGCCCCCTTGGTCAATTGCCAGATGAGCCAGCTGTCGATGGTGCCGAAGGCCAGTTCGCCCTTCTCCGCGCGCGCACGCGCCCCGGGCAGGTTATCCAGCATCCAGCGCAGTTTGGTGGCGGAGAAATAGGCATCCAGGCGCAACCCGGTCTTTTCCAGGATCAGCGTTTCATGGCCGGCTTCACGCAATTGGCGGCACAAGGGTTCGCCGCGCCGGTCCTGCCAGACGATGGCCGGCCCCAATGGTGCGCCCGTGCGCCGGTCCCACAGCACCGTGGTTTCCCGCTGATTGGTAATCCCCAGCGCCAGAATGGCATTGGCTTCAAGCCCGGTTTTTTGCAACACCGCCCGCATGGTGTCGCGCTGCGACTGCCAGATTTCCATGGCGTCGTGCTCGACCCAGCCAGATTGCGGGTAATGCTGGGTGAACTCCTGTTGCGCAATCCCCGCGATCCGCCCCTGGCGATCAAAGACAATAGCCCGGGAACTCGAGGTGCCCTGGTCCAGCGCCAGCAGATACTCCATACCTATCTCCGAAAAAGGATCATGCGGTCGCCGGCGCGGCCGACGATAACGCCTTGATCAACGTTGTTTCGGCACAGTATAACTTTTATCGCGGTATACGCTAAAGGGCCATAGCGCATGCGCGCGCGCCAGCCGCACCAGCGTGTCATCGGTCGGGATCGGGCTGAATGCCTCGGGCGCCCGGTACTGGAATTGTTGCGGATCCAGGTGCGGTTCCAGCACGGTGAGCCGCTCGCCTTTCAGGTAGCCGTAGCGATCGCCATACTGCATCATGGCTCGGTCCGGATCGCGACGCGTCAGGTCCTGACCGATCATTGGATGCTCGCAGGCCGCGCCCGCCAGCGACAGTAACGTGGGCGCCAGGTCGATCTGGCTGATCAGGCGCTCGTCCCTGCGCGGCGCGATGCTGCCGCCCAAAATCACTGCAGGAATATGGAAATGCTTCAGGGGAATCAGTTCGGCCCCGAACACGCGGGAATCATGATCGGCCACAACCACGAAAACCGTATTCTGCCAATAGTCGCGGGTCTTTGCGGTATCGAAAAAGCGGCCCAGCGCGTAATCGGCGTAGCGCACCGTGTTTTCCACGGTTGCCGGATTACCGGTGGTTTGTATGCGCCCCTCGGGATATTCCCAGGGTGAATGATTGCTCACGCTGAACGCCAGCGTGAGCACCGGCTGATTGCGTTGCTGGTCCTGCAGCAGCAGGCGATCCAACTGATCGAACATATCTTCGTCGCAATACCCCCAGGTTCCCAGGAACTTCGGTTCCTTGAACTGCGGGCCGTCGATGACCTCGCGAAAGCCATTGCCCAGGAAAAAACCTTTCATGTTGTCGAAATGCGCTTCGCCGCCGTACAGGAAACGGGAATGATAGCCATGCTGCTGGGCCAGCACGTCCGCAATGGTAAAGAAGCCGCTTTGCGCGCCAGGCAGTTTGAAGACAGACTGCGTAATGGTCGGCGGAAAGCCCGCGGACAGGGCCTCCAGGCCGCGCACCGAACGTGTGCCGGTGGCATAGGCGCGGGTAAAGCCCCAACCTTCTTCATACAGGGCGTCCAGGCACGGCGTCAGCGCACGCCCGCCCAGCGTCTGCACATATTGGGCGCCCAGGCTTTCCTCGACGATCAGCACGATATTCAGGGGTTTTGCCGGTGCGGCCGAGACCGTTTGCAGATGCATGGTCGCCTGCCCGCCATCGGCCGCGTTCTGTTCGAGGCCGGCCGCTTCGCAAACGATTTGGTTCATCTGCGCCGCCGGCATCTTGCCATAGACATCTTCGGCCGACATCTCGTACTTCATCGCATAGATGGCGTACTGCAGGCTGTACATGGAATTGAGGGCGAGGCTGTTGACCATGCCGTCGCCCGCGAAGGCCACGGTGGAAGGATTGATGGGCCGTTTTTTCAATGTCCCGCGAATCATGAGAAACCCGACGGCCGCGTACAGCAACGATTCCAGGGGACGCAGCCACCAGGGCCCCAGCGGCGCCACCGACCAGCCGGAAAACAAATGCACGGCCAGCGCGATCATGCCTGCAAAGACCAGCAGGCCGATGGCAAGCACTTTCTTGTAGCCGCGCCACAGCATGCCCGACACTTCCTTGGGATGTTTCAGATATTCGACAAAAAGCCGGTTGGGGCGGGTGTCATATTCGTCGATGAACTGCGGTGTGCAAATTTCCATGAATACGCAGCCCAGCCACCAGGCGCCGAACCAGATTCCCGTTGCGGTGAGGAACCATGCGCGATCCTCCAGCCAGGGCATGAGAAAAGCGGGCAGCACCGCATAGGTGGCGATTTGATTGAGGTCGATGCGCAGACCACCAAGGAAGACCGGCCCCATGCCATTGGCTTGCGTTACACGCTGCTTTTGCCACACCACCAATAAAACGCGACTGAGCACAAAGACGAGAAATAAAGTAACTACAAACGTAAGCAGTTGATATCTCAAAATAAAGTCCAAAAGCACCGGCAGGAAGCAGAGTATATGCGACTATGCATGGTCAAGTGTGAAATTTTTGTAAAATTTCTTGCCATCTGGCGAATCATGACATTTACCTGAACGCAATGCTGATCACCGGGCCGCTATGCAGGCCAATGACCTGCGCCCCCGGTCAAGATCGGATGCGATATGCCTGCCTGATGGACTCGGGACTCGGGACTCGGGACTCGGGACTCGGGACCGGGACTCGGGGCGCGGGGCGCCGGGATTTGGAAACCCGGGGACTCGGCTTGCGGCCGCGCCCGTCAGGCCTCGTCGCTCGGCGCAGGCTTGCGTGGTCGGCCGCGCTGGCCTTGCACCGGGCGGCGGCTGACCACGGCGGCGATATTCTGGATGAATTGTTCGGAGCCCAACACCCATTGCCCATGCAAAGCCTGGTCTATTTGCTGCAACTGGCTCATAGGCAGGCCTTCGCTGAACCGTTGCTTGTAGGCGGCCTGGCGATCGAAGGGCGTGTTGCCCGATGACCAGAAATCGGAGTGGTCCTGCAGCAGGGGCGAATTCCCCATGAAAGCGCCGGTATGAAAGCCCGCCGAGGACCACGGCCACAGTTCGCTGTCGCTGGCGCCCTGCTCGCGGCCCACCCAGGACTCGAGCCAGATCATGGCGGGAATGACCCAGGCGCCGGGCTCCAGCAAGGTGGAGCGATAGCGTCCGGCAAACACCGGCCCGCTGCGCAGCCGCATTGCAAGATTGCGCCCCAGCATCTGCACCAGCCGGGACAGGCTGCGTGTCTCGCCCGGCGTTGCCAGCAGCAAAATACCATCGTCGCTCAAGGTCCAGGCGTGCAGGGAGACCCCGTGCTGGCTAACGCCGTCGGTCAGCCACGCCTGCAATTGGTCCAGCAGCGCGGCGGTACCGCCGGGCGAGGACAGGCGCGCCACGAATCGGGCCTGGACAAGTTGCGGAATGCCTGGGGCATAAAGCCGGGGTAAGCGTGCCATGGAAAATTGATGGATCCTGGAAAATACCGGGCAACGGCGCCGACTGGGGTGCCTTGCCTGGCGACAAAACCTGAACATCTCTTCATATTGTAACCATGAACCAAACAATGCTATGGTAGATGAGCGACTGGCTTTCCAGTTTCAGCAAAACGTCTATGACGATCAACCTCAAAGGAGCAAGGGCGTGGCCAATAACGAAAAATTTGAATTGTTAAGCGAACACCGGTGTTTCAACGGTACCCAGCGTTTTTACCAGCACCAGTCGGAGCAAATCGGCCTGCCCATGCGATTTTCCGTATTTATCCCGCCGCAGGCGGCCAGCGGCCCCGTGCCCGCGCTGATTTACCTGGCGGGGCTGACCTGCACCGAAGAGACCTTTATGATCAAGGCCGGCGCGCAACGCGTGGCCGCCGAGCTGGGCCTGCTGCTGATCGCGCCCGACACCAGTCCGCGCGGGGCGAATGTGCCCGGCGAGGATGATGGCTGGGATTTTGGCACCGGCGCGGGCTTTTACCTGGATGCCACCGAGCCCGGTTGGAAGGATCATTACCGGATGTATAGCTACATCACCAAGGAAGTTACCGGCCTGGTGTCCGAGTTCGGCGGCGATCCCGCCCGTTGCGGCATTTTCGGCCACTCCATGGGCGGCCATGGCGCGCTTACCATCGCCCTGAAGAACCGCGATCTGTTCCGGTCGGTCTCGGCCTTTGCCCCGATCAGCGCCCCCATGCAATGCCCATGGGGCGACAAAGCCTTCAGCGGCTATCTGGGCGCCGATCGCAACACCTGGGAAAACTACGATGCCAGCCGGCTCATGGAAAAAAGCCAGGCGCCCTTTCCCGACGGGATCCTGGTTGACCAGGGGCTGGCCGACAAGTTCCTGGCCGACGGCCAGTTGCTGCCCGAACAGCTCGAAGCCGCCTGCGCCAAGGCCAATCAGCCGCTGACGCTGCGCCGGCACGAACAGTACGACCATGGCTATTACTTCATTTCCACCTTCATGGAAGACCATTTGCGCTTTCATGCGGAACGCCTGGCCTAGTTGCCGGCGATAACATTCTGAAACGGAACTTTTTAGTTTATGAGGACTCTATATTAGCACTCGGTGACAGAGAGTGCTAATATATACGTACTTTGAATATTCCTTTTCAGGAGATATACAAAACCATGTCAAATCAAGCGCTTACACTGCAGAATTCGGTAGCCACCGCCATCGCCAACCCTGGCGCGCTGGGCACGATCGAGTCTTATATCAGTGCTGTGAACCGCATCCCCATGCTCACACCCGAGCGTGAAAAGGAGCTGGGCGCAACCCTTCAGGAGAAGGGTGATCTGAATGCGGCGCGCGAACTCATTATGTCCCACTTGCGCCTGGTCGTCTCCATTTCCCGCCAGTATCTGGGTTATGGGCTGCCTCATGCCGACCTCATCCAGGAAGGCAACATCGGCCTGATGAAAGCCGTCAAACGCTTCGATGTCACCCGTGGCGTACGGCTGGTGTCGTTCGCCGTGCACTGGATCAAGGCCGAAATACACGAATACATCATCCGCAACTGGCGCTTGGTGAAAATCGCAACAACCAAAGCGCAGCGCAAGCTGTTCTTCAATCTGCGCAGCATGCGTCCCGACGGTCAGACCCTGACGCCCGAGCATATCGAAGGCATTGCCTCCAAGCTGAACGTGCGCCCCGAAGATGTCAGCGAAATGGAAGTTCGCCTTTCCGGCCGCGACATGTCCCTGGAGTCCCAGGACGACGATGCCGACGATTTCGCTCCCATTTCCTATCTGTCCGACGAGGGCGAGCAGGAACCGGGCGCCGTCCTTGAGCGCCGGGCGCACGACGATATGCAAGGCAACGGCGTCTCCACCGCCCTGGCGGTGCTCGATCCGCGTTCACGCCGCATCATCGAGGCGCGCTGGCTGCAGGACGAGGGCGAAAGCGCCACGCTGCACGAACTGGCCGACGAATTCGGGGTTTCCGCCGAGCGTATCCGCCAGATCGAATCGGCCGCGCTCAAGAAAATGCGCGGCGCCCTGGCAGCCTGACCGCGCGCCAGGCGCATGCGTAACCGCCTGAAATATTCAGCGTTTTTTTTCCGGAACTTCACCAAGAGGACGAAGACTAACGTACATGATCCTTACCGGCTGTCCCTGCGATGGCCCTCCGGGATCCGTCCGTTTCTGCTTCTCCTCTTTCCCCTCCCCTTTGAAACGGATGTTAAGGGTGCTTCCAACGAAGCACCTTTTTTTTTGCCCACGCGAAATATCAATTCACCGGAAAAGAGATACGGGTATATTTATCGGCATAGCAACAAAAAACCGTTTCGCGCATGGAAATCCAATATTTCGTCTTTGCCCTGGCAGGGCTGCTCACCATTGCCTGCTTCATGCCCTCGCTGGCGACCAGGCTGGGGCTGCCGCATACGGTCATGCTGGCAATCCTGGGCACTGTCCTGGGTCTGTTGGTCCAGTTCAATGGCATTCACCTGCCGTTTCTGGGCGACTTCCTGCATGCCCTGCACGGGTTTTCCATTTCCTCGCAAACGTTCCTGATTGTTTTCCTGCCCATTCTGCTGTTTGAGACCTCCATGGCCATGAACGTGCGGCGGATCATGGTGGATATCAGCCCGATTCTGACCATGGCGATCGTCGCCGTGCTGGTGTGCACCGTCAGCGTCGGCCTGGTCCTGGCCGAGTTCTCCGGCTACAGCCTGGCCGTCTGCCTGTTGCTGGGCGCGATCGTTGCGACCACGGACCCGGTGGCCGTGGTCGGCATCTTCAAGGAAGTCGGCGCGCCCAAGCGCCTGACAACACTGGTCGAAGGCGAGTCGCTGCTCAATGATGCCGCCGCCATCGCCCTGTATACCGTGCTGGTGTCGGTCATCACCCGCGGCGCGCCCCTGAGCGTGGAAAATATTGCCGGCCATTTCCTGTACAGCTTTCTGATCGGCGGCCTGATCGGCTTTGCCTTCGGCCAGTTGACCTGCCGCCTGTTCCATTACATGCGCGGCTGGCCCACCGCCGAAATCAGCCTGACAATCTGCACCGCCTACCTGACCTTCTTTATTTCCGAACACTATTTCCACGTCTCGGGCGTGGTCGCCACCGTCGTGGCCGGCCTGGTGGTCGGCTCGGCCGGCCGCACACGCATGTCGCCCTCCACCTTCGAGCAATTGGGGCATGCCTGGGAACAATTCGGCTTCTGGGCCAATTCGCTCATCTTCATCCTCGCCGCGATGCTGATCCCGCGCATGGTCGCGCACCTGGACCTCAAACAGGGGCTGCTGGTCATCCTGCTATTTATCACCACGCTGGTGGCGCGCGCCGTGGTCGTATTCGGGCTGATCCCGCTGCTGACCATGCTGCGCATCTCTACCTATGTGAGCCGGCCGTTTCGCGCCGTCATGTGCTGGGGAGGATTGCGCGGCGCGATCTCGCTGGCCCTGGCCCTGGCAGTGACCGAACACCCGGCCATTCCGGCCGATGTTCGCAATTTCGTTGCCGCCGCCACGACCTGCTATGTGCTTTCCACGCTGCTGATCAACGGCCTGACGCTGCGCCCCCTGATTTCCAGGCTGGGGCTGGACCAATTGAGTCCGGTGGAACTGGGTTTGCGCAACCAGGCGCTGGTGATCGCCATGGACGACGTGCAGGAACGCACCGAGGAACTGGCCGGATTGCTCAAAGTGGAAGCCAGCGCCAAGCAGCGCGTCGATGACATTTTCACGCAGGGCCTTGAGCAAATCCGCAAGGACGAAAATGATTACCTGAGCAAAGCCGACCGCCTGGCCGTCGCGCTGGCGATTATCTCCAACCGCGAGGAAGAACTGTTTTTCGACTCCCTGAAAAAACAATTGATCCCCTGGCAGGCGGCCCAGACCCTGCTGTCGAATGCGGAGAACCTGGGCGACGCGGCGCGCGCAGGTGGCGCCCGCGCCTACGCCAAGGCATTGCGCAACGATATCCGCTACACGCCGTCGTTCAAGGTCGCCTTGCGCCTGCAGACCAACTTCAATTTCAGCCCGTGGCTGGCCCATGAGCTGGCCCAGCGGATCATCAAGCTGATCAGCAAGCATTCGGTCGTGACGCAATTGATCCGTTTTTGCCAGGAGGACCTCAAGCCGCTGCTTGGCGAAGAGATCAGCGGCAAGACCGAACGCATCCTGGTGGCGCGCCTGCATACCATCGACACGGCGCTGAGCGCGCTATACCTGACCTATCCGGTTTATGCCCACTGGATCCAGGAGGATTACCTGGCCCGGATCGCGCGCGCGCTCGAGATAACCCGCTATAACGATATGCTGGAGCAATCGCTCATCACCAAAGAGGTGTACAACGATCTGATTGCCCGGGTCAATCAACGCTGGGAACCGTTGCTCAAGCATGCACGGCTGGATGTGTCGCTCAGCGCCAAGGCCCTGGTTACCCGGGTGCCTCTGTTCGAGGGGATGAACGATGCGGCGCTGACCAAGCTGAGCCGCCTGCTCAAGCCGCGCCTGATGCTGCCCAACCAGGTCGTTCCTCAAGAAGACCGGTATGGCCACAAGATGATGTTTTTCGTGGCGTCGGGCGCCGTCACCGTAACCTTGCCGGACACGACGCGCGTGGAGCTGGGTTCGGGCGAAATGCTGGGCGAGTTGACCATGCTGACCGACAAGTCCCTGACCCAGAGCGTACGCTCCATGGGCTATTCAAAATTGCTGTTCCTGCAAGCGCGCGACTTCCATGCGCTCATGCGCCAGTACCCGGATATCAAGGAGAAAGTCGATCTGGTCGTCAAGCAGCGACTGCGCGCTCTCGAGGTCTGGGAACAGTACGCCAAGGCCTCCAGCCAGGAGGACGGCATGCCGTACGTATCGGAAACCGCGGCGGCGCCCGGCGGGATATCGGGCAAGGAAGACAGCGACGGCGCAACAGATGCCAGCATACCCGCGGCCGATGTCTCGAACACGGATAACGATGCGGACACCGGCGAACGCGTGAATGCGGGCCTCGTGGCGCCACCGGCGCCTGCAACAGAGCCACCCGCGCAGACATCGCGGGAAGACGACACGGAAACCATGCGGCCCTAGCGCATACCGACTTAGCGCCTGATGAAAAACGGACGCCGTACATATCCCTTTACCGGCATGCGGGTCCATCGTCATCCTTGCGGTTTCTTGGCAATAAAAAAGAGCGCGATAGCGCTCTTTTCTTACTTATGCACTGCGTCGCAATGCCTGCCTCAAAGCAATTTCTCCAGATCGGCGGCAATGCTCTCTGGCGCCGTGTTGGGCTTGAATAAAATCCGGGACTGGCCATTGGGATCTATCACATACAGGCCAGAGCTGTGTTCCATGGTATAGCTTTGACCGCTATCGACCTTCTTGTAATACGCCTTGAAGGACGCGGCCGCCTTGGCGATTTGCTCGTCCGAACCGGTCAGTCCGATAAAGGAAGGATCAAATGCCGCCACATATTGCTTCAGGATCTGCGGGGTATCACGCTGCGGGTCGACACTGATCATGACCACTTGCACTTGGTCACGAGCCTGTGGCGTAAGCTTTTCTTTTACCTGGGCGAGCTCTGCCATCGTGGTCGGGCAGACATCGGGGCATTGCGTAAATCCGAAAAAGACGACAAGCACCTTCCCGTGATAGGCATCCAGCAGCTTGATGGGTTTACCATCCTGATCAAGCAATTCGACATCCTTGCCAAAACCCGTGCTGGTAATGTCCGTGCCGGTAAGACCCGACAGTGTCGTTGCTGCGGCGGCGGACGTATCCGAGCCCGCCGTACTCGCATCGCCACCCTTGTCGCAAGCAGCAAGAACCGCAGCCAAGGTCAATGCAAGCGCGGCCTTGGCCGCGATCCGCAAGTGCTTAGAAGACATCATCACAAACTCCATTTTTTATTTGACTGACGCCATTGCATGGCGTGCAGGGCATCAGCCCACAATACCCGACATCAGGATCCAGTGGTCGAGCAGCAGCGCCAGGAATAGCAGCGCCAGGTACAAAATCGAATAGCGAAACATTCTGCGGGCCAGTTCATCGCTGTATGCCTGGTACAGTTTCCACGCATAGTGGATGAAGATTAGGCCAAGCGCCACCGCGCTCACCAGGTATACATAGCCGCTCATCCGGATCACGAAAGGCAGGATCGTGATCACCAGCAACATCAATGCATACAGCAGGATATGCAGGCGTGTGAAATCCTTGCCATGCGTTACCGGCAACATGGGAAGCCCGGCGTTGCGATAATCATGCTCGCGATACAGCGCCAGTGCCCAGAAATGGGGCGGTGTCCAGACAAAGATGATCAGTACCAGCAGCCATGCCTCCGCGGGCACGGCATTGGCCACCGCCGCCCAGCCAAGCGCGGGCGGCATCGCGCCCGACAGGCCGCCGATCACGATATTCTGCGGCGTCAGCGGCTTCAGGATCATGGTATAGATCAGGGCATAGCCGATAAAAGTCGCGAACGTCAGCCACATGGTCAGGGGATTGACCAGATGATACAGAATCAACATGCCGGCGCCACCGATCACACCCGACAGGAAAATCACCTGCATTGGCGTAATCGTGCCTTTGGCGGTCGGCCTGCGCGCGGTGCGCAGCATCCGCGCATCGATTTCAAACTCGATAAGGCAATTGATGGCGAATGCCGCCGCGGCCAGCATCCAGATTCCGATTGTGCCGGCCACCAGCGCCTGCACGGGCGGCACGCCCGTAGAGGCCAGGAACATGCCAATCACAGCGCAAAATACCGCAAGTTGCGTGACACGCGGCTTGGTGAGCACCATATACTGGCGCAGTAGTCCTACCTCGGAATGAATGGCAGTTGTCATGATGGTAAGAACGACCCTTGCCCGGCGCGCGATGCACGAACCAGCAGCGTGACGCAGGCTATGGTAAGCCCGGCGGCGCCCCCCGTATGCAGCACGGCGATGAGTAACGGCCATTGAAAGAAAATGGTTGTCAGTCCCGTGATCAATTGTACGACGAGAAGGGCGATAAGCAGATGCGCCGGCCCCTTCAGGCCAATTTCACGACGCATGACAAAGGCTAGCGTCAACAGGATGGCAAACACCAGAAACGCGAAATTGCGGTGGGTCCAGTGTATCGCGGTCAGCGCCTCCTGGGAAATAATCTCGCCCGTCGGCAGCTCGCCCAGCGCCCTTACCAGCGAGTACCCTCCGTGGTAATCCATATCCGGCATCCATGCCCCGTGGCAGGTCGGAAAATCCATGCAGGCCAGCGCCGCGTAATTGGTGCTGACCCATCCGCCCAGGAACAGCTGGATCAACAGAATAATGAACCCCAGCGCCATCCATGGGCGCCATTTGGCAGCCCGCGCCGCGATGGCGGCATGCGGCTTTTCACGGGCGGCCAGCCAGGTCATCATGGCCAACAGCAGCATGCCCAGCACCAGATGCGTCGTGACGACCAGCGGCATCAATTTATGCGTGACAGTCCAGGCGCCGAAAGCGCCCTGCACGCACACCGCGACCAATGTCGCGGTGGCCAGGGTTGGCGAGCGCCCAAGCTCGCGGCGATAACGCCAGGCCATATACACGATGCCGATAATCATCAGGCCGAGCAGACTGCCCCAGTAGCGGTGGATCATCTCAATCCAGGCCTTGGACATGGAGACCGGGCCGAATGGTTGCTGCTCCAGCGCGCTCGCAATGTGTTCGGAAGCGCCGAATGGCGACGCCTTGCCGTAGCACCCCGGCCAATCGGGACAGCCCAGCCCTGAATCCGTCAGACGCACGAATGCGCCGAACATGATCAGATCGAGCGTGAAAAACCAGGTCAGGAAGACCAGGCGCCGGTAACGCTTGCGGATACGCTCGACGGCATCCAGGGTTGCACTTGTCATGACAACTTAACCAATCGAAGAAGCGTGCAGCAACTTGGCGATATCATCGCGAAAACGCACGGGATCGGACTCGTTGCCCGGATAATGCATGATCAGGTTGCCGTTGGGATCGATAATCCACAGATAGCCATCCATTTTCTTTTCCAATGCGACGACATCGCCTTGTCTTTCCTTGTCATCCAGCAGGAACTGGCTCAAGGCGACCGGATCGGTGCGCAACATGACGGTGCCCTTGTAGGCATCCATCACTTTCTCGGGAATCGGCTGATCGTCCGTGACAAACCAGACGCGCTGGATGCGGCTGACATTCTTGCCCTGGCTGGCGTGGCCATTGCGTGTGAAATGCAGCTTGCGTGCGCAGGAGTCGGGGCAGGCGCCGCCATCCGAGGTCAGCAGCAGCCACTTGCCCCTGAGCGTGCTCAGATCGAAAGGCTTGCCGTCAAGCGTGGTCAGCGGCAAGGCGTCGGCCGAAGGGATCGGGCGCTGTGGATTGACAAATGAGCCATAGTTGGTGGAGCCTTCGGGTCTGAGCGAAGGCACATAGTACAGTAACGCCGCAGCCAGCATTGGTACGACGCAACTGAGAATAATCAGATACAGCGGCATATTGGAGCGACGCGCAGCCTGCTTGGTCGATGCCGTAGCCGGCGATGGGTTTGTCGTGTTCATGAAGTCGTTGTTTCCTTGTTACTTTTACGCTGGAGCCGGATCAGGCAAACCAGCAAGGCCAGCCCCGCAATGGTCGCAAACGCGAACCACTGCATGGCGTAGCCAACGTTTTTGTCCGCATCAAGCGATGGATGTGGCCAGTCTCGAATCAGTCCGTCCTGTGGCTGCTTGCCCGTTTGCATGAGCACCAGCGGCAGCATATGCAAGCCGCTGGCTTTGGCAAATTCGGCCAGGTCCAGGTTCTGGACTTGAGGCAAAGGCCCGCTGTCTACCGGAATCTGCGCAGGCAACTGCGCGACCTGCTTGCCGCTCAGGCTCCATAGCTCGAACAACCTGGGCACATGCTGGGAAATTTCCCCCGCCACAACCTGTTCTCCCTGGGGAGGCGGAAATTCCGGCATGGTTGCCGGCGCCAGCACCTGGGGAAACCATCCGCGCAGCACCAAGACCGCATCCCGCGCCTGCTCATTGAGCAACAGCGGCGTTGCCAGCCAGTAGCCCGGACGGCCGTTTTGGTTTCGATTCACCAGAACGCTAAAGGTTCCCAGCCAATGGCCCTTGGCCGTGGCGGGACGCCATGTCACAATATCGGAAGCGGGGATATCCTTGCTGATCGTCAGCGGCGCCATTGCCCGGCCGCTTTCGATACGGGCCACCGTGGCGCGGCGCTCATCGGCGCGATTGAGCTGCCAGCGCCCCAGCGAGGCGAAAACAAGGGTCATCAATGCCAATAGAATCAGCATCGTTACCGTTTTCCAGTTTATTAATTTCCGCTTCATTACTACAATATTCAATTCCAGTCAGGAGTCAATTCATGCGCATTATCATCGGGCTAATCTTTGTCGTCATCCTGGGTAGCCTGGCCTCGGCTTTCTTCTACCTCATGCGTGACAAGGGCACCACTAACCGAACCGTGAACGCGCTCACCGTGCGTATCGGGCTCTCCATTGCCTTGTTTCTGTTTGTATTGTTTGCCCATCACATGGGCTGGATCGAAGCCACCGGCATCCACCAAGTCCCTCGGCAATAAACGCCGGCCTGGCATCAGCCCTGATCAACATTGGCGGACTGCAAGCCGCCCATCCCCTACTATACTGCCAACACTCGTCTTTTTGCCGTTTCAACATCCCGTTATGCTGAAACGGCAAAGGGCCGGAAAGCCGACCCTTTGCCTCCGTATCACGGTTTGCCGATAATCAGAACCAGTATACGAACAGGTACAGACCCAGCCAGACCACGTCAACAAAGTGCCAATACCAGGCGGCGCCTTCGAAGCCGAAATGGTGATCCGCGGTAAAGTGGCCACGCAGCAAGCGGAACAGGATCACCGTCAGCATCGTAGCGCCCAGAATCACGTGGAAACCGTGGAAGCCGGTCAGCATGAAGAACAGCGAGCCATAGATGCCTGAATCAAAGCGCAGATTCAATTCGGTGTAGGCATGGTGATATTCCACGGCTTGGAAATACACGAAGGTGAAGCCCAGCACGATGGTCACGAACAGCCAGAAGATAGAGCTCTTGCGATGGTCGGCACGCAACGCATGGTGAGACAGCGTCAGGGTCAGGCCTGAGCTGAGCAACAGCAGCGTATTGATTGTCGGCAGCCAGAATGGGCCAACCGTCTCAAAATGGCTCACGATGCCCGCCGGGCCCAGATTAGGCCATTGCCCCGTAAAGCCGGGCCACAACAGCAACTGGTGATCCATGTTGCTCAGCCATGGCGTCGTGACTTCACGCGCGTACCAGAGCGAGCCAAAGAACGCCGCGAAGAACATGACTTCCGAGAAAATGAACCAGCTCATGCCCCAGCGGTAGGACACGTCGATGCGTTTGCTGTTCATGCCGGACTCGGATTCGCGGATCGCATCCCCAAACCACAGGAACAGCATGACAAACAGACCAAGCAGACCGACCAGGAAGACATACTTCCCGTAAGAGATGTCGTTGATCCAGGCGACAACGCCCGCCAGCACCAGCAGCAGCGTGAAACTTGTCTTGACAGGATGTGCCGAATCGGCGGGCACATAATAATACGGTGCTTCTTTTACCTGAACCGAGTGGCTCGCACTCATAATGTTCTCCCTCTTGGAACGCTTGAACAACTAGGTGAGGCTGGATATCGCCCAGCTTGCCACCATTACCAATACTACAATTAATATGACCGCAGCCAAGATGCCGCCGATAATGAGGTGTACCGGATTGAGCCGGGAAATGTCTTCCTGGTAGGAAGCGCCCCGCCTGACTCCGAAAAACCCCCAAAGCACGGCCTGCATTGTCTGGAAGAAATTGAGCTTTCTTTTCGACAAATTGCGCAGATCATCGCTCATAACCAATACCCTTTTCTCTGTCAGACGCCTCAGGCGCCTGACAGGACCTTGCCGAATATCGCCCACAGGAAAACTGCAACAACAAATGCAACCAGGACGAGTCCCGTGATCCTGTTTCGGCGTTTTTGCTCGGGTGTCATTTTGCGACCGTTACTTCACCACAGGCGGTGTTTCAAAAGTGTGGAACGGCAGCGGAGATGGCAGTGTCCATTCCAGGCCTTCGGCGCCTTCCCAAACCTGGGCAGTTGCAGTTTCACCCTTGCCACGATAGGCCTTGAGCACAACGTACAGGAACAGCAATTGAGAAAGACCGAACCAGAACGCGCCAATCGTCGCGATTTGGTGGAAATCCGTAAATTGCGGTGCGTAATCCACATAGCGACGCGGCATGCCGGCCAGGCCCAGGAAGTGCATCGGGAAGAACGTCACGTTGAAAGAGATCATGGTAGACCAGAAATGGATTTTGCCCAATTTCTCGTCATACATGCGGCCTGTCCATTTTGGCAACCAGTAGTAAGTACCGGCGAACAGCGCGAACAGGGAGCCCGCCACCAGCACGTAGTGGAAGTGGGCAACAACATAATAGGTATCGTGAACGGCGATATCGATCGGCGCCATGGCCAGGATCAGGCCGGTGAAGCCACCAATCGTAAACACGAAGATAAAGCCGACGGAAAACAACATGGGGGTTTCAAACGTGAGCGAACCGCGCCACATGGTGGCAACCCAGTTGAACACTTTCACGCCGGTCGGGATGGAGATCAGCATGGTCGCGTACATGAAGTACAGCTGGCCGGTAACCGGCATGCCGGTCGCGAACATGTGGTGCGCCCACACGATGAACGACAGGACTGCAATCGCGGCGGTTGCGTAAACCATGGAAGCGTAGCCGAACAAACGCTTGCGGGAAAACGTAGGAATGATTGCCGACACGATACCGAAAGCCGGCAGAATCATGATGTACACCTCGGGGTGACCGAAGAACCAGAACACGTGTTGGTACAGGACTGGGTCACCGCCTGCGGCGGCGTTGAAGAAACCGGTGCCGAAATGACGATCGGTCAGCAGCATGGTAACAGCGGCGGCCAAAACGGGCATAACGGCAATCAGCAGGAATGCGGTGATCAGCCATGTCCAGCAGAACAGCGGCATTTTCATCAGCGTCATGCCGGGTGCGCGCATATTCAGGATCGTCACGATAATATTGATCGCACCCATGATGGACGAAGCGCCCAGGATGTGCACGGCGAAAATCGCCATATCCATGCCGGGGCCCATTTGCAGAGACAGCGGCGCGTACAGCGTCCAGCCGGCAGCGGTGGCGCCGCCGGGAACGAAGAATGAAGCGGTCAGCAAAATGGCGCCAACCGGCAGCAACCAGAAGCTGAAGTTGTTCATCCGTGCGAAAGCCATATCGGATGCGCCGATTTGCAGCGGAATCATGTAGTTGGCAAAGCCAACCAGTGCGGGCATGATGGCGCCGAAAATCATGATCAGGCCATGCATGGTCGTGAACTGGTTGAACAGGTCAGGCTGGAAGAATTGCACGCCAGGTTCGAACAGTTCCGCGCGGATCAGCAACGCCAGCGTACCGCCTTCGAGCAAGGCGATGAACGAGAACAACAGGTACATGGTACCGATGTCCTTGTGGTTCGTGGCAAAAAGCCAGCGGCGCCAGCCTGTCGGGGCGGCGTGATGATGGTCATCATGACCGTGATGATCAGGAGCGTGACCGACTGCGATGCTACTCATTTTTGACTCCTTGCCTGCTGCGGCCCTTGTTCATCGATACAACAGGCGCAATATTGCGAATATAAAGTTCCGATAGTCATTTTCATTGTGCCGCCACTTTCTGTTGCTCGGCGATCCATTTGTCGTAGTCTTCGGGAGAAACGACGCGTACCACGATTGGCATGAACGCATGGTTCTGACCACAAAGCTCGGCGCATTGACCACGGTAGGTGCCAACCTTGTCGGTACGGAACCAGGTGTCACGCAGGAAACCTGGGATGGCGTCCTGCTTCACGCCCAGCTCGGGCACGTAGAAAGAGTGGATCACGTCATCGGCGGTCAGCACGACACGGACTTTCTTGCCCGCAGGTACCACCAATTCGTTGTCAACCTCCATGAGGTAGGTATTTGATTTTTCGGCGCCGCCCTGGATTTGGTCGTAGGGGGTGCTCATATTGGAAATGAAGTTGATGCCCTTGGCATTGCCATCCAGGTACTCGTAGCCCCATTTCCACTGGTAGCCGGTGGCCTTGATGGTGATATCGGCGCTGCTGGTATCCTTCATGGCAACCACGGTCTTGGTTGCGGGCAGCGCCATGGCGATAACGATAAGGAACGGAACGACGGTCCAGGCCACTTCCACGCCCATGTGTTCGTGAAAGACAGAAGCTTTGAAACCCTTGGACTTGCGGTGCGCCCAAATAGAATAGAACATGACGCCGAACACACCGATGAAAATGACGGTACAAATGACCAGCATCATGATGTGCAGATCGTACATGCTCTCGGCTATCTCGGTGACACCCTTATGCAGATTGACTTGCAATACCTTAGGACCACCTGGCATATCCTGGACCTGAGCCCATGCCGCACAGGCTGGCAGGAACGCTCCAAGACCAAGTAAACCTTGCAACTTCTTCATGTTGACCTCTTATTTGTGCGCATTTCCGTTTTTTCGTGTGAAACTGATCGGATCGCGCCTGATTATCGTAGCTGACGGCAACCGCGTAATACGTACCCATCATAACCCCTAGCGGTACAGGATTATAACCAAGACACCTTGCGCTGTGTCAAAGATAGTTTATTTAACCATATAAAAGTAGCGCAAAGGGGTGGCCACCAACTTTTGCGAATACAATCGTTGCATGTTTGACACGTCAATTTTGCTATCTTGAATCGCATCCCAGCCTTATACGCCGCCCTTCTTCAATCGATCCAGGAAACTCCGCCGGAGTTCTCGCTGCCGCTTACCATTGCCGGTAAGTTGGCCGGATTCATTACACCGCAGGCGCTCAAAGCCATCTCCCATTTGTCCGAGGTGCGGATCACGCCACTGGCTGTGCATCTGACCGATCCAGGCACCCCGCGTTTTGAGCTGGAGCCCCTGCTGGCCAGGATAGCGGACATTCTGCGCGACGCGGGTCTGCTCAAGACCTGGCGCGACGAATTGCTCACAGTATATGCCGAGGGCGAAGATCTTGCAAAAATGGAGCGCGCGGCGATGCGCCCCCTGGGCCTGCTGACGCACGCCGTGCACCTGAACGCCTGGACGCCGGATTTGAAACTATATATTGCCAGGCGCGCCATGACCAAGGCTACCGATCCGGGCATGTGGGACACCCTGGCGGGTGGCCTGGCCAACGGCTCCGAAGACCTGGAGCAAGCGCTCTTGCGAGAGACCTATGAAGAGGCCGGACTGAAGCCCGACGCGCTGGGATGCCGCACGCCACTGCGCACGCTGCTGCGCATGCACCGCAGGCTGCCCGAGGGCTACCAGGTGGAAAATATCCTGGTCAGCGACTGCATTCTCGACCCGGCCACCGAGCCGCGCAATACGGATGGCGAAGTGTCCGAAATCCGTATCGCATCGCAACAGGAAGTTGTACAAATGATTGCAGACAGACAGATTACGTTGGAAGCGGCTCTTGTTATACTTGAAGGCATGCTCAACCAAACGGCCGAAGCATTGCTCGCCAATTACCGTGCATCATCTTAGCGCCGCAGCAAGGAGTTCTCCATGAATAACAGCAACCCTTTTGATCGCCCAGGAATGGGCCAGGGCAGCGCCGCCAATCCGATCCTGCAAAGCCTGGACATGATGAACAAGGCTTGGCAGCAATTTGCCCAGGCGCAACATGCGGGCAATCCGATGTTCGCCATGCAGCCCCCGCTGAATGCCGACGAGCTCGACAAACGCATACAGGAACTCAAAAGCATTGAAAGCTGGCTTACCATGAACCTGTCCATGCTATCGAGCACGATCCAGGGGCTGGAAATCCAACGCGCCAGCATCAACACGCTCAAAACGTTCGTGGACAATCTGCAAATGCAGGACCCGGGCGGCAAACTCGAAGACGCGCTGGGATTGAAGCGCGCAACGCCGGCCGGCGGCGGCAAGGCAGAAAAACAGCAGGCGCACCAGCGCGACAACGACGACGCCCCGTTTTCCGGCGAGGCGATGACGCACGCCGCGCAGGCATGGTGGGATATGCTGCAAAACCAGTTTTCGCAATTGTCCAAGGTTGCCACCGACGCCATGCACAAGGAGCCGGATCCGGTCAAGAAGCCGGGCCCTGCCCCTGATCAGCCCGGCGATCCGCAAGAACCGGTCAAACCGGCAGCGCGCAAGCGCGCCGCGGCCGGCGCCCGCGGCAAAACACGACCACGGGCCAACGCGCGTGAATAACCGAGCAACCTGACAGTCCCTTGCCGCAAGGGTGCCGCCGCATCCTTGCCTATCGCCAGAACCTTTTTCAATTTTACGACACCTCAACTTATGTTAAATATCGTTATTCTCGCAGCAGGTATGGGCAAACGCATGCAGTCGGATCTGCCCAAAGTCCTTCATACGCTGGCCGGCAAACCCATGCTTGCCCACGTCATCGACAGCGCGCGCCAGTTGGCGCCGTCCCGCATTATCGTCGTGGTGGGCCATGGCGCCGACAAAGTCAAGGCGGCCTTTGCCAGCCAGCAGGATATCGAATTCGCCCTGCAACAACCACAACACGGTACCGGGCACGCAGTCCAGCAGGCATTGCCGTTGCTGGTCGGCGGCGACAATCCCGACGACACGACCATCGTGCTGTATGGCGATGTGCCGCTGGTCCAGCCCGAGACACTCAAGCGCTTGCTTGCCGCACGCGCGACAGGCATGGCGGTCCTCACCGAAACGCTGGTCGATCCCACCGGCTATGGCCGCATCGTGCGCGACCAGGCCGGCCTGGTGCAGCGGATCGTCGAACACAAGGACGCGACGCCCGAAGAACACAAGATCTGCGAAGTCAACACGGGTATCCTGGCCGCCCCCACCAACCAATTGAAGGACTGGCTCGGCCGCATCGACAACAACAACGCCCAGGGCGAATACTATCTGACAGACATCATCGGTCTCTCGGTCAACGACGGCGTGCCGGTCAATGCCGCGCAGCCGGATGCCAACTGGGAAACGCTGGGCGTCAACAGCCGCGTGCAGCAAGCCGAACTGGAACGCGCCTGGCAGGCGGAGCAGGCCAAACGGCTGCTGGTCGCCGGCGTCACCCTGGCCGATCCCGCGCGCTTTGATCTGCGCGGCACGCTCGAATGCGGACGAGATGTATTCATCGACGTCGGCTGCGTTTTCGAAGGCACCGTCAGGCTGGCCGACGGCGTACGCATCGGCCCTCACTGCGTTCTGCGCGACGTCACGCTAGGCGCCGGCACCCAGGTCGAAGCCTTCAGCCACCTGCAGCAAGCCACTGCCGCCGAGGCAGTCAAGATCGGACCCTATGCGCGGCTGCGCCCCGGCGCGGAGCTAGGCGCGTATTCCCACGTCGGCAACTTCGTCGAGCTGAAGAAAACCCGCCTGGGCGAGCACAGCAAGGCCAACCACCTGGCCTACCTGGGCGATGCCGAGATCGGTCAGCGCGTAAACATTGGCGCCGGCACGATTACCTGCAATTATGACGGCGTCAATAAATTCAAGACCATTATCGAGGATGACGCCTTCATTGGCTCGGACACCCAGTTGGTCGCACCGGTCACCGTTGGCAAGGGCGCAACCCTGGGCGCGGGCACAACCCTGACCAAGGAGGCCGCTGCCGGCAAACTCACCCTGTCACGCAGCAAGCAGTTCACCGTGGAGTCATGGCAACGCCCAGTCAAGAAAAATGACTGAGCCCGCCCCCACGAAGCCGGGCACCCCACCCAAGACCCCCACCGGCCTGCCCTCGCCCGCCCGACAATGGGCCGCCGGGGCGCTGCTCTGCTCCATCGGCGTCAGCGTACTCGACGCCAATATCGCGAACATCGCGCTGCCTACGATTACCCGCGAACTGGAGATCGGGGCGGCCGACTCCATCTGGATCGTCAACGCCTATACCATTACAGTCATGGCAACCCTGCTGCCCCTGTCCGCCCTGGCGGAGAAAGCCGGCTTCAAGTTCATGTTCCGGCTCGGCCTGGCGCTGTTCACGATCGCAACCGTGTTATGCGCGCTGTCGGTCAATCTGCCGACGCTGGTTGGCGCGCGCGTTCTCCAGGGATTGGGCGCCTCGGCCATGATGAGCCTGTTCGGCGGACTGGTGCGGCATATTTATCCGCCGCATAAGCTTGCCGCCGGCATCAGCCTGAATGCCATGATGGTGGGCATCATGTCGGTGCTCGGCCCGTCGATCGGCGCGGCCATCCTGTCCGTGGCGCCCTGGCAGTGGATTTTCGGCTTTACGGTCCCGATCTGCCTCTTCGCCATGTATGCCGCGGGCTATCTGCCGGAAATGGCATCGCGCGGCAAACAGCGGTTCGACTACTTGAGCGCCCTGCTCAATATGCTCACCTTCTCCCTGTTGCTGGCAGGGTTGGACAGCATCGGCCACAACTGGTCGCAAGGCCTCATCCTGATCTCGGCGGCGGCCGCTTGCGGCTATATCCTGATCCGGCGCTCGCTCCCCCAGCCCACGCCGCTGGTGCCCGTGGATCTGTTCCGCTTCCCTGTCTTCAAGTATGCGGTCATTGTTTCCGCGCTGACCTTTTGCGCGCAGATGATCTCCATGCTGGCGCTGCCCTTCTATTACCAGTACACGCTGGGCGTTTCGCTGCAAAAAGTCGGCCTGCTGTTCGGGGCATGGCCTGTCGGCAGCGTCGTCATCGCCTCGCTATCGGCACGGCTATGCCGGCACTATCGCGCCTCGTTGCTGGCCGGCATCGGCGCCCTGCTCATGGCCCTGGGCATCATCGTCATCATTCTGATGCCCGCTGGCATTTCCCTGTGGTTCTATGCAATCCCGATGTTCATCGCCGGCGTGGGTTTCGGTTTCTTCCAGACGCCCAACAACCGCGCCATGCTGCTGTCCACACCACTGAGCCGCAGCGGCGCCACTGGCGGCGTGCAGGCGACCACCCGCCTGTTCGGGCAGGGCTTCGGCGCCGCCTGCGTTGCCATCAGCTTCAATATTGATGTCCATCAGGGGCCGATCTACGTCATGGCCTTCGCCAGCCTTCTGGTTATAATCGCCGTTATCATCAACCTGTACCGTTACATGAAAGGTCTGGACAACGATGTCAGCTAATCCCGTCCCGGCGCCCCGCGCCGCCACATTGGCGGTGGCGCTCATCGTAAAGAACGAAGCGCAGAACCTGGCGGCATGCCTGGAATCGGTCTCCGGCTGGGCCGATGAAATCGTCATCCTGGACTCGGGCAGCACCGACGCCACGGAAGACATCGCGCGACGCTTCACCCAGTCCTTCCATCGCAGCGAAGACTGGCCGGGCTTTGGCCCGCAGCGCCAGCGCGCCCAAACCTACGTTACATCCGACTGGATCCTATGGCTGGATGCCGATGAGCGCCTCACGCCGCCATTGCGCGCCAGCATCGACCAGGTGCTGGCCAGCCCGCCGGCCAACACCATTTACCGGGTTGCGCGCCTGAGCTGGGCCTTCGGGCAATTCATCCGCCACTGCGGCTGGTATCCCGGCTATGTTGAACGCCTTCATCCGCGCGCCCTGACCCAATACGACAACGCCCTTGTCCACGAATCCCTGGTTCTGCCGGCGGGCTCGCGTCTGGAAACGCTGCGGGGCGATTTGCTGCATTTCACCTATGCCACAGTGGACGAGCACCTGCGCAAATCGTCGACGTATGCGATCGCCTGGGCCGAGCAGCGCGCGGCGGCCGGCAAGACAGGCTCGCTGCTGACAGCGACCCTGCATGCCATCGCCCGGTTTATTCGCACCTACTTTCTGCGACTGGGCGTGCTGGACGGCAAGGCCGGCTTTTTGCTCTCGGTCATGGCGGCGCAATCGGTTTTCAACAAGTACGCCAGCCTGTGGTCGCGCACCCGGCAAGCGCCCCCTCCCCGCTGACTGGCCAAAGCCCCGCATATCATGAAGATCCTGCAAATGAACTTTGAAAAAGGCTGGCGCGGTGGAGAACGCCAAACCTTATACTGCCTGCGGGCATTTCGGGATGCAGGACATGAGGTCACGCTCCTGACGCGCGCCGACCAGCCGCTGGCCCAGCAAGCCATGCGCGAAGGGTTCGCCGTCATCACTCGCCGGCGTCCCCACGAACAAGGCATGTATTTGCTGACGCATGCCCGCGACTATGATATCGTCCACGCGCAAACGGCTGGCGCCCTGACTTGGGCAGCCCTGACCCGCCCATTTTTCGGCCAGGCCCGGCTGGCGTTCACCCGCCGCACAGCCTTGCCGGTATCCCCCAAAAAGGCATGGCGCACCCGACGCAAGTGGGCCAAGGCAGATCTGTTTGCCGCCATCAGCCAAATGGCGGCCGCCGAACCGCGACGACTGGGGTTTACTCCGGTGCTGATTCCCAGCGCAATCGAGGCGCGCGAGGTCGACACCACCTACGCCGAACAAGTCGTGGCCGAATTTTCACCCGAAGGACGAAAAATCCTGGCGACCAGCGCCGCGCTGACGCAAGGCAAAGACCCCCTGACCTTGATACGCGCGATCGCCAGGCTGCGCCAGCAGCGACAGGATTTTATCTTCCTGCATTTCGGCGCGGATGGCGATTGCGCCGAAGCCGCCCGAACGTTGATCCGCGATGCCGGGCTGCAGGATATCTATCACCTGGCGGGCTTTCGTCGCAATATCGAAGACTTGTACAGCCAATTCGATATTTTCGTGATGGCCAGCCGCGACGAGGCGTTGGGCAGCAGCGTGCTGGATGCCTTCCTGCAACGTGTCCCGGTAGTGTCGACCAACGCCGGCGGGTTGGCCGAACTGCTGGCCGACGACCGTGGCTATGCTTGCGAGCCCGGCGATGACAAGGGCATGGCGGCAGCGCTTGATCAGGCGCTGGGCAATCCCGGGCAAGCCTGCGTGAAGGCCGAGAAAGCCTGGCAATATGTGCATGCGGAGCACGACATCGCCCGCATGAGCGAACGCTACTTGGCGCAATTCGAGCTTTTGCGCCAGGCGGGCCGGCGCGGCTGATTCGCCAGGCGCCGGCCTAGTCGATGGCAACCTGCGTATCGAACTTGCTTCGATGCACAGAAAAAAAGCTGCGTACATTCCTGACATTCTTTTGCGCGGTAAAAAAACGATGCACCAGGGCATGGTAGGCCGGCATATCCCGTACTTGGGCCACCAGTACGAAATCCGGACCGCTGGACACCCGATACACCTGCAGAATACTCGCCTCTTGCGCCGCTTCTTGCTCAAAGGCGGCATACGCCTCGGCCGACTGTACATCGAGCGTGATTTCCACGATTGCCGTCAGCGTGCTGGCCACGCTGGCGGGATCGACGATCGCCACTGTCTTCTGGATGATGCCGCGCTCATGCAATTGCCGCACCCGCCTGAGGCAAGTCGGCGCAGAAGCATGAACCCTTTCGGACAGTTCCTGATTGGTCAGACTGCTATCGAGTTGCAGTTGCTGCAGAATGCGTTTATCCAGTTCATCGAGCATGATGCGCCTTCGCCACGAAGTAATTGATTCAGTCAGTGTCAAAATTGGTATCAAAACGTGAACGCCAATCTGCCCGATCACGCCATTTACCCCATAAATGAAATTTAATTTCATTTATGATGTGCTTTTGAAATAATATTCTTGTAATATGTAACCGTGAAATTATATTTCATATTATATAAAAAAAAGATATTTAATTTCAATCAATCCAGCGCACAATACGCTTTTCCTATTATTGATCTGGAGCAAAACGCATGTGTGGAATTGTTGGTGCCGTCGCGCAACGTGACATTACCCCGGTGCTGGTAGAGGGCCTCAAACGTCTGGAATATCGTGGCTATGATTCATGCGGCGTCGCCGTCCATGCCAACGGCGAACTGCGTCGTACGCGCAGCACGCAACGTGTTGCCGAATTGGAATCGCAAATCAAGCAGGACAGCATTTCCGGCTTTACGGGTATTGCCCATACCCGCTGGGCAACGCACGGTGTGCCGGCAACCCATAACGCGCATCCGCATTTCTCCGGTCCCGCCAACGGCGAGCCACGCATCGCACTGGTTCACAACGGCATCATTGAAAACCACGACGAACTGCGCGATGAGCTCAAAGGCTATGGCTACGTATTCGTCAGCCAAACCGACACCGAGGTCATTGCCCACCTGATCGACCACCTGTACAACGGCGATTTGTTCGAAACCGTCCAACAGGCGGTACGCCGCCTCACCGGCGCCTATGCCATTGCCACCTTCTGCCGTGACGAACCGCACCGTGTCGTCGGTGCCCGCCATGGCTCGCCGCTGATCGTGGGCCAGGGCGAAAACGAGAACTTCCTGGCATCGGATGCGCTGGCGCTGGCCGGCACCACCGATAAAATCATCTATCTGGAAGATGGCGATGTCGTGGATCTGCAGTTGCAGAAAATCTGGATTGTCGACGCCAAGGGCAAGGCCGTGGACCGCAAGGTCAATATTGTGCATGCGCACACCGGCGCCGCCGAGCTGGGCCCATACCGCCACTACATGCAGAAGGAAATCTTCGAGCAGCCCCGCGCCGTGGGCGACACCATCGACGGTATCGAATCCATCGAGCCCGAACTGTTCGGCGACGATGCCGGCAGGATTTTCAAAGACATCGACAACGTGCTCATTCTTGCCTGCGGCACAAGCTACTACGCAGGCCTGACCGCGAAGTACTGGATCGAATCGCTGGCCAAGATCGCCGTCAATGTGGAAATCGCCAGCGAATACCGCTATCGCGACAGCGTACCCAATCCCAAATCGCTGGTCATTACCATTTCCCAGTCGGGTGAAACCGCCGACACGCTGGCTGCGCTGAAGCACGCACGCTCATTGGGCATGGAAAACACGCTGACCATTTGCAACGTGCAAACCAGCGCCATGGTGCGCGAATGCAAACTGAATTTCATTACCCACGCGGGCGTGGAGATTGGCGTTGCATCCACCAAGGCCTTTACCACGCAACTGGTTGGCCTGTTCCTGCTGACCCTGGCGCTGGCCAAGGTCAAGGGTCACCTGGCCGAAGCCCAGGAAAGCGAATATATCAAACAATTGCGTCACCTACCCACCGCGATCGGATCGGTGCTGGCCCTGGAACCGCAAATCATGGGCTGGGCCGATCGCTTTGCCAGCAAGGAAAACGCCCTGTTCCTGGGCCGCGGCATGCATTACCCGATCGCTCTGGAAGGTGCACTCAAACTCAAGGAAATCAGCTACATCCACGCCGAAGCCTACCCCGCGGGGGAACTCAAGCACGGACCGCTGGCGCTGGTAACGGAACAAATGCCTGTGGTCACCATCGCGCCCAAGGACGAGCTGCTGGAAAAACTCAAATCCAATATGCAGGAAGTCAGCGCGCGTGGCGGCGAGCTGTATGTCTTTGCCGATAGCGATTCGAAGATCCAGGCCAGCGAAGGCATGCACGTTATCCGCATGCCCGAGCACTACGGCAAGCTGTCCCCCATCCTGCATACGATCCCGCTGCAATTGCTGTCTTATCACACCGCATGCGCAAGGGGCACCGATGTGGACAAGCCGCGCAACCTGGCCAAGAGCGTTACGGTAGAGTAACGAACAAGGCCCCGCAAGGAGAGAAAAAATAAAGTAAAGTCGACCAACTTTTATTCTGAGTTTCTCCTGCTTGTATGAAAAAAAGCCACCTAAATTACCGCGATTTAGGTGGCTTTTCCTTTGCAACATCTTCAATACCAAGACGGCCTTTTCAGGGCAAAGCGAATGCGCTTCGAAACCCAGGACCGCACGCCGGTGATTCGCAAGACAGAGCCTAGCGCAATGCGCCAAGTCTTGGCAAACCCCGGAAAATCGGCCTGGCGCTTTGGCTCCGCGATATCCCGCCCGCCACCCTGCCCGCCTTCATGAAACCTCATCCAGCCATTCCACACCCACGCAACTGAATTTTTGAACGAATGGACGAAGCAGGCCGATTAATTCTCCTTGCAATGCTTTCACCGTATGCGGGTTGCGATTGACGACCGGGCTGCCAATGGTCACGGTCCGGCGAAGGTGGGGACTGATGATGGGGGCGCCGACGATTCGCCCGGCCTGCAGCATAGGCGTGATCGGCATGACCGGCAGGATGGTGTAACCCACGCCGCGCTCAACCAGGTCAAGGATGACGGCAGTACTGTCTGATTCAGCCACCAAATTCAAGTTGACCCCAATGATGGTGCATGCACGGTCGATGGCGTTGCGAAGACTTTGCGCTTCCGGAACCACCATGGGCTTCTTTGCGACTTCGGCAAGGGGAATGGGATGGGATTGCGATAGTCCGCAACCGGGCAGGCCCACAACGTAAATGGGTTCGCGAAAAACCGGCGACGTCAGGAGCATCTCGGATGGCAGATAGTCGCCCATGAGGCAAATGTCTAGCTTGCCATCCTCTAGGCCGTCTTGCAGGAAATCCGAGAAGCCGGTGGCGATGCGTACTTTCAAGTCCGGATACTGCTGGCGCAGCGACGTGACTAGCGGTCCTGCGATTGCAGCGGCGAGCCCCGGCAGCATGCCCACGGCGACAGAACCCATCAGGTTCGCGGCAGCCGCGCCGATGTCTGCCTTGGCGTTATCAAGCCCCTTTAATGAAACCCGGACCTGGTCAACGAAGCGACGGCCCGGGATCGTCAGTACCATGCCGAGGCGATTTCGCTCAAACAGCGGGGTACCCAGCTCATCTTCCAGTTGCTTCAATTGTCGGGACAACGCCGGTTGAACGACGTGAATCAGTTCAGCCGCCTTGGTCAGGCTACCTGTTTCCGCAATAGCCAGGATGGTCCGAAGTTGTCTTAAGTCCATCGTTAGTTCACCCAAATTGAGATCTATGCCGAACCGCTATAGCTGCCAGTCAAAGATGTGAATTGTGTCACAGATGCACGGGGATTACCATTACACCACTGAATGCCACGCGCATGAGCACGACAGACCTCCTTCATTGACAAAGCGGTTCGACAGGCGTGAACCCACGCTTCCGCCCATCATCCTAAGGTTTGAAAAGCGCCAGCAATGGCGCTTTGTTAATTTAACCACCTCGGCACGCGGTATCAGTCAAAAGTTAAGCATTCAATAAAAGTGCTCAAGCCCCGTTATCAATAAATAAGCGTAACGACAAATAGAGCACAATATTTTTTGGAGACAAAATGCTGACAAGTTACAAATTGCATCGCCGAGTGTTCGCGGCATTTCCAATAGTCATCGTTGCATCGATGCTGGGGCTTGCAAACAGCGCCGCTGCCGCGGACTGGCCGAACGGGCAGCCCATCAACATCATTGTGCCGTTCGCTCCCGGTGGATTCACGGACTTGATCGCACGCCGCCTGGCCCTGGACTTGGGAAATGCGCTGAAAACAAGTGTGGTTGTTCAAAACAAAGCGGGTGCAAGCGGGCAAATCGGCAGCGCGGTGGTTGCCCGGGAGAAACCCGATGGATACACGTTATTGGTTACGGCTACGCAGCACGTGATCTACCCGGCATTGCAGCCCAAACTTCCTTACGATCCAAAGAAAGATTTCTCAAACATCGCGATTCTGGCGCTTGCGCCAAACGTGCTGTTGGTGCCTGCCAAATCGCCGGTCAACAACGTAAAAGCGTTTGTCGATTATGCGAAAAAACAGCAAGGCGGCCTGGCCTTTGGCTCAAGCGGCGTGGGTGGCTCTGCGCATTTGTCTGGCGAGCTGTTCAAACTCGTCACCGGCGCTAACCTGCGCCATATTCCCTATAAGGGCGCCGCGCCTGCGGTAACCGATCTGATTGGCGCACAAATCCCGTCGGCCTTCCTGGACGCGACATCCGCTTCGGCATTTATTCAAAATGGAACGGTTAAAGCATTGGCGGTGACATCAAAGCAGCCATTGCCTTCATTGCCAAGCATTCCTACGATCGCTGAATCCGGATATCCAAGCTATGAATCTCAAGCCTGGGTAGGGCTGTTTGGCCCCCCCGGATTGCCCGCGGAGATCGTAGCCAAGCTCAATCATATTGCGCAACAGAGCAATGCGGACGCGAAAAATATCAAGTGGCTGACCGACAATAACTCCATTCCCTTGACGCTATCACCAAGACAGGTAACAGCATTTATTCATTCAGAGCTCGATAAATGGAAGCAGGTCGTGGAAAAAGCGCACGTCACTATCCAATGATTCCTGGCTTATTTTTCTATGTGTACGTAAAGGGCTAAAGTTTGAACAATGTAAAAAACCCGGATTTATCCATAGAGGCGGATGATCCGCAAATGGACCACTTTGGCATTGACGTGCCGTTCATGCGTCATATTGGCCTTCAAAGCATCAGCCTGGAAGGTGACTGTTGCCGCACGCGCTTGAGCCTGAAGCGCGACCTCGTCAACAGCCGCGGTGACATTCACGGTGGCGCGTTGATGAGCGCACTGGACTTCACATTGAGTGTCGTGGCGCGAGCGCACGATCCTTCCAATGTCGGGGCGGCGACGATTGATATGTCGACCTACTTCTATGCGCCCGCCAAATCAAGCATAAATATTATTGCCACATGCAAGCGGCGTGGCAAAAGCATTGCGTTTTGCGAGGGCGAAGTCCAAGACGCCGATGGCGTGGTTTTGGCTGTTGCGCGCGCGGCATTCAAACTGGTACCGAGAACTCGGTGATTCATTTACTTAACCCCTGGCGTCCATTGTCCAGTGGCAAGTAAAAAAACGATTAAGACAAGAAAGCAGGAAATCATGAAAAAAATTTTGGTCGCCAATCGTGGCGAAATTGCAGTTCGGATTCTTCGTGCCGTACGCGATCTGGGCATGCACAGCGTGGCGGTCTATTCGAGCGATGACGCCAATTCACGTCATCGAATTCTGGCCGATTCATCAGTTGCATTGCATGGTGCTGGCCCTGCTGCATATCTCGATATCGACGCCATTATCGCCGCGGCAAGCAAAGAAGACTGCGACGCTATCCACCCAGGCTATGGCTTTCTGAGCGAGCGCCCGGATTTTGCCCAGGCATGTGCTAATGCAGGCATTACCTTCATTGGCCCGGAAGCCAAACAATTGGCCTTATTCGGGGACAAAGGCAGCGCGTTGGCGCTGGCAAAGGAATGCGGCGTGCCCGTGATGCCTGCCACTCACGGAGGCGCCACGCTCGAGGAAGTCGTGCAGTTCTTCGAAGAGCATGGCGGCGTTGGCATTGTCATCAAGGCTGTTGGCGGTGGCGGTGGTCGCGGCATGCGCGTCGTAAAGTCCAAGGCTGATATTCCTGAGCTTTATGCCCGCTGCCAATCTGAGGCAATGTCCGCATTTGGGGTGAATGCCCTCTACGCGGAACGCTTGGTCAATCGCGCGCGGCACATCGAGGTGCAAATTGTGGGCGACGGCTCAAATGTCGTCGCGCTGGGTGAGCGTGATTGCACATTGCAACGTCGTTTCCAGAAAGTGGTCGAAATCGCGCCAAGCCCCGTCCTCAAGCCGCAATTGCGGCGGGCTATTCTCGCCGCAGCGAGCGAACTGGCGTCGAAGGTCGATTATCGCAGCCTTGGCACGTTTGAGTTCCTTGTTGAAGAAGACGAAACCGGCCAGCAGACGGATTTTGTTTTCATCGAGGCAAATCCCCGGCTTCAAGTTGAACATACGATCACCGAACAAGTCGTTGGGGTCGACCTGGTAGCGCTGCAAATTGGCATTGCACAGGGAAAACGCCTGGAGGCTTTGGGCGTTGACCCTGCGAATCCCCCGCAGACGAAGGGCTATGCCATTCAAGTGCGAGTTACCGCGGAGTCCACGGATGCCAATGGCTTGACGCGACCGGCACATGGACGGCTGGAGCGTTTTGACCCCCCCTCCGGCCCTGACGTGCGACTGGATACCCATGCCTTCAGCGGTTACTGCCCCGCGCCAGCTTTCGATACGCTTTTGGCCAAGCTCATTGTCACGAGCACCAGCGATGATTTTTCAAACGCCGTCAGGCGCTTGAGACGCAGTTTGGCCGAATTCAGTATCGTGGGCGTTGCGACGAACCTTCATTTACTGAAGGCGCTTGTCGACCGCGATGATTTCCTCAATCAAAAGAACCACACCCGTTATATCGAAGCGATTCTTGGGCAATTGATAGCGACTGCGTCCGCGCTCGAAAATGAGCAAGAGGCGAAGGATCAGCTCATGAGCGAGATGAACGGCACGCCGACCTCGTCGCTGGTCGCGGAGCCTATCGCGCAGGAAGCGCTTGACGACGGACTCGTTGCCTCGCGCGCGCCGCTGAGCGGACGCATCGTCGACGTCTCGGTCGAAGCGGGCGATACGGTTCTGAAAGGCCAGCCCATTGCGGTCATCGAAGCGATGAAGATGGAGCACTCCGTTATCGCCGAATTCAACGGACGCGTCGTCGAGGTACGAGCCGATAGCGGCATTCAGACGACTGAGGGTGACATACTGGTGGTTCTGGAACAGGATATGGACAGTGCAGACGCTGAGGCCGCGGCTGAAACCGTAGACTTACTGGCCATCCGACCCGATTTGCAGGCGGTACTGGACCGCCATGCTGTTCTCTATGACGACGCTCGCCCGGACGCAGTGGCCAAGCGGCGCGCGCGCGGGCAACGCACTGCCCGCGAAAACCTCGCAGACCTCTGTGATGATGGCTCCTTTGTCGAATATGGTGCATTGGTCGTTGCCGCACAGGCGAGCCGGCGCACGAAAGAGGATCTGATAATAAACACCCCTGCGGACGGTATCGTCACAGGTATTGGCAACATAAACGGCACCCAGTTCGGTTATGAACGCTCGCTCAGCGCCGTGATGGCCTACGACGCAACCGTGCTGGCCGGCACGCAGGGCAAGCGCAACCACATCAAGACCGATCGGTTGGTGGAACGTGCGCGCCGCGACGAAATGCCGTTTGTATTGTTCGCGGAAGGCGGGGGTGGCCGTCCGGGAGATGTCGACTTCCCGTTTGTGTCCGGCTTATATCAACCGTCATTTGCGGCGTTGGCAGAACTCAGCGGTGAGGTGCCGCTGCTGGGCATTGTGTCTGGTCGATGCTTCGCCGGCAACGCGGCATTTCTCGGTGTCTGTGACGTCATCATCGCGGACAAGAATTCCAATATCGGCATGGCTGGTCCCGCAATGATTGAAGGCGGTGGCTTGGGAATTTTCAAGCCGGAGGAAGTTGGCCCTGCGAGCGTGCAATTCGCAAACGGAGTCATCGATATTCTCGTGGAGAATGAGGCGCAGGCCGTTACGGTCGCGAAACATTACCTTTCAATGTTTCAGGGCAGAACGAAGGAATGGTCTGCTCCCAACCCACTGGAACTTCGGCACATGGTCCCCGAGAATCGCCTGCGCGTATACGACAGCCGCAAGGTCATCGAGGGTATCGCCGACATAGGCAGCGTATTGATGCTGCGTTCGGGGTTTGGACACGGCGTGCACACGGCGCTTGCGCGTATCGAGGGACAGCCAGTGGGCATCATCGCGAGTAACCCGCATCATCTGGGCGGCGCCATTGACGCAGACGCCGCCGACAAGGCTGCCCGATTCATGAATCTTTGTGATGTTCATGGCCTGCCGATCATTTCACTGATCGACACTCCCGGCTTCATGGTTGGCCCCGAAGAGGAGGCCAAGGCTCAGGTTCGTCACGTGTCCCGCATGTTCGTGACCGCAGCCAAGCTACGTGTCGCGATCCTGGCCATTGCTCTGAGAAAGGGTTACGGCCTGGGGGCGATGGCCATGGCAGGCGGTGGTTTCCGTTCGGCAAGTTGCTCAGTGTCTTGGCCAACCGGGGAGTTTGGTCCCATGGGGCTGGAAGGCTCGATCCGGTTGGGCTTCAAAAAGGAACTCGACAAGGTTCCGGAAGGGCCGGAGCGGCAAGCGTTATATGACCAGCTGGTGGCGCGCGCGTACGAACGTGGCCATGCCATCAACGTCGCGTCCACCACTGAAATCGACGCAGTCATCGATCCGGCTGAAACGCGGACATGGATTCGTCAGGGCATCGCCTCGGCGTCGTTGCGCTCGGGCCGCCCTCGCCGCTCCTTTATCGATACCTGGTAGGCATGGCACATAAACAGAGGAAACACACTGTGATTAAGCAAGAACCTACCTGCGAGCTCGCGCTAGCGGGACTACGCGTCCTTGAAATAGGCAATGGCGCGGCCTTGGCGTATGCGGGAAAGCTGTTCGCAGACTTTGGCGCTGAGGTCATCAAGGTGGAAAACCCGGACGGAGACGCGCTTCGGACGATGCCGCCGTTGCTGAAAAATTCGGATATGGATTCACAAAGCGCGCTGAATGCCTGGCTCAACACGAACAAACGCAACATCACGTGGGAGGGTAAAAATTTCGAGGAGCATGCGTGGCTGTCGCGGCTGGCGAAAACCTGCGACGTGGTTCTCGACGCCAGAGCGCTCAGTGAAGGCATCGACGTCCTGAAACGCCCGGTTTATGGCGCAAGTGAAGCGACCCAGGGCGACAGCATACCCATCGAGGTATGTTTGAGTTGGTTTGGCGAAAGCGGTCCTTACAGCAAATTCGTAGGAACGACCGCCGTCTGCCGCGCCTTGGCAGGCGCCGTTTTCGGTAGCGGCGCGGTGGAAGGTCCGCCTCATCTGCCGCACGACGCGCAAACGGAGATTGTTGCCGGCATCGCTGCTTTCTCAAGCGCAATCGCGGCCTTGCTGGGCGAGTCTGATGGCAGCCGTCGATATGTACTCAGCATTCACGAAATTGCCTTCTCTGTTGTCGAAATGGAGGCCGGCATGGTGCAAGACGGGCGCCACCCCAAAGCGCGGCTCGGGGTCAACCGGTTTTGCACGACACACCCCGGCGGTATCTACAAGACCAAGAAAGGCTGGATCGGCATTTTCGCGCACACAGGTCCTCAGTGGGCCGCGCTGTGCTCAGCGGTGGGGCACCCTGAGCATGCCCAGGATCCTCGGTTCATGAGTGGTCCGATACGCATAAAGCATGCCGACGAGATTGATGAATTTCTGCGGCCGGCATTGCTTGCCAAGACTGCCAAGGCGTGGTTCGAGGAACTTGGCAAGGCTAAATTCCCGGCTGTCCTGGTGCCGACCATGGACGAACTGCTTACGCAGCAGGTGCATCGTGAGCGCGGTGCATTCGTTCCCGTGAAATCCGGCGCCAGCCAGTTTGAAGGCGTGATTGTTCCGTTTCCGCTCGGAGATGCAGGGCCGCTACCGGGGGGCGCTGCACCGATGAAGGGCGCAGATAACCTGTTCTATCGCACGGAAGCAGCGCTGGCTGCACGCGTGCGCCGTACCCGCGCGAAAATGGCTGCGCCGCCACTTCGACGGATTCGCGTGATCGATTTGACCATGGGCTGGGCGGGACCCTTGGCTGCGCGAACCCTTGCGGACTTTGGCGCCGAGGTCATCAAAATCGAGGGAACTCAGTATCCGGATTGGTGGAGGGGAACGCATTACACCGAAGCATTCTATAACGAGCGGTTGTATGAAAAGAATTCGAACTTCGCCCTGATGAACCGAAACAAGCTTGGCATTACCCTGGACTTGACGCGCCAGGAAGGGCGCGCGGTTTTACTCGATTTGGTAAAAACTGCCGACATCGTCATTGAAAACTATTCAACCGAGGTGCTTCCCAAATTGGGCCTGGATTACGCGGCCTTGTCCAAGGAGAATGATCGGCTGGTAATGGTATCCATGCCCGCGTTTGGCGCGGGCAACGGGTGGAGCACGACGCGCGCGTACGGAGGCACGCTCGAGCAGGCTAGCGGCTTACCGCATCACACCGGGTTTCCACAGAATCCGCCATCGCTGACTTCCTATGCATATGGCGATCCTATCGGCGGATGGAATGGTGGCGCGGCAGCCCTCCTGTCGCTGCTCGTGCAAGCGCGTACGGGAAAAGGCCGGCATGTCAATCTCTCGCAGGTCGAATGCATGCTTCCCATGGCGGCTCCATTCATCGTGGAGCAGTCCGTTTGCGGAAAAACGGCCCCGCGAAATGGCAATACGCATCCCATATTCTCTCCTCACGGTGTTTATCCATGCGCTGGCGATGACGAGTGGGTGGTTCTGGGCATCACCAACGAAACCCAGTGGAAGGCCTTGGCCAACGTCATCGATGCACGCCACCTCGGCGCCGATTCGGCGTTGAGCCAGGTTGCGGCGCGCCGGGCGCAACGGCAGCGGATAGATGTTCACATTACCACATGGTCCAAGCAGCGATCGGCAGACAGCGCCATGCGTGAACTGCAAATGGCCGGCATTGGCGCGGGTGTGGTGCAGCCAGTCTGGCGCGTTCTGGACGATCCGCACTTCAAAGACAGGGGTTTCTTCAAAAAGATAGCTCGTCCCTATCTTGGCGAGTATCTGGCGACGACGCCCTGGTTCAGAGAAACGCTCGCAGCAACCGAGATCGTGCGTGCGGCGCCCACCTTGGGTGAGCACAGCCGCGAGATATTCTCCCGAGTGCTTGGAATGACCCTGGAACAGCTACAGGCACTTGAAGATGCCGGAATCACCGGGACCATGGCCACCAGGAAAACAGCCCAGGCGTAGCGAACAGCATTTTTTGTTTCACTCAAGCGGCTTCCCATCAACACCGATTGGCTGGCTTGCGAGCGTTGTACAGAGCGATCGATAGATATCGCTACTTAAATACTTTATTTTTTGGAGACATGACATGGCTATATTCAGATCGCGTAGAGATTTTCTAGTCGCAAGCGCGAGCGTCGCTGGAGCTTCAGCGTTTGGGCTGCATTCCACAAAGACATTCGCACAGGATAAAAAGTGGCCTGCCAGGCTAATTCGAATCGTTGTTCCATTTCCGGCAGGATCCATTACCGATGCGATGGCCCGGCTGCTTGCCGATGGTCTTTCCAAATCCCTGGGACAGTCGGTGATTGTGGAAAACAAAGGCGGCGCCAACGGCTCCATTGGCGTCACTGAAGTCTCGCGCTCGGCACCGGACGGCTACACCTTGCTGGCCACCAACAGCAGCAGCATTACTGGTAATCCGTTGATTTACAAAAACTCACCATACAAAGCGACGGACTTTGCTCCGATCTCGCTGGTGTTGGATGCGCCGTTCATCCTGAACGTCAACGCTGAGTGGGCAAAGAAGCACGCCATCAACTCAGTGAAGGACTTAGTCGCATTTGCCAAAAGCCACCCGTCCGAGCTCAGTTACGGATCAGGCGGTGTAGGCAATCTCGCGCACTTGGCATATGTCATGTTGAGCAATGACGGGGATTTCAAGGCCACGCATGTCCCGTATAAAGCCGCATCACAGGCGAGCATGGCGGTAATCGCTGGCGAAGTGAATAGTTCCTTCGATACCTTAGCCAGCGTTCCGCAAGTTCGTTCTGGCAAGCTCAAGGCGCTCGCGGTCACACCGAAGCAACGCATTTCCCAGATGCCCGATGTACCCACGATGGCCGAAGCCGGCTTTCCAACTATTGACCTGACGTTCTGGCTGGGCCTGCTGGCACCTGCCGGGGCCCCGCCGGATATTATTGAAACTTTGTACGAGCACGCCAAGCAGGCCATGTCTGTGCCGACGGCAAGTACGGCATTGGGTGCGCAGGGAACCATTGTCATGACGAATCCGAAGGATTTTGCCACGCGTATTGCGAGCGAGACCAAGCAGTTGGCTGACATCATCAAGCGAGAGAACATCACGCTCGATTAATGCAGTGAAAGGTATCTCGACAGCCCTCTGCGCGGATCAATCGTGCGCAGCGGCAATCCTGCTTGGTGCAATAGATTTCATTTCTGCCTTTGAAGGCTGCCATCAGCGGTATATAGATGGGCCGCCATGACCGCGGTACAAATTGGAAGCACATAGAAAAAATCCAGTCCGCTTTCTGCAGCGTCACTGGACTTTTTCTTTGGCATTCCAAGCGCTTGAATTACGGCGTTGCGTTGAGCGTTTCACCGACCGCATCAAAAAGCGTATCCAGCTCCTGGCGGGTACTGGTAAAGGTCGGGCCAAATTGCAGCGTATCGCCGCCAAAGCGGACATAGAAACCCTTCTCCCACAATTTCAGGCCTGCCTCGAATGGCCGTATTGCGGCGTCTCCCGCCCTGGGGGCCAATTGGATGGCGCCGGCCAGGCCGCAATTACGGATATCCACGACATGTGAGGCATCGCGCAAGCCATGCAATGCCTGCTCGAAATGCGGCGCCAGCGCCTGTACCTGTTCGACCAGGCGATCCTGCTGCAGAATATCCAGCGCAGCCAGCCCGGCCGCGCATGCAACCGGATGCGCCGAATAGGTATAGCCATGCCCGAACTCGACCGCATGTTCGGGGAGATCTTGCGCCATAAAGGTATTGTAGATTTCATCGGAAGCAATGACGGCACCCATGGGTATCGCCCCATTGGTAAGCTGCTTGGCGACGTTCATCAGATCGGGCGTTACGCCGAAATACTCGGCTCCGGTGGCTTTGCCCAAGCGGCCAAAGCCGGTGATCACCTCGTCGAAGATCAGCAGAATGCCGAACTGGTCGCAGATCTCGCGCAAACGCTCCAGATAGCCCTTGGGTGGAACCAGTACACCGGCGGATCCTGCCACCGGTTCAACGATGACGGCCGCAATATTCGAAGCATCATGCAATTCGATCAACTTAAGCAGTTCGTTGGCCAGTTCGACCCCGCCGGTTTCCGGCTGCCCACGGCTGAAGGCAAGCCCGGGCTGCAAGGTATGCGGCAGGTGGTCCACATCCATGAATGACCCGAAAGCCTTGCGGTTTGCCCCGATTCCACCCAGGCTGGTTCCGCCGATGTTGACGCCATGATAGCCGCGGGCGCGGCCGATCAGCTTGGTCTTGTTCGCCTGCCCTTTTAAGCGCCAATAAGCCCGGGCCATTTTGACGGCGGTATCGGCCGCTTCCGAACCTGAATTGGTGAAAAAGACATGATCCAGGCCCGCGGGCGTGAGTTCGATCATTTTTTCCGCCAATTGGAACGACAGCGGATGCGCATATTGGAAACCGGGAGAATAATCCAGCGTCCCCAATTGACGGGAAACCGCCTGCTGTATTTCCTGGCGACCGTGACCCGCGCCGCATGTCCACAAACCGGACAAACTGTCATACACCCGCCTGCCGCGGGCGTCGATCAGCCAATTGCCTTCGGCGCCGACGATGATTCGAGGATCCTTGTGAAAATTACGATTGGCACTGAATGGAAGCCAGTGGGCACGCAGGTTCAATGTCTCTGTCATGGCTTTGGGCTGCAGATCTGGATAGTTCATGATCGGTCCTGTTTCTGGTATGGAAGGCGATTTTGATTATAGGAAGGCTATTGGTTTAGTAAAATACAACTTTACCAACAAATAGATATGAAAATACTTGCGCAATGAAAAACCAGCCTCTCGGCCAGGTCACGGATTTTGACCTGCGCCTGCTGCGCGTTTTCCGAACCGTGGCCAAAATGGGGAGCTTCACCGCCGCCGAAAGCGCGCTGGGGATCACCCGCTCCGCGATCAGCCTGCATATGAGCGATCTTGAAAAACGCCTGGGCATGCGGCTTTGCCAGCGGGGTCGCGCGGGCTTTTCCCTGACAGACCAGGGAAGGGAGGTGTTGCGCGCCAGCGATGCCGTGCTGGCATCGATCGAGGACTTTCGCAGGGAGGTCAATCAACTGCATCACAGTCTGCGCGGGGAAATCAATATCGGGCTCATGAACAATCTGGTTACCCAGCCGCGCATGCGTATTACGGCAGCATTGAAGACGCTCAGCCGGCAAAGCGACGAGGTGCGGATCAATATCAGCATGAGCACGCCCGGTGAAATCGAGCGCGGCTTGCTGGATGGGCGCCTGCACATCGGCGCCCTGCCGCTGATCAACACCCTGACCGCACTGGAATATGACACCTTGTACGAAGAGCGGTCGTTGCTCTACTGCAGCAGCGCGCACCCTTTAAGCGCTACCGCGGCCAAGGCTTCCGACGAAGATTTGCACGGCGTGCCGGCGGTGGCGCCCAGCTACCGGATGGGCGCCGAAGCCGTCGGGATGCATCAACGCATGCACTGCACCGCGACAGCGACAGACAGGGAGGCCATCGCCTTTCTTATCCTGACCGACCAATACATTGGCTTTCTGCCCGACCATTATGCCGCGGCCTGGGTCGAGAAAGGACAGATGATCGCCATCGCACCGGATCGCATGCACTTTACCGTGCCGATTGCGATCGCCAAGCGCAAGGGGAGACGGCAAAACCTGATCGTTGATCACTTTCTTGTCGCGCTGGGTTATGCGGTGTAGCGCTCACCTGGCGGACAACGCCTAGCCGCAGAAAGCACGAGCAATCCTGCCTGCCTTGGGATCGGTCTCGATCGTCACCCGCTCCTGGCGATAGTCCATGGTCACCACCTGACCGGGGCCGATCTGGCGAACGATGCTGGCGCCGGTCGCCTGCTTGGCCTGATCATCGGTCATCCGCGCCTTCCCCGCCAGCGCCTCGGCCGCGTCGCGCTGGCAGATGCCGGCGGTGTGCTCGCCCGCAGGCCGCGTTGTCTCTGTATTGGTCTGGCAGGCGGCAAGCGTCGTGGTTGCAAGCGCCAAGGCGCCGATGATCAGTTTGCGTTTCATAAGTAATCATTCCTTCTTCTGGCATGAATAGGCGTCGGTCAAATGCGGCGACAGATGCCCATAATATATAATATTTTCATCGCGAATGCCCAAGCTGGTCGCCTCGACGGCACAGGCCTGCCGACAGCCGGCTTGCCGGGTGGTCCGGCGCTTCGCCAGGCAAAACTGGCGTTGACTCTCGCGCTTCCATGTATTTTTCAAGAAAAGGCCTGGTGTTGCATATGTTCCTTTCGTTGAAAGCCACCCTCGAATATTTCCAGAAACACATACCGTTCCGGCTGGTGCCGGCGGCAATCACGACCGCTTTCCTGCTGCTGATGCTTCTGTTGCCCGTGCCCGAGGGGCTGACCGCCAAGGCCTGGACATTGGTCGCGATTTTCCTGACCACGATTCTGGCCATCATCCTCAAGGTGATGCCTATCGGCGTGATGGCAATGATGGCCATGACCATCGTCGCGCTCACGCAAGTGACCGCCGACTCATCCAAGGGCGCCATTGCGGATGCCTTGTCCAGCCTGTCCAATCCTCTGATCTGGCTGATTGTCGTGGCGATTCTTGTATCCCGCGGCCTGAAAAAGACCGGGCTGGGCAAACGCATCGGCTTGCTTTTCATTTCCGCATTGGGGCGTAGGACGGTCGGCATCGGATACGGGCTGGCGATTTGCGAACTGGTGCTGGCGCCCTTCACGCCAAGCAATACCGCGCGCGGCGGCGGCATTGTCCACCCGATCATGAGATCCATCGCCGCGGCTTTCGATTCCGACCCGGCCAAGGGGACCGAGCGCAAGATCGGCACCTATCTGTCGCTGGTCAATATGCACGCGAACACCATCACCTCCGGCATGTTTATCACCGCGACCGCGCCCAACCCGCTTGTCGTGGATTTCATTGCGCGGGTAACCAATCAGAGTTTTCATCTGTCATGGACGAACTGGGCGCTTTACATGCTGGCGCCCGGCTTGGTGTGCCTGCTGCTGATGCCATTTTTGATTTCCCTGCTGGCGCCGCCCGAGGTCAAGTCGACCCCGCACGCCATCGAGTACGCACAGCAGGAGCGCAAGGCCATGGGTGCGGTATCCGGCGGAGAAAAGGTCATGATGGCCACCTTTGGACTGCTGCTATTGCTTTGGGCGAATGTTCCGGCAATGGTATTCGGTGCCGCGTATACATTGGACCCTACCGTCGTGGCGTTTCTCGGGCTGTTCATTTTGATCATTACCGGCACCATCGACTGGGACGACGTGCTTTCGGAAAAAAGCGCATGGGACACCCTGATCTGGTTCGGCGCGCTGGTGATGATGGCCGAACAACTCAATAAGACAGGCGTCATTACCTGGTTTTCCGATATCCTGAAAAACGGCATCGTCTCGGCGGGCATGGGCTGGGAGTGGGCCGCCGCGCTGCTGGTGCTGTTATTCGTCTTTTCTCATTATTTCTTTGCGAGCACGACGGCGCACATCAGTGCAATGATGCTGGCATTCCTTACCGTGGGCGTGGCGCTGGTGCCACCCGACTATACGATCCCCTTCCTGCTGATGATGGCGGCAGGTTCAACGATCATGATGACGCTGACGCACTACGCCACGGGCACCTCGCCCATTATTTTCGGCAGCGGCTACGTGGCGCTGGGCACATGGTGGCGGGTGGGCTTTATCATGTGCGCCATCGAGCTTGCCATTTATGCGACGCTGGGCACCCTGTGGTGGAAGATGCTGGGGTTGTGGTGATTTTTTACGCAAGGTCGCGCCGTGCCGCCCTTCCGGGCGCCAGACGCCTTGTGGCCTAGCCTGCGGCGTATTTCGGCGCAGGCCTGCCTGCCATCAGGATATTGACGCACACGGCTGCCTTGCTGGCGGCCGCTGCCTGCAACGCCGCTCGCATATCGGCGGGATCGGCGACCCATGCGCCCTGGGCGCCCAGCGATGCCGCGGTCAGGTCATAGCGGACCCGGTCTCCCAGCGTGCAGCCATACAGGCGCTCGGGGCCGTAGTCACGCAGCTGGATCATATACTCGGCATTCCAGCGGGAATCATTGCCCACCACGGCGGTAAAAGCGGCCTGCTCCCTGGCTGCTGTCTCGAACTCCATGCAATGAAACCCCACGGTGCCGTCTCCCATCAGGGCCACGATGGTTGCCTCGGGGCGGGCAATCGCGGCGGCGACGGCATAGCACAACCCGCCGCCGATGGCGCCCGACACACCGTTGATAATCCGGGTCGGCGCCTGGCAAAACCCCTGGGCCCATTGGCCGAACTCCCCGCCATCGCAAATCAGGATTGGGTCACTTGCGCCATCCAGTACAGCCTGCACTTGCTCGCAAATCGCTTTCGGGTCGGCCAGCGGTGAACTGCCCTGCGATTCGGCGTCATCCGCCAAGCGCCTGACAGCCAGCGCATCCTGGACCTGCTCCAGCCAGGCATCGCGCTTTGCCAACGGCGCCTGCCGGCTCAATTGTTCCAGCGCGGCATCGGCATCGGCCTGAACGCGCTTGTACAGGCGCTCGCCCAATAGACTGGCGGCGCGCTCAAGCATCGCTTCGTCCGGATCCACCACAATGACCTTGGCAGCGGGGTTCATACCGGCGGCGCGGCCAAAGTTCAGGCTGAAGTCCAGCGCTTTCCCCATCAATATGATCAGATCGGCGTCCTGCAATACCTGCTGCATATTGCCCAGCGACGGGTCGCGCAGCCCCCTGGGACTTTCCATGGCAACCAGTGGCGTATGCAATGCCCCGGCTTGCTCATGCAGGGCACCGGCCCGGCTTCGGTTAAATTGGGGGCCCAGCAGGATCAGCGGCTTTTGCGCCAGCGCAATACGCTGTCCAATGTCGCCGACATCCTGTTCGGCTAGCGCCCGGCGCGCTCTCGCGGGCGCTCGCCCACGATTCACGTTTGCCGGATCGACGGTCGCGGTCAGCAAGTCAAATGGCATCGCGACGTGGACCGGTCCCTGGCGCCCCGACAAAGCCAGGGTCATGGCGGCGCACACGTCCGCGTCGATGTCCTGGGCGCGCCCCAGCCGCAAGGAAGCTTTCACCAGTTTCCGCGTGATATCGATTTGCTGGAGTTCCTGGAAAGCGCCCATGCCATCCTCGGCCAGCGGCGAATCGCCAGACAACACCAGAACCGGACTTTCCGCCAGCCTGGCGGAAAATACCGGCGACAGGCCGTTTGTGATCCCCGGTGCGGCGGTAAGCAGGGCAACGCCAATTTGCCCGGTGAGCTGCGCCCATGCATCGGCCATGTAGACGGCCGCGGCTTCGTGGCGCACATGAACGATGCGAATCCCCGCATCGATACACGCATCGTAGATCGGCATGATCTGGTTGCCGGAAAGACTGAATATCGTCGTTACGCCGGCCCGCTGCAATGCGTCCGTGACAAGATGAGCGCCTGACATGAAAATCCTTTTCTGAATTACGATGATGAATGTGATAGTACCGAAAAAAAAGCCGCTTCCCTGGCAAACCGCCAAGACCCAGCCACGCTGACCGGAGCATCAGCCCCCAAGACCCAGCAATGCGCTGGCATTGTCATGCATAATCTTGCGCCGGTTCTCGGGCCGGATTGGCAGGGTTTCGAACCATTCCCTGTAGTCTTTTATCGGACAAAACGGAAAGGAGCTGGCATACAGCATTCGATCCGACAAATAGCCGTCAGCCGCCTTGACATACTCTTCCCAGCCAGGCATACGGGAAAAATACATATCGGGAGACAGATAGACATTCTGGCGCCGGAAAGCGATATGCAGGATCTCGGTGACCCACGGCCAGCCGCCATGCGCGATCACGACCCGCAAGTCGGGAAAGTCCGCCAGCATGCGATCCGTTCTGGCGGGGTCCGAATAGGACAGGTCCGGTCCCGCAGTGCCGCCCACCATCAGGATGATCGGGATATGCCGGTCTTCGCAATGCGCATAGATCGGATACAGCCGCCGGTCATCGGCGTACATGGGTACCGGATAAGCGCCGGGTTCGATATTGACCAGGCGAAATCCCGCTGTCATGGCCTCGTCGATCATCCGGCACGACTTGCGCCGATCCGTGGGGTCGATACTGGCGGCGCCGATAAAACGCTTGTCATGCCGCATGATCGCCTGTACCTCATTATTGTCTATGCTGCCCAGCATGCCGGCCAGGCGGCCCACCACTACGCCCCGCGCCACGCCTGCCGCATCCATCTCGGCCAGCGTCATTGCCATGGACTGCGCCTGCGCCGCGGGCGAGGGCGTGAAGCCCACCGTGCGTGTAAAAGCATCGCGTCGCTCGCCCGCGGCATACATGAGCGTAGAAAGAAACTGGCCAAACGGCGGCCTTAATCTGAAATCAATGATTGACACCTTTGCTCTCCTACATGACTTCGTCTTTGCGATCGCCGGTTTCGCCGAACCGGTGCAAGGCCGGCGGCTTCAGACCGGCATACAGCGCATCGATATTGGCATTGATCTGCTTGCCATGCTCATGGAACAGCGAATTGCCCTGGCTATCGCTTTCCACGATGAACGGGCCGAAGTTTTCCACATCGAACAGCCACAGAGCCTGCGCAATACCCAGTTCATCCAGCCAGAACACATCTCGCACGCGCTTGATGCCCCGGCCCAGCAAGGCACCGGTTCCATAGCCCACCGTGGTCAGGTAGATCGCGCCATGCGGCACCATGGTCTTGGCATAGTCGTCATGCGGCATGCCGCCTTTGCCGATCACGATGCGGGTACCCGTAAGATCAAGCCAGCTTCCCATCCATTTGGAGAACCGGAAGCTTGCGGTAGCGGTAACGGCACCCACGTTGTACTGGCCGTCCTGCGTCACGGCCGCGGCCGGCGAGCAATGAAAGTTGACATTGCTGATCGCGCCCAAATCAACGGGCAGCGGTTCGCCCTTGTCCAGGACTTTTTGATAAACGCCCTCCCTGGCCGTGTAGACCACGCCGGTCAGGTACACCACCGAGCCGATTTCCAGCCTGGCAATATCCTCGCCGGCGGCGGGCAGGTCGATATGAAAAACTTTCAGATCGCCCTCATCATTCACGTTGCTTACCATGACACGCCCTCCCTTCTCATATATGGCGTAAACCACTGCGGGTCCGTTCGGTATTCGATCCGGCCATCGGCATGGACCCTGGCGGTCGCACGCCGGGACGACAGGCAAAACGTGTGCATGCTCACCGGCATGCCGCCAGTATGCGTATAGCCGACCTCGATATGGCAATCGACCACCATTGAGGAGCCGACAAACCCCATGGCGCCCATGCCGATCGAATTGCCCAGCAGCTTCAGCGTCATCTCCAGCTCGGCGATTTTCGGATCTGGATTGCGATCTCCCACCGTCCGCAGGCAGGCGGCCTGCTTGCCCAATTGCATACAGGTATCCTTGGAACCGCCAATCCCGATCCCCACGATGGCGGGTTGGCAGGCGAGCCCACGCTTGCCGAATGCAATCAAGCCATCCAGGACGAAGCGCTTGATGCCGTCAATGCCATCGCCCGGAAAAAGCATCCGGTAATCGGTGCCGAACAATCCGCCTTTGTGTACCGTCGTGATGTCCACCCAATCGGCCTCGGGCTCGAAGGACCACTCGATTTCGGGCGCATTGATTCCCACGTTATTGTTATGATCGGTCCGCCACAAGGGGTGCACCCGGTTGGGGCGCAGCGGGACCGCCAGGGTGGCGTCTGCCGTGGCCTTGCGCAAGGCCTGCTCTATGCCGATGAACCCCGCCTGCACCTGCGCCGCATTGCCGAATTTGACGTAGTAGCGCGGCACGCCGGTGTCCGCGCACATGGGCCTGCGGTCCTTGGAGGCGGCGTCCCAATTGTCCACCATGGCGTGCAAGACAAAGCGCGGCAGCTTGCCGGTTTCGGTTTGCTGCATGGCTTTGATGCCGGCGCTGTAGTCCTCGGGAATATCGATTGCCGCCCGTTTCATGATCTCGAAGGACGCCTCCTCAATCTTTTCAATTCCAATTGTCATGAATGCTCCTTGATTCTGTTTCGGCCTTATGCATGGGCCTGCTCCGCTTCCCGCAACAGGCTCTGGCCTGGCGAGACGATGTCGAACTTGACCGGCACCAGCTCCAGGTGCAGTTCGTCGTTGCGTGCGCTGACCCGGGTGTAGGCGCTTGCCGACAGGTTGCCGGTTTCCGGAAAGTCTTCTCGGAAGTGCGCCCCCCGGCTGTCTTCCCTGGCCAGGGCCGCGGTTGCGATAACTTTTGAAATACTGGTCAGGCTTTCCAGGTTGAGCCAATCGTGCCAGCTCAAATTGAAGCGGCGCTGGCCGTCTGCCACGCCGAGATCGCGCAGGGCAGCCGCATGACCCGCCAGCTTTTCCAATCCGCTTGCGATACCGTCCCGAGTGCGCATGATGCCCACGTCGTCCCACATGGTCCTGGACAAGGTTTCGCGCAGCGCGAGCGTGGGCGCGGCAGACCGGGAAAACGGATATTCGGCGCGTGCGATGCCCGCTTCGATGACGGCTTCGTCCGCGTCCTTCCAGGTGCCGACTTTCTGAATGTAATCGGCCATGGCATCGCCGGCGATGCCGCCGAACACCGTGGAATTGGCCACGCCATTGCCGCCCAGGCGGTTGGCGCCGTGCACCCCGCCGCAGTCCTCGCCCGCGGCAAACAAGCCGGGCGAGGCCGTGGTGCAATCGACCTCGAACTCGACCCCGCCCATCAGATAATGGGCCGTGGGCACCACCTCTACCTTGCCGCCGGCCAGGTCGAAGCCGCAATCGGCGCAGCGCTTCACCATTCCCGGAAATGTTCTGGCGACCTTGTCCGCGCCCAGATGAGACATCTGGATATAGACGCCGCCCATGGGACTGGTGCGCCCTGCCCGCATTTCCGCGTAGATGCCGCGACTGACGACATCGCGCGTGGCACGTTCGCCACGTTCGTGATAATCCAGCATGAAGCGCTCGCCGGCGCCATTGAGCAGATGGCCGCCGGCGCCGCGCAACCCCTCCTCCAGCACCGTTCCGGTCATGCGCGTATCGGGGCCCCCCAGCAAGCCGGTGGGATGGAACTGGACCATTTCCATATCGCGCAATTTCAGGCCATAGCGCAGCGCCATCGCCAGACCGTCGCAGGTCTTTTCCCCGGATGGCGTATGATATAGATACATGGTCGGCCCCGCGCCCGTGCTCAGCAATACGGCCTTGGCTTGCACATAACGGTAACCGCCGCTGCGCATGTCGATAAACAACACGCCGGCAATCCCCGACCCATCGCGCGCCGGAATCAGCTCGATGGCCCGATGCTCCTCCAGCGCATTGGCATCCACGCCCCGGACCTTTTCCATCAAGCGGTTAATGATCTCGATACCGGTCAGATCCGACTTATGCACGGTGCGATCGAACGACTGGCCGGCGAAAGCCTTCTGGTGCAAGGTACCGTCCGGATTACGGTCGAAGAAACAACCAATCTCGTTTTCCAGTTCCTGCACGCGCTCCACGGCGCCCGTCACCAGACGCCACGCCAGATCCTGCCGGGGCAGCCATTTGCCGCCCTCGATGGTATCCATGAAATGCCGCTCCAGGGAATCGCCAGCGGCCAGCGCCACGTTGTAGCCACCTTGCACCATCCGGGTACAACCGCTTTTTCCGATCAGGCCCTTGACCGCGATGGTCACCTCCAGCGCGGGATTCCTCTGCTTCGCATGCAGGGCGGCGAACAAACCTGCGCCGCCGCTCCCCAGGATGAGCACATCTGTCTTTGAACGTTCAATTTTCATTGTCCGAAAACTCCCAAAAGGAAAAAGAGGCCGATCACAACCGATAGCGCCACACCCCAGCCAACCAGGTTCAGGCGCAGGCTTTGCGGTGTCGGCCAGGACACGAATTCGATAATGAGAAGCCGCAAGCCGAAGCACAAATGAATCGATAGCAGGATCACCAATCCCCATTCCGCGAGCTTGACGCCGGGCAATTCGGAGAACGCCAGGAAGCGATCAAGGCCGGAAACATCATTCAATGCCAGTCCGAGGATATAAAAATGAACCGGTAGGAAAAGCGCCAGGAGCAAACCGGAGATACGGTGTCCAAGAAACGCGAAGTACGCCTTGTGTCTGTGTACCAGCTTGACCATCAGACTCCTCCCACGGCAATCACGGCACGCAGGCCCATCATTAGAAAAACAACGCCAAGCAGCAGAGCCAGTGGATTGGCCAGGCCGCGGCGCATGCCGCCCCATTCGATAAGGATTTTTCTCAGGCCGATGGGCGCATGCACGGCGACACTCAGCACGAACAGCCCGTAAAAGGCGATCCATAGCCAGTTGCCCTGGGTGCGCGCCAGAATCTCCCCGGCGCTCAGCCCGCCCTTGACCGCGTAGATGATCACACCAATGTGGATAAAAATGAACGGCACCATGACCATGGCGCTAAGCCGCTGCAACAGGAACAGTTTCATTTCCATGGCTACTCCCCGCTGAACAACTCGAGCAGAGAGCGCCTTTTCAGCCCGGCGATGCTGCCGGTGGGGCTCAGGCCAACCGGACAATGCTTCATGCAACTGCCCTGGGTATGGCAGGAATTGCATCCGCCATTGCCCATGGATTTGGCCAGTACATCCTTGGGACTGACATGTCGTTCGTCATTGACCAGGCTCCAGGCGCGATTAAGCGCTGCCGGGCCGTAATAATCCTTGTCCCACCCGACGACATCGCAGGCGGCATAGCATACGGCGCAATTAATGCACTCGATCGCCGCATCCGCCTGCTTGCGCGCCTTGCCGGCCGGATCCACCAGCGCCGGCCGGTCATGCCGCGTCTTGCCGCCGAAGAACTCGCCCCCGGCATCCTTCCATTTCTGGAAAAAGGTCCCCATATCGACGACCAGGTCCTTGATCAGTGGCATGTTCCGCAACGGTTCCAGAGTAATGACGTTGTCTTCGGCGACATTCTTGACGTGGCTGCGACAGGTCCAGCGCGGCTTGCCGTTTACCGTCATCGCACAGGTGCCGCACACGCCCACCCTGCAGGAAAACCGATAGGACAACGTCGGATCAATGCGCCGCTGTATTTCGGTCACCACGTCAAGCACTGTCTGGTTCTCCCGGGCCGGCACCTCGTACGAGGCAAACGCGCCATCCTGCTCCCCTCTCCAGATTTTTACTGTCAACATCTTTTCCATTCCAAGCATCCTCTACAAACATACATGGTTACCACGGCGTGCTACATCGGCTTGATGCCTTGCTGCTGGATAATCTTTTTCCAGGAAACGGATTCTTCCGCCACCCGGTCCTGCATATACTTCTGACCCTGCTGCGCAGCCGACACGCCCAGTTCGCCAAAGCGGCGCTTCAGGTTGTCGTTCTGGACGGCGGTCTCTATGCCTTTGGCTATCTTCTGCACGACGGCATCCGGCGTGCCCTTGGGCACGACGACGGCGAACCAGCCCTGGGCATCGAAATCTTTGCCAATCAATTCCTGCACGGTGGGAATGTCAGGCAAGGCCTCGGAGCGCCGGTTGCCGGTGACCGCCAAAGCCTTGACATCGCCGGACTTGATGAACGGCATGGCGGCCGACAGATTGGCCGCCACCATCTGGATCTGCCCGGCGATAAGATCCGTCAGCGCCGTGTTCTCGCCGCTATAGGGAATGTGCATCATTTTCATCCCGGTCGCGTTCAGCAGCATTTCTGCCGCCATATGTGTCTGGCTGCCGATGCCCGCCGAGCCGAAGTTGATCTCCGAATTATTCGTTTTGCTATAAGACAGCAGCTCGTCCAGATTCTTGACCGACATTTTCTTATTGACGGCGACGACCATCGGACCGATCGTGACCATGCTGACATCCTTGAAATCGTCGACCTTGTAGGGAAGATTCTTGTAAAGGTTCGGATTAACGGTAAACATGCTTCCAGAGATCATGAGCATGGTGTGTCCGTCGGCCTTGGCCCGCGCCACCTGGGAAGCCGCGACGGCACCACCGGCACCGACCTTGTTCTCCACCACCACGGGCTGCTTCCACAGCGCACCCAATTGCTCGCCCAACAGGCGCGAAACCACATCGGCCGTGCCGCCTGCCGTAAATGGCGCCACGATGCGCACGGGCTGTGTCGGCCATTCGGCGGCCGATGCAGCCGATACGGCCATACAGGACCAGATACAGGCAAGGATCCCGGTTCGCAAACTCCGACTGAAAGTTTGCCTATTCGTGTATTGCTTTATCATCTCCATCTTTGCCTCCTCCTTGAATTAACAACTGAATGAATTAATCAAGTGCCAGGCAAAAGGCGCTGTTGTTTGAAACTGTTATCGTGTCTGGGACACCCTTTACCCCGGTTGATTATTGGTTAATTTTTATTTAAAGTAAAACCAATTATTCTTTTAATGTTTAAAGTTTTATTTTAAATATTGGCGTCAATCCATGATCACCTTGCGGACCTTCAAAATTTTTATCGCTGTCGCCGAATGCGGCTCCTATACGGACGCGGGCAGGAAAATCGGCCTGACTTCGGCCGCTGTCGGGCAGCAGGTCAAGGCCATGGAAGAAATGCTGGGCGCTCCGCTCTTTCACCGCAATGGGCATCGGCTGACGTTGAATCCTTATGGGGAAAGCCTGCGGGGGGACGCCCAGGAACTCTTGATGAAATACGAAGCCATTCTCAGCAATGGCGCGGGCAAGGATGGTCAATTGCGGGGAACCGTGCACGTCGGCGCGCTTATTTCAAGCTTGATGGGTTCCTTTTCGGACGCCCTATGGGCAATCCGGCGGCGGCATCCGGAATTGGATATCAAGGTTTATGCGGGCCAATCGGGCGATTTTGCCCATAAGATCGCAAATGGTCAACTTGACGCCGCCATCGCGACCGAACCGCCCGACTACATGCCCGAGAGCCTCATGTGGACACCGCTCTATGCCGAACCCATGATTCTTATTTTCCCCAAGAAGCCCTTTTTCATCCTGCCAACCGATTGCGTGTCGGTGCCCGATATTCTGCAACAGGCGCCTTTTATTCATTTTGACCAGATGACCTGGACCGGTATCCTGATCCGGCAAACAATCAAAAAGCTCGCGGTCAGGGTGGCAATCAGCATGGAAATGAATTCGATCGAAGCCATCATAGAACTGGTCAAGCAAGGGCACGGCATTTCAATCGTACCCAAGCTGGCGAATATGAACTGGGCTAAAAGCAAAGAGCTTCGGTATTTCGATTTATCGCATACGAAAATCGCGCGCCGTATCGGTATTCTGGAAAGAAAATTCCATCATCGGAAAAATTTCACAGACGCAATCAGAACGCATTTTGCGGAAGCCAGCCAGCCCTGAACGCAGTCGATCCTAGGGTAAGCACTAATTTGTCCATCTCGAATGTTAACGTTAACATTCAGCCAGTCAATATTCCCGAAGGCATGATTTTCATGCGCCGGGATGCTTATCTACGGAACAATTGCAAATGTCAGAAGTCTTAACGGATCTCGTGCGCGGCATGCCGCCAGGCCTGAAAACCGATGTTGCGACAATCGCCACGCATGGACTGGCACCCCAGTCCGGCAATATGCCCCTGCCTGTGCTGACAATGGATGAAGCGGGTTTCAAGGCCAATATCGAACTAATGATGCGGTATTGCCGGGAACAGCAAGTGCAGATAGCGCCTCATGCGAAGACGCCCATGTCGCCGGCGCTGGCCAAAAAACTGATTGGCGCTGGCGCGTGGGGGGCGTCCGTCGCCAATATCCAGCAGGCGGCGGTCATGCTGCAGCATGGCATTCGCAAATTGATCTTCGCCAATGAGGTGGGTGGTGTCCGCTCCGGGCAACGGCTCGGAGCGCTGCTGTCAAAGTATCCCGAGGCGGAGTGCCTGGTATTTGCCGACTCCCGCGCCTGCCTGGCCTCCCTGATCGAGGCCGCCAAGGCCTGCGGACGACCGATAGCTGTGCTACTGGAACTGGGAGCGGGCCGTGCCGGCATACGCGACCTGGCACGGTTGGAGGACGCGCTCCAGTTCGCAGCGCAGTCGGACGCGTTCATTTCCGTCAAAGGCATTGCGGTCTACGAAGGTTCCGCCGAAGCCGATAGCGAAAATGAAAAAATAGAGAAAATCAAAAAACTGCTGTCTTTCGGCCTGGCAAGCGCCAGTGCAATCAAAGACCGGTTCAATCTCGAACAGGTGATCTTTACCGCCGGCGGTTCCTCATACTTTGATCTGGTGTGCGAAGCGGTTCGCCGACATGGAGACAGCCACCTGACGGCCATTTTGCGCAGTGGTGCCATTTTCTTCTTCGACCATGGCGTTTATGAGAAAGCGCTGGCCGGCGCCTGTCGGCGCAACGAAACGCTTGCCAGACTGGCTGCCCAGGAAGATACGCGGTTTCGGCCTGTCCTGCGGGTTTGGGCGGAAGTGCTGGCCAATCCCGAACCAGGCCTGTATATCTGCGCCATGGGGAAACGGGATGTCTCGCACGACCTGGATTTGCCCCGGGTTTGCGGCCTGTATCGCGACGGCAGGCGGCTATCGGCGCATGCTGAACATTTCGAGGTCGCGCAGTTGAACGATCAACATGCTTTTATCCGTTCAGATGAGCCCATGCTGGTGGGCGATATCCTTGAGTTCGGCATTTCGCACCCTTGCACCTGCCTGGACAAATGGCATTTCATCTACGGCATAGACAACGGCCAGATCGTCAATGCCTACCAAACCTATTTCGGTTAATCGGGAAATGCCATGAACCTTCGCTTTGGCCAATTGGAAAGGTATCAGAACCAGTTTATCGATGGTCTGATCGGTACGCTTCAGCTCACCGCGCTATGCGTGTCCGCCGGAATCCTGATCGGCTTGCTGCTGTCGTTCCTGTACAGGAACAAACATCCCTTGCTGCAAAAACTGATATATGCCTATGTGGAGTTTTTCAGGAACACCCCGTCGCTGATCCAGCTTTTCGTCGTCTTCTTTCTCCTGCCGGACCTGGGCGTATCCTTTTCGCCCTTCGTTGCCGCCACGATTGCCCTCAGCCTGTATTTTGGCGCCTACACAACTGAAATCTTCCGCTCCGGCCTCGATTCGATTCCAAAGGCGCAGATCGAAGCTGGAGAATGCCTGGGCCTGACCACATTCCAGATCTACAGGAATATCGTGATCCTGCCGGCCTTGCGCAATATTTATCAATCCCTCACGGCCCAGGTCATCATCCTATTGCTGGGCACCTCCCTGGCCTCGCAGGTCTCGGCCGATGAGCTCTTTCATGCCGCGACCTTCGTGGAAAGCCGCAGCTACCTCAGCTTCGAAGTCTACGCCGTGCTTTGCCTGATCTATTTTTCGCTGGTGCTGGCATGCAAACTCATTATGTATCTTGTCGGCAAACTCGCTTTTCGCTGGCCAACGGGTAGGTGACCATGAGATTCGTTGAATTCACAGACATCCTGACATTGCTGATGGCCTTGCGATGGACCATCGGCCTGACGCTGATTGCACTGCTTGCCGGCGGCCCCGTGGGCCTGCTGCTTGCCTTGATGAAATCATCAAGGCATGTATTTGCCAATGTTATTGCCGAAATTATCCTGCAGCTGATCCAGGGCATTCCCCTGCTCGCGCTGCTCATGTTCTTCTATTTCGGCCTGCCCGTGTTCCTTGGCATAGACATTCCGCCGATCGCCGCGGTAAGCATTGCATATGTCATTTACACGGGCGTCTACTTCGGCCAGATTTGGGCCGGCAGCATCGCGGCGGTCAAGCAGGAGCAATGGGAAGCCGGTGCCTGCCTCGGCCTGAGCAAATGGCATCAATTCGCCTACATTATCGCTCCGCAGGCATTCAAGCTGTCCATTCCGTCTTCGGTCAGTTTCCTGGTGCAATTGATCAAAGGCACTTCGCTGGCCTCGGTGGTCGGCTTCATTGAGCTTACCCGCGCTGCCCAACAGGTCAGCGCCGCGACCTTCCAGGCCACCTTGGTGTATTCGATCGTCGCGATTCTGTACTTTGCGCTCTGCTTCCCGCTGACGCTCTGGTCAAGGAAACTGGAAAGGAAATTAAATGGCACAAATTGAAATCAATAACGTTCATAAGAAATTTCACGACAACGAAGTGCTCAAGGGCGTTTCCCTTGACATCGAAAAAGGTGAAATCGTTGCCATCCTGGGCAAGTCCGGATCAGGGAAATCCACGCTCCTGCGTTGCATCAATGCGCTGGAAAGCATCGAGGCGGGCTCGATCAAGGTGGACGGCACGCCGGTGCACCAGCATATGCCCAAGCTGCGCGAGTTCCGGCAGCGCATGGGCATTGTCTTTCAGCAATACAACCTGTTCCCGCACCTTACCGTGGAGCGCAATATCACCCTGGCACCGATTCTGACCAAAAAAATCAAAAAAAACCAGGCCGGCGCACTGGCCCTGGATGTCCTGAAGCAAGTCGGATTGCAGGAAAAGGTCCATGCCTATCCGATCAATCTATCGGGGGGTCAGCAACAGCGCGTGGCCATTGCACGCTGCCTGGCGATGGGGCCGGAAATCATGCTGTTCGACGAAGTCACCTCGGCGCTCGACCCGGAGCTGGTCGGCGAAGTCCTCAAAGTCATGTCCAACATGGCCAGGCAAGGGATGACGATGGTGCTGGTGACGCATGAAATGAAATTCGCCAGAAATGTGGCGACCAAGATCGTATTCATGCATAACGGTTGCATTTGGGAAACGGGAACGCCCGAAGACATCTTCGAAAGACCGCAAACAGCCGAATTGAAAAATTTTCTAGGTGTCAATCAGGAGAACGACCATGATTAAATTACGCAAAGTAGTCGCCGTCATCGGCCTGGCCTTCGCGGCCAGCAACGCCGCCCTGGCGGACGACAAGCTGCAGGATATTCTGTCGGACAATGAAATCAAGATTGGCGTACTGTCCGATGCCGCGCCCTGGGGGTTCAAGGGATCGGACGGCAAATTGCAAGGCCTGGATATCGATCTGGCGAACCTGCTCGCCAAGGAACTTGGCGTCAAGCTGAACCTGGTGCAGGTTACCGGCCCCAGCCGTATCCCCGCTCTGCTTTCCAATAAGGTCGACATTCTGATCGCCGCGGCCGGCGCCACGCCCGAGCGCGCCGTGCAGGTCATGTTCTCGCAACCCTATGCGGCGGTCGATCTAGGCGTGTATGGCGCAGACGCCTTTGCCAAAACCGAGAATGTGGCCGATCTGGATGGCAAGAGCATTGCCGTCTCCAAGGGCACCACGCTGGACATCTGGCTCACCAATAACGCGAAGAATGCAAAAATCATGCGCTTCGAAGATACCCCTTCGGCCATCAAGGCCTATCTGAGCGGACAGGCCCAGTCGTTCGCGGAAAACAGCGCAATTTCAAAGAAAGTCAGCGATGACAACCCTGGCAAGAAAACCGAACTCAAGTACCTGATCCGCCAGTCTCCAGCGCATATCATGGTGGCACAGGGCGAGCAGAATTTGCTGAACTGGATCAACACTTTTCTGTTTGCCAACCGGATGAGCGGCAATCTTTCCGAATTGCAGAAAAAATGGTTCGGCCAGGCGCAAAACCTGCCGACACTCTAATTAATCCAAGGAAAACACATGGAAATCCAACATATAGACGCGGGCAGCCGCATGAGCCAGATGGTGGTGGCCAACGGCATGGCATTCATTTCCGGCCAGGTTGCCGATGACCGCAACGGCACGCTGCAGGAGCAAGCCCGATCGATTCTGGCCAATATCGATCGCTACCTGGCCCAGGCCGGCACCAGCAAGCGCAAACTGCTCAAAGTCGACGTCTATCTTGCCGCCATCATCGATTTCGATGCCTTCAACGAGGTTTACGACAAATGGATCGATCCGGCCAGTCCGCCCGCGCGCGTCTGTTCGGAAGCGCGCCTGGCGGATGCCAGAATCAAGGTCGAAATCGCTGCAATCGCGATGATATAATCCGGAAAACAAAAAAAGCAGGTCCCATTAATGCATACTGGCGTTTTATTCGATGTCCCCATGGACGAGGATGGAAAACACAAGGGATTCATCAGCATTCCCTTTTCCGTTGATCGCTCTCCCTACTACCAGATAAAAGTCCCGGTGTGCCGGATCAGGAACGGCAGCGGCAAGCGCCTGCTACTGCTGGCCGGCAACCATGGCGACGAATATGAAGGGGAGCTATGCCTTAACAAGCTGGTTCGCCTTCTGCAAGCGTCGGATATCCAGGGTGAAATCACCATCATCCCTTTTTTGAACATGCCTGCCGTCATGGCCGCCAAGCGCTGCTCGCCGCTGGACAATGAAAACCTCAACCGCTGTTTCCCGGGCGACGCCTACGGCACGCCCAGCAAGCGCCTGGCTCATTTCCTTGAGCATGTGCTGTTTCCGGGACATGACGTCGTCTTTGATATCCATTCCGGTGGCACCACCATGGGCCACCTGCCGACCGTCTTGGCCGAAGAACAGCAAAGCGATGAAAAAACCACTGAAATCAATGCCTTGCTTTCCGCCTTGGGGCTGGAGTATGGGTTCATTGCCAGGAACGGGATCGACGCGCCAACCTCGATGGGCGCCGCTGCGCGCGCCGGCGCGCTGGGCCTGAGCGGCGAATTCGGCGGCGGCGGCAGCGTGACGCCGGCGACGCTGCGCACCGTGGAGGCCGCTGTAGACAACCTATTGCAGGCGTTGCGACTGACGAACCGCAAATTATTTACGCGTTCCCGCCATGATTACCAGGGCCCGCTCAAGCTGCTCAGGTTATCATCTCACGAGCAGGCCATTTTCTCGCACCGTCGCGGCTGGTTCGAGCCCGCCGTCGATATCGGCGATCCGGTCAAGGCCGGGCAAACCGCCGGCTGGCTGCATGACTTCTCGGATCTGGACGCTGAACCGCAGGTGCTGCGATTCAAGCTGGCGGGCATTGTCATTTCCAAGCGCCTGAATGTGGACTGCGAAGCCGGCGATTGCCTGATGCAAGTTGGCATTCCTGATTAACTGACACGCACAGAAGATCGATCATGACGTCTCGACCCAATGCCAGAACCGGATCTCCTTCGCACGACGATGTGTTGAGGATCGACGATCATGAACAATCCCCCTTATCATCCGAGCCTTTGCACAGGAGCAATATCGGCGTCGTCGACATAGCAAAGATGGCAAATGTGTCGGCGATCACGGTGTCTCGCACGCTGCGCAACCCCGAGATCGTTTCCGAAAGCACGCGCAACCGGATCCTGGAGATTGTCCGGCAAACCGGCTATGTGTCACATCCGCATGCCCGGGCCCTGCGCACCGGCCATTCCAGTCTCGTCGTCGCATTTATATCGTCGATGATCAGTCCGCAGTATTCCATTGCCATGCAAACCTGCTCCGATGTCCTGGCTGAGCACGGCTATCAATTGTTGATCGGACTGACCTCCTATTCGTATCTGAAAGAAGTGTCTGGCATCTCCATGCTGCGGGCCGTGAAGCCGGCCGCTGTCCTGTTCACGGGTGTCATCGAGTTGGAAAGCAACCGCCAGGCGCTGCGCGACCTTGGTGTGCCCATCCTGGAATCCTGGGCCTATCCGAAGGATCCGATCGATATGCTGGTGGGATTCTCCAATTACGACTGCGGCCGGATGGCCGCGACGTACTTGCACGCGCGCCAGTGCCGCCAGGTCTACTTCATCGGACGCAAGGGCGGCCGCGGGGCATTGCGGCTCAAAGGGTTCGAGGCCGGCGCCAGGCAATTGGGGCTAACGGTCAAGGATATTTTCCTGCAAGACAATGTGCAAAGCCTTTATGACAGCAAGAATATTTATAACCAGCTGAAAAAAAGCCTGTCGAACAACGAAGGGATTTTCTGCGCCAACGATATCCTGGCCCTGGGGCTGCATGCCGACTTGAAGGGCGACCCCGCCTTGCGGCACAAGCGGCCGCAAATGATCGGCTTCGGGGATCTGGGCTACATGTCCAAGACCGAACCCTCCCTGTCTGTCGTGGGCATAGATAGCGAGGCGCTGGGCAGGAAAGCGGCACAGATGATACTGCACCGGCTGCAGGGCAGGAAACAGAAAGCCAAGGACTACGTCCCCGTGAGCCTCTACGAAGCGAAGGCCTGAGGCAATTCGGAACCCTACGGGAGGGAAAATCCAACGCCTCGGCGAGGCCGGCGAGCCGCAAGGCCAGCCCGCGTGGGCGCAATCTCAGACAAAAGTCTGCGCAATCTCGTCGGCGGTGCGGGTCAACTCGGGCAGCAGCGCCAGCAATTGCTCAAAGCTTTTTTCCTCCTCGAACGCCTGCACCGCCACGGCCGCACAGACGCGAGTCCTGGAAAGCTGCACCGGTACCGCGATTGCGTTCATACCATCGACATGCTCATGCCGGCTATATCCGATGCGCCGGCGCCGGGTCCGCGTCAACTCGGCGTCGAGCGCAGCCCGGTCGGTAATGCTTTGTGCGGTATTGGCGCGCAACGGCAGACTGTAGAGTAGACGATCGCGACGCTGCTTGGGCAGCAGGCTCAATAGTAATTTCCCGCTGGCCGAACAGTGCATGGGCACATAGGAACCTGCCTTGAGGCTGAGTTTCATGGTGGAGGGATGCTGCGCCCGGTCCAGGTAAATGATTTCATGGCCGCTGATCGCAGTCAGATTGCAGTTAAGTCCAATCCGCTCAACCAATTCGCTCAACAGGGCGTGGCGGGCGACCGCCAGGCTGCCCGAGCTCATCAGCACCTTGACCGCGAAATGCCGGATGCGCGCGGAGCATTCGTATTTCTTGGTCCCCGAAACGGGCACGATCAGCCATGCGGCTTCCAACTGCTTCAGGATCCGATGTACCGTTTGCTTGGGCAGCTTGATCTGCTCCACCACTTCGCTCATCTGCATGGGCCTGCCCTCCATCGCGAGGATTTCCAGCACCCTGAACGAACGAATCGCGGCGGCATTGTCATTTGAACTCATTCCTGTCTTCCTCTCCTTTCCCGTCTGTCCGAAACGGCAGCATTTCTTATGTCTTCACTATAGTTTTTTTGTCCCGAAAATCAATAAAAAGCATTTCTTGTGCTCTGCGCAAAATGCAAAACATCAATTTTCGGGACTTTTCGGCCTTGAGCATAACCTATATTCAGGACATATCACAAACTTGATATAGCCAGTCTTGATTTCATTAGTCCAAGGAGCAGCAATGGATATTCTTCACGGCAACGGTCCCGATCAGGTCACAGCATCGGTCGGGCAACTCGTCGAACGGGCGCGCAACGCGCAACGCATATTTTCCGGATTCAGCCAACAGCAGATCGACGATGCCGTCGCGGCGGTCGGCTGGGCCATCATGGAACCTGGCAGGAACAGGGCGCTTGCCGAGCGCGCGGTTGAAGATACCGGCCTGGGCAATGTTCCCGACAAGATCCGCAAGAATCATCGCAAGACACTGGGTTTGCTGCGCGACCTGGACGGCGTGAGAACCGTTGGCGTCATTCGCGATGATCCAGCCAGCGGCATCACGGAGATTGCCAGGCCGGCCGGCGTGGTCGCCGCCGTTACCCCATCCACGAATCCCGGCGCGACACCCGCCAACAAGATTATCAATGCGATCAAATGCGGCAACGCCATTATCGTGGCGCCCTCTCCAAAGGGCGCGGGCACAAGTAAATTGCTGTTGCAATTTATCCATGAAGAATTCGAGAAAACCGGCACGCCGAAAGATCTGGTGCAAATGCTGCCCGACCCTATCAGCAAAGCCGCCACGCAGGCGCTGATGCAACAGGCTGACCTGGTGGTTGCGACCGGCTCCCAGGCCAATGTGCGCATGGCCCATACCAGCGGTACCCCGGCCTTTGGCGTTGGCGCGGGCAACGTCGCGTCGATTGTCGACGACACCGCCGATCTGCGCGCGGCGGCCAATAAGATCCGGCAGTCCAAGACTTTCGACAATGCCACCAGTTGCTCATCCGAAAACAGCGTCATCATTCTAGCCAAGGTGTATGACGCGATGCTGCAAGCGCTGGCTGCCGAAGGCGGTGTGCTGCTCGACGATGGGGAAAAATCGCAGTTGCAGTCGCTCATGTGGCAGGACGGCAAGCTGAGCCCTGTCGCTTCCGGAAAAAGCGCCAGCCAGATCATGCAGGCGGCCAACCTTGCCAGGCAGCAGGACGCCGCAGAGGTCCGGTTCCTGATGGTGCGGGAAACCGGATTCGGCAAGACGCATCCCTTTTCAGGGGAAAAACTGGCACCGGTCCTGACGGTGTACCGTGCCGAAGACTGGCGGGACGCCATGCATATCGCAGACAGCATCTATGCCTACATGGGCGCCGGACATTCGATCAGCCTGCATACCTCGAACGCCGAACGGGCCGGCGAGCTCGGCCTGACGTTGCCGGTATCCCGGGTCATCGTGAACCAGGCGCACTGCTTTGCCACCGGCGGCAATTTCGATAACGGTCTGCCGTTCTCGCTCTCCATGGGTTGCGGCACTTGGGGCGGCAACAGCTTCTCGGACAACATGAACTACCGGCACTATATGAATATTACGCGCGTGGTCCGCTGCATACCGCCCCGCGAACCGCTCCCCGAAGACATCTTTGCCGATTATTTGAGGAGATACCATCATGCTTGAGGCCACCGCGACCATTACCGCTTTGCTTGACCTCAATGCGAAGCATGCCGCTGCCGACGCTTACCTGATCGATGCACTCACCGGCGATGCATACCGGTATGCAGATATCGTACGCGAATGCACCACGTTCTCCAAGCAGTTGCGGGCTCAGGGCATCGCGCCTGGCGAAACGATTTCCGTCTTCATGCCCAATGGCGTCAATACGGCCAAGCTTATCCTGGCGACAATGTATGGTGGCTTTGTGATCAATCCCATCAATTTGCTGTGCAAGGAGAAGCAGCTGGCCTATATCCTCGATCACTCGGATTGCAGGATGGTGTTCACCACGGCCGAATTCAAGCCCCTGGTCGATGCGGCGCTGGTCGGCCAGGACAAGCGTATAACCGTCGTAGTAACGACGGCGGAACAGCCGGCGCTGCCCGTTTTCCAGGCGCTGCTTGCCATTGCGTCCGAGCAAACGCCGGTGCAAGCGACCATGCCGGCCCTGTTAATGTATACCTCCGGCACGACCGGCCTGCCCAAGGGCGTTGTCCTGACACACCGCAATTTGCTGGCCAGCGCAAGGGCGATCAATCAGGAGCATCTGCTGCAAAAGCACGACCGTTGCCTGTGCGTACTGCCGCTCTACCATATCAACGCGCTCGTCGTGAACGTGCTGACGCCGCTGCTGTCGGCGTCATCGGTTGTCATCGACACGAAGTTTTCCAGCACGCATTTCTGGCCGCGCGTCGAGCGCTTCCAATGCACGTGGATCAATGCGGTGCCAACAATCATCAGCTACCTGATCAACGACGAAAGCCGATTCCCCGTCGGCCATGAAAGAATCCGCTTCTGCCGCTCGGCTTCGGCCGCGCTGGCGCCTTCCCACCACAAGCAATTCGAACAGAAATTCGGTATCGGCATCATTGAAACCATGGGTATGACGGAAACGGCCGCGCCGATTTTCAGCAATCCCTACGATCCCGCCAAACGCAAGATAGGCAGTATCGGCAAGCCATCGGGCGTACAAGCCAAGGTTGTCGGCAAGGACGGCCTGGCGCTGCCGCCCGGAGAAAAAGGGGAAATCCTGGTCAGGGGCGACAACGTGATGGCGGGCTACTACAAATCCGAGGAGCAGACCCGCAAGGCCTTTACCGAAGACGGTTGGCTCAGGACCGGAGACCTGGGCCACCAGGACGCCGATGGCTTCTTTTTCATTACCGGTCGCGTCAAGGAGTTGATCATCAAGGGCGGCGAGAATATCGCGCCGCGCGAGATCGACGAGATTCTGTTGATGCATCCGGATGTACTGGACGCCGCGGTCGTCGGCATCGAGGACCAGCATTACGGACAAAACATTGCCGCCTATATCGTCAAGCGGCTGCCCGCCAGGGACGATGACGATCTTATTCGCGACATCAATCAGTTTTGCATCCGGGAATTGGGCACCTACAAGTCCCCCGCCGCTTTCCGCATCGTCAGCGAACTGCCCCGCGGCCCGTCGGGCAAGGTGCAACGCCTGAAGCTGCTGGAGTTGTAGCGGCCGGACAGACGTTGCTATCAGTATCAGGCATCACTGTTGGAAAGCTAGGGTTAGGAGTTGTTGGCACGATAACTATGATTCAATCATTAAGGAGACAACATGATCAGGAACATAAAAACCAGACACATGGTACTCGGCCTGCTTTGCGCGATGTATTTCATCGCCTATGTAGACCGCGTCAATATCGCCGTTGCAGCACCATTTATCGCTAAGGAGTTCAATCTCACCCCCACCGAGCTCGGTTTCATTTTCTCCGCTTTCGCATATCCGTACCTTGTCATGCAGATTCTGGGCGGCTGGCTGGCCGATAAGTTCGGCCCCAAGAAAATCCTGCTGATTCTCTCGCTTATCTGGGGGCTGGCCACGCTGTTGACAGGCTTTGTCGGCGGTATCGTTTCGCTTATTATCATGCGCGTACTGCTCGGGGTCGGCGAAGGCGGCGCTTTCCCGACCGCGACGCGGGCGCTCACTTCGTGGATGCCCAAGTCCTCGCGCGGTTTCGCGCAGGGCATTACACATAGTTTTTCCCGCCTGGGCGGCGCCATTACGCCGCCGATCGTGCTGGCCATCGTGTACTACGCCGGCTGGCGCGAAGCCTTTATTGTGCTGGGCGCCATCAGCCTTGTATGGTCGGTCGCCTATCTACTCTTCTTTACCGATACCCCCCACCAGCACAAGACCATTACGCCCGCGGAAATCGAAGAGATCGGCGAGCCCTTGCGCAAACCCAAAGCCACCGGGAAAACCCCCTGGAAGGATATGATCGGCAAGATGTGGCTGGTTACCTTCGTCGACTTCTGCTATGGCTGGTCGCTATGGGTTTTCCTGACCTGGCTGCCTTCCTACCTCAAGGACGACCGGGGATTCGATCTGAAATCGATGGCGCTGTTCACCACCTTGCCGCTGCTGGCCGGTGTGGTGGGCGATACGCTGGGCGGGGTCATCTCGGATAAGTTGTATATCAAGACCAAGCGCCTGCGCTTTGCCCGGGTATCTGTGCTCTCGCTCGGCCTGTTGCTCGCGTTCATCTGTATTGTGCCGATGATCTTCGTTCAGGATCCGATCCTGGCGATCATTCTCATTTCTTCCTGCTTCTTTTTCCTGGAGCTCACCAATCCCGTCTTGTGGAGCCTGCCCATGGATATCGCCGGCAAGTATTCAGGCACAGCGGGCGGCATGATGAACTCCGGCTTCGGCCTTGCCGGCGCCATCTCACCCGTGGTATTCGGTTTTCTCATCCAGACGACCGGCAACTACACGCTGCCATTCCTGATCTCCGCCGGCCTCTTGCTGATCGGCGCGATCGCCGCGCTGTTGATTGATCCCAACCGCACCGTGAAGGATGTCGAGGAACAACCGGCGGAGCCCGTGAGCAAAGCCCGCCCGGCCCCCGCCTTCGCCTTGGGTTCCTTGTCTTCGCAAAAGCGTTGACGTACCTGGTTCGCGGCATGTCGGCCCCCGCCCCGCACACATTGGCGGGGACAGGGGTCGGCTCAATGGGGCAGCAGGACGATTTTGCCGGCCGCGATCTGTCCGCTGTCCAAATCGGAAAACGCATCCGAACCGTCGGCGAGGGCGCGTGTTTCCACCCAGGATGCATCGCCAAATGTGCCGTTATGCAGTGCATCGACCGTCGCCTGCATGTCCGCCATCGTGTAGGTGTAGGTCCCCAGCAATGTAATTTCCGACAAGGTCAGTTTTCTCATATCGATTTCGCTGGCCCACGCCTGCAGGCCGATATGCAGCACGGTCCCGCCCGGGCGCACGCTGGCAAGCGCGGTATCGCGTGTCGGCTTGGCGCCAACGGCGTCGACCACCAGTTCATAGTGGTCCTGTTGCGGCGAATCATGCAGCGGATCCAGCGCCCTGCACCCTGCGTGCCGCTGTGCCGACTGTCGCCGCAAGGCATTGGTTTCGGCCAGATCCACCTGCTTGCAACCATAGGATTTCAGCAAGATCGCGGTCAGCAAGCCGATGGCACCCCCGCCGATTACCAGCACCCTGGCTTCCGGAAGCGGCCGGTGCATTTTCCCCATGGCCAGATTCACCGCATGCAGCACGGTCGCGGCCGGTTCGGTCAAGGCCGCAATGACAGGCGTCATGGCATCGGGGATTGGCAATACCGACTTGGCGGGCACCGACATATATTCGGCGAAGGCGCCCGGCCGCGACATGCCCACCATGCCGCGACTGCTGCATAGATTGTCCCGGCCCTGCCTGCAATAAGTGCAGGCCCCGCAAGTGATCAGGGGGTTGACCGTCACACGCTGGCCGACCGCAAAGTCTGCCGATGCGCTCTCGGCAACAGTGGCGGCCAGTTCGTGTCCAAGGACCAGGCCCGGCTTTCTGCGCGGATCATGTCCGTGATAGGCATGCATGTCGGAGCCGCAGATCCCCGCCGCCTCGACCCGCAGGATCAGTTCTTCGTCCGCCAGTTGGGGATACGGTCTGGTTTCCAGCGCGACCGTATTTGGCGCCGTATAGACAAGTGCTTTCATTTGAAATTTTCCTTGATGATTCCGATACCGCTAGGGCATGAATTACGATGTCAGTATCTGCGTCCGGTTGTTCACACCCGGTTCGGACAGCCTGTCGATAAGCTGCTGCCGGGAGATCCATACGGTGCAGGCCACGCTCAGCAATCCGGCCATCAGCACATACAGGCAGAGATACCAGGGATTCCCGCCATTCATATCGGTCAATATGGTCGCGATAATGGGCGTCAGGCCACCTGCGACCACGCCGGCCAGCTGATAGACGAAAGAGATGGCGGTGTAGCGGACCTTGGCGTCGAAGCAGGAAGAAAAAAACGATGACATGGTGCCGAATACCGCCGCATGGAAAATGCCGAAAGGGATGATAATGGCCAGCCAGACAATATAGATATTGGAAGCGTAATGCTGCATGATGTAAAAGGCGGGAAAAGCGGACAGCGCTGCCAGCAGCGCGCCGGTTCCGTAGACCCTAGCCTTGCCTACCCTGTCGGAGACGGCGCCCCAGAACGGAATGAAGCAGCTCATCAGGACGGCGCTGATCATCACTCCGGTCAGCGCGTAGGTTCTTGGCAAATCCAATTCCCGCGTCAGGTAATTCAACGAGTACACGCCGAAGACATTGAAGAACACGCCGTCGATCATCCTGGCGCCCATGCAGGCCAGGATCATGCGCGGGTATCGCCGCAGGGTGTCCACCAGCGGCAACGTCGCTTTCTGCCCGGCCTGGCCGGCTTCGGCCTGCTTCTTCATTGCCTCGAACTCAGGCGTTTCCGACACGTGGGTACGAATATAGCCGCCAACCAGCGCCATCACGCCGCTGAGCAGAAAGGCAACGCGCCACCCCCAGGACAGGAACGCGTCATCGCTCAATTGCCAGGACAATAGCCCGACGACGCCCGATGCCAGCACCAACCCCAGCGACATGCCGGTTTGGGGAATGCTGCTGAAGAACCCGCGACGCTTTTCCGGCGCCGACTCATAGGTCATGAGCACAGCTCCTCCCCATTCGCCGCCCAGGCCGATGCCCTGGATGATGCGAAAAAACAGTAGCAGGACCGGAGCCCAGATACCAATCTGCGCATAGGTGGGAATGAACCCGATCGCAACAGTAGCCCCGCCCATGAGAAACAGCGTCAGCATCAGCATTTTCTTGCGACCGACCGTATCGCCAAAGTGGCCGAAGATGATGCCTCCCAGCGGACGGGCGACAAATCCCAGCGCGAAGGTACCGTAGGCCAGCATGGTCGACACGAATTCGCTGTCCCCGGGAAAATACAGCTTATCGAAAACCAGTCCGGCCACGACGCCGTAAAGGAAGAAGTCATACCACTCGATCACTGAGCCGAACAGGCTCGATATCGTCGCCCGGTGAAGATTCTTGCGGGACTCCGTTGTGTCTGCATGTTCCATCTTGTCTCCATATCTCTTTAGTTTTGAATTTCAGATCGACATTGCGGCTTCAGGGGGATCGCTATTTCGCGGTATAGCCTCCGTCAACCATGATGAGTTGCCCTGTTATATAACTGGACGCTTGGCTGGCCAGGAATACCGCGACACCATGCAGGTCCTCCATGCGCCCGTTGCGGCCTATGCATGTCTGCATGGCGTGGTGCTGGCTCAACGCCTCGTCGTCGAAGACCGGGGTCGTCAGCGGTGTGGGAAAAAATCCCGGGCCGATTGCATTGCAGTTGATCCCGGCGGCGGACCACGCCTGGGCGATGGCCCGGGTCAATTGCACGACACCGCCCTTGGCGCTGCCGTACGGTGCGCTGTTGGCAAAGGCGCGAGTCGATTGCAACGAGGCGATATTGATGACGCGTCCCCAGCCACGCGCCTGCATGTTCGGCGCCAGCGCCTGTGTCAGGAAAAAGGGCGCGCCCAGATGGATATCCAGCTGCTTGCGCCAGGACTGAGGGTCCACCTCCGCGAACGGTTGCCGCAGGTTTACCCCCGCCGCATTGACCAGAATATCGATGCCGTGTCCCTGGCTTTCAGCACGTGCTGCACAGTCGGCCAGGGCATCGAAATCGCTCAGATCGCAAGTCAGATACCCGACGTCAATACCAGCGTTGGCCAGTATCCGGCATTGCTTTTGCAATTGTTCCTCGCGCCTGGCCACCAGTACGAGCCGGGCCCCGGCTTGGCCCAGGCCTGTTGCGATCGCCGCCCCGATGCCGGAATTGCCGCCGGTAACCAGGGCTGCCTTGCCCGATAAATCAAATAGCTCGCTATGCTTCATGTCGATCTCCTGGATCAGGGCGCGCTATACCGTCACCGGCTCGCCGGTATTGAATACTTCGCCGGGGAAATACTTGGCAAGCCGATCATCGGCCGTCCTGGCGTGGGCCTCCATGCCTTCAAGCCTGGAAATGCGCGCGGTGACTTCGCCTATCCCCCGGACCGCGTCCTTGGTCATGCGCTGCCAGGTCAACGTCTTCATAAACTTATGCACCGACAGTCCGCCTGAATATCTTGCCGCGCCTTTGGTGGGCAATACATGGTTCGGCCCGCTGCACTTGTCGCCAAAGGCGACCGTGGATTCTTCCCCCAGGAACAGCGAGCCATAGCATGTCAGGTGCGCAAGCCACCAGTCCAGATCGCGGGCTTGCACCTCCAGGTGTTCCGAGGCGTACCGATCCGAGACTGCGGCCACTTCTTCCCGGCTATCGCAGACAATGATCTCGCCATAATCGCGCCAGGCAGCCGTCGCGGCATCGCGAGCGATTGGCGGCAGTTTTTCGATCAATTGCGGCACGCGCCGGGCAACCTGCCGCGCCAGTACCTCCGAGGTCGTAAATAGCCAGGCTGGTGATTCATGGCCATGCTCGGCCTGGCCCACAAGATCGCTGGCGACGATTTCCGGATCGGCGGTCTCGTCCGCGATCACGGCGACCTCCGACGGACCGGCGAACACATCGATGCCGACCTGCCCGAACAAGCTCCGCTTGGCTTCCGCCACGAATTTGTTGCCGGGACCAACGACGACATCGGCGGGCTTGCCGGTAAACAGACCAAAGGCCATGCTGGCGATCGCCTGGACACCGCCCAGCGTCATGATGGTATCGGCGCCGGCGGTCTTGAACGCATAAAGCACATAGGGATGCATGGCGCCACCGCGGAACGGGCTGGAACAAGCGATGATATTGTTCACGCCTGCGGCCTTGGCCGTTGCCACGCCCATATAGGCCGAAGCGATATGGGCATATCGACCGGCCGGTGCATAGCAACCCACCACATTCACCGGCAGCACTCGCTGGCCGGCGGTAACGCCGCCTTCCAGCGTCACGGAGAACTCCTTGATGGACTCGCGCTGCTGCACTGCGAAATCATAGACCTGGCGCACCGCGAACTCGATATCTTTCTTGATCGCCTGCGGAATGTCGCTGGTGGCCTGGTTGATCTGCGCGTCGCTCATGACAATATCGCCGCTCCATTGATCCAGCTGCCGGGCGTATTTCCTGACGGCGGCCTCCCCGTCCTGACGGATGGCGGACAGCATTTCCTCGACAACGGCACGCGCGGTTCCGGTTTCGGTTTCCGGCGTCTTATCGGCCTTCTTCAAATAGTTAATCGCCATAATCTCTCCTTTATGTAATCGCATACATTTTTAAATGAAATGCGATAACTATTAAAACAATGAATTAAATGGATAAAAACTGTTTTATTTCTTTATTAATGTAGTTTGTTTCGCTTAAAATGTATGCGATTACATTTTTAGTATAAGTAAGATCGAGAATGGCGTCAATCGTATCGGCAAAAAAAAATCCACCGCCGAGCTTATAATCAAGCAAACCCATATAAGAAAGGATCGCTATGAAACAACGGGCGCGTATCGCCGATGTAGCCTCGCTGGCCGGCGTCTCGGTCGCAACCGTCTCCCGAACACTGTCCAACCCGGATATGGTGAAGCAGGCAACCCGCGAACGTGTCCAACAGGCGATCAGCGAGCTGAACTATTTCATGGATGGCTCTGCCCGCACCCTGGCTTCAGGGAAAAGCTACACAGTCGGCATGGTCGTGCCCACGCTGGATAACGCCATTTTTGCCCGCGCCGTGCAGGGATTGCAAACCACGCTGGCCCGCTTTGGTTACCAATTGCTGATCGCGGCGCATGAATACAACCTGGACACGGAACAACATCAAGTCCGCGCGCTGCTGGAAACACGGATTGATGCGCTGGTCGTCGTAGGCGCGGATCATTCGGCTAACACGTGGGAACTGGTGCGACGCAGCGGTACACCGCTACTGGTGGCTTGGGCGGAGCATAAGGACTACCCCTCGGTTGGCTTCGACAACAAGCTGATCGGCCAGCTTGCGGCGGAACACCTGCTGCAGTTGGGCCACACCCGGCTCGGCATGATTTCCGGCTATACCAGGCATAATGACCGGGCGCGCGAACGCGCCAACGGTTTTTTCGAAACCTTGCGGGAACACGGCATCGCATTCGAACCCAATTGCCTTATCGAGCAACCTTACGGCTTCGCAGGCGGTCGCAATGGCTGGTCCCGCCTGATGCAACTGCCGAACCGGCCTACTGGCATTTTCTGCGGCAATGATGTACTGGCGATGGGATGCATGTTCGAGGCGCAAAAGCACGGCATGACGTTGCCACAGGATTTATCGATCGTCGGCTGCGACAATCTGCCTATCGTTTCACACCTGCCGCCGGGACTGACAACCGTGCAACTGCCGACCCATGAACTGGGTATCCAGTGCGCCAACTCGCTACTGGAATGGATAGAAAAAAATAACCGGCCTGCGAACATCCGCCTGGATATCGAGCTTATTGTGCGCGGCACCAGCGGCCCGCCACGCCAGCGGGAAGCATCATAGAACGGATGATCAGGCCGCCTCGGCCTGCCTGCGAAAGTTCAGAGGCCCATTGCCCGTGAGTCCGTATTTTTTGTCATCCAGCAAACTGCCATTGCGTACAATATCGACCAGCATCTGTGCAAAAATTTCGGCACCCGGCACCAGTTTCTGATCCTTGATCTGCACCAGCGCCCATTCGCCGAACCGGTTGCGTGTCATGGGCATATTCAGCTTGACAGCGCTGCCCTCTTGCATTGCCTGCTCCATCATCAGGTTGCTGCTCACGAAAATAATATCGGAATCGGGTATCAGCCGGTTGATCAGGGAAATATCATCGCATTTGAAATTGACCGAGAACAGATCATTATGATCAAGCCCCAGGCTATGCTTGAATTCGGAAAAGACCAGCGCGGGCAGACTGACCGAAGCGAATGTATAGCCCAGGATCTCCCTGGGATTGATTTTTCGCGATGGGTCTTGCCTGATCAGCGGGTGATCCGTATCGCAAAACAACGCCACGGTCAGTCCGCCTATCGGTGTGATTTTCAGGACGGGGTCATCCGCCAGATTTCGGATATCGGCAATGAAATAGTCGATTTCGCCTTCCTTCAATTGCAGCAACAGGTTGTTCCAGTGATCGATACGGATATCCAGCGAGATTTTCGGATAGAGCGATTGCAGTTCCCGAATCGCGGTATGCAGAAAGCATTTGGCAGGAAAAGGCCCGGAGCCGATCCGGATGGTACCCTGCTCGCCGGTTTTCAAGTACTCGAGATTCTTGTGAAAGTTCCTGATTTCACTCAATAAATGCCGGGCATGCTCCACCACGAACCGGCCGGCCGGCGTCACCAATACTGTGTTTCTGGTCCGGTCGAAGATTTCGATGCCAATTTCCTGCTCTATGGCCTGGATGCTTTTGCTGAGCGCGGATTGGCTGAGAAACACCCGCTCGGCCGCCTTGCTGAAATTGAGTGTCTCCGAAAGCGCCACGACGTGATTGAGCTGCTTAAAGTTCATTATGAATTTCATTCATCAGGAGTCGCCGAATTATTCATTATATAGAATCAGGGACAACTGGTATATTGGCCGGACAATAACGGTAATCGGAATGTTTTATTCCGGTTACCAACACCAATAAAGCATGCGCCCCAAGGGGCATGGAGACAAGCCAATATGATCGACTGCGGCTACCACACGCCCTGCGGCTGGAACGCGATCGCGCAGAATCGTGTTTCCGGACACAGGCTGGAGCATGACCTGGCAACGCGTTTCCTGGTGATCGGCGCCGGCTATGCCGGCCTGGCCATTGCCCGGCGCTTGGCCGAGCTGCATGCGGACGAGACCGTGGTCCTGATCGATGCGCTGCCGCCGGCGCAAAACAGCTCCGGACGCAACTCCGGGTTCATGATCAATTTGCCTTTTGCCAAAATCAGGGCAGACGCCTCTGAAGCGCAAAGCCAATGGCAAACCCGCCTGCTGTCCATGGGTCGGCAACGGCTTGCGAACACAGTACAGCAACATGCGATACAGTGCGGTTGGCAGGACACGGGACATTACAAGGCGGCCACCACCGACTACGGCGTGGCGCAACTCGGACGGTTGCAACAGACGCTGGCTTGCAGGCAGATCGATTATCGAACACTGTCGGGCGACCAAATCCAGCGGGAGCTTGGCACCCGTTACTACAAAGCGGCGATCTGGCTCAAGCAATGTACGCTCGTGCAGCCGGCGGAATTGGTCAATGGCCTGGTCGCCAGCCTGCCCGCCAATGTCCAAGCCTACTTCGGCGTGACCGTGACCGGCATTAACGGCGATTCGCCTTATCAAGTCCAAGCCGGCGCGGCAACGATCCGTGCGGACCATGTCTTCCTGGCAGTCAACACGCTGTTGCCCGAGTTCGGTTATGCCAGATATCGGCAACTTTCCATGTACACCTATGCCGGTTTGTCCGATCCGCTAGCAGGCCCCTCTCAAGGTCTGCTTGGGGAACCGCCGCAGTGGGGGGTAACGCCAGTGGAACAATTGGAGGCGACCAGCCGCAAGACCGCAGACAATCGCCTGCTGCTGCGTGCAGGATTCTCCTATAAATCCGAGCTCAACCCCGAACAGGTCGCCAGACTATTGCAGATGAAATTGCAAGCCCGCTATCCCGATGCGCCGCCAGATCTGTTCAGGCATATCTGGGGTGGCGCCGTCAGCCTGACCCGCAACGGCGAAGCCATCATGGGCCGGCTCGACCACAATCTGTACGGCGTCTCCGGCTGCAATGCATCCGGCATCCTGAAGATGACCGCGCTGGGCTATCTGCTCGCCGATCTGGCCAGCGGCAAGGATTCGGCGCTACTGCAAGAAACGCAGCGGCATTGTCGCCCCAGCCTGATCCCCCCCGAGCCTATCCGAACGATCGCCGTCAACCTGAACCTGCGCCGACTGAAAAAACAATTGCAGCCTCACTTTGGAAAATGAAATGATCAATACCGTAAAAAGCAATATCGTCAACCCGCCCGGCACACCGATCAGCAACGCCGTGATAGCCGGATCCCTGGTTTATACGGTACAAGTGCCGCGCGATCCCCTGTCGTTTGCCGCCAGCGGCGAAGGTGATATCCAGGTCCAGGCCGACCGTGTGTTCTCGCAATTGTCCCATGTGCTGGACTGCGCCGGCTCCGACATGCAACATGTCGCCCAAATGACGATATACCTGGTGAACCGGGGCGATGCCGCCGGCATGAACGAGGTATACAAGCGTTACTTTCCCGCACCGCCCTATCCGAATCGCGCCACGGTCGTCGTCAAGGAGCTGCTGGGTCCCAACTGCCTGATTGAAATCGTCGTTCACGCGCTACGCAAGCAGGATGCCGCATGAAAGACGTGACCGTTATCGGCGCGGGCATCGTCGGCATCTGCACCGCGGTGACACTGCAGCAACGCGGCATGCGTGTCAGGCTCATTGATGAACGGGAGCCTGGCACCGGCACCTCTTTCGGCAACGCCGGCCTGCTCAGCGTCGACAGTTGCATGCCGATCGCGATGCCAGGCATGATCAAGAAAGTTCCCAAGTGGCTGACCGACAGTCAAGGCCCGCTGAGTGTTCGGCCGGCCTATCTGCCCACCGCTTCGCCCTGGTTGCTGAAATGGCTGCAATCAGGCTTCAGCGAAGCCGGCGTGCGCCGCCTGTCCCGCGCCCTGCGCGCGCTGCACAAGCATGCGGATCAACTATATATGCAGTTGCTGGGGACCGACGGGTTCGCAAGGGCATTTCACATGACCGGCCAGTTGCATATATGGGAAAGCGAGCAGGATAACGATGCGCTGGGTCGGCGAATTCGCGCCGAAAACGATGTCAAGCCCCGCCTCTTGGATGCCGGGCAAATCCAGGATCTGCTGCCGCAATTGTCGCGCCAGGTAAGGCGTGCCGAGCTGTATGAGAATAACGGCTATGCCGGCAATCCGTATCTATTGGTGCAAACGCTATTTCAGCAATTTCTGAAAAATGGCGGGCAGTTTATCCGCCAGAAAGTCAATGGCATCAGTCGCGATGCGGATCAGAACGGCTATCGGCTGATTCTCGCGGCGCAAGACCTGGCCGCTGGCCACCTGGTGCTCTGCGCGGGCGCCTGGGCCAAGCGGCTGCTGGGCGGCCTGCAACTATCGGTGCCGTTGGAGACAGAGCGCGGCTATCACATTTCTTTTGCTGCCGACGCCTTGCAATTGCCGCTCCCTGTCTTGCACAAGGAGCGCGCATTCGGCGTGACGCCAATGGTGGATAACATTCGTGTTGCCGGTTTCGTGGAAATCGCCGGCCTGGATGCCCCACCGGATATGGCGCGGGAGCAAGTGCTGCTGCGCCAGGCGAAAATGCTGTTCCCTAGCCTGGACCTGGAAAAGAAAGAAAACTTCTGGCTGGGATTCAGGCCTTCCATGCCAGACAGCCTGCCGATTCTGGGAGGCATCGAGAAACTGCCGGGGCTATACCTGGCTTTCGGGCATGGGCACACTGGTATTACCGGCGCGCCGAAATCCGCCCAGATTATTGCAAACCTGATCACAGCAACCCCCAATGACGTGGATATCACGCCATATGGATTCAATCGTTTTTAGCCGTACTCTTCAGGAGACAACTATGGAAAAAAAAGACAAGGTCGCGAGCTACTCACCCGGACGCCGCACGCTGCTGAAAATGGCTGGCGTCACGGCCATGGCCCCCGCCATCTGGATCAAAGACGTGCAGGCGGCGCAGGAGCGCGTCGTTATCCGCTCCCCCGGCGGCGCCTATGACGACATTCGCAAGAAACTGATCTATGAACCGTTCACGAAGGAAACCGGTATTCGCGTTATTCCGGTCGCCACCACCACAGGCAAGCTGGAAGCCATGATCCGCTCGGGCAATATCGAAATCGATATCATCGACAACGACGACAGCGTACTTCTGCAATGGGAAAGCGAGCTGGCGCCGCTGGACTACAAGAATTTCAAGTTCACCAATCCGGACGATATCCTCCCGGAGTACCGGCACGCCAACTATGTCGGCAATTTCGTTTACGGCGATGTCATGGGCTACAACACCGGCAAGTTCAACCAGGATTCGGTCCCCAAAACCTGGGCTGACTTCTGGGACTTCAAACGTATTCCAGGCGCCCGCGCCCTGGCCGACATGGATACTGGCGGTCCCAATCTGGAATTCGCCCTGCTTGCCGACGGTGTGCCGATGGACAAGCTGTACCCGCTCGATGTGCCACGCGCATTCAAGGCGCTGAGCCGCATCAAGCCGGGCGTAGCCAAGTTCTGGACCTCCGGCGCCCTGTCGGTGCAGTTGCTCAGCACCGGCGACGCCGATCTGAGCCCGGTATGGAGCACTCGCATTCTCAAGGGGATCGAGAGCAAGGCACCACTGGCCATCAATTGGAACCAGCATGGTGTTCGGGTCCAAGCCTACGCCATTCTGAAAAAATCCAAGAACCAGGAACAGGCGCAACGGCTTATCGATTATTGCCTGCGGCCCGAAATCCAAAGCAAGTTCAGTGCGCTATGGAACAGTGGTCCGGTGACCAAGGCGGGCTATGCGTCGCTGACTGCCGATATCCGGGAAAAAATTCCTGGCGGCGACCGCACGCGCGAACATGGCTTTCTGATCGATGCCGCGTGGTGGGCCAAGAACAGGGCCAATGTGGGCAAAGAATGGGCAAACTGGATACTGAACGCATGAAGCAGAAAGGACATATTCAATTTCGCCACATCAACAAGGCATTCGGAGAGCAGCGCGTCGTGAGCGATATCTGCCTGGACATCGCGCCCGGGGAGTTCTTTTCGCTGCTTGGCCCCAGCGGTTCCGGCAAAACCACGACATTGATGATGCTGGCCGGCTTCGTGCTGCCCGACAGTGGACAAATACTGCTGGACGGCAGGGATATCAGCACGCTCAGCCCCCAGCAACGCAATCTGGGCATGGTCTTTCAGAACTACGCGCTGTTTCCGCATATGAGCGTGCTGGAAAATGTGATGTTCCCACTCAAGGTGCGCAAGCTTGGCGCGCGCGAATGCGAGGAACGCGCGCGATGGGCCATCGAGCTGGTCCGGCTTGCCGCATTCGAAAAACGCCTGCCCAAGGCATTGTCGGGCGGACAGCAACAGCGCGTGGCCCTGGCGCGGGCCATCGTATTTCATCCGGAGGTCGTACTGATGGACGAGCCGCTGGGCGCCCTGGACAAAAACCTGCGCTATCAGATGCAAATGGAGATCAAAGAATTGCAGAGCCGGCTCGACATGACCGTCGTCTTTGTTACGCACGACCAGGAGGAGGCGATGAATATGTCGGATCGCATTGCGATCATGAACAACGGCCGGATCGAGCAATTGGGCCAGCCCCGGGACGTTTATGAATCACCGCGCAATGTCTTTACCGCCGGTTTTCTCGGCGAGGCCAATCTGCTGGATTATGAGGCGCTGGACGAATCCTATCGCCGCAGGATGAAGATGCAAAGCGGCGATTGCCTGTTCATCCGTCCCGAACGCGTCACGCTTTCGGATGATCGCGGCGGCGGCGCGGAGCACCTGTCCGGCGAAGTAGCCAATGTGTCTTTCCTCGGACATCTGGTTCGCTACCAGATCAGGCTTAATGACCGGCTCAAGGTTTACGCCGACATCACCAATGCCGCAGATATGCATGTCTTCGATGTCGGCCAACCGGTGCGTCTGGGCTGGCGTAACCAGGACGACATAAGGATAATCCGCTATGAATGACGCCTCCGCCCTACCCTCCCGGACTATCCCCGCGACCAGGGGATTCGCCGTTGGCAATGCGATGCTGCTGTATCCGGTATTGGCGTTCCTGCTGATTTTCTTTGTCCTGCCCATCGGCTGGTTTTTTGTCAAATCGGCACTGGATTACGAAGGCAACTTCCTGCTCATGCTGTACCAGACCTTCACATCCGGCCTGTTCCTGACCGTCGCCTGGAAAACCGTCTGGCTCTCGCTGGTGGTCACATTGCTCTCGCTGGCCTGCGCCTATCCGATAGCCTATACGCTGACCCGCTCCGGCTCGCTGCGCTTTACCTTGATCATTATCTGCGTGATCGTGCCCTACTTTACGTCGATCATCGTACGTACCTATTCCTGGATGATCATCCTGGGCACCAACGGGGTGGTCAACGCTTTCCTTATGCATACCGGCATTATCAGCAAGCCGCTGGGCTTGATGTACAACATGACCGGCGTCACAATCGGCATGACCTATGTGCTGCTGCCGTATTTTGTCCTAACGCTTTTTTCATCCATGAAAGGCATCGATATGTGGTTGCTGCACGCGGGGCGCGGCATGGGCGCCTCGAATTTCTATATCTTCCGGCGCATTTTTTTTCCCTTGAGCATGCCCGGCATCATCTCCGGTTTTCTCATCGTCTACATCCTGGCAATCGGCTTCTTTGTCACGCCGGCCCTGATGGGCGGCCCCAACGATACGATGCTCGCCATGCTGATCCAGCGCAACATCGAAGTGTCTGTCAACTGGCCGCTGGCATCCGCGCTTTCGCTGTTCCTGCTGGTGATCACCCTGATCGTTTATGTAATTTATTGCAAATACACCGATCTGGATCGGATGCTCGGAAAATAGGAGTTCATCATGCGCAACCCCGTCAGAATCGTTAACTTCATCTCATTTCTGCTTTGCCTGATCCTGATCGCCCCGATCCTGATCGTCGTCATCATGTCGTTTGACCAGAGCAGCTATATGAGCTTTCCGCCCAGCGCCTTCTCGCTTGACTGGTACAGCGAATTTTTTTCCAGCCAGGAATGGATGGGCTCGCTGCTTTCCAGCTTTATCATCGCCGTGCTTGCCAGCCTGATTGCCACATGCCTGGGTTTTCTGGGCGCCTATTCACTGGTGCGCGGCACATATGGCAATAAGAAGCTTCTCATCTCGTTCTGCCTGCTCCCTTTGATCATCCCCACGATTATCACGGCCGTTGCGCTCTACTTCGCTTCGGTGCCGCTGGATCTGGTAGGATCGAAGTTGTGGATCGCGATCTGCCATGCGGCGCTGGCCATTCCCGTTGTGCTGCTGATCCTGATCAGTTCCCTGCAGAATATCGATGTCTCGATAGAGCGCGCCGCCGAAGTCTTCGGCGCCAGCAGGCGCTATACATTCGTCCATATCGTCATTCCGCTATCTATACCCGGCATTCTGTCTTCGCTGTTTTTCAGCTTTCTGACGTCGTTCGATGAACTCATCGTCTCGCTATTTCTATCAGGCCTGGAAAGCGAAACCATGCCGGTGCGCATCTGGAACAGCCTGCTGATGAATATGGAGCCTGTCATTGCCGCCATCAGCACCTTCCTGATTGGCGTGACCGTGCTGTTGCTGCTGCTGGAATTACTGGTACGCAAGTCCAGAGGGCGCCGCGCCGGCGCGGCAGCGACCTGAGGAGAAGGCGATGCCAGCAGCACGAATTCCCTACGGGATAACCCCGAAAGTCGTATCAAATATGAAATTGATTGATTTTTGCAGCTATTTTTAAATGCAATTGTTCCATTATTGGAATTAATATTTCTGTAATAAGTATTTTTCTAATGATTTGAGAAGTCCATAATTGGTTTCACTGAATCCGGCAACGCGCCGAACGGGCAAACAGAAAAACCGGATTCTACCTGACAACCTATGGAGTTAAGAATCATGAAAAACGTATTTACCGCCCTGTTGATCGGTGCAACCTTTGCCGCCGGTGCCGCCCACGCAAGCTCAGAAAGTTCCTATCCCTTCCCTGACAATGCCGTCAGCCCAGTGCAGGAAAACCTGGTCGTCGAACAAGACAGCCAGCGCGATTCCGCATACCCTGTCATTCGCGTCGAAAGCACTGGCAATCGCAGCGATGTACAACGCGATCTGGCCGCCTACCAAGCCGCTCACACCACCGACGAATATATCGCCAACTGATTATTCCCGGTCAGTGCCGGCAGCTGCCGGTATGGCAGCCGTCATGCAGACGCAACAGCCGCCTCCTTACGGATGGCGGCTGTTTTTACGACATCATGCTCCGCCTCGCGCATGACCTGGCCAAAGACATCGATAAACGCCCGGGTCGCTGGCGATAGCAGGCGCCGTCCCGGCGTGACGCACCACACGAATGCTTGCGGCAATTGCCAGCCTGGCAGGATCGACACCAGCGCCCCCTGCTTCACCAGCGGACACGCCAATACGTCCGGCAACCCCACGACCCCCATGCCCTGCACCCCCATGGTTCGCTGCAAGCCAAGCGAGTTGGAACTGAGCATGCAACCTGGCGCCCCCTCCCAGTAATCGTTGCCGCGCGACAGCCGCCACGGATTCACATCGCCTACGCTGTTCATCAGCAATAATCCGCGATGCTTGCCCAGGTCATCGGGCACCTGTGGGGTGGAATGCTGCGCCAGGTAGGCCGGGCTGGCGTATAGACCGCTATAGAATGTGCTGAGCTTGCGCGCCACCAACGAGTTATCGTCCGGCAAGGCATGGGCGACGCGAATCGCGACGTCGAAACGCTCGGTGATCAGATCCACGCGTCGCGCGGAAAGGTCCAGTTCAAGGCGAACGTTCTTATACTGGCTGCTAAAGCGCGGTAAAAAGGTGACCAGCGCGTGCTCGAAAAAATCCGGAGGAAACGAGATCCGCAAGGTGCCCTGCGGCGTGGTCTGGCGGTTCAGCGCGAACGCCAGCGTGGTTTCGGTTTCCTGGGCCAGGCGGCGCGCATGCTCCAGGACCTGTCCGCCGAAATCGGTGATTGCCAGCTTGCGGGTACTACGTGTGAGCAGGCGCTCGCCCAGTTCCGTTTCCAGCCCGCTGATGCGCCTGGACAGGGTGGACTTGGGCAAGCCAATCCGGTCTGCAGCCGCGGAAAAACTGCCTGCGTCCATTACCTGGGCAAAAAGAATAAGATCGTTTGCGTTGAGTGTCATGACAATCTATTGTTCCAAAAACAGGAATATTCATTCCAAATCGGGGTCTATTGATCCAATAATATAACCCATACAATAATGGAAACGGGGCACAACATTGCAATCAACATTGTCTTTTTTGCCGCCCCGCAAGCGAAACCACCATGTTTTCGCTTGCGCCATTTATTTACACGGGAAAGCCATTATGCTGAAAATCATAAAAAACGAGCAACGCGGGATGGCAAAGTATGGCTGGGTGTGTTCACGGCATTCATTTTCCTTCGCCGATTATTATGATCCCGATCATATGGGCTTCGGTCCCCTGCGTGTGCTGAACGACGATCAAATCCTACCGGGCGGTGGGCTGGGCAGGCACGGCCATCGTGACATGGAAATGATTTCGTACGTCATGAATGGCACGCTGAAACACAGCGATAGCCTCGGCAACGAGTCCGTTCTCACATACGGAGATGTGCAGTGCATGAGCGCGGGCGCGGGCATCATGCATAGCGAAAAAAATGTCGCCGATGACAAGCCTGCGCACGTGCTACAGATATGGATAGAACCGGATCGCAAAGGCATGATGCCCGATTATCAGGCACATCATTTTGATGTCGCAGATAAAAAGGGCCGGCTATGCCTGATTGCCGCGCCCGAGCGCCTCGACAATGCGCTGCTGATACACCAGCAGGTTTGGATCTACGCCTGTATCCTGGGCGCCGGACCGCCGGTGGCCTATGCGCCCGCGCGCGGGCGCGGCGCCTATGTCCATGTGGCTGCGGGTGAGGCGGCTCTCAACGGCCTGCGCATGACGGCGGGCGATGCCATGCAAATAAGCGGAGAGACGCGCGTTGAGATGGCGGCAGGCGGACTGGCCGAAGTCCTGCTGTTCGACGTCCCGATGGCTTAAGAAAAGCAGGCGGACGGATCGGGAACACCGCAACGCGAGACTTGCCGATACCGGCAAGTCCATATGCAGCAAACGCGATCTCGATAGCAGGCCGGATGCCAAAGAAAAACCGCCGGCGCCGGCAGGAGGAGACGAGTGCCGGTCCGGCGGACAAAACCATGAAGATTGACGGATCTCAATCAGCCGCATAAGCCAGCACGGGCTCTCCCTCTATCGACTGTGAAGGCTGCCCATCGACCCCTACTGGCACATCGCCCACCAGCGTGGTCCGATATAACTGCCGGTCGAACGATGTATCGAAAATGTCCATGGGGGCCAGGTGCGCGGTGGAACGATTATCCCAGAATGCAATAGCACCCTCCTCCCACTTGAAGCGCACGGTATATTCGGGCCGGATAACATGCTCGAACAGCAAATGCAGCAGTTGCTCGCTTTCCCGTGGTGCCAGGCCGACAATACGCTTCAAAAACGAGGGGCTGACATATAACGCCCGCTCACCCGTTTCCGGATGCACCCGCACCAGCGGATGATGGCTGACCAGTGGCTGACGTCTGACGTCCTCGGTAAAGGCGGTTTTTGCCCGAGCCCCCTCGGGCGGCGTAAAGCGATGTTCGCCAACCAGCGTATCGACAAATTGCCGCAACGGCGCGGAAAGTCCCAAATAAGCGGCAACCAGATTGGTCCATTGCGTGTCGCCTGCGTAAGGCGGAATCGTCACGCCCCTGAGAATGGACGCAAACGGTGGATTAACCGCGGCTGTCACGTCGGTATGCCAGCCAGTCCACGGGCGCACGAGGCGCTCTCCTTCGAATCGGTTAGCCTTGCGCTCCCTGCTGACCGAGTAGACCTCCGGATGGCCCGGCACGTAACCGAATACCGGATGACCGATAGTCAATTGGCCAAAATACTTGCTAAAAGTGACATGCTGGTCGTGATCCAGGTGCTGGCCACGGAAGAAAACGACTTTCCATTTGAGCAGCGCGGCACGGATGCCGGCAACTTGCCGCACCGACAGCGGTTGTCGCAGATCGATACCATCGATCTGGGCACCGATGTGCGCGGTCAGCGGTACAACTGTGAATTCCTGACCAAAAGCCAGGGCGGTCTCGTCAAAATCCGCGACAGTATGTTGATCTATTACGTGTGCCATAACTATTCCTCTGGATATGGTTTTTGCCGCGCGCTCAGCGTTTATCAGATGTTGCGACATCATGCGCATGCGCCGGATTTTCCGACGCCGCTTGCACCTCGTTCGATGGCGGCACGCTGACGCCCAGCTTGCGCAAGGACACGCCATCCTGGCTGTTTCTGGCCGCGATGATGCCATTGAAGCGAGGATCCAGGTAAGACGCCACCCGCACCTTTTTCTGCAACGCCCCGGTTTCATACAGCCCATCGGCAATCTGCTGATAAACCTGCGTGAGCCGATCATCTATCGGGTAATAATTGCCAAGCCCTGTCTGCTCGTGCAGATATTTGCCCTGCTCATAAGTCAAGCCCTGCTGGGCCACGTAGCTGGCGCGAATCCACGGTTCGGCATTATCCCGCTGCCAGTTCAGGATTTTTACCGCGCGGCCTGTCAAATCGGCCAGCGCTTTTACCTTATCCGGATCGTCCAAGAGCGATTTGCGCACGACCAGCACATTCAGCCCCCAGTTATGCCCCGTGCCATCGGCGATAATCGGCGGACTGCCAAGCCGGAACATTTGCTGCCCAAGGACAATCGCTGCATCGACAGAATGCGAGGCAAACGTAGGCGCCACTTCGGAGCCGGCCAATTGCACACCATTGATATCCTTGCGGATATCCAGCCCAACCTCATGCAACATGCTGCTGAGCGCCATATGCCGGCCGGTGCCTGGCGGATACGCCACCGACTTTCCGGCCAGATCGCTGACCTTGCGGATGCCGCTGCCTGGCTGGGCAACCAGAAAATAGTTGCCGGGGCTCCCCGGATTGGCAATGACGGCAACCACTTTCAGATCGGTTACGCCAGCGGCCAGGGCGATCGGCAGCGGCGCCTCTCCGATGAAGCCAACATCCACGGCACCCGATACCAACGCCTCTAGCACGGCCGGCCCCCCATTGAAATTGGCAAACTTAATGTCGTAAGGCACGTCCTTGCCCAGTCCCGAGATTTTCCATGGTATGGAAAACTGATCGTTCTGCTCGGCCACGATCAAACGCGAGCCCGGCGTAACGGCATCGCGCAAGGATTTAGCGTCGACAGGCTGCCCGGGCTCGGCCGCCGCCGCAAGCGCGACCAACCCGATGCTCAGGCAAGCGATAACGCCACGCCACGGTAGCATAGAAGACAGCGATCGCGAGGGGCCGCGAAATAAGAAAGACAGCATGACAACCTCTATCAAAACCGCCGATACGGCATCGGCATAAAATAAAGCCGGCATGATCAGGCAACGGCAACATGCCTGACACCCAATTCCAGCAACAGGCGCTCGCGTAACTGGGCAAAGCGCGGATGCAGGCGCCTTGCCGCCACATCGATGGCGACTGCCTCGTCAAATGCGATCTTCCCGTCGGCCAGCACCAGTACGCGGTCGGCCAGCAGAATCGCCTCATCGACATCGTGCGTTACCAGCAACACGGTCGGCCGGTGCCGCTGGTAGAGATCCGCCAGCAAGGCGTGCATGCGTATGCGCGTCAACGCATCCAATGCGCCAAACGGCTCATCCAGCAACAGTAACTGTGGCTCGCGCACCAAAGCCCGGGCCAATGCAACGCGCTGCGCTTCGCCGCCCGACAGAGTTCGCGGCCAGGACTGGGCATGCTGCTGAAGGCCCACCTCGGCCAGCGCCGCTTGCGCCCGCTGCCGGTTTTCGCGAGTTCGCGGCAGACCAACCATGACATTGCGCAGTACACGCTGCCATGGGAACAAACGTGGCTCCTGGAATACAACCGCGCGTTGCCGTGGCACTTGAATATGCCCGCCAACGTCACCATCCAGCGCGCCCAATATCCTCAGGAAAGTGCTTTTTCCGGATCCACTGCGTCCGAGCAGCGCAACAAACTCTCCTTTGCCTAGTTCCAGGGAAAAATCATCCAGAACCTTGCGCTGCCCGAAAGTCTTGTTCATACTCCTTACCTGCACCGCCGCTATACTATTGGCCATCGAACACTCTCCTCCATCCGAGCAGGCGCGCCTCCAGGTACCGGACCAGCGATAAAGACAGCAGGCCAAGCAGCGCATAAACGGCCAGCAGCACGAAAATGACATCAATGCGGAAGTATTCGCGGGCATCCGACATCATCCGCCCCATCCCGGAAGGCGCGTTGATCGTTTCGGCAAAGATGAGCGCAAGCCAGGCGCTGGTCAAGGCAATGCGCAACCCCACCAGAAACCCCGGCAGTGCTCCCGGCAAAATTACGGTTGTAATGAGCTCACGACGCCCGACGCCGAACGTGGTCGCCGCCTCGATCAACGCGGCGTCAACATTCCTGATAGCGCTATAGGTATTAATATAAATGGCGACCAGAACACCCAGGGAAATTAGGATGATTTTAGAGTCCTCGCCAATGCCGAACCATGCGATCAGCACCGGCAACAAGGCAAAATTCGGTACCGCTCGCAGTATCTCCATATTCGCATCGAGCAGATTCTCGCCGGCGCGCGACAGGCCTGCGATGATCGCGCCAGTCAGGCCGATAGCCAGTCCTAGCGCCAGACCTGCGAACACGCGCTGCAAAGAAGCCCAGGCGTGTACCTGCAACTGCCCCGACACGCTCAGTTCCCAGGCTGTATGCAAAACGGTAAGCGGCGCCGGGGTTGTGCGTGGATCAAAGATCTCCAGCGACACCAGCAATTGCCATAAGGCGAGCAACAGTACCGGACCGAGCAAGCGCTGCATCGCGCGCGGGATACGACTGCGATTCCCGGTGATACGTGCCGCCCGCCTCGGATCCACCAGCAAGGGTCCGTCGGCGGTAGCGGCCTTGGCATGAGTGGTTGCCGTCGGCGCAGCAACCGTGATTTCCACCGGGAGATCCGGTAACGGGGAAACAATACTCGCGGAAGGAGATACCATGTCTGTCGGCTCCGGATTCGTTCTCACATTCAGGCGGCCAGAAACGGCGCGCCCTCCAGCGATGCGGAGCGTTCACCGTTCGGTCCTATCGGCACATCGCCGACGAGTGTGATACGATGCAGCACACGGGCCGAGTCCAGGTGTTCGAAATCGCGGGGCGCCAGATGCAGCACCTTGCGGTTGTCCCAGAAGGCAATGGAACCCGGACGCCAGCGAAAACGGTCCGTAAAAATGGGGTTGGCTAGATGATCGAACAGCAGATCCAGGATGTATCTGCTTTCCCTTGGCGTCAGGCCCACGATCTGGCGCGTGAACGATGGATTGACATAAATGACTTTCTCGCCTGTGTCAGGATGCAGGCGCACGACGGGATGCACCGAAGCCAGCGGCTTGCTGCGTACCCATTCGCCGATTTTCTCGTCGCTACGCTCCGCATTCTGATTGGTGCCGAAGCGATGCTCGGCGCGCAGGCCGTCGATCAGATCGCGCAAGGGCCGGGACAACGTCCGATAGGCTGCCGCCACATTGGTAAATTGGGTATCGCCGCCATAATCAGGCACGGCTTCGGCCCTGAGTATTGAATAGGCGGGGGGATTGATCAGCGGCGTCACGTCCGCATGCCAACCCGGTCCATTGCTACCCTCTTGCTTGCGATAGTGCTCGCCATAGCGTTTTGCATAGGCCTGCGGCGAGACGGTATGGATTTCTGGAAATCCACTGGGCGCCAAATTTCCCTCGTAGGGATGGCCTGGCGTGACATCGCCGAACTGACGGCCGAAGGCGATATGCTGGGCATGGTCCAGGTTTTGATCGCGAAAATATACCACGCCCCATTTGTGCAAAGCTTCCCGTATGGAGGCAATCTGCTCCCTGGAAAGCGGCTTGCGCAGATTGACGCCGGTCACTAGCGCACCGGTATGGCCGGACTGAGGCAGAATCTGGAGCGTTTCCTGGACCGGCAGGATCCGGACATTCGATGATGCTGTGCTCATGGGGCGTTCCTTTGAACGGATTGATTGAAAAAAACAGAGTGTCATGCCGATACTTCAATTGCAATTGACATAATCCACTTGTCATTACCAGCATAAGTGAAAGTCTACGTGCACACATATCGTCTTGAGAACGTTTTTTTTGCGATAAGATAAGACACATTCCGCATTAAAACTTGTGGTCATTTTTTCATACACAAACCTTTCAGCAGGAGCCTCAATGAGCCAATCCGCTACTTCACTCGACAATGCAACGTTGCAAAGCATATTAAGCCGCAAGAGCGTCCGCGGGTTTCTTGCCGATAGCGTTTCCCCCGAGGATATTCGCAGCATATTGGAAGTGGCGGCGCGCGCACCCAGCGGCAGCAATATTCAGCCGTGGAAAGTACACGTTGTCAGCGGCGAGTCGCGCAATACGCTGGCGGCGGCCCTGTCCGAGGCCCATGAACAGGGCAGGGACGAGGCGCGAGAGTATCAGTACTATCCGGTAAACTGGCGCGAGCCCTATCTGGCGCGCAGGCGCGCAACCGGCTGGGGGCTGTATAACGCGCTGGGAATCCAAAAGGGAGATAGGGAAAGCACCAAGCGGCAACATGGACGCAACTTTGTTTTTTTCGATGCCCCGGTTGTTTTCTTTATTACAATAGACAAGGATATGGAGCTTGGCAGCTGGCTGGATACCGGCATGTTCGTGCAAAACATCATGATCGCCGCCCGCGCCCTGGGCTTGCATACCTGTCCGCAGGCCGCCCTGGTCAACTACCCGAGCATCGTGCGCAAGCACCTTGCCGTTCCAGATGACCAAACCTTGGTTTGCGGCATTTCACTTGGCTATGAAGACACATCCCACCCCGCCAATCAGTTTTCCACGACGCGGGTCGAGATCGAAGCCTTCACCGTATTTCATTCATAGCGAAAATAGAGTACTGCATGACCTCAACACCAGAATCCATCATTCCCTGCCTGAGCAACCGACTGCTCGCGCAATTGCTGCCTGTGCTCGATATTGATCCGGCTTATGCCCAGGCGCACCTGCTGCTGGGCCAGGGCAATGCGCTGCCATCAAACCTGCACGTCAATGAGCTGGCCTGCGGCGCTGTCGCGGCCGCGGCGCTGGCCGCGGCGCAATGGCGGCGGGCACAGCGTACGGTCGTGGATCCGCGACAAGTATCGGTAGCCTTTCGCAACGATCAATTGCAAACCATAGATGGCCAAAAATCGACGGGGTTTGCGCCGCTTTCCGGCTTCTTCACCACCAGCGACGGCTGGGTCCGCCTGCACGCCAACTATCCGCATCACCGACAGCGCCTGCTGGCTGCACTTGGCCTGTCGGAGAATACAGATAGGCAACAGTTGGCCCGTTTGCTGGAACAAGGCAAGGCGGCCGATATCGCCGAAAGCGTCACGGCAGCCAATGGTATCGCCGCGCAGGTACGCACGGCGGCGCAATGGCGGGACACGGAGCAGGCCAAAGCCGCGCGCGCCGTTCCCATGCTGGCGATCAACAACGTGGCCAAATCCAATGCAGTCCCCTCCTCGGCGCAGCAACGGGTGCGCGTCCTGGATATGACACGGGTCATCGCCGGTCCGGTCGCGACGCGTACCCTGGGTTACCTGGGCTGCGACGTCTTGCGCGTCGACAACCCCGCTATGCCCGAGTTGCCCTTTCAGCATATTGACACCGGCGCGGACAAACGCTCCGCCTTGCTGGACCTGCGGGCGCCGGAAGCCTTGCATCGCCTGCACGAATTGCTTGCCACGGCCGACGTGCTGGTTACCGGTTACCGGCCCGATGCCCTGGCCGCATTCGGTCTGGACAGCACGACCCTGGCGGAACGTTATCCCTCGCTGATTCATGCCTCGCTGTCGGCCTGGACCGATAGCGGCCCCTGGGGACAGCGGCGTGGTTTCGACAGTATTGTGCAGGCGGCCACGGGGATCGGTATGCTGGAATCCAAGGATGGCTCGACCCCCGGCGCGCTGCCGGCACAGGCGCTGGACCATGCGACGGGCTATCTGTTGGCGGCGGGTATCTTGCGCGCCCTGAAATGGCGCAGGGAACAAGGGGGCACCTGGCGCGTCGCAGCCCATTTGCTGACCACGGCACACTGGCTGCTTGACCAAGGCGCCGCGCCAGAGCGCGGCCAGGCGCTGGCCGATGTCTCGCCCTGGCAGACGAGCACACCCACGGCATCGGGAATCGTTATACAATCCCGACCAGCCTTTGCCCTGGACAACCATGCGAACTTTAGCCGCGTCGGCGCGCTCTGGGGCAGCGACGACGCGACGTGGCAGACAGCGTAAGCTGCCAGTGGCCCAAGACGGCACATTCCCAGACTTCTCACTTACACCATGCATCATTCTTCAAGCGGCCCGGCGCCGCATAACGGGGCGTTGGCCCTGCTCGCGCTATCACTGGGCAGCTTCTGCATCGGCACCACGGAATTTGCCAGCATGGGAATCCTGCCCTTGGTCGTGCAAGACCTGGGCGTCACGATTCCCCAAGCCGGCCATGCTGTCTCCGCCTATGCGGTCGGCGTCGTCACAGGCGCGCCGCTGCTGACCATGGCCGGTGCACGCCTGCACCGACGGCCTTTTCTGTTGATGCTGTTTGCCATGTTCATCATCGGCAACGTTTTATCCGCGCTGGCGCCGTCCATAGACACGCTGATCCTGGCCCGGTTCCTTACCGGCCTGCCGCATGGCTGCTATTTTGGCGCCGGTGTGGTAGCCGGTGCGCATCTGGTGGGCAAAAGCAAGACCGGCAGAGCGGTATCGCTGATCTTGCTGGGCCTGACCGTCGCCAATATCATCGGCGCGCCAGCTGCCACATTCGCCGGGCAAGTCTTGGGCTGGCGCAACACCTATCTTCTGGTCGCCCTTTGCGGCGTGATCGCGCTTGGCTGCCTATGGCGCTGGCTACCGCGGGCCGAGGCGCTCAAGGGCAATCCCGTGCAGCAGGAACTGCATGGGCTGCGCACCCCCAGGGCCTGGTTCCTGCTTTTGATCATCGCGATCGGCACCAGCAGCATCTTTGCGGTCTATACCTATATCGGCCCGATGGTCACCGACATTGCCTTGTTGCCCGCGGGCATGATTCCCATCGCCCTGATGACGTTTGGCGCGGGGATGACCAGTGGCAATCTGCTGGGTGGCTACCTGGCGGACAAATACCAGCAAAAAGGCATCGTGATCGGTTTTTGTTGTGTGCTGGCGGTCCTGGTGATCATGGGGTTAACCGCTGGCTCGTCCTGGATGCTGTTGCTTTGCCTCTTTGCCATTGCCTTCAGTTCCATGCTGGTCGTGCCGTCCATGCAGGTGCAGATCATGCTGAGCGCACCGCAAGCGCCTACCCTCATGGGCGCATTGACCCATGCCGCTTTCAATGCTGCCAATGCGCTTGGCGCCTGGCTGGGCGGCGTGACGATTGCCGCCGGCTTGGGGCTGGTATCGCCGGTATGGGCCGGACTGGCGATGACCGCCGTCGGCTTGCTTATTTTCTTAGTGGGTACAGCGCTGCTGCACAAAGCCAGGCGCCGCGCCTGACTACCACCCGGCTTCGCTGGCAAAAGTCCTGACCATGTCGGCGGCAGGCATGGCGCGCGCCAGGCTGGCCGCCTGGCCTGCCCATTGCGCCGCGAAGTCGAAATTGCCCATGGCGCTGGCCGCCGCGTTCAAGGCTTTTGCCGCGTCATAAGTCATGGAGTAGCCCGGGATTGGCGGCCGGGCGATGGCGGGCTCATCGACATACAGGCGGTTGGCCAAGCCGCGCGCGGCGCGCCCCGAAAGTGTCGTAGTCACACGCGTGTCATAGGCTCGAGGGCTTTGCAGGGCCTGCCGGTAGGCGGCGTTGGCCGAGGACTCGGGGCTGAGCACGAAAGCCGTACCACATTGCACGCCAGCGGCGCCCAGCGCCATGGCGGCCTGGATGCTGGCCCCGTCCATAATACCGCCGGCGGCCACGACAGGCAGGGAAGATTGTTTAACCAGCATGCGCACCAGGGCAAAGGTGCCGTATTTGGCATCGCCCTTTTCCGGCTCGAAAACGCCGCGATGGCCACCCGCCTCATAGCCTTGCGCGACCAGCGCATCGATGCCCGCCTCCTCGATCCGGCGCGCCTCATCCGGCGTGGTGGCGCAAGCCAGTAGGACGATACCGGCTTTTTTCAATGTAGAGATATATTCCGCGGAGGGCAAGCCGAAGTGAAAGCTGACGACTGCCGGCTTTTCTTCCAGAATCAGTTCAAGCATATCGTCATGACCGGGAAAGGGGCGATAAATATCGCGCAGGGTGTCCGGTGGCGTCGCGCCGAATTCCTCGAACATCGGGCGCAAATACGCCAGCCATGCCCGGTTGGCCGCCGCATTGGGTTCCGTCGGGCGATGACAGAAAAAATTCATGTTGACCGGTTTATCGGTCAGCGCCTTAACCGCTTGCATCATTTCACGGGCCTGCTCAAGCGAGGCGGACGCCAGGCCAAGCGACCCCAACCCGCCCGCCTCGGATACCGCGGCCGCCAGCGCCGGCGTGGAAACGCCAGCCATCGGAGCCTGGATCAATGGATAGCGGATTTTCAACAACTGGGGCAATGATGCACTCATGAATCTTTCCTTTGAATCGTTTCGATACCATGGCAAAGTACCAGGGGCGGTTTCGCGACCGCGCGCTTTGGCTCGCAGGCCGCCTGGACAAGGGTCATTGCAAAGGCCGGCCAGCGCCCGCGGTGGGCGTTCCGTGGGTTTATCATAACGGATTCCTCCACGGGTATATGCCAATACCCTGCCCAATGACAGGGGCAGGCGCAATCGGCGTTGCGGTTGCGACAGCCAGGTCCGGAACCATCGTAGCGCGCGTCCTGGACGCACCGGTAACGTCAATGCGCCAGCCTCGCCCCTCCAGGATCGCGGCGGATGGACGCAGGCGCGACTAAAAAACAACGACGATAGGCAAGGGGAAAAATCAGGATGAGCCGCAACGCGCGGCTCATGACGGATCAGGCCTGGGTGCCAGGCGGGGTAGCCGGCGGCTGGCACCCGGGCAGGTAAATAGCCCGCGACTAGTAGCCGACCGTCACGCCATCGGGATTGCGTGGATCGGAGTAGCCATACATCATATTGTCCCGCACCTGGATGGTCTGCGTGCGCCCCATCGTCGGCTTGACCACGACTTTATAGCCTTGTTGCTTGAGCAATGCCACGGTATCCGGGCTGAATCCTGGCTCCAGGCGCAATTCGTCAGGTAGCCACTGATGGTGGAAACGCGGTGTCGAAGCGGCAACGGCCGGGTTCATGCCGAAATCGATGCTGTTGATCAGGGTCTGCAGCACGGTCGTGATAATACGCGCACCGCCCGGGCTGCCAGTGACCAGCCAGGGCTTGTTATCCTTGAGCACCATGGTCGGCGTCATGGAAGACAGCGGTCGCTTGCCGGGCTCAATGGCATTGGCCTCTCCGCCGATCAGGCCAAACGCATTCGGCACGCCGGGCTTGGACGAGAAGTCATCCATTTCGTTGTTCAGCAGAATCCCCGTATTGCCGGCCACAATGCCGCTGCCGAAGTTCAGGTTCAGCGTATAGGTCACGGCCACGGCATTGCCATCCTTGTCGACGATGGAATAATGCGTTGTCTGGTCGCTTTCATACTTTTGCGGCGCGCCTGGCTTGATATCCTTGGCCGGCACGACTTTTTCCTCTCCAACGAGTTTCGCCAGGTCATCGGCATAGCCCTTGGCCATCAGGCCCTTTTGCGGCACTTTGACGAAATCCGTATCCCCCAGATATTCCGAACGATCGGCGTAGGCGCGCTTCATGGTTTCGGCAACCAGGCGAATGGTCTTGGCGCTATTGGGACCGGATTCATTCAACGGGAAATGCTCCAGCACGTTCAGCATCTGGATGATATGAATACCGCCGGAACTGGGCGGCGGCATGGAAACCACTTGATAGCCGCGGTAATCGCCGGTGACCGGCTCGCGCTCGACCACCTTGTAGTTGGCCAGGTCTTCCTTGGTGATCAGCCCGCCATGCTTGCCCATTTCCTGGACGATCTGGTCGGCAATGGCGCCTTTGTAGAACGCGTCCTTGCCTTCTTTGGCGATCAGCCGCATGGAATTGGCCAGGTCTTTCATGACCAGTTGGTCACCCGCCTTCATCGGCTCGCCATCCTTGAAGAAGATTGCCTTGGTAGTATCCCATTTTCCCAGGTTGTCCTTTTCCACTGCCAAGGCTTCGGCCAGCGTCGGGCTGACCGGATACCCCTTTTCGGCCAGATCGATGGCCGGCTGTATGACGTCGGCCAGTGGCAGGGTTCCCCACTTTTCAAGGGCATGCGTCATGCCGGCGACCGTGCCCGGCACGCCGCTTGCGAAATGCGTATACAGGGATTTGTTATTGATGACCTGGCCCTTGTCGTCCAGGTACATATCGCGCGATGCCTTTGCCGGCGCCATTTCCCGGAAGTCCAGCGCGATGTTCTTGCCGGATTTTGCATCGTGGACCATCATGAATCCGCCACCGCCAATATTGCCGGCATTGGGCAACGCAACCGCCAGCGCGAAACCCACGGCGACCGCGGCGTCAACCGCGTTGCCGCCCTTCTTGAGTATTTCAAGCCCGATTTCCGAAGCAAGGCGCTGCTCTGAGGCCACCATCCCGTTCTTGCCAACCACGGGATGGAAAATATCCATATCGTAATCGTACTTGATGGTTGGCGGTGCTGGCAAATTGACGGTTCGCACAGCGCTGGCCTGGTCCTGGGCGGCCGCCGGCCCCACAGCCAGTGCCATCGCGAGACTGGCACAAAGCGCCGTCAGCGACAGCCGGGCTAGATTATTTTTGAACGACATTTCAGAGCTCCTCGGATGATAGACACGTCAGGCGGCATGCGTCTTGCGCGCAGTTCGCCTGACGGTAAAAGATTGCCCTGATTGTAAATCATCCGCGGGAAAATGACAGGTGCCCGACCTGCCGTTTACCCTTAGTGCCTCCGGTTAAGTTTTAGCAAATGCAACCGGGATGGCACGTCATCGTGGCCTGCCTACCCGTCAAAACCTCGCTTGGCGTGATCCAGATGACGCCGATCACGCTTGGTGGGCCGCCCCTGGGTAATGCTCAGCGCCGGTTCGCTAGCAAGCCGATGTTGCTCCCTGGCGGTTTCTCGCGCCAGGATACTGGCCGCGGTTTCCTCGTAGAGCGTACGCGCCACGGGAGCGGGGCCCCGCACGGCCGAGAGCGCCTTGACCTGAACCACCATCGTGGTCTGATCGCGTCGGACAGCGACCAGATCGCCGACATTGACCTCCCGGGCCGGCTTGGCCGGTTGCTCATTCACCGTGACCCGGCCCTTGCCGATTTCCGCGGCGGCCAGCGAGCGGGTCTTGTAAAAACGCGCGGCCCATAGCCATTTATCGATACGAAGTTTTTCCATGGACGTTGTACCCCATTGCCGCCGCCCCAAGTCCGCGCCTGGCCGTGAATGGCCATCGGCGACGCCGGCGCGGCAAGCGCATTGTTAACCAGTGTCAATCGGGTTATTGTAGACTGAATTGTGCGGAGCGGACATTGCCAGGCGCGCCAGGACGGTACCGATACTTGCGTATTTCCGTGTACACTTCTTGCCCGTTGCCGTAAACAATTTGCCAATGGAACCCGAACCCATGAAATCTTTTTTTACACTCATGCTCCTGCTGGGAAGCCTTGCCGGCCACATTGCCCCGGCTTCGGCCCAGGCCGAGGAGGTTGCCTGCGTCAGCACGACGTGGCGTATTATCAACAATGACAAAGTTTGCATACAGTCATTCAAGGATCCGCAAGTCGAGGGCGTTTCCTGCCATCTGTCCTACGCCAAGACAGGCGGAGTGTCCGGCGCGCTGGGGCTGGCCGAGAACCCATCGCGCTTCTCGCTGGCCTGCCGGCAGGTAGGACCGCTGCGCACGGCAAAACCCCTGCCCAAGATTGGGGAGGATGTGTTCACCCAACGCATGAGTTTCCTGTTCAAGGGGCTGAATGTCTCGCGGATCGTGGACGCGCAGAACAACGCGCTGATCTACCTGGTCGTCAGCGAAAAACTGATCGACGGCTCTCCGTATAACAGTATATCGGTCGTGCCGCTCATGCCATGGGGAACCACGGCGCCCGCGGTCACTTTCAAATAACCATGTCTCTGCCATCGCGATCTGCGACCCCGATTGTCGATGCATGGCAATTGCTGGCGCACCGCCGTCCGTGGTGGGCGCCATTTCAGGATTTCCTGCCTGGCGGACTGCGCTGGACACAGGCCCAGACCATTCTGGACATGGACCGCTCGACAGTGGCGGAGTGGCTCAACCTCATGGCGCCGCCACACTGCCCCGTGCGCTTCGTCCCCCAGGATAGCCTGCCCGACGGCATGGCATACGAGCAGTTCATCGGAGACACCGGCCAATGCCCGACCAGGGACAATTTGCATGATTTTTTCAATGGCCTGTGCTGGTTCCGCTTTCCCGAGGTCAAGTCGCTGTTCAACCGCATCCAGACGCAACAGGTCCGCCAGCAGGGCGTCGGCCAGCATCGCGGCCTGCTCAGGGACACGATCACCTTGCTGGATGAAGGCGGGCTTTTCCTGCAGGCGCCGGACGCGCTATGGGAAGCGATTGTCCGCCGCGATTGGCGCGCGGCGTTTCTCGATTTGCGGACGCTTTGGGATGAGACGCGAATTGCCGCCTGCGGCCACGCCCTTTTGGAAAAATGCGTTCTGCCCTATAAGGCCATTACCGCAAACGTGATACGGATACCCGCTGCCGACACGGATTGCGATCTGGACCGCCTGATGGCGCTCGAGCTGACGCAATTGCTGACGGCTGCGCCATTGCCGGGCAAGCCACATCAGCCCCTGCCGGTCATGGGGATTCCCGGGTGGGACCACGCCAATGGCGATGCCGCCTTCTATGATGATATCCAGGTCTTTCGCCCGCCCAGGCCTGCGGCAGTCAATGGCCCTTGACCATGCCGTGCATTGGCCTGCGCAGCCACTACGGCGGTGTTGGCCTAGCCGGCGCCGAACACGCCATACTGTTGCAAGGCTTTGTACAGCATGTAGGCCGAAAGCGAAAACAGCAGTGCCGCAAAGACTTTGCGCAATTTGTCGACCGGCAGGGTATGCGCCAGCCTGGCCCCGAGCGGCGCCATCAGCACGCTCATCAGCACCAGCAGCACCAGCGCCGGCCAATACACGTAGCCCAGCATGCCTTCACGCAACCCGAGTTCCCGGATGCCTGACACGATGTAGCCGAAGCTGTTCGACAGTGCAATGGGAAAACCCAGCGCGGCGGAGGTTGCCACGGCATTGCGGATGGGCACGTTGCACCAGACCATGAACGGCACCGAAAGAAAACCGCCGCCGGCGCCCACCAGCCCCGAAATAAAGCCGATGCCGGTACCCGCGGCAGTGCAACCGACCATGCCCGGCAACTGGCGCGATGGCTTGGGCTTTTTGTTGCGCAACATGTTGAAGCCGGAATAACCGACAAACAGCGCGAAGAACAGCGACAGCGCGGCGCCATGCAAATAGGCGAAGACAGCCCCGCCCGACAGCAGCCCGCCCAGGATGATGCCGGGCGCCAGCGCAAAGACGACCGGCCAGCGCACGGCGCCCTGCTTGTGGTGCGCCCGCATGCTCGACAGGGAAGTAAACAGGATCATCGCCATGCTGGTCGCGATGGCCGAATGCACGGCCAGATCGGCGGACATGACGCTGACCGAAAACAGGATGGTCAGAAACGGAACCAGGATCATACCGCCGCCCACACCCAGCAAGCCGGCGACAAAGCCGCCGAACGCCCCCAGGAACAACAGGGCAATGATGGTCAAGACGCTCATGGACATCGTACTTCCTCTGGCTTGCCGCAGCGGACCGCGCGACGGCGGCCGGGGTGGCTGGCGAACGTGGTCGCCAGCATGGATTATTTAAGGTTGCCAGACAGGAATTGCTGCAGGCGGGGACTTTGCGTATTGCCAAAGACATCCTGCGGCGGGCCTTGCTCTTCCACGGTGCCCTGGTGCAGGAACATGACATGGCTGGCCAGATTGCGCGCAAAGCCCATCTCGTGGGTCACCACGATCATAGTGCGGCCCTCTTCGGCCAGTTTCTGCATCACGCGCAACACCTCGCCGACCAATTCGGGATCCAGCGCGGAGGTCGGTTCGTCGAACAGCATGACCTCGGGCTCCATTGCCAGCGCCCGCGCGATCGCAACCCGCTGCTGCTGGCCGCCGGACATCTGCGACGGATACTGATTTTCCACGGCGGGCGGCAGTCCAACCTTGTTCAGGTACTGGCGTGCGCGCTCAATGGCTTCGGCCTTGGGCACCCCAAGCACATGGATCGGCGCTTCGATGATATTTTCCAGCGCGGTCATGTGGGCCCAGAGATTGAAGTGCTGGAACACCATGGCCAGCTTGGTCCTGAACACCTGCAATTTCTTTTCGTCGGAAACCTGCAGGCGCCCTTTCGCATCCTTGGCGACAGTGAGCGTTTCGCCGTTGAGCGAGACCGAACCGCTGTTGGGCTGCTCCAGGAAATTGATACAACGCAGAAAGGTACTCTTGCCCGAGCCGCTGGAGCCGATCATGGCGATCACGTCGCCCGCCCGCGCCTGCAGCGACACGCCTTTCAATACTTCGTTTTGTCCATAAGACTTATGGATGTTCTGAACATCGAGTTTATACATAACAATCCTAGTGTTGGCCGTAGCCCAAAAAGCCCAGCGTTCTCTTTTCAAGCTTGCGGAACAGCGCCACGAGAATAAACGAGACACACATATACAATATCGCGGCCGTGCCGTATGACGCGAAGGTCAGATAGGTTGCGGCGTTGGCGTCGCGCGCCACCTTGAGAATATCCGGCACCGTCGCGGTAAAGGCCAGCGACGTCGCGTGCAGCATGAGAATGACCTCGTTGCTGTAGGCCGGGAGCGCACGTCGCAAGGCGGACGGCAGGATGATGCGCGTATACATTTTATACCGCGACATGCCGAAAGCCCTTGCCGCATCCAGTTCACCATGCGCCGTGTTCCGTATGTAGCCTGCGAAGATCTCGGTGGTGTAGGCCAGCGTATTGAGCATCAGCGCCAATACCAGGCAATTGTATCCGCTAAGGAAGAAGCTTTGCAGTGGCGGCGTATTCCTGACGAACTCCAGCCCGATCATGCCGCTGTAGATGAGCAGAATTTGCACATACAGGGGCGTGCCGCGAAAAACGTAGCTGAAGCACCAGATCGGCCAGGCGATCCAGCGGTTCTTGGAGACGCGACCGACCGACATCGGCAAGGCAAGCATAAAACCGAGCACCAGGGACAGGACCAGGATCCACAAGGTCACGGCCAGCCCGGAATAGGCGGTGCCATCCCAGAACAGAAGGGGTTTCCAGTACTCATTGAGAATGGTCAGGAAGTTGTTCAGCGACTCGATCATAGTTGCGCCTCCCGGACCCCAACCGTGTACTTGCGCTGCAACAGCCACAGAACCACATTGGACACCGAGGTCAGCACCAGGTAGATGAATCCGGCCACGCTGATGAACAGGAACATGGAGGCCGTTGCACGACCCGCACCCTGTGTCACCTGTACCAGATCGGTCAGCCCGATAATGGACACCAGGGCGGTGGCCTTGAGCAAGACCTGCCAGTTATTGCCGATGCCCGGCAGCGCAAAGCGCATCATTTGCGGAAACAGCACCCGCCGGAACACCTGGCCATTGCGCATGCCATAGGCCTTGGCCGCCTCAAGCTGCCCGCGTGGCACCGAAATGAACGCGCCGCGAAAGGTCTCGGCGAAATAGGCACCATAGATGAACCCGATGGTCAGCACACCCGCATAGAACGGTTCGATCTCAATGACCGGCAGGCCGAGCATGTCGGTCAGCTCGTTCAGGCCCATCTGGATACTGAAAAAGATAAGCAGCATGAGCACCAGGTCTGGCACGCCCCGGATCAGCGTGGTATAGACCTGGGCGATGCCCCGCAGCAGACCGTTGCCAAACAGCTTGGCGCTGGCGCCGATCAACCCCAATACAAAAGCGACCAGCAGAGAAAGCAGCGCCAGTTTGATGGTTTCCCAGGTACCGTTGAGGATCTGGGCCCCATAGCCATGGAGGAACATTTTAGTTTTTCACATTTTTCAGGTTGACTTCACCTGGTTTGAAATACTTTTCGGAGATTTTGGCAATGGTGCCATCTTGCTGCAATTGCGCCAATGCCTTGTCGATCGCCTCTTTGAGCTTGCCGTCGGCTTTGCGCATGCCAATGGCGATTTCACCGGTCAGGGCCTTGTCGTCGCTGATGGGTTCGCCCAGGAAGGCGAAGTTCTCGCCCTGGGGCTTGCTCAGGAAACCGCTTTGGCCATTCGGCTTCTCGATAATGGCGGCGTCCAGGCGGCCCGCGGCCAGGTCGGCGAAGGTCTGGTTTTGATCCTGGTAGGAAACGATTTGCACGCCCTGGCTACCCCAGCGGGTTTTCGCATAGGTTTCCTGGGTCGTGCCCTGGAGCGCGCCGACGCGCTTGCCCTTGAGCGATGCCGCAGTGGGCAGCAGGCCGCTATCCTTGCGCGCGATCAATTGCGTGGGAATGCCGTAAATGGGTTGGCTGAAGGCAATGACTTTTTCGCGCTGGGGCGTGATCTGCATGCTGGAGTGGATCAGGTTGATCTTGCGGGCCGCCAGCGCCGGGATCAGGCTGTCGAAAGACTGGTCGACCCATTGGCATTGGGCTTCGAGCTTGGCGCAAATCTGGGTCATGACCTCGACATCGAAGCCTTCCATTTCGCCCTTGGCGTTCTTGTATTCAAACGGGGCGTAGCCGGCTTCCACGCCGATCTTCAATTCCTTCCACTCGCCGGCTTGCGCCGTCATGGCAAAGCCTGTGGAAAGACCGATACTGGCGGCGATGAGCCAATTCTTCATATTCATGCTGTTCTCACTTCTATATGACACAACGGGAGCCGGTCGCCAGACCCCTTTTGAGGGCTTTAGGCGGGATGAGTCGTGATTTCACTCCCGTAAAGCCGAAATAGTACTGATTTGTCGCCCGTCTGACCACTAGGGATCACCTGTAGCGCAAAATTTCCCCCTCATATCGCCGATCGCAACGCTATCCTGCAACGATATTCTTTATAATGATGCCTCTTAGCGCTCGCATCTTCCGCCCGGTCTCGACAATGATTACACCTTTCCCCAAGCCATTGGCTCCCATTCAGCTCGAAGGATACGGCATTGTGCTGCAACCGTTGCGCCTGGCGCATGCCGAGGGCTTGCGCAATGCCGCCGCGGACGGAGAATTGTGGAATCTGACCTACACCTCGGTACCCGAGCCAGGCAAGGAAACCGCCTATATCGAGGCGGCGCTCAAGGGCCAGGCCGACGGCCACATGCTGCCTTTCGCGGTACTGGACGGCAAGTCCCGCAAGATTATCGGCACCACGCGCTACCACGACATTGTGCCGGACATCGCGCGCCTTGAGATCGGCTATACCTGGTACGCCTCCGCGTGGCACAGAACGCACGTCAACACCGTCTGCAAGTACTTGCTGTTGTTCTACGCCTTCGAATCGCTGCAGGCCAATGTCGTGGGCTGGCGCACGGACAACCTCAACCAGCGCTCGCAAAACGCCATTGAGCGGCTGGGCGCCCGCAAGGACGGCGTATTGCGCGGCCACGCGCTGCGCCGCGACGGCACGGTCCGCGACACCCACATGTACAGCGTGACACGTGAAGAATGGCCCGACGTCAAGCAACGGCTCAAGGAAAAACTGCCCAAGTAGCCGTCCGCTTCATGACTGAAACCCTGCTCTCGCTGCTTCCCATCGCCGGCTGGTTGCTGGCCGGCTATATCGTCGGGCGCGTACTGCCCGCCTATGCGGTCACGCCGCTGGCCCGTGCCATCACACCCTTCGTCTGGATCATGCTGTTCGCCATCGGCTATCGCTTCGGCCTGCAATTGTCGGTCATGCATAATGTGGGGGCGATCGTCAAAACCGCGCTGCTTTACTCGCTGGGCATTACCGCCGCCTGTTCCGTGGCGCTATTGGCGCTGTTCCGGTCCGGCTCAAGCCACTCCCCGGTCGTGAAGGACATGGGCATTTTGCACGTCGTGCGCGAATGCGGCATCGCCCTGGCTTTTCTCCTGGTCGGCGTCGGCCTGGCTGCCATGCTGTCGCACTGGCAGGTATCCTTGCCGATCCCCTCCTCCGAATTCTTCCTATATCTATTGCTGTTTCTCATCGGTGCCGACCTTGCCCATACGCCCTTGCGCCAAAGCACGCTGCACCTGGGCATGGTTACCCTGCCGGTCGTGGTCATCGTCGCGTCGCTGGCCGGCGGCGCGCTGATTGCCTGGCTGACCCATATGGATATCAGGCACGGCTTGCTGCTCGCCAGCGGTTTCGGCTGGTTTTCGCTCTCGGGCGTGCTGGTCACCGCCAAGCTCGGCGAATTCTACGGCGCCACCGCCCTGCTGACCGACCTGTTCCGCGAACTGCTTTCCATTGTCGTGCTGTTTTTCGCCGGCGCGCGCCATCCCATGACAGGCATCGGCGCGGCCGGCGCCACCGCCATGGACACCACCTTACCCATCGTACGCAAGACCGCAGGCAACCCCTATCTGATCACAGCCGTTTTTTCCGGCGTCGTGCTGAGCCTGATCGCCCCATTCCTGCTGACCTATATCCTTTCGCTATTCGCATAACTCGGTTAAAATAGGCCAACATGCTGCCAAAAGTTGCAAAAAATTTGCAACTTACGCGAATTTCCCAGCATGCTCATTGCCGCGACATCCGCAGCATCGCGCCAGGGGCCATGCCCACAGCCTGCGCCAGTCCGGCGTGTCAATCTCGCGCTTTTCCGACGCCATATATACCGAAACACATCATGCCTTGGCGGGTCTTCACTGCCTCGAATGATTATTTACTTTTACTATCAAAACAATATAAATAATAAAATTTACTAATCATAAGAGCTTGCGTACAATGACACTTAATGCATGAGGCAATGCGACGTTAGCAAGAATAGGCATTAACGCGCGGTATTGTCGTCGTGCCTGGATCATCAACCCCTAGATAAGGATATTCAATATGTTGCAGAACAAAGAAGGTCAGCGCGTCCCCTCCGTTACTTTTCCTGTCCGCGAAGGCGATGCCTGGAAAAAAGTGACGACCGACGATATTTTCAAAGGCAAGACAGTCGTGCTGTTCTCCCTGCCCGGCGCATTCACTCCGACCTGCTCATCCACGCACCTGCCTCGCTACAACGAATTGGCCAACGCATTCAAGCAACGTGGCGTCGACGAAATCGTATGCGTTTCCGTGAATGACACTTTTGTGATGAATGAGTGGAAAGCCCAACAGGAAGCCAGCAATATCACGGTCATTCCCGACGGTAACTGCGAGTTCACCGAAGGCATGGGCATGCTGGTCGACAAGAACGACCTGGGCTTTGGCAAGCGCTCTTGGCGCTACTCCATGCTGGTCAAGGACGGCGTGGTCGAAAAAATGTTCATCGAGCCAGAGAAAGAAGGCGATCCGTTCGAAGTGTCCGACGCCGACACCATGATCCGCTACATCGACAAGGACTACCAGGACCAGCCTTCCATCGTCATGTTCTCCAAGCCCGGTTGCGGCTATTGCGCGAAAGCCAAAGCCTTGCTGAAGGAAAAAGACCTGGCGTACGAAGAAATCGTCCTTGGCAAGGACGCCAGCACGGTCGCCATTCGCGCCATTACGGGCAAAACCAGTACGCCGCAGATTTTCATTGGCGGCCAGTATATTGGCGGCAGCGACGAATTGACCGCGCACTTCGCCGGTAAATAATCCGCCACTGCTGCAGTGCACCGTTCTCGGGGCGCGCCAGGCGCGCGCACCGCGACCGCGCAGCGGTTTCATCCGTTGAAGCCGCTGTTTTTTTTACCCTGACGCATTGGAATACCACCTTTGTTCCATGCATGCCAATCCCTCAGGAATCGAATATGAAATCCATCAACGCCGATGTTGTTATTCTAGGTGGGGGTACTGCCGGCATGAGCGCCTTCCGCGCCGCCCGCAAATCCACCGACAATGTATATCTGATCGAAGACCATCACTTTGGTACCACCTGCGCCCGTGTAGGCTGCATGCCATCCAAACTGCTCATTGCCGCGGCGGAAGCTGCGCATCATATCCGGCATGCAGACCGGTTCGGCGTGCACGCCGATGGCGCCCTGCGGATCGATGGCGCCGAAGTCATGGCCAGGGTCCGGTCCGAACGCGACCGTTTTGTTGGCTTTGTGCTCGAGGATGTCGAGGCCTTTCCCGCCGACAGGCGCATTCTGGGCAAGGCCCGCTTCACCGACGCGCATACCCTGGTCGTGGATGACCACACCACCCTGCATGCCAAGCGCGTTGTGATCGCCACGGGTTCGCGCCCTATCATCCTACCGGCCTGGCAATCGCTGGGCGAGCGTCTGATTATCAATGACGATGTCTTTTCCTGGGAAACGCTGCCCGCCAGCGTCGCGGTTTTCGGCGCCGGCGTGATCGGGCTGGAAATAGGCCAGGCTTTGCACCGCCTGGGTGTACAGGTTCACATCTTTGGCAAAGGCAATGCGCTGGGCGGCATCAGCGATCCGGTCGTATTGGATAAAGCGTTGGGCATTTTCGGCAGCGAAATGCATCTGCATCTGGATGCCGATACTGAAGTCAGCCTGCTGGAAAGCGGCCTTGGCGTGAAAATTGATTATAGTGAAAACGGCGAGCGCGGCACCGTGACGGCCGACTACCTGCTAGCCGCCATCGGGCGCAAGCCCAATGTCGACAATTTGGGACTGGAGACGCTGGCGCTTGAACTGGATGGCCGCGGCGTACCCAAGGCCGACCCCGATACCATGCAGACCAGCCTGCCACACATTTTCATTGCAGGGGATGCGTCCAATCAATTGCCGCTGTTGCACGAAGCGGCCGACCAGGGACTGATTGCCGGCACCAATGCGGGTCATTTCCCACGGATCACGACGGGCCTGCGGCGCTCGCAGATCGGCGTGATTTTCAGCGATCCGCAAATCGCCAGTATCGGACTTCGCTGGCAGCAGTTGACGGAACGGTATGACCATTGCGGCTGCTATGCGGTCGGCGAAGTCTCCTTCGACAACCAGGGCCGCAGCCGCGTCATGGGCGTCAACAAGGGACATCTGCGGATCTATGCAGAACATGGCAGCGGTCGTCTGCTTGGCGCAGAGATGGTTGGCCCGTCGGCTGAACATCTTGCCCATTTGCTGGCCTGGGCGCATCAGCAAAAAATGACAGTGGCCCAGATGCTGGATATGCCGTTTTACCATCCCGTGATCGAGGAAGGCGTCCGCACCGCCCTGCGCGACCTGAGCAAGCAATTGCGCCTGGCCGAGGATCTGGCCGGCGAGTGCGTGGAGTGCCCGGGACAATAGCGGCAGCAGGCCCGGACAGACTCAAAGCCCCGGCTATAGATCGAGCCCCCAGGCGTGATCTATCCGCACGTTGACCTTCTGCCCGTGCTCCAGCGAGCGGGGGTGGTAGAAGGTCAGCGCCTGGCCATCGGCCAGCGCGGCTGAATATTGATAGCGTTCTCCCTTGTAAACCCGGTGGCTTACCGTCACCGGCACGCCGTCATCGGCAACCATGACATGTTCGGGCCTGATCAGCATGGCCCCGCGGTGCAGGGCGCTGGCATTCGCCAGTAAATCATGCACGTCGTCGGCGCGCAAATTCTTGCCATGAACATGGCTATGCACGTCCACCACGGTTCCCTTGCCGATAAACGCCGCCACCCAGCGCGACGCTGGCCGGCGATAGAGATTTTCAGGGGTATCCCATTGCTCCAGCCGTCCAAGGTTCATCACCGCGATCCGGTCCGCCAGCGCCATGGCTTCAGCCTGGTCATGCGTGACATAGAGAAATGTCGCGCCCGTACGCTCGTTGAAATGGCGGAATGTCGATTCCATGGAGGCGCGCAAATGCACATCCAGATTCGCCAGTGGCTCATCCAGCAGTACCACATCCGGATGCGATACCAGGCACCGGGCCAGCGCCACGCGCTGGCGCTGGCCACCGCTCAGGGCCTGCGGATAGCGGTCGGCCAAATGTGCCAGGTTGACTGTTTCCAGCGCCTGGAAAACCTGGTCCCGATAGGCCTGGCCGCGCACGTTGCGCAGGGATAAGGCATAACCCGCATTGTCCAGCACGGTCTTGTGCGGCCATAGGGCATACGACTGGAACACCATGCTCATATTTCGCTGTTCCGGCGGTACATGGTGTTCGGTCGAACCCAGCAGCCTGCCATTCAATGCAATGCGGCCTTCATCCAGCGGCTCGAAGCCGGCGACCATGCGCAGCGTTGTGGTCTTGCCGCAGCCACTGGGGCCCAGCAATGCCACGAACTGCCCTTTCTCGATCTCCAGACTGATATCGTCCACGACGGCATGATCGCCGTAGCGCTTACTGATTCTTTCCAGCGTCAATTGCGCCATGGTATCACTCCTTGTGGAAGGCGCTTGCCAAGCAGGCTCAGGCAGCCCATCAGAAAAAGCACCAACAGGACGATCAGCACCGACACGGCTGCGGCCATGACGGTTTCGCCACCGTCGTCCAGGTTGAAGACCAGCACGCCCAGCGTTTCATTGCCGGCGCTCCATAGCAGCGCCGATACGGTAAGTTCATTGACCGCAATCAAGAACACCAGCAGCATGCCGGCGAACGCCGCCGGCGCGAGCAACGGGAATACGATATCCCGCAGGCGCCGGCCCAGCCCCGCCCCGCAAAGCTGGGCCGCTTCTTCGAGCGACGGATCCAATTGCAGCATGCTGCTTTGTATCGGCTTGAGGCAAACCGTCATGAAGCGCGATAGGTAGGCAAACAGAATCAGGCCCAGCGTGCCATACAGCGTGACGTGGATCAGTGGCAGCGGGCGGGCGAAAAGCAGAATGCACGCCACCGCGAGCACCACGCCCGGCAAGGCATAAGGGATATCGATCAGCCCTTGCAACCATCTGTTGCCGCGCGATGGATGACGAACGAGTACATAGGCCAGCGGCAGGCAGATCAACGCCAGGACCACGGCAGCCGACGCCGCCAGCATCATGCTGTTGCCCAGTGCCCGCCAGGTCACGCCCTGGCTGAATACCATTTCCCGGTAGGCTTGCAGACTGACCGTCTCCAGCGATAGCGGCACACCCAGCGCGGGCACCAGCGAACTGGCCACAAGCGCGGTCAGGGGCACAATCACAATCAGCAGCAGCAAGAGCGCCAGCGCCAGCTCCGCCTGCCAGCGGCGGGCCCCCAGGACGAACGCCAGTGGCCTGCCCGGCAGGCCGGTCAGTGGCATGCGCGCATAATAGCGATGCTGGATCGCTACGCCCAGCATCGCCAGCACGCCGATGATCACCGACAGACTTGACACTTCGGCAAGCATTTCTGGCCCGAAATCGGCCATTTTCTGATAAATCAATGTCGGCAGGACATAGAACGAAACCGGGATGCCAAGCATGGCGGGAATGCCGAAATTGCCCAGGGCCGACACAAAGGCAATGGCTGCGCCCGCCAGCAGGCCATTTCGGCATAACGGCAGGATCATGTCCCGCACCACGGCCCGCTGCGATGCGCCGGCCAGCCTGGCGGCCTCGATCAATTCCTTGGGCAGGGCCAGCAGGCTGGTTCGCAACGATAAATACACCAGAGGCGCGTGCTGGATGCCCATCAGCAACGCAATGCCCCACCAGGAGCGCAGATGTTGCGGACTGCCCAGCGGTGGCGCCGCGCCGACCAATTGCAGCAAGGCGCTGCCGGGACCACTCAACTGCAGCCAGCTCAGCGCCGTCACCTGCGGCGGGATCATCATGGGCAGCATGATCATGAACACCCATAATCCCTTGGCCCGGATGTCGGTCAGGGTCACGAGCACCGCCAGCACCGCGCCCAGCAGCAGGGATACCAGCATGGCCGTGCCGGCGGTCAACAGGCTATTGAGCGTGGCCTGCCATGTGGACGTCGCGGCGACCACGGACCAGAACGCCCCTTCGCGCCCGGCTGCCAGTTCGGCAACAGCCATCACAAGCAGCCGGGCGGGCGGCACCACCGCCAGCGCCACCGCCACGCACAGGACAAGCGAAGTCAGCGAGAGCGCGGGTACGGCACGAAGATTGCGGGAAAGGAAGAATGTCGCCATAGGTTGTTATAGCAGATTCGCCGGGCGTTTACCCTGCAACCTGGCCATGAGAGCGGCCCGTCGTTCCATGAGTCCGGTGCCGCGGGCGGTCAGAGGCAGTCCGGCGGTGATGCCTTGTGACGGCGCCAGGGCGAGTGCGCGGCATGGCTGTCTCTGCTTGGCTTTGCAGCCATGCAAGCGCGGTGCCTGCAAATGCTGGCCGCATTTCAACCACCGAAGATTTCGCTGAAATGCGCCTTGTCCTGCTTGGCATTTTCCAGGGCGCGGGCCGCATCGAAGGGCAGCAGCTTGATCTGGCTGCGTTCGGGAAATCCAGGCGGGCTTTTCATCTCATTGCGCGCGGGAATATAACCTTGCCGCAGCACCAGTTCCTGCCCCGGCGCCGATAGCAGGAAGTCGACGAATTTCTTCGCCGCCTCGGGGTTGCGCGCGGATGCCAGGATAGCCACGGGCTCGGTCACGAGGCTGACGCCTTCCTTCGGAAATACAAACTCGATCGGCGCCCCCTTGGCTTTTTCGCGAATCGCCATGTAATCCACCAGAATCCCGTAGGGTTTGCCGCCCGAAGCGATGTCGCTGAGTACACCGCCATTGCCTTTCTGGGCAGCCACGCCAGCCGCCTTCAGGTCTTCGTAGTATTTCCATCCAAAATCCGGATTGGTCGTCAACGCGGAAAGGTGGATCATTGCCGCGCCCGAGTACAGCGGACTGGGCATTGATACTTGGTTTTCGTACCCTGGCTTGACCAGATCCCGCCAGGAGGTCGGTTTCATGGGCGATTGCGTATGATAGGCAATGCCTGTGGTGATCAGCTTGGTGCCGTAATAGTAGCCATCCTTGTCAAACAGCGCCGGATCATAATGGGCGCTTTCCGCAGACCGGTAAGCCAGCAGTTGCTTTTCCTTTTTCAACTGCTCCAGGGTTACGCTGTCCGCAATCAACAGGACATCGGGCTTGGCAACACCGGCGGTCATTTCCGCGCGCAATTTGGTCATCAGCTTGGTCGTACCGTCGCGCACCCATTCCACCTGGGTATCGGGATGGGCCTTCTGGAACGCTTCCACAGTCATTTGCGCATCCGTGGCGGGCTGGCTGGTGTACAACACCAGCGTATCGGCAGTGGCGCTTTCCGCGCACACCAGCAGTAAAGCTGCAAACGAACCAACAGCAAGTTTCATCATGACCTCATCGCGTCGAAAACCGGGAAACAAAAGATGGTAAGAAGTTTATATTTCATGATTGTGACAGTCCGCCGCCATGCAAGGCAAGGACAATTGCAAATGATCAGACACGCCGCGGCCTGGCGCATGGCTGTCGGTCAAGGTACACAGTTTCGGGTTTACAGCCAGGCAATTAATTCATAACATGTAGCCTGTTTCAGTCGGTAGATCCCGACCCCTTGCCAATCGCTTTCCTCTCACAGGCTCGTATGCAACGCCCCGCCGTTCCCGCCAATCCGCAACGACGCACCCATTTGCTCCGGGCCCTGGGGTTCGGGCTTGCGGGACTGAGTCCGCGCCTGGCGGCAGCGGCGACCGGCGATACCACGCCCCAACCGGAGCCGGGCAAGACTGGTCCGCCGCAAGCCGCGGCGCAGGCGCCCGCGCTACCTCCCTCGCCACCGCCGCTGCCATTGCCCGAGTCGCTGGCATGGAAAGATGCGCAAGCCCTGATCGTGCACAATCCACATGCGATCGAAACCCGCCGCGGCATTGCCGGCCAACAGGTCATCACGCCGACACGCTGCCTATTCGTCCGAAACAATGCCCTGCCGCCATCGGCCCGCAGTATCGAACAGGCCGATGACTGGGCCGTTTCGATCAGCGGCGTGGCCACACCCGATGCCTTCACCCTTGGCGAACTGCGCCAGATGCCCAGCAAAACGGTTGCCACTGTATTGCAATGCGCTGAGAACGGGCGCGGACTTACCGCCAACCCGGGGGCGGGCACGCCCTGGCTGACAGGCGCGGCCGGTTGCGTCATCTGGACCGGCGTCCCCTTGTCCACCGTCGTCAGGGAACTGGGCGGCGTACGGGCGGACAGTCGTTTCCTGACCGCCCTGGGCGGCGATACCCTGCCGCGCACCATTGCTTCGGACTTTACCCGGGTGGAACGGTCTGTCCCGCTATCGGCGCTGGACAATGCCCTGCTGGCCTGGCGGCTCAATGGCGAACCGTTGCCGCTGGTCCATGGCGGCCCCTTGCGGCTGGTGCTTCCCGGCTATGCCAGCATCAACTACATCAAATATGTTCGACGCATTGCGTTTACCCATGACGAATCCAGTGCCCATATCCAGACCTCGGAATTCCGTGTCCCCTTGCGTGCAGGGCAGCCTCAGGTCACGATACCTGCCTGGCGGCTCCCCGTAAAATCCTGGATCACTGCGCCATTGCCGGTCAATGACCAACCGCTGACCGCAGGCGATATTGTCATTCAAGGCGTTGCCATGGGCGGCTCCTCGGCGGTCGCTCATATCGAAATCACCACGGACGGCGGCCTGAGCTGGCAGCCGGCGCAGTTTACCGGCATGGATTTTGGTCCCTTTGCGTGGCGTCTTTTCGAGGCCAGCGTCACGTTGCCGGTCGGCAGCGCAACGCTGGCCTGCCGCGCCGCCAATGCCGCGGGGCAGCAGCAACCCGAGTACACCACGGACGACACCGGCTATTTCGTCAACGGCTGGCGCGAGCATCAACTCAGCGTGACACTGGCCGCCGCCAAATAAGCCGGTTTGCCGCGCCGGCTTGCCCTGGCGCGACCCCGGGTGCATAATCTTCTCTTGTTTCCCGCTGCCCGCCAGCCCATTTACCGTTTTCTTGCGAACCTTCCCCATGCCCCTGACTCACTGGCTCTCCGCATTGCTCGTCGTACTGCTCTGGGGCATGAATTTCGTGGTCATCAAGTTTGGGGTGCAGGCGTTCCCGCCGTTGCTGCTGGGCGCCTTGCGCTTTGCCATGGTCGCGTTCCCCGCGGTCCTGTTCGTGCCGCGACCGGCCATTTCCCTCAAATTGCTCCTGCTGTTCGGCCTGACTCTCTGCTTCGGCCAGTTCGCCTTCCTGTTCAGCGCCATCGCCCTGGGCATGCCGGCCGGCCTGGCGTCTCTGGTCTTGCAGTCGCAGGCGTTCTTCTCGGTATTGATCGCCGCGCTGCTGCTCAATGAAAAAATACGCAAGCACAGTCTGCTTGCCATCCTGGTGGCGGCGGCGGGCCTGGCCATTATCGAGATGGGGGCGGACCAGGCCCAGCCGGTCCCGCTGTTCGCCTTTTTTCTGACGTTGTGCGCGGCATTCAGCTGGGGTTGCGGCAACATTGTGATCAAAATGGCCGGCCCCGACGTCAATATGTTCAGCCTGCTGTCGTGGGGCGCCATTTTCCCCGTATTCCCCTTTCTGTTGGCGTCCTTGGCGCTCGAAGGCCCGGATGCCATCGGCCATAGCCTGGTCAGCCTGTCCTGGACCGGCATCGGCTCGCTGATGTACCTGGCCTATGCGGCCTCGTTTATTGGCTACTATTTATGGGGCCGGCTGCTGGCGCAACATCCGGTCAGCCTGATCACACCCATGTCGCTGCTGATCCCGGTGGTCGGCCTGCTCTCGGCGCAAATGGTTCTGGATGAACAGTTATCGCCCGTGCAATGGATCGGCAGCGCCGTCGTCGTGCTGGGACTTGGCATCAATATATTCGGCCCGAAATTGCTGCGCCTGGTCATGCCAGGACCGCGCACCGGGCGCCGGTAAGGCCTGAGGCCGGCCCGTTTTCTGGCGGGCTCGCTTGCCCCTTCTTGGCCTTGCCGGGCCCCGATCACCGACATCAGTTGGTCCCTTCGCCCGTTCCTCGCGGTTTTCCCCGAAAAGCAACAACTTTAACAAGCCTGACATTCGATCAAAGCCATGTCATATGCGCATGCGGAAAAATGCAGTACGCTATTGATATATATATGGAAACATTTTGGGATTTGTGAAAAAAAATGGGTTCCTATATGATTTGGGAAGTACACGCAGTCAAGCAATCAACAACTTTCAGGAGTGAGAAGCTATGTCGATTATTGTTACTATCGTGATCGGTTTTATCGTCGGCCTCATCGCCCGCGCCATCATGCCAGGCACGCAATCAATGGGGATCATCCTGACCACCATCCTGGGTATCGTCGGATCGATCGTGGCCACCTACCTGGGTCAGGCACTAGGGCTCTATCCCGAAGGCGCGGCGGCAGGCTGGATCGCGTCGGTCATTGGCGCCATCATCGTTCTTTTTGTCTATGGCCTTATCGCCAAGCGCTCCTGAGCACGACATGGTATAAAGAGTGCGTGCCCCACCGGCACGCACTCTTTGTTTGTACCGACTTTTTTTACGACAACGGGAATCATATGGCGCCTTACACAATTGATGCCGACTCGCTGGAGACCGGCAAACCCGCGGGTCTGATCAGGAAAATGGCCCGTGTTGCGAAGCGCGCTGGCCGCAGCGTGATGGAAAAAGCCTTATTGCTTTTCTACGCCGTTCGCAATCCGGCTACGCCTGCCTGGGCGCGCCGTGTCATCTACGGGGCGCTCGCCTACCTGATCGTACCCGTGGACGCATTGCCCGACTTCATCCCCGGCATTGGTTACACCGACGACCTTAGCGTGATTGCCGCCGCCCTGGCCGCCGTCGCCTATTACATCACCCCAGAGGTCAAGCAGCAGGCCGCGCAAGCCACCAATCGCTGGTTCAAGTCCTGACACATACGCTTTTCCCATGACCCAACGTTCGTTCGTATTCAGGGACTACTGGCTTACCGAAGCCGTACGTTTACGCGAAGATCACTGGGGACCGCTGGATGACGCCGATATCATCCGCGATGTCCGCGGCAACCGGCAAGCGCAATCGCCCGAAAGCAAGATCATGTTGCGGGCGCGGCTGCTCGCCCGGCGGGAACATACCGACGAGGCCATCGACACCTGGGCGCGCGGCGCGCGCCTGGCTCTGTGCATCGTGGCATTGGCCGCGCTCATCGTCGGCGCCGGCGCGGCGGCTGGCGTCTTGAGCTCAAATGTGCGCCACATCAATGTGCTTGTGGCCATCACAACCTTGCTGGGGCTGCATGCCCTGACCTTCCTTTTCTGGCTGCTGTCCTTTTTGCTGTCCGCGAAGGCATTCAGCTGGCTGGGCGAGGCCTGGCTCTGGCTCAGCCGGAAAATCGCCCGTGGCCCGGAGGCCGCGCTCGCCCCCCAATCCTTCACCTCGCTGCTGGCGCAAAATAGCGCATTGAAATGGGCCTTGTCCAGCGTCAGCCACGGCTTCTGGGTCCTGTTTTTCACCGCCGCCCTGCTCACCATGCTGGGGCTGCTATCGGCCCAACGCTTTACTTTCGGCTGGGAAACCACCATTCTGTCGCCAGACGTCTTTGTCTCGCTGACACAGATGCTGGGAACCCTGCCCAGCCTGCTGGGGTTTCCCGTTCCCGATGCCGAACTGGTGCGGCAAAGCACGGCCGCTAACGCATTGCCGGATGCGGCCTACGTGACTTGGTCGGCCTGGCTGCTCGGCGTCATTCTCGTGTACGGCTTGGCGCTGCGCGCGCTGGGCCTGGTCTTTTGCCTGTGGCGGCTACGCAGCGCCTTGAAAACGCTGCAACTGGACACCAGCCTGCCCTCGTATAGCGGCCTGGCATCGCGCCTTGCCCCTTCCAGCGAAAACCTGGGCATCGACGCCCCAGCCCCCGATGACATTGCCCCAACGCTTGGCCATGACGATAATCGCGCCTACTCCTCGGACCCGATGTATGTCGGGATCGAATTGCCGACCGACCTGGCATGGCCCCTTTTCAAGGCAGCCACGCAAACCCAGGATGGCGGACTGCTTGAGTCCAGGGAACAGCGACACGCACTGCTGGACCGCCTGCATCGTCACCCGGTCAGGGGCCTGCTGTTGATCGTTGATGCGGCGCAAACGCCAGACCGCGGCACGCTGCGTCTGATCACCGAATTAAGCCCGCAAGCCCGGTCTACCCATATTCTGCTTTGGCAGCGACATGGGTCCGGTTCGCGGCTGGAAATCTGGCGGGATCGCCTGACGCAGGCTGGTTTTCTACCGGATACCCTGCATACCGACATCGCCACATTGCCCGACTGGATCGCCGCATGAAGACCGCTGCCGAACCGCTACGCCTGGCCGTGGTCGGCCATACCAACACAGGAAAAACCTCGTTGCTGCGCACGCTGACGCATGACGCCGCCTTCGGCCAGGTCTCCGATGCCCCCGGCACCACGCGCCATGTCGAGGGCGCGCGCCTGCTATTGAACGGTGCGGCAGCGGTGGAGCTGTTCGATACACCCGGCCTGGAAGACGGCATCGGCCTGCTCGACTACCTGGATCAGCTCCAGCAGCAGACCGGCAGCCGCCACGACGGGCCGGAAAGCATAGCGCGCTTCCTGGATTCACCCGAAAGCAAGCGCCGTTTCGAGCAGGAAGCCCGCGTGCTGAAAAAACTTGCCGGCTGCGATGCAGGCCTGTACGTGATCGATGTCCGCGACCCGGTACTGTCCAAGCACAAGGATGAGCTGGCGATCCTGGCCCGCTGCGGCAAGCCGCTGGTGCCTATTCTCAACTTCATCAACGATCCGCACGCACGCAAGGCGGACTGGAAGGCGACCCTGGCCCGCCTGGGGCTACATGTGATTATCGAGTTCGATACGGTCGCCCCCGCCATTGATGGCGAAGCCCAGCTCTATCAAAAGCTGGCGCTGGTGCTGGATACGCATGCCGCTACCTTGCAGGCGCTGTCCGACGATGTCGCCAAGCAACGCATGCAGCGCAACAAGGCAGCCTATGCCCTGGTCGCGGATATGCTGATCGACGTGGCCGCCTTGCGCCTGAGCAGCCAGACCGACAGCGACAGCGTGCAAAAAACCACGGCACTACTGCAGGACAAAGTGCGCCAACGCGAGCAAACCGGCATCCGGGCGCTCCTGACGCATTATCGCTTCCGGGCCGACGATTACCCCGGGCAGCCGCTGCCGCTGGACGGCGGGCGCTGGAATATGGATCTGTTCAACCCCCAGGCCTTGCTGGATACCGGGATCCATGTCGGCAAGGGTTTCGCCGCCGGTGCCATGGCCGGCGCCGCGGTCGATGTCTTTACGGCCGGGCTGAGCCTGGGCACCGCCGCATTGATCGGCGGGGTCCTGGGCAGTGTATGGCAGGGAACGGACAAGCTCGGCAAGCGTCTTTACGGGCGTTTGCAGGGCTATCATGAAATCACCGTCGAAGACCAGATCCTGCGCTTGCTGGCCATCCGCGCGCAACGCCTGATCCGGGCGCTTGAGGCGCGCGGCCATGCCGATATGTCGCCCGTCAGGGTATCGGAGGAAGGCCAGGAGAAACTGCGCAACGATGCCTTGCCATCGCCGCTGCAGGATGCGCGCGGCAACCCCGAATGGTCCAGACTGGGCGACCGGTTTTCTCCCGGTTCGCGCCGCGATGCCGCCGTTCGCGAATTGGGGCAAACGCTGGCGGCCGATAGCCGGCAATGAACGGGCTTGCGGTTGCAACGCCATGATACCTAGGATTCGCGCATCGTGCCGGCGCAGGCCTTGCGTTGGGCGCCAGGCTTGCCTGCCCGGCTTTCTTGGCTGTTTCTTGTCCGGCTTTCGACATAATCGTCACGCCGCACCTGCCTATCTGTCTATAGCAACACCGGCGCATCCGGCAGATGGTTGACGCCGTCGTCACCGTGCAGCGGACCGCAACAAGCCTGGCCCAGCAAGTCTTCTATCTTGCCGATGGCCTCGATCAATCCGTTTTCATAGTGCTTTGCCGCAAACCGTTGCTGCAGCATCGTGCAGATTTCCTGCCACTGTTCCGGCGCGACTTCGATGCCTCGATCGGCCACGATTTCGATTTTGTGCTTGTTCAGTGACACATAGAGCAACAAGCCAGTGTTGCCCGGCGTATCCCAAACGCGCAGCCGCCCGAAGACCTCCAGCGCCCTGACTGCGGTCTCGCTGCTGTGTCCCGGCGTATCGCGCTCAATCGCCAGCACCAGCTCTCCTGCGTGCACGCGCTCGCTGTCACGGATCTGCTCCGTGACGCGCGCCATGAGTGCCGGCGTAAAGTACTGGCGATTCAGCCACCAGCCCTCGAGCGCATCCAGTCCCAGCCATTCCTTCCAGTCATTACCAGCCACCTGATGCTCCTCCTCCGCCGCTGCTGCCGCCACCGCCGCCAAATCCACCGCCGCCGAAACCGCCGCCTCCGCCAAAGCCGCCGCCTCCCCGGCCCGCCCCGAAACCGCCCCCGAGGCCGCCCAGTCCACCCCCCAGGATGGAACCGTTGCGCCTTGCGCCACGCACCGCGCCCTTGGGCACGATCCGGCGGGCGATGCTGCTGCCGACCAACGCCACGACGGCGGCAATCAAGGCAACCACGATGCTACCGGTGATGACGAACAACATCACGCCTGCCGCCACCGCGCTGATAATCGGCGGGAAAAAGGCGATCAGGAAAAAACCGAACATCAGCATCGGCAGCAACGCGCCGACATCCTCGCCGTCATCCGCCATGCCGGTGCCGCGCTTTTCGGGCGGCGGCAAGTCTTCCTTGTCGATCAGGGAAATCAACGCCGTGACGCCGGCATTGACGCCGCCCGCATAATCATCCTGCTTGAAGTGCGGCGCGACATAGTCATTGATGATCCTCGCGCCCATGGCATCGGGAATCGCGCCTTCCAGGCCATACCCGACCTCAAGACGCATGCGCCGGTCGTTCTTGGCGATCAGGAACAACACACCGTCATCCGTTTTGGCGCGCCCGATCCGCCATTGATCAAAGACCCGGCGTGAATAGCCCTCTACCGTATCGGGCTGCACGGTTGGCACCATCAGCACAACAACTTGCGCGCCCTTCTTTTCCTCGAGCGCCTGCAGCTTGGACTCCAGCGCAGCCGTCTGCCCCGCGTCCAAGGTCCCTGTCAGGTCTGTCACCCTGGCCGTCAGCTTGGGAACGGGAACCTCCTGCTGCGCCATCACCGGCGCAAAGCCGGCAATGGCGATCAGCAAGAGAAAGAGGCGCAACAGCGATTGCACGTGAGGCATAAAGCTAAGACCTTTTGACGAGAGATAAAACGCGGACCATTACTGGGCTGGCGCGGGTTGCGCCGGCGCTTTGCCAGCAGCGCCTCCCGTGTCGAACTTCACTTCGGGATTGCGCATGATTTCATCTTGGTTATCGGCGCCGAAGTTGGGCTTGACGCCGTAGCCGAAGATTTTCGCCGTAATCAGTGTAGGAAATTGACGGATCAGCGTGTTGTAGGCCTGGACATCCTTGATATAGCGGCCACGCGCCGTCGCGATCCGGTTCTCGGTGCCTTCGAGCTGCGCGTTCAAATCGCGGAACAGGGCGTCGGCCTTAAGCTGTGGATAGTTTTCAGACACCGCGATCAGCCGGGAAAGGGCAGAACTCAGCTGGTTCTGCGCAGCCTGGAATTGCTGCAGCTGTTCCTGGGTCGGTAGATTGTCTGCCGAAATCTGTACGCTGCCAACCTTGGAGCGGGCTTCGGTGACCTGGGTCAGAACTTCGCGCTCATTGACCATATAGGCGTTGACGCTGGCTACAATCTTGGGCACGAGATCGGCGCGACGCTGGTATTGGTTCAGCGTTTCGGACCAGGCGGCCTTGACCTGCTCGTCCAATGTCTGGATTTGGTTATAACCGCAACCTGATAAAAACGCGGTCATGAACACCGCGGCGATTAATCCGAAAAATCGTTTCATGATGGCAACCCAAATGAAGTGAATCGAAATTAGCCCTTGAAGACTACCGTGTAATGATAGCCGGTTTTATGCAACCGTATGACGCCGCTTTAACGAGAAAGCGTAGGGAACTGTCAATTTTTTCCAACGCTGCCGGTTGCGTCACGGCCAGTCAGCATGGTCGATCCGTCGACGGCGCGCACGGGCTGGCTGGCAGCGTGCATCGCGCCTTCGCAAATTGTTGCTGGCCAGATTGCATCGCGCTTGCGGACAGCCAAAGGAAGGCCACCCGTTATCTTGCCATTGCCGTTGCCTGTGCTCGTCCATAAATGTGCTATTTGCACTTTTATTATTAAATTGTGCGTATTTCACTTTTCAGGTATACTCTCATCAACGATGCTGAACCTTGACCTACGGAGGTATTCCTCATGACCGCACTGCCAAAACCCGCGCCTGCCGCCGATGCAGTCCTGGCCAAGGCCGTGCTCAAGGCCGCAGAGCAGTTGGGCTTGAAACAGGTCGAACTGGCCTCGGTACTGGGCATGCACAGAACTGCCGTCAGCCGCCTCAAGCAAAACCCATCGCTGGATCCGGCCTCCAAACAGGGCGAACTGGCCCTGCTGCTGCTGCGCATCGCCCGCGCCCTGTTTGCACTCACCGGCGGCGACCAGGACTGGATCCGGCATTTCATGCGCACCCACAACACCGTGACTGGCGGCGTGCCGGCCAAGCAAATCGAAACCATCCAGGGCATCGCCACAGTCTTGCAATTTGTCGATGCCATCCGCGGCAAAATCTGATGATCTGGGAACGCTGCCAAGGGCCATCGCAGATTGCCCCCCTCGAAGGCCTGCTGTATCGGCTGGTCGAAAGCCAGGAGCAGGTCGCTACGCTTGGTTATGTCGACACGCTGGAAGAACAGGCGCTATTGGAGCATCTGCTGGAAGCCGTCAAACCGCCCCTGCCGGACGACTGCAAGGGGCTGCATTACCTGCTTGCCACGCCATTTCGCTACCCACCGCTCAAATGGGGCTCGCGCTTTGGCCGCATCCATGAGCGCAGCCTGTTCTACGGCGGCTGCGATATCGGCGCAACGCTGGCGGAAAGCGCCTATTACCGCTTTGTATTCTGGACCTCCATGTCGGCCCGGCCTGCCAAGGAGAGAATCCGCAGCGAGCACACCCTATTTTCCGTAGGCTACCAGACCGCGCAGGGCATCCGACTGCACGCCGAACCCTTTGCGCACTATATGGCGGCACTCGCAGATCCGGTCGACTACCGTGCCACACAGCAATTAGGGTCGGCCATGCGCGAGGCGCAGGTCCAGGCATTCGAATACCGCTCGGCGCGGGATCCCGCCCATGGCAACTGCGTCGGGCTGTTTACACCGGCGGCGCTGCGCGATAAGCGCCCACTGGAAACCAGCCAGTGGTTTTGCGAAGCCAGCGGCACAGTCGTGTCCTTCAGTCAATTGCGCTCGCCAACGGTTTTCTCGTATGACATCGCCAGCTTTCTGATCGACGGCATCCTGCCCATGCCGGCCTAGGGCTCGCCATATGGGAAGTGGCTTGGGAAAACGGTTGACCAAGGGTCACCCGCCTGCCCCCACCGCCAGCCGGTCAGCGAAATGCCCGCCAGAATTTGGCGCTTTCTTCAATATAGCCCGAATAAGGCGTGTCCTGCGCAATGAAGGGAACCCGTTCCCGATAGGACGCCAGCAACGCCTTGCTGGATGCCGAGGGCGCAAACCCGTCGCGCAAGTCCAGCGCTTGCGCGCCCTCCAGAAGCTGAAACGCCGCGATATGATAAAGCGCGTCCAGGATCTGCTCGGTATTGCGCACGGCCAGCCCGCTCATGCTGATGGTATCCTCGATGTTTCCCGCCAACGTCGCGCCGTACAAAGACACCGGTTGCGCCAGCTGTTTGATGCGGATGCTTTCCTCGACGAAGGGCTTCTGGATGGCCCCAAAGGCATGGCCATGGTTGGTCTTTGCCGCGAGGAATCTGGGCAGCTTGGTCAGCTCCGGATTCTCCAGCCGGATCAACTGCTGCACCATGCTTTCGGCCAACTTGGCCAGCGACAGGTTCAGATATTCGACTTTGCTGGCGACGGGTAGGAAATTGAAATTGGCCGTCGGATAGATCGCGCCCTCGCTTTGCTCACCGTCAACACGATAGGCCTGCAATTGCTCGCTATGTCCCGCATCCCGGGCCGTCACCGCCAGCCCGAGCACCAGTGGATTATCGTCGGAAGCATTGATCTGGATCTGCAAGTCTTGCGCCAAGCGGCGCAGATTCTCCTGCGCCACGCCCAGCGTATAGGCCATGGTCCGGAACGACAGCGGATCCTGCAGCGCCCGGTCCGCGGAGCGACGCCATAAATCGCTGCCAGCCAGGGCATCGCGGATCCGGGTTGCCTCCCGTGCCATGGCGGCATAGGGCCTGGCCGCAACCGCGGTCTCGGAAAACGGCGCCACATTACCGTTGAACCCCTCGAGCATTAAGGCAAACAAGCGAACCTGCTTGTCCAGAAAAGCCTGGGTTTCGAGCGCCGCCAGCGTCGCCTGCCCTGCCGTAAGGCTGTTGGTGCTGAGTATCGACAAAAAATCCTTGCCGACGGGCTTGAGCGGAGCAATCTTCAGTTGTTTCATCACCTCGGCGGCGGGCATCCGCTTCCCCTGGTAGAAGACATCCCATTCGCCGATCATCGCCAGGCCGATGTGCGATGCCAATGTAATATCGGCCTCGCCGACGGTGCCCAGCGAAGGGATCACCGGCGTGACATCGTGGTTCAGATAATCGACATAGATACTTGCCACCTCCGGCTGCACACCCGCTGCGCCCGAGAGAAAGGTATTCAGGCGTATCAACATGCCGGCGCGAACCACGTCCGCAGACATGGGCTCGCCCACGCCCGCCGCATGCGCCCGCAGCGACATCTCGTTGAACTTGACCGACAGCGCCAGCAGATCGTCCGACAGCACCTTCCTGCCATTGACCTCATGAAACACGGGATGGTCCTTGTTCCAGCCAACACCGACATTCAGGCCATACACGGGAACGCCGCCCAGCGCGGCATCCATGACAACCTCGTTGCCCCGCTTGACATTGCGCATGCCTGCTGCGCTTATTGCGACCTGGCGATGCGCCAGCGCCACTTCCTTGACTTCCTGCAACGTGAGACGATGCGACGGCCCCAGTTCAAGCACGGGACTAGCAACGCCAGCGTTCCATACCAAGAGCATGCCGCAACAGATTAATCCGGCCCATAGCCGCCGATATTGGTTCATTTGCATTCCCTCCTTACGTCTGCAAATTCATAGTACGGTCATTGATCAAAAACGCGACCAGGTCTTTCTCGACTTTAGTGAGCGCCCGGTTTTTCAGATATGACAAATGCAATTTCCTATACAGCGGCGGCTCGACTTCAATGAACATCAAATCACCGCTTTCAATCAGACTGGCCACAGCGGATCTGGGCAAGACAGCGGCATACCTGCCGTCAAGCAACCAGCGCCGATTCAGATTCAGGCTGTCCGACTCGATCGCCGGTCGCAGCGCCAGCCCCTGGCCCAGGCAATGCCGATCGATCAGTTCGCGCATGCCGGTGACCTTCCTTGGCAAGACCAGAGGAAACCGTTGCAACTCGCTCCACTGCAGGCGCGCCGGCGCAGGCCGGTCCAGCAGCGCAGGCGAGCAGACCAGCCCCATGGGCTCCGGGGTGGTGACAACATGCTGCACCAACCATGGCATTTCCGTCTCGATAAACGCCAAATGGATACTTTGCGCACGCAAGGCATCGGCCAGGAACTGATGCCGTTCTTCTACGATTTCCAGCCGGACTTCGGCGTGCAATTGCTGCCATGTGCTCACCTGGTCTGCAATCAGGGCAATGACCCGGCTATGGACGTCCACGCTGGGCAGGATGCCAAGGCTCAGGCGGTCCTGTCGCGCCAGCCGCAACTGCTGCAACACCTGCTGAATCCGCTTGACATAAAAATCCATGCCCTGAAAGACGTCCCGGAGCACCGTCCCCGCCGCATTCAGTTGCACCCGGCGCGACCCGGTCTTGCGATCGAACACGCGCACACCCAGCGCCGCTTCAAGTTGTTGCAGCTGTGTGCTTAGCGCCGGTTGCGTCAGATAGAACCGCTCCGCGGCCCGGCGAATCGACCCGCATTCGATAACGTTGGCAAAGTAGTACCATTGCTTGAGCGTGGTCAACGGCCTGGCGACACCATAAGGCCGTCGCACCGACGCCAAGTGCGCGGCGAAAGCCTTCTGGAAATACGCGGTCACGGGACTATCCTGATACACCCTGGACTGGACGGACAGCCAGTTGTCCACCGGAAATTCGGACACCTGCCATTTATCATGAATGAACTCATCCATGCTCAGCGTATTGATCAGGACCAGTTGCCCTGCGTCGGGCGGCAGCGAGCACAATTCATGAAAATGACGATTGTCATAAACAAAATTTATCTCTGCGCGTTCGCATATGCCGGAAATATGCTGCAATAACTCCCAGGGCATGCGTGGAATCACGAACCGCCAGTTCTTCAGATCCCGCATCGCTATCGGGTCCGCCAGCGTCACGTCGGGAGAATGCAAAATCATCCACTTGCCGGCCATGGGGTCGGCGGCGTCCGTCTCTCCCGCCTGGCTTTCCAGTATGAAATCGACCTGGCCCGCATCGCGCCATGCCGGATGCCAGCCGCTCTCTTCCCGCGACGGGCCAAAATGCGTTTCGACATATTCAGGGATCACCAGCACATTGGGATACAGCCTGTTGACGTCGGCAATGGCCGACAGCAAGGCGTTGTTCAATGCCCCCGAATACATGGCATCGCGGCACCTGACCCTCAGCCACGCCAGATCGGCCCGCTCGGCGCCAACGTTGATGCAGGCAAAGCGTTCCAGCAAAACCATGGCGTTGAAATCGCGCACGATCTTACGTGTCACCTCCTGGGCGACAAACACCTTGTTTTTTCTGGCGAACAAACGGATCTGCTGCAAGCTCTCCATGCTGGAGATGGCTTCGCTGACTACCGAAGCCGAGCATGAGAAAGCCTGCGCCGTTTCTTTCAGACTCTTTGACTCAGCCAAGTGCGCCACCTTCTGCATGGTTTTGAAGTCAAGGCCGCGAAATGGAAGCGTCGTCATTGTCGTCCTATAGGCTGATGTAATGCAGCCCTTTTTTCACGGCTTCGTCCAGCGCTTCTGGATAGCCAGCATCGGCATAGCGCATCACACCCAGGCTGGTATCGTTCGTCATCGCCAGCGAAAGCCGCTCCGCCGCGGCAGAAGACCCATCGGCCACCACGGTCACGCCGGCCGAGGTCATATAGCCGCTGTATCCGCCTCCGCCGGAATGGATCGCCACCAGATCGGCCTGGGAAGCGCAATTGACCATGGCGTTGATCAGCGGCCAATCCGCGATCGCGTCGGAACCGTCACGCATTTTTTCCGTCATGATATTGGGATGCGCCATGGCCCCGGCATCCAGATGATCACGCGTAAAGGCCACGGGAGCCTTCAATTTGCCGTCGGCCACCATCTGGTTCACCGCCAGCGCCAGCTCGGTGCGCTCGCCATGGCCAAGCCAGGCGATGCGCGCAGGCAGCCCCTCGAAAGGCACATACTTGCGGGCCAGCCCGATCCAGTTGGTCACGATGCGGTTATCCGGAAACCGGGCCAGGATGAAATCATCGATTACGTCGATGTCGGCGGGGTCGTTCGAGAGCGCCACCCACCGGAATGGCCCGATGGCACGGCAGAACAAGGGGCGCAGGAAGGCCTCGGTAAAGATCGGGATATCGAAAGCCTGCTTGACGCCGGTATTGAACGCTTGCGTCCGGATCAGATTGCCATTGTCGAACACGATGGCGCCCTTTTCCTGAAACGCGAGCATTGCCGTCACATGCCGCTTGATCGATTGCAGCGCGGCCTGCATCAGCGCATCCGGGTCGCTTTGGCGCAGCGCTTTCACCTTAGCCAGATCGAACCCCGACGGGATATAACCGTAAAGCAAATCATGCGCCGATGTCTGGTCGGTGACGATATCGGGGACCACGCCCTTGGCCAGCAACGCCGGATAAATCTCGGCCGCATTGCCCTGCAGGCCGACCGAGATCGGCTGCCTGGCCGCGCACGCTTCGCGGATAATGGCCAGCGCCTCGTCCAGCGTAGCGGCCTGCTTCTGCAGATAGCCGATGCTCAGGCGCTTGGCAATGCGCTCCGGATCAACCTCGATCACCAGCGTGGCGGCATTGGCCATGAAACCCGCCAGCGGCTGCGCGCCCCCCATGCCACCCAGACCCGCGGTCAGGATAAACCGTCCGCGCAAATCATTGTCGAAATAGCGCTCGGCAATGCGGCAGAAAATCTCATAGGTGCCCTGAATCACGCCTTGCGAGCCGATGTACTGCCAGTCTCCGGCCGTCAGACCGCCCCAGCAGATCAGGCCTTTTTTCTCCAGCTCATAGAAAACCTCGGCCTTGGCCCACTGGCCCACCATATTGCAATTGGCCATGATCACCAACGGGGCTTTGGCGTGCGTACGCAATAGCCCGATGGGTTTGCCCGATTGCACGACCAGGGTGTAATCCTCGGTCATGGTCTTGAGCGCATGCACGATGGCATCATGGCTGGGCCAGTCCCTTGCCGCCTTGCCCAGCGCGGCATACACCACCAGGTTGTCCGGATCCTCGCCGACAGACAACACGTTCTCCAGCAGGCGCAGGAGCGCTTCCTGGCGCCATCCCTTGCAGCGTAACTGGTTGCCCGAGGTTACTTCGAATTTTTTCCCCATTTTCCATTCCTCTCTAGGACAAGGCATAATCGGCCAGCTTGATTCCCAAGGTCTGCTCCACATGGGGATAGACGCTGGGATCGGTGACGCTCGAAGACAGGGGGATCCGGCTCTTGGGCAAATGGAAGACGGCAACCTGCATGCCTTCGCGCAGCTTGCCGGCGCTGGTTGGCTTGCCTTCCATATCGAAGGTGGTGATCACATCGGGATAGGTCGCCAGCCGCTGCCCGTCGGCGGTCTCCACCGCCATATGCTCGTTCATGACATGGATACGCACCTCGCCGGCATCGGTGCCGATCGTCACGACGCCAACGTCAAAGGCTTCATTCGTATATGTCAGGGTATTGGACGTCACCCTGCCAGTGGCAATGACCTGGCCGCCGGTGTTGGTGCAGACGGCATCGATAATGGCGATGCCGCCCCTGGGTTCGGCGCTGACGATCGCCTGCCCCAGCGACAGCGCCATGGAGATGCCGCCCAGCGCCGCATGCTGGCGTACATACGCGGCGCGGATGGGATTGCGGCAACTGGCGATGAAGCCGCCCGACATATCCGATGCGGTGCGCAGGATCGGCGAGACCTTGGCGGTGGCGCCCCTGGTCACCAACTCAATGTACTGATGCTTCTCGCGATTGCCTCCGGCTGCGGTCTGGATCATGGGCTCGACCGAATTGGCCAGCCCAAGCGAACCCATATCGCCCGTGGGATGCGCGCGAATATCACCAACCGCGTCCACCACCTTGGTGCCGAGCAACGCCGAAGGCAACCAGGCATTCAGGGTGGAAGACATGCCGTTCTGGCCAATGATCAATCCGTAAACCTTATCCCCCAGCGCTTCCTGCAGCAACTGCACCGCCTTGACGTAGTCCGCGCCCAGCATTTGCCAGTCAGTCAGGCCGCCCGGCGCCCCGATGGCGGCCGCGGTCGCGATCCAGGCGTCATCATCGATCTCGTCCATGGCAACCAGCTCCGGGCGACCGATGGTCACGGCCAGGGTCCCCAGTTCCATCCCATGCTCAACCCAGCCGCCGCCGCCGCAAGCAAATACCGACCCGCCCTTGACCGCGAACGTCACATCTTCCAATTTCAGGACACGACCCATTATCTCTCCCTATCAATCATGATCAGTCACAAATTGCGGTTAGCTTGCCAGAATTCCCCAGGCATGTCTTATTGTGTTTTTCCGACAAAGCTATAAGTAAAACCGAACATAAAGAACACCACAATGCGATCCGATCAATTTAGCCCGTAGTCATTACCCCATGATTAATATAAGTATTTTACTAAGCATATATACTTTAGTTATAAATTAGGGTTTACCATAGGCGTAAAGCGATAACATTTATCAAACAAAATACGCAGCGCGCCAACGCCCATGGCCGACCGGGCCCACAAACCCGGTTTGGCGCCGATGACGCGGAGCAAGCACGCACGCGCCGGGACGCGGTAAAATACTGAATTCATGTGATTTTGTCGTTGGCCGCCTCGGCCATCCCCCATTTATTTACGAATAACGATTAACATGTCGGGTTTGCGATGCGCGCAGGTTCGCCCTACGATTCGCCTCGCTTGTCTCCCGCGTACCATTCAGATTATTAGCATTGATGTCAAATCTTTCCATTCCACAGGAAGTCTCTCGCCGCCGGACTTTTGCCATTATTTCCCACCCGGATGCGGGCAAAACCACACTGACTGAAAAACTACTGTTGTTCGCGGGCGCGATCCAGATCGCCGGCAGCGTCAAGGCACGCAAAGCCAGCCGCCACGCCTCATCGGACTGGATGGAGATCGAGAAACAACGCGGCATCTCGGTCGCGTCCTCGGTCATGCAGATGGAATATCGCGACTGCGTGATCAACCTGCTGGACACACCGGGCCACCAGGACTTCTCGGAAGATACCTACCGGGTGCTCACGGCGGTGGACGCCGCCCTGATGGTCATTGATGCCGCCAACGGCGTGGAGCCGCAAACCATTCGGCTGCTGCAAGTCTGCCGGGCCCGCAACACCCCCATCATTACCTTTATCAATAAACTGGATCGCGAAGTCCAGGAGCCACTGGATTTGCTGTCCGAAATCGAATCGCACCTGGGCATGGACGCCGTTCCCTTCTCCTGGCCGGTCGGCATGGGCAAGTCCTTCGGCGGCGTGTTCGATATCCGTCGCAACCGCATGCGTATTTTCCGGGCGGGGCAGGAAAAGCGCAGCAACGACGACGACATCATCGAAGGCCTGGACAACCCCAAGATCAGCGAGCGCTTCGGCAACGACTTCGCCAAGAGCCGAGAGGAAATAGATCTTTTGCAGGAGGCCGCTCCCGCTTTCGATCATGAGCAATTTCTGGCAGGCCGCCAAACGCCGGTATTTTTCGGTTCCGCCATCAATAACTTCGGCGTCCAGGAAGTGCTCGACACCCTTGTGGAATGGGCCCCCAAACCCGGTGCCCGACAGGCCTTGCAACGTGTCGTGCAACCCGATGAAACCAAATTTTCAGGCGTGGTGTTCAAAGTTCAGGCTAATATGGACCCTGCGCATCGGGACCGCGTGGCATTCGTACGCGTCAGCTCGGGCCGTTTCGAGCGGGGCATGCGGCTGAAGGTGAGCCGCACAAACAAGGAAATCCGACCGAACAACGTGGTATCGTTCCTGTCGCAGCGGCGAGATCTGCTCGACGAGGCCTACGCGGGCGACGTGATCGGCATTCCGAACCACGGCGTCTTGCAGTTGGGCGACGTCCTGACCGAAGGCGAGACCTTGCAGTTTACCGGCCTGCCGTTCTTTGCACCGGAACTATTCCAGGCGGTGGAGGTCAAGGATCCGCTGCGCACGAAGCAGTTACGCACCGGCCTTACCCAGTTGGGCGAGGAAGGCGCGATCCAAGTGTTCCGGCCGCAAGCGGCGGGCGGCGCACTGTTGCTAGGCGCGGTCGGCCAGTTGCAGTTCGAAGTGGTTGCGCACAGGCTCAAGACCGAATATGGCGCCGACGCGCGCATGATGCCGTCCCGCTACACCATGGCGCGTTGGGTAACCAGCGACAATCCCAAGGCGCTGAAGAAGTTCATCGACAGCAATGCAGCACATATTGCCTACGATGTGGTGGATGCACTGGCTTTCCTGGCCAGCTCTCCCGCGCAATTGCGGGTAGCCCAGGAGCTGCATCCGGAGATTAATTTTCACGCCATGCGCGAGCACGGCGGCAAAGTATTTGGGGAAAAGGGCTAAAATCGGCCCTATTACAATCGAGGTATGCAGATGTCCTGGCGTTTATTATTTTTATCCCTGCTCATTATCGCAGGCGCCGCCACCTGGGGTGGACAGCAGGCTGGCGACTGGCTGATCGCGCATGCCCCGGTTTCCGCCAATGTCCCCAACGTCACCGCGTCCGACCCGAACCCGGTCGTCGATGCACAGGGCCGCCCGGTGCAGTTGCAGCCCCAGCAACCCTTGATGAGCGGAGCCCAGGGCGTGCCGCAGCCACTGGGCCAGGTCCAATGGCAAATCGACACCAACCAGGCCGAGCAGGCCATTGAAAAGACCGAAACGCTCACCAACGCGATCGTTACCACCGGCGACGCCTCGGATAGCATGGATGGCGGCGCTGCCGGGTCCGATGACAACGATATGGTGCCCATCCGCCGCACGCCCCGCAATCAGGGCGCCGCATCGTCCGGCAACTGGGAACCCGCGTTTCGCCAGGCCATGAGCGAGTGCCGCTCATTGGGTTTCTTTGATCGCCCCGCCTGCCTGTCGCGCGTGCGCAACCAATATTGCGGCCCCAACAACGCCTGGGGCAATGTCTCCGACTGTCCGGAACGCTAGGCCGCGCCAAGCCGGTCCGGGCCGGCACGCAACTCTTTCCATAGGCCAGTGCCCGCCTCTTTCGTACGAGCCGCATAAAAAAACGCGCTACCCTCATCCGGGAAACCAATCCCGGCGCGGTAGCGCGTTTTTGTTTTTTCAAGCAGGCAGCGATCGGCTGGGCCGGCCCGCCGCAAAAGCGGCGGCAGCCTAGTCTTCGCCCATCTGGCTTTGCAGATAGTTTTCCAGGCCGACTTTATTGATCAGCTCAAGATTGGTTTCGAGCCAGTCGATCTGCTCTTCCACGTCTTCCAGGTTCTCTTGCAGCAAATCGCGCGTGACGTAGTCCCGCACGCTTTCACAGTGGGCGATCGCCTCGGTCAGTGTCTTATGATTATCGACCTCGATCTTCAGATCGCACTTGAGGATTTCCGGTACGTTCTCGCCGATATGCAGCTTGTGCAGATCCTGGAGATTGGGCAGGCCTTCCAGCAGAAAGATACGCTCGATAATGGCATCGGCGTTTTTCATCTTTTCGATGGAAGTGTGGTATTCGGTTTTGTTGTACCGGTTCAGACCCCAGTTCTTGACCATGCGCGCATGCAAAAAGTACTGGTTGATCGATGTCAGCTCATTGGTAAGCTGTTTGTTCAAAAATTTCAGGACGTCCTTGTCGCCTTTCATGATGTATTCCTTTATCTAGAATCGACACCGTCAGTGCAGCGGCTGTTGAGCGCAATGAAATCGCCCGTTAGGTGTAACTAGAAGGAATTATAAAGGAACACAAACACCATTCACGGCAAGCGTCGCAAATCTCGGCATGTGGTAAATGAGAATAGAAATAAAACTGTTTTGAAACCGCGACCGGAGGTATGCGCAGCCTGCCCGGCATGGGCGCCGCGCCCGCGAACTACTAGGCCGCGGACTTCCAGAGCACAACGGATTCCGTCTGGATGACGTCGCACTTTTCCTTGCCGCAATGATCGTTGGCACCACCATGCGACATGGCCGCGCCGCATTCGGCCCGCTCAAGATAGCTACAGGCCATTTGCGCGCAACACCCGCAGTTGGTCGCGACACCGAGCTCCTGCTGCAGATCGCTGAGCGTAGCCGCCCCTTTGGATATGGCATCCAAAACGGCATCTTCAGTGACGGCATTACAAATACAAATATACATGAGAATAATTATCATCTATTGCAAACGGTTTTGCAAGCGAATCAGCGGTTGCGACGCAACAAACGGCGACGAGATTCTTTCACCCGATTACCGCCGCGGGATACGGCGGCGCAGGCTAAGGCTGGTTCAGGCTCGCCCTGGCCTTGCGCAACGATGCCGGGGGAATGCCCAGCACCTCGCGGTATTTGGCCACGGTCCGACGCGCGATCGTAATGCCTTCCGAGGCCAGCAGATCGGTCAGGCGGCTGTCCGACAGCGGCTTGCCCGAGGGCTCTCCCGCGATGAACTCGCGAATCCTGACCTGGACGGCCGTGGCCGAGGCCTGTTCGCCGGTTTCCGTGGCGACGCCCGAGCCGAAGAAGCGCTTCAATTCGAATACGCCATGGGGGGTAGCGATGAATTTCTGCGTCGTCGCCCGGGAAATCGTGGATTCGTGCATGCCCATGCCTTCGGCCACTTCACGCAGGGTCAGGGGTTGCATCCGCGCCATGCCATGCTCCAGAAACTCGCGCTGCTTGTCCATGATAATGCGCGAGACATCCAGGATGGTGGTAAACCGCTGGCTGATCTGCCGGATAAACCCCTTGGCGGCAACCAGTTGCTCGCTCATGCCGGCGCCGGCTTCCTTGCCCAGGCGGCGAATCATGGTTTCGTAGCCTTCATTGACCCGCAAGCTCGGCATGACGGCCTGGTTGATCGTGAGGACCCATTCCCCGTTGATTTTTCGCACCAGGACATCCGGGACCGCGTAATCGGCGGTAGGCGCGGAGAACTCCTTGCCCGGGCGCGGATCCAATTGACGGATCAAGGCATGCGCCTGGCGAATCCGTTCGTTATCCGCGCCGGTAATCTGGCGCAAGCGCACGATATCGGCCTTGGCCAGCGCATCCAGCCCGCTTTCGCAAATAAGGCGGGCGCAAGCCAGCACGTCGGGATCCGGCGCATTGACCAGGCGCGACGCCTGCAACTGCAACAGCAGGCATTCGGATAGCGTGCGGGCACCCACCCCGGGCGGATCGCAAGACTGAAGCAGTCGCAGCGCCACCGCCAGGTCGTCGACCTCCACTTGCGCGTCTTCCGAGAACAATGCCGCGATCTCGTCCAGGCTGGAGGTCAGGTAGCCGTTATCGTCGAGTTCTTCAATCAGGTAATCCGCAAGGCCCACGTCCCGCTCGGAGGCATGGGTCAGCCGCAGCTGCTCGCGCAAATGCTCGGAAAGCGACACGCCCACGGCGGTTTCGGACTGAAAAGTCTCGTCATCCCGCGACTTGGGGCCCGCCGGGGCGGTCCAATCCTGTTGTAAAAGCTCAGCATCATTTTCGCTTACATTTGTGCTTTCGTCGGATATTTGGTTATTATCGACGAGTTCAAGCATGGGATTGTCCTGCAACGCCTGTGCCAATTCTGCCTGAAGATCCAGCGCAGAGCACTGCAGTAAACGCAAAGATTGCTGCAGTTGCGGGGTCAGCACCAGTTGCTGACCGGTTCGTAGTTCTAACGCATGACGCATATCAGATTTGGATTACCTATGAAATACAGCAATGCCGCGGTTCAGCAAAACGATGCCAAGCTGGTCAGCAAAACGCTGCTCAGGCTGGCTACCCCCCGGATTATAATGCGTACTGCCGTGATTACTGTCACAATCATCATTTGGCTATGGCTTGCCACGCAAATCCTTGGATTCGGCGCAACCCAGGACTACGCATTCCTCAACAAGTTTAACGCACAACTGGTCGCTTTCCTGCAAAGCATCAACATATACCTCTGGTGGGTCGTGGTCGTACTGCTTACCCTGATCGTCTATTTTTTCCTGAGCGCCTGGTTCACCAACAGCGTCCATAAGGCCTCGTACAAAACGGTGCCGGCCGACACCGCCGCCGCCCTGATTCAGCAACTGTCTCCCGAAGGACGGGATGTCCTGGGCTGGGTATGGCGCGACCGCGCCGAGCCCATCAACATCGGCAATCTGAAAACCACCCGGGACGAATTGCAAAACAACCGGGTCAGCAAGCTGGCGCAAATCCGCGAGCAGGAACGCCTGCTCGGCCCCAGCGCGGCCATTGCCGCCGATGACCGCCTGGCGCGCGCCGCCCTGGCGCCGTCGACGCAGCCGGCGCCCCCTGTCGAGTCATTGAAGGATGCGTCGGTCGAGACAACGCCGAAGACGGGTGCTGTAACCGCGGCAGCCGATCAGGATGACGACATCCCCGTCGTCGGGAAACCGTCGCAGGCCACGGAATCACAAAGTGACGACGCCTCCCATGCGCAGACCCGCGCAGAGGCACAGGCGGAGCCCACCATTGGACATTCAGACCCTCCGCAGGCGCCACCATCCAAGGATGAAGTCAAGCACACGATTTCCTGATTCCGCGGCAAGATTGCCGACAGGCAAAAAAACCGCTTGCTTTGTGCAACAATTTTTCTTATAGTTAAGGACATGAATAGCCAGCCCGCGTTTTTTCCGAACACCCCTGATTGCAGCAATGCCAATTGCGGCAAGGGTGTTCTGTCGGCTGTTGTCATGCCCCGCGCAACCGGTTCCGCCGTTGCCGCTGCATCTCTACTGCTAAGCCTAGCGATCGGTTGTCGAGCCTAGAGCGTTCGTGGCAGTTCGGCAGCCCGTTTTCAAGCCACAAGGATTCTTTTATTTCGTTTTGAATCCCGGCGTCGCTGCTTAGATACCAGTTTGTTCGCACCGGGATCCTCCTGAACAGGTGCACCATGATCTCCAACCCCGCTTCCAAATATATTCCTTTCAAGGCGTTCGAACGCGATTTTTCCGAACGCACATGGCCCAGCAAGAAAATCGAACGTCCTCCCATCTGGATGAGCACCGATTTGCGCGACGGCAATCAGTCCCTGATCGAGCCCATGAGCATTGAGCGCAAGCTGCGTTTTTTCAATCACCTGGTCAAGATCGGCTTCAAGGAAATCGAAGTCGGCTTTCCTTCGGCCTCGCAGACCGATTTCGACTTTGTCCGCCTGCTTATCGAGGAAAACCGGATTCCCGAGGACGTCCTGATCATTGTGCTGACGCAATCGCGCGAAGACCTGATCAACCGCACGGTGGAAGCTGCCGCCGGCGCGCGCCAGGCCATGGTGCACCTCTATAATGCCTGCGCCCCGGCCTTTCGCAAGATTGTCTTCAACATGAACCAGGACGAAGTCCGCAATATCGCCACGACCGGTACGCAGATGGTCAAAGCGGCCGTGAGCAAGCATCCGGAAACCCAGTGGCGCTATGAATACTCTCCTGAAGTCTTCAGCACCACGGAACCGGAATTCGCGGTCAGCGTATGTAACGCGGTGGCCGAGGTATGGCAGCCCACCGAACAGGACCCCATCGTGTTCAACCTGCCTGCCACCATTGAGGCGACCACGCCCAACATGTACGCCGACCAGATCGAATGGTTCTGCAAGAACGTCAACCATCGCGAGCGCGTCATTGTCAGCGTTCACCCGCACAATGACCGCGGCACGGCGGTCGCCGCCGCCGAACTGGCCGTCATGGCCGGTGCGGACCGCATCGAAGGCTGCCTGTTCGGTAGCGGCGAGCGCACCGGCAACGTCGACCTGGTCACGCTGGCCTTGAACCTGTATACGCAAGGCATCCATCCCGGGCTGGATTTCTCCGACATCGATGATGTGCGCCGCACCGCCGAGTACTGCAACCAGTTGCCCGTCCATCCGCGCCATCCGTATGCGGGAGACCTGGTCTTCACCGCGTTCTCGGGCTCGCATCAGGACGCCATCAAGAAAGGCTTCGCCCAACAGAAAGCAGACGCGGTATGGGAAGTACCCTATCTGCCGATCGATCCTGCCGATCTGGGTCGCAGCTACGACGCCGTCATCCGCGTCAACAGCCAGTCCGGCAAGGGCGGCGTCTCATACCTGCTGGAAAACGAACGCGGCCTGAACCTGCCGCGGCGCCTGCAGATCGAATTTAGCCGCGCCATCCAGCGCGTCACCGATGAAACCGGCACGGAAGTCAATGGCAATGCCGTCTTCGATATCTTCGAGAACGAGTACCTGAAACAAACGACGCCCTGGAAACTGCTGCGTCACCAGATCAACAGCAAAGCCGACGGCGAAGCCGGCGACCAGTTCAGTATCAGCGCCGAGGTCGAAGTGGACGGCGCGCAGCGCACAGTGTCCGGTAGCGGCGAGGGCGCCATTTCAGCATTCATCAACGCCCTCAACCTGCCGATCCGCTTTATGGATTATCACGAGCACGCCATGGGTAGCGGCGAGAAGACATCGGCCGTCTGCTACGTCGAATTGCGCCTGGGCGAATCGGCAACAGGCTTTGGCGTCGGCATCCACAAGGATATCGTGACCGCGTCCTTCCTGGCCGTACTCAGTGCCGTCAACCGGCACCTGAACCAGCAGGCGCAGGAAAGCGCATCCCTGAAAGAGGTCGCCTGAACGCACCGGCCCGGCGATACGGCGGGCCGCGACTGAAAAACGAGAAAACCCCATCCGCCTTGGCAGGCGGGTGGGGTTTTTCACTGGGCGACGATATTCAAATCAGGCGGCAGTCGCCTTGCGTATTTACCAGGCGCTGCCTGATTCCCATACCACTTCCTTGCTGGCCGCCTTGGCCTGGCGCATCATGTCCAGCAACGGGTACGCGCGTCGGCGCAGGCTCACGTTTTCCTTCAGCGGATGTACGATCTCATCCTCGGTTTCTTCCTTGTCCTTGTCGTCAAACTGATGATCCGGTGCCGAATCGGGGTCGTCGTTGATGGCGGTCTCAAGCCGGCGTATGGCGTCATCGAGCTGCTCGACGGTGAAAACGCCCATTTCTGGTATGGCTTGATACTCACGCCCCGCGGCCTGCAATACCACCCGGGCCTGCTCAGCCATCATCAATACATCCCCGGCCACATCTGAACGAAAAGTTATCAGCATAACGGTATTCCTCAATAGATATTTATTAGACTTCACGTGCCGCAAAAGCGTTTCTATGGAAGATGATACGCATTTTTTCAGGAAAAGGGTTATGCGAAAAGCCTTGCCACCCATAATTCCTGTCGCCGGCCGCTTCCTGCTACTGCTTGCGATGCAGTACTATTTTGCCTCAGCCGTCGCGGCAGAACAAGCCCGAGCCAGTCAGTGTGAACCCGTATCCCAAAGCGCCGGCAACCCCTGCCAAAGCGGCCAGCCTTACGGCCTGGCCGGCAGCGAACCGTCACTGAACCTGGGCGCGGGCAATCCCGTCAATCTGGCGACGGGCAACAAGTACCAGGAAGCCATGGATTTCCCGCCGCAGGCAGGCGGGCTGGCGCTGCTGCGCAGCTACAATGCTCAGGATAGCGACAGCACCAGCATGGGTCACGGCTGGCGTCACAGTTTCGACATCCGCCTGCGCCGCCTGCCCCAGGGCTTGCGCATCATCCAGGCCGATGGCTCGTCCATACCCTTTCATTCGCGCACCGGGCGCTGGGCCCGCGCCGTCTTCGACGCCCATGGTGCGCTCGAACTGATCCGCGACGGCTGGGTCTGGCATTGGCCCGATCATAGCACCATCACCTTCGACACCGCGGGTCGCCCCACCCTGCTTCGGATACGCGGCAACCACATACAACTTCAATACTACGGACCCGGTTCGCGCCATCCCGGACAAGTCCGCGAGGTCCGCGATGCCGCGGGCCGGCAACTGTTTTTCCATTACAGGACAAGTGCCCAGGACAGGCCGCTGCTAATCCGCGTCACCACGCCGGATGGCACGCTGCGCTATGGCTACGATGCCCTCGATCGCCTGGTCGCCGCCAGCAACGCGGAAGGGGCGACAACACACTACTTCTACGAACCGGATTTACAGTCCGGCCACCCGTACGCCCTTACCGGCATCTCCCTGGAGACCGCCGCAACCGGCCCGGCGCCCTCGCGACAGCGCATCTCGGATACACCATCGCGACGCAGGACCTGGCGCTATGACGACCACGGACGAGTATCGCTCGCCATCCGCCATGACCTGCCGACCGGCCCCGGCACCCAGCACTTTCGCTATCCGAGCCTGGCCTCCCCATTTAAACGCGGCGTCACGATCATCCGCGACGGCAACGACAATGTCACGAAGTTTACCCTGCGCATGTTACAGGACCGCTATGTCCTGGAGGCCGTCGACGGATACGGCTGCGCCGGCTGCCCGGCCCCCGGCTTGCGGGCCGAGTATGATGCCCAGGGGCGACTCCTGCGGTTGAATCACCTTCGCCTGACACGCAATGCCCAGGGCATGCCCATCCGCCTGCGAATCGGCAATACCGGTTGGCCAGACCTCTCCCTGCGGTACGACGACCATGGCCGCCTCACAGCCTGGGCCAGCGCCCTCACCGGCAGCCAGCACATCCGCTACGCATCGTCCGGCCAGCCCGTTTTGCAAGCGTTCGCCAACGGTACCCGCTGGTCCTATCGCTACGACGGGCGGCAGCGTATCGTCGCCATGGATGAAGCGCTGGCGCAAGGCCCTGCGGTGCAGACCCGGCTGCAATACCGCGACGACAGCGTCGTGTTGCTGGACCACCCCAATGAACGGCAGGTGCGCGCCACCAACATTGCCGCTGGCAACTGGCGCCTGCAAGTGACGCGTGCCTTGGCGCGGGACAATCCTTATCCGGTCAACTATGAGGACAAGCTGCAGTCCGACCCCCGGGCGCGCCGAACCGTGCACGCGCTGCCCGAAGGCGGCAGCCTGCATTACGAGTATGGCGCGCAAGGCACCCTGCAACGTATTTTCTGGCAAGACGCCGCCAATAGCATGCATCCTGTCTCGATACGAAACGCCGACGGCGGCTGGACGGCAGGCAATCGCGTGCATACGGCATACCGGCGCCCGCAGGCAGGTCGCAGCCTGGTCGTCGTCAAGCCCCCCACCGGCGATCAGGCGTCCGGCTCGGTCCCGCCCGCCAGCGCGGCAACAGCGACGCCGGTTCCCGCCATCCTGGCCTTGGAACGCCATACGGCGTCCAACGGGTTGGTCGTCAATGAAGACTATTATTTTTTCCCTACACGCCAGGCGCTGCGGCGCAATTACCTCTATGACCAACGCATGCGACTTGCCGGCGCCAGTGAACAAACCTTCCGTTACCGCCAGCGCCAATACGGAAAACGGCCTTTGCCGACGGGCAAACAGCAGCTTTGGTATGCCTGGCAAGAAAGCGGCGCGGGCATCGCGCACTACGACGGCCGGCGGACCCGCCGCAGCCGGATCCGGCGCGATCCCAGCGGCCTGCCCCTGCAGGCAGACGGGTTTGCGCTGGAGTATGGGGCCAATCGCCGCCTGCAGTCGGTACGCCGCGATGGCAAGCTCATTGCCACCTATCGCCATAACGCGCTCGCCCAGCGCATCACCAAGCAGACCGCGGCTGGCTTTACGCATTTCTACTATTTGCACAACCGCATTGCCGGCGAATGGTTCATTCCCGCCGGCTCGCCGCGCCGGGTCCCGCAGGGCGGGGCCATCTCGCGCCGCTATATCTACGCGGGCGGCAAGCCCATCGCCTTTATCGATTACCCGCAAGCCGCGCCGTTTTCCCGTTCGCCGCTGCAACGCCTCCTGTCGGGCCAGACTGGCGCGCTTTACTTCATCCACACCGATATCACGGGACTGCCGCTGGCCGTGACCGATGCGCAGGCCAAACCCGTCTGGCTGGCCAGGCCCGACCCGGCCGGAACGCTGACGCCACTGATCGAGCAGATCCGGCTGCCACTGCGGTACCCGGGGCAATACGCCGATGCGGAAACCGGCTGGCATGACAATCGCTACCGCACCTATGATCCGCATTTCGGACATTATCTGGAACCGGATCCCATCGGCCCGGTCCCAGGCAACCAACCGCTGGGCTACGCCGCGCAACAGCCGCGCCGTTTCACCGACCCGCTCGGGCTGCTGCTGTTCGCCTTCGATGGCACGAACGACCAAGGCGAGGAAACCAACTCCAACGTCTACAAGCTGCAGGCGCTCTACGATAACGGGCCCGTCAGCTATATCGGTGGCCCGGGTACCCGCGACGCCCGTAACGCATTGCGCGTGGATCCGGTGCTGGGGGCGCCCCAAGCGCAGCCTGCGGATGACAGTTGGCTGGCCAGCCTGCTGCACACACTCCGGGACGCAGGCGCATGGCTGGGCGAAACGCTCTACTCGCCCATCGCAGGTGCCCAGTCGGCGCTGGACGCGATCCATGGCTGGAGCGTCGCCGAACTGGTGGTGGCCCAGGTGCGCAATCTCGACTATCAGCTGTACCTGCAGTCCAGGCGGTCGCCAGGTCCGGTGCATGCGGTCATCGATCTGCTGGGTTTTTCCCGGGGCGCCACCGCTGCCCGCATCTTCGCCAACGTCATCATGCAGCGCGTGCGCCAGGGGCAATACCATAGCAGCCTGCACCGTCCCGCCACCACCGCCGGCCGACCCGGTTACCAGACCGAGCCCATTACCGCCTGCCTGGACTTCCGCTTTATGGGCCTGTTCGAAACCGTGCCGCAATTGGGCTTGCTGGGCAGCGACAACGGCAACGCGGCATACGACTACACGGTATCCCCCGCCTGGGGGTGGGTCGCGCACGCGGTCGCGCTCAACGAGCACAATAACCTGCTGCCCGTGTCCCTGATCGGCGAAAGCCCCGATGACAATTTCAATGAAGTCGGATTTCTGGGCAACCATTCCGATATCGGCGGCGCCACCCAGAAGGACGACCTGAACTACCAGGTCAACCCGCGCGACGAACCCGGCGACCTCGGCGATATCGCCCTGCAGTGGATGCATGCCCAGGCGCGCCTGGCGGGTGTTCGCCTGCACGCCTTGCCAGCCCGGTTCAGGCAGATCACCAACCCGCTGGTGCACAACAACCGGATGTTCTATGAGGTGGAAAACCCGAGCAAACCGCAACTGGACAAAGATCGCGAAATCCAGGCCCCGGGAACCAACCGCGGGCCGATGCAGCACCTGGATCCACACTTTGGCAGGATCCAGCGCATGGAGGTGGAGCGCTTTATCCAGCGCGACCTGCCATGGCGACCAGTCAAGAACACCGCGCCGATCTTCGCCGACGGCATGCCGGTCACACCCGAAGGCGCCGAAAGCCATCTGATCGTCAACGGCATCGTAGGCCAGGTCGACCTCCAAGGCTACGCAAAGTGGCTCAAGGAAACCACCGGCTGGCGGCCGGAAATAGGGCCAATATGGTAGAATTGGGCTTTTTCAGACCCCGGACACCATGCTCCCCGAGCTGCAACAACACCTACTCTCGCTGCTACAGGCGGCCGTTCACGATCTCCTCCCCAACGCCAATCCAGCCATCAAGCTGGAGCGCCCCAAGCAGGCAAGTCACGGAGATATCGCGAGCAATGTCGCCATGCAGGTCGCCAAGCCGGCCGGTCGCAACCCTCGCGAACTGGCCCAGGAAATCGTCGCCCACATCCTGGCCAATCCGGCCGCCGCGGGCGTGGTTGAATCGGCCGACGTCGCCGGCCCCGGGTTCATCAACCTGCGACTGACGCTGGCCACGCACCAGCGAGTCCTGGATACCATTGCGCAACAAGGCACCCACTACGGCAATGCGCCACAGCGAAACGAAAAGGTGATTGTGGAATTCGTATCGGCAAACCCGACAGGGCCGCTGCATGTGGGCCATGCCCGCCAGGCGGCGCTGGGCGATGCCATTTGCCGCCTGCTGACCGCCGGTGGGTATGATGTCCTGCGCGAATTCTACTATAACGACGCGGGCAACCAGATCAACAATCTGGCGATCAGCACGCAAGCGCGCGCGCGCGGCGTCAGCCCCGACGACGCGAGCTACCCGGCCGACGGCTACCGCGGCGAATATATCGCCGATATTGCGCGCGATTTCGTCAACAAGGCATCGATCGAATCGGACGGCCGCAACGTCACGGCGTCTGGCGACCTGGATGCGCTGGAAAACATTCGGGAATTTGCCGTGGCCTATCTGCGCCGCGAACAGGACCTGGATCTCCAGGCTTTCGGGCTGCAGTTTGACAATTACTACCTCGAAAGCTCGCTATACAGCGACGGCAAGGTCGAAGAAACCGTGAGCAAGCTGATCGCCAGCGGCTACACTTATGAACTCGATGACGCGCTGTGGCTGAAAACCACAGAGCTGGGCACCGGCGACGACAAGGACCGCGTCATGCGCAAGGCGGACGGCGGCTACACCTATTTCGTGCCGGACGTGGCCTACCATGTCGGCAAGTGGAACCGGGGCTACACCACGGCCATCAACATCCAGGGCACCGACCATCACGGCACGATCGCCCGGGTGCGCGCCGGCCTGCAGGCCCTGGACTTGGGCATCCCGAAGACCTTTCCCTCCTATGTCCTGCATAAGATGGTCAAGGTCATGCGCGACGGCCAGGAAGTGAAAATCTCCAAGCGCGCCGGCAGCTATGTCACCATGCGCGACCTGATCGACTGGGTCGGTCGGGATGCGGTTCGCTACTTCCTGATCCAGCGCAAGGCAGATACCGAATTCATCTTCGATGTCGATCTGGCGCTGGCAAAAGGCGAAGAAAATCCGGTATATTATGTGCAGTATGCCCATGCCCGCATCTGCAAGTTGCTGCGCGATTCAGCCGATCTTGCCGACTCGCTGGCCGCGGCCGATAGCAGCCGCCTGACTGCGCCAACCGAAATCACGCTCTTGCGCCGCCTGGCCGAACTGCCCAGTCTCATTGTCGCCGCCGGCCAGGAACTGGCTCCGCACCAGCTCGCCTTCTGGCTGCAGGAATGCGCGGCAGACTTTCACGCCTGGTATAACGCGGAACGCATCATGATCGACGATAAAGAATTGAAGCGCGCCCGGCTGCGCCTGGCCGACGCCACGCGCCAGGTCATCGCCAACGGCCTGGCGCTCATGGGCGTATCGGCCCCCGAGCAAATGTAAGCGAGACTGTCTAATGGCAACACGCAAGAAACGCCCCGCCGCCCGCTCTTCACGGTCCAGTTCCGGACAAGGCATGACATTCTCATCGGTGTTGCTTGGCCTCATCATTGGTCTGTCCGTGGCGGCCGTCGCCGCCTTCATGATCATGCGCTCCCCTTCGCCGATCCAGGATCGGCGGCCACAGGCTGGCGGGCAACAGGATCCGCTGGCGGCGCTGACCAATCAGAAACCACAAGCCAATCCCCCCCTGGTCGACCCCAACGCCTGGATGAACAACGACGGCAGCATCAACTCCGTGGCCCAGCCGCCGGCGCGTCCAAAGGTCGAGGCGCCGCCACCGCTCATCGGCATTCCACAAGATGCCGGCGATATGCCGTTCGCCGTCACCGGCAAACCCCAGGACAAGCCTGCTCAGCCGGCCAGGCCCGCGGACAAGCCAGATCAGGACCAAATCGCCTCACTGATCAGCTCTTTCACACCAGGCAAAACGGATGACAAGCCCGCCAAACCGGCTGCTACGCCGCCCGCCACCAAGCCGGCGGCAGCCAACAATGCGCCGTCCACCGTGGCCAAGTCCCAGACCAACGGTCGCCGCTATCTGCAGGTCGGCGCCTACCGGGACGAAAAGGAAGCCGATGCCTTCCGGGCACGTATGATCATGATGGGATTCAATGTCGAGATACAGAAGGCCCGGGTCAACAACATGGATGTCAACCGGGTGCGAATCGGTCCCTTCGACAGCGAGCAAGAGCTTAAGGAATCTCGCACCGCGCTGTCGCGCGCCAATATCAACTCCACGGTCGTTCGCTAGCGAGGGCCGTCTATAAGCCGTTTGGCAAGGGTGTTGCCAGGATGCAGCGCCCCGGTCCGGAACTTTTCGGGCCACTTCCTTGTCCAACCCAGAACGTGGCCTGCAACACCGTGCTTGCAAAGGCGGCCAGCAGGCTGGATTATCAACCCAATTGACAAAAAGACCATGACACCTACTTCTGTTCTGCTTCGCTTGGTATCCGGCACCGCATTGGTCGCCGCCACGGCTTTCGCACCAGTCCTGGCCCAATCGGGCCCCGCCTTCAAGACCCTGAACACCGCCCAGCCTTCAGGCTCGGGCGACAAGATCGAGGTCATGGAGTTCTTCGCGTACAGCTGTCCGCATTGCGCGGAAATGGAACCCATGGTCGAAAAATGGTCCAAGACCCTGCCGTCCAACGTAGCTTTTATCCGGGTTCCAGTCGCGTTCAACGCAGCCATGCAGCCCATGCAGCACCTGTATTATTCGCTGGAAGCGCTGGACAAGCTGGACTTGCATCCAAAAGTCTTCAACGCCATTCACAAGGAAGGCAAAAAGCTGTTCACCAAGGACGCGATTACCGACTGGGTTGCATCGCAAGGCGTGGACAAGGCCGCTTTCACATCCGCCTATGATTCGTTCGGTGTCGCCGCCAAGGTCAAGCGCGCGGGCGAGCTGGCCGATACCTACGCGATCGAAGGCACACCATCCATTTCGGTGGGCGGCAAATATGTCACCTCTCCCGGCATGACAGGCGATTATGCCTCCAGTATTACCCAGGCGCAAAAACTGCTGGACCAGGTGCTGGCAGAGAAGAAGTAATCCACCGCCATCGATCAAAAAGGGATTCGTCGGAATCCCTTTTTTTTGCCTGAGGCGGCGTGCGACGGACCCTTCGTCACACCGTTGCCACACCCGCGGCCTCGAGCGCCTGGCGCAAATCGGCGATCAGGTCTTCCACCGCCTCCAGACCAATATGCAGCCGCACGATCTGTGCGCCTTGCGTATTGGAGCGGGCATGATAGGCGTGGCTGGCGAGCAGCCCGCTATCGACCCACTGCACAAGGCTTTCATAACCGCCCCAGGAATAACCGATGCCGAACAATTGCAAGGCATTGACGAACTGCCGCACCTGGACGGCATCCAGTTTCAGGCCGACCGACAGCAGCCCGTTGGCGCCCTTGCAATCGCGTTGCCACAGCGCATGTCCGGGGTCTTCGGGCCAGGCCGGATGATAGATCCGGGCCACGACCGCCTGCCTGGACAGCCATTCGCATACCGCCATGGCATTGCCGGCGTGCTGCGTCATCCGTATGGGCAGAGTCCTCACGCCGCGCATCGCCAACCAGGCGTCATCGGCGCTGACGGAAAAACCCATGGCATACTGGTTGGCATCAATGATCTTGACCAGGTCATCGCGATGAGTCACGACCGCCCCCAGCATCAGGTCGGAATGCCCGCCCACATATTTGGTCCCCGCGATCACACTGACGTCCGCGCCTAATGCCAATGGCTGGTAGGCATAGCCTGAGCCCCAGGTATTGTCCGCCACCAGGATCAGATTGTGGCGCCGCGCCAGATCGGCCAGGGCCGGCATGTCCAGCATTTCCATCAGCAGCGATCCGGGCGCCTCCACGTACAGAACCTTGGTGTTGGGTCGGATTTGCTGTTCCAGCGCGGCCAGATCCTGCGCCGGGCAGAAAGTTGACGTGATGCCCATGCGCCGCAGCACGGTCTTGTCCAGTTGGTAGACGGGACCGTACACGCAGTCTGCCGCCAGCAGATGATCGCCGGCGCTCAGCAGGGAAAGCAGCGCCATGGAAATGGCGCCCAGGCCGGATGAGGCGAGGAAAGCGCGCTTGCCGCCTTCCAGTGCGCAAAAGACATCCTCTAGCGCCGCGTGCGTTTCCATGCCCATGCGCCCGTATGTCACCAGGCGCTCCCCCTGGCTTTTGCGCTTATAGGTTGCCTCCAGATCCTCGATTGAGTGAAAGCGAACCGTGCTGGTGCGGATGGCCGGCAGGCCCACGGGAGCAACCGGGTGGTTTTCGTCGCAAGGGGCGGTACCCAGGTGCTGTAGACGGGTGTGAATGGAAGCGGGGGAAGACATGTTGCGGCCCTGTGGTTTATGATTCAGACAGAAAGCCATTATAGCCATGCTTGATTCGGAGTCTCCATGATCAGCCCTGAAACCGCCTTCCTTTTTACCGGTATCGCATGTCTGCTCGCCCTGTCTCCAGGGCCGGACAATCTGTTTGTATTATTCCAGTCCATGCTCTGGGGATGGCGCGCCGGCTTCATGATCACCTTGGGCCTGTGCACCGGCCTGCTGTTCCATACATTCATTGTCACGGTGGGCATTGCCAGCCTGATCGCCGCATCGCAGACCGCGTTTCTGATTCTCAAATTGCTGGGCGCCGCCTATCTGCTATACATGGCATGGCAGGCATGGCGGGCGCCGCCCGTGTTCAGTTCGGCCCAGGCCGCTCCCGCCCGCCATAGCGATATGCAGTTCTATCGCCGGGGTATTCTGATGAGCGCAACCAATCCCAAGCTGAGCATTTTCTTTCTGGCATTCCTGCCGCAATTCACCCGACCCGATGCGGGACCGGTGACGCTGCAGTTGCTGGAACTGAGCGCGATCTTCATTCTTTGCGCCCTGGTCATATTCAATCTGGTCGCCTACTTTTCAAGTTTTGCAGGGCGCTATCTAAAGCAATCAGCGCTCGCCCAGAAAATCCTCAACCGCTTTGCGTCGCTGGTCTTCGTGGGCCTGGCCATGAAACTGGCAAGCAGCAGCCGCTAGTCGCGCCGGCGCGCAGGCCGCACGCCCCAAAAGGCCAGGGCGCGCATACCGGCAGGATGCCGCGCCGTCACGCGCAAGCGCAAGTCAATCCTTGCCGCGCAACGCACCACCATTTATTTCATTTGTCATTGTGCTCATAGGGAATGCGCGGCATATTGAAAGCCTCGCGAGTATGGGTGTACCAGCCTGCGCCGTGCATGCGCCCGACAAGATCCAGCTTGTTCCCGTCGATATAGCATTTTTCCGCGTCGATCACCGCGCCATCATCCACGTGCAACCCCTCCACCCGGGCCAGCACGATAACGCGCTTGCTATCGACATCCAATGTCTTCCATAGACGGCACTCCAGCGCCACCGGGGACCCGGCGATACGGCCCGGCTTGACGCGTTCGCAAGCCAGAGTCTGCAATCCCGCTTTTTCCAGCTCGTCGATATGGTATGGATATTCCGTCGCCGTGATATTCATGGCTTCCATTAGCGACGCCGGCACCATATTGATCACAAACTCGCCGGTACGTTCGATATTGCGCAAGCTGTCCTTCTTTTCCGCGCCGTGATGTCCGATCCCCAGCGCCACGACGGGTGGGTCGCCCGACAACACGTTGAAAAAGGAGAATGGCGCGGCATTGCTGCCTCCCTGCTCCCCCTCGGTCACCACCCAGGCAATCGGCCGTGGCATGACCACGCTGCCCATGAGTTTGTAGGTGTTTTTGCCAGACAATGCCTGCATGTCGAAATACATCGTAGATTGCTCCGTTCGCGTTGTGCATCAGAATGAACACCGGGCTGCCGACCCGGTGCCAATGGCAAGCCCTCCCGACGTGTTCAAGACAGTTCAGACAGCGGAAAACCGCAAGACGCCGTCCTCACCCTCGCTGCGGGTCACCTTGCCCGCATAGTATAGGGCATGCAAGTGCGCCAGCGCTTCGCCCAGCGCGAAAGTCAGTTGATGCAGGTCCAGTTTGCGCTTGAACATCAGCGGCACGACATCGGTTGCGGCCATGGGCTTTTCCGCGCACCACTGCGCCAGTTCCCCCAACCGTTCGGCATGATGCGCGTGCTGCTGGCGAATGCGCTCATGCAAGCCCTTGAATGGTCGGCCATGCGAAGGCAGCACCAGCGTGTCTTGATCCAGCGGGGCATATTTGTCCAGCGAATCCAGATACAGCGTCAGCGGATTGGCGTCGGGCTCATAATCGAAAACGCTGACGTTGGTGGAAATCCGCGGCAGCACCATATCGCCAGAGATCAGCACTTTCAATTCGGGACAGGACAGGCTGATGTGCTCCGGCGCATGCCCATAGCCGGAAATGCATTGCCATTGGCGCCCGCCAATCGTGAGCTCGCCGCCGTCCAGCATGCGGGCAAAGCGTCGCGGCATCGCCGGCACCAACGTCGGATAATAGCTGGCGCGCTGCCGTATCTGTTCCTGCGCATCGGGATCAGTCAGCCCATGCCGCGCAAAGTGCCGGACCGCGACATCGCCGCCGGTGCCCGCGCCGCCGACAGGCCGCGATGACCAGAGCGAAGCGACATAGAAGTCACTCAGGCTCATATACAGCGGCGCCGCCCAGCGCTCGCACAGCCAGGACGCCAATCCGGTATGGTCGGGATGCATGTGCGTGACCACCACGCGCAATACCGGCAATCCCTCCAGTTCATTCTCGAACACCTTCTCCCATAAGGCCTGGACTTCCGGCTTGGCGATCCCGCAGTCGACAATGGTCCAACCCGCCTTGCCCTCGACTTCGTCCTTGAGCAACCACAGATTAATATGATCTAGCGCGAAAGGCAGCGGCATGCGGATCCATTTGACGCCAGGCGCAACTTCGCGGGCGTGGCCGGGTTCCGGCTGCTCATTTCCAAATGGGTAATCCAGTCTTGCTTCCAGTTCATTCATGCGTGCCTCTCCTCATTGACAATTGAAACTATTTCATAGATCATAGTTTACGTTAACGTAAACATGCAAGCCAGTCTTGCATACGGGCACTTTTCTTTCTCATGACACAACGCACCTGGTCTATCTCCGAACTGGCAGAAGAATTCAGCGTGACGCCTCGCACGCTTCGTTTCTACGAAGATCACGACATCGTCAAGCCGATGCGCGAAGGCCAGAAGCGCATCTATACCAACCGCGACCGCACTCGCCTAAAGCTGGCGCTCAGGGGCAAACGCCTGGGCTTGCCCCTTTCTGAAATCTGCTCGCTTATCGGCATGTACGAAGGTCCGGGCAGTACCCACTCGCAACTGCAAAGCTACCTGGCCGTCCTGACCCAGCACAAGCAATTGCTACTGCAGCAAAAGCGCGATCTGGATCAAACCCTGGCCGAGATCGACGAACAGGAAAAAAACTGCCTGACACTGCTGAAAAACGCCGCCGCGGCACAGTCCTGAGCCAGGGCAAGGCGCAAGGCTTCGGGGTTTACCCCGAAACGCCCCCTAGAATATTGACGTTTACGTAAACGTAATGTATATTTTCGATGAAAATCCATGCCGCAAAGCGCCCCAACCCGCTTGTGGCAGCCGGTCCGGCGCGCGTCACAAAAGCGCGTTGCGGTTCGGGTACACTTTATAGATTCCTGATAATAGCGACGGAGACATTTCATGACGATTCCCGGCTTGAACTTTGACTTGGGCGAAGACCTGGACATGTTGCGCGAGGCGGTGGCCAATTTTGCCAAGGCCGAAATCGCGCCACGGGCGGCAACACTGGATCGCGACGACCAGTTCCCCATGGATCTGTGGAAGAAATTCGGCGACCTGGGCGTCCTGGGCATGACCGTAGGCGAAGCATACGGCGGCGCCAACCTGGGTTATCTGGCCCATATGATCGTCATGGAAGAACTCTCGCGGGCCAGCGCATCGGTTGCGCTCTCGTATGGCGCGCACTCCAACCTCTGCGTCAACCAGTTGCACCGTAACGGCACCGAGGCCCAGAAGCAGAAGTACCTCCCCAAGCTGATCAGTGGCGAACATATCGGCGCATTGGCCATGAGCGAGCCCGGCGCCGGTTCCGATGTCGTCAGCATGAAGCTGCGCGCCGAGAAAAAAGGCGACCGCTACGTGCTGAACGGCACGAAAATGTGGATTACCAACGGACCGGATGCGGACACCCTGGTGGTGTACGCCAAGACCGATCCCGAAGCCAATGCCAAGGGCATTACCGCCTTCATCATCGAAAAAGGGTTCAAGGGGTTTTCGGTGGCGCAAAAGCTGGACAAGCTCGGCATGCGCGGCAGCCATACCGGGGAACTGGTGTTTGAAAACTGCGAGGTGCCCGAGGAAAACATCCTTGGCGAACTCAACGGCGGTGTCAAGGTGCTCATGAGCGGCCTGGATTACGAACGCGCCGTGCTGGCCGGCGGGCCGCTGGGCATCATGCAGGCCGTCATGGATATTACCGTCCCCTACGTCCACGACAGAAAGCAGTTCGGCCAGTCCATCGGCCAATTCCAGTTGATCCAGGGCAAAATGGCGGATCTGTACACGACCTTGCAGGCCAGCCGCGCGTTCTGCTATACCGTGGGCAAGAACCTGGACCGCCTGGGCGCCGGCCACGTGCGCGAAGTGCGCAAGGACTGCGCCGCCGTTATCCTGTATTGCGCGGAAAAAGCAACCTGGATGGCGGGCGAAGGCATCCAGATCCTGGGCGGAAACGGGTATATTAACGAGTACCCCACTGGTCGCTTGTGGCGCGATGCCAAACTCTACGAGATCGGCGCCGGCACCAGCGAAATACGCCGCATGCTGATCGGACGTGAATTGTTCAACGAAACACGCTAGCCGCAGGCCCTTCCGGGGCCGGGCCCGTGCCGAACGCAACATCGGTAGCAACTCGAGATTCGCCAACATGTCTCTTACCGCAGATCATAAGCAAATCAGGCAGCTGGAGCCGGACGTCCCGGCACCCGCCGAGCTTGCCGCAAAGATACTGGCAGGATTCGACCGGCACTATTCGCTGTTTCGCTTCGTCGCGCAGCGTGCCAAGTCCCTGTTTGAATCGCACGACTGGCATGGCATGCAGCGGGTCAACCGCGAGCGCATCGACTACTACGACACGCGCGTGCGCGAATGTACGCGGCAGATCAACGAAATCCTCAGCAAGACCCGCATGGCGGTACAGGACCAGCGCCCCGCTGCCGCCTCCTTCACGGAAGAACAAAGCCAGTACTGGCAGAATATCAAGCAGGCCTATACCCAGTTGCTGCTCGAACACCACCAGCCGGAATGCGCGGAGACCTTTTTCAATTCGGTATACAGCCGCATCCTGCATCGGGACTATTTCCACAACGACTTCCTGTTCGTTCGTCCCGCCGTCGCCACCGATTACCTCGACGCCAGGAACAGCTCCTATCGGGTCTACTATCCCCATACCCAGGGCGTGGTCTCAAGCGTGATCGACATGGTCGCCGATTTCGGCCTGGCCTTGCCCTTTCGCGATCTGCCGACAGAAGCCCGGCTGCTGGCACGGCGCGCCGTCAACATCCTGCGCAAGGAAATCATCCACTCCGGCGGATCCCGCATCGCGCCCGACTGCCAGATCCATGTCCTGCGCAATCTGTTCTTTCGCAACAAGGGCGCGTATATCATCGGCCGCTTCATCAACCACGGCCAAATGTACCCGTTCGCCATCCCGCTGCTGCATACGCCGGGACACGAGGTCCAGTTGCACGCCCTGCTGCACACCCGGGCCGATATCAGCACGCTGTTCAGCTTTACGCGCGCGTACTTCCTGGTGGATATGGACGTGCCCTCGTCCTATGTGTCATTCCTGCAGACCTTGATGCCATCCAAGCCCAAGGCCGAGCTGTACACGGCCATCGGTTTGCAAAAGCAGGGCAAGACGCTTTTCTACCGCGACTTCCTGCATCATCTGAACCATTCGACGGACACCTTCGATATCGCGCCGGGCATCGCCGGCATGGTCATGACGGTATTCACGCTGGGCTCCTATCCCTACGTTTTCAAACTGATCCGCGACAAAATCCGCAAGGACGGCATGTTGCACGATACGGTCCGCCAGAAATACCAGATGGTCAAGCTGCATGATCGCGTCGGCCGCATGGCCGACACCTGGGAATACTCGCAGGTCGCCCTGCCGCTGGAGCGCTTCTCCGAGGCGCTGCTCAAGGAATTGCGCAGCGAAGTGCCCAGCCTGATCGAAGAAACCGAGGACGCCATCGTCTTTCGCCATGTGTATATTGAACGACGCATGACGCCGCTGAACATCTACCTGAATCGCGCCAGCGATGCCGCGGTCGACGATGCCGTGCGCGGATATGGCGATGCCATCGCGGAACTGGCCGCGGCCAATATTTTCGCGGGCGATATGCTGTACAAGAATTTCGGCGTGACCCGCCTCGGCCGCGTGGTGTTCTACGACTATGACGAAATCCAGCCGATTACGGAAATGGCGTTTCGCAAAATCCCCCCTGCCCCCAACGAAGAGGCGGAAATGTCCGACGAACCCTGGTATGCCGTCCATCGCAACGATGTGTTTCCAGAAGAGTTTGAGCGCTTTCTGCTGGGCGATGCGCGGGTGCGCCAGGCATTCATGAAATATCATGCCGCGCTGCTGGACCATCAGTGGTGGCAGACCCGGCAGAGCCGAGTGGCTTCCGGTAAAATCGAAGATATATTTCCCTATCCGGCCCAGCGCTGTCTGCAGCCTGCCGACGCAGCCGGGCATTCCATGTAAAAGGAACAGACATGAACGATCCTATTGTTATCGTAGCCGCAGCCCGCACCCCCATGGGCGCCATGATGGGCAGTCTTTCCGGGCTGGCCGCCCACGAGCTGGGCGCCACCGCCATCCGCGCTGCCGTCGAGCGCGCCGGTATCAAGCCCGAGGACGTAGAGGAAGTGATCATGGGCAACGTCCTGCAGGCAGGACAGGGCCAGGCGCCGGCTCGCCAGGCGGCCCTTGGCGGCGGCTTGCCAAAAGGCGTGGCCTGCACCACGATCCACAAGGTTTGCGGTTCCGGCCTGAAGGCCGCCATGCTGGCGCATGACCTGCTGCTGGCGGGCAGCGCCGACGTCGTGGTGGCCGGCGGCCAGGAAAGCATGAGCAACGCGCCCTATCTGCTGCTCAAAGGACGGCAGGGCTACCGCTACGGACACGCCACGGTCTACGACCACATGGCCATGGACGGCCTGGAAGACGCCTACCAGCGCGGCACCGCCATGGGCGTCTTCGCCGAGCAATGCGCGGACAAATACACGTTTACCCGTGAAGAGCAGGATGCCTTCTCGATCGAATCGCTCAATCGCGCGAATGCCGCCATCAAAGACGGCAGTTTCGAATGGGAAATCGCGCCCGTCACGGTCAAGGGCCGCGGCGGCGATACCGTGGTCGACACCGATGAGTCCCCGCTGAAGGCCAAGCCCGAGAAAATCCCTTCGCTCAAGCCCGCGTTCAAGAAAGACGGTTCGGTCACCGCCGCCAATTCGTCCTCCATCTCCGACGGTGCGGCCGCGCTGGTCATCATGCGCGAATCCACCGCCAAGCAACTGGGCGCCACGCCGATCGCGCGCATTGTGGGCCATGCGCAGCACTCGCAAGAACCCGAGTGGTTTACCACGGCACCCGTGGGCGCGATCAAGAAATTGCTGGACAAAGTGCAGTGGAGCAAGGACGAGGTCGATCTGTTCGAGATCAACGAGGCGTTCGCCGTGGTCACCATGGCCGCCATGAAAGAACTCGAACTGGATCACGCCAAGGTCAATATCCACGGCGGCGCCACCGCGTTGGGCCATCCTATCGGCGCCTCGGGAGCACGTATCCTCACCACGCTGCTTGGCGCCTTGCGCAAGACTAAGGGCAAGCGCGGGCTGGCAACGCTGTGTATCGGCGGCGGCGAGGCCGTCGCGTTGGCCGTCGAGATGGTCTGACCTCCTAAACGCCACCGTCACGGTTATGCCGGGCGGCGGCAACGTCCTCTAACGCCCCGACCTGGCGTCTTGAAACGCCTGGCCGCAGACCTCTTGCAGGGAAACGATTTATGCCTGTCATTACATCCAAAATAAACGCGCGTTCCGCTTCGTTCCTGGAAAACGCGCAATTCATGCAGCAGCAGATCGACGATCTGAAAAAGCACCTGGAGCAAGTCGCGCAAGGCGGCAGCGAAAGCGCGCGGGCCAAGCATGTGGCCCGCGGCAAACTGCTGCCCAGGGAGCGCGTAGAGAGACTGCTGGACCCCGGCTCGCCGTTCCTGGAACTGTCCCCCATGGCCGCGCACGATATGTATGACAACGAGGCGCCCGGCGCGGGGGTCATTACCGGCATCGGCAGGGTCAATGGCATCGAATGCGTGATTGTCTGCAACGATGCCACCGTCAAAGGCGGCACCTACTACCCGCTGACCGTCAAGAAGCATCTGCGCGCCCAGGAAATCGCCCAGCAGAACAACCTGCCCTGCATTTACCTGGTGGATTCGGGCGGCGCTAATCTGCCGCGCCAGGATGCCGTTTTTCCCGACAGGGACCATTTCGGCCGGATTTTCTATAACCAGGCCATGATGTCGTCCATGGGCATTGCCCAGATCGCCGTGGTCATGGGCTCATGCACCGCGGGCGGGGCGTACGTGCCGGCCATGAGCGACGAATCGATCATCGTCAAGAACCAGGGCACGATTTTCCTGGGCGGCCCACCGCTGGTCAAGGCGGCCACCGGCGAAGTCGTCTCCGCGGAAGACTTGGGCGGTGGCGACGTGCATACCCGGCTCTCCGGCGTAGTCGACCACCTGGCCAACAGCGATCTGCACGCGCTGCAGCTGGCCAGGGATGCGGTAGGCCGGCTCAACAAGCGCAAGGACAACCCGCTGCAACTGCAGCCCATACGTGCGCCCCTTTACGATCCCGCGGAACTCAACGGCATCATTCCCCTGGATACCCGCAAGCCCTACGATGTCCGCGAAGTCATCGCGCGCATCGTGGACGGCTCTGAATTCGAAGAATTCAAGGCCCGCTTCGGCACGACACTCGTTACCGGTTTCGCGCACCTGCATGGCATGCCCGTCGGCATCATCGCCAACAACGGCATCCTGTTTTCCGAAGCCGCGCAAAAAGGCACGCACTTTATCGAACTGTGCTGCCAGCGCAAGATTCCACTGATTTTCCTGCAAAATATCACCGGCTTCATGGTCGGACGCAAATACGAAAACGAAGGCATCGCCAGACACGGCGCCAAAATGGTGACCGCCGTTTCCACGGCCGCCGTGCCCAAGCTCACCGTGATTATCGGCGGCTCGTTCGGCGCCGGCAACTACGGCATGTGCGGCAGGGCGTTCAATCCGCGCATGCTCTTCATGTGGCCCAACGCGCGTATTTCGGTCATGGGCGGCGAGCAAGCGGCCAGCGTGCTATCCACCATCCGCCGTGACGGCATCGAAGCCAAGGGCGGCGCCTGGTCGGCCGAGGAAGAGGAACAGTTCAAGGCCCCGATACGCGACCAGTACGAACATGAAGGCCACCCCTACTATGCGACGGCAAGGCTCTGGGACGATGGCATCATCCAGCCCGCCGACACGCGCCGCGTCCTGGCCCTCGGACTGTCGGCCGCGCTGAACGCCCCCATCGAAGACACGCGTTTCGGCGTGTTCCGCATCTGACCGGAGACCCGACCATGTTCCATAAAATTCTTATTGCCAACCGTGGCGAGATTGCCTGCCGCGTCGCCGCGACAGCCCGCCGCATGGGTATCCGCACTGTCGCCGTTTATTCCGATGCCGACGCCAACGCCGCGCATGTACAGGCTTGCGATGAATCGGTGCACATCGGTGGCGCGGAGCCGCGCGCCAGCTATCTGCTCGGCGACGTCATCCTGAACGCCGCCCGCGATACCGGCGCCCAGGCGATTCACCCCGGCTATGGCTTCCTGTCGGAAAACGAGGGCTTCGCCGCCGCCTGCCAGCAGGCCGGCATTACCTTCATTGGTCCGCCGGTCGAGGCGATTGCGGCCATGGGCAGCAAGTCCGCGGCCAAAGCGTTAATGGAAAAAGCCGGCGTTCCCCTCGTTCCCGGCTATCACGGACAAAACCAGGACCCCGATTTCCTGCACCAGGAGGCGGATCGCATCGGCTATCCCGTCCTGATCAAGGCGAGCGCCGGCGGCGGCGGCAAAGGCATGCGCGTCGTCAACGGCAGCGATGAATTCACCGCCGCGCTGGCCTCATGCAAGCGCGAAGCCATCAGCAGTTTCGGCGACGATATGGTGCTGATCGAACGCTACCTGACAAAACCCCGCCATATCGAAATCCAGGTCTTTGCCGACAGCCAGGGCAATGCCGTCTATCTTTTCGAACGCGATTGCTCGGTGCAGCGCCGCCACCAAAAAGTCATCGAAGAAGCCCCCGCACCCGGCATGACGCCGGGACGACGCAAGGAAATGGGCGAGGCGGCGGTGGCGGCCGCCAAGGCCGTCGGCTATGTCGGCGCCGGCACCGTTGAGTTCATCGCCGAACCCGACGGTCGCTTTTACTTTATGGAAATGAATACGCGGCTGCAGGTCGAACACCCGGTGACTGAGATGATCACCGGGCAGGACCTGGTGGAATGGCAACTGCGCGTCGCGGCGGGCCAGCCCCTGCCACTGGCGCAGGACGCCTTGACCATGCACGGCCATGCCATCGAAGCACGCATCTATGCTGAAAATCCTGAAAGTGGCTTTCTGCCTTCGATCGGCACGCTCAATCATCTGCGGCTGCCCGCCCATGTCGGCTTCCAGAATGGCGATGTGCGGGTCGATGGCGGCGTACGCCAGGGTGATACGATTTCTCCCTACTACGATCCGATGATCGCCAAACTCATCGTGCGCGGCGAGAACCGCGAGCAGGCCATCGCCCGCATGCATGAGGCGCTGGCGCAAACGCAAGTGGTCGGTGTGCACACCAACCTGGCCTTTCTCGGCCGTCTCATGGAGAATACGGCATTCGCCACCGCCGACCTGGATACTGGCTTGATTGAAAAACATCGCGAACAGTTGCTGCCCGTGCACCGCGAAGCCGTCCTGCCAGCCCTGGCCTGCGTGGCCGCCACCTGGATCAGCGCGCAGGGCCAGACCAGCGATGACCGCAACGCATTCGATCAAGCCACCGACCCCTGGGCCAGCACCGATGGCTGGCGCCTTGGCGGCCACTACATCCAGACGCTGCAGTTGCAGGATGGCGACACCACCCATGTACTGGACATGCAACGCATTGGCGGACAATGGCAACTGCGGCACCAGGGGCGCGATTATCCCCTACGCTGGTCCGCCCATCCCGATGGCCGCGGCTGGCAAACCCGCATTCACCTGGACGGCCGCGACTACCAGGGCACGGTGGTTCGCGACCAGGAACAGGCCTGGCTGTTCGGCGGCTCCGATATGGGCGGCACACGCATTTTCGGTCTACCGGATCTGCTGCGCCATGCCGGCGACGATAGCGCCGACCACGGCGGCAGCCTGACCGCGCCCATGCCCGGCAAGATTATCGCGCTGTCGGTCAAGACCGGTGACACGGTGAAAAAAGGCGATGCGCTCATGGTCATGGAAGCCATGAAAATGGAACACGCCATCTCCGCACCGGCCGACGGCGTGGTCGACGAGATTTTCTTCGCCGTCGGCGATCAGGTCGCGGACGGCGCCGAGCTGCTGCGCCTGGCCGACGCCAGCTAGTCAGGCAACACCATGTTTGACGATCCGCAGGCATTCGCGCAGTTTCGCCAGCAAATGCTGCGCTATGCCAGCCTGCACTTGTCCGATCACGCCCTTGCCGAAGACGCCGTCCAGGAGGCGCTGGTCGGCGCGCTGAAGAACCGGGATAAATTCCGTGGCCAGGCCGCCTTCAAGACCTGGGTGTTCGCGATCCTAAAGAACAAAATCGTGGACCTGCTGCGCGATCGCCGCAAGCATAACGGCAGTCCGCTGACGCAGGACGAACAGAACAATAGCGCCGATCTGAGCGAACTGTTCCCCAATCACGGACATTGGGAAGACGCGACGCGCCCGCTGGACTGGAACAGTCCGGACAAGACCATGGAACAGAATCAATTCTGGCAGATATTGGAGCTGTGCCTGGAACAATTGCCCGCCGCCCAGGCGCGCGTGTTCATGATGCGCGAGTTCATGAATATGAGCACCGAAGAAATCTGCCATGATGCGGCCGTTTCGTTGAGCAATCTGCACGTGTTGCTGTACCGGGCGCGCTTGCGGCTGCGCGAATGCCTGGAAGACCGCTGGTTTGCCACCGCGGCGAAAATTTCGTAAGATAGTTGTAAGAAATGCAGGAAAATGACGACAAAGGAATAACCGGTGCCGCCCGATCGGCATGCCATTCCCGGTTCGGGAAACGCCGAATCGCATCTGACCATAGGAAAGCGGCCTTGCCACAGATACCATGCTCATAGACTGTCAACATGCCACCCGCTTGCTCTCGGACGCCCAGGAGCGGGCCCTGACCCCAGCGGAGCGCCTGCAATTGCACTTGCATCTGCCGATATGCAACGGTTGCCGCCGTTTTCGCACACAATTGGCAATGATGCGCAATATGATGCGCGATTATGCCGAAAAAGACGCGCCTGACGGCGGCATGAAAGCCTGAATCTTCGGGTGGTGCCGCCCACACCTTGGCACGCTTGTGCAACACGCCGCTGGCCAGCGCCGCCTTGCTCAGGTATGCTGCCTTTATCCGGACAGAACCTTGAGGCGGCACAAGCATGCAGGAACTTTACTACGAACCAGCAACAGTACTGGCGCAACGCATTCGCCGGCGCGAGGTCAGCGTTCGCGAGATCATGCAGGCGCACATCGCGCGCATCGAACACGTCAATCCTGTCATCAACGCGCTGACAACACTACGGCTCGAGCAGGCACTCGCGCAAGCGGATATGGCCGACACAACGTTGAGCAAAAACGAGGATGTCGGACTCCTGTTCGGGCTTCCTGCCGCCCATAAAGACTCCTACCTGACCAGCGGCTTACGCACCACCTTCGGCTCGCGGATCTATGAACATCATGTGCCATCGCGCGATAGCGCCGTTGTCGCAAGGCAGCGCAGCGCGGGCGCCATCATCATCGGCAAGACCAACACGCCGGAATTTAACGCCGGCTCGCATACGTTCAACAATATTTTCGGCGCTACCCGCAACCCCTACCTGCTTTCGGTTTCCGCCGGCGGCAGCAGTGGCGGATCGGCCGCCGCGCTGGCTGCGGGCATGGTGGCGCTGGCCGATGGTTCGGATATGGGCGGCTCGCTGCGCAACCCAGCCAGCTTCTGCAACGTCGTGGGGCTGCGTCCGTCCATCGGCCGCGTTCCCATGGCGCCTTCAAACCACCCTTTTAATACGCTGTCGGTCGGCGGCCCGATGGGACGCTGTGTCGCCGATGTCGCCCTATTGATGCAAGTGCTTGCCGGCGCAGACCCCGAAGATCCGCTAGCCCTGCCTTCGCCCCCCGGCGCTTTTTTTCCATTGGCGCCGCGCGATCCCAAAGGCACCCGGATCGCCTTGAGCAAAACGCTCGGTGGCCTGCCTTTCGAGCCCGAGGTATTGCAATCGCTGAGGGTGGGCGTCGCCGCGTTGCACGATATGGGCTGCGATATCGAGGAACGCGAACCGGATTTCGACGGCGCCGATATGGCCTTCGAAACCTTCCGGGCAGTCTCCTTTGCCACGAACTACGGCCAGTTCAATGCGCAGCAGCGGGCGCTGCTCAAGGAAACCATAAGGTGGAACATTGACATCGGCCTTGCGCTGACCGGCGCGCAGATTGCGACGGCGAATCGGGCGCAGGGACAAATGTTCAATCGAATGCAGGCCTTGCTGGCCGATTTCGATTTTCTGGTCGCCCCCGTTTCCCAGGTAGCCCCATTCCCATTGGAACAGGAATACCCGGCCCAGATCGCGGGCATCACCATGCCCGACTATATCCGCTGGATGCGTTCGTGCTCGCGTATCACGGTAACCGGACATCCCTGCATTTCTCTGCCTTGCAGCTTTACGCTAGATGGCAAACCGATAGGTATCCAGATTGTCGGGCGCTACCGGCAGGAAGCGGCGCTGCTCGCGTTCGCGCAAGCGTTCGAAGCGGCCCTGCCTGCCGGCAAACAACGACCTGCTTGCGGCAACTAGGGCTGCGCCAACGATTGCCGGTTGTTCTATGGGTTGCTTCCCCTCATGATGCCCCTGGCAATCACCATATTTATTCTGCTTCCCCCAGCACCGGAAAATCGCCGCCCTGCTGCAGCCGACGGCTATAGGTCCGTCCCTCGGCAGCCAGGGCCAGCAGATTGCGATCAGGCTCGCGGCTCTTGAGGAACATCAGCGCGATATGCTGGGAATACGCCTGGCCCGGGCCCAGTGGAATCAGTTTGATACGGGGCGTGAACGAAGCGATCCGCCCCGGCAGCAGGCTGATCCCCATACCATTGCCGACCAGGTTGATCAGGGAAAAAATATCGCCAACATGCATGCTTATTGCGGGTGAAATAGCTGCGTTCTCCATCATGCGATTGAAGCTGAACGAGGTAATGAAGCCATCGGTCAGCGTTACGAAGTTTTCGCCGGCCAGCTCGTGCAAATCAACGTTTTTCCGATCTGCATACGGGGAATCCAGCGGGACCGCCAGGAACATATCGTCGCTAAATAGCGGCACAGTGATCATGCGTTTGGCGGACATGCCATCGTGCACGCCGACCACGATGGCGTCCAGCGCCCCGTCCTCCAGTTTTTGAAGCAATTCTTCGTTGGAGCCCAGTATCAGATCGATATTGAGCCCTTCCTTGCGCAACTTCGTTCCCACGATCAAGTGGGGAATGCAGTGCAGGGTCAGCGAATAGATGGCGCCCAGTTTCAAGCGCGAGCCGTTGACGCCCGCCATGTCGCGCACGGCCTTGATACCCTGCTCGCACTCGGCCAGCGTGCGGCGCGCCGACTCGGCGAGCCGCCAGGCCGTATCCTGCGGCACCAGGTTTCTGCCTTCCAGGCGAAACAACGGGCAACCAATGGCTTCTTCCAGCGAATGCAGCGCGCGGTGCACGCTCACGACGCTGAGCCCAAGTTCTTCGGCGGCCCGGGCAAGGTTGCTGTGCTCCATGAAAGCGAGGAACACCTCCAGTTTCTTCAGGGTGATGGATTCATCAATGGCCATGCAAGCGACTCTTTGGATACGTCCCTGGCTAGGGTAAACGATAACAATAGCCAAAAGCGCGAAAGCTGGCTATAGAGACAAATCCCGAGTCGGGAACATTTAGCCTGAAGGTAATTATCCTGCACCCAGGTTGATTGAAACCCTGCACCGCACTGTCTATCTTGTGTCATGCGGACAGGAAGCATCGGCGGGCTCGGGGCAGGAGTCAACCCGGAGGCACCGACGTACCGCGCGACATAAGAACACTTGGAGACAACATCATGATCATCTATGGAACAGCCATACTGGCGGCATGCCATTTGCTAGGGGTCTATGTGGGCGATATGCTGGGCGTGCTGATTGGCGTCAAGGCCAATGTCGGCGGCGTCGGCATTTCTATGATGCTGCTGATCGCAGCAAGGGCATATCTTCACAAACGTGGCTTGATGCCCGACACCACGCAAGCGGGCGTAGGCTTCTGGTCTGCCATGTATATCCCAATTGTGATAGCCATGGCGGCCCAGCAGAACGTCCTGGCGGCACTCAAAGGCGGCCCGGTCGCGATTATCGGCGCCGTCCTCACCGTGGCAATAACGGTAGGCGTCATTGCCCTTATCAACCGATCTGGCCCGCAGGACGCTGCAGAGGCCTGGCAGGCCGGCCTGGCCACGGATCAAACCTGACGGGAAGCGAAACCATGGACATGCTTACACATGCAATCATGCAAAATAACCTGATCGCGGCCTTCGCTTTCGTCGGATTGATCATATGGGTGTCGGGGCACCTGTCGCGGCGGCTGACCTATGGCCGTGTGCATGGCTCGGCCATTGCCATCGTGATCGGCCTGATACTGGCTTACTGGGGCGGCGTGGAGACCGGCGGCAGCAAGGGCCTGGCCGATATCAAGCTTTTCGCCGGCATTGGCTTGATGGGCGGGGCCATGCTGCGCGACTTTGCGATCGTGGCGACCGCCTTCGACGTCAAAGTCGAGGAAGTGAAGAAAGCCGGTCTTATCGGTATGATATCGTTGCTTCTGGGCATCGTGGTGCCCTTTGTCGTCGGCGCCAGCGTCGCCTATGCCTTCGGCTATCGGGATTCGGTCTCCATGGCCACCGTGGGCGCCGGCGCAATGACCTATATCGTCGGACCGGTCACGGGCGCCGCCATCGGCGCCAGCTCGGACGTCATCGCGCTATCCATAGGCACCGGCCTGATTAAGGCGATTCTGGTCATGGTATTTACCCCGGCGACGGCGCGCTTTATGCGCCTGGACAATCCGCGGTCGGCCATGGTTTTTGGCGGCATGGCCGGCACCACCAGCGGCGTGGCCGCCGGTCTGGCCGCCACCGATCCCCGTCTGGTGCCCTATGGCGCACTGACCGCAACGTTCTACACGGGTCTCGGCTGCCTGATGGGCCCCTCGGTACTGTTTCTCGCAACAAAAGCGCTCTTCGGTTAACCAAGCAACAGGAAGCCACATGAATCACACGAGTACATCGAGAGTATGGGACACCCGCAAGCGGGGACGGCAGCGACGCCTGGCGCGCGCGGCCGAAGACGGCCTGCAACGGCAGGTCGCGCCCGAACGCATCACGGACCTGCTGCATGCGGTTGTCGAACCGCAAGACCGGGTCTGCCTTGAGGGGAACAACCAGAAACAGGCCGATTTTCTTGCCGAATCGCTGGCCGCTTGCGACCCCGGGCGGTTGCATCATTTGCACATGGTGCAATCCGTGCTGGCGCTACCCAGTCATCTCGATCTGTTTGAGCGCGGCATCGCCAGCCGCCTGGATTTTTCCTTTTCCGGTCCGCAGGGCGCGCGCCTGGCCCGTCTGGTGCAGGATGCGCAAATTGAAATCGGCGCCATCCATACGTACCTGGAACTTTTTGGCCGCTACTTTACCGATCTAACGCCGCATGTATGCCTGATTGCCGCCCAGACGGCGGATGCCGCGGGCAATCTCTACACCGGCGCCAACACAGAGGATACGCCGGCGATCGTGGAAGCCACGGCATTTCGCGGCGGCATCGTGATCGCGCAGGTCAATGAACGGCTGGACACCCTGCCCCGTGTCGACATTCCGGCCGACTGGGTGGACTTTACCGTGGTCGCGCCCCGGCCCAACTATATCGAACCGCTGTTTACCCGCGATCCCGCCCAGATTACAGAGGTGCAGATCCTCATGGCCATGATGGCGATCAAGGGGATCTATGCCGAATATGGCGTGCAAAGACTCAATCACGGTATCGGTTTCGATACCGCGGCGATCGAGCTGCTGCTGCCGACCTATGCCACCGAACTCGGCCTGAAAGGCAAGATATGTACGCACTGGGCCCTGAACCCCCACCCGACGCTGATTCCGGCCATCGAATCGGGCTGCGTGGAATCGGTGCATAGTTTCGGCTCCGAAGTCGGCATGGAAAAATACATCGCCGCGCGACCCGATATCTTTTTCACCGGCAACGACGGCAGCATGCGCTCCAATCGCGCCTTCTGCCAGACCGCCGGCCTGTACGCCTGCGATATGTTCATCGGATCGACCCTGCAGATCGACCTGGCGGGCAACAGCTCGACCGCGACCACGGGACGCATCACGGGCTTCGGCGGCGCGCCCAATATGGGCTCCGATCCGCACGGCCGGCGCCATGCCTCCGACGCCTGGCTCAAGGCTGGCCGCGAAGCCGGCGGCCCAGACGCTATCCGCGGACGCAAGCTGGTGGTGCAAACGGTGGAAACCTTCCGCGAACATATGGCGCCCGTCTTCGTGGAAGAACTGGATGCCTGGCAACTGAAGGCATCGATGGGCGCGGCGCTGCCGCCCATCATGATCTACGGCGACGATGTCTCGCATATCGTCACCGAGGAAGGCATCGCCAACCTGCTGCTATGCCGCAGCGCCGAGGAACGCGCCCAGGCAATCCGCGGCGTCGCCGGCTATACACCGGTGGGCATGGCGCGCGACCGGCAGATCGTCGAAAACCTGCGTGACCGCGGCATCATACGACGCCCGCAAGATCTGGGCATCGATCCGCGCTTGGCGACTCGCGACTTGCTGGCCGCCCGCTCGGTCAAGGACCTGGTGAAATGGTCCGGCGAGCTTTATGCGCCCCCGTCACGATTCCGTAATTGGTGAACACAATGGAAAAACTCGAATATCATTTTTCAACGCCAGCCATCCAACCGGCCACGGGCGCCGTCGTCTGCGGCGTAGTCGGTTCTGGCAATCTGGAAATCCTCATGCGACCCGCCGACACCGCGTCCACCTGCACGATACAGATCATGACATCGGCGCGCGGATTCGGCACGATCTGGCAGGCAGTCCTGGACGAATTCGTAGCGCAGCATGCGATGGGGGGCACGTTCGTCGCCATCAACGATATGGGCGCCACGCCAGCGGTGGTCACGCTCCGGCTTGGCCAGGCGCTCGGTCAATACACAGGGGGTGCCCAATGACGATAGAACAGACCGCGACACCGGCGCGCCGCCACAGTTATTTCGAAGCGACCGCCCGCCAGCGCCTCGCCTGGCTCCTGGATCAGGGCAGTTTTCGCGAACTGCTGCCGCCCGCCGAAAGCACGCCCAGTGCCCATCTGGCGGCGCTGGACATGCCCGGCGCGTTCGACGATGGCGTCATCATCGGCCAGGGCACCCTGCGCGCAGACCCCGTCCTCGTGATTGCCCAAGAGGGCCAGTTCATGGGCGGCGCGGTCGGTGAAATCCATGGCGCCAAGATCGTCGGCCTGCTGCGGCGCGCCGTTCGCGATAAACCCAAGGCCGTCCTGTTCCTGGTGGATTCGGGCGGCGTCCGGCTGCACGAGGCCAACGCAGGGCTGATCGCCATTTCAGAGATCATGCGGGCCGTGCTGGATGCCCGCAATGCGGGCATCCCAGTGGTGGCGCTGGTCGGCGGCAGTTGCGGCGCGTTCGGGGGCATGGGCATCGTCACCAGCCTGTGCTCGGCCATCATTATGTCCGAAGAGGGTCGGCTCGCGCTTTCCGGGCCGGAAGTCATCGAAACCGTGGCCGGCGTCGAGGAGTTCGATTCCCGCGACCGGGCACTGGTCTGGCGCGTGACGGGCGGCAAGCATCGCTACCTGATGAACGATTGCATCGCATTGGTGGACGACGACCCGGCTGCATTCCGGGAGCGGACCGGACGGTTACTGGCCGACAACTCGATCAAGATGCCCGATCTGGCGGCGCAACAGCACCGGCAAAAACAATTGCAGGAACGCCTGGCGCGCTTTGGCGACATGCGCGACGGCTTGCAAGTGTGGCAAGCGCTCGGCATCGCCGATTCTGCCAGCGTGCCCATGATGGACTGCGCAAGCATGAGCGCGCTGCATAAGGAGCTTTACGCATGAGTCTGACCACCCTACTGGATACCCTGTTTCCGGCCGGACACCAGGTTCACATAGAAGGCCACTGGCTCGCTGGCACGGCCACGACGGCCGGCGGCCCGGTAACCGTGCTCGGCACGACCGATGCGGCCGCCATTGACCACGCGATTGCGCTGTCTCTTGCGCAACAGGTGCTGGACATCATAGCGTCGCATCCCGGCCGCCCCCTGGTCTTCCTGGTCGACACGCAAGGGCAGGCGCTGTCCCGCGCACAAGAACTGCTTTGCCTGAACGGCAGCCTCGCCCACCTGGCGGCCTGCATCGATCTGGCGCGGCGGCGCGGTCACGTCAGCCTGAGCCTCGTTACCGGCGAAGCGGTCAGCGGCGGCTACCTGTCTTTCGGGTTGATGGCCGATCGCGCCTACGCGCTGGCCAGCGCCCAGGTGCGCGTCATGGACTTGAAAGCCATGGCGCGTGTCACCAAGATCGATCATGCCAGATTGTTGGAATTGGCCGCCAGCGCGCCTACGTTCGCGCCCGGCGCGGAAAATTATCAGCGCATGGGCGCGATCGAAGCCATCTGGCCGACACCCTCGTCCGACTTGCTGGATGCCGCGCTCGCCGACCTGCGGGCAACCCCGCAAGCGGATGGGCGCATGCAGCTTGGCCAAGACCGGGCCGGCCGCAAGCAGGCCGCCCATATTGTCGACCAGATACTGGCCGCCTAGGAGCGCAGGATGCGTCGCCACGACCTCGCCTACCTGCATCCCGGGGCGGCCTACACCTTGATAGGCACGGCCACCCCGGAAGCGCATGACGCCTTACGGCGGTGGCTGCATGCCGGCCGTCCACTGGTCGTTGCGCGCCAGCCCTCCCCTGGCGGCACAACGCTTTTCCTGGGACTGACACTCCCGCCCCCCGGCATGCAGCCCCGGCGCCTGGGCATAGCGGTAACGCTCGACGCCATCATGGCCGTCGAGCCACCGCTTTTGCTCGCGCAGTGCCTGGAAACCTCCGCGCCGGCAGCAACCATCGCCCCCTTGCGACGATTGCAGACGCGATGCGAACGACTTGGGGTATCCGTCCATGCCTATGGTTCCATGGCCTGGGAAAGGTTAAGCGGCATGCCTTACCGCCACGCGCGCTCAGATATCGATCTTGTTTGCGACATTACCGATGCATGCCAGTTGCCTGGCTGTCTCGAAGCCCTGCAGGCGACCCAACTTGCCCTGCCTTGCTCGCTGGACGGGGAGATACGCTTCGCCGGCGCCCTGGCGGTGAACTGGAAGGAATTGGCCCGGGCGGCGCAAAGCCCCGCGACGCGCGTCGTCGCCAAGGGGAATGCCTCGGTCGCGCTGGTCACTACAAACGCCTTGCTGGCAAGTTTAAAGGAACCAACCCATGTTTGCTGAACCGCTATCGCCCGCGGAGATGCTCAACCGCCCTGGCCCCGGTCCCGGCGCGGTAGCCGACCGTATCGGCAGGCACGCCATCCAGGCCCTGTACCGCGAGGTAGCGCTTTCTCCGAAGCCCGGCCTGGTCAGCCCCGTCGATAGTGGCAGCCATGCCGACATGGACTTCACGACATTTATCCGCAGCCTCAATGCGCTGCGGCATTATTTCCCAGAGATCACCCGCCAGGGCATGGCCGGGCCGGATTACGCGCAATTGCAGCCGCATGGCATCGCGGCGGAACAACAGATGTTGCGTGCCACGGCGGGCATCAATACGCACCGCGGCGCCATTTTCAATCTCGGCCTGCTTTGCGCGGCCGCGGGTGCGCAATGGGCGTCCGACGGATATTGCACGCCCGAGCATACCTGCCGGCTGGTGGCAGCGCGCTGGGGCAAGGACATCCTGGCCAGCGCCGGCGCCGCCGGAAACAGCCATGGTGCGCGGGTGCATCATCAGTACGGCAGCGGCGGCGCGCGCGCCGAAGCCGCCGCCGGCTTCCCTTCGGCCATCGACATCGGCCTGCCGGTCTACCGAAATACGCTGGACGCCACGCGGTCCCCGCAAAAAGCCGCCGTGCAATGTTTCTTTGCCCTGATGGCCGAACTCGAGGACACCAACTTGCTATGGCGCGGCGGCCGCCAGGGCCTGCGTTTCGCCCGCCAGGCAGCCCGTGCATTTCTCGCGAATGGCGGCGTACACGCAGCGAACTGGGGCGCAGAGGCGCAAGCGATGCATGCCGCATTCATCGAACGCCGCCTGAGCCCTGGCGGCGCGGCCGATCTATTGGGGGTCGTGCTGTTCCTGGAGACGCTCTGATGCGATTGGCCCTTTTATTCAGCGGGCAGGGGCAACAGACACCGGACCATTTGCGCGCCTTGCGGACGCGCGCGCCCGGGCCGCTTGATGCCTTGCTGGCCGCATCGATCCCGCACGTGTGGCTCGGCGAAAACATCGCCTGCGAGGCGCTTCAGGAGAATCGAGTAGCCCAGCCGTTCATCTTTGCATTTCAAATGGCATACTGGCAGCAACTGCGAACCTTGCTCCCCCGGCCGATATGCGCTGCCGGTTACTCTCTCGGAGAGCTCGCGGCCTGCTGCGCGGCCGGGTTGTTCGATGCCGAAAGCGGTCTTAAACTGGCTTCGCGACGCGCCGCCAGCATGGATGCCTGCGTGTCCGAACCGGCCGGACTCCTGGCGATCATGGGAGTATCGCGCAAGGATCTGGCGACAATCATCGAAACAACCCACACCCACCTGGCGATCAGCAACCCCGATCAACACGATGTCATTGGCGGCCTTGATCCCGCGCTGCAAGAGGCCGCCGAACTGGCCGAACGGCTGGGCGCCATGCGCGTCGTCAGGCTGGGCGTGCGCACGCCGTCGCACACAGCGTTGCTGGCGCAGGGTACAGCGGCATTCCAGCGCGATCTTGCACCATACCGCAGTCGCCAGGCGCTCGCTTTCAAAGTGTTGAGCGCGATAGACGGCAAAGGCGCCGTCCTGGCCGACCAGGCGGCGGAGGCGCTGGCAAAACAGATCAGTCACGCCATGGATTGGCGGGCATGCCTGCAGGCGGTACGCGAACTGCAGCCCGATGCCGTGCTTGAGATCGGCCCAGGCCGGGCCTTGGCAAAGATGTGGAACACCGCTTACCCGGACGTTCCAGCGCGCGCCGTCGATGACTTTCGCGGCACTGACGGCATCAGGCAGTGGCTGGACCGGATCGACGAACGCCGCTAGGCTTGCACTTAACCCTTGCCGTCTTCCAGATGAATATTGCCGCCCTCGTTGGCCCAGTTATTATCGCGCTCGCGTTCGATATCGTCCGACAGGGTGTCGAGCAATTCATTGATCTCATCCTGGTAAGTCTCGATCATATCGTCCGGCAATCCCAATGATTCCTGCGCCTCCAGGAAGCTTTCCGCGCAGAGGTTCAGCGAACGTCGAACCGCCTTTTTATCGCTGACGTTATCCAGCAAAGCGTAGATTGCATGCTGTAGTGCAGCCTGCTGCGCCATGCATTGGTTCAGGTTGTTGGACAGCTCGATCACAAGCTCCTTGAGTTCCATCTCGTTCTGCATGCTTGCTCCTTGTGTACGAGGGTTATTTCGCGCGACGATATGCCAAACGAAATAACCGAATTTAACGACTCAGCTCAACGCGACGATGAAAACCGCCGTCGACTGCCTTAGCGCCGCACTTGAGCAATAATTTCATCCAACCATGTTAGCATCAGGCGGATCTCGTCTTCCGTAATATTCAATGCTGTCATGAAACGCAAGAGATTCGGGCGCGGCGCATTCAGCAACATGCCTTCGGGCGCGCGCTCGCGCGCGGCATCGACGATGGCGGGACCATCATCCTTATCCAGGATCAACGCCCGCAGCAAGCCCAGGCCGCGCTCGCCTTTCATACCCCATTTGTCGGACAGGGCTTGCAGCCCGGCCGAGAGCTGGTCCGTGCGCGCCTGGACGCTTTCCAGGAAACCCGGCGCGGTCAATGTGTCGAAAACCGCAATACCGCCGGCCGTGATATAAGGATTACCGTTGTAGGTCCCCCCCTGGTCGCCGTGCTCGAAGCAGGCAACGTCTTCGCGCGCCAGCATGGCCGCCAGCGGAATACCGCCTCCAATGCCCTTGCCCAGAGACATGATGTCGGGCTCAATCCCATAGGCCTGATAGGCAAACAGGGTGCCGCAGCGTCCCATGCCGGTCTGCACTTCGTCCACGATCAACAGCATATTGTTGTCGGTGGTCAACTGGCGCAGGCCTTTCATGAATTCGGCGCTGGCGGGAATGACGCCGCCCTCGCCCTGCACCGGTTCCAGCATGACCGCCACCGTCTGATCGTCGATCAGGGCTTTCACGGAGGCCAGGTCATTCAGCTCGGCCTTGGGAAAGCCATCGACCTGCGGTGCGAATTTCGTATCCCAACCCGCCTTGCCGGAAGCCGACATGGTCGCCAGCGTCCGACCATGGAAGCTGTGGTTGAACGTAATAATCTTATGGGCGCCGTTTTTGTGCTTCTGGCCCCACTTGCGTGCCAGCTTGATCACCCCCTCGTTGGCCTCTGCACCGCTGTTGGTGAAAAAGACCCGGTCAAAGCAAGAGGCTTCGGTCAGGCGTTGCGCCAGCGCGACCGACGGCTCGTTGAAAAACGCGGGCGAGGGGTTGATCAGCTTCTGTGCCTGCTCATTCAGGGCGGCCACCAGTTGCGGCGGGCAATGCCCCAGACAGTTGACGGCCCAACCTTGGATGCAGTCCAGATATCGCTTGCCGGTATCGTCAGTTAACCAAGAGCCTTCACCGCTGACAAAATACAGGGGTGGACGGGCAGTGATTTCCATAAGCGATTGGGCATCGACAGCTTGAAAAGACATGGCATTTCCTTATAAATGCGGACAGGTTAGGCAATAAGTTTTCATTGTATTCAAAATTTACCTGATGCTGCCGGCCGCCTGCCAAATATTGGCATTTCATCCGCCTCGGCCGGTGGCGCAAGACGAGTTTCACCGCCTGGTCGCGGCAACGCGCAGCGTTGTTGTAATTGCGGGACGCGCAACCGTTTGAAACATGCACAGCCGCTGCCTTTTCCCGCAAAGACGGCAAAAAAGGCTTTGAAATCATAAGGCTGTGGCGACATGTTGGATTTTTTTAGCGGGATGCCAAAGAATCGATTGCCGGACCGTACAAAAACCCGTAAAGTATGAATCATTAAGCCTGCGTAATGGCTGATGGGTGTAGCCCGTCAAATAGCACTATTTATCTACGCTTTCAGCTTAATTAACGAGTTTTGAAGGCAAGATAATGTTATTTGGCAAAAGGCTATGATTGAATAAACCTTTTGAGGGAAACGCATTATGTACGATGTCCTGGTTTATCTCTTCGAAAATTACTACACACCAGAATCTTGCCCTTCCGCAGATGTCCTGACGAAACGCCTCATGGCCGCCGGCTTCGAGCACGAAGATATCGACGATGCCATCGGCTGGCTGTATGGCCTGGCGGAATCCACGGAAAAATGTGTGGAACTGACCAGCATGTCAGCAACCAGCACCCGTGTCTACACGCCATCTGAACAACAGCACCTGGGCGTGGCTGCCATGGGGTTCCTGAATTTTCTGGAATATTCCGGCGCGGTGGCGCCCGCCTTGCGCGAGATTATCATCGATCGCGCCATGGCCGCCCCTGAAGCGCCCCTGTCGCTGCAGCACATGAAGATCATCACCCTCATGGTGCTGTGGAGCCAAGAGGCGGAGATCGATCATCTGATCCTGGAAGAACTGGTCACCGACGATGAAGAGAAACGCTTCCATTAAGCAAGCGTCCATGAAATAAGTCCGGGCCGGCACCGCTTTCGGCCCTCCCGCAACCATCGGCCTACCGGCGTCGCCTGCAACCCGCAATTTGACGATGTCAGTCGAGCCGACCCTTACTCGACACCTAGCCAACGCTTGTCCAGTTTATCCGCTTCCCCTCCTGGCCCGTTATATACGGGCCGTTTTGCGCCCAGCCCCAGCGGCCCGCTGCATAACGGATCGCTGGTGGCCGCCATGGCCAGCTTCCTGGACGCGCGCGCCCGGCAAGGACGCTGGCTAGTCCGCATGGAAGATATCGACACGCCACGGGTCGTGCCTGGCGCAGACAGCGAAATACTAGAGCAACTACACAAATTGGGCATGCAATGGGATGGCGAAGTCCTGTGGCAATCGCACCGGCTGGCGCGCTACGAAGCCGTGTTCGCGCAGCTCTGCGCAATGAACCTGATCTACGGCTGTGCCTGCACGCGCCAGGAGATCGCCGACAGCGCCGCCCAGGCAGGCTTGACCGCCCTGCACGGAGAGCGCCCGTATCCGGGCACCTGCCGTCACGGGATACGGCATGGACGCAAGCCGCGCGCCTGGCGCTTCCGCGTCCCCGACGAGCATTACGCCTTCGAAGACCGCTGGCTGGGGCCGCAATCGCAAAACGTTGCCGAGGCGGTGGGGGATTTCATCGTCAAGCGCGCCGACGGGCTGTTTGCGTACCAGTTGGTGGTCGTCATCGATGACCATGATCAGGGGGTGACCGACGTCGTGCGCGGGCAAGACCTGCTGACATCAACCGCAAGACAGCATCAATTGGCGAAAGCATTAGGTTTCGCCGTACCGCGCATGATGCATGTCCCGCTGGTGCTGGATGAGCAGGGCCGCAAGTTGTCGAAACAGAACCACGCCCAGGCCATCGATCTGCATAACCCGTTGCATAGCCTGGATTTGGCCTGGCAAGCCTTGGGGTTTTCTGCTTTGCGGGCCGGCGCCATCGACGAGTTCTGGCCCCAGGCGGTTGCCCTCTGGTCACGACGGTTTCCCGCCAGCCCCGGACGGGCATGACCGCCCGTACCCGGCTACAGCCGATTCTGTTTCTCGTCCAGCAACCCCGTTAACAGCGCCACGCCGCTTTCATTGACGCGGAACTCGCCGAACCGCGCCTGGGCAAAATGCTCGCCGCGGCCTTCGGCAAAGAAATAGGCGTCGGTGACAAAGAGGATCTGACCATATTCCAGCCAGCGGAACCGCACCACCACATTGCCCGGCTGGCTTGGTGGCGCGGCATCGGCGCGGATCCGAATAAACCGGAACACCCCGCTGGCGTCCGGCGCCAGCTCGACGTAGCGCCCGGCGGCGCGATCGGCTTCCCGGGACCGGAAGAAATCCGACCCGAAATTCAGACTCATATAGTCGCCCTGCATCAGCGACCTCGGATCAACCGGCGTCAGGGCCACGACAAAACGCCGGCCCTCGCGCAAAATCCGCTCCTTGCCCATGATATCCAGATTCGCGGCTGCCAATACCGCGACCAGCCCCAACAGCACGCCGGCCAGTCGCAGATCGGGGCGGCGCGACTGCGGTGGCGCATCGGCAACCCGGGATTCGGCTTGCGAGCGGCCCGCGAGCCGATGCCATAGCACGGCCAGTACCATCAGGCATGCCCCCTGGGCAAGCAGGAAATAGGCCTTGTCCAGCAACGACAGATGCAATTGATAGTAAAACTTGGCCAGAAATACGACCAGGCTGATGACCCCGACAACCAGGATGCTGCGATAGCGCAGGGCAAAACCGAGCACGCCCAGCAGCAACGCGATTTGCACCCCGATCATGCCACTCCAGAGCAGCCCCAGGACCAGCAGGACGGCCGCGACAGCCAGCCGCTCTGCCCTTGCGATCCCCGTGTGGCGCGCCGCCAGCAGCGCCACCGCCACAGGCAACAGCACATAGACGATGTTGGCCAGGTAGGCAACGGGATAATCCGTAGGCAACGCCCAGTGCGCGGTCAAGAGCTGTGTCAGGGTTTGCGGCGCCACCGTGCCTGGCGTGAAATCAGCCCAGGATTTAGCCAGAATGAAGCTGGCGCCCAGGGGGATCAGCAAGAGCGCCCAGCCCATGGGGCGATAGCGCGCCGACCGATCGCGAAATCGGCTCAGCAGCAGCATGCCGACGATCAGATAAACGGGCGCCTCCTGCGTCAGGAATGCCCATTGGCCAAGGGCGCCGGCGCGCGCCGCATACCCGATGCCCGCGGCGCTGGTCACGGAGGACACATCCGGATATGGCACTTGCGGCAGTGTCATGGCCAGCAGCGTCAGGCCCGCCATCGCGGCCACGAAGCGAAACCAGTTGGCGGGCGAGAAATGATAGAGCGCCAGAAATGCCAGCCCCAACCCGAAAAGCCACAGGCGATCCAGGTCGGGCGCATCGCTGTAGCCCAAGTGCTGTAGCGGGCGGGTCGCCAGTAGCAGTAACCCGGCAAAGACCAGGCATGCCGTCTGGGTGGCGTATTCTTTTCTGGCGGCGGCAAAACCGACCAGTCCGATAAGCGCCAGCACCGCGCCGGCGGAATGGAGCGCAACGTCAAAATAAAGGAACAGGGCGACAGCCAGCAAAAACAGCAGGCCGGATCCGAAAATGGACAGTATCGACATGGCCATGCCGGTCCGGCCGGCAGGCTCGGACGGGGACTCGCCGGCCGAGGCGGGCAAGGTTTGGCGCGCGTCGGCGGGTAAAACGCTTGCCGCCTGCTCCGGCATCGTCACGCGTGCATTGTCTGGCGCTTGTGGCATCGAAGACGCGGCGGCTTGCGCCGGGTGCGCCGCATCGATCTGGCCGCGCCTCGCTTTCGGCGCCCTGGCATAGGCCACCATGGTCAGGATGACGACCAGCGCGGTCAGGAAGATCGTGCCCACCAGCTCCTCGGTATGAAAGCCGATGAGCACAAAGGTAAACGCGCCGGCAAACAGCACGGTGGCGCCCGCGAGCAGCGCCAGGATGAAGAAATCGGGATAGCGCCGGCCGTACACAACATGCGCCGCCGCCAGCAGGACGGCGATCGCCGCGGCGTTGAGCACCAGCGACTGCGTATCGCTATCGCCAAACAGCCGCCCGATCGCATGCGCAAAGGCAACCCCCAGGGCGGCCAGCACGATCAGGGCAAGCACGCGGGGAACCGCGCGCAGCGGGTCGGCATAGTGGCGGCGCAAGCCTTCGGCCAGGACCAGCAGCACGATATTGGCCAACGCCACCACCCAGGGCAGGGAAAGCTCCAGCAGGGGTGACCGCCAAAACCCGGATTGGGATGTTTGTTCCAGGAACAGCGCCAGCGCCACGTTGGCCACGACCACCCACAAAATGGCGACAAACCAGCTGCGCGTGGCCCAGAGCCAGGGCAGCATGAGCAGGGCCCACCAGCCAAAGAGTGTCCAGGGGTCTGCGCCGGTCTGGTAGGTCTGCCCCAACAACGCCAGCAGCCCCCCGGTGATGACCGACGCCAGGAACAGGGCCCCGGCGCAGGCGGGCATCCCGACAGCCGAGCCGGCCTGCCCCGTCTCGCGCCTGCCTGCGGCCCGCCACCACAGGAACAAGGCGGCCAGCACCACCAGGACCAGCAGGATCTGCGCGCCCGCCAGCCGCTGGAACCGGCTCAATCCCTCCCAGTTGGCGGCGACCCAGGTGACCAGGCCGCTGGCCAGCAGTCCCACCGCCAGCACCCGCATGGCAAGGATAAAAAACACGCGCCACCGGGCTGCCGGGTCGCAAGAAGATTCTTGCCGATTACGCTTCAGGACTTGCATCAAATGATTTACCTCTCGTATGATCCGCGCTAAGACCGACTGGAATATGTCGGAAAACATAAATATAGCGGGAAACGATTATCTCAGTATCGAGCATAGCCGTGTAGTACACTCAACGTGAAAAATAACATATCCGCTAGCTGTTATAAATTCGGAACACCATGACGAAAACCCTGATTATCGCTGAGAAACCTTCAGTCGCGCTTGATATCTCTCGTGCGTTGGGTGGTATGCACCGTGAAGGCGACTATTTTGAAAACGACCAGTATGTTTTGTCGTCCAGCGTAGGGCATCTGCTGACCCTGACCAATCCCGACGATGTCGTGCGGGGCAAATGGTCCTTCAATCACTTGCCAGCCATTCCCGCCCGCGCGTTCGACCTGAAGCCGGCGGACAAAAAATCCACCGACCGCCTCAAGATGCTGGTCAAGCTGCTCAAGCGCAAGGATGTCACCGCCATTATCAACGCCTGCGATGCGGGGCGGGAAGGGGAATTGATTTTCCGCTACATCATCCAGTACGCCGGGGTCCATAAGCCGATCAAACGCCTCTGGCTGCAGTCCATGACGCGCTCCGCCATTATCGAGGCCTTTGATAACTTGCGCGACGACAACGCCATGAAGCCGCTGGAAGCCGCAGCCAGGTCACGCGCAGAAGCCGACTGGCTGATCGGCATCAACGGCACGCGCGCCATGACGGCCTTCAACAGCAAGGACGGCGGTTTCTTCAAGACGCCTATCGGTCGTGTCCAAACGCCGACCCTGGCGATCGTGTTCGAACGCGAAGAAAAAATCCGCCAGTTCAAGCCCCGTGACTACTGGGAAGTGCATGCCACCTTCGTGGCCGCTGGCGGGCTTTATGAAGGCCGCTGGTTCGATCCCGACTTCAAGAAAGACGAACACGATCCCGAGAAAAGGGACAGCCGCCTGTGGTCGGCGGCCAGCGCGCAATCGGTGGTGGTGGCCTGCCGCGGCAAAAACGGGACGGTCAGCGAGGAATCCAAGCCGTCCACGCAAATGTCGCCCGCTTTATTCGACCTGACCTCCTTGCAGCGCGAGGCCAACTCGCGCTTCGGATTCACCGCGAAAACCACACTGGCCCTGGCGCAAAGTCTGTACGAACGGCACAAGGCCCTGACCTACCCGCGTACCGACTCACGCTACCTGCCCGAGGACTACATGGGCACGGTAAGGCAAACGTTCGAGGCGATCGTGGGCGCAGAATCGAACCTGGCCCGGCCCAACGCCCCCTTCGCCAGGAAGATCCTGCAACAAAACTGGATCCGGCCAAACAAGCGCATCTTCGACAATAAAAAGATTTCCGACCACTTTGCCATTATTCCAACCCTGCAGGTGCCCAAGGAACTGAGCGAGGCCGAAGCCAAGATCTACGACCTGGTGGCCAAGCGCTTCATGGCCGTCTTCTTTCCACCCGCCGAATTCCGCGTCACCACGCGGATCACCATTGTGGCCAGCCATCACTTCAAAACCGAAGGCAAGGTGCTGGTCAAGCCCGGCTGGCTGGAAATCTACGGACGCGAGAACCAGGAAGGCGACGCCACCCTGGTGCCAGTGGCCGACAGCGAGACAGTCAGGACCGAGGACATCGCCGCCAAGGAACTGGTGACCCGTCCGCCGGCGCGCTATACCGAGGCCACCCTGCTCTCGGCCATGGAAGGCGCCGGCAAGCTGGTTGACGACGACGAACTGCGCGAGGCCATGTCCGAACGGGGCCTGGGCACGCCGGCGACACGCGCCACGATCATCGAGGGCCTGCTCAATGAGCAGTACCTGCGCCGCGAAGGCCGGGAACTCATCCCCACCGCCAAGGCGCGCCAGTTGATGACGTTGCTGGTCGGCCTGAATGTCCGCGAACTGACTTCGCCCGAGTTGACCGGGGAATGGGAGCACAAGCTCAAGCAAATGGAACAGGGACGCCTGGATCGCGAAGCGTTCATGCGGGAAATCGCGCAAAGCACGCAAGTGATCGTCAAGCGCGCCAAGGAATACGAGCAGGACACCGTCCCCGGCGATTATGCGACACTGACGACACCCTGCCCATCCTGCGGCGGCGTCGTCAAGGAAAACTATCGCCGCTACGCCTGCACCAACTGCGACTTTTCCATTACCAAGCATCCTGGCGGCCGCACTTTCGAGATACCGGAAGTCGAGGAACTGCTGCGGAACCGCACGCTGGGCCCGCTCAACGGCTTTATCAGCAAAATGGGCCGGCCGTTTTCGGCCATCTTGCGGATTACCCAGGAAAACAAGCTGGAATTCGATTTTGGCCAGTCCGATGACGACAATGCCGAGCCGCTGGATGTCTCGCAACTGACCGCCGTCGGCCATTGCCCAAAATGCAGCGGTAATGTCTATGACACCGGCATGAATTATGTCTGCGAAAACTCGGTCAGTGAAAAAAAAACCTGCGATTTCAAATCCGGGCGCGTTATCCTGCAGCAGGAGATCAGCCACGGCCAGATGGGCAAACTGCTGTCTGACGGCAAGACCGACCTGCTTGACGGCTTTGTCTCCAATCGGACCAATCGCAAGTTCAAAGCGTACCTTGTCATGTCGAAAGCGGGTAAAATAGAGTTTGAATTTGAACCGCGGCCCGCAAAAACGGCAAAGACGGCAACCAAGACTGCCGCCAAGGCCGCCGGCAAAACAGCTGCAAAATCCGCCGGCGACACCGCCAAGCCTGCCAAAAAGGCAGCCAAGACCGCAACCCGGAAAACTGCCAGCAAGACAGCCACCAAGACCGTCCGGAAAACGGCGGTCAAAAAGGCCGCAAGCAAGAAGGCCGCGAAAACCGCCGGCACGGATGATACCGAGCCCGCTTTTTAAGCCGCCCCCGCCCCAGGCCGGGGAGCGCATGTAAAGAATGAACACACTGATTCAGAAGTACAACATCCCCGGTCCGCGCTATACCAGCTATCCGACCGTTCCCTATTGGGAAGACAGCAGCTTTACGCCAGCATCCTACCTGCAGACGCTGCAGCGCAGCTTTGCCGAATCCAACGCCAAGGAAGGCATCAGTCTGTACATCCACCTGCCGTTCTGCGAGGTGCTCTGTACCTTCTGCGCCTGTCATAAGCGCATTACGAAGAAACACAGCGTGGAAGAACCGTACATCGACGCCGTTCTCAAAGAATGGGCCATGTACAGGAAGCTGCTGGGCGCCCCCCCGGTGATCCGCGAAATCCACCTGGGCGGCGGCACGCCCACCTTCTTCAGCAGTGCTAACCTCAAGCGCCTGCTCAATGGCATTCTGCAAGATGCCACGGTCCATGATCTGCATGAATTCAGCTTCGAGGGGCACCCCAACAATACCCGCAAGGAGCACTTGCAAACGCTCTATGACCTGGGTTTTCGGCGCGTCAGCTTCGGAGTGCAGGACTATGACCCGGCGGTCCAAAAGGCGATCCACCGGATCCAGCCCTATGAAAATGTGCTCAATGTCACCGAGACGGCACGCCAGATCGGTTACACCAGCGTCAGCCACGACCTGATTTTCGGGCTGCCCTTCCAGAGCTGGCAGGCCATGGAAGCCACCATCAAGAAAACCATCGCGCTCAAGCCCGATCGCCTGGCTTTCTACTCCTATGCGCACGTCCCCTGGATCAAGGGCAATGGCCAGCGCGGCTTCGATGAGAACGATCTGCCCTCGGGCGAGGAAAAACGCGCGCTCTACGAGAAGGGCAAGGCGCTGTTCGAAGAACTGGGTTACGTCGAAATCGGCATGGACCATTTTTCTCTGCCCAGCGACTCGCTCTACCAGTCCATGCTGAAGAAAGACCTGCATCGCAATTTCATGGGCTATACCTCCTCCTCGACCCAGTTGATGATCGGCCTTGGCGTTTCCGCCATCAGCGATAGCTGGTATGCGTTCGCGCAGAACGAAAAGGTGCTGGAAGATTATTATGCCCGCCTGGACGCCGATGAACTGCCGCTGTTTCGCGGTCATGTCCTCAATGCGGAAGATCTGGTGATCCGCCGGCATATCCTGAACCTCATGTGCCAGTTGCAAACCAGTTGGGCCGACCCGGCCATGCAATTTCCCGAACTGCCGGCAGTGCTGGACAGGCTTGCCGAAATGGAAAGCGATGGGTTGATCCGCATCGGCGACGATCACATAGAGATTACCGAAGCCGGCCGAACCTTCGCACGCAATATCTGTATGGCCTTCGATCTGCGCATGCTGCGCCACCAGCCACAGGCGCGCATCTTTTCCATGACCGTGTAAGGCGCCCAGGCATGACACTGATTCCGGAAATCAAGCCCCAGCAATCCATAGAATTGCTCAAGCAATTGCATATCCTGACGCGCGACGGCAAAATCAACCAGGACACGCGCCGCAAGCTCAAGCAGGTCTATCATCTTTACCAGTTTATTGAGCCGCTGATGCAAAGCGTGCTCACGGAGAAACCCACCCTGTCGCTGGTCGACCATGGCGCGGGCAAATCCTATCTGGGCTTCATCCTGTACGATCTCTTTCTGAAAACGCATGCGGGCGCCACGGTATACGGCATCGAATCGCGCCCCGAACTGGTCCGCTCTTCCGAAGCACTGGCCCAGCGCCTGGGCTTTACGGGCATGCAGTTCAAGGATATGACGGTGGAACAATCAATCGCCGCCACGGATCTGCCCGAAAAGATAGATATTGTTACCGCGCTTCACGCCTGCAATACGGCCACCGATGACGCCATCCGGTTTGCGCTCGCCCGCGACGCGCGCTTCATCGTGCTGGTCCCTTGCTGCCAGGCCGAAGTCGCCGCGGCGCTGCGCGGCAGCAAAGGCGACACCCTGGGCAAGACAGCGCTATCGGAATTGTGGCGCCACCCTTTGCATACCCGTGAATTCGGCAGCCAGATTACCAATGTGCTGCGCTGCCTGCAACTGGAAGCCCGCGGCTACCAGGTCACGGTAACGGAACTCGTCGGCTGGGAACACTCCATGAAGAACGAGCTGATCATTGCCAGGAAAACCGGCGGCTTCAAGAAAAGCGCCCGCGAACGCCAAATGGCGATCCTCAGGGAATGCCATCTGGAGGCGCTCGCGCCGCGCTTTGCCTACTAGAAAACGGTTTGCCGTCTCGCCTGGCGCGAGGCGCGCCGCTGTGGCAGGCGCGTGGGCCGAAAGCGGCGGTGTCCGCAGAGTTGCAAACAAGCCTGCGTCTGCAGGCTTAATTTGATTTCATGAATCCTCTCATGGCCATGACGACGTTGGCCTGAACATGGCCGGATACCCGTTGTATAAAGATAAGAGACACCTTCGAAAGCGTTACTCGCTCGGAAATACCGGCTCGCCCAGGTTCTGCATCAGGCGATTTGCCCAGCCGAAGACGGAGACCGAGTGGATCAGGTCGAGCATTTCCACCTCAGAGAAGCCCTGGGCCTGCAATGGCTGCAAATCTTTCGCGCCAAACCCGGCGACATCGCGGGTCAATGCCGTCGCCAGTTCGATCACCGCGGCATCGCGCTCGTTCTTTGCCGCCGTTGCCGGATCCACGAAGACGTCTTTGACGATGTCATTGCGCTTGGCCAGCTGTTCAAAACGCTGCGCATGAACAGAAGCGCAATACACGCACCCGTTAATCCGCGATACGGCCAGCGCGCCCAGTTCGCGATCCGCGCGGTTGAGCCCACCCGGCGCATACATGATGGCATTGTAGGTCAGCGAACGCTGATTCAGGATATGCGGCTCATGCACCAGTAGCAGATAGTAATCCGAGGTCTTGGCTTGCGGGTGGCTGGTTTCCAGCACCTGTACCTGCTCGGGTGTCGCGGCGTTGGCGTCGACCACGTCGAGCCAGGCTTTCCAGCCCAGGGTTTGATTGGTGAATCCGTTAGCGTTGATCACGTCACTCATGCTGCTTTCTCCTGTCCTGCCTGCTCCAACTGCTGCATCGCCTTCAATCCCACCACCAGACGAATCTGGTAGGCCAGGAAACCAATAAGCTGGCCCAATACGACGACATCCTGGGTCGACATCCCCGCCTGCTTCAACGCCAGCAGGGCCGCCTCGTTGCCCTCGATGGGATCCAGGATGAGTTTCCGGGTAAATTGCAAGGCGCTGCCCAACTCGCTGTCGCCAATATCTTCGATGCGGTCATCCGACACAATACCGACCAGCTTTTCATCAACGCCAGCCCGCAGCGCCTGCGCACGATAGTGCGCGGCCAGTTCCCCGGCGTTCATCAGGCTGCTGGCGTAAACAGCCACCAGCCAGCGCTGCTGCAACGGGAAATGCAAGTCGGCAGAAAACAGGGCTTCATAGCTGGCCTGCGTACCGTTCTTGACTTTTTCCCTGAACTGCCGGGCCTGCCATGTTTTGCTCTCGGGATTCAATCCCAGCAAGGTATCGATCAGGTCTGTTGACTCTGCTGTACTCATTGTGCTTCCTTGATTTGTTTGACTCATGCCATACGCAATATACCTGCAAACGCGGCTCAAAGTAAAATGAGATCAGGCCGTGCTCCAAATATCGTCATTCAAGATATTTATACGATTTGAGCCGGGAAACTTCCCGCTTAATGATGTCCACGACATCCCGTTGCCTTTGCCGGGTAAATCTTGCTTCCACCGAAGAAACGCTGATCGCGAACCGGGGCTGTTGCCTGTGATCTGCAATGGCGATGCCGACGCCCAATACGCCCTGCACCGCCGCATTGCCAACCACAGACCAACCTCGCTCCTGCGTCGTCTTGACCAGCAATTTCAAGCGCCGCAATGTCAGTCCGCCAAATTGCGGCAACCGCTCCGCGTTCTGCTCAAGAACCCGCTCCCGCTCTTCATCCGGCAACGCCGCCAGCAGCGCCAATCCCGCCGCGCCAACGCCCAGCGGTTGCTTGTGCCGGATCTGAATTGATAGAACCTGCAACGGATACCAGCCAATTTCCCTGTGAATACAAAGGGAGTCCGCCTGCTCCTGCCTGATAAGAAACGAAGAATCGCCAGTGGCGGCGCTGATGTTCTTCAGTACCTCCTTGAATACATCGAACTCGTCGTCAACCGGCGCCTTCACATCGAGGCGATTGCTGTTGCAGACATATCTTCCCGCTTCCGTAGCTTTGCTGATATAGCCGTTTCGATGCAAGACCTCGACAAAGCGATAGACCGTCGGACGCGTCACACCGGTAAGCAATGCTATCTGGGGAATTTTCAGCCCATCGCTCCCTGCACGGCTGATCGTTTCCAGTATTTTCAACCCTCTAAGCAAGGTCTTGGGACCCTCATTTTGCGCCATTCTCGCTTCCTTTTGTCCAAATTATGGACAAATCAATTTTATCCGAATTCCTATCGATCCTAGAATCTCAACGCATGACACCTTCCTCGGACTGGAAAAACTGGAGACATTATGAAAATCAATATCGCGGGGGTTCCTCTCCTGCTAGCATCGCTTCTGTTCCCACTGTGCGCCGCTGCCGCCTATCCGGAACGGCAGATAAACCTCGTTGTCGGCTACTCGGCCGGCGGCGCCACGGACATTCTCGCCAGGCTGGTCGCCAAAGGACTCAGCCAGGAACTGGGCCAGACGGTTGTCGTGGAAAACAAACCCGGCGCCAACAGCAATATCGGCACGGAGTATGTCGCCAGAGCAAAGAATGATGGCTATACCCTGCTGGTGGGTAGCATAGCCAATACGATCAACCGCTCCCTGTACAAAAAACTTAATTACGACTATCTCAAGGACTTCACCAGTGTCGGGTTCATCGCTTCCATATCCAACGTGCTTGTGGTCAATCCAAAGCGCAACCTCAATTCGGTTGCGGCATATATTGCCTATGCCAAGGCAAATCCCGGGAAACTGACCTGCGCTTCTTCCGGCATCGGCTCGTCAATACATATGTCATGCGAACTCTTCAAGACCTTGACCAATACCGATATCCTGCACGTGCCGTATAAAGGCAGCGGCCCCGCGGTGAGCGATCTGCTAGGGGGTCAGGTCGACTCGATGTTCGACAATATTCCATCGTCCGTCGCAAAAATTCAATCCGGCGGCTTGGTGCCTTTGGCAGTGACAACGGACGAACGTGATCCGGCGTTGCCCAATGTCCCTACCTTTGCCGAGCAGGGTGTCAAGGATTTCATTGTCAGTTCCTGGTTTTCTCTCGTCGCGCCTGTCGGTACCGATGACGCCATCATTCGCAAGCTCAATACCGCCTTGAACTCGGTGCTGGCCTCCGCAGACATCAAGGAAACCCTCGCAAAGAATGGCTATAACCAGGCGTCGGAAAAAAATACGCCTGACTATCTTGACCGCTTCACCCGTTCCGAAATCAATAAATGGGAACAGGTTGTTGGTAAAGCCGGCCTGAACGTGAACTAAACAAGGAACATAGCATGTACCCTAGCGATTTTTTCTTCCGAGCCGCCCAGCGGTACCCTGAACACATCGCCATCGAAAGTCGCGCGAGCGCAATCAGCTACGGCGAGCTGGCCAGAAAGGTCAATGCCGTTGCCTACGCGCTGCAGCAGATGGATCCTCGGCCGGGCTCGGCGGTCGGCTTGTGCGCAGCCAATTCAGACAACTACATTATTGCGATGCTTGCCATCCTGGCCGCGGGAAAGGTATGGGTGCCACTGAACTATCGGAGCACACAAGCGGAGATTCAGCGAATTACCGCTACCATTGACCCCGGGATTGTGATCATGGACGAGCTGGGCGCTGCCTTGGCAACCGATACAAAGCATTACAAGCGACTCCACACCCAGGACATGTCCGCCCTTGCCGATAAGTATGCAACATGCATGCCCGCGGAAATGACATTTCCCGGAGAACAAACCCAGGCCATCAAGTTTACCGGCGGCACGACCGGCGTTCCCAAAGGCGTGATGCAACCCTACCGGGCCTGGAACACTGTAATAATGAATCAAATACACGGATGGGAGATCACCAAGGATGACAAGTTTGTTGTCTGCGCTCCCATTAGCCATGGTACCGGCACTTACGTGCTACCGCTGCTTGCACAAGGGGGATGCCTGCTGTTGGCCGCGTCATCCGACCCGCAGGACATCGCACATGCCTTTGAAAAGCAAGGCGGTACGATGTCCTTTATGCCGCCGACATTGATTTACAAGCTGATGACCGCCGCAGGCATTACCCCGGATCGATTCCCTGCCCTGCGCTTGCTGATCTATGGCGGAGCGGGCATGCCGGCGGAAAAAATAATGCATGTACAACAGTTTTTCGGACCGGTGCTGGCCACCACCTACGGGCAGACCGAAGCCCCTCAGATCGCGACGCTGATGAAACCAGAAGACCTGTCTCGGCCGGAATATCGCCAATCCGTCGGCAAAGCCACCTGGCTCACGGACATTGCAATCATGGATGCAAATGGAAAGAAACTCGGCTGCAATGAAACCGGGGAAATCGCAATCAGGGGAGATCTGGTCATGACGGGGTATTGGCAATTGCCGGAAAAAACCGCGGAAACCATCAAGTACGGTTGGCTGCATACCGGCGATGTGGGACAGATCGATGAACACGGCTTTGTTTATATCAAGGACAGAATACGCGATGTCATCATTACCGGCGGCTTCAATGTCTATCCCATCGATGTCGAGAATATCCTGTCCCAGCATCCCGCGGTTTATGAAGTTGCGGTTTTTGGCACCCCCGATGAAAAATGGGGAGAAGCGGTGAATGCTGCAATCCAGCTTCGTCCGTCGGCTTCGGCCAGCGAAACCGAGTTGAAGCAATTCGTCCGTGAAAGGCTTGGCTCGGTGCAAACGCCAAAAGCAATCCATTTTCTTGATAATCTGCCGCGCTCGGCAGTAGGCAAGATTCTGAAAAAGAACCTGCAGGAACACGTTTCCAGGCAACGGTCCCCTTCCATTGTCAATCCATCGTAACGGAGCCTTACATGAGCAACCCAACCACCGAACTGTGCGCGCATTCGCTTACCGGCATGAGCTATCGCGATAAAGATCTCGTCAACGATCTGATTGGCCAGGCCAGCTTTACCGAAGTCATGTTCACGCAAATCATGGGGCGCCGGGCACGCCCCGTGGACGTCCGGATTACCGATGCCGTTCTGGTTACGTTGATGGAGCATGGGCTGACCCCCAGCGCCATTGCAACCAGACTGATATACATGAGTGCGCCAGAAAACCTGCAAGGCGCCGTGGCCTCGGGCCTGCTGGCGGTAGGCAGCCAGTTTGTCGGCACCATGGAAAACTGCGCACGGTTGCTGAACCGTATCGTCGCGTCAGATGATGCCGGCGCCACGGCGGCCGATATTGCGCAGCACTACAAAGATACCAAACAACCTCTGCCGGGATTTGGCCATCATCTGCACAAGCCCGACGACCCGCGTTCGATCAAGCTACTTGAACTTGCCGACAATGAACCGGACATCGACAAAGTCCATATCCAGGCCTTGCGCACGCTGGCGGGCGAGGTCGACCGCGTCTATGGAAAACATATCACCATCAACGCCACAGGCGCGGTTGCCGCGCTGCTTGGCGCCATCGGCGTTCCATCCGATCTCATGCGCGGGTTCGCCGTCATCTCGCGCGCCGCCGGCCTGGTCTCCCATATCGCGGAAGAACAAAGCAAACCGTCGGGAAGATTCATATGGGAAACCATTGACCACGCCATTCCCTACGTGAAAAAGGAAACCTGAGATGGAACGTCACGACCAAGTCGTATTGGTTGCCGGTGCCGGCAGCAGCGCGCCGGGCTGGAGTATCGGGAAGGCAACCGCCGTGCTCATGGCTCAGTCCGGCTACCGCGTCATTGCGCTTGACAGCGATCTGCAAGCGGCAGAAGAGACCTGTCATGAGATCGCGAAGGCGGGAGGATCCGGTATGCCAATGCAAGGGGATATCACTTCCCAGGCACAGATGGAACACGTTGTGAAGACCGCGACGACATCGCTGGGCAATATTTCATCCTTCATCGCCAATGCGGGCATAGGCAAGCTCGGCGGCCTGGCGCAAACCAGCACGCAAGATCTCAAAAACATACAGGCCACCAACGTGGAAGGTCTGATGCGACTGTCGAAACTGCTGATCCCGGGTATGCTGGCACAAGGTAAGGGAAGCATTGTTTCGGTCGCCTCGGTTGCCGGCATGCGCTACATTGGGTACCCCCACCTGGCCTATAGCGTCACCAAGGCCGCCATGATTCACATGACCAGGATGATCGCCCAGGAATATGCACATCGGCAGATCCGGGCCAATACCGTCATTCCCGGTTTGATTGACACGCCACGCATTCAAAAGAACGTCGGATCCGCCTTTTCCGCAGCGAACGATCCCAAAGAGGTGCATGACAAAAGAAGTCGTCAGGTGCCCATGCAAAGAATGGGCAGCGCCTGGGAAGTCGCTCAGGCGATTATGTTCCTCGCGTCTGACAACGCGTCCTATATTACAGGCACGGAGTTGGTCGTGGATGGCGGCCTCATCGGCAAATTCAATTAATCGCCTGGTGCCGCCATGGCGATGACAGGATCAGGGCCGGCCTGCGCCGAACGTTAAGCGCTTTTCTCATCCGGCTCCTGATGAAGCAAATGCTGCCTGACCGCATTCTGCAGAAAATCCTGCACCGCCAGCCAGCTGCGCTCGTCGGACTCGGCATTGGCATCGGGCTTGCCGCCGCCGGTATTGATTTTTCCCGAAACTGGATGCGCATAAACCAGTTGCGTGGTTGGTACGTAGGGAAACACGATGCTATGTCCGCCCTCTGGCGTATCCACCCATTGCACCACGTGGGGAAAGGCGCATTGCTGCAGATGATCGTACACCATTTTGCTATACAGGCTGGATGGCCAGGCGCCATCATCGGTCGCGGAGAGCAGGATAACTGGCCCCTGGATTTTCTCCACGGGAATGCGCGCCCTTGCCACCGCCTCCGGATCCTGCAATGCCGTCAGGATCGCCCGCGCATGGCGGTGCGGCGACGGGCCTTCGTCAAAGGGCGCCCAGGTAGCGGTCTTATTGTCCTGCCACACATGCGTCAAGGGCTTGCCATCCAGCAGCCAGGCCGGACCGTTCCTGCCCACTTGCGGATCCGCGGCGTTCTGTCCGCTATGCACGACGGCGCCAGGCACATACGCGATCACGGCGTTGACATCCTCTGGATATACCGTCGCCAGCAGCAACACCAATTCTCCGCCGCGCGACTGACCGCTCAGCGCGACGAAATTTCCCAGTGGCCGATGGGTCGCGCGCAGCCAGTCCATCCCCTTCTTGAAGTATTCTAGCGGTGTATTCGAAATATAGTCTGACAATCCCGGCGCCTTGAAGTAGCCTAGTGCGAACGCCAAGTAGCCGCGCGAGGCATACAGCGCGCCGCGAGGCTCGTTGATGCCGCCGCCGGAACCGTTCAAAATCATGACCGCCGGGTGCGGGCCCGGCGTCGACGGAACAAACAGCGTGCCGACCAGACCATTCTCACGAATCTCGATGCGCTTGACGCCGTCGGCCATCAGCCGCTGCACCAGGGTTTCCTGCAACCGGCCATTGCCGGTAGTCACGGTGATGCGGGTCTCAAGCGCGTCGCTGACCTGATCGCCAAAGACCTCGCGGCTTTTGCTGTCCACCGGCGCCTGCGACCACAGCAGCCCCATGGCCGATACGCCCTGGTAGCTGCCGGAGACCGGCGCCTGCAAGCTGGCGTCCACCACGCCTTCGCGATCAGCCACGAAAACAGCCTGGCTGTGCCATCGCGTATTGCCGGCCCTTTGCGTCTCCGCCACGATGGTAATGGATTCACCCGGCGTCAGCCGCTCCACGCGAATGATGCGGGGTTCGTCAATCAGGCCGTCGGCGGGGGTAATGGATAGAATTTCGTTTGACATAATCTTCATGCTATGCGGGCGGCTCCGCCACAGGACGGCGCTGCCCGCGTGGCGAAAAATCGCCTACTCTTTGGTTACCATCACGGGCAATGTGCGATCCGAACTCAATGGCTTGACCACCAGCCCCTTGCGCGCCGCCCAGATGTTTTTGTAATGAAACAACGGAATAACACCGACCTCTTCCGAGACCGACTTTGCGGCGTCCTGCATGATCTTTTCACGCTTGGCGTCATCGAATTCTTCGGTCGCCTGCTTCAGGTAGTCGTCCAGCTTCTGGCTGCTGTAATGGCCCCAGTTGGATGCGCCCAGGCCCTTTTCCGGATTGACTGTCGCCAGGATATTGACCATGGCGTAGCTGCCTTCACCCGTGCCGTTGCCCCATGCAATGACCGACATCGCGTAGTCATTTTTCTTGGCGGCGCTGGAATATACGGCCCACGGCACAACCGACACCTGGGTCTTCACGCCGATGCGCGTCCAGAACTGGGCCACCGCCTGGATGGTTTCCGGCGCCAGCGGATAGCGATCGGTGGGCACATGCACGGTCAGATTGAAGCCGTCCGGATACCCGGCTTCCTTGAGCAGATCCTTGGCTTTCTGCGCATCGAAGGCGATCGGCTTGATATCCGGGTTATAGCCAATGGAGTCTTTGGGCATCCACTGATCCGCCACCGTCACGCTGCCTTGCAGGATACGGTCCGCGATGGCCTCGCGATTGATGGCCAGAGACAGGGCCTGGCGCACCCGTACATCGAGCAGCGGATTCTTGTCCAGCGGCTTGCCGCTAGTGTCGGTGATGAATTTATTGGGCTTGGGATTGAAGCTGGGCTGCAGCAATAGGACACGCAGGCCATTGTAGGCAAATACGCTGACCTTCGGTTCATTGCGCAGCTTCTGCAGGTCGGCGACAGATACCTTGTCGATCACGTCCACATCCCCGGAGAGCAAGGCGGTGGAGCGCGTCGCGGCATTGGCGACGTAGCGGTACGAGACGGTGTCCCACAGCGGCTTCTGGCCCCAGTATTGCGGATTGGCCTCGACCTGGAAACCGGCGCCTGGCGTATAAGACACCAGCTTATACGGACCGGTGCCGATCAGGGCCTTGCCGGAATTGAAATCATCGCTGCTGGCATTTTCAACCGCTTTTTTCTGTACGATATGCACCGAGGCCAAATTCAGCGGCAGTCCCGGATTGGGAATCGATGTTTCGAAGACCAGTGTGCCGGGCGTGGACTCCTTGACGCTCTTGATCGTACGGACATAGCCGGTGAACGGGGCCACGGAGCCGGGAACGCCCTTTTGAATGCGCTCGACCGAGAAAATCACGTCGGCTGCCGTCAACGGTGTGCCATCGCTCCACTTCACGTCAGGGCGCAGTTTGAATTCCCAGGTGGTGGGGCCGGTGTTTTTCCATTCGCTGGCCAGCCCCGGCAACAACTTGTTGTCATAGTTATTGACCAGCATATCGAAAAAAAACATATCGGCGGAACGGTCGCCGGCAAAGTTATTCAGTTGCGGATCCAGCGAAGACAGGTTATCGGCAAAAGCCATCTTCAGCTCTTCAGCCTGGACAACACTTCCGGCGGCCATCAGGCCTGCGGCAATCACCGCCAATACGCGCTTTTTCATAGGTGTTCCTCTTGTGGTAACGGGATATCTCATTGCATGGTTCCTTTCGTGTTGCGGACTGGACAGGCCGGTATTGCTTGCCCTTGCCCGATTGCTCCCGCCGATCAGCCGGCGCTGTCATTCAAATGACAGGCGCTGTGGTGCCCGGGGGCCACTTCCTTCAACTTCGGCACTTCATTGCGACACCGCGGCATGGCATGCGGGCAGCGGGGGTGAAAATGACAACCCGAGGGTGGCGCAAGCGGGCTGGGAATCTCGCCCTTGATGATCGAAAATACTTTCTTGCGATCCTGCATGCGCGGAATCTCAGCCAGCAGGGCCTGGGTGTACGGATGGTTGGGATGCTGAAAAATTTCCGCCACCGGTGCCTGCTCGACGATGCGCCCCAGGTACATGATCACCACGCGGTCCGACAGGTGTTCCACCACGCCCAGATCATGGCTGATGAACAGATAGGTCAGGCCAAGCTCGGCGCGCAGCGCCATGAACAAATTCAATATCTGGGCCTGGATGGACACATCCAGCGCTGCGACCGCTTCGTCGCAGACCAGCATATCCGGCGCCACGGCCAACGCGCGCGCGATGCCGATGCGCTGCCGCTGGCCACCGCTGAACTGGTGCGGGAAGCGATTGCGCAAGCTCGCCGACAAACCGGCGCGCTCCAATTGTTCCGACACATAGCGATCTAGTTGCCCCGCCGGCACCATGCCATGCAGTTGCGGAGACTCGCCAACGATATCGCCAATCCGCATGCGCGGATTCAGGCTGGCGTACGGATCCTGGAAGATCATCTGGATCTTCAGCCGCGCCGCCTCGGCGTCGCGCCGACCCACCTGGCGCAAATCGCGCCCGTCCACCAGGACCTGCCCGGCGCTGGGCTCCAGAATGCCGGCGACGATGCGGCCAAGCGTGGATTTGCCGCAACCGGACTCTCCGACCAGCCCCACCACTTCGCCGCGCGCCACCTCCAGGCTGACATCGTCGACCGCTCGCGTCACTGCCGCCGGCCGGCTCAGTTTCAGTTTCTGCGCCCAGCGTTCCAGCGCGCCACGAGGGGCGTGGCCAAACGTTTTGCTGATGCCATCCAGGCGAACCAGCGGTGTTCCCTTGCTTGCGTTCATTGCTCTTCTCCCCGGGCCACAGCCGCGCCTGGAAAATAGCAGCGGACATGCTGCCCGTCCGCGATATCGCGCAATTCGGGCATCACGGTACAGGCCTGTGCCCGGCGCGGGCAGCGTGAAGCAAAAGCGCAGCCTGGTGGCAACGCCAGCAGATTCGGCGTCATGCCGGCAATCTGGTGCAAGGGCCGGCCACGCACGTTATTGACAGGCAGGCTCTGTATCAGACCCTGTGTATAAGGGTGTTGCGGGTTATCCAGCACCTGGTCCACCGTGCCGGACTCCACGATCCTGCCGGCATACATGACATTGAGGTCATCCGCCAGACCGGCCACCACGGACAAGTCATGGGTAATCCAGATCAGGGCCGTGCCATAGCTGGCCGACAGCTTCTGTATCTCGGACAGGATTTGCGACTGGATCGTAACATCCAGTGCGGTGGTCGGTTCATCGGCGATAATCAAATCGGGCTTGAGCAACAAAGCGATCGCAATGGCCACGCGCTGGCGCATCCCGCCCGACAATTGGTGCGGATAGGCCGAAAGCCGCGCCTCCGGACTGGGAATGCCCATGGCCCCCAGCATATCGCGCGCGCGTTCCCAGGCTTGCCGCTTGCCGATTTTCTCATGCGCGCGCAGGGTCTCGGTCATTTGCGTATCAATGCGCAAGACCGGATTGAGCGTCATCATGGGGTCCTGGAAAATCATCGATATCCGATTGCCGCGCAACTTGCGTAGTTCACGCTCGGGCAGGGAACGCAAATCCTGTCCCTTGAAACGGATCTGCCCGCCCACGATGCGCCCGGGCTCATCGACCAGGCCCATGATGGAAAAACCCGTCACGGATTTGCCCGAGCCCGATTCGCCCACCAGCCCCAATATCCGCCCCGGTTCAAGATGCAAGGACACACCGTCCACCGCGGGCACATCGCCAGCGCGCGTCATAAAGTGCGTGCGCAGATCTGTCACTTCCAGCAAAGGCGCCCCGCTCATCGCTGCCTCCGTGGATTGAAAATCTCGCGCAAGCGATCTCCGACCAGATTCAGCGATACGATTGTCATCAACAAAGCGATGCCCGGAAACAGGCTGATCCAATATTGCCCCGAAAGCATGAACTGATAACCGTTGGAGATCAGCAGTCCCAGCGACGGCTCGGTTACTGGCACGCCCAGGCCCAGAAAGCTCATGGTCGCCTCCAGCGTGATTGCCCGCGCCACCTGCAGCGTGCCGATCACGATCAGCGGCGGCAGGCAGTTGGGCAGGATATGGCGCAGCATGATGCGCCACTGCGGGATATTCAGGCTTCTTGCGGCCTCGACATATTCCTTCTGGCGTTCCGCCAGCGCCTGCCCCCTGGCGGTACGCGCATAGTAGGCCCACTCAAGGATAACCAGCGTCAGAATCACATTGCCGATTCCCTTGCCCAGATAGGCCAGGATCATCATCGCAATGAGAATCGATGGAAAAGACAGCATCAAATCCACGGTCCGCATAATAAACGCGTCGACGCGCCCCCCGGCATAGGCCGAAAGCACGCCGAGTATCGTCCCGACCACGCTGGCGATCAGCGCGGAGCCAACACCCACCGTGAGACTGATGCGCAGTCCATATAAAATCGCCGACAGCAAATCGCGCCCCTGGCCATCGGTACCCAGCCAATACGAAAAGGTGCCCGCACTATTGGCGCTGCCGGGCGGTAAGCGCGAGTCCAGGATGTCCAGTTGCATCAAATCATAGGGGTTCTGCGGGGTGATCCACTGAGCCAGCACCGAGCCGAGCAGCAACAGGACCAGCAGGATAAAACCGACGATGGCGCGCTTGGACGAGAAGAAATCCGCTGCGCGTTCGTGCAACAGCGAAGGCTTGGGCGCATCGACCACCGGGGTCGGCCCCTGCTTGGCGGTCGTGTTCATCGCGCGCCCTCCAGCCGCACCCGCGGATCAAGGAGACGGTAGGCAATATCGACCAGCAGATTGATGGTGACGAAGACACAGACGATCACCACCAGGTAAGCCAAAATCACGGGGCGATCCAGACCGTTGATGCTATCGAGTATCAGCTTTCCGGCGCCAGGCCAGGAAAAGATGCTCTCGGTCACCACCGCGCCCGCGATCGTCGAGCCGAACTCCAGGCCCAGCACCGTCACCAGCGGAATCATGATGTTGCGCAGCACATGCACGCCGATAACGCGCAAATTGCGCAATCCTTTGGCGCGCGCGAAACGGATGTAATCCATCGGCAAGACTTCCTGGACACCAGCGTAAGTGAGCCGGATTACCAGCGATACCTTGAACAGCGCCAGGTTGAACGCCGGCAAGAGCAGGTGGCGCAACCCGTCCAGCGTCAGGAAGGACCATTGATAGCCAAATAGCGTCACCGTGTCGCCCCTGCCCGAGGAGGGCAGCCAGCCCAGGCTGACGCTGAAGGCCATGATCAGCACCAGACCGACCCAGAAAGTCGGTAGCGAGAATCCCAAGATGCTGCCCGTCATGATCGTGCGGGAAAATAGGCTATCGGCATACAGGCCGGCGGCCAGTCCCAGCGGCACGCCGACGGCGATCGCGATGAACAGCGCGGCCAGCGCCAGCTCCATCGTCGCGGGCAAGCGGTGCAGCACCAGTTGCAGCGCCGGCTGGTTATAGACAAAGCTCGTGCCCAGGTCACCCTGGACGGCGCTACCCAGGAACTTCAGATACTGCATCCACAGCGGCTGATCCAGCCCGAGCTGGGCGATGATCCGGGCCCGGTCGCGCTGATCCGCGTCCGGACCGATCAGAATGTCGATGGGATTGCCGACCGCATGCAGACCAATGAAGACAATCACCGTCATCAACAGGATAATCAGCAGGGCTTGCAGCACCCGCTTTATCAGCCATAGCGTCATTGCGCCTCCACGGGCGGTGGCGGGCCGGCCGGCGTCCACTCGTCGCCATCCAGCTCCGGTTCCTCATAGGCCAGCAACTGCTCGTAGTAGGCGGCGACGTCCTCCTGGTATAGCGCGCCGGTAATCGCCCGGGCAATGACGGCGGCGCCATCGGAAATCGCTGGGATATCCCCGGATACCGTGCCGTGCGAGGCAACCGCCGGATAACTGAAACAGTGGATGTTCGCCAGCAACGGCGCGTCTATGCCGGCCTTGGGTTGGAACTCGAAGCCTGGCCCCAGATCGGGACAGGCGGACAGCTCGGCGTCTTCCTGGCCCGGCGCCGGCGCATAGCGCTCGGCCCACGTGCGAACCAGCGGCGCAATCTCTGTGTACTCGGGTCGCAGATGCCAATCAATCTTGAAACCCGTCGCAAAAAACAGGAAATCGAACACGAACGTGCCCTTGGGGGTTTCCAGGTAAATGACGTCGTCGCGAACCTGGATATCCACCACCGGACAGCCCACATTGAAGCGCGCATTATGATGCGAAGCGACCCGCATGGTACTCCCTTTGGGCGGCGGAACCTGCTGCACGTTGATGTAGTGGCGAATGCGCCACTTCCAGTCATCCGGCAGCCCGGCGTATCCCTGGACCAGCCCGGGACTGCCCGACCCCTTGCCTTTGTTGATGCGCGGGATGGTATCGCGGCGGATGATCAGATCGACGCTTTGCGCACCGGATTCGAGCGCGGTGGCGGCGCTGTCCATGGCCGACGCGCCGGCGCCGATCACGCCAACCCGTTTGCCGGCCAAAGTCGTATAGTCGAACACATCCGAGGAATGCGCGCGCAAATGCGCGGGCACCTTCTGTGCAAATGACGGATAGGACGGCCCGCCCAGACCATCGCGCCCGGTGGCCAGGATCAGATGCCGGGCACCGATACGCTGTTCGCCGGCAGGTGACTGTACGGTCAATTCCAGATAATCATCGGGATGCAGGCGGACCCGCGCCACATGATGCTCGTTGCGTACATCGATTTTCATGACACGACGGTACCAGCGTAGGTAATCCATCCACTGCAAACGGGGAATTTTGTCCAGCGCTTCCCATTCACGCCTGCCATACTGCGCTTCGAACCAGGCGCGGAACGTCAGCGAAGGCAGTCCCAGCGCAGGACCGGTCAGCTGTTTGGGCGAGCGCAGCGTTTCCATGCGCGCCGTCGTGGCCCAGGGGCCCTCGAAGCCTGCTGGGGATTGATCGAAATTGCACGAGCGCACACCGAGGTTGCTCAATGCAACGGATGCGGTCAGGCCAGCCATGCCGCCGCCGATAATCGCCACATCAAGCAATCTTTCACCATTGACAACCCTCGGTCTGACCCAATCCTTGCCAGGTAATTCAAGACGGGATAAATCTTCTTGCAAACGCGCTTCAAGACCGGGCAGGCCTTCTTGTTCCGGTGGCTGATAACTCATGTAAACGGGCTCAATGGGTTTCTGAAAGGGTTAACCCTGACAATTATTCATTTGATTATTACGTCTCGCTATAAAGAGAGGCGTAATAGTCAATTTTAAAGAATATGATTCCAGGTATATAGATTATTTAGTAATTAATATATATCAAATGAAATTAAAGTGCGGAGAATCCGCCAGCCCGCGCCAACTTCCCTCGGCCAAACGCCCGCGCATTGGCCAAGGGTCAGCCGCGCCAGGCACCCGGACGCCCTGGCATGCAGCCATATGCGAGCACTCGCCTGCCGAGCTTGCGGCGGCAAGCAAGCACTGTTCCCGGCGGGCTACCCGCCCTATTCTTCCACGTACCAGGTATCTTCGGACAGCATGACCTGCTGGTGCCCGTAGCCGGCCGGCATCATGGGAAAGCAGTTTTCCTGGGGTTGTACCTCGACATTCAGGAAATAGGGGCCATCATGCTCGAAGCATTCCCGGATCGCGTCCTCCAGCTGGAGCGGATCGGTTACCGTGGCCGCGCCCCAGCCGAAAGACGTTGCCAGCGCCACGAAGTCTGGGATGGACGCGTTGTAGCTGTGGCTGTAGCGACCATCGTGAATCAGCTCCTGCCACTGGCGCACCATGCCCATATGACGGTTATTGCAGAGAATCACCTTGACCGGCGTTTCATGCTGGATCGCGGTCGACAGCTCCTGGATATTCATCAGCACGGAAGCATCGCCGCTGACGCACACCACCAGGGAGTCGGGATTGCCAATTTGCGCGCCGATAGCCGCGGGCAGGCCGTAGCCCATGGTGCCGGCACCGCCCGAGGTCAGCCAGCGGTTGGGTTCGCGGAACTTCAGGTATTGGGCCGCCCACATCTGGTGCTGGCCCACGTCGGTGCTGACAATGACATCGCGGCCATCGATCAGGTCGTTGACCGTCGCCAACAGATGCTGGGGCAGGATCACTTCGTCGGAAGGCGTAAAGCCCAGGCAATCGGCGGCGCGCCATTTTTCGATGCGTGTCCACCAATCGTCGATCAGGCCAGGCTCGCGCTCAAGCTGCTTGACTTCGTTGAATAGGGCTTTGAGAACGGGATAGCAATCGCCGACCAGCGCCACGTCGGCCCTCACGACCTTGTCGATCGAGGCAGGATCGATATCCAGGTGGATCTTGACGGCATGCGGGCAAAAATCTGAAAGCCGGCCGGTGATGCGGTCATCGAAACGCGCGCCGATACAGACGATCAGGTCTGCGTGGTGCATCGCCAGGTTGGCCTCCAGGGTGCCATGCATGCCCAGCATGCCCACGAACTGCTTGTCGTTGGCGGGGAAGGCCCCCAGACCCATGAGTGTCAGCGTGCAAGGCGCGCCGCTATAGCCGACCAGGTTCGTAAAGACCTCGCAGGCATCCGGGCCGGAGTTGATCAGCCCGCCGCCGCCATAGAAAACGGGGCGTTTGGCGTTCACGATGAGCGAGGCCGCCCGCTTGATCGCCGCCTGCATCACCGACGACGCGGTCTGAACCGGCGCGTTGACCGGCGCTTCCAGCGCCTCGGCATCGGCGGCGTCTGGCGCCTGCGCCATCTGGATGTCCTTGGGGAAATCAACCAGCACCGGGCCAGGCCGGCCCGCCGCCGTCATGTTGTAGGCCTTGGCCGTTACCGCGGCCACATCCTCGATCCGCTTGATCTGCGCATTCCACTTCGTGACCGGTCGCGAAATCCCGACCGCGTCGCATTCCTGGAAGGCATCGGTGCCGATGGCGCTGGTCGCCACCTGCCCGCTGATGCAAAGCACGGGAATGGAATCGCACAGCGCATCCAGCAACCCCGAAGTCGTATTGGCCATGCCCGGACCCGATGTCACCAGCACCACGCCAGGACGACCGGTAGAGCGCGCGTAGCCTTCTGCGGCATGCATCGCCGCCTGTTCGTGTCGGACCAGAATATGCCGAATGCGCGGCTCCGAATACAGGGCATCGTACAGTGGCAGCACGGCGCCGCCCGGATAGCCGAAAATGGTATCCACCCCATTGGCGATCAAGGTTTCGAGCATCAACTGGGCGCCATTCTGGGCAACGGGTTCATTCTGGGGCGTAGTCATCATTCAGATCCAACAGCAACGATTTCATGTAAAAGTAAATAATATCCTTTTTATAATACCCACGCAGAAAACCCGCCGGAACACGTTAAACTTAACGCTTCGTCGTCAAGGCCGGCCAAGGCGCCGGTACTATTATCAGGAAGGTGTTATTCCATGAGCGTACATACCGCAGCCAAGCGCATCACTGTTCCCCAGCTACGTGCGTACAAGAACCAGAAGAAAATCGTGTCTCTGACCTCATACACCGCGCCGTTCGCGCGCGTGCTGGACGAGTACCTGGACATGATCCTGATCGGCGACTCCACCGCCATGGTCGGCTACAACATGGAAAACACCCTGTCGATCACACTTGAGCAAATGGCGGCGCACGCGCGCGCCGTGGTCCGCTCCACGCAGAACGTCTGCGTGGTCGTGGACATGCCTTTCGGCAGCTACCAGGAATCGCCCGAGCAGGCGTTTCGCAACGCGGCCTTTCTACTCAAGGAGTCGGGCGCCGACGCCGTCAAGTACGAAGGCGGCGTGCCGCTGGCGGAGACTACGCGCTTTCTGGTGGATCGCGGCATTCCGGTGCTGGCGCATATCGGCCTGATGCCGCAATATCTCAACACCATGGGCGGCTTCAAGGCCCAGGGCATGACACCGGAAGCCGCCGAACGGGTCTACCAGGATGCGCTGGCCCAGGAGGCCGCCGGCGCTTTTGCGGTTGTCATCGAGGGCACGGCAGAGCCACTGGCCCGCCGCATCACGCAAGCGCTCAGCATCCCGACCATCGGCATCGGCGCATCGCCCGAGTGCGACGGCCAGATCCTGGTGGCCGAGGACATTTTCAACCTCACCCCCAATCGCATCCCGAAATTCGCGAAACAATTTTCCGACGTCCAGGCCGCGATCCGAGACGGCGTGGCCGCCTATGCCAACGACGTGCGCGCAGGCACTTTCCCGACGCTTGACCATTGCTTCGGCGTAAAGAAAAATGACTGAGAAAAAATCGAAGAAAGCCAACGTTTCCTGGCACGAGGTACGCAGATCCACCTTGCACGGCAACGGCGTCTTTGCGGCCCGCCATATCCCGGTCGGCACCCGCGTCCTGGAATATACGGGCAAGCGCATTACGCCCAAGCAGGCCGACGATATGCACCCGGTCAATCCCGAGGACCCATTCCATACCTTCTTTTTCGCCACCAGCAGCGGCAAGATCATCGATGGCGGCGATGGTGGCAACGATGCCCGCTGGATCAACCACAGTTGCGCGCCTAATTGCGAGACCCAGGAAGGCAGCGCTGGAAAGCGGGTCTATATTTACGCGACGCGCGATATCCTGCGCGGCGAGGAACTGTTTTACGACTATGGCCTGATCATGGACGGCAAAATCACCAAAAAGCTCAAGGCGCAATACCTGTGCCTTTGCGGCGCGCCCAACTGTCGCGGCACCATGCTTGCCCTGCCGGAAAAAAAATCAAAAAACAAGAAGAAAGCCTGATCCGCGGTGACGACGTGGGCATCATCCGGACACTGCCCGGATTCGCCGCAGGCATTCGCGCGCATCACCGATGACCACATGCGCGCTGCAGGCAATCATCAAATTCAGGTTCATGCCGAAATCTTCGACGGTATACCCTTGCGCATCCAGGTACCGTCCCTCCTTCTGTTCAACCGCGGCCTGCGCCACAAGACTGTCGCCCTGGTCGGTGTAGACCCACACCGGCTTGCTCAGCGCCGTGGCATATCCGACTTCGAACACCGTTCCCGAGTCGGGCTCCAGCCCCCGGAATGGATTGAGATTTGCCATCACGAGATCGGCTTGCCCGATCAGCCCGATATTGGCCCGGTATATCCATGTCGCCAGGGCCTCGCCGGCCAGATCGGACGGCGCCGCGTTATCCAGCGGATACAACCCGTCAAAGCCGGCCTGCTCGCACCATTGTTTCAGGATCGCGCCGTATGCCGCCGCATCGTCCCGGAAAACGTCAAAACCGGCAAGATATACTTTTTTCATTTACAATCCACATGCGCAAATTACAGCGCACATATTACCGCATCGTGCCCCAAACATCGCCGTAGCACGCCCCAAGGAAAATCCCGTGCTGCGCTGGCGGCCTTCTATCCATTATCATAGACACCATGGCAAAAAAAATCACCAAAACCCTTGTGGCCGCTGTGCTGCTGCTGATTCTCGGCTACCTGGGCAGTACCTGGTACGCCGGCCAGCAAGCCGAAGAGGAAATCGACCAGCGCGCCAAGCAGATCAATACCTTGCTCAAAGGCAAAGGGCTGCCTGTCGATGTGACGATTGATAAGCAGAATGCAGGCCTGTTTACCAGCCAGTACCTGCTCACGATGCGTGTCAACGGCAAAACGCGCCAGGAGGCGGTCAGCTTCCAAATCGATGTGGAGCATGGCCCGCTGCCGCTATCGCGCCTGCAGGCGGGCAAGCTGGAGCCAGTGCGCGCGCTGAGCCGCGTCACGCTGGTCCAGGACCAGGCAAACCGCAAATTGTTCGAACTCAGCAAGGGCCAGCCGCCCCTGGACTTGGTCTTGGTGAGACACTACGACCACAGCACCAGCTACAGCGGATCCCTGGCTTCGCTTTCATTCAGCCGCGACAATGAGGCCCAGCTGCACTTCGATGGCGCCAAGTTCGAAGGCAGGATCGGCCCCGACGGCAAGGCCGCTTCGCTGTCGGCGCATCTGCCGCTACTGCAGGTATCTCCGCCCGACACACAGGACAAGTCCCTGGAAAACATCAGCCTCAGGGACATGACCATATCGACGCAATACGATACGGCCAAGGACATCGAGCAAGCCTATTCGCGTCATGTCAATGTCAAAAGCATCGTATTCACCGCGAAAGACGCCAATGTGCAAATCGCCGACTATCTCAGCGAAACCGCGACGCACAACGACGGCACGTTCGTTAACCTGAGTCAGCAGGACACCATCAGGGAACTGCTGATCAACGGCGTCAATATGGGTCAACTGCAATATGGCACCCGCCTGGATCGACTGAATCCGGCAACGTTGAAACACCTTGGCGAGCAAGTGATGGCGCTCCTGACCCGGATTGTGCAAGCGAAGAAATTCGAACCGGATTTCACCGATATCTTGCCGCTTACCGCCAGCATATCGGCCTTGTTCACCACCCATCCCGAATACACCTTCGGTCCGATTAAATGGACATTGCCCGAAGGCGCCACGCAGCTCAGCGTCAAGCTGGGCCTGAACGACCCGCTGCCGCTGGCCATCAGGTACGGCAAGGACCCCCAGGCGCTGACCCTGCGCACCCTGCGCTCCGTTGACGTCGAACTGGAAGCGTCCGAGCCTATGCTACGCAGCGTCACGCAAAAGATCAGCCAGCTCGCCGGCGAGACAACCGCGGCGGACCCCACGGCGGAACTGGCGATGGTCATCGACACCTTGGTGAAGCATAAGCTGCTGGCGCGAGAGCAGGGCCATGTGCGGCTGTCCGTTCATGCACGCGGCGACAATTCGCTGGCGGACACCAAAACCGTCGACATGAATGGCGAATCGATGCCGCTTGACGTATTCATTGATCAGGTCCGGCAACGCGCCGCCGACGCCGAGGCCGACATCAAGGTGCAGTCGGGCGACAGCGACGAGGAGGCGACCGGGGCCGAACCGGCCGCAGCCGGGCACACCGAAACACCGGCAGCCCCCAACTGACCCGCCACCGCAGACACACGGTCATGGCCGCCCCCCGGGCGGCTTTTTTCATTTCCTCGCATCCAGCCGCCCTCCGGCTTGCCTGCCGCATGGCAGGCGAACGCCCCCGCGAACCAGCCAAGGCAGGCGTCGACAATAATCAGATACATTATTTCAATTATCATTTTTTTCAGATTGCAGTATGCTTGCGTCCAGTGTTCAGCTTTCCATGCAGTACTTCTTTAACTTTTTTGGAAGGAACCCATTGTCATGTCTGCTTCATTCGAACTCAAAAAATCCGTAGATGGTCAATTCCATTTTTCCCTGCGCGCCGCTGACGGCAAGTCCCTGCTGCGCAGTGAAACCTACACCACGCTGGCTTCAGCCAAAAACGGTATCGAATCCGTAAGAAAAAACTCGGGCTCCGACAACCGGTTTGTGTACGAGACATCGGCTAATGGCAAGTCCTATTTCAATCTAAAAGCCGGGAATGGACAAATCGTTGCCAGCAGTCCGTTGTATGCCGATCCTGCGGCGGCCAGACAAGCCGCCGATCTGGTCAGGCAGCACGCCGCGACGGCGCCGATCAATGAAGTCTCGGCCTGATGGCGATTACAAGGCTTGCCGCATCTCGGCAAGCCTTTGCCACAAATACGGGTGATCGCAACCGCCGACCGATAGCCGCAAATAGGTGCTCACTCTCTGATCCGGATAAAACAGGCTTCCCGGCGTGGCGGCAACACCCTGTTGATTCAGTTCTCGCACCAGCGGCTCGGTATCCTGCCGCATATTGAACCAGATGAACAACCCCGCGGCCGGCGTTTCGGCCAATTCATAGCCAAGCGCCCCCAGCCGCGCCAAGGCCTGTCCCCGCGCATGGTTGGTGCGTTGGCGCAAGCGCTCGATATAGGAACGATAATGCCCGCCGTGGATGATTTCATGAACGATTTTTTCGTTCAGGCTTGACGTGGACAAGCCGGAAAGCAGCTTGAGTGTGGAAATGTCCTTGAGCGCCTTCGCCGGCCCGGCAATGTAGCCCACCCGCATCGCCGCCCCCAGCGTCTTGGAATAATTGCCCAGCAGAAAGGTGCGCTCGCACTGGTCCAGCGTACTGATGCGTATGGGCGCATTCGCGCCCAGTTCGCTATAGGTATCGTCTTCGATGATTCTGAAATCGTAGGTTTGCGCCAGCCGCAATATGTCATGCGCGGCACTGGCGCTCAGGCTGAATCCCGTGGGATTGTGCACCATGCTATTGCAGATGAAAACCGCTGGCGCATATTTGCGGCAATGCGCCTCCAGCGCATCGACATCGGGCCCGTGCGCGGTGCGCGGCACGGTAAGGATATTGACGCCGACCATGCGCAAATACGCGAAGACCACGAACCAGCACGGTTCTTCCACCACCACATAATCGCCGGGCTTGACGAAAAGCCGGATCAGCAAATCGATGGAATGCGTCACGCCGGCGGTCAGCATGACTTCGCTGGCTGGCTGCAGCAGCAGGTTCTGCACCGACAGCTGGGCCGCGATTGTCTCGCGCAACGGCATATAACCATAGGGTTCGCCGTACATCAGCGCGCCGGGCTGCATCTTGCGCGTGACCTTGCGAATGGAGCGCGCCACCATCTCGCTGTCCATCCATTCCTGTCGCAAGCCGATATTGTTTTTCTGGGCGAACAAGCGGTTCAGGATCCAGGGCACGTCGATCTTGTCTTCGGCCGGCACCATCGCCCGTTCACCGCTCCGGATGCCGCGCGCAGGCACCGGCTTATACTGCACGAAATAACCGGAACGAGCATTGGCCGTAATGTGATTGGTTGCCACCAGGCGATCATATGCCTCGACAATGGTGTAGCGGCTTACATCCAGTTCTTGCGCCAGCATGCGCACCGAAGGCAGGCGACTGCCTTGCCGGAACAGATTCTGGTCGATACTGGCGACAAACCGCTGCACGATCTGGTCAACCAGGGTTTCCGAACCGGATCGCACCGGCCGCCAGCCCCCCAGGAGCGCGACAGGCGGCTGCGCCGGCGCGCGCGGGTTGCCATTGGCGGGTTCGGGTGCCGCGAACGGCGGCAAGCCTGATGCCACCGAGGAGGATACGCCCTGCTCGGCATCGGCCATGCGTCCATCGTGAGGTGTTGTCATAAATCTGTCCCGGGAAAAACACCAGTACAGAACGGAGAAAACAGTATTTTTCTGTACCGGTACTGTACAGGTATCTTGTCATATAGTGTCTGGCCACGCAAGCGATTTCACGAGACTACAATGACTCCGACCATGTTCATGGCATTCGCCATATTTATCGCCGTTTCCTCGGTAACGCCCGGCCCCAACAACCTGATGCTCATGTCCTCTTCCATGAACTTCGGGATACGCCGCACCATTCCCCACTGCCTGGGCATTACCGCCGGCATGGGCTTCATGATTCTGCTGATGTCTTTCGGGCTGCACTGGGTACAGCAGCATATGGCCTGGCTGATCGATGCCTTGAAGATCGCGTCCCTGGCCTATCTGTGCTGGCTCGCATGGAAAATTGCCACGATCGCCCCCAAGCCGCTGGAAGTGAACCCCGAAGCGTCGCCTTTCGGTTTCTGGAATGCGGTTCTGTTCCAATGGATCAACCCGAAGGCGTTGATCATGGTCATCAGCATGTTCAGTCTTTACATCCCCCAAGATATCGGCCAGATGACCTTGCTCCAGCTGTCATTTTTCGCCATGCTGGTCAATTTGGCCTGCATCAGCGTCTGGGTATTTGGCGGCGCCATTATGCGCCGATTCCTGACGACCTCCAGTACGCAGCGCGGCTTCAATATCGTAATGGCGTTGATGCTCGTCGCCTCTATTATTCCGATGCTGCGCTAAGCCGTGCGACACGGCCAGCGGCCAATATCAGGGAGCCAGCCGGTCCGGGCTCAGCACGACGCATTGCAGGTCGCGGCGGCGTATTTCCTGAAGCAGCTCGGGCAGTATTTGCGGCGTGACCGCCGGATAATCGTGGAGCAACACGATATCGTCATGGCCGATGCGGCTGACGATCCGACGCAATAGCCGCCGGGGCTGCCGTATCGCCGTATCGAAAGAGCGCACCGACCAGCCCACGCAAGGCAGCCCCATGGACTGCACCGCCTGGCTGATCCCCGGATTGACCACGCCAAAGGGCGGACGGTACATCGTCGGCGTCACGCCCACGATATCCAGGATCGCCTGCGAGCACTGGCGCATATCCGCAAGAATCACGGCGGCCGGGCGCATGGGCAAGGTATGCGCGTGAGAAAAGCTATGGTTGCCGATCGCATGCCCTTCGGCCACGATGCGCTGGAGCAATTCGGGCCGTTGCAGGGCATGCCGGCCGACAATGAAAAAAGTCGCCTTGACCTGATGCGCCCGCAAGATATCCAGTACCGCGGCGGTGCCCTCGGTGGGGCTGTCGTCAAAAGTCAGGGCGATCTGTCCGCCCGACCCTGCCGCGGGAAGCAGCCGGCGATAGCTGTCAAGGAACAGATTCGTACCCATGCGCATGCTCGCCGTCCCCATGGCGCACACATACAGTGCGCCGGCCAGCAGTCCTGCAGCGCCCCACTGCGCGACAAGCAGAACAACCGTAAGGAGGGCAAGCAGATGGACCAGCAGAATATTGCGGCGAAACCAGAAAATCACGACTGTTTTATACTTGGCATATTGATCGTCAACGCCGTAACGATATCCAGTCCCGGCCACCCCGTCAAGCGGGATGGGCAGTCGCAACCGTTACATTCGATTCCGTCATTTGCCAGATCCGTGCCTGGCGCTGGGCCTGCGAGCTATCCTGGTTCATCTGCGCCGTCAGCAATAGCGCGCGCTTCAAGTAAAAATGCATGTCGCATTCCCACGTCATACCCAGCGCACCATGAAACTGCAATGCGTTTCTTGTCGCCTGGCCGGCCGCGTCTTGCACCAGGCTTTCGGCCAGCGTCAGCGACAGCGCGGCATCGGCTTCCCGCGCCCCGGTCTCGAGCGCCATGGCGGCGTCGTTCACCAGCAGGCGCACATTATCCAGGTTCATCCAGTCCTGCGCCAGGCGATGCTTGATGGCCTGGAAAGCGCCAATCGGCCGGCCAAACTGCTCGCGTTCCCGGACGTAGGCGATCACCCCCCGCAAGGCCCCGGCGGCAACACCCAGCAGTTCGGCAACCAGCAGCAATCGCTGCCGCTGCCGGAATGCATGCCAGACAGCCGGCGCGCATGGCACGCTCGCCGCCAGCCGCGGTGCCGGGTCACGCAGCCAGGCACAGCGTACGACAGGATCGATGCGCGCGCTACCGGCGGGCGCCGGCGCCACCCGCATCTCGACGACATCCCCGTCATGGTCCAGGATCAAGGTTTCAGGCTGCGGGTCGGGGCACTCCCCGCTGTCGCAATACGGGACAAAGTACCGGTCCCCCATTGATGCGCGCGCGCCCAGCACCACCCGTTTACCCTGCCGCATGCAATCTTGCGCCCAGTCGGCCACCTCGCTTTGCGGCGCCACTTCCTGCACGAAGGCATACGCCGTCATCCAACCGGCCAGCGGCAGCGGCAACAGGGCCCCACCCGCCGCCTCCACGACCTGCACGGCTTGCGTCATCCCCATATCGATGCCGCCCCGCGCCTCGCTGGTCAGCAACAGCGGCCATCCCAGCTCGCATACTTGCCGCCACAAGGACGCCAGCATGACCGCTGTGTCACCGGCTCCGCCATCGGAGACGGAACGGCGCAGGGCCTGCGCCGCCAGCTTGCGACGGATCGGCGGCGCGCACCGCTCGTCGAGAAAACGCGCCACCGAATCGAGCAGCAATGATTCTTCCTGTCCTTGCGCCATGCCTAATCCTTTGCCAGTCCCAAGATTTTTTCCCCGATGATATTGCGCTGTATTTCGGACGTGCCTGCCAGGATCGTCTCGGCCCGGGACCAAAGATAGGCGTGGGAAAAGAACGCCTCGTCCTCGCGCAGCGACGGCGACGGCGGCGCGCAACTATCCAGTCCCAGCAACTCCATGGCCAGTTCCAGCATGCGCTGGTGCGCCTCGCTCCAATGCACTTTGGTCGACGACCCTTCGGGTCCGGGAGGATCGCCATCGATCGCCGCCTGCAATGCGCGCTGTGATTTCAACCGCAAGACCACGCTGTCGGCGTAAAGCCTGGACCAGCGCTGGCGGTACGCCTGTATCGTGTCATGGTCCAGTCCGGACGACAGTCGCGATAGCAACCGGCGCAGCCGGGCCAGTTCCTGCTCGAACTGCACCAGGCGGGGAATAAAATAAGTGCCGCGCTCAAAGCTGGCGGCCGCCATCGCCATGCGCCAGCCTTCCCCCTCCTGTCCGAGCAGGCAATCTTGCGGCACCGCGACCTGCTCGAAAAACACCTCGCAGAACTCCGCCTCGCCAGTCAGTTGCATGATCGGCTCAACCCGCACGCCCGGCTGCCGCATATCCACCAGCAGGAAACTGAGACCGCGATGGCGCGCCGATTCCGCATCGGTGCGCGCCAGCACGAAACAAAAGTCGGCCAGTTGCGCGAACGACGTCCAAATTTTGTGGCCATCCAGGATATAGCCGGTTTCGCTGCGGCGCGCGCGCGTCTTCACCGATGCCAGGTCCGACCCCGCCCCGGGCTCCGAATAGCCCTGGCACCACACCTCGGTGTTGTTCAAAATGCCGGGCAGATAGCGCGCCTTCTGCGCTTCGGACCCAAAATGCAGCAACGTGGGCGCGAAAATGCCATGGCCGATCAGATTCACGCCCAGCGGCGCGCCGCAACGCGCCAGTTCCTCAAGATAAATCGCCTGATGCGCCAGGGAAAGCGCCTTGCCGCCATGGGCGGTTGGCCAGCCCAGCCCGGACCAGCCATGCTGGCACAGCAGATCTTCCCAGGCCCGCCGATAGTCCAGCGAGACCGGATCGGGACCGCCCGGCCAGGCCTGCATGAAATCCGTGTAGTACCTCGCCATCCAGTCCCTGACATAGCGGCGGAACGCCTCCGGTTCCCGCGGCAACCGTTCGCCGTCCCTGATACCGGGAGGCGGCGACAACGCGTCACCCGCCTCAGCCCTTGCGCCTGTGGCCTGTTTCATGCCTGCTCCTTAGCCTGTCTGATATTGCCGGCCCGTGCCGGATCACTTGGGATTGACCGTAATATTGGCCTTGCGGATCACGTCGGCCCAGGTCTTGACATCCTTGCCAATGAATGCGGCGAACGTCGCCGGATCGCTGCCGATCGCATCCAGACCCAAGGTGGTGAATTTCTTCCTCACGTCCGCCTCCTGAATACTGTCACGCACCGCCGCGTAGATCACCTTGACGGCTTCGTCGGGCGTCCCCTTCGGGGCGACCAGGCCCAACCAGGGCATCGCGGAAAAGCCAGGCACCGCCTCGGCAATGGTTGGCATATCAGGAATCGATGGCGATGGCTTGTCGGTCGTCACCGCCAGCACCTTCACCTTGCCATCCTTGGCGTACGGCCCCGTGGAAGCCCAGGCGTCGAACATGACCTGTACGCGGCCGGAAATTAGATCCATCAGCGCCGGCGCACTGCCCTTATAGGGAATCTCCTGCATGTCGACGTCCGCCATGCTTTTGAACATCTCGGCTTCCAATTGCGTCGAGGACCCTGTTCCCAGCGAGGCATAGCTGACCTTGCCCTGGTTCTGCTTCAGATACGCGATCAATTCCCCGACAGTCTTCACCGGCACCGCCGGGTTGACCGAGATCACATGCACGACCGATGCCACCTGGGTGATCGGGACAAAGCTCTTGACGGGGTCGTACCGGACATCCTTGTTGATACTGGGGATGGTGCCCAGCGACGAGGCGGCGAGCAGCAGGGTGTAGCCATCGGGCTTGGCCGCCGCCACATGTTGCGATGCGATCAGCGTACCGGCGCCGGGCTTGTTTTCGACGATGACCGGCTGCTTGACCCGCTTGCCGATTTTTTCCGCCAGCAGGCGTCCCAGCGTATCGGCGGCGCCGCCGGCGGCAAAGGGCACGACGATGACTATCGGCTTTTCGGGATAGGCGGCATGGGCCGCGGGCAACCCCGTTCCCAACAGTCCGGCCAGTGACACCCCGGCCGCGGCAATCCATGTTCTAGGTGAAAATCGTTTCTGCATTATCCTGTCTCCTGTTTTATTTTTGATCCCGGCGCTGCCTGGTGGCATCACCGGCCTGGCTGACAACTTCGCGCAAGCCATCTGCGCGGCACTGCGGTAACCGGTGGGCGCGACGTCGGGACGGTGCGCCGGCATCATTCAGGTTCGCGCCGGTTCCGCCGCCACCAGCAGCGCGTCCAGCATCACCACACCCTCGCCTTCTGCCTTGACCAGCAAGGGATTGACTTCAATCGCGGCAAAGCGGTCGGCGGCGGCCAGAAATGCATCGCCCACCGCAGCCACAGCCGCTGCGGCCGCCTGAAGATCGGCCGGGGGTCGGCCACGAAACCCCTCCAGCAACGGAAAGGCGATCAAGCCGCGCAGCAGTTGCCGCACCTGCGTCGCCGTGACCGGCAACAACGCGTGGGCGGTATCCTGGTACAACTCGGTCATGATGCCGCCCACACCCACCGTCAGCACAGGCCCGAAGACCGGGTCATGGCTCGCCCCCACCAGCAGTTCCACAACCCCGGTATGCATCGGGCTGAGCATGACGCCCTCGATCCGGGCCTGCGGCTGGCTGGCCCTGCAATCGCGCAGAATCCCTTCATACGCTGCGGCAACCTGCTGCTCATCGGTCAGTTGCAGGCGCACGCCGCCAGCCTCGGTCTTATGCGCCAAATCGGAGCTCAAGACTTTCATGGCCAGCGGATAACCGAGCTTGCGGCCTTGCACCAGTGCCTCCTGCTGGCTGTGCGCCAGCAATACGTCGTCGTCGGGCAAGCCAAAAGCGGCAATATACTGGCGCGCGGCCGCTTCGTGGCAAGGCAGCGTCGGCACGGGCACGACCGCTGGCGCCACCGCCCTGGTCGAATCCGCTTCGTAGCGCATCATGTCGTCGCGCTGTTCATGCCACTTCAAGAACGGCCCCAGTGCGCGGACCGCATGGCCCAGATCATTGAAGACCGCCACGCCGGCAGCGCGCAATTGCGCGCGCGAATCCGCCTGACCGGTATCGATCGCGACAAACAGCCGCGGATACTTCCTGGCGACCGCCATCAGCGGCTGCGCCATGCGGTCCAGCATATAGCCGGGCGCGTTGATGACGATGGTATCCAGCGCGGGGGTCACGGCCAGCGCCTCCAGCACCTCGGTCACGAACTGCGGATCGTTGACAATATTGCCCGTTACATCCACGGGATTGCCGACCATGCCATAGGCTGGAATGCCCTTGCGCAGCCGTTCCTGCACGTCTTGCGGCAAATCCGGCAATTGCAGGCCAGCCTGGATGAATCTGTCGGTAAGAATCGCGCCCAACGCCCCGGACATGGTCACCACGCCAATGCGGGCCCCTGCCGTTTTCCGCCGGAGACGGGCAAGCATGGCCAATTGCGCCATTTGCGTAAAATCATCGGCCGCGATCACACCCAGGCCGCGGAAGGCGGCGGCATAGACCTTCCGGTCGCCGGCCAACGCCGAAGTATGCGACTGCACGGCAAGCGCGCCCTTCTCGGTGACGCCCGCTTTCAGGATAATCAGCACCTTGCCCTGTTCCCGAAAGCGTCGGCAGGCCTGGATAAAGCGCGGACCGTCGCGCACCTGTTCAACATAGCCGAGCACAATCTCGGTTTGCGGATCTTGCGCCAAATACTCAAGGTATTGCGCAAAATCCACGTCTGCCTCATTGCCGGTATTGATGAAATGCGACACGGGCATATCGAGACCGCGCACCAGTCCATACAAAGCCGAACAGACATTGCCGCTTTGCGTCAGGATGCTGACGTACCCAGGCTCGCACTGCATGGGCGCAGTCCGGAAAATCGCCGCGAACGCGGTAAAGGCGCGTGTATTGAGATTGGCCAGCCCCATGCAGTTGGGCCCCGCGACCCGCATGCCGCTTTCGCGGCAAAACTGCAGCAACTCCTGTTGCAGCCGCGCGCCGGCTTCCCCTTCTTCGGCAAAACCGGCGGCATACACCACGGCGGCGCGGATGCCTTTGGCATGGCAGCGCCGCAGCATGGCCGTTACATCACGCGCGCCGATCGCCAGCACCGCCAGATCCGGCGCCTCGGGCAAGTCTTCCACCTGAGCATGGCACCGATAGCCGAAAACCTCTGCATACTTCGGGTTCACCGGATAGACCTGCCCGTCGAACCCGAAAAGAGACAGCAATTGCAATGGCATTCCGCCGATGCGGCCGGCATTGTCGCTGGCTCCGATCAAGGCGATGGAGCGCGGATTCAGCAAGGGCTCCAGCGTGGCTGTCATGCGCTTTCTCCGCTCTTGTTGCGCTGGATCGCCTGGGCCAGGCCCTTTTCCTTGACCTGGGCAAACTCATCGCTCATATGCGAGAGCTGATGAATGTCAAAGTGCGCGGACAACGCGGCGCGCAAGCCTTGCGCATCCAGCGTCCGGTTCAGCGACTTCTTGACCAGGCGCAGCGCGAACGGCGGTGCGGCGGCAATGCGCTGCGCCAGTTGCCGGGTCTGCGCCTCCAGTTGCGCGCGCGGCACCAACCGGTTGACCATGCCCATCGCGTGTGCCTCCTGTGCCGAAATGCGCTCACCGGTGTAAAGCATTTCCTTGGCCTTGCGCAGCCCCATGACCCAAGGATGGATCAGGACTTCGGTCGCGGCCGCCGCCAGCGTGTGACAGACAGGATCGGAAAAAAAGGCATCATCGGCGCACACAACGAGGTCGCACATATTGGCGATCATGAAACCACCCGATACGCAGGCGCCCTGCACCTGTGCGATGGTGGGCTTGGGAAAGTCCCAGATATTCATGCAGTAGTCGAAATAGCGTACCGACTCATATTCCCAGCGCTGTTCCACGCTGAAGCCGGCACGGCTGGCCTGCGCTTCCTTCAAATCGTGTCCGGCGGAGAAATGATCGCCCTCTCCCGCGATTACCACGACCCGGACACCATCATCGATCGCAGCCTCGGCCATGGCCTGATTCAATTCGTCCAGCAACGCCCGGCTCTGGGCATTCCTCGCGTTGGCGCGGGCCAGTGTTATGGTGCGAACGGTGTCGGTATCGGACACGCTGATATGCATGTAGCTCATGGTCTCCATCCTGTCTGACTTATCGGTTTATTTACAGGATTGCATTAACGCACCAGACGCTCCTACAATACAAAATCTTTTTGCATAAATTCCCATATTATGGACATCAAACCACAAACCGGCGCACAGAGTATCCGCCGCGCGCTGGCGCTGCTGCGATTAATCGCCCAGCATAACGAACAGGGCCTGACGCTGACCGAACTCATTGCGCACAGCGGTCTGGAGCGGTCCACCGTACACCGTCTGCTCAACTGCCTGGTCGAGGAACAGTTCGCGCGTCGCGAGCCTGACAGCAAGCGCTTTCAATTGGGCATCGACGCCATGCAAATGGGGTTTTCGACCATGAACCATGTCCCCGTGACCGATGAGCTGCGTCCTCTCGCACTGCGCCTGTCCCGCCTCTCGGAAGACACCGTGTTCCTGGTCATCCAGCAGGCCGACAATGTGCTGTGCCTGCTGCGCGAACACGGTGCCTTTCCAGTCCGGATCTTCACCATCGGCGTCGGGGAAAAACGGCTGCTTGGCATCGGCGCGGGTGGCCTGGCTTTGCTGGCGCGCTATACCGATGCGGAAATCGAAGTGATTTACAAACGTCATCAAACAACATACCAGAAAGCCGGACTGTCCCTGGCCCGGCTGCTGGAAAAATGCCACCTGACCAGGCGCAACGGCTACGCGTCCATTGAAAGCAGCATCACGCCGGGGGTTTCTGGCGTCGGCTACGCATTCGCCGTCTCCGACATCACAACTGTGGCTTTCAGTTTTGGCGCCATCAGCCCCCGCCTGGGTCCGGAGCGCATGGCGCAAATGGGACAGTTGCTGATGCATGAATGCGCCGCCTGGCAGCAAAAAAGCGCGCAACGCCTGAATTCGCAGTACAAAACCCGCTGATCACCGTATGATGTAACTTTTCCATTATCAATGAACCTACCATCCGTGGATATGCAGCAAAGGAGGAGTGTATGCAGATTGGGATAGTCAAGGAACATCTGCCGGGAGAGACGCGAGTGGCGGCAACGCCAACCTCGGTGGAGCAGCTTGCCAAACTCGGATTCACAGTTGTCATAGAATCGGGAGCAGGCAACCTGGCCAGCTTTGAAGACCAGGCCTACGAAAAAGCCGGAGCCAGCATCGTTTCCGCCGAACAGGCATGGCATTCCGATATTGTCTACAAGGTCAACGCGCCAAGCAGCGACGAAATCCCCCTGCTCAAGCAAGGCACGGTCCTGGTCAGCTTCATCTGGCCCGCGCAGAATCCCGACCTGGTGCAGCAGTTGGCCGAACGCGGCGTAACGGTACTGGCAATGGATATGGTGCCGCGCATTTCCCGCGCGCAATCGCTGGACGCCTTGTCGTCCATGGCCAATATCGGCGGTTATCGCGCCGTGGTCGAAGCGGCGCACCAATTCGGCCGCTTCTTCACCGGCCAGATCACCGCCGCCGGCAAAGTGCCGCCAGCCAAGGTGCTGGTCATTGGCGCCGGTGTCGCGGGCCTGGCGGCCATCGGCACCGCCGGTTCGCTGGGCGCCATCGTGCGCGCCTTCGATACCCGCCTGGAAGTTGCCGAACAGATCGAATCCATGGGTGGCCAATTCCTGAAACTGGATTTTGGCGCCGAGAATGGGTCGTCTTCCGACGGCTATGCAAAGACCATGTCCGAGGAATTCATCAAGGCCGAGATGGCGCTGTTCGCGGAGCAGGCCAAAGACGTGGACATCATCATCACCACCGCGCTGATTCCCGGCAAGCCGGCGCCCAAGCTGATTACCCGGGAAATGGTCAATTCCATGAAGCCCGGCTCGGTGATTGTGGATATGGCTGCCGCGGCTGGCGGCAACTGCGAATATACCCAGCCGGGCCAAGTGATCACGACCGATTCAGGCGTCAAGGTGATTGGCTATACCGACTTGCCGGCGCGCCTGCCCGCCCAGTCCTCGCAACTGTACGCGACCAATCTGGTCAATCTCAGCAAGCTCATGAGCAAGGAGAAAGACGGCCAGATCCTGCTGGATCAGGAAGACACGGTTTTTCGCAATATGACGGTGGTCCATCACGGCGCCATCACCTATCCACCGCCGCCCATCCAGGTGTCGGCTGCGCCGGCCAAGCCAGCGGCCGCCCAGAAGCCCAAGGCCCCGGAAAAACCGCCCAAATCGCCTGCGTTCAAGTTCGGCGTCCTGGCGGTCGTCGCGATTCTGTTTGCCTGGGTCGGCGCCAATTCGCCGCCCGAATTCCTTTCGCACTTTACGGTTTTTGTCCTGTCCTGCGTTGTCGGCTATTACGTTGTCTGGAATGTGACGCATTCGCTGCATACGCCGCTGATGTCGGTCACCAACGCGATTTCCGGCATTATCGTAATCGGCGCCGTGGTCCAGATCGGACACGGCTCGACCCTGGTCAATATCCTGGCCTTTTTCGCCGTCCTGATCGCCAGCATCAACATTGCCGGCGGCTTTCTGGTAACGCGGCGCATGCTGAAAATGTTCGTCAAAGGCAAAGGAGAATAAGATGGGCGCAGGAACCGTAACTGCCGCATATATCATTGCGGCACTGTTTTTCATTGCCAGTCTGGCGGGCTTGTCGCGCCAGGAAACGGCGCGCTACGGCAATAACTTCGGCATTGCCGGCATGGCGATCGCACTGGTGGCCACGATCCTGGGGCCCGATTCCGCATCGATCTTCTGGCTGATCCTGGCCATGGTCGTCGGCGGCGCGATCGGTCTGCATTTATCGCGCAAAGTGGAAATGACGCAAATGCCCGAGCTGGTCGCTGTCCTGCACAGTTTTGTCGGCCTGGCAGCCGTCCTGGTCGGCTACAACAGCTATATCGAAGTCGGCGAGCACGCCATGCAACCCGGCGCGCTGCTCAATATCCACCTGACCGAGGTGTTCCTGGGCGTCTTCATCGGGGCCGTCACGTTTACCGGCTCGATCGTGGCATTCGGCAAGCTGCGCGGCACTTTCAGTTCCAAGCCCATGTCCTTGCCGCACAAGCACAAGCTGAATGCCGCCGCGCTGGTGGTCAGCGCCATCCTGCTGTGGATCTTCGTGGGCAACCAGGGTTCCACCGCGGCGCTGCTGATCATGACAGTCATCGCGCTGGCCTTTGGCTGGCACCTGGTCGCCTCCATCGGCGGCGCGGACATGCCTGTCGTTGTCTCCATGCTCAACTCATACTCCGGCTGGGCGGCGGCGGCAGCGGGCTTCATGCTCGCCAATGACCTGCTGATTGTGACCGGTGCCCTGGTCGGATCCTCCGGTGCGATTCTCTCGTACATCATGTGCAAGGCCATGAACCGCTCCTTCATCTCGGTGATCGCCGGCGGATTCGGCAGCGACGGTGCCAGCGGCGGTTCGAGCGAGGAAGCAGTCGGCGAATACCGCGAGATCAAGCCCGAGGAAGTGGCGGAAATGCTCAAGGGCGCCAGTTCCGTCATCATTGCGCCGGGCTACGGCATGGCGGTGGCGCAGGCGCAGTATCCGGTGGCCGAAATCACCTCGCTGCTGCGCAAGCAGGGCGTGGATGTGCGCTTCGGCATCCACCCCGTGGCCGGGCGCCTGCCGGGCCACATGAATGTACTGCTGGCCGAGGCCAAGGTGCCGTATGATATCGTGCTGGAAATGGACGAGATCAACGAGGATTTCTCGGACACCGATGTGGTCCTGGTCATTGGCGCCAATGACACCGTCAACCCGGCGGCCAGCGAAGACCCATCCAGCCCGATCGCCGGCATGCCCGTGCTTGAGGTCTGGAAGGCGCGCGACGTGGTGGTCTTCAAGCGTTCCATGAACACCGGCTACGCCGGCGTGCAGAATCCACTGTTCTTCCGCGACAATTCCAGCATGTGTTTTGGTGATGCCAAAGCCACCGTCGAGGCCATCCTGGCCGCCTTGCGGTAAACTTTCGGGGCGACACGGCAGTTTGCCGTGTCGCCATGTAACCGACCCTGTGTTTGCCGTATGTCCGTCACTCCTCCCCTACCCGTCAAGAACGGCGTCGCCCCCAGCCGCGTCTATCTGCCGCGCGAGCCCTGGCCCGACCTGATCCGCTTTCTGCTCGCCAAATTTCCCCACATGGATGCGGATACGCTGCGCGACAGGCTGGCCCGCGGCGATATGGTGGACCAGCAAGGCGTTCCCTTCTCCCTGGATAGCCCTTTCACGCCCGACAGCTGGCTTTGGTATTACCGCGAAGTGCCCGAGGAAACCGTGGTGCCGTTCGAAATCGATATCCTGTATCAGGACGAGTTGCTGATCGCCATCGACAAGCCTCACTTCATGGCCAGCATCCCGGGCGGACGCCATCTGCACGAAACAGCGCTGGTAAGGCTACGAGATCAACTTGGCAACCCCGACATCAATCCGATCCATCGCCTGGATCGCGATACCGCCGGCGTGCTGGTGTTCTGCGCCGACAAAACCCGGCGCGGCGTCTACCAGACCCTCTTCCAGACGCGCTCGGTGCACAAGGTATACGAAGCCGTGGCACCTTGGCGGGCCGACCTGTCGTTTCCCGTGCTGCGGGAAAGCCTCATTAAGCGCAGCGGCCAGGTCTTCGTCATGCACGAGGTCCCGGGCACGCCCAATAGCCGAACCCATATCCAGGTGCTGGCCCATGACAATACGCTGGGACACTACCGGCTGGAGCCGGTCACCGGCAGGAAGCATCAGTTGCGGGTGCATATGTGCGCCCTGGGGATTCCCATTTGCAATGATGAATACTATCCGGAACTGCAGCCGCTGCGTGTTGACGAGAACTTCGAGAATCCGCTGCAGTTGCTGGCGCGCAGCATGCAGTTCATGGATCCGGTCACGGGCCGGGAGCGCTATTTCGAAAGTCGCCGCAAGCTGGAAATGACAGAGCAAATTCAACCGTGAGGCCGACAGCGCGGTCAGCGGGCCGCGCTGTCGCGCACGCCCAGCTGGTTGGCGACATTGCGCTCCAAAAAGAACTGATTCGCCGGCAAGGCATTGATGCGCCGGTTATTGATGACCAGGGTCGTGCTGCCGCCACCGTCGAGATTCATGGCCTCTTGCACACCCAGCGACTGATACAGGCGCGCCAGCTGATTCAAGGTATAGCCGCTGAACGCCTGCAAGCGCCCTTCCACCACGATGATATACAGCCAGCGCCGATCCGGGCTCAGGCCCAGCGAGGTGCGCGGATGACGGCTGCGCGCATTGGTATGGCAAACCCTGGACGCCCCCCGGCCGCATAGATAGCGCCCGTTTCTCAAATTCTGCCAGCCGGCGACCACGGTCTCCCAATCCCGCCGTGGCGTGGCCAGATTATTAGGCGGGTCTATGCTGCATCGATTATCCTGCGTGCAGGCCAGGAACGTATGCTGCCGGGAATCGCGGCTATCGACCCAGCGGCGTCCCGCGGTCACCACCAAGCCTTGCGGGCGGTAATGCGCATCGAAAAAAGACGCATTGATCGCGACGTTCAATTTGTTTTTATAGGCAAAATTCTTGACCGTGCCGCCCGCCTGGTTCTGCGGCGTGCCGACCAGCGAGATCGAGGGGCAGCGCAAATCCACCTTCACGATATGCACATGCCCGCTCTGCTGCGTGTCATGGGAAATGCAGGGTGTCACAGGTTCCGCCGCCCGTGCGACCTGGGAAAACATCCCCGTCGCCAGCGCCGCCAGCATCGACAACAACCGTTTCATAACACCCCGCGACCATCCGATTCAAACATCCAGCGGCAAGTATACCAATCCTGTCCGGCGGCCATTGCGATCAGCAGGCGTATCGCCACAACTTGCCGTGGTGGCGATACTTGCGGACAGCGCTATGCCGAGCCGGCTAGGTCGTGGATTCGCGCAAGCGGGCTTGGCGTTGAAAACGCAGCAGATACAGACGATCCAGCGCCCAGACCACCAGCATGCTCAGGCCGGTAACGGGAAAGACCACGCCAAACACGACTAGCCCGACAATCCAGCCCCGCATCGACGGCAATTGCGACGGGATACGTGGCGCCCCGAAACGACCGGCGGGACGGCGCCGCCACCACATGACAAAGCCCGTCACCGCCATCGCGCAAAGCCCCAGCGCAATGACGGCCGCAATCAACTGGTTAAGCCAGCCGAAATAGGTGCCCATATGCAACGAGACGGCAAACGAAATAATCTTGGCAATAATCCCGTACTGTGGATAGGCGACCGAGTTGATGACTTTGCCGCTGTACTGATCCACATTGAGCACGTTCTCACCCGTGGGGTCGCCCGGGTAATAGGAGACCGTGAACACCCCTTCGTGCGTATTCGGCAGCACAATGGCGTATTCGTCGGGGATCGCGTTGGCATGGGCCGTCGCCATTACCTGGTCCAGGGACACGGGGGCCGGCGCGCCATGGCCGGCATGTTCGCCACCAGAAGAGGCGGGAACCGGCAGCAGCCCGGCGCCCCATGCCGCTTTTTCCAACGGCAGGTCCTGCACGCGGGCCGGCGCCGACGCTTGAGGACCATGCCCGGCATGCGAATCGGAAGCGGTGTCCGCCTCATTGCCCTGCGCAGGCTCGCTGCCGCCATGGCCTTCGTGCCCGCCAGTGGCATGGTTATCATGGCCGCCTTGCTCCTCATGATGGCCGCTGCTGGCCGACTGCGACGCGGGATAACCCAGATTTACCTGGGCCACCAACTGCTTGAAGCTCGCTCCCCAGGTGCTGCTCCAAGGCAGTCCGGATAGCACGAAAAACAGGGCGCCTGCCGCGAGCACGATGCCCGCGGTGGCATGTATCTCGCGCCAAAACAGGCGGCCCTGCTTCTGCAGATCGGGCTTGAGCGCCTGCGCCATGCCACGTTTGCGACGAGGCCACCATAGGGCAACGCCGGTGGCGATCATGATCAGCGTCCAGCAGGCCGCCAGCTCCATAATGATTTCACCAGTTTTTCCCAACATCAGGCCACGGTGGATCTGACGCGCCAGGCCAATCCAGTATGTCGCGTTGGCCTTCAGCGTGGGCATGGTCGCCAGCACTTCCCCGGTATACGGATTCAGGAAAACGCTGGCCTTGCCGCCTTGCGGATCGGCATAGGTGAACTGGGCGCTGCGATCCGGTGCGTTATGGATTTCGGCCGTCTGGATGGGGACGCCGTCAGGCGTATGCCTGCGCGCAATTTCATAGAGCGCCTGCTGCGACATCCTGGGTGTCTGCGCCGGTGTCACATACAGTTGGTCCTTGTAGGCCAGCGCCTCCAGTTGGGGCTTGTAAAGATAAATGGTGCCGGTAATGCCCAGTACGATCAGCAGCGGCATCACGAATAGCGCGGCATAGAAATGCCAGCGCCACAGCATGGCGTAACGGGCGGCAGGGGCGGCATCGCTCCCTTTGCCCGTGGTCGCGGGTTCAAATGACATGATTGAATTCCTGAAAAATATCACAGTACGCCAGGCCGCGCCCGGTCCTCAGAGACAAGGCGATGGCTGGCGATGAAATGGGAAAAGTTCAGGCAGTCTGGGGCGGGGCGCGCGACAGCGGCACAAAGGCCGGACGCGCATAATAGGATACCCGTTGATGCTGGGGCGCAATGCGGTCTACGAAACCGAAAGCGGCCACGGGCAGGTCGGCCACATGCAAAAGCGGCAGATGATGGGTAAAGAATCCGCAGTACAAGCACTCCGCGGCATGATCGGCACCGTGGCCGGACGGTTGGGACGGGTCGGCCGCCGGATCCACGGCCGCGATAGCGGCTGGCGTTGCCCCTTGCGTTCCGTGATGGTCCAGCCTGCCAGCATCGCCACGCAGGGCGGCCTCCCGAGTATCACCGGCCGGCTGCGCGCCGAAACAGATATCAGCCAGGAAAATGGAAACCTCGTCCGCCATATAACGGTTCTTCAACGCATTCACGCCGGGCATGAAGACAGCCAGGCATACGGCGAGTATGCCCAGCCATGCAGTCAGGCGGGTACCGGTGGTTCTTTTCATGCGTGATTAACAATAGCCTTGAAAGGCCAAGGCTCAGGGTTTCAATAGGCAAGCGTATTTCGAGCCATTGTAGCTGACAATCATGGGAAGGTTGGATTTTTGGTATCTGATCGTGCAACGAGACGGTTATCCGCGCGCGCCGCTAGTCGCTCGTAGTATCGGTTAGCAATCGCGGCCGTCTTATTCCGGTTGGCAACATCGCGAGCGAAAAAGCCGCAGATGCAATGACGCAGCTGCGGCTTTTTTTCGTCGAAGCCGGCACACAGGGCCGGCGGGCGGTTCGGTGTCGAGCTTATGCGATACCGTATTGCTGCTTTGCTTTCTGGCGCCATTGGTGCAGCAAGGGCTCCGTATAGCCGTTGGGCTGCGCCACGCCCTTGAACACCAGGTCGCATGCGGCCTGGAAGGCGGGCGAGCTATCGAAGTTGCCGACCATGGGGCGGTACAGCTTGTCGCCTTCGTTTTGCTTGTCTACCACGCCGGCCATGCGTTTCATGGTTTCCATGACTTGCGCTTCGGTGACCACGCCGTGGCGCAGCCAGTTCGCCATGTGCTGACTGGAAATACGCAGGGTCGCGCGGTCTTCCATCAGGCCGACGTTGTGAATGTCGGGCACTTTGGAGCAACCGATGCCCTGATCGACCCAGCGCACCACATAGCCCAGGATACCCTGGGCATTGTTATCCAGTTCCTGCTGTTTGTCGGCATCCGACCAATTGGTATCTTCGGCAACCGGAATGGTCAGCAGTTCGTCCAGGCGCTCTTCGGTCTGGCTCTTCAGGCCATTCTGCACTTCGCGCACGTCTGTTTGGTGGTAGTGCAGCGCATGCAAGGTCGCGGCGGTTGGCGACGGTACCCAGGCCGTGTTGGCGCCAGCCTTGAGCTGGCCACCCTTCTGCGCCAGCATATCGGCCATCAGGTCGGGCATGGCCCACATGCCTTTGCCGATCTGCGCCTTGCCTTGCAGCCCGCAAGCCAGGCCAAACAGCACATTGCGCCGCTCATAGGCATCGATCCAGGCGGATTTTTTCATCTCGCCCTTGCGGATCATGGGGCCGGCCTCCATGGAGGTGTGCATTTCGTCGCCAGTGCGATCCAGGAAACCGGTATTAATGAAAACCACCCGGTCGGCGGCAGCAGCGATGCACGCTTTCAAATTGGCGCTGGTGCGACGCTCTTCATCCATGACGCCCATCTTGATGGTGTTGGCGGCCAGACCCAGCAGGGCTTCCGTGCGGGCGAACAGCTTGCTGGCGAAGGCGACTTCGTCGGGGCCGTGCATCTTGGGTTTCACGATATAGATGGAACCCTTGCGCGAGTTACCGCCTTCGCGCTTCAGGTCGTGCATGGCGACCAGGCTGGTGAATACCGCATCCAGGATGCCTTCCGGCGTTTCGTTGCCGTCTTTGTCCAGGATGGCAGGGTTGGTCATCAGGTGCCCCACGTTGCGGATGAACATGAGCGAACGGCCGGGCAGCGATACCGCCTTGCCATCCTTGCCGGTAAATTCGCGGTCAGGATTGAGCCTGCGGGTGAATGTCTTGCCGCCCTTGCTAACCTCTTCGGCCAGGGTACCCTGCATCAGGCCCAGCCAGTTGCGGTAGACCAGCACCTTGTCGTTGGCGTCCACGGCGGCGATGGAGTCTTCGCAATCCATGATTGTGCTCAGCGCGGCCTCCAGCAGCACATCCTTGACACCGGCCTTGTCCTGCTTGCCTATCGGATGGGTCTTGTCGATCTGGATTTCGAAATGCAGGCCGTTCTGGCGGAAAATCAGGGCCTCGGGTGCCGCCGCGTCGCCGCGATGTCCCAGGTACAGGTCGGCATTGGCCAGCGTCGTTTTGCTGCCATCGGCCAGGGTAACCGCAAGCTGGCCGTTTTCCGCGGTATAGGCGGTGGCATCCTTGTGCGAACCGGCCTGCAGGGGAATGGTCTGGTCCAGGTAGTCACGGGCAAAGGCGATGACTTTTTCGCCGCGCACCGGATTGTAGGCGCCGTCGCGCGTGGCACCGCCCTCTTCGCTGAGCGCATCGGTGCCGTACAGGGCGTCATACAGGCTGCCCCAGCGCGCGTTGGCGGCGTTCAGGGCGTAACGGGCGTTGGTGATCGGCACAACCAGTTGCGGCCCGGCCTGATCGGTGATTTCGTAGTCGACATTGCTGGTATTGACCTGCACGTTGCCGGGAACGTCCTTGAGATAGCCGATTTCCTTGAGGAAGGCCTTGTAGGCGCCCATGTCGGCAATCTTGCCGGGATGCTGGCGATAGTATTCGTCCAGCTTGGCCTGCAGGCGATCGCGCTCGGCCAGCAGCGCCTTGTTTTCCGGGGCCAGTTCGTTGACCAGCGCATCCAGCCCCTGCCAGAAGGCATTGGCGTCCACACCCGTGCCCGGCAGGGCCTCCTGGTCGACGAAATTCTTGAGAACGGTGGCTACCTGTAGGCTGTGCACCTGTGTACGTTCAGTCATGTTGGCTCCTGATAATGATTGATGTAACGCCGGGTGCCGAGCGCGCAAATTGCCGGTCGTACACCACGTTTATTGCTATTATGACGACTCTGGATTGCGCTCTCAAGGCAATGCCAGTCATTTGAGAATTTACTTTCAGTACACAATCTGGCCTTTATTTTTTATTTTTCATAATGATAGCTCCCCATTCCCTGTTTGATCGGATGCCGGACCGCGCCCTGCTGGTCGAAGGCGTTGCCGGCAGCGGCAAAAGCACCCTGATCGCCGACGAGGCGGCCCTCTGCGTGCCGCACGGGAAAACCTTGCTGGTGACATTCAGCCGCGCCGGGCGCGATGTGCTGCTGGGCTATATGCAGGCCAGGGACATGGATCCGGCCACTCATCCCGCCCTGCGCGTCTACACCATCGATGGGCTGGCCTATTCGCTGCTGCGGCGCCTTGGCGATGAGCGCTTCGTGCTCAAGCGCGAGGTCGTCGTCACGGAGCTGCTTCCCGGGCTGGTCGCCGAGGTCTGCGAGCAGTCCAGTGACGATGGGGGCGCGGTCCCGGCGCCAACCCTGTCCACCCAGGCCATGGAAAACCTGATGTCCGACCTGGACTATTATCGAGCCTCGCTGGCCTGGCAGGCCGACACGCCAGACGATGAAGAGATCGCCTGCGCCGGCGGGTTGCATCACGATCTGGCGCTGGTGCGCGCGGTATTTCGCAAGTATGAAACCTATCGCGCCACCTGGCTGCCGCCACAACAGGACATGCAGGATACGCTGCTTGATCCGGCGATCCGATATGCCAACACCAAGGGCATGTACGGATTCCGGCTCGTTTCCGAAGCCGTCCACGACCTGATGGAGGCGCTGGACAATGGCGCCGAGCTGCCCTCCATCGCGCGCGGCTTCCGGTTCATGCTGATCGATGAATTCCATGACACGACGCCGCTGCAATTGGCCCTATTGTCCCGGATTGCGGCGCTGGCCGGGCGCATTATGGCGGTGGGAGATCGTTACCAGACCATCTTCGCCTGGCGCGGCGCCAATACCGATCTAGTGTTCGAAACATTTATCCGCGATTTTGGCGCGCGCCGCGTCCAGCAGCGGCAAAGCCACCGCTTCGGCCCCGGGCTCGCGCAACTGGCGGGAACGCTCACACACCGGGACATCACCTCGTCCAAACCCCAAGACACCCCGATACTGCAGGTCAGCGGCGATTGGAGCGCGGCGGCGGCGCTGGCCCCACTGGCGCGGCAGACCATGCTTTGCCGCAACGGCGCAGATCGGGTGCGCGCCGCCTTCTCCCTGCTCTGCCACCCCGGGCAGTCAGCGCTGCGGCTTGCCTGGCCCCTGCAGACCTCCGCAGCGATCGGCATCGCGACGGTGCTCTATGCCCTGCGCTATCCACGTACGACGGCGCCGCTGCGCCATCTGCCCCTGGCGCTGCAGCAGTTCCTGTCGCTGCCGGGATGCCTCGCCGATGAGGCGTTGCGCGAAGAAACGCGCGGCAACATGACGCCCATGGCCCTGCGCACGCATATGCAAAGCTGGCTGGGCGGGCAGGAGCCGCGCTTCGAGCGCGCGCTGGCCCAGGCCTTGTTCAACTGGCTTGCTAAGGAAAACCATGGCGGACAACCGGCGGCGACGGCCCTGGCCAACTTCGCCGACGAGGCCGATTTGTTTCGTGGCAGCGGCGCCGCGCAACGCGTGCTGGACGAAGCCCTGCTGCAGGGTTGGGCGGGGCTGCTACAGTACCTGGCGCTGGACAACGTCGCGCTTGAGGCGTGGCCCGAGGTGCTCGACGCGATCGCAAGCCGCTGCGGCGTGCGTCGCGGCGTGCCGATCCTGACCGTTGCCGAGGCCAAGGGGCGCGAGTACGATCATGTGCTGGTCTATGACGCGGGAGACCGCCAGTTCAGCAAGCAATCGGATGCGCCAGACGTGGAGAGAAATCGCTACTATGTCGCCTGCACGCGGGCACGCAAGTCGCTCACGCTCTTTCGCGACCCGCCATAAGCAAGGTACCGCAGGCTTATTGGTCGGCGAACGCGCGCTCGATCACGAACGCGCCGGGGCGCGAAGTGTTGCCCTCGGCAAAGCCTCGACGCTCCAGGGCGGTTTTCAGGTCGCGCAACATTTCCGGGCTGCCGCAGATCATGGCACGGTCGGTTGCCGGGTCCAGCGGCGGCACGCCAAGGTCGGTGAACAGCTTGCCCGAATCCATGAGCGCGGTGATACGGCCTTCATTGCGGAAAGACTCGCGCGTCACGGTCGGATAGTATTTGAGTTGTTTGGCGACCATCTCGCCCAGAAACTCATGCTTGGGCAATTCGTTGGTGATGTAGTCGTGATAGCACAGCTCATTGACGTGGCGCACGCCATGCACCAGGATGACCTCGTCGAAGCGCTCGTAGGTTTCCGGGTCGCGGATCAGGCTCATGAACGGTGCCAGACCGGTGCCGGTGGCCAGCATGTACAGCCGCTTGCCGGGCAACAGGTAATCGACCAGCAGCGTGCCGGTGGGCTTGCGTCCGATGATAATGGTGTCGCCTTCCTTGATATGCTGCAGGCGCGAAGTCAGCGGGCCGTCCGGCACTTTGATGCTGAGAAACTCCAGGTGATCCTCGTAGTTGGCGCTGGCAATGCTATAGGCGCGCAACAGGGGTTTGCCGTTGACGGGCAGTCCGATCATCGTGAAGTGCCCATTGGAAAAACGCAATGCCTGATCGCGGGTGGTGGTAAAACTGAACAACCTGTCGGTCCAGTGATGGATGCTGAGGACTTTGCCTTCCAGAAATGCGGCCATTGTGAAACGTACCTTGAGGGGAAATAATAATAGAATGCACAGAAGCGATTATCGCAATTGTACTAAGGACTCATCTTGTTACCGATCAAATAACCCACTATTTTAGTGGTTAAATTAAAAGTTCACTTCCGTATTGGTATAATCCCGGATATCTTCCTAGTGGTTATCCCATGTCCCCCTCCTCTCGCAAGCCAACCAAGCCCCAGATGCTGTCCCTGGGTATGCTCCTGTTCCCGCTGGCCATGGTGCTATTCGAGTTGTCCGCCTATATCGGCAATGACATGGTGCAGCCCGCCATGCTCACGATCACCGCGGAATATGGGGTCGACGACGCCTGGGTCGCCTCTTCCATGTCGCTGTACATCCTGGGCGGCGCCTGCCTGACCTGGCTGATCGGACCGCTCTCGGATCGCTACGGCAGAAGACGGGTATTGCTGGGCGGGGTCATGTATTTCATCGCCACCAATCTGCTGATCCTGCTGGCACCGACCATCGAATGGTTCATGTTCCTGCGCTTTCTGCAAGGCATCGGCTTGTGTTTTATCGCCGCGGTCGGCTATGTCAGCATCCAGGAAGCGTTCGAGGAACTCACCGCCATCCGGGTCATGGCGCTCATGGCCAATATTTCCATGGTGGCGCCGCTGCTCGGGCCCTTGGCCGGCGCGGCGCTGATCAGCGTGGTGTCCTGGCACTGGGGATTTATCATCATCGCGGGGCTGGCCGGCATCGCCCTCATCGGCCTGGTGCGCCATATGCCCGAAACGGTCGATCTGACCAGGCCGAAAGTGCCGCCGGCACAAATATGGAACCAGTACAAGGCCACCTTCCGCAACCGCCTGTTTATGCAATTGACCTTGTACTTCCCGCTGATCGTTCTGCCGATGCTGGTGTGGATCGGCCTGTCGCCGGTATTCCTGATCAAAGACATGGGGCTGACCAATATGGGCTACGGCTTGTCGCAATTGCCGATTTTCCTCAGCCTGATCATCGGCAATCTGGCGCTGGCGCGCTACGCCCCCCGTTTCCCGGTCGGCCAGTCGGTCTATTTTTCGATTCCGATCATGATCGCCGGCGGCGCGCTGCTGATCCTGGCTGGCCTGTTCCCGACATTTGGCTACGCGGGACTGGTGGGTGGCCTCAGCCTGTCGGCCTTCGCCCAGGGCATTACGTTCGCGGTCCTGTACCGTTTCACCCTGATGGCGAGCGACCAGCCCAAAGGCGTGGTCGCCGCCGTCATGAGCCTGATCATGATGTTGCTGCAGGCCCTGGGCATCGAACTGTTCAAGCTGGTTTATGTGCATTGGGGCCTGGCCGTGCTCTGCATCATGAATGGCTTGCTGATGCTCGCCTTCGCCGCGCTGACCCGCCCCGTCATGCGCAAGGCGATGTCCGTGGCCGGACCGGCGCCCGCGGTATCCGCGAGTTGACTGCGCCGCCTGCGCGGCGGGGCCAGCCAGGCCCGGATCCAAGGCAAGCGGCTGCGCGGCGCCTATCCACAGGCGCCGCGGGCCTCCCCGCCCGGGATACGGTAGACAAGACTAATCAGCGCCCAATCCGCGCACTTTCTCCTGAAGTACTTCCTTGCTGATTTCCCCCACCTGAGTGTCATGCAACGCATTTCTGTTGAAAAACAGTGTCGTCGGCAGACCGCGGATCTTGAATTGCCCGGACAGCGCCGAATCCGGATCCAACCAGATCATGTCGGCCATGTCCAGCCCCTCTTGCTCCAGATAGCGGCGAATCGTCGGTTCCGGCTCCCCCTGGTTGATAAACAGGAATTGCACGTCCGGATTCTGTTTAGCCGCCTCGACCAGCATGGGCATTTCCCGCCGGCACGGCGCGCACCAGCTGGCCCAGAGATTGACCACCACTTTCTTGCCCGCGAGCGAAGCGGTTTGGCGGCTTTGCCCATCCAGGCCCTGCATGGTCATGACGGGCATGGGCTGCACCTGCGGACCGGGGATCCAGTGCGCCAGGCCCGCCATGGTTGCCGCCACGACAATCAGCACACCGGCGCCGATGGCGCGCATGCGCCACCCCGAAAGCAATATCAGGGACACGACGGCAGCCGCCCCCGCCCACCAGATATCGACACCGCCTTGCCAGACATAGAAAATCCGCCATGGCTCGGTCAGGAAGCTATCCCAGTGGCGGATCACAAAGCCCACCCGGGCACAGACCAGCGCCAGCAGCATCAGCAACCAGGGCCAGCGGTCGAACTGCGGGCTGACGCGGCGGGTCAGCACCGCGCATAGGACCAGCAGAACAATGACGCTCGCAATCAATGCGGCAACCATCGGGGCGAAGAAAAACGGGCCTACAGCCATGTCGGTCAATCCTTGAAACCATTCGCGGACATCATAGCATCAGGGCTAACTGCAATACCCGTCCTTGCGCTTTGCATATAATATCAAGACTCTGATTCACCCTTGCAAGCAGGAACCTCCTGCCATTTCACTATCGAATGACTATAAAACCGAACCCAGCAGCGCAAACGAGGCCACGAACGGCGCAGGTCCTGGTGTCCGTGCGCGGCCTGCAAAAGCATTTCGCGGCAAAGGACGGCCAGCGCGTGTACGCAGTCAACGAGGTATCCTTCGATATCCACGAAGGAGAAACGCTGGGCCTGGTAGGGGAATCGGGTTGCGGCAAATCCACCACCGGTCGCTGCATGCTGGGCCTGTACGACCTTAGTGGCGGCGAGGTCAGGTTTCGCGGCCAGGACGTCCATCGCCTGCGAGGTCGCGCCCGGCATGCCGCGCTGCGCGATATGCAAATGATTTTCCAAGATCCGTACGCCAGCCTGAATCCGCGCCGTACGGTCTTCGACCTGGTCGCCGAGCCCCTGGAAATCCACGGCCTGTATCGCCAGCGCGCCGACAGGCGACAGCGCGTGCATACGCTGCTCGAGGAGGTCGGCCTGAACCCGGCCTGGGGCCAGCGCTATCCCCACGAGTTTTCCGGTGGCCAGCGCCAGCGCATTGGCATCGCCCGCGCACTGGCGCTGGAGCCGGCATTCATCGTGGCTGACGAGCCGATCTCGGCGCTGGATGTCTCCATCCAGGCCCAAATCGTGCAGCTGTTGCAACGCCTGCAACAAGAACGCAAGCTGACCTTCCTGTTCATCGCCCATGATTTATCCATGGTGCAATATGTATCCGACCGTGTCGGCGTCATGTACATGGGCCATATGGTGGAGCTGGCCGACAGCGCGCAACTGTATCGCAACCCGCGCCACCCCTACACGCAGGCCCTGCTATCGGCCATTCCGGTGCCTGACCCGCAGTTGCAGCGCATGCACGCGCGCCAGATATTACAGGGGGAACTGCCCAGCCCGCTGGCGCCGCCGCAAGGCTGTGCCTTCAGGACGCGCTGTCCGCGCGCCACGCCAATATGCGCCAGCCAGGCGCCCGCTTGGCGCGAACACGCAACGGGGCACTTCGCGGCCTGTCACGCCCTGGACGCAGAGGCAACAACGGCATGAAAAAGTACATCGTGTATCGTTTCGCCCTGATGCTGGGAACGATCTTCATTATCGCCTCGCTGACCTTCGTGCTCATGCACCTGATTCCCGGCACGCCCTTCGACCAGGAACGCCAGAGCAGCGCGGCCGTGCAGGAAAACCTACGCGCCTTCTACAGGCTGGATCAGCCGCTGCTTGTGCAATACCTGCATTATCTGAAAGCCATCATCACGTTCGATTACGGTCCCTCCATCTCCAACCCCGACACCACCGTCAATACCCTGCTGGCTCGCGGCTTCCCGGTCTCGTTCGAACTGGGACTCATGGCGCTTGTCGTCGCGGTCGCCTCGGGCATCGCCGTGGGCACGCTGGCCGCCTTGCGCCATAACCGCATGCTGGACCGCACAGTCATGGCGCTGGCCGTGATCGGTATTTCCATCCCCAATTTCGTCCTGGCCACGTTGCTGATCCAGGAACTATCGGTCGGGCTGGGCTGGTTTCCCGCCGCAACCTGGCGCACGCCGTGGCATAAGGTTCTGCCGGTCATCGCGCTGGCGGTAACACCCATGGCCATCTTGGCGCGGCTGACCCGGGCCAGCATGCTGGATGTGCTCAGCCAGGACTACATCACCATGGCACGGGCCAAAGGCCTCTCCGCCTGGCGCATCGTGATGCGCCATGCCCTGCGCAATGCCTTGCTGCCGGTCGTGACGCTGCTGGGCACCCTGGCGGCCTCCATCCTGACCGGCACCTTCGTCATAGAAAAAATCTTCGCCATCCCGGGAATGGGCCGCTACTTCGTCGACTCCATCGGCACCCGCGACTACCCGGTCATCATGGGCACCACCGTGTTCTATAGCGCAATTCTGGTATTCATGCTGTTTCTGGTCGATATCGCCTACGGGTTCCTGGATCCGCGCATCGCCCTTCACCGCAAGGGGCAGCCATGACGCAACCGCGACACCTGCAATCCGGCGCCGACGCATCCGAGCTTCTGTTCACGCCCGCCGATCCCGCGCTCATACAGGCGCACACGGCTCAGGACCTGCGGCCATCCCTGTCCTATTGGGGGAACGCCTGGCTGCGGCTGCGGCGCAATCCAGCCGCGATGGCCGGCCTGCTGTTCCTGCTGGCGCTGCTGGTCATGGCGATTTTCGGACCGGCGCTCTCGGGCTGGTCGGTCACGGCCCAGGATCTGAAAAGCCAAAACATGCCGCCCTCCGCGCAACACTGGTTCGGCACCGACGAGCTGGGCCGCGATATTTTCGTGCGCAGTTGGTATGGCGCGCGCATCTCGCTGTTCGTCGGATTCATGGCCGCGCTCATCGATTTTGTCATCGGCGTCAGCTATGGCGGCTACAGCGGCTATAAGGGCGGCAAGACCGATATCGCCATGATGCGCATCCTGGAGGTCCTCTACGGGCTGCCATACCTGCTGGTCGTGATTCTACTGATGGTCGTGATGGGGCCGAGCTTGTTCACCATCATCGTCGCGCTCAGCATTACCGGCTGGATCGGCATGGCGCGCCTGATGCGCGGCCAGGTGCTGCAGTTGAAGAACCAGGAATATGTCGCCGCGGCCCGCTCGTTCGGCGCGAGCACGCCCTATATCATTCGCCGTCATCTATTGCCCAACGCCATGGGGCCGATCCTGGTGCAAATGACGCTGACCGTGCCCAGCGCCATCTTTGCCGAGGCCTTCCTGAGTTTTCTCGGCCTGGGCGTGCAGGCGCCGTACGCCAGTTGGGGCGTCATGGCCAACGACGCGCTGGGCGTGATCCTGTCCGGCGACTGGTGGCAGCTGTTTTTCCCCGCCTTGCTGATCTCCCTCACGATGTTCGCCTTCAATGTCCTGGGCGACGGCCTGCAGGACGCGCTGGATCCACGCCTGGGGAGGAACAAATGAACGCCAACGACGCAGTGACGCACGCAAGCGACAGCGATCAGGCGGCACCGTTGCTGCATGTACGGGACCTGTCGGTCCGGTTCCGCACCCATGGCGGCCAAGTCCAGGCCGTGCGTGAAGTCTCGCTGCATGTCCGGCGCGGCGAAGTACTGGCCATCGTCGGGGAGTCGGGCAGCGGCAAATCGGTTACCTGCCAGGCCATCATGGGGTTGTTGCCCGCCGATACGGCGCGGATCACCGGCGGCTCGATTCGCTTCGAGCATCAGGAGCTGACTCGCCTCGCCCCCGGACAGTGGCGCGATATCCAGGGTCGACGCATTGCCATGATTTTCCAGGACCCCATGACAGCGCTCAACCCCACCCTCACCATCGGCGAACAAATGACCGAAGGCGCCAGGCGGCACCTGAAATACTCGGCGGCACAGGCCAGGGACAAGGCCATGCAGATGCTCGAACTGGTCGGTATCTCCAGTCCGCGGCAGCGGCTATCGCAGTATCCGCATGAATTCTCCGGTGGCATGCGGCAGCGTATCGTCATTGCCATCGCCCTGATGTGCGACCCGGACCTGCTGATTGCCGATGAGCCGACCACCGCCCTGGACGTCACGATCCAGGCGCAAATCCTGGAGTTATTCAAGGCGATCCAGGCGCGCAGCGGGGTCGCGATTATCCTGATTACCCATGACCTGGGCGTCGTGGCCGGGGTCGCCGACCGGGTCGCCGTCATGTATGCCGGCCAATGCGTGGAAACCGCGGATGTCCACGCATTGTTTGCGCACCCGGCGCATCCCTATACCCGGGCGCTGCTGCAATCGGTGCCACGTCTGGACATGCCCGCCCATAGCCTGACGGCGATTGGCGGCCATCCGCCAGACCTGTTCCATCCCCCGCCCGGCTGCGCTTTTGCCGCCAGGTGCAAACATACCCTGCACGCCTGCCTGCGCCATCCACCGCCCGAGACACAGACGTCCTCGCAGGCGCGCGTGCGCTGTTGGCTGCAGGATCCGCGTGCGACCGCGTACCGGCCCGCATAGCGGACCCGGGCGACCGGGCCATCGGGCAAGTTCAACCTGAACGTCGCGCCAGCGCCCACGCCCGCCTTATTTTCGGGTATGTTTGCATAATCAGAATCAGATATGCAGCATCAACAAGCCAGGAATTGCCATGAGAAAAACACTCGTATCCGTTGCCCTGCTGGGCATCGCTGTGAACGCCATCGTCCCCGCCGCCGCCCATGCGGAAAAAGTCTTGCGGCTCAATAACGTGGAAGAACCCACCTCGCTCAACCCGGCGCTGGGCCTCAATCTGAACTCCTGGGAACCGCTGAACAACCTCATGGAAGGATTGGTGCGTCTGGACAAGAAACATGTGGCAGCGCCGGCGGCCGCGGAAAAATGGGACATCTCTGCCGATGGCAAGACCTATACGTTTCACCTGCGTAAAGACGCCAAGTGGTCGGATGGCAGCGCGGTCACGGCCGGCGACTTCGTCTATGGCTGGACGCAATTGCTCGCGCCGGCCACTGCGTCTCCCGCCGCGTTCCTGCTATACGACATTGTCGGCGCCCAGGCGTTCAATGCCGGCAAGGGCGGCGCAGACGCACTAGGCCTGAAGGCGCTGGACGACCATACGCTGCAGGTTACGATCAATATGCCGAATCTGTCCTTTCTGAATATCCTGACCAACCCGGGCCTGGCGCCGGTCAACCAGAAAGTGGCCAGCGCCAACCCCAAGTGGTACGCGGAGGCCGACAGCTATGTCAGCAACGGCCCCTTCCTGCTCAAGGAGTGGAACCACGCCGGTAATCTACGCTTCGAGAAAAATCCCCATTATTGGGATAAGAGCGCGGTCAAGCTGGATGCGGTGGACTGGGCGATCATCAACGACCCGAACACCAGCTACCAGATGTTCCGAACCGGCGAACTGGACGCCACGCCGTCGCCCTTGCCGGCAACCCTGTACGATAAAGTCAAGGACAGCAAGGAGTTCATGACCGTCCCCCAGGCTGGAGCGTACTTCTACCGGTTCAATGTCGCGATGCCGCCATTCCAGAACGCCGATATCCGCCGGGCCTTTGCCCTATCGGTCAATCGGCAGGACATCGTGGACTATATCGTCAAGCAGGGCCGCAAGGCGGCTGACGCCTTTGTGAGCCCGGGCTTTACCGGGCCTGGCGGCCAGGACTTCTACGAAAGCAGCCACGGTTTCGTCAAGACCGATGGCGAACAGGCCAAGGCCCTGCTGAAAAAAGGCATGGCCGCGGAAAAGTACGCCACCCTGCCCCCCGTCATGCTGAGTTATATCAACAACCCCGACGATCGCAAAATCGCGCAGGCCCTGCAAGCCATGTTCAAGGAAACGCTGGGCGTGGATGTGGGCTTGCAGGGCATTGAAAGCAAGGTCTTCTACGCGCAGCAGCGCGGCGGCAAGCTGCAGTTTTCCCGCAGTTCCTTCACCTACGACTACGCTGACCCCTACAATGCCCTGGAAAGCTTTGTCACCGGTTCCAGCATGAACCGTACTGGCTGGTCCAGCGCCGAATATGACAATCTTATTAAGGCGGCCCGCACCGAAACCGATCCGGCAAAACGTTGGGAACTGTTGCAAAAGTCACAAAAAGTGTTGTTTGCTGACATGCCTATTTTCCCCTTGTTCTTCTACAATCAGGGCTTCATGCAGAAAAGCAATGTATCGGGCATTCTGCGCCATCCGGTCGGTTATATCGACCTGAAAACCGCCGATATCCAATAGCAACTCCATGAGGGCATTTTATGTATGACGTCGTGATGGCGGATCTTGACAATCCTGAGCATGCGGGCGCTGTCATTATCGTGCTTAACGCCTATGCATCCGATCCGATGGGCGGCGGCGAGCCGCTCTCGGCCTATACCCAGAAAAACCTGATTGCATCGCTGAAAAAACGCAGCAATCTCTATATCATTCTTGCGTTCGATGGCACCGAGCCCATCGGCATGGCGCTATGCTTCGAAGGATTTTCCACTTTCGCCTGTAAGCCATTGATGAACATCCACGACTTTGCCGTCATGCCGGCCTACCGGGGCAAGGGCGTGGGCACGCAGTTGCTCAATCGCGTCAAGCAACTGGCCCGCAACCTCGGCTGCTGCAAAGTCACGCTCGAGGTGTTGGACGGTAACCAGGCGGGTAAGGCCTTGTACCACAGCCAGGGGTTTGCCCCTTATACGCTGGGGCAGGACAGCGGCCAGGCCATTTTCATGCAGTGCCCGATCGAGGGCACCTGACCGCCCCGACAAGGATCAGGCAGGCGAAAATTGCGCGGCAGTCGCATGGATCTGCCGCTTGATCGGCCCTACCGCCTCGACATAGGCGTCAACCAGGCGGTTGAACCATATGCCGACGGCGGATTCATCCGTCCAGTATTGGAAGCCATAGACCCAGGCGAAAATCAGATGCGCGCCGACCACAAAATCTGCTGCGCCGGGCTGCTGCCCGTCCAGAAACGGACTATGCTTCAATTGCGCCTCAAGGGACGCCAGCGCCTTCTGCGCCTCTTTGGCGGAACCGGCCGCCGCGACCGCTTCCAGCGTGCAGCCGAAGCGCGCTTCCCGACTTTCCCGGAAATAGCCTTTGACCGCCGCCGGCTGCGCTTCATAGATCGGTAAAATCGTCGGCTTGAACAATGCCGGCGTCAAATGCCGCAGGATCAGCTCGTTGATGAGGCGAACCCTATTGCGTCCCATTTCGGTATCCAGGCCCAATGGTCCCTGTGGATACGTACGATCCAGATAATCGAGAATATCCAGGCTCTCGGTCACTACCGTGTCGCCGTCCTTGAGAACCGGCACCAGTTTCGAACCCGAGAAGGCAATTTTTTCCTTCTCCAGGAACGTGATGGGCTCGCTCTCGAAAGCCAATCGCTTATGCGCCAATGCCAGGCGGATGCGCCAGCAATAGGGGGAAAACAGGAAGGCGGGGTCTTCGGCCCGCAACTCGTAAAGCACAATCATGATGTCTCCTTTTGTTCAGGTGCCAGTTTACCGCGCCCTGTGCCGATTGCGGGGAAACCGCCCATCACTGTTGTCTCGCGCAGCGGCGGCATCGGCAAGGCGGGGGCGCCGGGTTTTCCTTGGCGTAAAACTATTTTATAGTGTGGCTATTTTCAGAACCTATCCCTTGCCCTCGGGCATGCAATCGGCATGCGTATCCGATCGCCGTCCGCCACGGTTCCATTATCCATCGTTCCATTACATTTGCCATAACCATCCCCATGAAGAACCAAACCGACGCCAACAAAGAAACCAGCGTTCCCGACAACGGGCCGTTCTATCACGGAACCAAAGCCGATTTGCAGGTTGGAGCGTTCCTGACCGCGGGCTTCTCCTCGAATTACCACCCCGACGTGGTGATGCGCCACATCTATTTTACCGGCATGGTCGATGGCGCCGGCTTCGCGGCGGCCCTGGCCAAAGGCGCGGCCCGGGAACGTGTGTATATCGTCGAACCTACGGGGAATTTTGAAAACGACCCGAATGTGACCGACAAAAAATTCCCTGGTAATCCTACGCGTTCCTATCGCAGCAAGGCGCCATTGAAGATCGTTGGCGAGGTGACAACATGGCAAAGAAAATCGCCCGACGAACTGGAGAAGGTACGCGCCTACCTGCAGACGATAAAGGCCGACGACATCATTAACTGAAGACGAAGGGCGACCGACCGGTCGCCCTGATGTGGAAAAATTTTCCGCGTACGCGATACATGGAATATTATCCAGCGCACAGCCTGCAATAGACAGCCGTCGATGCCTGCGTCATATACCATGGCGTCGACGATATCGACGGCATATCGCTACCTATATTGTGGCTCCCGCCTCATCCAGGCGCTTCGTCTTTGCCGATTTGAACCGTTTATAAACAATCACGCCCAGCATCAGGAACACCAGGGACATGCATACGCCGCTGATCGGACGCGTCATGAATATCGCCATATCCCCGCGCGACAACAGCAGGGCACGCCTGAAATTTTCCTCCACCATTGGGCCCAGCACAAACCCCAGCAACAAGGGTGCCGGCTGGAATTTGAGCCGCGCCAACAGATAGCCGAAAAGCCCGACCGCAAGCACGACGATGACATCGAATAGATTATTGTTCGTGCTGTAAACACCAATACTGATCAGAAACAGAACAGCGGGGTAAATCAGGCGATACGGCACCGACAGCAATTTGACCCACATCCCGATCAATGGGATATTGAGCACAAGCAGAAGCAGATTGCCAATCCCGAAGCTGATCAACAGCCCCCAGAACAGCTCCGGATGCTCAACCATCATCTGCGGACCGGGCTGAATATTCTGGATCATCAGCGCCCCCAGCATCAGGGCCATGACGGCATCGCCGGGAATACCCAGCGTCAACGTGGGAATAAACGCCGTGATCGCAGCTGAGCTGTTGGCCGATTCCGGGCCCGCCACGCCTTCAATGGCGCCTTTGCCAAATCGTTCCGGCGTCTTGGAGGTTTTCTTTTCGAACGCGTAGGACATAAACGAAGCAATGGTACCGCCAGCGCCTGGCAAAATACCCAGCACCGAGCCGATCACCGCGCCATTTCTTATTGAGCGCATGGATTGCTTGATCTCGCCTTTGGCCGGACGAATCGTGCTGCCGGTAATCTTCGATTTTGAAATCAACGTCCCTTCGCCTATTTTTCCCGCATTCGCCAGCACATCGGTAATGCCGAACAACCCCATCGCAATCGTGACCAGCGCAATGCCATCCTGCAATTCAGGAATACCGAAATCGAATCGCGACACGCCACTATTGACATCGGTACCAATCACGCCCGCAGCCAGGCCGATTACGACAGACGCAACGCCTTTGATCGGGGAGCCGGTGGACAATGCGGCGGCGGCCAGCAAACCCAATGCCATCAAGGAGAAATATTCGGCGGGCCCGAACAAAAATGCCACGTCAGTCAGCATCGGGCTGAAAAACAGCATCAAGACAATACCGACCGCGACGCCGATGAACGACGCGAACATCGCGATAAACAGCGCCGACCCTGCGCGCCCTTGCTTCGCCATGGGGTTGCCATCGACACAAACCACCGCATGCGATGCCGTGCCGGGCAGGTTGAGCAGAATGGAAGTGGCGGCGCCGCCGAAACTGGTTCCATAATAAATTCCGGCGAGCATCATCAGCGCCGCGGCCGGCGGCAAGGTGTAGGTTAGCGGCAGCAGCATGGAAATCGCGGCCAAGGCGCCGATCCCCGGCAACACACCGATGAGGTTGCCGACGAAAACGCCGAGAAACGAGTACAGCAAATTGTGCAAGGAGAACGCAGTGGTAATACCCAATATCAGATTATCAATCACAACATCAACCCCAAGTAAAGAGCGGAAACTGCATCTGCATGCCGTAAGAGAAAATCAGCACCGCGGCAACGGTAACCCCGGTTGCCAGCCCAAGCGCTGCGCGCAGACTGTTGTGCTTATCGCCTAGCGCCGATATAAATATCAGCGCGAACGTGGCTGGAACCAATCCCCCGTACTGCCCCAGCGCAATGAACGCAAGCACACCGCAGACCACGCAGATCCAGGGGCGTAAGGCCAGGCGGGCACCGCCGGACACCTCGTGCCCTTCTGCCGGCGGCACGGGAGACACGCCGATCAACGCGCCGATGCCGATAAGCAGCACACCAAGCAGTAACGGGAAGTACCCTGGCCCCATGCGGGCCAATGTGCCTATACCGTATTGCAGACTGCCCGCCGCCAGACCGATCCCCAGCAGGACAAGCAGCCCTGCCGAGACCAGGTCGTTCTTTTTTTGTTGCATGATTTTGTTCCCCACCTATTTTTTTGAAATGTATACCGATATCCGGCAACGCCGCTTGGAGGTCGCCGAGGTGAATGATAGATGGGTTGATCTGATGGTTCATTAACCCATCATGACGATCTGTTCATCTGACGCGCCCTGCGTCGATGGCTGCCGGTGCACCCGGGCAGGTGGTCGCCACAGGCGACCCGCCTGGCATACGCCGACGCGACGTACTGGCGGGCCTGGGCGAGAAATTATTTTTTATTATCGAGAACGCCATTTTCCGCTCATGGCCTCTTTATCTTGGCGCAAGTCGACTTCACAATCGTAATTAACACGCAGTCGGGTGATAATATCTGCTCTTAAAAAAACGGTTTCACAAACACACAGGAGCAAATATGAAAACATCGTCACAGAAACGGCGCAGGCAAACCCGCCTGGCCATCGCGACCGCATTGGGCCTGGGCCTGCCGTTTTTGACCGGCGCGCCGGCATCGGCCGCAGCGCTGCCGCAGGCGGACGCCGAGCGTCATGCGCAAGCGACCTACCGCGAATATTTCGATTTGCTCGCCTTGCCCAACGATGCGATTGAGCCCAAGGATATCCAGAAAAACGTGAACTGGCTTGCCAAGGCGTTTGAAAAACGCGGTTTCACGACACAACAACTGGACAACGACGGCAAGCCCATGCTCTATGCCGAGTTGCCGGGGCATGATCCGGCGCGCAAGACGGTGTTGTTCTATATGCACCTGGATGGCCAGCCGGTGATCCCGGCGCAATGGGCCCAGAAGAGCCCCTGGACACCCGTGTTGAAACGCCGCGCCGCCGATGGAAGCTGGGAACAAATCGATTCCGCGCCATTGTTCGAGGGCCGCGTGGATCCCGAGTGGCGTGTTTTTGGCCGGGCGGCAGCCGACGACAAGGGCCCGATTATGATGATGCTGGCGGCGATCGACGCGCTCAAGGCCACCAACGGCAAGCCCGCAGTCAACGTCAAAGTGATTCTCGACAGCGAAGAGGAAAAGGGCTCTCCTTCCATCGCCAAAGTGATGCAGAAGCATCTCAAGCTGCTGCAGTCCGACGCCATCGTGATCCACGATGGCCCGATGCATGCCACCAACCGGCCGACGCTGGTGTTTGGCAATCGCGGCGCAGCCGAGGCGCGTCTGACCGTTTACGGCGCCAAAGTGCCGCTGCACAGTGGCCACTATGGCAATTACGCGCCGAATCCCGCGCAACGCCTTGCCAGCCTGCTTGCCTCGATGAAGGACACGCAGGGCCGCGTCACGATACCCGGCTATTACGAGCAGGTGAAACTGAGCCCGGCCGACCGCGAGGTCATGGCCAAGGTACCGGACGACGAGACTGCGCTGCGCCGCCGTCTGGGCATTGCGCAAATAGACAAAGTCGCCGATAGCTACCAGGAAGCCATGCAATACCCCACGCTCAATGTGCGCGGCATGGCTGCGGCAGCCGTCGGGGATAAAGTCGCCAATATTGTGCCTGACAGCGCGCTGGCCGAACTGGACCTGCGTACTACGCCCGACTCCAGCGCAGCCTATCTGGGCCCATTGATCGAAAAACATATCGTGAAACAGGGTTACCACCTGGTCAAGGGCGCGCCGAGCGACGATGACCGCGCGCGTTACGACAAACTGGCAAGCTTCAGCTATCAGACCGAGGGCGCCGACGCCGCCGGCACGCCGATCGACTCGGCAATCGGGCGCTGGGCCTACAAATCGTTGACCGACACCTTCGGCGACAAACCCGAACCGGTACGTATCCGCATGATGGGCGGCACGGTGCCAACCGCCGAAATTGTCAAGGTACTGCAAGTGCCATTTGTGATCATCCCGCTGGTCAATGCCGACAATAATCAACATGCCGCCAACGAAAACCTGCGACTTGGCAATTATGTCAGCGGCGTGCGCAACATCTATGGCCTGATAACCAACCCATTCTGAACGGTTGCGGGCATCCGTTGTGGGTTTGCCGCCCGCGGCGGATGACCCACCAGGCCCGCTTATCGGCCATACGCGGGGTTAAGCACGCCCAAAAACCCTGCCCAGGCGGAAGTTTCGCCACGCCGCGCGGCAAAGCCCCCCTTGTTTCCGCATGGACAATGGCATTTCAACTGCTATTTGCTTAGTAAAATAAGCAAGTGCTCCCCCCGCGGGCATGCCACCGGGAGTGGCTATTGCGCCACTTGCGGGGCAGATACTTTCAGTCCATTTCCAAACCGTGGTCCCAGCTATTTTTGGATACATTTGCTTGCTATCTGTACAAACGAAGCGATTATGATAGCCCCATAGTTCACCCAATCAAGGAGAATTTACTATGACCAATCAAATGATAAAAAAAGTCTGTCTCGTGACACTACTGGGTGTCGTATTGGCAGGCTGCTCGACCAACCACCCACGTCGCGACCTGGGTACCGTGGGCGGCGCGGCGCTTGGCGGCGGTGCCGGCTATGCGCTGACCGACGGCAACCCGCTGGCTACGCTGGGTGGTGCCGCATTGGGCGGCCTGGTCGGCAACCAAGTGTTCAGCGACAGCGACGATCGCTATGATCGCGGCCGCCGCTACTACCGAGATGACGACCGTCGCCGCTGGCGCCGTCACGACCACGGTCGTCGCGGCTGGGATGATTGATCGACATTCCGCCGGGCGGCCCAGTCCGCCCGTCTCCAACAGAAAAGCCACGGTGCATCATGCCCGTGGCTTTTTTTCCGGCGCTTGCCCGCGCTGCCGTGTTGAATGCGCCCACTAGGCTTTCAAGACATACCCCGCGTCCTTGACCGTGGCGGCAAGTTGCTCGGCGGTTACGCCATCGCTGGCAATGATATCGGCCGATGCCCCGGCCAGGCTCACTTGCGCCGACACCACCCCCGGCACCGACTCCAGCGCCTGGCGAACGTGGGCGGCGCATTTTTCGCAAGTCATGCCTTCGACCCCGACTTTGATGACATTCGTACTCATATTTTTTTCTCCTGCTATTGAATGAATTGCCGCACTCGCGACATTATGCCAAAACTGCCTGTCAATCGCTACGCGCCAAAGCCGGTATCCCGACGGGCATTTCCGGCAGCGCCGCGACCCGGTCCTGCCCCTGTCCATCCAGGTCGCCGCGCCGGATCACTTCGCCCGTCATATTGGCAACCCCGCACAACCCCACCGCATAGACCTCGAACCCGAGCCGCCCGAAATGCGTGGAATAGTCATAGCGATCGTGATGATGCCCATGGAACACGCGAGATACGCCCAGGCGCGTTGCCAGCTTATCCAGCACGGCAAAGCCATAGCAATTGCAGGACGGCGCTTCATGCAGCACCAGAATATCGGCTTTCTCGTTCATGAGCGCCTCGTAATCGATGGGGAAAATCGAACTGCGATGGCGCAACCGATCACCGCGCCCGCCCTCGCCGGCCTTGGCCAGGCTGTGCCGGTCATAGTCCTCGGGGGAATGGAAGCGCCAGTATGGCCGGTTCGGGTTCCAGATCGTGCCTCGGAACACGCCGCCCAAGCCGGCGATGCGCACGCCGTGGATATCGATGACGCGCGCATGCAAATTGCGCGCGGCCAACTCGGAGTCGAACAAATGGTGGTAGAACTCGGGACTGTCGGTGTCATGATTGCCATGGATCCACCAGACGTCGGTCAAGTCGCGGATATCTTGCAGCGCTTCATGCAACGGCCGGTGCGCCTGGATATCGCCCAAAAAGACCACGGCATCGGGTTTGCCGGCAACGACAATGTCCCGGCAGTGCTCGAAACTGCCATGCGTATCGCCAAAAAAGAAAATACGCGCTTTCGCATTCATGACCGGGCCCGGGAAAGAAGGGGATTGCCGTTGACAACCGCTGCCGGCCCAGGCCGGCAACGATGCGCCTCACTTGCCTATTGTACGCATAAAAATCCGACGCACAACGCTCCCGGGACATCCGTGCACGCGTTGGGTGCGGCCATGCCGCGCCGCACCCTGCCAACGGCTATTTCGCCGCCTTCTTGCTGGTCTCGAACTTCAGCACCTCGACCGTGTTTTGCTGCACTTTTTCCTTGCTGAACAGCAAGGGAATGTACTCGCCCTTGGCCCATAGCGGCGCCAGGTCGCGGTAGCCGGGCTGGCGGCTGTCGCCGGACTGTCCCGGGGTGTTGATCACCCTGGAATCATCCCACTGACCGACATCCAGTACCATCCGGAACGAGGCGCCGGCTGTCAGGTTGTAGCTTTTTTCGCCATAACTCATCGCCATCGGCGTATAGCCCGAGCCGCCTATGGGTCCCGCGTCCACATTGAAGGACTTTTTCTCTTCCGCGGACAGGATCGCATTCATGGGATGCAAAAAGACCGCCCGGTGCAAGGTCCCCCACTTCCAGGCTTTCATGTCGTCCCCGAGCGTGGCCCTGACTTCATCCACGGCATCCTGCAGGGAGGCCAGCATGACCTGATTCCGGTCCGCTTCGCTGAACCAATCCTTGGGCTTCTCGATGACGTCCAGCACGCGCTCTGGATCGGCCAGCCCGATAACCTTGGCGATCTCGGGATCGTAGGCCTTGGCCACGACGGCCTTGCGCAGATAGCGACTGAACCAGACCTCGAAAACAGCGGCCGCCGGGCTATCCGCGGTCACCTCGCCGTCCCAGGCCTGGAGCAGCGACAAGACCGGTTTGAGCTTGGCATCGTCGGACTTGATCTGCTTGAGCACAGCGATGGTGCGCACGGCGGGCAGCGACACCTTATCGTTCTGCCAGGCCTCGGAATCGGCGATCGAGGACTTCGCCTTGTCGCCAATAATCGCTTTCAGGCGTTTGGCGCGGAAATCGCTGCTCCACTCATAGCCTATCCCTTTCTTGAATGCCGGATGATCCGGCGGAATATTGTTTTCATTGGCGGTCACGATATAGCCAGCGGCCGGGTTGTGCAGGCTGGGCAACTCATCCATATTGCGATAGCCGCTCCACTCATGGCTGCCATCGCCCGGCACCGGCGTCAAACCGTCCCAGGAGCGCTTGACCGTAAGCCCCCCGGGCATCCAGGCGATATTGCCCTTGACATCAGCAAAGACCTGGTTCTCTCCCGGCGCCCCCCATCGGTTCATTGCCGCCTGGAACTGATCCCAGTTGGTCGCGCGCATATAGTCCATGGAGCCGAAATACGGTGCCATACCTTCGTCCAGCCAGGCCGCCCGCAAGGCCCAGGCGGCATTTTTTGCGTCATCCTGATGCAGGACCGGACCATGGCGTGTATAGCGCAATGTCACTTTCTCCGCCGGCGCCCCCTTGACCTCGATCTCGTCCTCTACGATTTCCATGGGTTCCCAGCGCCCCTTGTACTTATATTCATCCTTGTTCTCGGGATTGATTTCGTATTGATACATATCCTCCTGGTCCATATAGAAACGCGTCAGGCCGAAACCGATCTCGTCATTGTGACCAATGGAAATGCCGGGCAGGAACGGTTCCCCGGCGCCAATGACCGAAAGGCCGGGTGCATTCAGGTGGCTGATGTACCGCAAGCTAGGCGCGCCATGGGAGCGATGCGGATCGTTCGCCAGGATCGGCCGGCCCGTCGTGGTGCGCTCACCACCGATCACCCAGTTATTGGATCCCAGCGTACGTTCGGTATCGCTGTCATTCCGGACCACTTCGTACAACGTATCCACTGTCGGACGGGCACTGCTGGTCTTTGCCTGCGGCTGCTTGCCGCCGTCCTGCGCACCGCCCGCGGCCGGTAGCTTGGCGAACTTGGGCGTTGCCGTCGCCAGGTCGTAGGCATCCTTGATTGCTTTGACCGGAATCGCGCAAGGATCAAGGCCTTCGACCAGCTTGGGATCGATGGTCGGACTCAGTTCGCGGCGCAGCCAGTCGGCCTTGACCGGATCATCCTTGACTTTGCAGAAGACCTGCGCGCGATCCAGCTCGTTCTTGGCATTCAGGGTCAGGCCGTGGTGGCGAATGCGAACCACGTCCTCGGCATTCCACAAGGCGGGCTTATAGCCCAGCTTCTTGAATTCCAGCGGCAGCAGTTTTTCGTCGGCCTGCGTCATCTTGACGTATTCATTGATGCCGGCGGTGAAGGCTTCGGCGACCCGCTTGGCATCGGAACCATAGGCCAGCCATTCGCGATACATATCGCCACGGTACAGCACGGCGCGGGCCATCTTGTCCCCATCCACATAGTCAGGGCCGAAATCCTTGGCCATTTCGCCCAGCCCGCGCTTGCGCCATAGGTCAATCTGGAACAGCCGGTCGCGGGCCGCATTGAAGCCCTGCAGGAAGAATACGTCGTACAGCGTTTCGGCATAGATATGCGGAATGCCCCACTTGTCGATGGCGATCGAGCCTGGTTTCTCCAGGCCGCTGACCTCGAAAGTCTGGCTCTGCTGTGCGGTTTTGGCATAGACCTGGACAAAAGATGTCCCGGCAAAAAGTGCGGCCACGGTAACCGCCATTAATCCATGTTTCATAGCTTCTCCTCTTTTATTTCAACTGAATTAATAATTTTAGATTTCAAATAAAGAAATGCAAGCCTTATTGATTATTTTTTTGGTTTTCAAGCATGGCATGAGGCCAGGGTTCCCGCAAACAAAACGATGTAAGAAAGTATGGCATCGGTTAAACTGTCCTGTCTTTCGCCCTGTTCCCACGTTTCATGAATCAAATGTCAGCAAACAATGAAAGCCATCGCGTCAAAACCGCGCTGAGGATCATCGAGATCATTGAAATTTTCGCGCGCGAGCAAAAGCCGCTGGCCCTGTCCGAGCTGGCCCGCGAGCTCAACGCGCCGGCTTCCAGTTGCCTGGCGCTGATACGAACCCTGGTCAGTCTTGGCTATCTGTACGAGACCACGAGGCGCCAGGGCTACTATCCCACCGGCAGGCTGCTGGCCATGTCGCAGCGCATTGCGCGTGCGGATCCGGTGCTGGAACGCCTGTACCCTAGCCTGAAGGAACTTGGCCATATCACGGGGGAAACCGTGGTGCTGGGAAAGCTGAGCTCGCTCAATACCGTGCTGTATCTCGATGTCCTGCCTTCGGACAACCCGATACACTACGTCGCCGTGGCCGGCGAACAAAAGGAAGTGCATGCCAATTCGCTGGGCAAAGCGCTGTTTTCCGTGTTGGACGAAGCTGAACAGCAGGCATTGCTCGCGCAAATGAATTTTCGCAAATACAACGACCGCACCCTGACGAACAAGGAACAATTTCTCTCGCATATCAGGACGGGACGCGAGAAAGGCTTGTTCACCAACCTGGGCGAGTCCATGGCCGATGTGGGGGCCATCGCCTGGCCGGTCAGTGTCTCGGGCGGCCATTTCGCGATTTCCATCGCCGGACCGCTCTATCGCATCGAAGCCAATCTGGAAAATCACGCGCAAAAGCTGCGCGTGATGTGCACCTTCATTGAGCAGAACTAGCCAAGCCGGCGGGCCGGCGGCCAGGCTCCCGCATGCACCGGGCGTGTCCCGGGAATCAGTATGATTTGGGCAACCCCAGCACTTTTTCCGCGATAAAGCACATGATCAACTGCGGGCTGACCGGCGCGATGCGGGGAATGAAGCTCTCGCGCAAGTAGCGCTCGACATGGTATTCCTTGGCATAGCCCATGCCGCCCAGGGTCTGGATTGCCGTCTGGCATGCGGTGAAGGCCGCTTCTGCCGCCAGGTACTTGGCGCTGTTGGCAAAGGGCCCGCAAGCTTCGCCGCGGTCGTAGGTGACCGCAGCTTTGCTGACCATCAGATCGGCCGCCTCCAATTGCATCCAGCATTGCGCCAGGGGATGCTGGATACCCTGGTTCATGCCAATCGGGCGGTTGAATACCGTCCGCTCCTTGGCGTACTGCACGGCCTTTTCCAGCGCGACCTGGCCCAACCCCACGGCTTCGGCCGCGATCAGGATGCGCTCGGGGTTCAGGCCGTGCAGGATATACTCGAAACCCCGGCCTTCTTCACCGACACGGTCGGCCTCGGGGATCTCCAGTCCGTCGAAAAACAACATGTTCGAATCAACCGCATGGCGCCCGAGTTTCTCGATCTCCCGTACCTCTACGTGCCGGCGGTCCAGGTCGGTATAGAAGAGCGTCAGCCCCTGTGTCGGCTTGCTGACCTGATCCAGCGGCGTGGTCCGCGCCAGCAGCAGCATTTTCGTGGCGACCTGGGCCGTGGATATCCAGATTTTCCGCCCATGGATGACATAGTGATCGCCATGCTTTTCCGCCCGGGTGGACAGGCGCGTGGTGTCCAGGCCCGCATCGGGCTCGGTCACGGCGAAGCAAGCTTTGTCCTTGCCAGCAATCAACGGTGGCAAGGACCGTTGTTTCAGATCGTCCGAGCCAAACTTCACGACCGGGTTCAAGCCGAAGATATTCATATGCACGGCGGACGCGCCGGTAAAACCCGCGCCCGAACGGGAGATCGTTTTCATCATCAGGGCGGCTTCGGTGATGCCCAACCCCGCGCCGCCATATTCGGGCGGCATGGCGATACCCAGCCAGCCGGCCTCGGCCAGTCGCTGGTAAAACGCCTCGGGGTATGTGCCCTCCCGGTCACATTCAAGCCAGTACTCGTCGTCAAAGCCGGTACAAAGCTGTTCAATGGCAGCCACCAGCATTTGCTGATCCTGCGAAAGCGAAAAATCCATGAATACTCCCTTTATTCTACGGTTTCGGCATGCCGCGGGCCCGGTCGCGACCAGACGGCGGCATTAAGTCTTGACTGCATCCAACACTGCATTTTTCCGCGCCTGCGTCATCGGCAGATCCGCCAGCACTTGTTCGGTATGCTCTCCCAGGCCCGGTGCATGCCGGTACAGGGACAGCGGGGTCTTCGAATAACGTCCGAGCGGCGCAGTGGTATGGATGCGGCCCTCGCTGGGATGCTCGGTGGCGACAAGGTGCCCGGTGGCCCGCAGATGCGGGTCGTCGGGCAGATCTTCGAGGGTATATAGCGGCGCGCACGGAATATCGTTGGCATTGAACACATCGATCCATGTCGCTGTATCCCGCGTTTGCAGGATGTCATCGACAAACCGATAAACGTCATCGATATGCTCGGCCCGGCGCGAGTGCGAGGAGAAAATCGAATCCTCCAGCAGGTCGTCGCGCCCGATCGCTGTCAGGAACCGCTGCCAATGCTTGTCGTTATAGATGAGCACGCTGAGGTAGCCGTCCTGCGTCCGGTAAGGCTTGCGGTGCTCGGCCAGCAGGCGCTGGTATCCCATGCGGCCATCCGGTTCGAACGTGCGGGCGCCCAGATGGTCGCCCAGCACCATTTGCGCCATCCCCTCGAACATGGGAATCTCGATCGATTGGCCTTCTCCCGTGGCCCGGCTATGGATGACCCCGGCCAGGCAGGCGATCGCGGCCTGCAGGCCAATGGTACGATCGGCCAGCGTGAGCGGCGCGTAACGCGGCTCATGCCCGCTGTTGCGCTGGTACAGGTCTGCCACGCCGGTCATGCCCTGAATCAGATCATCATAGGCGGGTTTGCCGGCGTAGGGACCGTCGTTGCCGAAACCGTAAGCCCCCACATAGACAATTTTCGGATTGATTTTCCTGACCGCTTCGTAGGACAGGCCCAGCCGCTCCATGGACTGCGGCCGCACGTTATAAAGCAGCACATCGACCTCTTGCGCCAGCAGCAGACACGCCTCGCGGCCCGCCTCGGTCTTCAGGTCGAGCACCACGGAGCGCTTATTGCGATTCAGGTGCAGGTAAATCGCGCCCATGCCGGGATTGCGCATGGGACCCACCTGCCGCATTGTGTCGCCGGCCGGCGACTCCACCTTGATCACATCCGCGCCCAGGTCCGCCATCATTTGCGTGGCATAGGGCCCCAGGATAATCGAAGTCAGGTCCAGAACCCGGACGCCGGCCAGGGGCCCCGTGGCTTGTGCGGCATTTGTCATTATTGATCTGCTCCCACGCCCGCGTCCTTGATCAACTTGCCCCACAATGTATATTGCTCGGCCACGAAATTGGCAAACTCCTGCTGGGTGCCGCTGAACGCGTCAAAACCCAGCCGGGCCAGCTCGGCCTTGACCTTGGGGTCCGCGACGGTCTCGTTGATCGCCTTGTTCAGGGCATCCACCGCCTCTTGCGGCATGCCAGCGGGCCCCAGGAAACCGTTCCAGGAGTTGATATCGAAATTATCTATGCCTGCCGCCTCCATGGACGGAACGTCCGGCAACAGCGCACTGGGCTTGGCCGTAGAGACGGCGATAGCCTTGATTTTCTTGGAATCCACGAAAGGCATGCCCGAGGTAAGGTCGGTAAACATGAAATCCACTTGTCCGCCGATCAGGTCGGTCAGGGCCTGCGGCGTCCCTTTGTAGGGTACGTGCAGAATATCAATGCCGGCCGCGTGCGCCAGGGTGCCGCCGGCCACAATGCCGGTGCTGTTGCCAGAGGCATAGGTCACTTTGCCGGGATTGGCCTTGGCGTATTTCACCAGTTCCTGCACCGATGAATACGGCTGCTTCATATTGGCAACCAGAATGAACGGCAGATTGCCGCCCCGGGCAATCGGGGTGAAGTCTTTCCTGACATCGTAGGGTACGTTCTTCTGCAGCCAGGGCGCCGCGGACAAGGGCGTATTGGTTGAAATCAGGATCGTGTAGCCGTCGGGCTTGGCGCGCGCAACCTGCTGCGCGGCAATCGTCGCGTTGCCACCCGGCTTGTTTTCGACGATCACCTGCTGGCCCAGGCGGCTGGTGATCTCACGGGCGAAAATCCGCCCGACTGAGTCGGTACCCGAGCCGGCCGGGAACGGCACGACCATCGTAATGGGTTTCTCTGGATAAGCGGCGGCGGCCGTGCCGGCTAGCAGCAAGGCGGCCACACCCAGCATATGGCTTAGTTTTCTGGCGTTCATATTGTCTCCCTGGAGGGCTCATGGTTTTGCGCGATCTGTAGCGACAAGCTTGCCGCGCTTAGGCTAAAGGGGATCGCGAATGCCATCCCCATGACGCCGCGCCCCTGCATCAATCGCGGATCACCCGTGCCGGGTTTTCCTCGTAGGGCGGCGAATAAATAACCAGCAGGCGGGCCGGCTGCTCGCTGGTTACCGTGAAAACATGCTTTTTATCTGGCGGAAAAAAACAGCAGTCGCCGGCCTGCATGGTGCCCTTTTCCCCGTCCATCTCGACGTCTGCGGTGCCGGACAGCAAGTACACCACCTGCTCGATGCCCGGATGCGCATGCGGCAGCGCGCCGCGATTTTTCTCGATGGTGCCAACCAGCACTTCCAAATGTTGCGAACCCACGGTATCGGGGCCGATAAGGCGTCGGTTCATCGTACCGTGATGGTTGGCCGGGCTGTAGCCGGCGACGTCGGCCTCGCGGACGATCCAGGCCGGACGAGCGGCGGTCGGCTTGGCAGGCGCGCCAGGGCTAGGGGTGGCTATCGGTTCATTACTCATTCATTGCACGCTAATCATCTTTGGTTAATTCTAGTATATAAAATTATTTTCTCATATATGAATAAAATAGAAAGCTAGGGATACTCCTAGGGGGTCAATTTGCCGCTACTATCCCAATTTGTTACAATGGGCAGGATTAAAAAAAGTAATCGCTGCAATTGTGTACTCCTTCCACCGCCTTGGTGAGAAGCAAATTACCTGTCAATCGGGCACTCCGGGGACTCCCCGCAGCCCATCAAACCTGTCTGTATCGACGGCGCTAGTCGTTTTCCGCAAACTCTTTGGCATACACAGTTATTTTTATAACCCTGTAAGACTTAAGGAGGCTACGGCCATGTTTTTAAAACACAAAATTCTCTGCTCGACCCTGATGGCCGCGCTTGGCCTGGGCATGTCCAGCGCTGCGCTGGCTGCCGACGCTCAATGTGAAGTTGACCGCACCGTCAATTTTGGCGGCATGAACTGGGAATCCAACCTGGTGCTCGTCGATGTGCAACGCACCATCCTGGAAAAGGGCTACGGGTGCAAGACCGAAACCCTGCCGACAGAGACCTTGCCAGCCCTGGCAGCGCTGGAACGTGGCGATCTGGATATCAATACCGAAATCTGGCTCAACAGCGTGGGCGAACCCTGGGCTAAAGCCGAAAAAACCGGCAAAGTCAAGCGCGTTGCCGATCTGTATACCGGCGGAGAAGCCTGGTTCATTCCGAAATACGTCGCCGAAAAATTCCCCGACCTCAAATCTGCCGCTGATCTGCCTAAATACAAAGAAGAATTCGCCGATCCCGAAGACCCAAGCAAGGGCCGCTTCTATGGTTGCCCGGCAGGATGGGGGTGCGAAGTGGTCAGCAGCAATCTCTACAAGGCCCTGAAACTGGACAAAGACTTCACGCTCTATTCGCCAGGCACGGGCGCCGCCCAAAAAGCAGCCCTGACCTCCGCGTATAAACGCAAGCAGAATATCGTGTTCTATTACTGGTATCCGACACCGCTGGTTGGCTCCCTGGACCTGGTCAAGCTCGAGTTGCCCCCTTACGACGCGGAAAAGCAGAAATGCCTGACCAATCCCGATTGCGCAGACCCGCAACCCAGCGCCTACCCCGACAACCCGGTATTTACCGCGCTGAATACGGAGTTCATGAAAAAAGCGCCCAAACTGACGGAGTTTTTCTCTAAAGTCAGCGTGCCATTGCCTGTCATGGACAAGACGCTGGCTCACATGGAAGAAACCGGGGATGACTCTCGCGACGTCGCCGACTGGTTCCTGAAAAACCAGGGCGATGTCTGGGAGAAATGGGTTTCTCCGGAAGTCGCCGCGAAAGTGAAGGAATCCCTGTAATTCCGTCGCTTACCGGAACCCGTGCGGGTCGTTGCGTTGATCAGCACTGCTCAGGCACTTTATTCCATTAAGAGGCAACAGCCATGATAAAGACTAAAGTTCTATCTGCGGTATTCATCGCATCCGTCGCGCTTGGGTTCGCCCGTCCGGCCGCTGCCGCCGCTCCTACCTGCGAAGTCAGCAGCACCATCAACTTCGGCGGCATGAATTGGGAATCCAACCTGATTCTGGCCGATGTCGAGCGCTTTATCCTGGAAAAAGGATATGGCTGCAAGACCGAGGTCGTGCCCACCGAAACGCTGACGGCGCTGGCCGCGCTCGAGCGCGGCGACCTGCAGGTCAATACCGAGATTTGGCTCAACAGCATCAGCGATGCCTGGGCCCGCGCCGAGAAAGCCGGCAAGGTCAAGCGCGTAGGGGAACTGTATACCGGCAAGGAAGGCTGGTATATCCCCAAATATACGGCGGAGAAATTTCCCGACCTGAAGTCGGCGGCCGATCTGGCCCGTCATAAGCAGGATTTCGCCGATCCAGAGAACCCCGACAAGGGCCGTATCTACGGCTGCCCGGCAGGCTGGAACTGCCAGTTGGTTGCCACCAACCTGGCCAAGGGTCTGGGGCTGGACAAGGATTTTGAAGTCTATGCCCCCGGCACCGGCGCAGCGCAAAAGGCAGCACTGATGTCCGCATACAAGCGCAAGAAGGATATTGTGTTCTATTACTGGCAGCCCACGCCGCTGGTCGGATCGCTGGACCTGGTCAGGCTGACCATGCCGCCCTACGACAAGGAAAAGCAATTGTGCCTGACCCGCGAGGACTGCACCGACCCGCAAGCCGTGGACTACCCTGACAATCCGGTATTTACCGCCTTGAGTACGCAATTCACAAAGGACGCGCCCGGACTGACCGAGTTCTTCAGCAAGGTGAACGTGCCCTTTGACATCATCAACCAGACCCTGGCCCACATGGAAGACTCGGGCGACGATACGACAACCGTCGCGCAGTGGTTCCTGAAAACGCACCAGGATATCTGGCAAAAATGGGTAAGCAATGAGGTGGCTCAACGCGTCAAGGCCGCCCTGTAGTTGGCGTCCCCTCGGTACGGGCGATGTCCGCCCGCCCCCGGAACGGCGCATAGGCATTGCCCGTATCCCTGCCCGGGACCGCATACCGAGGCCCACTCACATTCAACATTAAAAAATTAATTATGTTTCCTGAAATTATCTCCGCACGCGACGTGCGCAAAAGCATTGACGGCTTCGTCGACCATCTGGTCACGAACTACGCCGATGCGCTCAATGCAATGTCGGAACCGTTCCTGCATTTGCTCGTATGGATCGAAAAAGTCTTGCGAGGCGCGCCTTGGTGGAGCGTCATCCTGGTCGTGGTGGTGCTCGCCTTTGCCGCCAGCCGCCGTATCGTTTTTTCCCTGCTGATGGGCGTGCTACTCGCGCTGCTCGGCGTACTGGGGCTCTGGGACGCCGGCATGCAGACATTGTCGCTCATGATCATGGCCACGGCCATATCGATCATTATCGGCATCCCGCTGGGCGTGCTGACAGCCAAGTCCAATTTGGTCCGCTCAATCATGCTGCCAATCCTGGACGTCATGCAGACCCTGCCCAGCTTCGTCTACCTGATCCCGGTGGTGATGCTGTTCGGTCTGGGGAAAATTCCCGCCATCATCGCAACTGTCATCTATGCGGTGCCGCCGTTGATACGACTGACCGACCTGGGCATACGCCTGGTCGACAAAGAAGTGCTGGAAGCCTCCCGCGCGTTCGGCGCCACCTCTGCGCAGCAACTGTTCGGCGTGCAGTTGCCGCTGGCCCTGCCCAACATCATGGCCGGGATCAACCAGACGACAATGATGGCGCTTTCCATGGTGGTCATCGCCTCCATGATCGGCGCCCGCGGACTCGGCTACGAAGTCCTGCTTGGCATTAACCGCCTCGAGGTGGGTCGCGGCCTGCTGGCCGGCCTGGGTATCGTTATCCTCGCCGTGCTGTTCGACCGCATTACCCAGTCCTATGGAAAACGCAAACATACAGGCGGTGCACGATGAATAAAATCGAAGTCAAGAATATCTACAAGATCTTCGGCAAAGAGCCGGAAAAATGGATCGATGCCGTCAAGCAGGGCATCAGCAAGGAAGAACTGCTGGCCAAGAGCGGCCATACACTGGGCCTGAAGGATATCAGCCTGAGTATCGAGGCAGGCAGCATTTACGTGATCATGGGACTTTCCGGTTCAGGAAAATCCACCCTGATCCGCCATTTCAATCGCCTGATCGAGCCCACGGCCGGCCATATCCTGGTCGACGACACGGACGTGGTGACGCTAAGCCGCAAGGAACTGGAGAAATTCCGCCGCAAAACCATGAGCATGGTGTTCCAGCGCTTCGGCCTGCTGCCGCACAAGACCGTACTGGAAAATGCAGCCTATGGCCTGGCCATCCAGGGCATGCGCAAGGACGAGGCGCTGGAAAAGGCGAAGTACTGGCTGGATCAGGTTGGCCTGGCGGGGTTCGAAAACCAGTATCCGCACCAGCTCTCGGGCGGCATGCAGCAGCGTGTCGGCCTGGCCCGCGCTCTGGCCACCGATGCCGATATTCTGCTGATGGACGAGGCGTTTTCCGCCCTTGATCCGCTGATCCGCCGAGAGATGCAAAACCAGTTGCTGGACTTGCAGGCCAAGCTGAACAAAACCATTGTTTTCATCACCCACGATCTGGATGAAGCCTTGCGTCTGGGCAATCGCATCGCCATCCTCAAGGACGGGGAATTGATCCAGGAAGGAACGCCGGAAGACATCCTGCTGTCGCCCGACAACGAATATGTCGCCGCCTTCCTGCAGGACGTGAACCGGGGCAAGGCGCTCACGGCGGGACACGCCGTCAATGCGCCGCGCCTGACCCTGACCATGCGCGCCCTGCCGGTCCATGCGATCGAACGCATGCGACGCTACGACTACAAGTTTGCGCCAGTGCTGGACGGCAAATCCTTTGCTGGCTTGCTGCGCCTTTCCGCGGCGGAGGATGCCGCCCGCCAGGGATTGCGCGATATTTCCTCGAAGGTGGAGGAAGCGGTGACGGTTTCGGCGGACACCAACCTGGACGAAATCCTCACGCATATGCTGCAATCGACCGCCCCAGTCGTAGTTACCGACGAAAACGACGAATTCGTCGGCGTCATGTCCCGCGCCAAAGTGGTGGAGCTGGTCAGCCCTGCCCTTGAAAACGCCAACGGCGACAACGGCGAGGCCGCGGAAACGCAAGCCGGCGCCAAGACGACGCAAGCGGCCGATCCGGCAACGGAAACCAGTCCCGAACCGCCTGAGGGCGCTATCGTACTGGATGAATCCCTGAAGGAAAAGACCGCAAAACCCGAGTAAAGGCCTGCTGCCAGCGGGGCTTGCGCGCAATCGATCCCCCTGCCGCAAGCCGCGCCAACCGGGGCAAATATCGGCTTGCCGGTTGGCGCATAGCCAAACCACAACGCATGCCGGATAAACTCCCTCGGGTCAGGCCGGCTTGCGCCTCCTACTGGCCGGCACTCCAGACCGCCAGTTCATAACCGTCGGGATCCCTGAAATGAAAGCGACGGCCGCCGGGAAACGAAAAAACCGGCCGGCTGATCGCGCCGCCCGCCGCTTCGATGCGTGCCTGAACCTCGGCCAGATCATCCGCATAGAGAATGACCAGCGCGCCACCTGGCTTGACCGCCTCGCCCGCGACAAAGCCCCCCTTCAGGCGGCCGTCGTCAAATTCAACGTAATCCGGGCCGTAATCGGTAAATGTCCAGCCAAACACACCGCCATAGAATGCCTTGCTGCGCGCGATATCGCCAACATTGAATTCGATATAGTCGATGCGCAGAATATTGCCTTGCGTGCTCATGACATCTCCTTGTCAGGTTTAGTGAAACACTCGAAACCACAGCATCGGTTGCCGAGCCAGGCTGTCGATGCGTGCAGCCCCTTATCCGAGCGCATCGCCCCAGACCAACTGCCAGGCAATCACCCACATGGTGGCGCCGACGATCAGATCCAGCACTTTCCATGCCCTGGGATTCTTGAACAGGGGCAGGAGCAGCCGCGCCCCGTATCCCAGGGAAAAGAAAAAAACAAACGACGCCGTGATGCCGCCCGCGGCAAACCACCAATGGGCATCGGGATATTTGGTCGAAACCGAACCGATCAGCAGCAAGGTATCCAGATAGACATGAGGATTGAGCCAAGTCAAGGCCAGACAAACCAGCAAGGTACGCTTGAGCGAAGGCGCACTGATCTGGCTATCCTGCATCGCCGTCGATTTGGCAATCGCTGAATGAAAATGCAGCAAGCCGTAAGTGAACAGAAACGCCGCGCCCGCGTAGCGGATAACGGGCACGATGCCGGCGGCGTATTTGCTCACCACGCTGAACCCCAGCACGCCGGTGAGAATCAGCGCCGCGTCGGACAGACCGCAGACCAGACAAATCCAGAATACGTGGTTTTTGCGCAACCCCTGCTTAAGCACAAAGGCATTTTGCGAGCCAATGGCAAGGATCAGGGAACCACTTAAAAACAGACCGGCAAGATAGGCATTCATTCAGCGACAACTCGATTGGATTGTAATTTGTCTTTATGTTAAAAAGAAAGCTGGACGCCAATGACAAATTCGCGACACACACTATACCGAATTCTGTCATACATGCGTCACAAGCGGTTGTTGTAATAAGAGTCACTCATGATTTGCACTTACGACCGACACGATTTTGCCTGAACATCCTACTACACACTACCGGACGATCTGGATATCGGATATCCATCTGGGTACCAAAGGCTGCCAGGCGGCCGCGTTGCTGGATTTTCTCAAGCATACCGATGCCGATACCCTGTTTCTGGTTGGCGATATCATCGACGGCTGGCAACTGAAGGGCAAATGGTTCTGGCCGCAATCGCACAATGACGTCATCCAGAAGCTATTGCGCAAGTGCCGGCAAGGCACCCGGGTCGTGTTCGTTCCCGGCAACCATGATTCCTTCGCAAGACATTATGTGGAACAAAACTTCGGCGGCATCGAGGTCGTCGAAGAAACCGAGCATATCACGGCGGACGGCAAGCGCCTGTGGATCCTGCACGGCGATCGCTTCGATGGCGTGGTGCAGTTCGCTCCCTGGCTGGCCTATGTCGGTGATCACCTCTATACCGTCGCACTGACATTCAATATGTGGCTCAACAATGCCCGCGCCCGAATGGGGCTGGGCTACTGGTCGCTGTCGCAATATCTCAAGCAAAAAGTCAAAAACGCCGTCAGTTATATTTCCGCTTTCGAAGACGCCGTGGTGCAAGAGGCGCGCAAGAACAACTACGATGGCGTGGTCTGCGGGCATATCCACAAAGCGGAAATCCGGGAAGTCGACGGTATCCTGTACTGCAACGACGGCGACTGGGTGGAAAGCATGACGGCGCTGGTCGAGCATGCGGACGGATCGCTGCATATCGTCACCTGGGCCCCACCGCCACTGGTTCGGGAACGCAAACCCAAGCGCCATCGCGTGCGGGACACGGCCCCGGCGGCGGGCGGCGGCGCAGTCCCCGAGGCCGAACCGGTCGCCAGGAGTGAAGCCACAGTCGGCGACGCCGCCATGGCCGAAGACGTGGAGGAGAAAGAAGACCGCCCCGCCATCCAAGCCTGAGCCTGGCGGCGGCAGGCCGCCTTCGCGGCCTTGCGCGCCACCCCGGGTGCCGCGTCATGCCCCGGTACTACGGGCGCAGTTTATAGCCGGTGCGGAACATCCACGACACCACTAATGCGCACACCAGCAGGATCAACAAGATCGTGAACAAGCTGACAAAATGATTGACGTCGGCCACCCCGTAGAAACTCCAGCGAAAGCCACTGATCAGGTACACCACGGGATTGAACAGCGCCACCTTGGCCCAGATGCCGGGCAGCATGTGGATCGAATAGAAGGCCCCACCCAGGAAGGTCAGCGGCGTGATCACCATCAGCGGAATGATCTGCAGCTTTTCGAAGCCATCCGCCCACAGGCCGATGATAAAGCCGAACATGCTGAATGTGATTGCGGTCAGAATGAGGAACAATAGCATCCAGAACGGGTGCTGGATCTCATAGGCCACGAAGAAACGGGCGGTGACCAGGATCAGCACCGCCAGGATCAGGGTTTTGGTTGCCGCCGCGCCCACATATCCCAGGATCACCTCGAAATAAGATACCGGCGCGGACATGATTTCATAGATGGTCCCGGACCATTTCGGCATGTATATCCCGAAGGAGGCATTGGAAATGCTTTGGCCAAGCAACGCCATCATCAATAGCCCGGGTACGATGAAGGCGCCATAGGAAACGCCATCGATTTCGCCCATGCGCGAACCGATGGCCGCGCCAAACACGATAAAGTACAGCGCCGTCGACAGAACCGGCGACGCAATGCTTTGCATCAGGGTGCGAAAGGCCCGCGCCATTTCAAACTTGTAGATCGCTTTTACACCGTATAGATTCATGAGTCTTTCCTTACCAGGCTCACGAAAATGTCTTCCAGTGAGCTTTCCTTCGAATGCAGGTCCTTCAATTCGATGCCGAAAGCGCCGAGCTGGCGCAGCATTTCCGACAGACTGCGCCCGGTATTTTCTTCCGATTCCTTGTTGTAGGTGTAAACCAACGCATGCCCATCCGCGGACAACGTCAACGGATACCCCGACAGCCCCTCGGGCAATGCCTGCAAAGGCTGCGTTAATTGCAAGTGCAATTCCTTCTTGCCAAGCTGGCCCATCAGCCGTTTCTTGTCCTCGACCAGAATGATTTCGCCATTGTTGATGACAGCGATCCGGTCGGCCATGTCCTCGGCCTCTTCGATATAGTGGGTCGTCAGAATGATGGTCACGCCCTGTTCGCGCAGCTGGCGCACCAGGTTCCACATATCGTGGCGCAACTCGACATCCACGCCGGCGGTGGGCTCGTCCAGGAACAGAATGGACGGCTCGTGCGACAGGGCCTTGGCGATCAGCACGCGGCGCTTCATGCCGCCGGACAGGCTGAGGATTTTATTGTCCTTCTTGTCCCACAAGGACAGGGCTCTGAGCACCCGTTCGATATGGGCCGGATCTGCCGGTTTGCCGAAAAGGCCGCGGCTGAAAGTAACAGTGGCCCAGACGGTTTCAAACGCATCGGTAAACAGCTCTTGCGGCACCAGGCCGATCTTGGGCCGAACGCGCCGGTAGTCGCGCCGCACGTCGTCGCCATCGACCAGGATTTGACCCTCGGAGGCATTCACCAGGCCGGTTGTGATACCGATCAGCGTGGTCTTGCCGGCGCCGTTTGGCCCCAGCAAGGCCAGGATTTCACCCCGACGGATATCGAGACTGACATTTCTGAGGGCCGTAAAACCGCTTTTGTAGGTTTTCCCGACTCCCTGGATAGAGACAACGATATCGCCTCCATCACGATGATTGTGAGGATTGTTCACGCAGAACCTATGCTATGTTGATAATTCACTGAGTATAAAGGATGGCCGGCCTCCGATGGATGCCAGCCACATTGCGGATCCGGACCGGTGTGTCAGCTGGTCGCCGGCAGGGGGTTACGCCATGCCTCGATTTGGCCGAGCCGCTGCAACCAGTCCTGGATTCTTGGGAATTCGTCCAGATCCAGATGCAGTTTATCAGCCATCGGCAAATAACGCGAGACGACGAAATCGGCCAGCGACACCTTGTCGCCGACCAGCCACCCACTGGCGGCCAGGCTGGTATCGAGCACCCGCGCATATTTGCGGAAATAGCCGGTGGCCTCCGCGACCACCGCGTCGTTCAGCGGTTGCTTCAGATATGGCTTGATCACGAACTCGAAGAACAAGGTGCCCAGGTGATGCGAAAAATGCTCGCTGTCCCAGCTAAACCACTTGATGAAGTCGACCAGCGGCTCACCGTCATTGAAAAAATCCGAACCGGCCCGACGGCACAGATATACGCAAATGGCCTTGCCTTCCCAGAGCGCCGTCTGGCCATCGAGCATCGCCGGGACCTTGCCGTTGGGATTGACGCCCAGGAAAGCGGGCTGCAACTGTTCCCCCTTGGCCAGATCCACCGGAATGTACTCGACTTCGAGATTCAGGTATCTGGCGACCTGACAGGTCAGCAACGCATTGGGCGTATGCGCGTAAAATAATTTGATCATCTTCTTCCCTAGGTCTGATGCACCGCCACGATGACGAATGCAGTAACATACCGGCAGCGAACACGCAGACTATCCCGGCAACCCGCCAGCTTATGACATCAAGTGCTATTTTAATAACTTGGGCCGCTATGGGAAGCTTAATCCACAATACATCCATGGACATCTCGCAATGGCAGATCTGGCCGGCAGCAAAGGCTATGCGGAAAAAGCACAACGCTACGCCGCGGATTACGAAAGTGTAACTTTTGAAAAAGTTCACAACCCGGTGCGCCGGTTCTATCCGGCTGCGCCCGCGCGCGTCCTGGACATCGGCGCAGGAACCGGGCGCGATGCCGTTGCGCTGTCGGCATTGGGCTATCAGGTCGATGCCGTCGAGCCGACGGCGGCCATGCGGGAGCAGGCGTTGCTGCATCACCCGCAGGCCCAGGTCAATTGGATTGACGACGGATTGCCGGCGCTGGCGCAGGTCATCCGGACAGCGCGGCAGTACGACCTGATCTTGCTCACGGCGGTCTGGATGCACCTGCTACCCGGGGAGCGGGAACAGGCCATGCGCAATTGCGCCTGCCTGCTGGCCGCCGCGGGCGTGCTGTCGCTGTCGCTGCGCCACGGGCCGGTGCCGCCCGAGCGCCACATGTTCGATGTGCCCGACGATGAAACCCTGGCGCTGGGCGAACAATGCGGCCTGAGGCGGCTGCATTACAAGGTCTACAAGAAGGATACGCTCGGGCGGGACCAGATTTTCTGGAGCTATCTGGTATTTACCAAGTGAATTGAGCACTTGCGCCCGCCGGCCTACGTGCCCCAATAGCCGACGCCGCGGGCCATCATCGCCGCCGCCAGCAGAATGAGCACGATACAGACCAGCTCGTAATGAATGAGCTTGCGGATACGCTTGATAATGGCGGGATCCAGCACGGGCTCCCGCCCTCGGTTCACACTCTTGCGCCAGGACAGGAATGTCATTGTGGGGTAGATCGACAGCAATCCCACTGCGGCAAACAGCAGCAGCTTGGCGATAAACGGCGTGCTGTGGAAATAATAGGCAACGCCTTTTTCAAAGAAGATCACCCGCAGAAAACCCACGATCAGCAGCAGCATGGCTGACATACCGTAGATCGCGTCGGCCAGCAACAGACGCCGCGCCCTTTCGATACTGATCCGGTCGCGCAATTGAACCAGTTCGGTCACGAGCGCCGCCACTAGCGAAAAGGCAAGAAGGTGATGGAGAAAAGCAAAGAGTATCGTCATGATCAACGCTCGCATCGATGAACGGAAACGCGCCGGCTTGCGGGATGGGCGCCGGGTATCGCCGCCCGCGCGGCTATGCGAAATAATAACATCCATCGCCCGCGCGCTGGCGCCGGCATGGCGACCGGGAACGCCGCGGCTGGCGCGTCACCAGCCAGAATGGGCCGGAATGTTCGAACCCGGGTGGAGACTCTCGAAGCTTTTTGCCAGGTAATCAAGCAACAGGTTCATGCGCACCGTGGCCTGCGGCAGTTCGGGATAGACGGCGTAGATATCGGCGTTCGGCGTGCTGTAGCCCGCCAGCAGCTGCACCAGCCGCCCGCTGCGCAGATACTTGGCCACATCCCACTGCGCCCTGAGCAATATCCCGTGGCCATCCAGCGCCCATTGCACCCCTGCATCCCCGTCATTGGTCAGCAGATTTCCCGCGACCGCGACTTTCTCGGTGCTACCTCCGCCGCTCAGGATCCATTCGGTAAACGGCAATGTGTCCTGCTTGATCACGATGCAGTTGTGCTTGAGCAAATCCTGCGGGGACGCCGGCGTCCCGGCGCGTTGCAGATAGGCGGGCGAGGCGACCAGCAGCCGGCGATTCTCCGCCAGCAGGCGCAGATTCAGCTTGCGGTCCGGCGGCTTGCCGAACTGGATAGACAAATCGAACGCGTCCTCGGTCGCCGCCGGGGGGAATGGCGTCAGGAACAACTCCACGGTGATGGAAGGAAACTTCCTGACGAACCGCGAAATCAGGGGCTGGATATAGCTTCTGCCGAAACCCAGCGTGGCATTGACCCGGATCAGCCCTTCCGGCTCCGACTTCAGGTCGAACATCTTGCGTTCCAAGGTTGCGATTTGCGACAGGATGCGCCTGGCATGCTGCAGATACACCACCCCTTCGGGCGTGGGGCTCATGCGCCGCGTGCTGCGGTTGACCAGCGACATGCCCAGCCGCTTTTCCATCTGGATCAGGCGCTTGCTGGCCGCCGAGGGCGTCACGCCCAGCTTGAGCGCCACCGCCGACAGGCTCCCCGCAGCGACCAGGGCGTCAAAAAAGTAGAGATCAGCGGCACTCCGGGCATCATTGCGCATCTATTTTCAACTTTAAGGAACAAATTCTATGAATTTGATCGCATTTTAGCACCCAAATCCATTTCTAGAATAAACCCATTGCGCATCTTCAACAGGAATACACAAATGAAATCATACAAAATCGCTTGCATCCCCGGAGACGGCATAGGCAAGGAAGTCATCCCGGCTGGGCGGCAAGTGCTTGCCGTCCTGGCCCAGGCCCTCGGCCACTTCACCTTCGACTTTTCCGAATACGACTGGGGCGGCGATTACTACCGCCGCCACGGCGTCATGATGCCCGAGGATGGGCTGCAGGCGCTGTATGGCCAGGACGCGATCCTGTTCGGTTCGGCCGGCGACCCGGACATCGCAGATCATATTACCCTGTGGGGCCTGCGGCTCAAGATCTGCCAGGGCCTGGATCAGTACGCCAATGTCCGGCCCACCCGCATCCTGCCCGGCATCGACGCGCCATTGAAGCGCTGCGGGCCGCGGGACCTGGATTGGGTCATCGTCAGGGAAAACAGCGAAGGCGAGTACGCCGGCGTGGGCGGACGCGTGCACCAGGGCCACCCGCTTGAGGCCGCCACCGACGTGTCCATGATGACCCGCGCCGGCGTCGAGCGCATCATGCGTTTTGCCTTCGGCCTGGCGCAGGCGCGGCCGCGCAAGCAACTGACCGTCATTACAAAGTCCAACGCGCAACGCCACGCCATGGTCATGTGGGACGAAATCGCGGTTGAAATCGCAAAAGAATTCCCGGACGTGACATGGGACAAGGAACTGGTGGACGCGGCCACCGCGCGTATGGTCAACAAACCCGCCACCCTGGATACCATCGTCGCCACCAACCTGCATGCCGATATCCTGAGCGACCTGGCAGCCGCCCTGGCCGGCAGCCTCGGCATCGCCCCCACTGGCAATATCGACCCGCAACGGCGCTACCCGTCCATGTTCGAGCCGATACACGGCTCCGCGTTCGACATCATGGGCAAGGGGCTGGCCAATCCGATAGGCACATTCTGGTGCGCCGTCATGCTGCTCGAGCACCTGGGCGAAACCCAGGCAGCGGCCGTGCTCATGGCAAGCATAGAAAACGTTACGGCCGATGCCGCGCTGCATACCGGCGATCTGGGCGGCAGCGCGACCACGGACCAAGTCACGGCCGCGGTCTGCGATCAAGTACGCCAGGCGGCAAGCAAGCAGAAAGCCGCCTGAGCGGCAACGATAACAAGGAGGAAGACATGCGACGCACCCCGTTCCTGAAACCCGTATTCGGCCCCATCCCCGCCACCCTGGCCGGCCTGGCCCTCTTTGCCGCTGCCGCCGCCGCGCATGCCCAGGCATACCCGGCGCAACCAATCAAACTGGTGGTGCCGTTTCCCGCAGGCGGCACCACCGATGTATTGGCGCGCGCGCTGGGACAGAAACTGGCCGAAGAAATCAAGCAACCGGTCATCATCGAAAACAAGCCCGGCGCCGGCGCTACGATCGGCGCCGAGTATGTGGCCCGCGCCAAGCCCGACGGCTATACCTTGCTGATGGGCGCCGTTCATCATACGATTGCCACGACCTTCTACAAATCGCTGCGCTATGATTTTGCCAAAGATTTCGCGCCCATCACGACCGTGGCCATGGTCCCGAACGTCCTTGTCGTCAACAACAATGTCGGCGTACGGTCGGTGCAGCAATTGATCGACAAAGCCAAGGGCAGTCCGGGCAAACTGAGCTTCGGATCCAATGGCGTGGGCACGGGCCAGCATCTGATTGGCGAACGCCTGCAACTGATGGCAGGCGTCAAGCTGCTGCATGTCCCGTATAAAGGCAGCGGCCCGCTGACCACCGATCTGCTCGGCGGGCAGGTGGACATGTCCTTTGATACGATCACCACGGTGCTGCCCTACATCAAAGAGAAAAAACTCACTGCGCTGGCGGTCACGACCGCCTCGCGCTCCCAGGCCTTGCCGGATGTGCCCACGCTGGACCAGGCCGGCCTGAAAGGCTTCGATGCGGGCACTTGGTTCGGTATCCTCGCACCCGCCGGCACGCCTGACAATACGGTGTCCTATCTCAACCAGCATATGGCGAAAATCATTCAATCGGATGCGTTCCGCAAGGATATGGAAAAAATTGGCGCCGATGTCATCGGCGACACCCCACAGCAAATGCAGGCGCGCATCGCCGACGACACCGGTCGCTACGCGAAACTGATCCACGCCCTGAAGCTGCAGGCCAACTGACAGCCAGGGAGCGTCTCGCCGGTCACTCGCCCTGCAACGTGGCGATCACCGTCCTGGCGCCACCCCGGTTCCGGTGTTCGCATAAGTAAACACCCTGCCAAGTCCCCAGGTTGAGCCGTCCGCTCGTCACGGGGATCTGCACACTGGGCCCGATCACGGTACTTTTGATATGGGCCGGCAGATCGTCGCTGCCTTCATAGGTATGCTGGTAGTATGGCTGATCTTCAGGCACGGCATGGTTGAAGAAACGCTCGAAATCGCCGCGAACGGTTGGATCCGCGTTCTCATTGATCGTCAGCGAGGCGGAAGTATGCTGGATAAACAGGCTCAACAGCCCCACCCTGACGCCGGCCAGCTCGCCCAACTGCGCTTCCAGTTCGTCGGTAATCAGGTGAAATCCCCGGTTGCGGGGTGTCAGGCGGATTGCTTTCTGCATCCACATAGGTATTTCCTTTTCTGTCAATGGCGATCCAGGCACCTGCTGCGCCGCCATGATCGGCGCTGAGCACGGACACCAGGTCCTGGGTTCGATTATATCGCCCACTTTCCCCCCGCACGGCGTGACATCTTCATGGCAAGACACCAGGCCATGGTGCGGCGGCCGTCGATAAATGAGTTGACACCCACATGCAAAAGTAATAGATTTACCCTGACATTTTTCCCTTGAATACGGGAAAATAGCGGGCCTGGTTCCAACGACAACAAGCAACTTCAATGTATTGGCACCCTTTTCAAGACGGCCCACGCGCAGCATGGTTTCCTATGGCAATGCAACAGAGAGACAATTGCAATGGTAGATATGGAATTTGACGGCCAGACGCTCACCTGGCACGGCTCAGGCAGGTTCCGGGCCACCACCGGCCTGCCGGAACACCAGTTCCCGCAGTATCAATGCGTCAAGGACGCCGGTCCAGTCCCGGAAGGACTGTACAAAGTGTTTGTGAATAATCTGGGCTCGGCCCGCGATGACGGCACCGGCTTTTGCAACCTGTCTCCGGGATGGGGAATTCAAACCATCCCGCGCGGCGCCGCCGCCGGCGAATGCGAAAGCTTCTGGGCCAACTGGGGGCGCAACAGGGCGCGAATGGAACCGGCCGACAGCAAAACACGCAGCGCATGCTCGCCCATCCGCGGCGGCTTCTATCTGCATGACTCGACCAAGGGGTACAGCCACGGTTGCATCGAGGTCGAATCCAGCTTTTTTTCCATTCTCCGCTCGCGCGCGTCAAGCGCGAGGCGGGGACAATTCCTGTTGCAAGTCAGATATGTGCCCGATCGTGTCACTAACGGGGGCACCGATGCCTAATGTGGTCGCGGGCGCGCTGCTGATCGTGTCGCTGGGCCTGGCGCACGCGAGCGCTTGGGCAGCGGCGCCGATCACAATCAAGAACGACCTGGCAGCGTGTGTCACGGTCAAGGCTGACCCGCCCTCCAGCCAGGCCAATGCCGTACTGGCCAACGTCCGGTTTGACCTGCGCAAGTCCATCGGCGAGTGCGGCTGCCTTTCGGCCCTGGCCACCTACACCAGCAGCGTCAACCGCGACGGCACGCCGCAGCGGCTACAAGAGGGGTTGATCGGGCTTAAAAGCAGCGCCAGCAAAACCCTGGCGCTGGCCACTGAGCCGGCCCTCGTCGGCAAGTTCCCAATACAGTTGCAACTGGCCTGCGCCGGTCCGCGCTAGCCTGCGCTTTACCGCGTATCTGACTGCGGGTATGCGACGGTTTTGTCGTCCATCCCGAGCGAGGACGCGCAGACGGTCCTGGCGGCTATCTGCGCTTTTTTGGCTGCGCCAGATAGCGATGCGCGACATGCAGCTCGAAAATTTCCGATAGCACCGCCTGCAGCGTTTCCAGCGGCCGGCTCTCGGCGTCGGGCTTGCGCATGACCAGGGAGAAACGGATAACCGGCGCGTCCTGGAGCCTTCTGATCTGCACCGGATAGTTCAGATGAATGCCTGGTTCCGTCAATTGCACAACCGAAATACCCAGACCGGCGCTGACCATTGCCAGGATTGCCCGCACCACATCGAACTCAATGCTGCTATGCGCGGCGCCCACCTGCTGGTTCACATAGCGCGTCGCCAGCCGGCCGGCGATCGTGCGTCGATCATAGCGGATCCAGTCGTAGCGGCGAAACAGCTCGGGCACCGCAAGCTCCTGTTCCTGTGGCGGCACCACCAGCGCCAGCTCCTGCTCCTGCAGGAAATGCCAGTGCAAGCGCGACGATCCGCCTGTCTCCGGCTGCGCAACCACGGCCGCATCAAGTTCGCCGGCTTTAACCGCGTTTGTCAGGTCAGCGCTTTTGCCGCGTCGCGTCTGGATGTGCAGGGACGGGTAGCGGGTTCGCAAAATGCGGGTCAGATCAGGCAAAAGCAAGGGCTGCATTGACTCGATAATCCCGATATGCAGATGTCCCTCGACAACATACGTCTTGTTGCGCTTGAGCATGTCCAATTGCTCGATGGCGCGCTGCATGACAGATGACATTTCGTGGGCAACCGGCAACGGCTTGACCTCAAGACCAGAGCGGTCGAACAATTGCTGTCCCATGTATTGTTCCAGTTGCTTCATCTGGATGCTGACCGCGCTTGGCGTCAGATGCAGGATACGCGCTGCCCCGGCGAGCGTGCCGGTGCGCAGCACGGCTTCCAGTGTAATGAATGTCTCCAGCTTCATAAATATTTTTTAACTTTTGTTCAATGAAAACTCGATTGTATCTTAACAAGACGTGACTTATCCTTTTCACAATACATCACAATTGAGATCACCACGACACTGGTCAGGAGACATCGACACCATGACGACCCCCGTTTTACCGCAAGCCTGGCAAGCCCGGGACCTGGCAACAGACAAAAGCTGGACCCAATATTTGACAGAGGAACAGATCGAAGGATTCCAACAGGCATTGGCGCACGCCAAAGCGCTGGACAAGCCATTCCTGGAAATGACTTGCGCCGATTTCCCATTGAATGCCGCCGCCCGCGCCGCGCTTGACCAAGCGTTCTCCACTACCCAGGGACGCTGGGGCCTGTGCCTGCTCAAAGGCTTTCCGGTGAATGAATGGTCGGAGCAGGATGCCAAGCTGGCGTATTGGGGCATCGGCCTGCATGTGGGTGTGGCCCGCACGCAGAACCGCGCCAGCGATATCATGACAGATGTCAGGGACGTGGGAGCAAGCTATAAGACCAAGAACGGACGCGGCTATAACACCAATGCATCGCTGGACTTTCATGCGGACTCGGCCGATGTGGTCGCCTTGCTGACCCTGCGCACCGCGAAATCCGGCGGTGAAAGCAAAATCACCAGCTCCATTGCCGTTTGCGAGGAAATCGCAAGACAAAGTCCCGCCATGCTGGATGTTTTACGCGCTCCCATTCATCATAGCTATCAAGGCACGCAAGCACCTGGCCAGCCACCCTACTATGTTTGCCCTATCCTCGGCGGTCCCGACACACCGTTCGCACTGCGCGCCAACCGCAAGAATACAATCGCCGCCGAACGCGACTTCCCGGAACTGCCCCGCCTGACACCGGCGCAGACCGAAGCGCTGGATACGCTGGACCGCTTGCTGGCGGACCCGCAATTTTGCTATTCGATGTGGCTGGAACCCGGAGATTTGCAACTCCTCAATAACTACGTGATTTTGCATTCGCGCACTGAGTTCGAGGATTACGAAGCGCTCGAGCGCAAGCGCCATTTGCTGCGCCTGTGGCTTGCCATTCCTGGTTCGCAACCGCTGCCGGCAAGCTGGCAGGAATATTTCGGCGACGTGCGCGCCGGCGCGGTGCGCGGCGGCGTGCGGGGCCAGGGTATTTCCGAAGCATTCCTGGCCTATGAGCGACGCCAGGCCACCGATATGGCCATGCCGCTGCGCCAGGACAGCACCGCCCCATCCACCCCCACCGACAGGAAATACGCGTGACCCCATCGTCTCTCAAACTGCAATTGCAACAATCGCAAGCCATCCTCGCCCCCGGCGTTTATGATGCCCTTACCGCGCTCATCGCGGAGCAGGCCGGATTCCAGGCAGTATACCTGTCGGGGGGTGCGGTGTCCTATACGCGTTTCGGCCGTTCCGATGTCGGCCTGACTACGGCCAGCGAAGCCGTGGAAGCGCTGGCGCAAATTACCGACCGCATCGGCATTCCCGTCATCGTGGATGGTGACACCGGCTTTGGCAACGCGCTGAATGTCCGGCGTAGCGTGCGCGCATTTGAGCGCGCGGGCGCGGCCATGATCCAGCTCGAGGATCAAACCTTTCCCAAGCGCTGCGGCCATCTGGCGAAAAAGCAAGTCGTTCCGGTTCGGGACATGTGCGGCAAGCTCAAGGCGGCGCTGGACGCCAGGCGCAGCGACGACACCTTGATCCTGGCCAGGACCGACGCCTTGGCCATCGAGGGTTTCGACGCGGCGCTGGAGCGCGCCGAAGCCTATTTCGAATGTGGTGTCGACGCCTTGTTTATCGAGGCGGTCCGATCCGGCGAGCAAATGGCCGCTGTCTGCGAGCGCTTTGCCAGCCGTATTCCCTTGCTGGCAAATATGGTGGAAGGCGGCAAGACACCCGTGCTGAATGTCGCCGAATTGGAGCAATATGGCTACCGCATCGTCATTTTTCCCGGCGGCACCGCGCGTTATGTGGGGAGCCGGCTGCAGCATTACTATGCCAGCCTGAAAAAGCACGGTACCACCGAACCGCTATGGGACCAGATGCTCGATTTCGACCAGCTCAACCAGTTGATTGGCACGCCGCAACTGCTGGCGCTTGGCGAGAAGTACGAAACCTAGCCGATTCAAGATGGGCATGCGGCGGTAGCGGCAATCCGCTGCGCTGCCGTCACACGCCCGGAGGAGCGGACCGCCGCCCAATCGTCATCCGCCCCGATCACCTTACTTCAGTTTGATGTCCATGGCCTTAAGCAAGGTCTGCCACTCGTCCTGCTCCTTGGTCAGATACGTTTTTGCCTCGCTCGCGGTGCCGCCCACCACCGTATTGCCATCGGTATGCATGCGCTTGATGAACTCGGGATCTTTGCTGACCTTGATAAAGGCTTTGCTCAGCCTGTCGATGGCTTCCTGAGGAATACCGGCAGGCCCGACCAGAATCTTCCAGTCCACGGCGTTAAAACCCTCATAGCCCTGTTCAGCCACGGTCGGCACCGCCGGTAAAACGTCAATCCGCTTGCTCGAGGTTACCGCCAATGCCCGCAAATCCTTATCCTCTATCATGCTGAGCACGGACACCGGTGATGCGAACATATAATCGGTCTGCCCGCCGATCAACTCGGTGAGCGCCGGCGCCGCGCCTTTGTACGGCACATTCAAGACCTTGATGCCCGCTTTGTAGGACAACATTTCCCCTGCCAGATGCCCGACCGTACCAAGCGTGGCCAGCGCCTGCCTGAGCTGTCCCGGTTTGGCCTTGGCCGCCGCAACGATATCCGCCAGCGATTTGTAGGGCGAATCGGCCTTGACGACCAGCACCATGGGCAACTCGGCCACCACACCGATGGGTGTGAAATCTTTCTTCGCGTCAAATTGCATGCTGTCCATGATGACCGGATTGACCGCCAGATTGGCCGTCTGCCCAAGACCCAGCGTCAACCCATCGGCCTTGGCGCGCGCCACCTGCGCCATGCCGATATTGCCACCCGCGCCGGGCTTGTTCTCGATGACAAAATTGATCCCATTGTCCGCCTTGGTCATTTTTTCAGCCAGGACACGGGCAATGCTGTCAGTGCCGCCGCCAGGCGTATAGGGCACGATCATGCGCACCGGCCGTTGCGGCCAATCCGCGGCGAATGCGAGCGGGCCATTCATTGCAGCCGCCAATGCGGCCGCGGCAGTCATTGCGAGTAATTTTCTTCCCTGCATTTTTTGTCTCCGTTTTTTCATTTGAAATATTGCGCAACACGGCTATCGGGACAGCACCGCCGATAATATCGTCCCGGTTGCCGATTCTGTCATTCGCAGTTGCGTGCAACCGCGGTCGGTAAAACATAGGTTGGTCAGCGTCTGCCCCGCAACGGAACGCAAGATGCGGCGGCACTCGCCGTTGCCGGCATAGATAAACACGCGTCCCAGCGACGCATGCGCGACATACAGCTGACCGGTGTGGTCCAGGGCGATGCCATCGGGGCCGCTGGCGCCAAACAGCGTGCAGAAGCGCCCAACCTTGGAGACCGAGCCATCGGCTTGCAAGGGCGCACGCCACACGGCGTTATCCCGTGTCGCGGCGACATACAGAACGGCATTGTCCTCATCCACCACAATACCGTTGGGGCTGGGCACCGTTCGCATCAGGCAATCCAGTTTTCCCGTCCGCAAGCAATAGCGGTAAACCGCACCGCTCGGATCGTGCAGCCCGGTCTGTCCCTGGTCAGTGAAATACACCTGGGTTTCATCATGGGTCACATAAAGATCGTTCAGACCCTTGAAGGACTCGGCATTGCGGCGCGCCAGCACCACGCTTGGCGCGGCGTCGCCGGGAACAAACCGCAACAGGCCGCGGCGATAGTCGGCGATCAGCAATGTGCCGTCGCGCAGCACTTTAAGGCCGTTAGGCTCGCCGTCGTACCGCACCAGTAGTTCCCAATTGCGATCGGCATCTATTTTGAAAATTCGCCCGTAGGGAATATCGGTAACATACAGATTTCCCTGCTCATCCATGGCGGGCCCTTCAATGAAGGCGTGTAGCCGGGCGCCGCCCTTGTTGGCCTGCGCCCACTCGCTGGCGGTATCGCGCATCCGCATGGGTTCCGGCACCCGGCTCCATATTTCAGTATCGATATGCTCGGGAGGTTGCTCAAGATAAAACATGATCGGCCCTCATTGCTTTTCCAGGCCGGCGCGCTCCGCGATTTGCGCCCAGCTTTTTATTTCCGCATCGATCTGTTCGGTGAACTGCGCGGGTGTGCTGCCGACTTCGCTCGCGCCCAGCGTGTTGAACGATGCCCGGACAGACGGCTCGGCGACCGCCAGCTTGACCCACTGATTCAAGCTGGCCACAATGGGCTCGGCCGTGCCTGCCCGGGCGACCAGGCCAAACCAGTTTTGGACCTGGTAGTTGGGCAGCCCGGCCTCGGCAAAGGTGGGCACATCGGGCAACTGCGGCAATCGCTGCGGACTGCTGATCGCCAGGGCCCGGACCTTGCCGCTTTTGACTTGCGGAATCGCGGTGGGCGTTGCGCTGATTTCCACATCGACTGTTCCCCCGACCAAGGCAAGCAATGCCTCGCCCGCGCCTTTATAGGGCACATGCAATAATTTGACACCGGCCTCATGCTGGAATACCTCTGCGGCAAGATGCGTGGAACTGCCTTTCCCGCCGGAACCGAAGGTCAGCGCCTGCGGCTTTTCCCTGGCCGCCTTGATCAGGTCATTGACAGTCCGGAACGGCGAAGCCGCCGGCACAATCAGCACCACCGGCGTGGAAGCAACGTTGGCGATGGGCGCGATATCCTTGATCGGGTCCCACGATAGCTTTTTAAAAACCGCGGGCAGCATGGCATAGGTGGTATCGTTCATCAGCAAGGTGTAGCCGTCGGCCTTGGCGCGCATCACGAAACTGGTAGCGATGGTCCCGCTGGCGCCAGGCCGATTCTCGACTATGAATGATTTTCCGGATACCTCCGACATGCGCTTGGCCAGCATGCGCGCCACATAATCGGTCGTGCCGCCGGGCGAATACGGCACGATGATCGATACGGCGCGTTCCGGATAGGTCTCCTGGGCCGCGGCGCCCAGCGGCAGGGAAAGCGCCAGCCAAAGCCCGGCCAGCCGGCACCAAAAGCGTGTGTTCATGTCTGTCTCCTCACGTACTCGCGATGATATTTTTCTGTATCAACAACTGAATCTGCGCCGCGTCCAGTCCGGCCGCCTTGAGCACGGCTTCGCTATGCTCGCCCAGGCGGGGCGGGTTCAGGCGCAGGCCAAGCCGTTCGCCGTCCATGCAGATCGGCAACAGTGGCACGTTGGTTTGCCTGCCGTCGGGCAACTGCATCGGCGCCAGGCCACCGGTTTGCAACAGGTGCCGATCGTCGAGCAACTCCTCGGGCCGAGAGATCGGCGCGTACGGCAAGGCGTGGGCCTCGAAGATATCAGCCAGTTCCTGCTTGCTGTAGCACGCCATTTTTTCGCGGATCTGGGGCAGCATCCAACTGCGCGCCTGCACGCGAAGATTATTGGTTGCCAGCGCTTCGTTGGTCCATAACTGGTCCAGGCCGAAGGCATCGCAAAAGATCTTCCACTGCGTGTCGCTGACGACGGCAAGGAAGATTTGCTCCTCGTTTTTCACGGTAAACACATCGTAGATGGCCCAAGCGGAAATGCGGCTGGGCATGGGGTCGGGCGCGTTGCCGGTGACCACGTACTGCATCATATGTTGCGCGACCAGGAAGATATTGTTTTCGAACAGCGCGCTTTGCACCTCTTGTCCCCTGCCTGTGCTGTCGCGCTCCTTGAGCGCCGCCATCACCGCGATGGCGCCGAACATGCCGCCCATGATGTCGTTGACGCTGGTGCCGGCGCGCAGCGGATCGCCCTTGCGCCCTGTCATATAGGCCAGCCCGCCCATCATCTGCACGACCTCGTCCAGCGCCGTGCGATGCTCATAGGGACCGGGCAGAAAGCCCTTGTGGCTGACATACACCAGGCGCTCGTTGTCCTGCGACAACGATGCGTAATCCAGGCCCAGCTTGCGCATGGTGCCGGGTTTGAAGTTTTCGCTAACCACATCGGCCGACAGGATCAGCTGCTTGACCAGCGCTAACCCTTCGGGTGATTTCAAGTCCACGGCAAGGCTTTTCTTGTTGCGATTGAAAGCGCTGAAAAATCCTGCGCCCGATCCCAGCAAATGCCGCGTATTGTCGCCCTTGAGTGGTTCTATCTTGATAACCTCGGCACCCAGATCGGCCAGAATCAGGCCACAAGTGGGCCCCATGACCATATGCGTGAATTCGATGACTTTAAGCCCAGCATAGGGCAATGCTTTATCAGTCATGCGCGCCTACCCGTGAAACGTCAAAGGCAAACCGGCCTCGGCGACCATGCCGTAGACGTCTTCCTGCGGCACCCCCTGTTTCAATGGCTCGCGGGCGGCAATCAGCGCGGCAATATCCACCCCGGTCGCAATGCCCATGGCCTCGAACATGAAGACCAGGTCCTCGGTCACGACATTGCCCGAGGCGCCGGGCGCGTACGGGCACCCACCCAGCCCGCCCAGCGAGGCATCGAACGTCCGCACACCCACGTCGTACGCCGCCAGGTTGTTGGCTATGCCCAGCCCCCTGGTATTGTGCATATGCGCCGCGCCGCATTTGTCGCCGATTTCGGCAAAAACACGCTGGAACAAACGCCTGACCTGGGCCGGATTGGCATAACCCGTGGTGTCGGACAGCCCCGTCTCGTCCGCGCCCGCCGCCACCAGGTCGGCAGCAAGCCGCACGACTTCGTCTTCGCTGACCACGCCCTGGATGGTGCAGCCGAAAGCAGTTGAAATACCGGCCTCGATTTTTACGCCTGGCGCCAATTCATTGCGCAGCGCCACGATGTCACGAACCTCTTGCACCATGTCCGCACGCGACTTGCGCACATTCGCCAAGGAATGCGCTTCGCTGGCCGATACGGGAATGGTCAGCTTATGCACGCCTGCCCGCAAGGCGTTTTCGGCGCCTCGACGGTTGGGCACCAGCGCCATCACGGTCAGGTCGGCATGGGTGAGCGCATGCTGCACGACCTCTTGCGCGTCGGCCATTTGCGGCAGCAGCCGCGCCGGCACGAACGAACAGACTTCGATCTCGCGCAGGCCCGCCGCATACAACGCGTCAATGAGTTTGCGCTTGTACTCGGTGGGCATGATGCTTTTCACGCTTTGCAAACCATCGCGCAAGCCGACTTCGCTGATCAATACGCGTTCCGAATCTGCTATCTGCATACTGCCTCCTGAATTAATGTTCTATCTTACAGAACTATGTTCTATTTAATAGAATAATAACAAAATGCGGAAACGCTGTCAATCACAGGCGAATGACAACGCCACCAGCAAGGACCAGGGAATGCAGAGCAAAATGGGGGTTTGAGCTTTCGGGCGTTGAAGCAGCGGAAAATGCCGTGCGTGAGGGCCCGTTACCGGCGCGAACCGCCGGGCATCATCGGGCGGCGGCGCGGGCCGGGAAGGATGCGCACCAGGGGCTAGATCAGTCCTGGATATGGCCCAGCTTGCGACTCAGGGTCATGGCGGCGTCCAGCACATCTTGGCGGAACGACGCTTTCAATCTTGAAGAGGGCATCGTCAGCGTGATTGCGCCAACGAACTCATGCGCATTGAAGACCGCTGCGGATACGCCGGCCAGTTCCGGCATCCGGTCGCCATCCAATACCACGACCCCATCCTTGCGGATCAGGTCATACAGCTTGCCCGTGGCGCCAGTAAAGGCGCTCAGCACCCGGCCACCCGACCCTTTGTCCAGCGGCAGAATATCGCCTTCCTGCGTGCGGTAGCTGATCGGCAGCGGCGAATCGACCCGGTGCAGGCAAAGGCGCTGGGTACCACTGACAACATGATAGGAAGCGCTTTCCTGCGTCTTGTCCACCAGCGCCCGTAACACGGGCAAGATCACATCGGCCTGCGAAAACGCCGAACTGTATACGCCATACAGCCGCACGACGCCTTCGCCCAATCCATAGCGTCCGTCATCCGATTTATGCACCATGCCGGCATGCTCGAGCGACGCCAGCAGGCGCAAGATGGTGCTCTTGTACATCCGGGTTCGTTCCGACAATTCGACCAGCGACAGATAGCCATCGTTCTTGCGAAATACGGTCAGCAGAGAAAGCGCGCGGTCGACCGCGGCGGCGCCGCCCGGCGCAGGGTTTTCGTCCGCCACGGATAATGTTGATGCTTTTCTTGGCACAATCCACCTCTTGAATCAATATCGCTATTCTATAGTGGATTGCGCGCCGCCAGGCGGACGGTATGGCAACCGGCAACGTCGCGGCACGCCAGGCAACCTTAAATCACGATTTTCCCGCTCGAACCATCGTCGGCGGCGAACCGCGGCGGCGCGCACCCCAACCGTTCGGCGGCAGCCGTATAGAAGTCGCGCCGCGTCGGGTGATGTCTTTCCACGACATTGAGGATTCGCCTGCCTGCCGGACAATCCAGCGCGCGCACGATGGCATCGACGGCCTGCGCCTTCTGTATCATGTTCACCGGATGCGCCCCCCCGCGCAAGTCAGTCTTGCCCGCCAGTCGTCGCACGGGATGGCGCGCATCATCATAAAGCCCGCCCAGGCGCAGGATGCTGACATGAGGCAGAGAGGAAGCCAGCAACGCCTGTTCGAAGGCAACGATCTTGCGCGCGCCCGGCGTTTCCGGCTGTACCGGCGTGGCGATCGAACATTGCCTGGGGGCGCTGCCATAGACGGAGATACTGCTGGTGTAGATCAGATGCCGCAACCCGCAAGCCTGCGCCCAGCGCACCAGCAAGGTCAGTTTTTCCACGTAATGTTCGCTGCACGATGGCGGCAGCAGGCACACCCAGGCAGGCGCCGCGACCCAGGCGCGCAGGGCCGGATGACCCGGCTGGAAATCATCCAGATCCAGCAACGTGTGCGCTATGCCTGTCAGGCCGGTTGCCTGCGAGCTGCGCGCGCACGAATAGACGATGCGGCCTTGTTGCAGCAGCCGGGCGGCCAGTTCCCGGCCCAGGTAGCCCAGCCCCATGACCGCGACGGCGGCATTCATTGCGGCGCCGGCTTGCATAGGCGTTTCTGCTGTCGGTCGCGGGCGCGTCGCACTTGCCGCGAACCGGAAAAGCCGGCCAGTTCGATGCCGGCGGGGTCGGGCCGTTGCGAGGCCCGTAGTTGCTCCAATCGATGCAAGCGAACCCTTTCCACGTATTGCCTGGGGGAAAGATCCAGCGCTTGCCGGAATATCCGCTGCAACTGACGCGCGCTGACATGGGCGATACGCGCCAGCGCGGCATGATCCCAGGCGTGCGCGGGATCGGCCTCCACCGCGTCCTGGACACGCAACAGTGCCTGGTGCCCATGATGCCGGTAGGCCAGCAGCGGGGAAAGTTCCGGTTCCTCGGCATGCCGACGACGCGTTACCCGCATGGCCAGGGCGGCGCCTGCGGCCACTTCCTCGCCCGCTTCCTTGCTGACGCAATACAGCGCCAGATCGATGCCCGCGGTAATCCCGGCGCTGGACAGCAGGTTGCCATCATCGACATACAGGCGGTTGCCCACGATCTGCGCCCGCGGCGCCAGGCGCTGCAACTGCGCCAGGAAGTCATGGTGGGTGGTCAGCCGCCGGCCTGCCGCAAGTCCGGCATCGGCCAGCAGCAGCGCGCCAGCGCATATCGTCAGCAGCGTGTAGCCGGCGTCCGCCTGCGCCAGAAAATGATTGTGATAGCGAGTCAGCCAATGGCGGGCGGACAGCCACAAGGGATCCCTGTGGATGATGTTCGCCGCCTGCCCGCTGCGCCCGGACAGGACCAGCCACACGCGCCCCTCGGTCCGCGCCGCCTCCAGATCCGGCAACGGCGTCAGGCCATGCAGGCCCAGTCCCACCGACGACATGACTTGCGGTTCAGGGGAAATGAAATGCAGCGCGAATTTTTCCTGCCGGCCGCGCGCGCGCAACTGCTGGTTCGCCAGCCGGAACACCTCGGCCGGGCCGGCGACGTCCATCAGCAACGTGTCGGGCAGGAGCAGGAAATAAACGGAGATCATGTCGGCAACGGCTCCCCGATCAGTGACGCTACCCGCGAAATGCGCGCGAACCGCTGGTTCAGCACGGTCTCGGTTCGCGCGTGGATATCGTCTGCCGCCACCGGCGCGCCGTCCGGCGACAGCATATCGAACGTCAGTGTCGCATCCGTGGCGAAGGTCATATCGAACCCCTCGTCGGACAAGTGCCGGGTTGTGGTTTCGCAACATTGCTCGGTGCGGATGCCTGCGACGATCACCTCCCGCACACCGTGCTCGCGCAACCAGGCCAGCAACGGCGTGCCTACTGCGGCGCTATGGCGCCATTTGCGGATCAGCAGCTGTTCGGCGAAGTCCGCCAGCCCCTGCAAGGGACGGACAAAGCCATTATCTTCATTAAATGGGCTTTGCCGACGGGTTTCGCAATGAAAGACACGCACAATGGGGATTCCTTTTTCCTGGCAATCGGCAATCAGCGCGTTGATATTGCGCAAGAAAGGCAGCGCCCGCGACGCGTTCCAGTAATCACGATGCCGAAATGATTCCTGTACATCTATCAATAACAGTATTTTAGTCATGATCAGTCCCGTTTGGTTGATGAAGGGGTATCATAGGGCGGGAGTCGCGGATACCCACGTCAAAAGCGGACATCCTCGGGCCAGTTGCAGACATCGCAGCAACGGCTGCCGGGTCCGCCGCCGCTTTTTCGCAAGCGCCGATCGTCCCCGCCATCCTTCCCCGTTACCCGTGTTTCACCAACGAACTTGACTATGCATACCCCTATTGCAAGACTGGCCGCCTTCACCGGCTGCCTCTCCGCCCTATTCAGCACGACAACCTCGGCGCAGTCGCCGACGGCGCCCGATACGCCCCCCGTCACTCAACTGCCCGCCGTTGTCGCCACCAGCACCCGAATGGATCGTCCGGCCAGCGAAATTCCCGCGTCGGTCAGCGTCATAGATGGCAAAGACATTCGGCAAAATACCTTGCAAGTCAATCTTTCCGAAGGACTGAGAACGGTTCCGGGCCTGACGGTCCGCAACCGCCAGAACTATGCCCAAGATCTGCAGTTGGCCATCCGCGGCTTTGGTGCCCGTTCGGCTTTTGGCGTCAGGGGTCTGCGCCTGTATGTGGATGGCATTCCGGCCACCATGCCCGACGGCCAGGGACAAACCTCCAATATCGACCTGTCCTCCATTGCCTCCGCCGAAGTGCTGCGCGGCCCGTTTTCCACGCTCTACGGCAACTCCTCGGGCGGCGTCCTGCTCACCGAAACCGAAACCGGGGCAGGTCCCCTGCAATTGACGCCATCGTTCGCCACGGGCAGCGACGGACAGTTGCGCTATGGCATGAAAGCGTCCGGGTCCCGGGGCGAGGGCGCGGGTGCCATCGACTACTTGATCAGTACCAATCACTTTCGGACCGACGGCTACCGTGAGCACAGCGCAGCGCACAAAAACCAGGTCAACGCCAAACTGGGCATGCAACTGGGAGAGGACGGTCACCTCAGCTTGCTGTTCAATCACGTCGATATGTCTGCCCAGGATCCGCAAGGATTGACGCGCGAGGAGTTCGAGGACAATCCGCGCGCCGCTTCGCCCAATGCCAAGACGTACAACGTGCGCAAATCCATGAAGCAAACCCAGGGCGGACTTGTGTACGAACAGCCGTTGTCCGGCAACACCGATCTGCGCGTCATGGGCTATTTCGGAGAACGGGAAACCCGGCAGTTTCTGTCTATCCCGATTGCGCCGCAGCGGGCGCCCTCTCATGCCGGCGGAGTCATCTGGCTCAAGCGCCAGTACGGCGGCGCGGATGTGCGCATCAGCTCGCACCTGTCGCTCGCAGACCGTCCGCTGACGGTCGTGGCCGGACTCTCGTGGGATACCATGCGCGAAGCGCGCAAGGGGTATGAGAATTTTGTCGGCGACGCCCTGGGGACGCAGGGCCGCCTGCGGCGCGACGAAATCAATACCGTCTGGAATCTCGATCCGTACCTGCAGGCATCCTGGCAGTTTGCCGACCGCTGGACCCTGGACGCCGGGCTACGCTACAGCAATGTGCACTTCCGTTCGTCCGACCATTACATCGCGGCAGGCAACGCCGACGATAGCGGCAAGGCCAGCTACAGCAAGCTGCTGCCCGTCATTGCGCTGAACTACCAGGCCACGCCCGATCTCTCGTTTTACGTCACGGCAGGTCGCGGTTTTGAAACCCCGACATTCAACGAGTTGTCCTATCGCACCGATCAATTGCCGGGGCTGAATTTCGACCTCAGGCCATCGGTCAACACCACGCTGGAAGCCGGTGCCAAGGCGCGTATCGGCGACGGCCAGTTGACCGCCGCCCTATTCCGCACCTACACCAAAGATGAAATCGTAAGCGCCGGCGGCAGCGGCGGCAGGACGTCCTACCAGAACGCAGGACGGACCCTGCGCGACGGGTTTGAACTATCATGGGACGGACGGGTCTACCAGGACCTGCGTGCGCGCCTGGCCTACACCTATCTGCATGCGCGGTATCGCGACAACTTCTGTTCCGGCCCCTGCTCGGCTAGCAACCCGCAGATTCCGGCAGGCAATGAAATACCCGGCATCGCCCGCAACAGCGCCTCGGCAACCCTGGCCTGGGAGCCGGAACAAGGATGGCGAGGTGGCATCGACCTGGATTACCTCGGCAAAGTCTACGTGAATGACCGCAACAGCGAGTCGGCGCCGGCCGCCCTGGTGACAGGCCTGCATACCGGCTATACCTGGAAGCGCGACCACTGGACACTCAACGCCTTCGCCCGCGTCGACAATCTCTTCAAGGCCAGATATGCGGGTTCGGTCATCATCAACGATGCCAACAATCGCTACTATGAACCCGCGCCCGGCAGGAACTGGACCGCCGGGATGGCGGTCAGCTACCGCTTTTAGCGTTACACTAGGAGCATGACCTCGGATCAGGGTCGCGCTAGCGCCTGACGGAACAACTTGTTCCGCAGGCCGGTCCCCGTTCAATGCAAAGGGCCGTCCAGACTTGGTATCCCGCGGTCCGCCAGCAACGGCATGAAACCATGTTTCACAAAGGGGAGTCACCATGAACGAACAACGACCCGTATCCGCATTGGCCAGACTGGGCCTTGCGCTGCTCGGCATTCTCATCATCCTGTTCGGCGCTTTCCTGGCCATCGGCGGCGCCTGGCTGGCCGTGCTCGGCGGCAGCCTGTACTACATCCTGATGGGTATCGCGTTGTTGTTTGCCGGTTATCTCATCATGAAACGCAATACGCTTGGGGCTATCGTCTATGCCCTGGCATTTATTGCAACTGTAATATGGGCAGTATGGGAAGCCGGGCTGGAGTTCTGGCCCCTGGTGGCGCGTATCTTTGCATTTGCCGTACTCGCCTTTTTGGTCACACTGGCCGTCCCCGCCTTGCGGCGTGCCGCCGGCAAGCCCGGCTGCAAGATATCGCAATGGGCATCGCTCGTGCTCGCCATCGGCATTATCGCCACCTTTATCCTGTTCTTCTTTCCAAAATCCGTCACCGAAACCCGTTCCGTGGCCGCCGTGACCAAGGTCGAGTCCGATGCCTCGCCCTCCGATTGGGAACATTGGGGCAACACCACCCGCGGCACACGCTTTGTCGCCATGGATCAGATCAATAAGAACAATATCGGCAAGCTTGAAGTGGCCTGGACCACGCACACAGGCGATATCCCAAAAAGCACCGGTTCGGGTGCGGAAGACCAGAACACGCCGCTGCAGATCGGCGATACGCTATACGTTTGCACTCCCTACAGCAAAGTGCTCGCCCTGGATGCCGATACCGGCAAGGAAAAATGGCGCTATGACTCGCAAGCCACGGCTCCGAACTGGCAACGTTGCCGCAGCCTGGGCTATTACGACGCCACGGCCAGCACAGCGCGCATCGCTGCGGCGGCCGGCAGCGTGCAAGCGGGCGGCGGCAATCCATCCGCCACTTCGGGGACCTCGGATAGCGCCCCCGCCGACGCGACAAGCGAACCGGCCAATGCGATTACCTGCGCCCGGCGGCTGTTTTTGCCTACCACGGACGCCCGCTTGATTGCCATCAATGCTGACAATGGACAGCCCTGCACCGAGTTCGGCAACAAAGGCACGGTGGACCTCAAAGTTGGCATGGGCGAGGTCAAGGACGGCTACTATCAGCAAACCTCGGCGCCGCTGGTGGCGGGAAACCTGGTCATTGTCGGTGGTCGGGTGGCGGATAACTTCGCGGTGGACGAGCCGCCCGGCGTAGTGCGCGCCTACAACGTCATCAGCGGCAATCTGGTGTGGGCCTGGGACCCGGGCAATCCCGATATCACGGGTGCGCCGCCTGAAGGCAAAACCTATACCCGCGGCACCCCGAACGTCTGGTCCGCCATGGCCTACGATGCGAAGCTGGATCTGGTCTACCTGCCGACCGGCAATGCCACGCCCGATTTCTACGCAGGCCAGCGCAGCGAACTGGATGACAAGTACAGTTCATCCATCGTCGCGATCGAAGCCAGCACAGGCAAGCTGCGATGGCACTTTCAAATGACCCACCATGACTTGTGGGATTTCGACATCCCAGCACAACCGCTGCTATACGATATTCCCGATGGCAAGGGCGGCACCCATTTTGCCCTGGTGCAGGTCACCAAGCAGGGCGAGATTTTCATGCTGGACCGCGTCACCGGCAAACCGCTGGCTGCGGTCCAGGAAAAGCCGGTGCCGCAAGGCAATATCCCTGGCGAGCGCTACTCCCCGACCCAGCCGTTTTCCGTCGGCATGCCCTCCATCGGTAATCAGACGTTGAAGGAATCGGATATGTGGGGCGCGACCGCGCTGGACCAACTGCTGTGCCGGATCCAGTTCAAGGGCATGCGCCACGAGGGGGTCTATACGCCCCCCGGCGAAGACCGGGCGCTGCAGTTCCCGGGTTCGCTGGGGGGCATGAACTGGGGCGGAGTCTCGGTTGATCCAACCACCAACTATATGTTCGTCAACGATATGCGGTTGGGGCTGGCGAACTATATGGTCCCCAGGGAGAAAGTCGCGGCGGGCGCCAGCGGAATTGAAATGGGCATCGTCCCCCAGGACGGCACGCCCTATGGCGCAATGCGCGAGCGCTTCCTGTCGCAATTGGGCATTCCCTGCCAGAAACCGCCTTTCGGCACCATGACCGCCATCGACCTCAAAACCCGAAAAATCGTGTGGCAGGTCCCGGTGGGCACCGTGCAGGACACGGGCCCGCTCGGCATCCGCATGAGCCTGCAAATCCCTATCGGTATGCCGACCCTGGGCCCTTCGCTGGCAACGCAGGCCGGATTGTTGTTCTTTGCCGGCACCCAGGACTTCTATTTACGCGCCTACGATTCGGCAACCGGCGAGGAAATCTGGAAATCGCGCCTGCCCGTGGGTAGCCAATCCGGCCCCATGTCCTATATCTCCCCCAAAACCGGCAAGCAATATATTGTCATCAATGCCGGCGGCGCGCGCCAGTCACCCGATCGCGGAGACTACATCATCGCCTATGCCCTGCCGGACAATGAACGCCCGGCAAACAAGTAACCAAGGCAAGGGCTGGCGCAGGAAAAAACCGGCATGCAATGCATGCCGGTTTTTTTCAGCCCCTATTCACGACAAGCGAAAACCGCTGCGCTTTCACGCGTCGCTATGCGGGACTCACCCATAAATTGGGGGTGAACGCATTCGAGTATCCCGAGACGAACGGCTTGCTTGCCCCGCTCTCGATATCGAAAACGCTGCGGCGGATGCGTCCGATATTACCGCCATACAGGTGGATGCTGATCGACACTTGATCGTCGAGCGCATTGCTGACGCGGTGCACATCGCCAATCTCCGGGGAAACACAGGCAACCTGACCGGGCTTCAGGATCCGGGCCTTGCCTGCAGGCTGCGCACCCTGTTCCGTCACCTCATAGGGCTGATCGACTTCGCTGCCGCGCAACATGGCAATCACACCCCACACCGTATGATCGTGAACGGGGGTTTTTTGTCCCGGCCCCCAGACAAAGCTGACCAGGGAGAACCGATCCAGGGGATCGCCATAAAGCAGATACTGCCGATAATACTCAGGGTGCGGTACTGCCAGTTCGTCGGGCAGCCAGTCATCGACCGACACCAAATCCGCCATCAACGCGCTGGCTTGCGCCAGAATCTGCGGCTCGCTCATTCCATCGCGATCCACCATCCGGCTCAGGGCGGTCACAGTTTGCTGTAGTCTATCGATGCTCATGGGTTGTTGTCTCCTGCTCGGTTATGATTAATCGATTGGCGTTCGCCTTCCGTCGTCTTCAAGTATAGGCAGATTGCGCGGCATCATTCCTGGTAATCCATGTCCACAAGCAAATATTGCTGCAGCACGACGGCATGATTCTGGATCTCATCCTTGGTCGCTGTCAGCAGCGTCATCTTCCGACCTTGGGCCTGCGCCAGCAACTGCTGCACTGCCTGAGGATGCGCTTCCAGCTCTTCCCGGTAGCGTTCACAGAACTGCGCCCAGCGCTGCACACGCTTTTCCTGGTGGTACCATTTGCGCAATGCGTTGCTGGGTGTCAAATCCTTGGGCCACGCATCGTACTGCAGATTCTCCTTGCGCATGCCGCGCGGCCAGAGCCGATCCACCAGCACCCTGAAGCCATCGCCCGAGGTTGGCGCGTCATACACCCGCTTGATCTGTATTTTTTCGCTGCTCATCAGTCCTCCGCCGAATCGTAAGATTATGCTGAACACGATTATGATAGCGCGCCGCGCCCACTCGCTTCCAAAAAACAAGCGCCTGTCTTGCGAAAGTGCGGAAACAGACTGTTCCGCCTTGCTCGCAAGACAGGCGCGATAGGCTTTCATGCGCCCGCCTGGGCGACTGGCACGGGTCAGATGGGCTCGTAACCGTCAACCGCCTGCGGCCATGGTGTCAGCACCTCGAAGCCATCGGCGGTGACCACGACCATATGCTCCCATTGCGCCGACAGGGAATGGTCCTTGGTCACCACCGTCCAGCCGTCGGCCAGTTGCTTGGAATGCCGCTTGCCGGCATTGATCATGGGCTCGATCGTGAACATCATGCCTTCCCTCAGCTTCAGCCCTTCGCCTGGACGGCCGTAATGCAGCACCTGCGGGTCATCGTGATAGATCTGTCCGATGCCGTGCCCGCAATATTCGCGGACAATGCTGAAACCCTCGCGATGCGCCACGCTCTGGATGGCATGGCCGACATCGCCAAGCGTGGCCCCGGGCCGCACCTGCCGGATGCCCGCCAGCGTGGCCTCGTAGGTCGTGTGGACCAGCCGCTTGGCCAGCGCAGACGGTTGCCCCACGAAATACATGCGGCTGGTATCGCCATACCAGCCATCCTTGATGACCGCGACATCAATGTTGATGATATCGCCATCGCGCAGCACCTTGGCCGATGGAATGCCATGGCAGATGACATGGTTGACCGACGCGCAGATCGTCTTGGGAAAGCCGTGATAACCGATATTGGCCGGAATCGCATTTTGCACATTGACGATATGGTCGTGGCACAACTGGTCCAGATAGTCAGTGGTAACGCCAGGCTTCACATGCGGCGCGATCATATGCAGCACCTCGGCCGCCAGCCTGCCGGCCTCGCGGGCCTTGGCGATCTCTTCCTCGGACTTGATCGACACGCGCTCGTTCATTGTCGCGCTCCCGAGACGACACCGTCGGGCGCGGGCATCCGCCCCCGCGCCGCGACCGCCTCAAGGTCGAGCCCGCCCGCCTGGCCGGCTTGCACCAGCATGCGGCACAAGTCGCTATGATCAAGGTTGGGGTACATTTCGGCAAGCATGCCGATGCGCATCCAATGCTCCGCCTGGGCGTTAATGGAGCGGCTCAGCGCATGACTGGCAAGCCGCAAGTTCTCGTGCATCTGGTCAGAAATCTTGACAATTCCCATGATAGGTATCCGATAGCTGTTGGTAACGACACCATTGCGCAGGCTGCCTCGGCCCATGGGCCGGCAGACGGAAAGGGCGTCATCGGGATCATATAAAAGAAGCATTATATGAAATGTATACAAACAGTATAACACAGAACCGGGACAACCTTGACCAGCTAGGCTTCGCCGCCGAATCCGTTCATCAGCTCATCGGCGCTGGCCAGCTCCAGCCCCTGCACCAGTTCGATCATGCCATTGGTGGTCACGGTGCTAAATTGAGGTCCGACCTTCAGCCTGAAGGTCTGGATGCTCATGGCGGCACTCATAAACCGCGATATGGTCGTTGCAGGATACCAGGCCCTCGCCATGAGCTCATCTGCCTCAAACGCAGCCAGATCCTGCTCGATCTGCGCAATGATGCGCGGCGGACAGACCGCGCCCTGGCCAGCCATCGCCACGGCCAGCACCCCGTCCATGGCCGCTTTACCAGGCCGTTCTATATTCGGCACGCCAACCACCTTCGGCACCACCTGGCTTGCCTGGCTGCTGGCAAACCCCAGCGCGGCCCGGGTTGCGGCGCGCCTCAGGGAGCTGGCGTTGGCTGCCGCCGCTGCGGCCCCCAGCGTTCCGTCAGCCAACGCGATATGCCATCCCTGGCGCGACAAGGGCAGACGGCCAAAGCCAAGCCTGGCTGTCGCGGCATAGCCGGCCACCAGCGCGCAGATCAACGCCCGCCCGTTGCCCCTGCTGGCCCCGATCATCGCCAGTGCGGCAGGGACGATGGCGGCATCGATGCGAAGAAAATCCCCCTGATCATCCTGCTCGGAATAGGTCTCGGCCAGCATGGCCCCGTTAGTCAGCGCGGATAGGGCCGGATCCACCTGCGGGCCGCCAACGATCCTGCCATGCCCGGTCGCGCAGAATAATCGCCCCAACGCCTCCAGCAACCGCCATTTCGCCTGCTCTGCAACCGCAACCGGCAAATCTTCATAGGTCAGTCCCGTTATGAAATCGGCCACGTCGGCAAAATAGGAATCTTTCATATCATTGTTCAATTGCTGGTTCTAATGGCAAATGCTATTTAAACCCATCGGGCGTGACCATGGCCATTCAAGCGGACGAATATCTTGATTCAGATCATGTTTCTGGTATTCATGACACCTCTCGTCACAACTTCAGCCACGGCGCCGAGGGTAAACCGCATCCGGATTACCGGCTGCCATCAACGTTGCCAACGACCTGGCACCCGCATCGTGCCCGGTTACGCCAGCGGTTGCCCATAGGGCGTGGCAAGCCGCGCGGCACGCAACGCCCCCGCCCACCAGTGCAGACTGGACAGCATGCGCGCCATCGCCTTGCTGCTGGCTCGCCCGGCGTCTCCTGGGAGCACCCCGTCGGTCGCGAATTGCTCCCAGGGATTGGCGAAACTGACACATTCCCTGATGCCGACAGCATGCAGTTCGGCAAACACCAAGCGCAATTGTTCGACCGCCCGCAGTCCGCCCGACACGCCACCGTAGGAGACGAATGCCACCGGCTTGGCCTGCCAGGGTTCGTTGACGGAATCGATAAGCGCCTTCAGCGCCGCCGGATATCCGTGATTATACTCAGGCGTCACGACGACAAACGCATCGGCCCAGGCCAGATGCTGCGCCGGGCCTGCCTGCGCCGCACCATCCTGTGCGTGGCGCTCCCCCTCATACTCGGCGGGATCCAGCAAGCGAAACTCAAACGCATCATGCCGACGCAATTCGCCGACGACCCATTTCATGATCGTATCGCAGTAGCGGCGACTGCGCACACTCCCGTAGATAGCGACAACCTTCGTTTTATCATTCACGTTCAATTCCTCCAAAATAATCACAACTGAAACGTAATGACTTTATAATACCTAAAGCTCACTTAAGGTAAAGGATAAAAATGCCACCCATCAAACCGGAAGATTATCCCAGGCTGCTCTCGGTCGGGGAAGTTGCCCGACGCAGCGGTGTCGCTGTTTCCGCTTTGCATTTTTACGAAACACGGGGATTGATAGAGAGCGTCAGGAACAGCGGCAACCAGCGGCGCTATAAACGAGAGGTATTGCGTCGCGTGGCGATTATCAAGGTCGCGCAGCGTGTCGGCATTTCCCTGGCCGAAATTGCGCACGCATTTGCCGCGCTGCCCAGCGGCCGGACACCGTCCGCCCAGGACTGGGAAACCATGTCAAGGTTGTGGCACGATGACCTGGACGAGCGCATCCTGGCGCTGACCAGCCTGCGCGATCAGTTGACGCAATGCATCGGCTGCGGTTGCCTGTCCATCGCTTCCTGCCCGCTACGCAACCCGCTCGACCGACTCTCCGACCAGGGGCCTGGACCCCACTTCGAGCCCGCGGACTAATTGCCGCCAACGCTCCCCGAATGCCTTGCTGTCTGGGATGCGAATGCCGAAATATTGATCCAGCATCGCTTCGGCGTGCGCCGCATCACGCAGTTGCAGCTGCTCCTCCCGGCCATCCCGATAGCGCGTCGTCAGTTGCTGGTTTCGCAATTGATAGCGGCCTCCCGCAAACACCCGCGAGGCGTAGAGGCCATGGCGGAAATGCGAGTCGTCATGCGTCGATGTATAGAAGTTCGCCGCGACAAAATCTATCGGACGGTAGCGGGTCAGCTCGTACCGGTACATATTGCGCCATTGCTCGCCGACCAGGCATTGCAGCCAGTACTCGCCATCGATCAACACGTTGCGATAGGTTCCGTGGGAGGTGTGCTGGATTGCCTCTCGATTCACCAGCAGCGGTGTCACCGGCGAATTGCCGCCAAACCCGACATCCACGATATAGGGACGATGCGCCAGCCTGACATGCAACAACATGTGCGAAAGCGGCGCCTGCGCCGATGGTTCGAGCCCCCAGAGCACGCGCGCAAATAAATGCGAGACAACGAACCCGAGCCGCTGCAACACATGGGCAAACAGCAGGTTCTGCTCGTAGCAATAGCCACCGCGACCGTTGAAAACCAGCTTGTCCTCCAGATCGGAAAGCGCCAGGGAAACGGGTCGGTCCAGAAACGGATCCAGGTTCTCGAAGGCAATGGCCTCCTGGTGCAGATATTGCAGGGTCTGCAGGGTATGCAGGGAGGCTTCGCGCGGTCCGGTATAGCCCAGCTTATCGAAATAGGCCTCCAGATCGATCTGATAGTCTGCGAACGACGCTTGCATGTAAAAATACTCCCGTTTATAAAGCGGTCAAATAATATAAAACCTCAATCGCACCTGAGGTCAAGCCCCTTGGGCATCAGCCAGCGCCATATCGCGCAGCATAGCCGCCGACTCCGCATCGGCGGGTAAAAAGGTCTCGAGCACGAGTTCGGACAGCGAAACCTCCAGCGGCGTGCCGAACGTCATCGTCATGCTCAACAGCGATAACATGCCACAAGGGGTATCGAACTGCAGCGGTACGGCGATGGCAGGCTGCACATTTGCAATCGGCTGCGTGCCGGCAGGCATCGGAAAGCCCGCCAGTTCGTCATGCAGCGCCAGCAAAAACGCATCGGCGGTATATTCATGCTGGTGTCTCAGCCGATGCAGGATATGCGCCCGCCATTGGGCAAAGTTGCGGATCCTTGGCGCCACGCCCTTGGGGTGCAAGGCCAGGCGTAATACATTGACCGGCGGCACCAATAAGGCGGGATCCACGCCGGTCATGAGCATAAGCATACTCCGGTTTGCCTGCACCAGGTTCCAATGCCCATCAACCGCCATGGCGGGAAAGGGTTCATGCGCCGTCAGAATTGCCCCGATCGCTTCCCCGGTCTCCCGCAACGGCGCGTCGCCCAAATCATGTTCGGCATAGTGCGGCGCATATCCTGCTGCTAGCAAAACCCGGTTGCGCTGGCGCAAGGGAATATTCAACTGCTCGGCCAGCAGCAATATCATATCGCGGCTTGGCACAGCGCGCCCCGTTTCAATGAAGCTCAAGTGCCTGGCCGAAATACCGGCCTCGCAAGCCAGCGCAAGCTGGCTGAAGCGACGGCGCTGTCGCCAATCGCGAATGTGTTCCCCGATCGTCTGGATTGTCGTCGTCATCATGTCCTCTGCGAATACGCACACTTGCGAGCCGCATCGCGAAGCGATCGTCGCGTGCCTTGCTGCGCCACTGCACGGGCCAATGGAAAGCGCATGATATGCCTTCCGGATAGCGGCGTCCATTACCCCGCAGGTAATGGACGGCGACATGCCATTGCTCCATAGTGAGAACATTCCGGCAAGCGTCCGGACAACCCGATATCACGTGAATATCAAGAAAGGAATATCGCATGCCCGCTACTACCGAATCAAGCCCCGGCTTACACATGCATACAACTGCGGCAAGATTGGCTTCAAGCAGGAATAACGCGCAGGATGAAACCTATATTATTCGCTTCAGCCTCCTACCCGGCAAGGAACAGGAATTTCTGCTTCTGTTGCAGGAGGTGCTGGATGCCATGCGGCACGAAACCACCTTCGTCAATGCCGTTTTGCATCGCAATCCCGACGCGCCAGGCAGCTATCTGCTTTACGAAACCTGGCGAGACCGCCAGGATGTACTGAACGTACAGGTGCATCGTCCCTATCGGCAGCGCTTCTGGGACGCCTTGCCGCAACTGCTGGCCACCCCCAGGGACATAGAAGTATGGCAGCCGGTAAGGGGCGATTTCTTGCTACTGGCAAGCGACAACGACAACCTCGCCTAGGCAACTTCGTTTACTATAGACAGGCAAATGCATCTGCAATATCCCCTGGTAACGCTGCCATGCAAATCGACATTTCCTGCGACAACAGAAAACTGGACATCGATTTTATCCATCGGTTCCTTTGCCTTGAATCCACTTGGGCCCTGGGCATCGACAAGGCCACGGTTGAAGCGGCCATCGCCAACTCCCTTTGCTTTGGCGCCTACGATATTGATACCGGCGCACAGCTCGGGTTCGCCAGGATCGTGACCGACCACGCTACGTTCGCCTACCTAAGCGATGTCTTCGTCGCCAAGGAAAATCGCGGTATCGGGATATCGAAGGCCTTGCTGGACGCCGTCATGCGACATCCCTCGATTTCCCAGGCGCGGCGCTGTATGTTGGTAACCTCCACCGCGCCCGGACTTTACGAAAAGTACGGATTCCAGGCATTGGCGAACCCCGGCATCCATATGGAAATATTGCAAAAGGATATTTACACCCGCCCGACCTGACCCAGCCTGAATCGCCAGCCATGCCCATCAGTCCCACCCATTCGCTGCCACCGGCACTCGCCCCTTTCCTGAATCACACTGTCCAGGCATTGCACGATGAACTGGGCGATATGCTGGTTTCGGTCATCCTGCACGGATCACTGGCCATGAATGCCTTCTTTCCGCCGAAAAGCGATATCGACCTGCTGATCATCACAGATCGACTATCCGAAGAAAAGCGGCTTGGCTTATATGATTTACTGGCCGACAGACACCTGTGCCGACCGTACGCCGGCGGACTGGAAGCCTGCGTGGTGGATAAAGCCGTCGCGATGGCGCCCCGCCATCCTGTGCCTCAACAACTCAAATTCAGCGAAACCACGCAAGCGGCGCAGGCGCGGCCCGCGCCAGATGAGGATCTGATCGTCCATCTGACCGTCGCAAAAAACAGAGGGATTGCACTTTATGGCCCGCCTCCCGGCGAACTGATCGGCTTGCTGCGTCGAGACGACTATCTGCGCGCCATCCAAGCCGATATCGAATGGATTCTTACAGAAGAAAACCTGCTGATCTCTCCCTACTACGGCGTGCTCAATCTGTGCCGCTGGGAAATGATAAAACGCCACGGTAATGCGGATATCCTCCCCAGCAAGAAGGCGGGCGGCCTTTGGGGGCGACGGCATCTGCCTGCGTCGTTCCACGGCTTAATCGATCAAAGCCAGGCTGCGTATATGAACACGGAATGGCCTCGCGATATTGTGCAAAGGCAGCAAGCCGGCGGCCCATGGCGGCGGGACGCGCTTGTGCAGTTCCGAAATTTCATGCGCGAGCGACAAGCCGCGCGCGCCACCATCGACAACCAAGGAGATATCGAAAACATGCCGACTTCACACGAATACACCGTAACCGTCGAATGGACGGGCAACTTGGGGCAAGGCACGGCAGGCTACCGCGCCTATACGCGCGATCACACCATTTCCGCCAACGGCAAGCCCGCGATCATCGGCTCATCGGATACCGCCTTCCTTGGCGACGCAAGCCGATGGAACCCCGAAGAATTGCTGCTGGCATCCGTCAGCGCCTGCCACAAGCTTTGGTATTTGCATTTATGCGCGGACGCCGGCGTCCAGGTGTTGCGCTATCGGGACCAGGCCCAAGGCACAATGGAAACACACGCGGGCGGCGGCGCCTTCACGCAGATCGTCCTGCATCCTGAAATCACGATCAGTCGAGAGCAGGACATCGCCAGGGCGACTGAACTGCATCACCAGGCGCATGCCAAGTGCTTTATCGCCAACTCGGTGAATTTCCCCATCACCTTCGAGCCGAAGGTCGGCGCGCCTCAGGCGGGTAGCCAGTGAGCCGGCCATGACGCCCGTCCACCAGCGCGACCGGGCCGACATTGCATCGGCCCGGCCGGGCAAAGCCGGAATCAGTGCACGATTTCCGCGTCGGCGCGCTTGCCCAGCAACAACGCCGCGATCAGGCCCAGGCCCACGCCGAACATCACGTAATAGGTTGGCGCCATGGGAGACCCGGTCTGCTGGATTAGCCATGTCACGATAAATTGTGCGAAGCCGCCAATCAACATGACTGCCAGATTATAGGAAATGGACAACCCCAGCGAGCGCACGCGCGTGGGAAACAACACCGCCATGACGGTGCTGAACACGGCGAAAAAACCCGCCGCGCACAGGCCGGTAGCCAATTGCACCACGACCAGGCGGGAAATCGACGGCGCTGCGGTAAGCCAGGAATAGATCGGGAACAGAATCACGAAATACAAGGCGAGCGAACCGATAAGCAAACGGCTGCGGCCTATCCGGTCGGACAGCATGCCCATCAACGGCGTCAGGATGACAACCCACAGCGCGCCCAGCATCTGGACCTCAAAGGTCTCCTGCAAGGGCAGGTTCAATATTTTCGTGGCAAATGTCACCAGATAGGTAAACGTGATATACACGGTGACCGTCGCGGCCGCCACCAGACCGATCCCCATGACGGTTTCGCGCCACGCGCTGATCAACAGCTCGCCGATGCTGATGTGGCGCCCTTCGGCCTGCTCCTGGCGCTTGGCATTCTGGAACACCTCGGTTTCATCCAGGCGTCGGCGGATATAGACCGCGATCGGAATGATCACCAAGCCGACAAAGAAGGGAATGCGCCAGGCCCAGGCCTCGATCTCTTCCTGGGTGAAATACACGGTCATCAGGGTGCCGGCGGCCGCGCCGATCAGCAAGCCGATCATCTGTCCGGTCATTTGCCAGGAGCCGTAGTAGCCGCGCTTGCCGGGCGGCGCCATCTCGATCAGTAGCGCCGTGGCAGTGCCGAATTCGCCGCCCGCGGAGAACCCCTGGACCAGCCGCGCGATCAGGATCAGGATCGGCGCCAGGATGCCCGCAGTCAGGTAGGTGGGGGAAAAGGTGATAATGGCCATGGAAACAGCCATCAGCGACGTCACCAGCACCATGGCGGCCTTGCGGCCATGCTTGTCGCCATACATGCCAAGTATCACGCCGCCGACGGGCCGCATGAAGAAGCCAACCCCGAATATGGCAGTCGTCATAAGGATATCGTTCAGATCCCCGCTTTTTGCCGATGGATCGACAGGGAAGAACAGTCTGGCGATGATCGGTGTCATGAATGCAAAGACAAGAAAGTCATACCATTCCAGGGCATTGCCGATGACCGCCGCGGCAAGATTGCGTAGCGATACTTTGGTGGGTTGCATAAAGATATCCTTTAGCTTGTAGAATAGGAACTTAAAATACTGTGTAATGCCATCGGACACAAGTATGTATGAATGGTTACAGTTTAAAAAACCCGGTTTTGTGGTTTTTATATCTTTTCGCATCTGTATCAAGGACAATTTCATGAGTGCATCACCCAATACCAAAGAAGAATGGCTCGCTACCCTGGTCGGTATCGACACAACCAGCCGCAATTCCAATATGGGCCTGATCGAAACGGTACGCGATGCCCTCGCCCGGCAAGGCGTGGACTGCTGGCTCACCACGGATGAAAAAGGCGCCAAGGCCAATCTTTTCGCGACCCTGCCGGCAGCAGACGGCCAGACCCAGGGCGGCGTCGCGCTGTCCGGACACACCGACGTTGTCCCGGTGGACGGACAGGATTGGCATACGGATCCTTTCTCGCTCACGGCCGCGCAAGATCGCTTCTATGGTCGCGGCACTTGCGACATGAAAGGTTTTATTGCGACCGCCATGGCCTTGGTGCCGGAATTTCTGCAGCAACAGCGGAAAAAGCCGATTCACCTGGCATTCTCATACGACGAGGAAGTCGGATGCGCCGGAGCGCCCTTTATGCTGAAGGAACTGGAAAAGCGCAACCAGAAAATCGATGGCTGCGTGGTCGGCGAACCCACCGGCATGCGGGTCGTGGTGGCGCACAAGGGGATCAATCTGTTCACCTGCCGCGTGCACGGCAAGGCGGCACATTCCTCGCTGACGCCATATGGCTGCAACGCGATTGAACACGCGGCAAGGCTGATCTGCCATATCCGCGACCTGGCCGACCAGTATCGTGATAATGGACCTTACGACAACTATTACGACGTACCCTACACCACGATTACCACAAACCGCATACAAGGCGGCATTGCCGTCAATACCATTCCCGGCGAATGCCAGTTCAACTACGAGTTCCGCAACCTGCCCGGCATGCCCGGCGAGGAAATCCAGTCGAAGATCCACGAATACGTCAAGAACGATTTGCTGCCGCGTATGCAACGGGAATTCCCCGAAGCGCGTATCGATATTTCCGCCGATGCCAGTGCTCCGCCGCTGGAGGCATCGGAACAGGCCGCGATCACCGAGCTGGTGCGCGCCTTGACGCGTGACAAGGAAACCCGCAAGGTGGCCTATGGCACCGAGGCAGGCCTGTTCCAGGCGCTCGGCATCCCAACCATCGTGTGCGGCCCCGGCCTGATCGAACAGGCGCATAAGCCAGACGAGTTCGTTGATTTTTCACAGTTGAACGATTGCGAGAACTTTCTGCGCAAACTGTCCACCAGCCTCTGATCCCGCCTGGCCTGGACGCGAAAAAGCCCGGATGACTCCGGGCTTTTTTTTCGCCCCCTTGGGTAAGACGCGCGACGCGCTGTGCAAAAGGCAGGCGGCCTGCATGCGATAGCGCGGCGCCAAACAGGCGCCTGCGCGCTCACCCTACGGGCGCTATTTCGCGTCTTTATCCAAGGCGAATACAAAAACGGAATGTCCGGAATCCACCACATTCTTCAGTTCGGGGTTCAGGATGGCCGCTGGCGGCGTCTGTGCATTCGGGCCGGTTACGACGGCGATATACTGCTTGCCATCGACGCTATAGGACATGGGGAAGCCGCCAATCGACGTATTCAGCTTGATAGACCAAAGCTTGTCGCCGTTTTTCTGGTCGTACGCCGCAAATTCGCGCATGCTGTCGCCGGTAAAGACCAGGCCGCCGCCCGTGGTCAGCAAGCCGGAGCTGAAAATCGGCTTCTGCTTCTGCACCCACAGGAACTTGCCGGTTTTCACATCGACCGCGTACACGCGACCGGTGCTGTCCTCCCCTGGCGCGAACGACACCGCGCCCGATGCCTGGGCACCCACGGACTCGCCGTTGCGCAACTCTATCGGTTTCGGCGTCAGTTCCTTGCATGAGGAGCTGACCGGTACATATAGCGCATTGGTCAATGGGCTATATGCCGACGCCATCCAGAGCTTGCCCAGATCGCGACCGCCGCAAACCTTCACGGTCTCGTTGATGGACTTGGCCTTCAGGTCGGTATTGGTGATCACCTTGCCGTCTTCGGTGAAGCCTTTGATCACGTTCTGGAATACGGTGTCACGCGCCCACAGCAGCTTGCCGGTGTCGCGATCCAGGACAAAAGCGGTGCCGTACTTGCCGGGAACCGAAGCGATCACATCGTATTTCTTGCCAGGCTGTACGTCCTTGCTCATATAGGCGACTTCGCCCTTGCTTGGCGCGATCTGGCTTTCCACCAGGACGCGTTCGAACGGGCTGTCCAAATCCCAGTCGTCATTGGGCATATGCTGATAATGCCATTTGACTTTGCCGGTTTCTGCATCGATAGCCAGGGTCGAACTGGTGTACAAGGCATCGCCATCGCCGCTGCCGCGCAGGATAGAAGGATAGGGAATCGGCATGCCTACGCCCCAGAACAGCATCTTGCGCTTGGCGTCATAGGAACCGGTGATCCACGGTGACCCGCCCCAGCGGTTTTCCTTGGGCAGGCCGCCCCAGCTATCGTCCACTGCAGGATCGCCGATCGTGTTCAGGCGCCACAGTTCCTTGCCCGTGTTGGCATCATGCGCGGTGATATAGCAACCACCCGCAGTGCCGGTAATGCTGCAGCCGGACGTGCCGGTAAAGACCTTGCCATCGACCACCAGCGGCCCGGCGGTGAAGCTGTAGCCTTTCTCCCACTCGTTGACCTGGACTTCCCAAAGCTTCTTGCCGGTCTTGGCCTCCAGCGCAACCAGCTTGGCATCGGGCGTGGTCAGGTAGACCTTGTCTTCGTACAAGGCCAGTGAATTGCGTTGGCGATTCGCCTGCGCGTCATGATAGCCGCCGGTAAATTTCGGCAACGGCTGCGTATATTCCCAGATCAGATCGCCCGTGGTGGCGTCCAGCGCCTGCACATGGCTGCGGTTCATGCCCAGGAACATGATACCGTCATGGACCAGCGGTGCGGTTTCCTGCAATCCGCCGACAGGCATGGACCAAGCCCACGCCAGGTCCAATTGCTTCACGTTTTTCGTGTTGACCTGTTCCAGGGGACTATAGGCCTGGTTATCGACAGTGCGGCGCCAGCTGGGCCAATCGCCGTCTGCCGGCTTGAGAATCTGCTCGTTGGAAAGGGGCGTGTACTTGTCAATGCTCACTTGGGCCTGTGCCGCGCAGGCAAAGGTCACTGCGGCAGATACAGCCAGAAGGCTATGGATTTTCATGTTAGGTCCTAATCTTTAAATATCGTTACGGGTCTCGCGTCCTGTGCGCCGGCTCGGCGGCGCACCCCTGACTCAGCGCGCAGCCTTGGCTTGCGCAGCGGAGACACCGCCATAGCTATTACCCCAGCTGTTGCGTACATATGTAGCAACCGCGGCAACTTGCTCGTCGTTGAATTGCCCGCCCAACGCCGGCATACTGTTCAGTCCATGGATGATCGTGCTCAGCAACGCCTGGCCGTTGGCCAGCCGGTCAAATCCGGCCAGCTTGGTGCCGAACGCGCCCTGACCCTCGGCACCGTGACAGGCGGCACATGTTCCGGCAAAGACCTTGGCGCCCATTGCCATCATCTCGGGCGTGGCTTCCACTTTTTCGGCGGCGGTCTCGGGATGCTCGGCCGTCCCCAGGACGGACACCATCACGCCCACGTCGGCAAATCCCTGACCATTCATATCGCCCGGTTTCTTGTCGCCGTCAAAGCGAAACAGCGGCAAGCCGCCATAGCTGACCTGTGCCTCGCCTTGCGCGTTTTTCTCGGCTTTCAACAGACCGGGCAAAATATCCTTGCCCACTGGCCGGCCTTCGGACAACACGGGCTGCCAGCGCTTCATGCAGGCTTCGTCGCAAGTCGCGCCTTTATCGCCACCCGTCACCAGGGTATATAACGTATTACCCTGTGCATCGACCAGAAACGGCGTCATGGCACCGCTGCTGCCTTTGGCGATCAGGGTTTTGCCCGCCGAAGACGGTGTGGTTGTCGCATCCGGCTGCGAGGCGGGAGCGGCCGTAGTCGCGCTGGCCGGGCCGGCAAGGCCCATAGCAACAGCGCTTGCCACCGCGGCGAGTGTCAAGTTGAATTTCATTGCTGTTATTTTCCGTTAGATGGAGGTTGAGTGAGACATTTATCAACCAAAAAATAGTTGACAAGTCAATGACATAGATCAAATGATATTATGTTAAGCATCGGAGTACAACCGGATACGCCCTGCAACGCTTGGTTGCCGATCGCGCCAGCGCGTTCGGCAACCGCGCAGATCGACAGGCGAACACAGCTAAGCCCCCGATTTCACGCGTATTTATTCCGACCGTCGAGCTTAGCGACAGGTGATCGCGGCAGTGTTCCTTAAAAACAACTGTCCGCTTTCATCACGTTGCGCACTTCCGGCATCCGGCCAAATGAGACTTGCAGCAAGAGAAAGAAAATGGAAAACCTTGATGTTTTGGTATTGCGCAAACTATGCGCCTGGCGTCGCGAAGGCAAGCACGCCCTGCTCGCCACTGTGGTGCGCACTTGGGGATCATCACCCCGGCCCATCGGTTCCGTGATGGCGCTCAGCGAAGACGGCGCCGTCGTCGGTTCCGTCTCGGGCGGCTGTATCGAGGATGATCTGGTTTACCGTTTTACCGGCACGGGCAGCGAAGCCTCGCAAATGCGCAAAGGCGCGCCGCGTCTGGTCAAGTACGGTATTACCGCCGAGGAAGCGTACCGTTTCGGGCTGCCTTGCGGTGGCACGCTGGAAATATTGCTTGAATTCAATCCCGATGCCCAATTGCTGGCCGAGCTGGTCGAGGCGCTGGATCAGGGGCACCTCATGCAGCGTGCCGTGGACCTGGCCGACGGCGCGGTGGTGCAGCAACGACTGTCCTCGCCGCTGGCCCCGTCCATTTCAGACCGGTCCCTGAGCAACACATTCGGCCCCGAGTTCCGCATGCTGCTCATTGGTGCCGGCCAGTTGACCGAATATGTCGCCACCATGGCGCTATTTAACGGGTTTGCCGTTACCGTATGCGATCCCCGCAAGGAATACCGGGGGTCATGGTCGATCGACGGCGTGCAACTGCTGGCGGATATGCCGGATGATGTGGTCACCGCCTTCCGTCCCGATAGCCGCACTTGCATTATCGCGCTGACCCACGATCCCAAACTGGACGACCTGGCCCTGATGGAAGCACTCAATACCAACGCTTTCTATGTCGGCGCCATCGGATCGCGACGCAATAACCAGGCTCGCCGGCAGCGCCTGGTGGAACACCTGGGGCTGAGCGCCGAACGCGTCGCGCGCCTGCGTGGACCGATAGGTGTATATATCGGCAGCAAATCCCCGGCCGAAATCGCGGTCAGCGTCATGGCCGAAGTCATTGCGGTCAAGAACGGTTTGCTGCTGCCGGAAACCTTTGATGTCTCCCACGCCAAGGCCAACCCCTCGGCCTATGTCCCCGAGGCCAACCCATGAGGCAAGACGGCGATCGCGATACGATCGCCCCCGATATCGCCGGCATCATTCTGGCCGCCGGCCAAGGGTTGCGGTTCGACCCGTCGGGCGCCAGTTGCAAGCCGGCGCAACCGTTGGCCGACGGCACCCCGTTGCTGCGCGCCGTGTTCGATGCCCTGCATACGCAAGTTGCCAGCATCACGGTAGTGGGCGGCCGGCATCAGCGGCAATTGGCAAGGCTGTTGCAGGGACTGTCGGCGAACCTGGTCTATTGCGCCCAGGCGGAAGACGGCCTGGGCGCCTCGCTGCAATGCGGCCTGAAACAGGCGTCGGCGCAAACCGGCTGGGTCGTCATGCTCGCCGACATGCCATTTGTCGCGCCATCGACAATCGCGCAAGTCATTGCCGGGTTGCGCGGCGGCGCGCGCATCGTGCGACCAAGCTACCAAGGCAAGCCGGGCCATCCGGTCGGATTCGCCAACGGGGTGCGCGCGGCGTTGCTCGACGCGCCGCCTGGTGACGGCGCGCGCTGGCTGATTCGGCGCAATCCCGATTGGCTTGCCACGATTGAAGTCGACGACCCCGGTTGTGTCATCGATATCGACACACCGGCAGATCTGGCCAGATACGACCGCGCGCCCCGCCCTGCCTGACCGGCGCGCGCAGGACTGGCCTGATCGCGCCCCGGCGCAGGCAAGCGCGGCTATGCGCTCTTGAGCTGATTGCCTATCGGGAGGCTGCGGATGCGTTTGCCGGTCGCCGCGTAGATCGCGTTGCAAAGTGCAGCGGCAATCGGCGGCACGGCCGGTTCGCCCACGCCCCCGAGCGGCTGGTCATAGTCCTTGGAGGGAATCAGGTGAACATGTATTTCCCTTGGCGCGTCAAGCATGGACGTAATGCGATAGTCATGGAAGTTGCTTTGCACGGCCGCGCCATTGGCAAAACTGATTTCTCCCAGCGTGGCCAGGCTGATGCCCATGACGCAAGCGCCCTCGACCTGCGAACGGATGCGCTCGGGGTTGACCTGGGGACCGCAATCGAAGGCGACATCGACACGCGGAATGCGCAAGGCCCCGTTGTCGCCCACCTCCACCTGAACCACTGCCGCCACATAGGTCACGAAGCTGTAATGCGCGGCAACGCCCATGCCATGCCCCTTCTGTGCGGCTTTGCCCCAGCCCGCCTCCTTGGTGGCAACCTCGATCACGTTGCGCAACCTGCCGGTATCCACCGGATACAGCTTGGGCGACTCGCCGTGATTCCAGTCATCGCCCAATTTGAGCGGATCAATGCGCCGGGCCGGTCCAATGATATCCAGCAACGTATCCTTAGGGTCCTTGTCCAATTGCGCCGCAATTTCGGAGACAAAGGACTGGATCGCGAAGGCCCGCGGAATATTCGATACAGATCGGAACCACCCGATCCGCGTATGCGCTTCGGCCGGCGGATTTTCCACGCGCACATTCGGGATATCGAAGGGCACGTTCTCCGCCCCCATGTTCAATTCCGAAGGCGACTGATTCTTGGTGTCCGCGAAAGTGGAACCAATCGATGGCGCCGCCGTGCGATGCAGCCATGCCGTCACTTTACCTTTATCATCAAGCCCCGCTTCCAGGCGTTCCACCGATACAGTGTGATAATAGGAATGCTGAATGTCATCTTCCCGCGTCCAGGTCACCTTGACCGGAACCCCATCCATCGCTTTGGAAATCAGCCCCGCTTCGATGACGAAGTCCGGCTTGGACTTGCGTCCGAAACCGCCGCCCAGCAAGGTCTGGTGCACCAGCACCTTGTCGGAAGGCAACTCCAGCCACTTGGCCAGCAAATCATGCGTAGCCTGGGGCGCTTGCACGCTTGCCCAGGCCTCGCATTTCCCATCCTTGATCCGCACCGTGCCCACGGGCGTCTCCATGGGCGCCTGCGCCAGATGCGGAATGTAATATTCGGCCGTGACGCGTTTGGCCGCACCCTTGAGCGCCGCATCAACATCGCCATCGTTGCGCACCGGTTTCTCGGTGGGCTTGCTGACCGCCTCTTCCAATGACTTGCGATATGCCGCCGAATCATAGGAGGCATGGGGCCCGCCGTCCCATTCTATCTTCAGTGCCTTGCGGCCCGCTATCGCTGCCCAGGTATTTTTGGCGACGACCGCCACACCGCCCAGCGGGTTGAACTGCGCAGGTGGCGGCGAGCCGGGGATCGGCACGATTTTCAATACGCCGGGAACCTTGAGCGCCTCGGAATCATCGACCTTGACCACCTTGCCGCCAAAGACCGGCGGACGCGCCACCACGGCGTAGACCATGCCTTCCAGCCGGACGTCCTGGCCATACTGCGCCTTGCCGGAGACAATATCCCGGCCATCGACCAGTTCCGTCTCGCCTTTACCGATATAGCGGAAATCCCCGGGGGACTTCAGCTTCAAGGCATCGCCCTTGGGCACTTCGAGCTTGGCCGCCGCCTGCGCCACTTCGCCATAGCCGAGCTTGCGGCCGCTGGATTTGTGGATCAGCTCATGATTCTTTGCCTCGACCTCCGATTCGGGTACGTTCCATTGCTTGGCCGCGGCCGCAACCAGCATGGCACGCGCGGCTGCACCAACGCGCCGCATCGGCATGAAAAAGTGACGTACGCTGCGAGACCCATCGGTATCCTGGTTGCCAAAACGGGGCTCCTCAGCCCATGCCTGCTTGACCGTCACGCGTGTCCAGTCGGCTTCCATTTCATCGGCGACCACCATGGGCAAACTGGTGCGCACTCCCTGGCCCATCTCCGCCCGATGCGCCAGGATGGTCACGGCACCATCGGCGGCAATGGCGACAAACACCAATGGATTATCAACTGCACCGTGCGGCATACCGTCCGCGCCATACTTCGGCGCGTCCTTGCTCTCGCCTTCGGCAAAAACACTGGCGGGCATGCCTACGGCCAACACCAGTCCGCTCAGGGCAAAGCCCTTGAGCATTCTGCGACGGCTGATATTGGCTATTTCAGTGGAGGCTGTCGTTAATGCAAACGAATTATCACGTGCGTTCATTTTGCACCTCCGGCCTGGGCAACTTGCTTGATTGCACTGCGAATACGCGTATAAGTGCCACAACGACACAGATTGCCGCTCATGGCCGCATCGATATCCGCATCGCTGGGCGCCGGGGTCTTCTTCAGAAGCGCGGTTGCGGACATCACCTGGCCGCACTGGCAAAATCCGCATTGCGGCACACCCACCTTGACCCACGCATCCTGCACCGACTTGCCGGTCGCGTCCTCGCCGATGCCCTCTATGGTGACAATACGCTTGCCGACAGCGCCTGCTATCGGCGTGACACAGGAGCGAATCGGCTCCCCGTCAAGGTGCACCGTACAGGCGCCGCAAATGGACATGCCGCAGCCATACTTGGTGCCGGTAAAACCCAGATGGTCGCGTAGCGCCCACAAGATTGGCGTGTCGCCAGGAAGATCGATGTCATGTTTCTTGCCATTAATATCAAGTGTGATCATTTCACATATCCTTATGCTGAAACAGAAAAAATATTGCACTTGCGCTACTACGATTTCAGCTTAGTATAGCAAGCTTTGGCTTCAATATTCATCCTCATTTCAGCACAAGGATGCGGACGACCCTTAGCCGACATCCTTGGCGGCAAGCACCACCACGCCATCGGCGGCCATCACACCCCGGCCCCGGTCCCTGACAAACACAGGATTGATCTCCGCTTCCAGCAATTGATCGCCCAGGCAATGCACCATGCCGGAAAAACGCAGGATAGCCGTCACCAGCGCTTCCGTGTCCTTCGGCGCCTTGCCCCGGTATCCGTTGAGCAACGGCCACATCTTCAAACGCTGCGCCAATCGCAACGCCTCGCCGCGATGCAGCGGTCGATCCAGCGGTTGCATCACCAGCGCCGTGTCCTGCAGCAGCTCCGCATTGACACCTCCCATGCCAAGCAAGATCGCCGTGCCTACCGCATCGCGACGCACACCCAGGATCATTTCCACGCCATCGGGTACCATTTCCTGCACCAGAAAGCGCGGTGCCTTCAACGCCAGTTTCCCTTGCATTTCCCGCAAGGCTGCGGCGATCGTATTCGCATCCAGGTTCAAGGCAACACCGCCCATATCGCTTTTATGCGTGATGTCGCCAGACAATATTTTCAAAGCCACAGCCCCGCCCAGTTTGCTTGCCGCTGCCTGCGCAGCTTCTGCGCTGGTCACAACCATCTCCCGCGTGGCAGGGATGCCGAAACTGCGAAACAAGGCCTTGGCCTGCGCCTCGTCCAGCGATCCATGCAGCGCCGGCAACGTTGACGGCATCGGCAAGGCCGTGTCCTGCGCCAGCGCCTCCTCCCTCGCCGTCGGCGCCAGCATTGCCCGGATTGCCGTGGCGCAGGCTTCCGGCTCGGCAAAGGCCGGTATCCCCTCCCGTATCAGCCTGGCGACAATATGCGGCGCATGCGGACTGACATAAGCCACAACCGGCTTATCGCTGCTTCGCATGCATGCCCTGATTGCATCCGCCATCAGGTCCGGCATCGCCAGGGCGGAAGAGCCAAGAATGGCGACGACCGCATCATAGCCATCGCTTTGCAGCAGGATTTCGATCGAGCGTTTCAGCAAGGTCGGCTCCAGGCCTGCCAGGGTCACATCGATCGGATTGCGATCCAACGCCGCATGGTTGCCTGTCTGGATATTCCGCAGATTCTGTGCCGTGGCCGCATCCGGCAGCGGAATTTCCAAGCCCTGCACACCCAGACTGTCGGCGATCAAGGTGCCAGCCCCGCCCGTGGAGGTCAGAATGGCGATGCGATTCCCATTCAGGCGGCGCCCGCTGGACAATAGCATCGAGATGGTGAGCAGGTCCGCAAACTGCCGCGCCCGCACCACCTGTGTTTCGGCAAATAGCGCATCGTACATACTGTCGGTCCCCGCCAGGGCTCCGGTGTGCGAAGCGGCGGAGCGGGCTCCGGATTCGGAACGCCCGACTTTGAAAACCACAATCGGCTTACCGGCGAGATGCGCGCGTCGTGCGACTTGCCGGAAACGCGCCGGATTGCGCAGGGTTTCCATGTACAGTGCAATCACCGAGGTGGCCTCGTCATCGATCAGGGCGTCCGTCAGATCGGTCAGATCCAGATCGGCCTCGTTGCTGGTGCTCACCAGTTTGGAGAAACCCACACCCAACGCCGACGCGCGAGAAAGCAACGCGCCCAGGATGCCGCCGCTTTGCGACACCAAGGCAATATTGCCCCTGACTGGCGCATCGATCTCCAGCGCGCTGCTGGCCGACAAGGTAATGCCATCGGTCAAATTGACCAGACCGATCGTGTTGGGTCCCAGCAACCGCATGGAGCCCGCGGCGCGCTTCAACGCGTCCTGCAACTGTGCACCCTGCGGTCCGAGCTCAGCATAACCGCTGGCAAGTACGATGGCATTGCGCGTACCCAGCTTGGCAAGCGCCTGAACCGCGGGTACGGCTTTTTCCGCGCCCAGCATGACCATGGCGACATCAGGCGCTTCGGGCAAAGCCTCGATATCCGGATAGCAAGGCACATCGCAAATATGCGAAGCTTTGGGGTTCACCGGCATCAGTGTTCCCGCATACCCATGTTTTTTCAGATAGGCCAGCGGCTTGCCGGCTGTCTTGCGCGTGTCCGAGGACGCGCCGACGATCGCCACGCTGCGTGGCCTGAGCAAAGAATCAAGCGCTGCCATTTACGCCCCCGCCTTTGCTTTATTGAGAAATGCGGCAATCGCCTGCTTGTGTTCGGCGGTCGTATAGCACATGGCCTGCGCCTGGCTGCCCTGCGCAAACACCGCCTCGGGCGACATTTCAAAGGTTCGATTCATGGTGGTCTTGGTCAATGCGATGGCCGACGCCGAGCCTTGGGCGAACTCGCGGGCCAAGCCCCTTGCGCTATCGAGCAGGCTCGAGGGCGCCACCACCAAATCCGTAACGCCAATCTGCTGCGCGGTGGCGGCGTCTATCGTTTTCCCGGAAAAAATCAGACGCTTGGCCTGAGCCAGGCCGACCCGCCGTGGCAGAAAATACATGCCCCCGCCGTCTGGAATCAATCCGCGCAGTACATAGCTCCACGTGAACGACGCTTGCTCGCTGGCGACGACGAAATCGCAGCTGAGCGCCATATCCGCACCCAAGCCCGCGGCCGCGCCATTGACGGCCGCGATCACCGGCTTGGGCAATTGATGCAGATAATCCAGCACCGCGTGCGTACGCTGCTGACGGCTCCAGCCGTTGAAGGCCAGTTCGCCCGCGGGCGCCTTGGCTCTTTCCTGCATGGCGGCGATATCGCCGCCGGCGCAGAACGCCTTGCCGTTGCCGGTAAGAATAATGCTCCTGACACGGCGGTCATTGGCCAGTGCGCTCAACTCTGCCAGCAAGGCCTCCCGCATGCCATCGTCCAAGGCATTGCGCTTGTCGGGACGGTTAAGCGTGACAATGGCCACGCTATCGACGTCTTCTATGCGAACCTCTATTAAATCTGTCATGATTTACCCTGTTTTTTTATAACAATTGAAATATTTATCAAACCGTCAATCAATCGGGTTTTATTCCCGCAGCCTGCACGACCTGACGCCAGCGCTTTGCTTCCCGATCAATATAGTCCTGCAAGTCCTTTGCCGGTCCTTTGTAAATCTGTATGCCCTCCGGCTCTACGCGTTGCGCGAACACGGACGAGGCGGCAGCCTGTTCGGCGGCCTTGTGCAATGCCTGGATGACAGCATCGGGCGTGCCGGCGGGCGCAAGCAGTCCATACCAGCTTTCCGCGGCATACCCCGGCACGCCCGATTCGGCTATCGTCGGAATATCCGACAAGGCGCGCGCACGTTGTCCAGAGGTCACGGCCAGCGCGCGCAATTGCCCGCTCCTGAGGTATTGCGACACGCTGGCGGCGGTACTAAAGACCATGTCTATCTGCCCGCCAATCACATCCGTCAAGGCAGGGCTTGCTCCCTTATATGGCACATGCGTCATCCTCACCTTGGCCAGACTCTCGAACAGCGCGCCCGCCAAATGCGCCGAGGTACCGGTGCCAAACGAACCATAGGTCAACTTGCCAGGGTTGGCCGTCGCCGCCTTGATCACATCCTGCACCGAACGGTAAGGACTCTGCGCGCTGACCACGAGGATATTCGGCGACGTGCCTATCAGGGCAATGGGCGCGAAATCCTTTTCAACCGAGAACGGCAGCGTCTTGTGCAGGCTCGGATTGGCGGCATGCGCGAAGGTCGCCATGACAATGTTGTAGCCGTCCGGCTTGCTCTTTGCCACATAATTGGTGCCAATCACCGTGCCAGCCCCCGGCTTGTTCACCACGATAACGTTGGCCGCCAGCGCTTTTGACATTCCTTCTGCGAGCGTACGGGAGACCTGATCAGTGCCGCCGCCCGGTGTGAATGGCACAATGATATTGATCGGTTGTTCGGGATACGCGGCCCGCACCGTCCCTCCTGCCGCCAGGCATAGGAACGCCATGGTGGCGACCAGCCATACGCTTGCTTGTTTTTTCATTGCCGTCTCCTTTAACTCAATTGTGATAATTACGGACGCGTCGCGCTGTCTGCCAAGCACACCTTGCGCATCCGCAGCGATTCGCGTTGTACATTGCAGAAAGTTTACGGAGTCCTGCCTGGAAACACAGCCCGTCATTTCCACTGTATGGAAATGGCGGATGCGATAGAATGCGGGAATCAGGCAGATTGCAGGAAGATAATCACCGCGCATCGCAGCAGGTAGGATGCGCATTTCATGGCGTTTGACAGGACCCCGTTATGACCGGCAAATCCAGCAGCAACAGATCAGTGACCAGGGCGTTGCAAATCCTGCGGGCATTCCGGCCCGGCTCCGAGGTGCTGGGCAACGGCGATATTGCCGACCTCACCGGGCTGCCGCGCGCCACCATCAGCCGGCTGACGCAAACCATGGTCGAAGAAGGCTTTTTGCATCACGACGCATCGCTACGGGCGTACCGTCTGGGCGCCCCCGTGCTGAGCCTGGCATTTTCCATGCGCAATAGCTCCGCCATCCTGCGCCGGGCGGCACCACTGATGGAAGCATTGGCGCGACGTGAGCGGATTAACGTGGGGCTGGCCTTGGCCGATGTCGATGAGATGGTTTACCTGGAGTCCATACGCCTGGGCGCGCGCGCATCGGTCAGAACCGTGATGCCAGGACAGCGCATTCCCATGGAAACCACGTCGCTTGGCAGGGCCTGGATGTCCACGCTGGACGAGCCGACGCTGCAGACGTACTTGCGGCATTTCGCAAGCCGGCACCCGGCGACCTGGCCGCAACGGGAAAAGGAGATCAGACAGGGACTGGCCGCCGTCAGCGCGCAGGGCTATTGCGTGGCCTCGTGGCTGCCCGATGTCGTTGCCGTCGCCTGCCCGCTGGACCTGGGCAACGGTGAAATATATGGCCTGAACGCGAGCCTGACAACCGAGGAGCCGCCGGAGCAGGTCGCGGCCCGCCTCAGCGGCCCCTTGTTGTCATTGCAAGCGCAGCTATACGCGCCGGCCGGTTAGAAGAAGCCCAGGGCTTTCGGGCTGTAGCTCACCAGCAGGCACTTGGTTTGCTGGTAATTGCTCAAAGCCATTTTGTGCGTCTCGCGGCCGATACCGGACTGCTTATAGCCTCCGAAAGCGGCATGCGCCGGATACAGGTGGTAGCAGTTGGTCCACACGCGGCCTGCCTCGATGGCGCGGCCCATGCGATAGGCCCTGGAACCGTCTCGCGTCCAAACGCCCGCGCCCAGCCCGAAATAGGTGTCGTTGGCGATATGGATCGCCTCCTCCTCGTCCTTGAACGTGGTCACCGATGCCACCGGCCCGAAGATTTCTTCCTGGAAAATGCGCATGTCGTTATTACCCTGCAACATGGTGGGGCTGACGTAATAGCCCTCTTCAAGGCTCTGCAGCCGATTGCGTTCGCCGCCGGTCAGGCACGCAGCGCCTTCTTCGCGGCCGATATCGATGTACGACAGGATTTTATCTAACTGCGCCTGCGAGGCTTGCGCGCCCACCATCGTGCCCATGTCCAGCGGGTTGCCGGTCTTGATGCTTTGCACGCGCTTGATCGCCTTTTCAATGAACTGGTCGTAAATGGATTCCTGGATCAGGATCCGGGACGGGCATGTGCACACTTCGCCCTGGTTCAGGGCGAACATGGCCAGCCCTTCCAGGGCTTTGTCCAGAAAATCGTCCTGCTGGTCCATGACATCCGCAAAAAAGACATTCGGGCTTTTGCCGCCCAGCTCCACAGTAGAAGGAATCATATTGTCGGCAGCGGCATGCAAAATATGTTTGCCCGTAACGGAAGAACCCGTGAACGCGATCTTGGCGATACGCTTGTTGGTTGCCAGCGCATTTCCCGCCTCCTTGCCGAAACCGTTGACGATATTGATCACGCCGGCCGGGAACAGGTCAGCGACAATTTCCATGAGTACCAGCACCGAAGCGGGTGTTTGCTCGGCCGGCTTGAGCACCACGCAGCACCCTGCGGCAAGCGCCGGCGCCAGCTTCCAGATCGCCATCAATATCGGGAAATTCCAAGGGATGATTTGCCCGACAACCCCCAGAGGTTCCTGGAAGTGATAGGCCACGGTCGTATGATCGATCTCCGAGATACTGCCTTCCTGGGCCCGGATGCACCCGGCAAAGTAGCGCAGATGGTCGATGGCCAGCGGTAGGTCGGCCGCCATCGTTTCACGCAGCGGCTTGCCGTTATCGATGGTTTCCGCGACGGCAAGCACCTTGAGATTCTGCTCCATGCGATCGGCCATTTTCAAGAGCAGATTGGATCTCTCGGTTGCCGACGTTTGTCCCCAAGCGCGCTTGGCGGCATGTGCGGCTTCGACGGCCCGCTCGATGTCATCTGCGCCAGAGCGTGGCACTTCGCAGAAAACCTGGCCATTGACCGGCGAAATGTTCTGGAAGTACTCGCCGGCTACCGGCTCGACCCACTTGCCGCCAATGTAATTGCCGTATTTGGTTTTATAGGGATAGTCGGTATCGATGCCAAACTGTTTCAGATCGGATAAGTTCATGTCTCGTCTCCTCTATGGATGTAGGTATGAAAGGAACGCACGGGCTGTGCGCCGATGCATACGCCATCCAGAGCAATCTTCATGCCAAATTCACTCGGGGAACGATCTGCCGGATTTTTGGTAGAATGGATTCGCGGGATAGATCGCGGCGCGCAGAGCGCGATTCCAGCCAGTGTCGCGAAACTCGACAACCCAAGGCAATAAGCGACAATGCCTGCCTGTTTTTGCAACACACCAGGAGACAGCGATGTTGCATCACTCACTCGACTCCAGCGGCACCGTGCAAGCCAGCTTGCCCATCCAGCGCTCATGGGAGCGTTGCCGACTGCACGCCCGGGACCTTGAAGACGACCCTGTGTTGCTGCCGCAGTCGGAACTGCGCACCCGGATCGACCAATATGCCGGATTGCTTGAAGCGGCCCAACCCCAGATACAAGCGCTGCAAGGCATTGTCAGCCAGGCCCAGGGCATTTTGCTGCTATCGGACGCAGGCGGCGTCGTGTTGCACACCGCCGGCAACCACGATTTCCTGCACAAGGCCGACCAGGTCGCGTTACGGCCCGGCGTCAGTTGGGCCGAAACCCATCGCGGCACCAATGCCATCGGTACCGCCTTGATAGAAAATACCTTCATTCGCGTTCATGGGCCGGAGCATTTCCTGGCCTGCAATCAGATCCTCAGTTGCAATGCTGCGCCCATTCGCTCCCCCAGAGGCGATATCCTGGGCGTACTCGATATCTCGGGCGATGCCCGCAACTTGCCCGACTACACGGGCGAACTGGTGCAAGTCACCGCCACGCAAATAGGCAACCGCATCCTGCACGCAGCAGGCCGGCACAATCTGGCGCGCTTGTATCTGCAAAGCCAGCCAGGTCCGCTGGATATGGACCATTGCGGCATCCTGTTGCTTGCCGACGAGCATATCGTAGGCGGCAATGCCTTGGCGGCGGCCTTGCTGCACACACGGCTGGCCGAGCTCCTGGATCGGCGCGCGGAACAATGGTTGCCCGATTGGAAGCGGTTGTCGCGGCAGCCTGTGCAAACCCGGGCCGCCACGGGCCGGGCGCTATTTGCCGCGCTGATGTTCGACGGCATCACTACTGCCGCGCCCGTGCGCCAACCGGTATCCGCGCGTGCCGCCACCGCGGCGGCCACACCCCTCGCGATTGCCCCCGAACCGGTTGAACTGGCCCCGGAGCAGCAATGCCAATTGCGGCAAAGCGTAATGGCGATCAATGCCGATCTGGCCGTGCTTTTGCTGGGGGAAACCGGCAGCGGCAAAGAGGTGTTTGCCCGTCACTTGCATGCGCAGAGTGGCTGGCGCGCAGGGCCTTTTGTGGCGATCAATTGCGCGGCGTTACCGGAAAGCCTGATCGAGGCCGAACTTTTTGGCTACGAGCCCGGCGCCTTTACCGGTGCCCAGCGCAACGGCGCCAAGGGCAGGCTGCGCGAAGCCAATGGCGGTGTTCTGTTTCTTGATGAAATCGGCGACATGCCATTGCATTTGCAATCGCGCCTCTTGCGGGTTCTGCAGGAACGCGTGGTGCAGCCACTGGGCTCGGATAAAACCTGGCCGGTGAACTTCGGCCTGATCAGCGCCACCAACCAGGGACCGGCCGGCCTGGCCGATGAAACGCGTTTTCGCCAGGATCTTTACTATCGCGTTCAGGACCACGTGGTGCAATTGCCCGCGCTGCGCCAGCGCGCCGATCTGCGCAACTTTATCTGCGCCGAGCTCAAGCGACATGAACGCGTACCCAGCCTGATCCTTCACGACGCCGCGCTCGATGTGCTATGCACGTATGCGTGGCCCGGCAACTATCGCCAATTGCGCTCCACCCTCAAAACCCTGGTTGCCCTGCTACCGCCGGGAAGCATCGTGCAGCCGGCGGACCTGCCCGATTCGCTGCGAGCCGGAGCGCGTGACGCGATACCACCACAGGACAATCCTCGGCCACCAGATGCAGCCAAAGCGTCGGGAAACATCCGGGACTGGCAACAGGAACATATCCGGCAGGTCCTATCGAGCAATCAAGGCAATATCAGCAAGACCGCCAGGGAACTGGGCTTGCATCGCAGCACGTTGTATCGGCATCTTGCCAATCGCCGCAAACACTGAGCCCGGATACTTGCGATGCCGCACCGCCGGCCGACGGCGTACGGTTGCCGATACCTACCGGCCGGCTTTGTCCAAGACCACGAAGGCATCCCGCACGCAGCCTGCCATTTTCCGCGCCAGCGCGTTTGTCGGAAAGTGTCTCGACGCGACGACATAACTGTGAAAGCTCACTTTTTCCGAGAATGGAATTTCGCGCAGGTCGGGCAGGCGCAGCGCACGAGACACCATGGGATTGACGATAGAGACGCCCAGTCCTTTGGCGACCATGGTACATATTGTCGTTGCGTAAGGTGTTTCAATCGACAAGACGCGCGTGTCATCTGGAAAATGGCGATCAATTGCCATACGATTAAAGCTCCCGGTCGGCAGGGAGATAAAGTTTTCATCGTCGAAGTCCGCAGGCTTCAATTTCCGCTTGCCGGACAAGTGATGCGCCTTGCCGACGATGCCAACCCCGTATGCAGTGTTGATGCGCTCGTATAGCAAATCCGGCGCCTCGGTAGGCAGCGAACAAAAGCCGATATCGCAAAATCCGGTAGCCATCCACTTGGCGACCAGATCGGACCCGCCGGTATTGACCACCACCGGCATATCGGAGACCTTTTGTCTGAACATGCGAAGGGCATCAGGCAAAACGCACTGCGCGATCGACGCCACCGCAGCGACCCTCAACATACCGGTCCCCCGGCGGCGAATCGAATGCGCCGTATCGCTCAATGACTCCAAGCCAATGAAGGCGCGCTCGACCTCGGTATAAAAGGCCTCTGCCTCGCGTGTCGGGATCAACCGCGTGCCCACCCGCTGGAACAAATCAAAACCGAGATCTCGTTCGAGCAACCCGATCCACCGGCTGACATTCGGCTGCGTGGTATGAATAATACCTGCGGCCGCTGTCATTGAGCGAGTCATCATGACCGCGCGGAATGCCTCTACCTGCTTGAAATTCATAGTCGTCCTCCAACGTATCCCCGGCATTATTTCAGTTGCGCTATCGCAATTTTTCCATTCTTAAATCATATCAAAATTGCATGAATAACCGTTAATAATTGATTTGACGCATAGATTGGGATTGACGGAAACTGTGTTGTCCCTAACACAAATGTGAATACCATGGAATCCAAAGTCAGCCGCCGTCTTAACCAACCTCTCGCGAAGGAAGTGATCGAATATGTTTTCCTGCCTCGATTGAATCGAGAGTTTTTTGCCAATTTCGACATTTTGAACCAGATCAATCTTGCGCATCTGCTCATGCTGCATGAGCAGGGTATCCTGGATCGCAACACCTCGGTTCTGCTGGCTCGCGCGATCGCGCAAATGCAAAGCGACGGTCCTGACGCCATTGAGCTGGACGCCGCGCGCGAAGAAGCCTATTTCAACTACGAGGCCCATCTCATCAAACAGGTCGGGCAAAATGTGGGGGGTAGGCTGCATACCGCACGCAGCCGAAACGATATCGGCGCCACCGTTGACCGCATCCGGGCACGGGACTTTACGGCAAGAATTGGCCACGCGCTCATTGGATTGGCGCAGGCGGCTTTGGCGCAGGCAGAAAAATTCGCCGATCATGTCATGCCGGGCTACACCCACATGCAGGCGGCGCAGCCCGTGACCTACGGCTATTATCTTTCGGCGCTGGCCGATGCATGGACCCGCGATGCCGATCGCCTCCTTCATGTCCTTGACATAACGGACGGCTGCCCCCTGGGATCCTGTGCCCTGGCCGGCACCGCTTTTCCAATCGACAGAAACCTGACCAGCAAGCTGCTCGGCTTCAACAGGCCAATGAGCAACGCGCTGGACGGTGTTGCCTCGCGGGACTTTGCATTGGAGCTGAGCGCCACGCTTTCAATTATGATGATCACCTGCAGCAGAATGGTTCAGGACTTCTACATCTGGTCCACACCCGAGTTTGGCTATCTCTCTTTCCCTGACCGCGTCGCGAGTACCTCCAGCATCATGCCGCAAAAAAAAAATCCTGCTGTCCTGGAGTATTTGCGCGGCAAAACCGGCCATTTGATAGGCTTGACTTCGGCCGCCTTTTCAACCGTCAAATCGACGCATTTCACCCATTCGGGGGACAGCAGCCGTGAAAGCACCCGTAGTTGCTGGGAGGCTTGCGAGGAAGCGCTCAGATCGCTGGAATTGATGACACTGCTGGTCACTGCCGCCGAACCCGAAAGACTTGCCATGCTGGCCCGTGCCCGGCAGGACTTCTCGACCGTTACCGACCTTGCCGATCTGCTCGTTCGCAAAGCCGATACCTCATTTCGCGATGCACATCACATTATTGGCGAGGTCGTGCGCAATTCGCTGGACCAAGGCATCCCTGCCAACGCCATCACAGCGCAGACCGTCAATGCCGTCGCATCCAACCAGCTGAATCGAAAAATCGAACTGGCGCAACAGGACATTCAAGCGTGTCTGGACCCGGAGCGCAACGTTGCCGCCCGCGAATCCTACGGCGGACCGTCCCCCCTGTTGGTGCGTGAACATATCACACAACAAAAAGTGCTGCTGGACGAAAAAGCGGCCATTTTCGACATGACGCTGCAGCGCGCAGAAGATGCGCGGGCGCTGCTGCAAAACCGCGTGCGCAAGCTGATCGCTTCGCAGCACGATCTGCCAGTCGGCGTATAACAGTATCCGTCAGTTCAAAAAGGAGGAACCGGAGCATGCTTAAGTTTTTCGCAACCATAGCCACAACCCTGGGCATCTGCCTTAATGCCAGTGCCCAATCCTACCCCAGCAGGCCCATCACACTTGTTGTGCCGTTTGCGCCCGGCGGCACGGTGGATTTGATGGGGCGTCTTATTGCCAATCGCATGTCCGAGGTCCTGGGCAAGACGGTGATCGTGGATAACAAACCCGGCGCAGGGGGCAGCATCGGCGCAAATGTCGTCGCCAAGGCCAAGCACGATGGCCATACACTGCTGATGGGCACGATGGGCCAGCAATCCATTCTGCCACTGATTTCCAAGAAACTGCCTTACGATGCCGCAAAGGACTTTGTCCCGGTAGCCTTGTTCTCTACGGTTCCGAATGTACTGGTCGTCTCGGCCGGCACGCCGGCCAACAATGTCGCCGAATTGTTGCAATACGCCAGGGAGAATCCCAAGGCGTTGAATATGGCCTCGGCGGGCATCGGCTCGGTGAATCATTTGATCGGTGAATTGTTCATGCTCCGCGCCGGCGTGAAATTCACTCATGTACCTTATAAAGGCGCTGGACCGGCAATGACCGATCTGATGACCGGACAAGTACAGCTGCTCTTTGCCAACCTGCCGAACGTGCTTGCGAACATCGAATCTGGCAAAGTCAGGGTGCTGGCAGTCGCCAGCGACAAGCGCAGCCCCGCCATACCCGATGTGCCCACGCTTGCCGAAGCCGGCGTCAAAAACGCCGTTGTCGAATCCTGGTACGGTATCATGGCGCCTGCCGGCACCAGTCCCCAGATAATCGACAAACTGCAGCGCACTGTCATGGAAATCGCAAATGAAAAATCGATGATTACACTGCTGGCCGAACAAGGCGCGCTCCCGTTCGCCGGCACGAGCGCCGACCTGCAGAGGCTCTCCGACGCAGAGACCCGGCGCTGGAAAGACGTGATCAAGCGTAAGACGATCCAGCTCAACTGAACATCCCCAGTCGCAAACCCGCGCCGCCCGAACAGCGACAACCGGGCGGCGCTGCCGGTATGCTAGGCGTTGGCGCCGTTGTCCACCGTCCAGCCCGCGCCCGTGACCGATTGCGCCGCCGGCGAAGCCAGATAGGCCACTGCGCTGGCGACATCCGCAGGATTGGCAAAGCCGCTGCTATTGGCCATGAGCGCTCTCTGATGTTCCGACTCCGGTCCGTCCGCCGGATTCATATCGGTGTCGGTGGATCCCGGGTGCACGACATTCACCGTGATTTTGCGCGAACCCAGGTCGCGGGCAATACCCTGCGACAGCCCGGTAAGCGCGGCCTTGCTGGCGGTGTATATCGATTGCCCCACGCCGGAAGTGCGAATCGCCAGATTGCTGCCAATGGAAATGATTCTGCCGCCGTCGGGCATGGTGCCCAGCACGGCCTTGATCGCGACAAACGCCGCCTGCAGGTTCACCAGCATGGTCTCCTCAAAATCTTCCAACGTCAATTGACCGATAGGCGCCGCGCGAAAAACACCCGCATTATTGACCAGGATATCAATTCGTCCGCACATATCGACCGCCTGTTGTATGGCGGCCTGGATCTCCGGCACCTTGCGGTTGTCCGCCTGGATCGCCAGCGCCTTTCCGCCCCCTGCCTTTATTTCGCCGGCCAGCGCTTGTGCCTTTTCGGCGCTGGCGGCATAGGTGAAGACAACGGTCGCGCCGTTCGAGGCCAGTTCCCTGACGATGGCAGCGCCAATGCCTCTGCTGCCTCCGGTGACAAATGCGATTTTATTGTCCAAAGTACTCATGATTCATCCTTTCTGTGTTGATCGTTACAGAATTATGCCGAGTGCGTTTGGCCGGGTCAAGTGTTATTATGTGTCAATCGATACAAATATGGGAAAACAATGAGCGAACGAGGCCGTCCTCGCAGTTTCGACCGCCAGGAAGCATTGCGGCGCGCCATGGAGGTCTTTTGGGAAAAAGGCTATGAAGGTGCATCCATGCCGGACCTGACACGTGCCATGGGTATCGCCTCGCCCAGCCTATATGCCGCTTTCGGCAGCAAGCAAGCATTATTCACGGAAGCGGTAGCGCTGTACCAGGATACTGTCGGACGTGACATCTGGCAGGCGCTGGAGCAGATAACGCCGGTGCGTGCCGCGCTGGAGGCATTCCTGATCAACACCGCCAACGCCTACAGCCAGCCGGATGTACCCGCCGGCTGCATGATTATCCTGGGGACGGCACCCGTGGCCGACGAAACCAATGTCGTCGCCTGCGGCCTGAAGCGGCTGCGCGCCGGCAACACTGAAAAGCTGCAGCAATGCCTCGAGCGCGCCATCGCGCGCGGGGAACTGCCGGCCAGGTTTGATTGCCGCGCAGCCGCATTGCTGTTCGCCACGGTGCAGAACGGCATGTCGCTGCTGGCCCGCGATGGCGCGACATTGCCCGACCTGCTGGCCGTCGCCCACTCGACCCTGGCAGCCCTGGATGGCCTCATTGCAAGGGCAGGCGCATCTGCCCTTGCAGATTGACGCATCCGCCTATTTACGGGCGACATCGATTCCCACATACTGAGATCACTGATCGCGATAACGTAGCACGCGATCGGGCACGATAGACGACGGCAGCGCCATGCTGCCGCTACATCAGTACAACCAGGAGCGATCGATGAAACTGAGCCCTAGAATTTCTCCCTGCCTATGGTTTGATGATCAGGCCGAGGCTGCTGCACAATGGTATGTCGGTCTTTTTCCCGACTCCCGCATCGCGCAGGTCACGCATTACCACGGCGAGGATGTGGTTAAGGTCAGCGGCCGCCCCGAAGGCAGTGTCATGACCGTGGCGTTCGAACTGGCAAACCATCCTTTTACCGCGCTCAACGGCGGCCCGCTTTTCAAGTTCAATGAAGCCATATCCCTGCAAGTCATTTGTGATTCCCAGGACGAGATCGACTATTACTGGCAAACGCTGGGCAAGGACGGTGATCCGGCCGCCCAGCAGTGCGGCTGGCTCAAAGACAAATATGGCCTATCCTGGCAGATCGTCCCCGGCATGCTGCCGGCCTTGCTGACAGATCCGGCACATGCGAGCAAGGTATGCACAGCATTGCTCTCCATGAAAAAACTCGATATCGGCAAGCTGCAAGCGGCCGCCACCGAATGACAATCGCAATTGCCGACCAGCCGCTCTCACCCCACCTATTTTTTCTTTCCACTTCAGTTGCATCCACGCGTCAATTTATTTCAAAGGAAATAACATGAACACCAGCATCCAACCCTATCTTTTTTTCAACGGTCGCTGCGAGGAAGCATTGCGTTTCTACCAGGAGGCACTCGATGCCAAAGTGGAAATGATGATGCGCTTTGGGGAAAGTCCGGAACCGCCACCTCCTGGCGCCGTGCCGGACAACTATGACGACAAAATCATGCACGCCACTTTCCACATTGGCGACAACACTTTGCTTGCCTCCGACGGCTGCGGGCCGGAAAGCAAATTCAGCGGTTTCTCGCTGTCCATCACCGCGGCCGACGAAGCGCAGGCAACACGCATGTTCAATGCGCTGGCCGAAGGCGGTACCGTCAGCCTGCCGCTGACCAAGACTTTTTTCTCGCCCTGCTTCGGCATGCTTACCGATAAATTCGGCCTGGGATGGATGGTAGGGATGCACCCCGGCTAAGCGCAGCCGCGATATGCGGTCGCACGGATACTTCATAAAAATGCTAAGCTGTCGGCAGCCCCGATACGGGGCGGGTTAGCAAAAAAAACGCCTTGCATCCAAGATCTGGAACACGGGCCGGGGCCACCCCGGCACGGCCGCGTGATTCACCAGGATAAAAGACACGCCCCGCATACAGGAACGCACTTATGATCAAAGCAGAGGATTTTCCCGTCATCAGCATATGGCCGCCCCGGCATCCGGACCGCCTCCAGTACTACGGCCTGCCCACGCCCAACGGCGTCAAGGTTTCCATCATGCTCGAGGAAACCGGCTTGCCCTATGAGGCCCACCGCGTCGATATCATGAAGAATGAAAACCGGCAGGATGCTTACCTGGCGCTCAATCCCAATGGCAAAATCCCCGCCATCATCGATCCCGACGGGCCGGGGCACCAGCCGTTCGCGCTCTGGGAGTCCGGCGCCATCCTGCTGTATCTCGCGGAAAAGACCGGCCTCTTTCTACCGCAAGGCGCGGCCGCGCGCCATGAAACCGTGCAATGGCTCATGTTCCAGATGTCCGCCATCGGACCGATGTTCGGCCAGGTTGGCTGGTTCAATAAATTTGCCGGCAAGCAAATCGAGGACAAACGGCCACTGCAACGCTATGCAACCGAGTCCGTGCGCTTGCTGCATGTGCTGGAAACCCGGTTGCAGGCACGCGACTGGATCATGGGCGCAGACTACACCATCGCGGATATCGCCACCCTGGGCTGGGTGCGAAACCTTATCGGCTTTTACGAAGCCCAGGAACTGGTTCAGTGGGATGCGCTCAGCGCCGTGCCGCGCTGGCTGGAACAGGGGCTGGCAAGGCCCGCCGTGCAACGAGCCCTGCTGGTCGCGGCCCAATAGCCATCGCGCACCGGCTACCCGCCAGCACTGCCGCAAGAAAACCACCGGAACACGGCGGTGGCATGCTCGACTACATGAAATCGGAAACGCTTTCCTTGGTGTAGAACTCGATATAGTCCAGCAATTTGTCGGACGCCTCGGCCGCCGCCGCCGAATCCTGCTTCGCAATAGCGTCGGCCACACCGGCATGTAATTGCGCCATGGTGACCAAGTCGTGTGATTTCTTGAAATAGAAATACCAGAATCGGCGTGACAAGCCATGCATCAGCCGCATCGCGCCTTCGGCAAATTCGTTGCGCGCGGATTTCAGTGTCAACTCGTTCAAGGCCTTGTCCGCCTTCAGAAATTGCGCCACGTCGCCGCTGACCGCGGAGTCCTTGAATTCCTGGTGCAGTTGCTCGAAAGCCTGCCGTTCTTCTTCTGTACAGCGCTTGGCCGCCATGCGACAGACCAGCCGCTCGACCTCCCTGCGCGTTTCCAGCAGCTTCAGTTGCTTGCGGATATTGATTTCCGGGATGAAGAGTCCACGCTGCGGCAGGACGATAATCAAGTGCTCGCGCGCCAGACGCTGCACCGCCTCCCGCACCGGCGTGCGGCCGATTTCCGTCATATCGCAAAGTTGCTGCTCGGACACCGAGCTGCCTGGCTCGAGCACGAGCATGGTAATGGCGCGCTCGAGCTTCTGATAGGCCAGATCGGTCAATTTGACTCTGGGCTGCAGAGAAACCGGTTCTGAAACAAGTTCTTGAGTGTCTTGCAACATCGATTTTTTTCTTTGGACCATAAGTTTTACGCTGAAGTATTCATCATGACTGATTTTTGCCGCAAATATTTGTGCAAAGTCACTCTTCTGGTATTATACAACTAATATATTTGTTGAGTGGCAGTTCCGCCGCATTTATTTTCCCATTCACAACAGATCCCAGGAACAGAATGGATATATTGATTCATGGCAAGGGTCCGCAAAAAATCATTGCCGTGCATGGCATCCAGGGTACCAACCGTGTCTGGCAGCCACTGGCGTCCGCGCTAGCCGAAACCTGCACATTTATTTTGCCTAATCTGCCCGGACGCGGCAACCATCGCGACAACAGCGAGCAGGATTTCACACTGCCCGCATTCGCACGCTATATCGCAGCCGCCGTCGACGCGCATGTGGCCGCGGGCGAACCCTATTGCCTGGCTGGCTGGAGCATGGGCGTGAGCGTTGCGCTGGAACTGGTCTGCAATGATCATCTGCGCGGCAAGCAGCCCGACAGACTTGCCCTGCTCTCGGGTGTGCCCGATATTGGACAAACCCGCTGGTTCACGGCACCGGGCGGCCCCCCCCTGCTGGCAGAAATTGCCGCAAGAGAAAAAAAGCTGGCGCTGCAGGCGGCGGCCGACCACCAGGCCGTCATGTGGACATGGCAGGCCATACGCCAGGCGTCTTATATCAAGCAATGCGGTGGCATCACCCAGCCCAGCCTGATCATGACGGGCAAACTCGATGAGGACTCGCCACTACCCCTTGTCTCGGCCTTTACCCAATTGCTGCCCGACACCCGGTTTGTCGGCATCGACGCTGCCGGACACAACATCCTGACCGAGCACACCGGTATCGTCGCGGCGGCATTCGCTCAATTTCTGAATCTGGAGTAACGCATGACAATCAACGATCATCTGTTTTTCTGTGCCCCGGCGCGCCTGGTCATTCGCGAGGGCGCGCGCCATGAACTGCCAGCCCTGCTGGCCAGGCTCGGTTTCCGCAAGGGCGTACTGGTTACCGACAGATTCTTCAGCGATCGCACGCCCTGGGTGCGCGAGTATGTCGCGAGCGCCGGCAAGCACGGCATCGACACCTACGTGTACAGCGGCGGACAGCCCGATCCCTCCACCACGCTTTGCGATGCCGCCACGGCCGAAATACGCGCCGGCCTGGATGCCACCGAGCCCGACCACGTCATCGCCCTGGGCGGGGGCAGCAATATCGACCTGGCCAAGGCACTCACGCTGACCCTGCGCAGCGGCAAGCCAGTCAAGGCATATATGCATGGCCTCGGCGAAGATAGCCCGATTCCGTTCATCGCCATGCCCACGACATCGGGCACCGCGTCCGAGGTCACGCCCGGCGCCATTCTCGTCGACCCCGCCAACGCCACCAAGGTCGCCCTGATGGACAACCAACTGCGCCCCTGCATCGCGCTCATCGACCCGGAGTTCACCTACACCTGCCCGCCTCGCGTTACCGCCGACTCGGGCATCGATGCCCTGGTCCATGCAATCGAATCCTATCTGACGCTGGATTCGACCCAGTTCGAGAGAAACGGCAATCCCGATCCCGGCTATAGCGGCCGAACGCACTTGAGCAAAATGTTCGCGCGCGAGGCCATTGTCCTGTGCGCGAAGCATTTGAAAAACGTTTATCTTGACGGCGCCGACCGCGATGCGCGCATCGGCATGAGCTACGCCAGCCTGATGGCCGGACTGTCATACGGCAGCGCGGGCCTGAACGCCGTGCACGGCATTGCCTACGGCGTGGCCGGTCTGACACACGATACGCACGGCCGCACCAATGCGGTCATGCTTCCCTATGTGCTGTATGCGCTGCGCCATGCGCGCAAGGAGGAACTGCTGGATATCGCGGGCATCTTCCAGATCCGTGAAACGGGCGACAATGCCATCCTGGCGCTGGTCCAATACCTGCAAACGCTGGTGAAGACACTTGGCATACCGAATAACCTGCGGGACTTCGGCATACGCCAGGATCAATTGGGGCAACTGTATCGGGATGCGCTGGCGGTGACCCGCCTGCGCGATGCGTTCCCTGTGCCGGACACAACTGCGGCCTACCGCGGCATTATCCAGAATGCCTGGTCGGGCCAGTTTCATGACACGTTGCCCAGCGACACGGCTCCCGAACTGGCCGCAACCTAGGCTGCCCAGCAACCGCCTGGCGGTCGCCCGAAGCGAATCCGCCACCTGCCCGCCGTCACGACCAAGGCACGCAGCCCGAAGCGGACATCGTATGCGGCGACATCGCACCCCGCCCCAGGCGATGTCCCGCAAGCCGTGCAAGGGCCGCGCCCCTTATCCTACATGCCCCGCCATCCGCTTTTGCGTTGTAACAGCTTTATCACAAATACGATATATTTTTATTGAATTTTACTAATATATCAGTTAAATTCAAAAAAAATATATTCTTAAAGGAGACAACGCATGGCCTCAATTCCCATTTCGCCATCGGATATAGCGGGCCGCATGGAACGGCTTCCCATGACCCGCTATCAAACGAAGCTGTTCTGTATCATCGCCACTGCCTGGTTCTTTGACTCCATGGACCTGGGTGTCATGACATTCATCCTCGGCTCGATCAAAGCCGAATTCAATCTCAGCGTCGCCCAGACCGGCGCCGTGGCAAGCGCAAGTTTTCTGGGCATGTTGATCGGTGCTGCGATCGCCGGCATCCTGGCCGATAAGTTCGGGCGCAAGCCGGTCTTCCAGGTCAGCATGGTGTTCTGGGGGATCGGCAGCGTGTTTTGCGGACTGTCAACCGACGTGAACATGCTGATCGCCAGCCGCATCTTGCTCGGCTTCGGCATGGGTATGGAATTTCCTGTCGGCCTGTCCATCGTCTCGGAAATCGTGCCGACCAACCAGCGCGGCCGCTATCTGGCCATCCTGGAAGGCTTCTGGCCTATCGGCTTTATCTGTTCAGGCATTCTGAGCTATTTTCTGCTCGAGTCCATCGGCTGGCGCGGCATCTTTTTCGTACTTGCCGTTCCCGCCCTGTTCGTCTTCTACATCCGCCGGCAAGTGCCCGAATCGCCACGCTGGTTGTCGGATTCCGGACAGGCGGAAAAAGCCCACCGCGTCATGACGACCATGGAAGAACACGTCAAGCAGAATCTCGGAAACCGGGAATTGCCGCCAGTCGCCACCACCGCCAGCCAAGGCAGCGAGACCCGTTCCGGCAGCAGTTTCGCTGAACTATGGAAAGGCACATACGGTCGCCGCACGCTGATGCTCTGGATTCTCTGGTTCTTCGCGCTGATGGGTTACTACGGCCTGACAAGCTGGCTGGGCGCATTGCTGCAGCAAGCCGGCTACGAAGTCACCAAGTCCGTGCTGTATACCGTCACCATCTCGCTGGCAGGTGTGCCAGGTTTCATTTTTGCCTCGTGGATCATCGAAAAAATCGGCCGCAAGCCGACTTGCGTGATATTGCTGCTTGGCAGCGCCCTGTCGGTCTATATCTACGGCCATGTCGCCAGCGTCAAGGGCGAGTTGTATTACCTGATGATGTCGGGCATGTTCATGCAGTTTTGCCTGTTCGGTATGTGGTCGATCCTTTACGCCTACACGCCCGAACTGTATCCCACGCGCATTCGGGCAACCGGTGCCGGCCTGGCTTCCTCTATCGGCCGCCTCGGTTCCTTTGTCGGGCCTTTCGCGGTGGGCATCCTGCTGCCGGTGACCGGCCAGGCCGGGGTATTCACGCTGGGCGCGGTTTCATTCGTCATCGCGGCGGCCGTCGTCGTAATCCTGGGCGTCGAAACCCGCGGACGAACGCTCGAGGACATTTCAGGATAGAAAAAAGGCAGCTATCAATGTTTCATACACAACAACAAAAAACCATTCAGGAGAATTTGTCATGATGACCGAAAGACAACGCCAGTTTCGCGAACAATACAAGAGTGAGATCAGTCCGCTATACAACGGCCTTGTACATATTGGCGTTATGTATGCCGTCGGCATTTCGGCAGCGGCATACTGCCTGACGCAGTTGCAGAACGCAAGCTGGGAGTTCCTTTTGATTATCCCGGTATTTCTGGCAGGCAATTTCGTGGAATGGGCGATGCATACCTACGTGATGCATCGTCGCATCAACGTCTTTGCCTTGCGGGCAATCTATGAGCGCCACACGCGCCAGCACCATCAGTACTTTACCGACAATGACATTACCATTGACAGCACGCGCGAGTTCCGGATCGTCTTCTTCCCGTGGCGCGTACTGCTGACCCTGGGCGTGGGTGGCCTGGTCCTGGGCTACCTCGCCTCGGTGATCTTCAACCCCAATGCGGGCTATATCGTATTTCTGACCATGGTGGCGCAATACCTGATCTACGAAACCTTCCACTACTGCTGCCATGTCCATGACAATTGGTTTGTCAGGAATGTCCCCTTCATCAACACGATCCGTCGACACCATACAGCGCACCACAATATGGGCCTGATGATGCATTACAACATGAACCTGACCTTTCCCGTCGCCGACTGGTTCATGAAAACCAGTGACCTGGACCGCGGCTTGCTGGGGCATCTGTTCAACGGCTATAGCGAGAAGCATATCAAGGAAGAACTGAAACCGATCATTCGCAAATACCGTAACGACGATGCCGATGTTACGCTGGACGGCCCGAACCTGACCAGCGAGGAACGCCGGGTCTTCGACAAAGCCATGGCACGCTGACTTGCGTTTCTTCCACCGCCGCTAGCCTCACACGCAGGTTCGCACGCGCACGCCTCACCCTGAACCGCCCCCGCGCCCATCGGTCCGGGGGCGGTTCACAACCCAGGGATTCAAATGCTACACTGCCAGTAAGTTTTTCTGGAGGGAAAGATTGAGCATCAAATTCAAGAGCACAATACATCCTAGGGTCTTTTGGGGATCCACCATCATCGTGGTCTGGTTCCTGCTAATCGGCGTGCTGTTCCCCAGCGACGCCGAAATTATCTTCGGCGAACTGCAGGACGCCGTCATCAAAGGCTTCGGCTGGTTTTATATTTTGGCGGTGGCCTTTTTCTTTTTCGCTGTCGCCTACCTTGCGCTCAGCCGATACGGCAATCTCAAGCTGGGGCCGGACGATTCCGAGCCTGACTATCCTTATCTGACCTGGATGGCCATGCTGTTTGCCGCCGGCATGGGTATTGGCCTCATGTTCTTCGCCGTCGCCGAACCCATACAGCATTTTTCCGCACCGCCGTCCGGCGACGGCGGCACCACGGCCGCAGCGCGCCAGGCGCAAGTCATTACCTTCTTTCACTGGGGCGTGCACGCCTGGGCGGTCTATTCCATCGTCGGCCTGTCGCTGGCCTACTTCTGCTTCCGGTATAACTTGCCACTGACGGTCAGATCCGGCCTGTATCCGTTGCTGGGAAAAAAAATCAACGGCTGGATGGGCGACGCGGTGGATATCTTTGCCATTTGCGGCACGCTTTTCGGCATTGCCACCTCCATGGGATTGGGTGTGCTGCAGATCAACGCGGGCCTGGATCACTTGCTTGGGGTACCCCAGGAACCGTGGTTTCAGATCCTGCTGATCGCGGTGGTCACGGCAATGGCCACGCTATCGGTTGTCAGCGGCCTTGATGTCGGTATCCGGCGCCTGTCGGAATTTAACCTGATTATTGCCGTCATCCTGATGCTGTTTGTCCTGATCGTTGGCCCCACCAGCTTCCTGATGAATGCATTCGTGCAGAATATCGGCGCCTACTTCGATAACTTCTTTGCCCGTTCGTTCTCCACGCAGGCATTCCGGACGCAAGACTGGATGAAGTCCTGGACCCTGTTCTACTGGGCCTGGTGGATCGCATGGTCGCCTTTCGTGGGCATGTTCATTGCCCGTATTTCCCGGGGACGCACGGTGCGCGAGTTCATCCTCGGCGTGTTGCTGGTGCCCGCGACCTTCACCTTCCTATGGATGACGGTGTTTGGCAATACCGCCATCTTTCTGGATATGGGCGTGGCCGCCGGCCAATTGTCGCGAGACGTCGCCGCCGATGCATCGGTCGCGCTGTTCCAGTTTTTCGAATTCTTGCCCTGGCCGGGCCTGACCTCGACGCTGGCGGTGCTGCTCGTGGCCGTCTTTTTCGTTACGTCGGCCGACTCCGGTTCCCTGGTCATCGATACACTGGCTGCCGGCGGCAAGGAAGATGCGCCAGTCTGGCAACGCATCTATTGGTGCGCACTGGAAGGCACCAGCGCCGCCCTGCTTTTGGTGGCCGGCGGTCTGACCGCGCTGCAAACCGTAACGCTGGTCAGCGCCCTGCCGTTCGCCATCATCATGATCCTGTTGGTGCTGGGCCTGCTCAAGGGGATGAGGGCCGATATGTACCGCCTTGACCGCAGACGGACGCTCGCCACCGTTGCACCCGGCTCCGAAGTTTCGTGGCGCAAGCGGCTGGCGACCATCATGCATACGCCACGAAAAGAAGATGCGCTGCGATTCATTCAGCAGACCGCCATGCCGGCTATCACCGAAGTGGCCGAGGAACTGAAAAAACGCGGCCTGGCGGCGGAGGTCACCACTGATAACAACCAGGTCAGGCTCACCGTGACCGCCGAAGACAAACGCAATTTTGTGTATGGTGTGCAGCCGGAAGCGCGACGAATGGCCGCCTTTACCGCGGCGGCGGCGCGCAACGAAACCGTTCACCCCCACGAATGGCAGGCGCGCACCGTTTTTTCCGACGGCAGCCGCGGCTACGATATCCTGGGCATGACAACGGGTCAGGTCATCAACGATATCCTGACGCAGTTCGAACGTTATCAACTGCTGGTGACCTCGACAGCAACGGCCCTGTATGCGGGCTCTCCGGATCCCCAGCCATGATTCGGCCCCGCGACCACCCGTTGCAGCCTGGAACCCCGCGGTTCCAGCCCCTGAACCATGGCGGTGGCGCCAAGACCGGACGCCATCACCGCTTGTCCGACCCTGGCGCCAGCCTCGACAACAATAAGGATGAATCATGACCAAACGCGTACTGATCACCGGCGGCGGCCGGGGAATTGGCGCCGCAACTGCGAAGTACCTCGCGGCAAAGGGCTATGCGGTATGTATCAATTATCGCAGCAACGCTGATGCGGCTCACGCCTTGGTCGAGGAGATCGACGACCGTTATGCGGTGCCCTGCATCGCGCTGCAGGCCGATGTGGCCGACGAAGCGCAAGTTGTGCAACTGTTTGCCGAGATGGACCGACAAATGGGTCCGGTCACCCACCTGGTCAATAATGTCGGCGTGCTATTCCAGCAGATGAAGGTCGCCGATATGAGCGCGGACAGGATCAACCGGATTCTGCAAACCAACGTCACCAGTTTTTTTCTATGCAGCCGCGAAGCCATCAGGAGAATGCAGGCGGGCCACGCCATCGTCAATGTGTCTTCCGTCGCGGGGCGCACCGGCTCCCCCGGGGAGTACGTGGACTATGCCGCCTCCAAGGGCGCCATCGATACCTTCACGCGCGGGCTGTCCCTGGAACTGGCCGGCCAGGGCATTCGTGTCAACTGCGTGCGCCCCGGTTTCATTTACACCGACATTCACGCCGATGGCGGCGAACCCGGCCGGGTCGACCGGGTCAGCGGCCAAATCCCTATGCTGCGCGGCGGCCAACCCGAAGAAGTCGCCAGCGCCATCGCCTGGCTGCTTTCCGAAGAGGCCTCGTACGTCACCGGCTCTTTCATTGAACTGGCCGGCGGACGCTAGGCCGGATCGCCGGCCAGTTGACACAGCTGGCTGCTGACCTGTTCCAGGGACTGAGCCTGCGCCGTTTCATACAAGGCGAATTCATCGTGAACCGGCGCGCCCAGGGCTTGTTCGAAAACAGCCTGTGCCGCATCGGCGCGATACTGTTTCTGCACATCGTCGCCCAGATTGGATTGAAAAATACCGGCCGCGCTCACAGGCAGGAAATCTTCGTAAATAATGGGTTCGGCCTTAACCAAGCCGGCCTCGAGCCAGCGCTCGATATCACCGGACGTCACCTGCGCATCCGCGGCCTGTCCTTTGGCGGTCAGGCTATAGCGGAAATAACCCAGCCCTTCGCGTCGCAACTGCTGCAAGTCATCGGGAAATGCCGTGAACGCCTTGGCCAGTTGTTCGCCGTAAGCCGCGCCGCTCGCCGCCGCTGCCCTTGCCTGTTGCAACAGGCTGTCATACAGCGCGCGCCCCTTGCGGGTCAAAGCCAGGCCACGCTGCTCAATTTCTCCAAAGCGCGCAGTATGCGCGCCATCGACGCGCTCCGAGCCGACGGCGAAGCTGACTTTTTCCTCCAGCGCCTTGAAACTCGTCTGGCGCAGCAGGATCGGATGTCGGCGTGACGGCGGTCCTTCGATGGATTCCTTGGCCGGAATATTGCGCTTGCGCATCTCTTCCTGCGCCGCATCGATGTCCAGCGTGCGCGGCGTTAAATGATTGATATGGGGACCCTTGAAGCACACCACATCGGCAATCAGGCGATGCGCCTGCAGTAGCTTGGCATACGTGTCCGCGCTGACCGTCGATTCGCCATGCCAGCGGAAAATATTGCGTGCCTCGGCAACAAACTCATCGGCATCGGCACTGTTCAAGCCACCGTCGAACTCGAATTTTTCAGTCAGCGCCAGCACCCTGTCGCTAAAAATACAGCGTTGCGCCAGGATGGTGGCGGCCTGCTCACGCAATGCCTCATCCTCGATCAGTTCCAACCGCAGCAGGGAGGTAAAGACCCGAAACGGGTTGCGGGCCAGCGAGGCCTCGCGTATTGGTCGAAAGGCGGTGGCATGCACGGGGACCCCGGCCACCGAAAGATCATAATAGCCCACGGGCGCCAGGCCCATGACGGCGAAAACCCGTCTTATCCCCTGCAGTTCCTGCGCCGTCCCAAGGCGGATCGCGCCATGCCGCTCAAGATTCAGCCGCTGCAACTCGCCGGAGTCGGTCAGTTGCGCCTCCAGCTCAGGATCACGCGACAGCGTGCCCGCGTTCACATCGGCGACCAGGGACAGCAGGTCCTCATACAGCGGCACTTCCTGTCCGTACATGGCGGACATGGCGGCGGAAAAGCGAGTGCGAATCTCGTCGACCGAAACGAAATTGTCTTTATTCATGGATGTAGATCTCTCGAAGGCAATCAAAGGGAGAAGATAAAAACGCATCCTGGCGCCGGGTTCGACCAGGATCCGGGATAAACTTGTAGGTCCGATGAAAGCATGAATGCTTGCAATAGACGATTGTGACCAATTGGTCACAATAAAGTATAGCGTATCCTGTCCCCTGTGCCACGGTTTTTCCGCGGAAAAACCGCATTTCGGTAAATTCGATGTCGACCAGCAACCAGAGGTGATCATGTCCCGACGTAAACAGACAGAACAGCAAATCCTAGCGGCGCTCGAAGCCCAGATTCGCGAGGCCGGTATCGGCGGACTGGGCGTAAATGTCATCGCCAGGCGCGCAGGGGTAAGCAAGGAACTGATCTACCGTTATTTCGGCGGACTGGACGGTCTGCTGCTGGCCTGGATGAAAGAACAAGACTTCTGGACCGGCAATCCCGATCTGCTCGGCTCCGATGAGACCAGCCAGCAACCGCCCAGCCAATTGATCCTGGCCATGTTACGGGCACAGATCGAGGCGCTTGCCAACAACGACACGCTGCGCGAGATCCGACGCTGGGAACTGGTCGAACTCAACGACGTCACCGCCAAGCTGGCCAATCGCCGCGAAAAGGCCGCCCGCGCCTTTATCAACCGGGTCGACGGGCTGTCGCCGCAAATCGATATGCCGGCAGTGGTGAGCATCATGCTTGCCGGCGTTCTTTACCTGATGCTCCGGTCGAAAACGGAAAGCCAGTTCCTGGGCATTCCGCTGCGCACCAACGAAGGCTGGCAGCGCCTCTACCAGGCGCTGGAATCCATGACCAATTGTTTTCCCGAAACGCTGCGGACGCGTTCGCTCAGCGAACTCGAGAAGGACCGCAATACGCGGAAAGACTAGCCAGCAAGGCCGCGACGCCCGCAGCATGTCTTCATTTGACGCGATGCGAGCCGGGATGAAAACCGGCGCCACGGCAACTGGGTACAATAGCGTGTCATACCGGCCAGTCGCGCCCCAGCCATCGTCAATAATAAAAGGATACTGTCTATGAGCACATTGCCTAAATTCGCCGCCAACGGATGGCGTCGCATGGAAAACGGACATGTACAGCATCTCTCGGGGCTGGAGTTTGCGCCAGACCAGCAAACCGGCATGAAAGTGGTCAGCGACTCGGTCCCGGTCTTTATCAAGAATCTGAAGAACGAAGGCGCCACGGCGCAGCAGGCGGAGCGGTTGCTGCAAAAACTGACACAGCAGGCAGCCGAGCAGTTTATTGGCCTGCATTGATCGACCGCATCGCCCGTGATACGAGAGCGGCACCGAGCCCTGGCGTCGAGCCACAGAGATGCGCGCGGACGACCTGAATCTGCGCTTACACCGCTTGCGTCCCCCAGTCTTCCCAAAAAATGATAAATTTGCGCTATAAGGAGGAGAGACAACGATGATTAAAGTTAGCGTAATGTATCCCAATGCGCCAGGAGCCCGGTTTGACCATGACTACTACCGGGATACGCACCTGCCGCTAGTCAAATCCCTGATGGGAGACCGGTGCCGTTACTACACGATCGACAAGGGCCTGGCCGGTGGCAGCCCCGATGCGCCCGCCACCTATATTGGCATGTGCCACCTTTTCTGTGACTCGGTGGAAGACTTCCAGGCGGGTTTCAATCCAAACGCAGAGAAGATCCTCGGCGATATCCCCAATTACACGGATCTTTCTCCGGTCTTGCAAATCAGCGAAGTGGTCACCGACACACGCGCCTGAGCGAAGCGGCGGTATCATGCTTTGCCGCAAGCGTTGCCGTTGCCAGTTAGGTACCCGCAAACCTGTTGCTGCATCGCAAAACATGATCAGATGGTAATTTTCTGTTCATGCATAAATACCGTCAAGCCGCTTATGATAAAGCGGTCTGTCTTCGCGCAGGACGCGATTCGCACGCATTGATCCGTTGTATCAGATCCTGGCGGCGTTACCGCTTCCTGCGGGAATAGACAGCCTACTTTTTTCTGCATCGTACCGTCTCGCCCAAAGACGGAAAACAATACGGGAGCAGAGGAAAAAAGTGCGTCAGTCAGTGAGTGGCACTTTAAACAAAACCCTGACAGGCGGCACGATGCTTTCCCGGGCACGGGTAAACCTTCCATTGGTGGCCGTCAGCCCGCCGCGCGTAATCGCGGGGCGGGCCCATATTCAAACCCGAGCAGCGAAGCGCGGCAAGGCCCGCCTTCGCTGCCGTTTTCGGCATTGACCGGACCGTCACTGGCCAGCAGGCCGGGCTTGCGCAATTTGAGGCACGATGGCCCGGACGATGGCGCCGGCGGCCTGCTCGCTCTGCACGGCGAACAGGAAGTCGTTCCCCTGGCGCAGCCCGGTCAGCGATACCAGCGTTCCGCCCACCGTGGTCACAAAGCCTTGCTTGGCCGGCGCCGCGGCCAACGCGGCGACGCCCGCAGGGTTCAGGGACAGCTTGATATATACAGCACCTTTGTCGGCCTTCACGATATCGATGCCGGTCAGCTGATCCCGTGTAAACAATGCGCGAGGACTGACGTAGATCGTCCGCTTGTTGCTAAGCTTGACGGGCCGGTAGCCGCGCGTAACCGCGTTGGTTCCCAGAAAGACTTCAACGGACGCGCCTTGCTGCGCCTGTGTCCGGGTAGCCGAGGCTGGCGACGCGCTTGCGTCTGCCTTTGCGGCTGGCGGTTGCGTCGTCTTGCAGCCGGCCAGCGCCAACGCCAGGGGCAGTGCCAGCAACAGCGCTTTGTATGATGGTTTCATGAAGATTTACCTTATATGCTGAGTGAAATAGTCGGAACCCGAAAAGTACAAAATTTCGAAAAGACTTTCCTTGATTTCGATTAAATTTTGGAGCGGCACTCCGCGTCACCACCGGGCTGATCGTCAAGAAGAAAGCACACGCCCTGCTCCCCGAAATCTCCCAATGCCTGTCTTCTGCATGTAGAATGTCGGCACCGACCCGCATATTCGACAGGTTATTGTGATCAGGCCCGCGTATTTTCTTCTTCGCAGCAACTGGCACCGGCGATTCTGGCTAGTCCTTGCCGCCGTTGCGCTGCTATTGCGCGCCGTCCTGCCGTCTGGCTATATGCCCGACCTGCGGGCCGCCTCCAAGGGAGAACTCTCGCTCACGCTATGCAATGCGTATGGAGAGCTCCGCAGCATCCGGATCTCGCTCAAGGATAAGCAAGAAAGCCCGCCCACGCACGATGGCATATCGGCATTCAATTGCCCGTTCGCTGTACTGGCGGCGCAAGCGCTGCTACCGCCCTCCGGGCCCGTCCTGGCGGCACCGGTACGGACAACGCTGACACAGGCGTTCCTGCCCTACCGCAGCCATGCCATCGTGCCGGCGGCAGGCCCGCCGCTGGGGTCGCGTGCCCCGCCCGCCTTCGTGATCTGACCCATGCATAACGAGCCGGGATTGCCCTGGCTTGCGCTTCCATCTTGAACCCAAGCTAACTGCCTGCGCGCAAATTCAAGCACGTCGACGGGCAGACTGATCACAAAAGGAATTACCATGAATCGCATTTACACAGTTATAGCGACTATCGTTCTTGCCGCTTTCGGCCCCCTGGGGCATGCGCATGCCCACCACGACACAGGCATGGCGCACCAGGACACAAACGCAGCCAGCGTACAGCCCGCCCCTGCGCAAGTGAAAGTCACGGGATGCTGGATCCGCGTCCTGCCGGGCAAACTGCCTTCGGCAGCCTATTTCAATATCGACAATCAGGCCGACAAGGCCATCGAACTGCAAGCAGTGCAATCCAAAAGCTACGCCCACAGCATGCTGCATACGACCAAAATGGAAGAAGGCATGGCGAAGATGCAGCATACGCCCAGCGTAACGGTGCCCGCCAAGGGACAGTTGAAGTTCGCCCCCGGCGGCTACCACGTCATGCTGGAACAGGCCAAGGGCGACATTACGGTCGGCTCCAGCCAGACGCTGACCCTTGTCTTCGAGCATAACCAGGCGCTACCCGTGACCTGCGACGTGCGCGGCCCCGCCGGGAAATAAGCAAGGCGGCCGGACAGCGCACGCTTGCCTGTCCCGGCACACTAACCGCGAGCGGCATCGCGGCCGGGTGCTGCGCCCGCGCCGATGCCGCTGTCATTGGCATCGCCTTGGTCCGGCCACGGCACCCACCGCGGCAATATCAGTAGCCCACGGTAAAGCGGGCACGCTCGTGCCGCGGCGTTTCCAGCTCATCAATCATCGCGACGGCAAAGTCCTCTAGCGAAATCCGGCTTTCGCCCTTATCGTCTACCAGCAGTTGTTCGCCGCCCAGGCGGAAAACGCCAGTCCGCTCGCCGGGCTCGAGCAAGGCCGACGGACTGAGCATGGTCCATGCCAGTTCCGGCTCCTTGCGCAACAATGCCAGCACATCCTGGGCGCCTCGCGCTGTGGCTTTCCAGGCCTGCGGAAACTCCGGGGTATCGATCAACAGGGTGCCCGGCGCCACCTCAAGGCTACCCGCCCCGCCGACCACCAGCAGCCGCGCAACCGCCGCTTGCTTCACGGCCGCCAGTATCGAGCGCATACCGGCCATGTAATAATCGTAGACCGCTTCCTGGGCGTGCCCGCTGAATGCCGAAATGACCGCATCATGCCCGTCCAACGCCGCAGCCAGCGCACCTTGATCCAGCACATCCACCGATACGGCTGTCACGTTGGCTTGGGGTTGCAGCCGGTCCGGCCGAGACACCAGCGCAGAGACCTGATGATTGCGTGCCAGCGCTTCTTTAAGCAGCGCGGAGCCGACATAGCCGGACGCGCCGATAAGAGCAATTTTCATAATGAACTCCAGGGTTATATTTGAAAACGCCGCCCCTCGAATCCAGGAGGGCGGTAGACAATGCAATCATTACAGAAACCATTGATTAGATAAATAATAAAAAATATAATTTATTGTTTTCATATTATTAACAATAAATCATGTCGCTTCCACTTTCCGGACTGGATCTGAATGCCCTGGTGCTGTTTCACGCCGTCGCCGAAAGCGGCGGCTTCACGGCGGCCGCCGACCGTCTGGGCATTGCCAAGGCCAAGGTCAGTATCCAGATCAACAGGCTGGAACGCACGCTGGGCGTTGCCCTTTTTACCCGCACCACGCGGCAGGTCGCCCTGACCGAGGCCGGGCATCGCCTTCATATGCGCAGCGCGCCGCTGATCCGAGGTTTGCAGGAGGCCATCGATCACGTCGGCGACAACCAGGGAGAACTCTCGGGCACCCTGCGCCTGAGTACCACAGTCGACCACGCTGTTCACTTGCTTGCCCCGGCGGTTGCGGCGTTTGCGCAAGCGCATCCGGCGCTCAAGATCGATCTGCGCTCCGGCGATCGCGTGCAGGACTTGGTCGGCGAAGGCATCGATGTGTCCATCCGTGTCGGATGGCTGCGCGACTCTTCAATGCACGCGGTCAAATTGGGTGAATTCAGGCAGTGTGTCGTTGCCGCCCCGGCTTATCTGCAAGGCGCCGGCCCCCTGTCCCACCCCAGGGATCTGGTCCAGCACCATTGGATCACGCTGTCATTGCTGCCCGCCCCGCTCACCTGGGAATTTCAAGATGCCAAAGGCAGGGCCCTTACGGTGCACCTGAAGTCCCGGCTCAAAGTGGACTCGCCCAGCGCCCTGCGCGCCATGCTGCGCCAGGGTTATGGTGTGTCCATCCTGGATGCGCTGAGCGCCCAGGAGGACCTGCGCACCGGCAAACTCCAGCAAGTCCTGACCGATTGGTCCCTGCCGCGCGGCGGCGTCTACGCCGTCTATCCACCCGGCCGCCTGCTTTCCGCACGCACCCGCAAATTCATTGATTTCTATCGGGATTTTCTGGCCAGGCACTTCCCCGCGTAATCTCATTACGCGAAATCAAGTACAGACAACTTATAACGCGCTACAATACGCGGACTGAATTAATTCAGCTATTTTTAAGAAAAATGAACCGTGCAGTCGGGCAGACCGGCCCATCCCGCAGCCGCCACAAATTTCGTCTGCCACACTTGCGAAAGTGGCAATGTCCTGGCTTTGCGCTCGGAAAACGGATTCAGCACAAATCAAAAAGGAGACATTCCGCTAATGAGCAATACCCTACTGGCATTACTTGCCTTCCTGCCGCTAGTCTTGGCCGGCGTACTCTTGATCGGGTTCCGCATGACGGCCAAAGCCGTCATGCCCATCGTGTTTTTCATTACAGTCATCATTGCGCTCTTTGCCTGGCAAATGAGCCTGAACCGGGTGATTGCCTCGGCCCTGCAAGGCCTGATCCTGACGGCATCCATTCTCTGGATCATTTTCGGGGCCATTCTCCTGCTCAATACCCTTAAACACTCAGGCGGCATTACCGCAATCCGCAACGGCTTCTCCGACATCAGCCCAGACCGCCGGGTCCAGGCCTTGATCGTGGCCTGGCTTTTCGGTTGCTTTATCGAAGGTGCTTCGGGTTTTGGCACGCCGGCCGCAGTGGCCGCCCCGCTCATGGTTGTGCTGGGCTTTCCCGCCCTGGCCGCCGTTGTCGTCGGCATGATGATCCAATCCACGCCGGTGTCCTTCGGCGCGGTGGGCACCCCAATTGTCGTCGGCGTCTCGGCGGGCGTGGACAAAGCCGGCATCACCGAGCAGTTGGTTGCCCAAGGCGCCTCCTGGCAAGAATATTTCCGCCTCATTACGTCCGAAGTCGCCTTGACGCACGGGGTGATCGGCGTACTGATGCCCCTGATTCTGGTCATGATCATGGTCCGCGGCTTCGGGGCGAACAAATCCTGGAAAGAAGGACTGGCGATTGCGCCGTTCGCCCTCTTCACCGGCGTCTGCTTCGTCGTGCCCTATATGCTGGCGGGGGTTTTCCTTGGTCCCGAGTTTCCTTCACTGATCGGCGCCCTGGTCGGGATGGCCATTGTCATTCCCGCGGCGCGCAAGGGCTTCCTGGTGCCACGTGAGACCTGGGACTTCCCGCGGGCCGAGCATTGGCCGAAAGACTGGCTGGGCGACATCGAGATCAAGCCCAGCGAGAACGCCAACAAACCGGCCATCTCCACCTTCAACGGCTGGATCCCCTATGTCCTGCTGGCGGTTTTCCTGGTGATTTCGCGTACGGTAGAGCCGGTAAAACAGGCCTTGAACGCACTGAGCTTCGGTTGGCACGACATCATGGGGGAAAGCCAGGTCTCAGGCACGCTCGAACCCCTCTACCTGCCCGGCGGCATCCTGCTGGCGGTGGTGCTCATCACGATTGTGCTGCACAAGATGGATCGCCACGAGGTGCGCGCGGCTTTCGGAGAATCCTTCCGTACCATCCTGGGTGCCGGCTTCGTACTCATCTTTACCATTCCCATGGTGAGGATCCTGATCAACTCCGGCGTCAACGCCGCAGATCTTGTCTCCATGCCGGTTGCCATGGCGCAGTTTGTCGCCAATGGCGTAGGCAGCGTCTATCCGTTTTTTGCGCCAGCCATGGGTGCCCTGGGCGCTTTCATCACAGGCTCCAACACCGCCTCCAATCTGATGCTTGCGGACTTTCAGTTCAACGTCGCCCACCAGCTCGGGGTCTCCACGGCCATGATGATCGCCGTACAGGCGGTTGGCGCTGCGGCGGGCAATATGATCGCCATTCATAATGTGGTTGCGGCATCCGCCACGGTGGGCCTGCTCGGCAGGGAAGGCATCACCTTGCGCAAGACCATCCAGCCTACGCTCTACTACCTGATTGCCGCTGGTCTGATCGCCATGCTGGCCTTCTATGTGTTTGGCGTCAACGACCCGCTGCTACCGGGGCAGTCGCGGTAATTTTTTCGGCACAGGACCACCCTGTGCCGGACCTGCCCCCGCGTATGAGCGGCCTTGCAGTATCGCGGCATGAATTTGCATTCCTTGACACGTGCTTGATGCGAGCGCTGCTCACCTCATCTCCATTTGGCGGTAAACTTGGTTCAAACTCGCCGCCGGACCATCCCCAGTGTCATTCCTTTATAGCCTGATCCTGCTGATCCCCGTCATCGCCACGTTGCTGGCATTCGTCCCGAGTGCGCATTGGATCATCCGCAGCATGGATTTCCCTCGGGTTCAGATCGCCCTTCTGGGTTTGCTCTGCCTGCTCATGGCCGTGTTCATCGACCTTGAGCCCGGCTGGTTGCGAATGCTTGCGGTCCTGTCGAACCTGTCGGCCCTGATCTATCAGCTATACAAGATATTTCCCTATACACGCCTGGCACGGGTAGAGGTCATCGCCAATCACGACCCCGACGATGACCGCACGCTCTCTTTACTATCATCCAATGTGCTCACGCCGAACCGCAACAGCGCGGCCCTGCTCAAACAAGTAAACCGCTATCGGCCAGACCTGCTCTTGACGCTGGAGTCAGACCAATGGTGGCAGGACGCCCTGCAAAGCCTCGAAAGCGATTATCCCCACCGGGTCGCCGTCCCGCTGGACAATCTGTATGGCATGCACTTGTATTCCCGGCTTCCGCTGGAAGCGGTCCAGGTGCGCTACCTTGTGGAAGAAGATATTCCCTCCATCACCGGCAAGGTTGTCCTGCGCTCGGGCGAGCGCGTACGCATTTATTGCCTGCACCCCACCCCGCCCAGTCCGACAGAGAGCGAAACATCATTGGCCCGTGACGCAGAACTGCTATTGGTTGGCAAGCAAATCAAAGCCAATGCCGAGACCGCGCTGGTTTTTGGCGATCTCAACGATGTCGCTTGGTCTCATTCAACGCGGTTATTCAAGAAGGTCAGCGAGCTACTCGACGCCCGGATAGGGCGAGGGATGTTCAACACCTTTCACGCCCACTATTTTTTCCTGCGCTGGCCACTCGATCATATTTTCCAAAGTACGGAATTCCAAATCAAGCAGCTGGCGAAACTGCCCGATATCGGGTCAGACCACTACCCGATTTACGCCAAATTCCAATATTGCCCTGAGCAAGAGGCCGCTCACGAGGTAGAGACCGCCGACGCCGGCGAGAAAGCCCAGGCCGATGAAAAAATAGAGAAAGCAAAAGAAGAATTGGAGTAATCGTCTGGCAACGATAGGCCGGTAATGAAACGCAGGCTGACTCACCGGACTGCGGACCTTGCATCTCTCAGAAGCAAACTAAATGCGCACCAGCAACATCAGTGACACCGCAACGGTCATCATGCCAAACACCATGCGCAGCCATGTCTCACGCAGATACGGCGCAATCATCCGGCTCAGCACCATGCCGGCGGTCACCGCCGCGATGAAGTAATAACCCTCGTAGGGAATGCTGGCCCCTGCCGATAGCGCATGGATAATCGCGCTGGCCGAGACCAGCGTAATCACCATCAGGGAAGTGGCCACGATCCCCTGCATGCTGATGTTGCTGAAACGCCGCAGCAACGGCACGATGACGAACCCGCCCCCAACCCCCAGCATGCCGGTAAATAAACCTGCCAGCGCACCGATGCCGCCAAGCGCGACCGCACAGCCCCCGGTCCAGCGCAACCTGCCCGTTTCCGGGTTCAACAAGCACGGTTTCCGTAGCGATACACCCCCGTTCGTGGCGCCGCTTCCTGCCATGACACTTGAAAACGTGCGCCACGCCGAGACCAGCATGATCATGCTGAAGCATACCGTCAACAGCGTCGCGGATACCTGCGAAGCAATCCATATACCTAGCGGCGCGCTGGCCGAACCGGCCGCGGCCATCAAGGTCGCGGCCTTGTAGCGCACGATTTTCTTGCGGTGTCCGTCCAGCGCCCCCAGCAGCGAAGCCAGCCCGATAGCGAGCAAGGATACCGGCATGGCCTGGGGAATGGACAACCCCAAGCCCAATACCAGGGCCGGGACGGCCAGAATACCACCGCCGGCGCCGGTCAAACCCAGGATCGTACCAACACCGACGCCCAGAATAATGCAGCTGATAATCATTGGACCCGATAATCAACGAGGAAAGGAATAAGAACGCCGCCCGATGGTGGCGCCGCGTGCGACATCGCCTGATGTCCACGCCATCTTATCATATTTATAGTTATATATATATCACTGTAAATAATATAAAGATACCTGGCGCAGCAGCACCCTCATCCAAGACAGCGCCGCGCCGAAGCACTATCATTGCACCTGGCATTTCAGGAAAGGAGAAGATCTTGCTTAGATACGTGTTGCTCTTGTTTATCGCGCTCGCCGCCACCAGCGGCGCGCGTGCCGCCCAGTGGCCGGATCGCCCTGTCACGCTAGTGGTGCCATCGTCCGCGGGCAGCTCGCTGGATGTTGTGGGTAGATTGCTCGCCGAGCAACTGAAGCCGGTCTGGAACCAGACCGTCGTGGTTGAAAACAAACCCGGTGCTGGCGGCAGGATCGGCATGGAAACAGTAAAGCGCGCAAAACCGGACGGCTATACCCTGATCCTGGGCTTTAACGGCCCCGTCGCCTTTGCGCCTTTCCTGTACAAAAAAATATCGTACAACGTACAAAAAGATTTTGCGCCTGTCGTGTTGACCACCACGCAGCCCAATGTCCTCGCCGTCAGCGGCGACCTGCCAGTCAACAATATCCAGCAATTCATCGATTGGGCCAGAAAGCGCGGCGGCAACCTGAACTATGCCTCGATCGGCAATGGCAGCTCATCGCATCTGACCATGGAACTGTTCAAAAACATGACCGGCATCAAGGCGCAACACATCCCGTTCAACGGTTCGCCGGCCGCCGCCCTCTCTGTGGCCAATGGTGAAACCAAAATGCTCTTCGCCGTTGCCTCGGGCATGACAGCGCTCGTGCAAAGCGGCAAACTGAAGCAGCTTGCCGTGACCAGCAAGCAACGACTGGCGCAATTTCCTGACCTTCCCACGCTGGAACAGGCGGGATTGACAGGTTTTGAAGCCATGGCCTGGAACGGCCTGCTGGCGCCGGCCGGCACAGCCCCCGACATCATCCAAAAGATCAATCGCGACGTCAATGCCATACTGGCGAAACCCGCTGTACTGAAACAGCTGGAGGCGCTGGGCAACTTGCCCGGCGGCGGTTCGGCGGCGGCATTTGAGAAGCTGGTCCACGATGATCAGAAAAAATGGGGCGACATTATCGGCAAACTGCAGATCCAGATCGACTGAACCTGGCAGCGCATGACAAGGGCGAAGGCCGGTATTGAGTGCCACCGAAGGGAATGCACACTGGGCTGGCTATTTGGCGCTTTCAAGTACGCGCTTGAGCATGGGCTCGATGCGCGACAGCTCATCGCGATGGGCGGCCGATAGCGCAGCCAGATGCGCCTCGGCCAGTGGGGTAAGCCGAAGCAAGACTTTGCGTTGGTCCTGTTCGTCTGCCACGCGTTCGACCAGGCCCGCCTCGGCCAGGCGATGGGTAAGCTCCACCGCGCTGTGATGCCGGACCCTCAACCGCTCGGCCAGATCACCCACGGTGATCGGATGGCCTTTTCCATAGCCCTTGATGACCAGTAGCGCCTGATGTTGCCTGGGCGTCAGGCCGACCTGCTTGGCCTGCTGCTCGCTGAATTCCAGAAAACAACGAATCAAGAAACGGAACTCCGCCAGTGCCGTGTAATCGGATTGCTGGAGCGTTGAGTCAGCCATCGGTCATCTTTCCTGTCCATAAAATCAATATTTACAGTTTATCAGATCGGCTGTTTGCTTATTTATATCGTATTACGATATAATTTTCATCCAGCTTGTTGTCCGGCGCGTCCCGCGGCGGACGTTCAATTCCGATATTGCCGCTGTCCCACGGCGGACCTTCACCTCCATGACAATCAAAAAAGACCGCAATCGCGCCCTCAGCGATTTTTCCACGGACAAACGTGTCCTGCTCATTATCTGCATCGCCGTTCCCGTCGCCATCGCCGCCACCTTTGCAGGGATGCTTCTCTTGCTACTGATACGCCTGTGCACCAACCTGGCCTACTTTGGCCAGTTTTCGCTGGCCGAACCCCATCTGGAGAACGCCGTGCTGGGTCCTGGTTCTGTCCTGATACCGGTACTCGGCTCATTGCTGATCGGCCTGATCGCGCGCTACGGCAGCGAAAAAATCCGCGGACACGGCATCCCCGAAGCCATCGAAGCAATATTACTGGGCCGCTCGCGCCTTGACGCAAAAGTTGCGGTGCTCAAGCCTTTGTCCTCTGCTATCGCCATCGGCACAGGCGGCCCCTTCGGCGCAGAGGGTCCGATCATCATGACCGGCGGTGCCATTGGCTCGCTCATTGCGCAGGCCCTGCCGGTGTCGGACAATGAGCGCAAAACCCTGCTGGTGGCAGGCGCGGCAGCGGGCATGACCACGGTTTTCGGCACGCCGATCGCCGCGATCATGCTGGCCGTGGAACTCCTGCTCTTCGAATGGAGCCCTCGCAGTTTCATACCAGTGGCGGTCGCGACCTTCGTCGCGGCGCTGGTGCGCGGATTGCTGGACATGCCCCAAACCCTGTTTCCATTCGATGGCGCCATGGCCCTCTCGCTATCGGGATTTGCCGCCTGGATACTCATCGGCATTGCGGCCGGCTTGCTCTCGGGCCTGCTGACACAACTGGTCTATGCCTGCGAAGACGGCTTCCAGAAATTGCCCGTGCACTGGATGTGGTGGCCCATGATCGGTGGCCTGGTCGTTGGTATCGGGGGGTTGATTGATCCTCGCGCGCTTGGCGTCGGCTATGAAAACATCACCGCGATGCTCAATGGGGAAACCCTGGCGGGCGCCGCGCTGCTGCTACTGGCCGTAAAGGCGATCATCTGGTCGGTTGCGCTGGGTTCGGGAACCTCAGGCGGCGTCCTGGCCCCGCTGTTGATCATGGGTGGCGCCTTGGGCGCCACGCTCAGCGGTTTGCTCCCCGAAGCCAGCCCTGGATTCTGGGCGCTGCTGGCCATGGCGGCCATGATGGGCGGCACCATGCGAGCGCCGCTTACCGCTACCTTCTTTGCCGTCGAATTGACCGGCAACGTGCAGGTACTGCTCCCGTTGATTGTCGCCTGTGTCACCGCTCACGCGATGACCGTGCTATTGATGAAACGATCCATCCTGACTGAAAAAATCGCCAGGCGCGGACATCATATCGTACGCGAATACAGCGTCGATCCTTTCGAACTGACACATGTCCAGGACGTGATGACGACCGATGTGGCAAGTGTTCCAGCCACCATGACCTTGCACGGCGCGGCGCGTTTCCTCACGTCGCCAGAAACGCGGCACCCCAGCTTTCCGGTGCAGGCCGAAGACGGACGCGTGCTTGGCATTATCGACCCGCCTTCCGTGCTGGCCTGGCGGCGCGCCGGCCGGCACCGCAACACCACGCTGGCCGAACTGATGCACGGTAACAAAATCACAGTCGCCTATCCCGACGAATACCTGGCGGGGTTGACGAACAAACTACTGCTCGCCAACGTGGCGCACCTGCCCGTGGTCTCTCGCAGCGACGGCGCGCTGGTAGGCTATATCGGCTGGAAGGACTTAATGCGCGTAAGGAACCGTCTGCATAGCGCAGACAAGGAACGCGCAACCCTGTTGCGCAACAGGCCGCGTGCATGACGTCATCGCGTCCGGCCTGCTACTGCTGAATTTGCGCCGGGCGCTACAGCTGCTCGGCCATCTCCAGCGTCGCATCCTGGTCCAGCGGATAAATCGGCCGGGCCAGATGCTTGAAGGGAAAGAGATTGTAATCCGAACTGCAAACACCCGGACCGGCGATCAGCTCGATATGCTTCGCATCCTTTTCGAATCCGGCTCTGAAGTGCTGTCGCGACTTGATCAGCACATATTTCTTGCTGAATGGATCGATACCGGCATGCGTAAACACACCGGTATCATATGGCTCCTGGGGCTTCTCGCAAATGAATATCAGCACGCCCTGGCTTTCCAGCACGATCGTTTTGCCCAAACTCAGCCACATGCCCGTAAACATGGGCCCGGTCACCTGGAAAGTCCCGTCCGTGATGTTTACAATCTTGCCCGTCACAGTCAACGGCTCGCCCTTCAACCCCAACGCGGGCATATCGGTCTTGCCGCCGATATCGACAGTCACAGTCTGACCCACGCCCGCCTCTGCCAATGTCGCCACGGCGGCGGGATCCCAGAAGGGGCCGGCAACCACGTCGGTCAATCCCTGCTTCATCACCTCTTTCAACACCGCCATGACATCCGTTACCCCGCCGGCACCGCAATTGTCACCATGATCCACCAGGATGACCGGACCTTGTTCCAACTGGCTGGCGCGGCTTATGGTCACGTGTAGCGGCTCGACCTCGTAAACGAAAGCATCGCGACGCTCCCAGGCCATCTGACACAACTCGTCCAGCAGCGCTTCAGCCTGTTGCATATTGCGCTTGTCGGCAACAATCACCACCGACAAACCGACGTGCGGAATGTCAGCCAACGGGAATCCGCCAAATATCGAAGCGTTCAGCACCTCGCCATTGGTTTCGGCTTCGATCGCCCGATCCATGATGGCCTTCATCGGCTCGGATGCCGGGGTCTGCTTGAGCATATGCGTCAGCATGGGCAAGCGCCGCCAAAGTATCTCGGTTTCAAGCGGCTCGGCAAGCATCCGCCTGAGCGTACGGCATCCGCGCTCGCCGGTTTCATAAAGATCGACATGCGGGTAGGTGCGGTAGCCGGTAATCACGGATGCATTGCGAATCAATTCCTCGCTGAAGTTGGCGTGAAAATCAAGCGCCACCACCACCGGCACGCCGGCCGGCGCGACGGCTTTGACCCGACGCAACAACTCTCCCTCGGCGTCGGGATAGCCTTCGGCCACCATCGCGCCATGCAAATCCAGCAACACCGCATCGCAACCTTTGCCCACCGCTTCGGTCACGGTATCGGCAATATGCTCGAATGCCTGCCTGGTAACAGTGCCGCTAGGCACGGCGTTCGCGACGATGGCGAAATCGACCTCGGCATCAAGCGAACGCGCCAGATCCAAATAGGCCGCCGCTGCGCTATTCGTATTTTCGCAAAGCTCGCGCGCCGCGTCGCCATACTCGGGGCCATCCTTGCGGGTTCCCCTGCAGAATGACTGCAATTGCGTCGCAATCGGGGAAAACGTATTGGTTTCATGACGCACCAGCGCAATCACGACTTTCATATCCATTCCTTCTGATTCGTCCAAAGTTATTGCTTTTCCAGCCCTGACATTTCAACCAGGTTCTTATAGCGCCGTGTTTCCTCAAGAATGAACTTGCGGCTTTCGGCTGGCGGCGTCAACACGGGGTCATAGGCGAACATCGCCAGGGTATCGACGAAATCCTTGTCGTTCTCGCCCTTTTTGATCGCCTGATAAAGTTTTTCGATGATCTCGGGCGGCGTACCGGCTTTCACCACGACAGACAAGTTGGACTTCACCGACAACGCCTTGGGATCGTCAAACGATTGCGTTTCCAGGTTCGGCAACTTCTTCAGTGGTTGCGATTGCAATACCGCCAGCGGCTTGACCTTGCCGCCGTCGTAATACGACATGGAGGAGCCCGCAACATCGATATGCGCCGTCGTCACACCTCCGATCAGATCGGACACAGCGGGTGGTGAACCGCGATAGGGAATGATTTCGAAATCCAGTCCGTTTTCCCTTTTCCAGCGATCCAACGCCAGGTAGGCGGCACCGCCAATCGTATTGACGCTGATCGACGCCTTGTTGGGGTTGGCAATGATGAATTTTTTCAAGTCCTCCATGGAGTTGAACGGACTGTCCTTGTTAACAATCAACCAGTGCACATAGGTATTGAGCACCGTTACGCTGGAGAAATCCTTGTCTCCGTCATAGCGGGGCGCTTTCAATAGAAAATTGTTGATGTTCAGCGTATTGTCGCTGGCGACAAATAGCGTGTAGCCGTCGGCCTTGTCCTTGAGCACGGAAAGCGCGGCAGGAATCGTGCCACCGCCCCCGATATTTTCAACCACGGCATTATTGCCAAGATTCTCCGATAGTTTTTTGGCCACTAGACGCCCCAGGATATCGGCCGATCCGCCCGCCGGATACGGCACGACAACGCGAAAGGGCTTGGCCGTTGGCCACTCAGCCGCCTGGGCCGGCCCGTGCATCCCGAACAGTGAAGCCAGCGCGCTGCATACGCACAACAAAGCCTTGAATGATCTCATTCTTTGTCTCCATTTTATGGAATAAATTGTTTAAATAATTCGAATTATCAGTTTAGAGAACCGATTATGATATGTCTAATATATAATTAATCTAATTTCTATTTAAAGAATATATAGTTTATGGACGAGCATCAGTTGCGCTGCTTCGTTACCGTCGTGGAAACCGGGAACCTTTCAAAGGCGGCCAAGCAACTGCATATTACCCAGCCTCCTCTGAGCATCCTGATCCGCAAGCTGGAAGAATCACTAGGGGTCGAGCTATTTAATCGGCAGAAAAATCGATTGATTCTCAACGAATCTGGAAAACTGTTCTATACGCGCGCACGTCATATCCTCGCGTCATTCAAGACGCTGCGGCAGGACATTCGTAATAATGCGGCGGGCACGGAAGGTGTGGTATCGGTCGGCTGCTCTACCGCCGCCAGCCTTTTTATCCTGCCAAGTGTTATGGCGCGTATCCAGCAGGCAGGGCTGAAAATTTCCCTGGTGACCCGCGAGGGAGAATCTGCCTATATTGTGAATGCAATTCGCAAGAACGAGCTGGACATTGGCATTGTCCGCACCCGTTATCAAGCCGAAGACATCAACACGCAGACGCTTTATACCGAACCCTTGATGATGGTCATTCCCTCCGACCACCGGCATGCGCACAAGGACAGGCTGAAACTGGCCGACTTCAAGGACGATAATTTCCTGCTGCACTCCAGCACCTACAGCAACGGCATCCGCGAAAATATCCTGGATTCATGCAGCGCCAACGGCTTTACGCCAAATGTCATTTACTCGGGCAATGAAACGCTGCCAATACTCATCATGGTTGAACGCGGACTGGGGATCGGTTTCGCCCCCAGGATGTTCAGCCACCTTTTTACCGGCAAGCGCGTCCGGTTTGTCGAACTCGAAGCGCCCAAGCTGACCACGACGTTAAGCCTGGTCACGCTCAAGTCCCAGGCGGAATCGGCTGTCGCCGGTCGGTTCCTGGAAATTACGCGTGAGGTATTGGCAACAATCGGCCAGGCCCACGCGCCCTGAACGCAAGACGCGGCTATTGCACCTGGATGGCGGCGTCCCGAATAATGCGCCGCATGTTCGCCCCGTACTTATCCACCCATCGGTGCGCCTCATCGCGTGAACCCTCCACTTGCCGCACATTCAAGGCGTCAAGTTGCGTGCGCACATCGGGCGTCGCCATGGCCTGGCCCAGCGCCTTATTCCAGGCATCGAGAACGGCCGGGTCGACGCCCTTCGGCGCCATCAGCAGAAAAGCGAATTGCATATCGAAATTTGCCAAACCGTCAATGCCGCTTTCCGCCACGGTGGGAATATCCGGCAGCTTGGGATCGCGATCGTGCCCCGAGATCGCCAACGGTACCAGCGTACCTGCCCGAATGTGCTGCAAGGTGGAGCCCGCATAGACAAGGAACCCCGCATCGACCTGGTTTCCCAGCAAAGCATTCAGCGCAGGCGCATTGCCATTGAACGGGATATTCAGCATTTTGAGCTTGGCGGCAAGACGAAAGCTTTCCATGGTCAGATGCCCGGGCGTACCCGCGCCTGCGGAGGAATAATTCAGTTCGCGACGCCTGGCTTGCTTAACCAACCCCGCGACATCATGAATCCCGGCAGACGGGTTGACCAGCAGGATCTGATCGAACGTGCCCAGCAATCCGATCAATGCCAGCGATTTGTCGGGGTCGAAGCGCTTGCCGGGATAGATATAGGGATTCACCGTCACCAGCGAATCGATTGTTGCCAGCAAAGTATAACCATCAGGCTTTTGCCGCGATACATTTTCAGCGCCGATGATGCCGGAAGCGCCTGGCTTGTTTTCAACAACCACCGGCTTTCCCCACTGTTTTCCCAGTTGGGTGGCCAGCGCCCTGGCGGCCAAATCCAGCGCGCCGCCTGCAGGATAATTAACCACGAGGGTTACCGGTTTTTCCGGATACGCGGCCAGCGCCACGCCCGCGCAAGCCATGAACGCCATTAGCGATAACCCCAGCGCCATTTGGGCGATACGCCGTAGTGTCAGGTTCTGATTCAATTTGAGCTCCTCTGCCTGTTAGGCTAGCTAGGCCAACGCCGATGGATAAGGACTTTTTTCCACCAGCTCCAGATTCTTGTATGCCAGTTTTTCCATTAGCCTGCCGCGCAAACCAGCGCTTTCCGGGTCATCCCATAAATTTTTCAACTCGTCAGGATCCGCCTGCAAGTCGTAAAGTTCGCCCCACTCGGCAGCGTCGTAGATAGTCATCCGGTACCGGTCGGTCAACAGGCTGCGGCAGCGCACACGTGTATCAATACCCAGGATGACCCGCTGCCCTTCCTCTTCAATGAGTAGCGCATCGCGCAATTGCCCTGTCTCGCCTCGCGCGATTGCCGCGACATCCTCCCCCTGGATGCCGTTGAAGCGGGGCACGCCGGCTCTATCCAGTATCGTCGGCGCGATGTCAATCGTGCTGGTCAGCGTATTCGAACTGCGTCCATGGCGGGCCGCGCCAATTTTGGGATCTGCCCAGATAAATGGCACGCGAGTCAGGCCCCGGTAATGCAAGGGCCCTTTAAGCATCAATTGATGGTCCCCCAGAAAGTCGCCGTGATCGCTTGTGAATATTACAACTGTATTATCAAGCAACTTCGCCTGTTCCAGTTTCTCCAGCACGCGCCCGATCTGTGTATCGATATTGGTGATTGACCCGTAGTTCAACGCCAGCGCCTCCTTGGCCTCGCGTTCGTCGCAGGCGAAGACCGCCGTGCCTTTCTTGGTCGCGACACCGCTGTCGCGCCGTTCGTGCAGCCATTTCACATGAGGCGGCAAAGGATGCGTGGCATGGAACGAACTCGGTAACGGCATGGCCTCGGGCTCGTACATATCCCAATATTGGCCGGGAGGCGTGAACGGATGATGCGGGTCGGGGAAGGATACCTGCAGGAAAAAGGGCTGGCTGCTTTCCGCGAAACCATCAAGCAGTTCAATACTGCGGTCGGCAATATAAGCCGATGGATAAAGCGCCTCCGGCAAACGCGTACGCCAGGCCTGCCCTAGCTGGGTTAACCGGTATTGCGGGGCAGGGATCGCATTGTCCGGGCCGATCATCGCCTCGCCTTCGGGCACATTCTGCCGCAGCCAATACCGGTAATGACCATGCACGATATCGGCATGATCATCCACCAGGAATACCCGCTCAAAGCCGTAATACGGATACTCGAGATCGTAATCGTCGCTATTTAGCCAGCGATCCCGCTTTTCCTGCTCATAGTTGCCCGGGTCCGGTTCGAAGGCCTCTGCCCGCTTGCGCTCATCCTCATTGCGCGGCCAAATCGGCGCCAGGCTGGTCATGTTCTGCAAATGCATTTTGCCGACCTGCGCCGTTTGATATCCCACGCGACGCAACGCGTCCACAAATGTATTGGCCTTCAGCGACAGGGGAATGCCATTATGACGGGCGCCATGGACCGACGGATAGCGTCCTGTCATCAAGCTGGCGCGGTTCGGCATGCAAATCGGCGTGGCTACGTGCATATTGGTAAAGCAGAAGCCGCGTCGGGCCAGGCTATCTATGACCGGCGTCCTCACCACTTGATTGCCATAGCAACCCAAATGGTCCGCACGCAATTGATCGGTGATGAAAAAAAGGAAATTGACGGGTTTATCCATGGTGCCTCTTGATAATCATTGATTGGTTTTTTTATCGGGAGAGGCAATCGCCTTCTCCCAGAACGAGACATTCTGTCGGACCTTGCTGGCGAACGCCTCGCGCGTATCCGGGCTCGGAACCATGCCCAGCGGTGCCAGGGCATCGCCAAAACGCCGCGATGTCAATACCTTCTGTATGGCATCGTGCAATTGGCTCACAATGGCGTCGTCGGTGCCGGCTGGTGCAAACATACCGATCCAGGACTGCACCGAGGCGTCAGCTTGAATATCGGAGAAATACTGTACCCCCGAAATCCCCCTAACGCCGGCGTACATCTCTCCTTTGGGATTGGCAATACCCAGTACCTTGATACGCTTGTCCTGGAGGAACGGCAAGGCTGGCGCGATACCTGCCATGACAAGCGGAATATTGCCGGCAACGGTATCGGCCATCGCGGGACCGGCCCCCTTGTACGCGACATGCACAATGTCAAGCCCCAGCTTATCTTTCAATTGCTCCATGGCGAGCTGATGCACGGAACCGACCCCGGGGGACCCATAGCTGTACTTGCCTGGTGATTGCTTCATCAGCGCAATCGCTTGCGCCAGCGTAGTCGCCGGAAAATCCTTGTTCGCGGCAAGAATGACGATATTTTCCGCAACATCGGCAATCGCTTTGAAGTCGGCAATCGGATCGTATTGCAGGCTTGCATTGATCCGGCTGTTTATGCCATGGGTATTCGTCGTACCCATCAGCACGGTATGTCCGTCAGGCCGCGCCCTGGCTACCTGAGCGGCGGCGATGGCGCCGGCCGCGCCAGGCTTGTTCTCCACCACGAAGTTGGTTCCGGTATCCGCCGCCAGCTGCCTGGCCAGCAAGCGTGTGAGCGCATCGACAGCCCCACCCGGCGCGTACGGCACGATGACATTGATCTGCCTGGGCAGTTCGACAGCGGCAGCCGTATAACAGGTCATCACGCCCAGGCCGAGGGCAAGCAAGCGCGCTCGGATATAGGCCGTTGAAATACGCATAGATGTCTCCGTTTTATTTATCTACTGGTTTTCACGCAGTGTTCCATACCGGTACATAACTGTAAAATTCATTTTTAGACAGTCTTGATAACCAAATTGGCATGCCCCATGTTTTTCCTGAAGAAACGCCAGGCAGAACTGATTGTTGCGCTGGCTGAAACCGAGAATCTGCGCAAATCGTCCGAGCAATTGCATATCACCCAGCCCGCGGCCTCCAAATTGCTCGCCCAGGTAGAGGCAGACTGCGGTTTCGCGCTGTTCGAGCGTGGTGCCAACGGCACCGTGCCAACCGAATCCGGCCAGTTGGTGATCGCCTACGCCCGGGAGATCCTGCATTCGACGCAAAGAATCCAGCATGAATTGACGCGGCAGGCCGGTCAAAGCCAGCGCTCGCTCAGCCTTGGCGCGCTGCCTTCGGCAACGATCTCAATCGTGCCTGAGCTGGTGTGCCGTCTCATGGACGATATCGAGGACTTGCAGGTGTACATTGAGGACGGTACCATTCAGCCCCTGCTGGACAAACTCAGGATGGGCAAGCTGGATCTGGTCATTGGACGCTGCAGCGAACACATCGATCTGGCCGATTTCCACAGGACTTTCCTCAACTATGAGCCCATGGTGCTAGTCTGTGGTCGCCAACACCCTTTAGCGGCAAGAAGGGAAATCACCCCGCCCGATCTACAGGCCGCCGACTGGATTTTCCCGCCTGCCGATACCTACGCCGACACCAAACTCTCCGAGCTTTGCGATAAATATGGCTTGACGCACCCCCGCATCCTTGCCAGGTCCAGCGTGACCATGACAAATGTAATCATGCTGACCCGCAAGAATCTGCTCGCGGCCCTGCCGCTGGGAATCGCGCAATATTTCGTTAAACAAGGCAGCCTGCGCATCCTGCCTATCGCGAAAACCGTGAATTTCGGCGAATTCGTGCTATTTACCCGCAAGCAGACCATCTATTGCCCCAATGCGGCCTTGATCCGGAAGGTCCGCAGCTTGCTTGAACAGGGATCGGAACCGAACGCGACTGCCGGCATCCAAACCGGAACTCCGCCAACCTAAGGGAAAACCCCCGTAATTTGCCTGTAACATAAGCGAACTGCGCATAAAAAACTTGACTTTACCAAACCAGCGACTATACTTACGTCCATCAAGGGGAGTAGCTTCCTTCCGCAGCATCGTCATTACGGTCGTCGTGCAATTGCAGCAGGCACCCGGTGCTCGGGCAACATCCACATGTTGTTAGCAAGACCTTGCCACCAAGGGCAAGGTTCGTACTCTTCCGGGAGAAATGGCCTGTGTCCTCGCGGATCAGGCCTTTTTGCTTAAACGACAGCCTCTGTCAACATCGCCTCGAGAACTTATCGTTGCAAGGCGATGAATCCCGGCAAAAAGCCCTTCCGATTCCGTTTTATTTTTTTGGAGCCAGGGAGATTTATGCTTGAATTTTTTCAAACACTAAGCTGGGCGGCAGTCTTTCAGATCATTATGATCGACATTCTGCTTGGCGGCGATAATGCGGTGGTCATTGCATTGGCCTGCCGAAACTTGGAGCCCAAGCAGCGCATGCAGGGCATTCTGTGGGGAACGGCGGGTGCGATCATCCTCCGGGTCATCTTGATTGCGTTTGCATTGACGCTGCTTAACATCCCATTCCTTAAAGTGGTCGGCGCGTTGCTGCTCTTGTGGATCGGCGTCAAGCTATTGATACCGGAAGACGATGCCCATGACAAGATCAAAGGCGGCGCCTCCATTATGGCGGCCGTCAAAACCATTATCGTGGCCGACTTCGTCATGAGCCTGGACAACGTCATCGCCATTGCCGGCGCCGCGCAACGGGCCGATGAGGGTCACCAGCTTGGCCTGGTCATATTCGGCCTGGTTATCAGTATCCCAATCATCATCTGGGGTAGCACGCTGGTGCTCAAACTGATCGATAAGTATCCTGCCGTCGTTATGTTCGGCGCCGCGTTGCTGGGCTGGATTGCCGGCGGCATGCTGATCACGGACGTGGTTGTGGTAGAACGATTCGGCGAGCAGAGCACCACGGTGAAGATCATCGCCGAAGTGATCGGCGCGTTGCTGGTTGTCGCACTGGGCCTCTGGTTTGCCCGGCGCAAGAAGGCCGCGGCGGCCGAAACCGCCTAAGCCGCGCTACGCCTGACACGGCGCGCCGCAATTCGTTCACGTGGAACGAAAAGCGGCGCGCCGTTTTCTATTCCGATTCAAACGCTTCTGTTCCAATTCAAGCGCAAGAATCAGGATGCAAATCTGACGAAATTGGGTTATCTTCAGGTGCATTGCGAATGCATTCACCTTTAGGGCCACCAACATGCCGATCCAAGCACTGCCAACATCAGGTGCTTTCGCCGTCCTTATCGACAGGCGAAATCAAAGGGTGCCCCAATCATGAAGCCGGCCAGGCTTTCCCCCCGCAGCTATGCACAAGCAGCCCGCCACCTTGCGGCGCTGGATCAGGACTGGGCGCGCCATATCGAAACCGTCGGTGCCTGCCGTCATGAAACCAAGCCCGATTGGGAGCCCTATGAAGCGCTGGTGCGCGCCATTGCCCACCAGCAACTGCATGCGCGGGCTGCGGAGGCAATCCTGGGGCGACTGCTGGCGCTGTATCCAGGAACGCCCTTTCCATCACCCGACCAGTTACTGGCAACCGACCCCGATCTGCAGCGTAGCTGCGGTTTTTCAGCGGCAAAACTGGCAACGATACGCGCTATCGCCCAGGCGACGCGCGAAGGCATTGTGCCCGGCAGGGCAGAGGCATTGCAGATGGACGATGCATCGCTTATCGCCTGCCTGACCTCACTGCGGGGTATTGGCCGGTGGACCGTAGAAATGTTCCTGATCTACTCGCTGGCGCGAGCCGACATCCTGCCGGTGGACGACTACGGAGTCCGTGAAGGATATCGCCGGCTCAAGCGCCTTGAAAAACTACCAACACCCCGCCAGATGCGCGAAATAGGCGCAAGCTGGAGCCCCTACCGCACGGTTGCCGCCTGGTATCTCTGGCGCGTCCCATCGCGTGCACAGCAACCTTGAAATCGCAGGCTCAGACAAGATTGGCGCGGCGATCAAGCTCGGCCTGGCTGGGTTCTGCGGCGGCAAACGAACCGGTGGAGACCGCGCCGTCGCGCGCATAGCGGCTGATAATCACCCCCTTGGTCGAAACCGCCGAATCCACCAGCTTGAGTGCGGTGGGCGCGGCACCATTGCCGAACAGCTTTTTCCCCGCACCCAGCAACACCGGGAAGGTCATAATCTGCATTTCGTCCACCAAATCCTGCTGCAGCAGCGTCTGCAGCACCTCGGTCGAGCCTTGGGTAAGCAAATCCGGCCCGTCTTCCCGCTTCATCGCGCGCAGCGCCCCGACCACGTCCGCGCCGAGGTTGCGACTGTTCTCCCAATCCAGCGCCAGACCGCCATTGCGCGTTGCCACATACTTGGTCACTTTACCGAACAGGATGCCTATCGGCTCGTCTTTGCCCGCATGAGGCCAATGCGCCGCGAAGATATCGTAGGTCTTGCGTCCCAGCAAAAGATCGAACGGCCGATCAAACATCTCGTCGATTTTCTGCCCCAGCATGTCATCAAAATGCGGAACCAGCCATCCGCCGTACCTGAATCCGCCCGAAGGATCCTCCTGCGGCCCACCCGGCGCCTGCATAACGCCATCGACGCTGACAAAAGCGCCCACAATGATTTTCCTCATATCGCCGCTCCCGGCAGGCTGTGCCCGCCCTGTAATTACGATTGAAATTCTGCATGACAACGCCTTCAATATATCCTTTTGACGATAGCGCAACAAGGGGCGGCATGGCCTGCCCGCGGCTGACGGACACCGCTGAAGCCTTGTCTTGGTAGCCAAGCGGAAGTGCGGTATCATGGGCCCGTTCGACATAGGCGCGGGCGGCAAACGCCGCCTTCCTGTCTTGCAGGCAATACGTCAATGACATCAAGGTAATGCAGATGAATACTCGCAATCCAATCAGCCCCGCGCCCGACCACGACCCGGCGCGGAACCGTCCATCGTTCGCGGACAGCCTACGGGGACCAGCGGTATGAAAAGCACCCTCGCCCTAAGAATAGCGCTATTCGCCGTGGTGTACGGTCTCCTGGCTTATCTCTGTATTGGCTTGCGCGATCCGGATACCCAATCCACACTGCTCTGGCCGGCTGGCGGCATTCTATTGGGCACGTTGATGGTCAGCGACAAGCGCGAGTGGCCGGCATGGATCGGCGTTGCAGGCATCCTGCATCTGCTGGCGGGTATTGCCACAGGCCGGCCGCTTCCCATTTCGCTGGTCTATACGCTCAATGATCTGATCATCATGAGCGCGGTGGCCGCAGTCTGGCAAAACCGCGTTCGCGGGCACCATAACCTCGAGAGCCCATTCAATCTCGCCTGGTTCCTGGGTTTGCTGCTGGCCGGTGGCGTAGCGGGCGCGCTGCTCAGTAGCGCTGGCCTGCAAGTGGCAGGCGCAGGTTCCCATGCCCATTGGTATGCCTGGTTTATCGCGGATGTCATCGGCGGCCTGGTCGGCGCTCCGCTGGTCATAGCCTGGTCGACCTTCCGCGCCAAGCGCTCGGGAGGATCATCCTTTGCCAACTTCTATTTCGGTCTGCTCTGGTTTGTCCTGCTGATCGCGGCGGCCATGCTGGCATTCGATGGCCCCACAAGCGCCGCCATCCTGGGCACCGCCAGCTATGAACTGGCCTATCTGCCGCTGCTGTTCGTCATTTTGGTGGCGCTGGTCTGGGATCAGCGCGGCATGACGCTGGCGCTGCTGACGCTGGCCATGATTACCGCTGTCAATACCGCCCAGGACGAAGGACCATTCGCGGCATCGAACGCGTTTTTCGGCAATGCGCTACTGGAGGTGCAAGGGTATATCGGCGCGGCATGCTTGGCTGGCTTGATCATGACCGCAATCATCGCGTCCCGCAATCGCGCCCTGCGACAGGCCGCCACCTGGAAGCTGCGATTCGAGGCCGCGCTCATCGGCAGCCAGCATCTTGTCTATGAATTCGACCCCGCCAGCCGCCAAATCCTGTGGGGAGGCGAAACCCTGCAATTGCTGGGCGTTCCTGTCAGCGCGCTGGACAATATCGATGCTTTCGCCAAACTCATCCATCCCGATGACCGCCAGCAATTCCTGCAAGGACTCGAATTGCGCTCGCATCCCCGACCGGACCGTGCGACGGCGGACATGGCGTACCGGCTGCGCGACGGCGCCGGGGGCTGGTATCACGTTACCGATACCGGCGCCCCCCTTACCGACCTGGATGAAACGGTATATAGGATCAACGGCTTGTTGCGCTTGCAAAGGACAAGTACCGATAACGGCCACACAGACTAAGTTGCCATGACAGACGCGACAACATCCACGGGAGCGCTGCTGATTCATGGCCTGGGGGGCACACAGTTCGACCTCGGATCCATGCACAAGACTCTCAATCGAGCCGGCGTTGAAACGCACGCCCTGACCTTGCCAGGCCATGGCGGCGATCCCTCCGATTTGCTGGGCGTCACGGCCGAAGACTGGATCGACGCCGTCACGGCCAAGTATCGCGAACTGTTCGACCAGTATGACACCCTGCATATCATGGGCATGTGCATGGGCTCGTTGCTGGCGGCGGAATTGGCCAAGCGCGAGCGCCACGCCAAGGGCAGGCTCGTGCTACTGGCCTCGCCGGTCTATCTGGACGGCTGGTCCACGCCATGGTACCGCGACATGCGCCGCCTGCTCTATCGCATCCCCTATTTCGCGCAACGTATCAAAGTGCAGGAAGAGGAGCCCTTTGGCATCAAGAACGAGCTGGTGCGCAGTATCGTCAAGGCACGCTTCGCCAAGGGCGACAACTTTCACTACCAATGGGTACCGCTGGCGGCGGTGAGGCAGGTGGACCGGCTGCGCGGCTGGGTGATGCAGGATCTGCCGCAGGTGGTTTGCCCGACACTGATCGTGCACGCCAGGGAGGACGAACTGACCTCGCTCAAATCCGCCTACTATCTCGAAAAACATCTCAAAGGCGCCGCCACGCGCGTCGTGGTCTTGGAAAACAGCTACCATATGATTTGCGTTGACAATGACAGAGAACAGGTCGCCGCAAGCGTGCTCGAGCACTTTTCGCTGGATCCCCAGTTGGCGCGCCGTGCCCGCCCGCAGCGCAACAACGCCTGAAACCAGGGGACCGCGCGGGCCTGTCGATCCGCCACTGAAACCGGGAGAATATCCATCACTGTTGCCCCGTTCCTTCTGACCGTAATCAGCCTGGCGCTTGCCACCTGGGGCTGCTGCGCCTTGTGGATCCAGCGTGCCCATGCGCCATGGCGCGCGCCGCGGCTCTGGATCCTCGCCTGGCTGGCGATCATAGGCTGGTTCATCGCCAGCCTTTACTTACCAGCCGCTATGGAACTGGCGGCCGGCAGCCTGGTTGCCGCGACCATTGTCTTGTTATTCTGGTGGCAACGCATCAAACCATCCAACCAGCGCGACTGGATCCCGGACGTGGCAATGCAGACACAAGGCGCAGTCCAGGGCAACGAGGTCACCCTGCACAACGTACGCAACTTCCTGTGGCGTAGCCCGGATGATTTCGACGTGCGCTGGGAAACCCGTCATTACCGGCTAGACGCCCTGGAGTCGGTTGACCTCGCGCTTTCTTACTGGGCTCATCCGGCAATTGCACACGCTATCGTGTCATTCGGCTTTGGCCACGGCGACTTCCTTGCGTTTTCAGTTGAAATACGCAGGAAGAAAGCAGATCATTTTTCGGAGATTGGCGGCTTCTTCCGCATGTACGAATTGAGTGTCATTGCCGCAGACGAGCGAGACATACTGTATGTGCGGTCAAATATCCGCCAGGAAGACGGTTATCTGTACCGCGTCAATATGCCGCGCGCCGCCATGATGTCGCTGTTTCTTTCCTATCTCGACGAGGCCAACCGGCTGGTGAATACGCCACGCTTCTACAATACCCTTACCGCCAATTGCACGACACTGGTATTCCGGATGATGGATCGCATCGTGCCGGGCCTGCCGCTGGACTACCGGCTGCTGGCCTCGGGATATCTACCCGAATACCTGTATAAGGTCCAGGCGCTGGACGGTGCCCAGACGATCCAGCAATACCGCCAGCGCGGCAGATATACCGATAGGGCCAGAGCCAATCCGGACCTATCGCAATACTCGCGAGCCATCCGCCAAGGCGTTCCGGGCATAGGGGAACCCATCTCGACCCCTTCCTACCTAGTGCAATGATCGCAAGACGGCAGGCCTCGGGCAAAACTTACAATCTGATTGCGCGCGAACGTTTGAACACTCGCAAAAACCGCTGAAGCCAGGAAGACTGGACCGGGTGCACGATAGCCCGTAACGCCCGCGCGTAGTCCAGGGTCAAACCTGGCGTCCACGCCATCGTCTGCGCACGCTTGCGCAACTGGGCCGCAATCCATAACTCCGGCATCATAAACGTGCGCAAGACGTCGCTCCAGCGACGGGTACGGTCCGCCAGCACGCCGTCCAGGGCCGACTCCAGCGCGTAGGCGACCGAGCTGGAACAATTGCGATAAGTCAGGTTATAGATTTCACGGCGCCGGTAGGCTTGCCAGAAACGGATCAAGCCTTGGCGGTTATAGTCTTTGAACACAACCTGCCAATTGGACGGGCACCAAGCCTTCGATTCGGTCGGATAGTCGGGCTGGAACTGCCCTGGCACATCATTATCGCGGGTCGCTTTCAGCGTACGGAAAAATTCCGACGGAGAACGATCGATATCGGCCGCCGGATACAGGCTGATATAAGTATCGGGCGCCATCTCCAGGGCCGCGTGTCCGGTTGAAATCACGCCGTTGATATCGACTGCGGCAATATAACGGTTGATGACAGGCCGGGGGACAGGCGCGTTTTTCGAAGATCCCTCCGGCGTCCAGACATGAACCACCAGCGGATGATCCGAATTTTCCTGCGCGGCATCGACGGCGCGCGCTGTCTGGCTCGACGGCGCCGCTGACGCTTTTTCGACGTCGGAAAGCAAATCTATGGGCTTGAACAAATCGAATACAGTGAGATCATCGCTAAGCCGACGGGCGCGCAAATACACGCGCAACGTCATCACACCACCGATGATCATCGTAACGCTGATGAAAATCGACACCGTGGCCGAATAATGCGTGGGATAGGGGCCAAACATGAAAATCGCAAAACCGATTTTCGCCAAACCGATGAGAAACGCCGTGCGCCATTGAGGAAAGCGCACGACCCATGACGATGCCATCTGCAATACCCCGGTCACGAAATAGGCCAGTCCGAATATGAACGACAATAGCATATTGCTGGAAGTGCCACCGGTAAGGATCAGCAGCGAAATCAGGAAAAACCCGCCCCCCTTGAAATACAACACGGCTTTCTGCGCGCCAATCCCGCTGGACGCGACACTCAGGGTAATCAGGCTCTCGATCAATAGCAATAGCCCGAACAGGGAGAGGGGGAAGTAGCGCACCCCATCCAGGATATCAATGAAAACCACCACCCCGATCGTCGTCCAGAGCAGCCCCAGCAAGCCCAGCAAATAGGCTTGGCGCCTGACAAAGTCCGCGCCAAACAGCAGCAACGCAATCTGAATCATTTTGCTTCCCCCGCGACCCAAAGCCGTGTCATATCCGCAGTCATCCTGTTCCGGCTCATTTTTGCAACTGCCAGCTGCCGACCAGCATTGCACCCTGCGCTTCTTCGATCACAGCGGCACGCCTGTCAACCAGCCTGAGCCAACCACCATCCCGAAGCGTCAGTCGAAACACGCAGACCGGATCGGTGGCCGAAGCCATCGCGCCTTGAGCGAACCTGGCGCTCATCGCATCCCGGTCTTCGGGATGCGCCAATTCAAGCAACGTCGCCACGCGGTTCAAGCTCGCGGCCTCGATACCCAGTTCCCGACCCGGCTTCCTGTCCCATTCAAACCTGCCGTCCGCGATATGCAGCCGATAGATGAAAAGATCGTCCGCCGATAAAGCCTGGCCTGACCCGGGACGCTTGACCGATTGCGTAAAGACTCTCATGAAAGCCACCAACAACGCTGTCGCGACCAAATAACACTGGGCGAGCAACAAGTACCCGCCCTGGCGCATCGTGCCGAAGAAAAACGGTCCCCGGCCCTCAGCGGAGTGATAAATCACGATAACTCCCAGGGCAAGCAAGGCAATCGACCCCAGCCGATTGCCGCTGACGACCGTGGTGGTGACAGCCAGTATGATGGGGATGCCGGTCATTGCGAACAGCAGGGGCGAACGCCAGGGTGCTTCCATTTGCGCAAGATCGGACCTGTCGGCATCAAAAATATACCAGGCGGCGACACACATCGCCGCGAGCGCAAGCGCCCCCAGGGCATGCACTTTCGGGTTATCGCTGATTTCGCCAATGCGATATCCAAGCAAGCCCATAAGCACCGGTGTTAAAAACAGAATGCCGGTCACATTGGCGCCCCACCAGATACCAAAAGTGGCGCCGACGGACAGATTTTCGAAAATGCTGATCCACACGGCTCCCAGCAACGACGCGGGAATCGTGATCACGAAGGTGGCAAGTATCCAGTGCATGATGACCTGCAAATCATCGCTGCGCGTGGCAACGCTGCGCACCCGCCAGGCGATAAGCATGCCACCTAGCAAGGTAAATACCGAAATCGCGCTGGACGCCAGCAATTCATGCTCCAGTTGCAGATCAATCACAATGCCGGTCAGAATGAATGCCACCACAAGGGCAAACCACCTGCGATAGTCCAGATACATGAAAGCGGAAACGGCGACGGCGGCAGGAAACCAGACGAATCCAAGATGGCCAATGGGATCGTCCAGCGTCAGAGAGACCCAGGCCGCGGCGTAATACAGCAACGCCCAGGCCAGCACGCCACCACAAAAACGCAATTTAGCTTCGCGCACCACTCCCCCTTTTCCGGTATCAGATAAATACATTTGAGTTGCTCAAGCCAACGCCTGGAAAACCGGGGTCTCCAGTTGGACGCAGAGTAAAAATACAAACGTAATAGTAACGCAATTGTAATTGCGCTTGCATTTTATTCTCGCTGTATTACAGCCGTGCAAGGCGTTTTCCGTCCTCGCGAACGCTCCCAGGCAGTTATACTTTTTAGGTATGGGTAAGAACAAATTCCATATTAGACCGGGCCCATACCCACCTATATACTTGTGGCACACATCAAATCCCCGCAGGAAACCGGACATGGAAGCAACCATTGCATCAGTCAGTACTCAAATTCTCGATATTCCGACGATTCGCCCGCATCGCATGTCGGTTGCGACCATGCATAACCAATGCCTGGTCCTGGTGAGAATCAAAACCTCTGACGGTATCGAAGGCATCGGCGAAGCCACCACCATTGGCGGCCTCAATTACGGCGGCGAAAGCCCCGAAAGCATGAAGGTCAATATCGACCGCTATTTCGCGCCGCTGATCATCGGCCAGCCGGCAACGCGCCTGGCGGCATTGCGTGCCCTGATCAACAAAACCATCAAAGACAACCGCTTTGCCAAGTGCGCCATTGAAACGGCCCTGTACGACGCCTATGCCAAGCGCCTGGGCGTGCCTCTGAACGCCCTTTTCGGCGGCGCCATGCATGATCGGGTCAGCGTGGCATGGACATTGGCCAGCGGCGACACGCAAAAGGACATTGCCGAAGCACAGCAAATGCTGGCGCAGCGCCGTCACAATATCTTCAAGCTCAAAGTGGGCATGCGCGCGCCGAAAGATGATATCAAGCATATCCGGGCAATCAAGCAGGCCGTCGGCGACGAGGTCAGCATCCGCATCGATGTCAACCAGGGCTGGTCGGAAACCGAAGCCATGCGGCACTTGCGTGCCCTGGCCGACGTTGGCGTGGAACTGATCGAACAGCCGATTCATGAAAAAAACCTGGCCGGCATGCAACGGCTCACGGCTCAGGGTATCGTGCCCATCATGGCGGACGAATCGCTCAAGGGTCCGGAGGACGGGTTTGCGCTCGCCAGCGCGCATTGCGCCAACGTCTTCGCCATCAAGATAGAGCAAGCCGCGGGCCTGCAGCATGCCCGCGATCTGATCGGGATCGCCCAGGCCGCCGATATCGCGCTGTACGGCGGCACCATGCTTGAGGGCTCGATCGCCACGATTGCCGCGGTTCACCTATTCTCCACGATTAACCGGCTGGAATGGGGTACGGAAATGTTCGGTCCGCTCCTGCTCAAAGACGAAATCCTGACCGAACCCCTGGATTACAGCGACTTCAGCCTGGCGGTCCCTAGCGGCCCCGGCCTGGGTATTGAATTGGATGAAGAAAAAGTGGCCCACTATACCCGGAAAGCATAACCCCGGATATGCGTGCCCGCAGCCCAGGCCGGTCTTTTGTTCGCAACGCTTGCCACGCTCGCAAGATCAGTACGAACGCACGGCGCAACAGGTGCCACGCCGGACCGGGCCGAGCGAAGCGGATCAGCCATACGCCCGACGGGTGATGATCGCGCAGCGGGCATGATACCGCGCGGCCGATTCAGGCCAGAAATGCGGAGACGGCCGTATTGAACGCGTTGCCGGCCTCGATATTGGACAAATGCGACGCGTCCAGATCGATGCGTGTCGCGTTGCCAATGCGCTCGGCAATGAAATCGGCATCGGCAGGGGTTGTGACCGGATCATGCCGTCCCGCCACGACCAGGGTTGGCGTTTTTATTGTTTTGATAGATTCGCGCAGATCGGCAACGGCCAAGGCCTCACAGCACGCCGCATACCCTTCCGGATGCGTGTCGCGCAAGCCCTGAACCAGGGTTTGCACACAGCCGGGTTGCGCGTCGACAAATGTCTGCGTAAACCACCGGGAAGCCGAGGCATCGGCGACGGGCGCCATCCCTTGCTTTCGCACCAGCGCAGCCCGTTCCTGCCAGGCGCTTTGCTGGCCGATACGCGCCGCAGTATTGCACACCACCAGTTTGCGCAAGCGCTCACCGGCGTGAACGCCCAGCCACTGACCGATCAGCCCACCCATTGAAATGCCGCAAAAGCTGAATGTTTCAATGCGCAAGGCATCGAGCAAGTCCAGCGTATCCTGGCCCAATTGTTCCAGGCGATATGGGCCCGGATTGCTGACCGACTCCCCGTGTCCTCGCGTATCGTAGCGCAGGATGCGGTGGGTTTTGCGCAAGTGATCGATCTGGCGGGACCACATGTCTCGCGTAGTCCCCAGCGAGTTGGACAGGACCAGGACGGGATCCTGCTCATTGCCATCCAACTGATAGCCAAAAACCTCGCCGTTGATACGTATCGTTGCCATGGGTAGGGGTCCTTTATGCCGAAACCAAGGTAAGGTCAAATGGCCGACGGATGCCGGCACAGCGCGGTCACTTTGATGTCCATGTACGGGAAAAGCGGCAGCCCGGACAGCAAATCATGCAGTTCCCCGTTGTTTTCCACATCGAAGATACTGACATTGCGGTACTGACCCACAACACGCCAGATATACGGCCATTTCCCGGAACGCTGCAGTTCCTGCGAATACGCCTTTTCCCGAGCCTTGATCTCGTCGACGACATCGGCAGGCAAGTCGTGGGGAATGTTAACGTCCATTTCAACCATGAATAACATATGTAATCCTTGCTGGGTGTGCGGTAGAGTGAAGTTTACCGTATAGGCTCAGTTTGTCGAAATACCGGTCTCGGAAATGATTTTTTTCCATTTCTCAGTTTCTTCGGCAAGATACGATTTCAGCGCCTGGGGCGTACTGCCGACTTTCTCGGCGCCGATGGTGGCGAATGTCGCCTTGACTTTGTCCGACTCCATCGCATTGAGCATCGCCTTGTTCAGCGTCTGGATGACCAGGGGCGAAGTGCCAGCCGGGGCGAATGCCGCGAACCACGGACGCAATTCATACCCCTTGAGTCCGCTTTCGGCAACGGTCGGCACGTCGGGCAACGAAGACGAGCGCTTGCTGGTGGTGATCGCCAGAGCCTTGAGTTTGCCGGAATTGATATGCGGTTTGGAAGAGGTGATGCTGTCAAACATATAATCCACCTGCCCCCCAAGCAAATCCGAGACGGCCGGACCGCTGCCCTTGTACGGGACATGCAGCATGTCCAGCTTGCCAAGATAGGTAAACAGGGCACCCGCCAGGTGGATCGACGTGCCTACGCCCGCGGAAGCATAGGTATACTTGCCAGGGTCGGCCTTGACTTGCGCTATGACGTCCTGCACCGAATTCACATCCTTGCGGCTGGCTTGCGTCACCAGGATATTGGGCACATCGGCCAGCAGCGAAATGGGTTCGAAATCGGCAATCGGATCGTAGCTCAGCTTTTTATACAAAGACGGGTTCACCGCCATGCCGTTGGCCACGATCATAATCGTATAGCCATCGGGCTTGGCATTGGCAACTTGGGCCGCGCCGATATTGCCACCGGCCCCCGGTTTATTCTCAACCACTATCGGCTGTCCCAATTCGCGGGACATGCTCTCGCCCAGGGTTCTGGCGATAACATCCATGGCGCCGCCTGGCGGAAACGGCACGATCCAGGTGATCGGGCGCTCCGGATAGGCCGCGTGGGCAAGGCTGGCCACGGCGCCGCCCGCCATTGTGGCAACGGCGACAAAGACTTTCAGGGAAAGGAAGCGAAAAACGGACATGAGGACTGATCTCCTGACAGGCACCGGCGGCAAAACCGGCGCGCATTGCGGGCATCCGGCAACGCAAGGCCGGCCATTGCCATTTATTGGCCCTATTATCCGGTATTGTTTTTCCTCGTGTCCAAGACTATATTTGTAGCCATCGATACTTATTAGGTATGAGTCATGGAATTGAGGCAAATCCGCTATTTCCAATGCGTTGCGCGAGAACTGAGTTTTACCAAGGCCGCCAGACTGCTGCATATCGCCCAGCCGCCGTTGAGCCGGCAAATCAAAATGCTGGAAGAAGAGCTTGGCGTCGCGGTGTTCGAACGGGTCGGCCGAGGCATCAAGCTGACCGAGGCCGGACGCTATTTCCTGGATCAAACCGAAAAAATGACGCAGCGGCTGCAGGAAACGATCAGCGCGACGCGTCGCATCGGGCAAAACGCCCGCGCCTGGTTCGGCCTGGGCTTTGTGCCGTCCACGCTGTATGGACAAATGCCCAGCCTGATCAGCCAGTTGCGGGCACTGGACCCCAGGGTGGAAATCGGCTTGGTCGAAATGACGACCCTGCAGCAATTTGATGCGCTAAAGACAGGGAGAATCGATATCGGCGTGGGGCGCATCCTGCTGAACGATCCTGAAATCGACCGGCTGGTGCTCACCGACGAACCACTGGCTGTGGTGCTGCCGGCCAATCATGGCTTGGCGCGCAGCAAGCATATTACGTTGCAGCAGTTGCTTCCCGAACCGTTGATTCTCTATCCGGCACGCCCCCGGCCCAGTTATGCGGACCATGTATTGAATCTGTTCGAGCAGCAAGGCTATACGCCAAGTGTCATCCAGGAAGTCAATGAATTGCAGACCGCTATCGGCCTGGTGGCCGCGGGCATCGGGATTTCCATCGTCCCCGAGTCCGTGAAGCGCTTGCATCGGGATGATATCGCCTACGTGAACCTGCAGGCGCAAGGCTTTACCTCTCCCATCATGCTGAGCTGGCGCAAGAATGACCAATCCAACTTTCTGAAAAGCGCCATCGGCCTATTCAGGCAAAGCGCCTCGGGCAACATGCCTTGAACCGCGTGGTTCCGTTGCGCTGGATAACGGTTCGCCGCGGCTTTGGTCGGGATGGCACAAAAGGGGACATCAGGACTGGCCGCCCACGACGGTACGGTTATCGAAGGCGCCACCCGTCTGAGCCTGCCCGCGCAGGGTGACTGCGTGCTTGCCCAGCAAGGGAAAAACCAGCTCGGCGAATCGAATGGACTCCTCCAGGTGAGGGTACCCCGACAGGACAAAGGTATCGATTCCCAGACTCGCGTATTCCTGGATACGTTCCGCGACTGTGGCGGCATCGCCGACCAGCGCGGTTCCCGCGCCGCCGCGGACCAGGCCGACGCCCGCCCACAAGTTGGGGGCGACTTCCAGGCGGTCGCGCCGGCCGCCATGCAAAGCCGCCATGCGCTGCTGCCCGACCGAATCCATGCTGGCATAATTCTTCTGCGCGTTGGCGATATCCTCGTCACTCAAATGACTGATCAGCGAATGCGCAGCGGCCCACGCCCGTTCCGTGGTCTCACGGACAATGACATGAATGCGCAAACCGAACCTGATCCTGCGGCCCCTTCGCGCCGCCCTTTCCCGGACATCGGCAATCTTCTGCGCGACCGCCGCAGGTGGCTCGCCCCAGGTAAGATACGCGTCGACATGGCGTGCCGCCAATTCATGGGCGGACTCAGAGGAACCACCGAAGTACAGTGGTGGCCATGGCTTTTGCACGGCGGCATGATAGTTCCGGCTCTGCTTCACTGTCATATACTTGCCGTCGAAATCGACCGTTTCTCCGGCAAGCAAACGCTTCCATATCGTCAGATATTCATCGGCGGCGGCATACCGCTCATCATGTTTGAGCATAACGCCATCGGCGGCCAGTTCGGCCGCGTCGCCACCGGGCACGATATTCAACAGCAAGCGGCCATTGAGCGCCTGGTCCAGCGTTGCCGCCTGACGAGCCGACGGAGCCGGTCCACCCAGCGATGTCCTGAGCGCTACCAGTAGCTTTATGCGACGCGTCACCGGCACCAGGCTTGCGGCCACCACCCATGGATCCAGGCAGGCACTCCCGGTAGGGATCAGCAAACCATCGTATCCCAGGCTTTCGCTCGTTGTCGCGATCTGCCGCAAATAATCGTTGGTCGGGTATCTTCCAAAATCCGACGTCCCCAGATAGCGGGTATCTCCGGATGTTGGCAAAAACCAGAAAATATCTAGACTCATGACATTTGAAATAATTATGGAAATACGATTTAGGCAACGGCCCGAGCGGCGGTATCACGTTGCCGGTGCAACGTTAATCCTTGCAATACTGGCGTCGCCAGTTCGGCAACCAGCTCAAGGCGTTGCGCAAGGCCCTCGCTGACGACCTGGCCATGCTGGATATCGTCCGGCGTGGCATAGACGCCGGCTGGCAGACTGAGTGCATGGAAAAACCCAAACAATGTCCGCAATTGATGGTCGATGACGAGCGCATGTCTTGCGCTGCCGCCGGTGGCAGCCAAAAGGACCGGCTTGCCGGCAATCGCATGCATGTCGACCAGATCGAACAGATGCTTACACAGCCCGGGGATCGATCCCTTGAAAACAGGTGCGCCAACGATCAGGAAATCGGCCTCCTCGATCCGCTGCAAAGCCTGTGCCGCGAAATCATTCAAGTCCTCGTGCGCTAGCGCTACGCCGATGGAAGGCGCCAAGTCCACCAGGTCGATGAATTCGACGTCCAGCTCGACCCTGGCAGACAGCTTCTCTTGCACGGCTTCCAGGAGCACACGCGTTCGAGACGGGCGATGCAGGCTGCCATTGACAACAACGGTATTGAGTGATCGGGACATACAGGACTCTCGATTTTTTTACGACGGGATGAAAAACAGAACACCATTACAACATCAGCGGCACGCAGGTCAAACAATCATTAAAGTATTTGTTTATGACATGTGGAAAGATTGATGGCGATAGCGCAAAGTTGGAATAAGCAAAATACAAATTAATATTGGCGATGCCTCGCGTTGCATTGCTACGATGCGCCATACATCCCACTTTCCATGAACAACAAGTCAATATGGCAGATATCATTCAGACAGGCCGCAGAAAATCACTGAAACTGCTGGCAACGCTGGGCGCGCTTGCCGGAGCCGGCACGCTGCGCCAGGTCGGCGCGCAGGACGCCCCCAAAACATTCCGGGTCGGTTGGCAAAAAGGTTCCAACCTTGCGTTGCTGAAAGCGCGCGGAAATCTGGACGCCCGCCTGAAACAGGAGGGGGTGGCCGTACGCTGGATAGAATTTACCGCCGGACCGCAAATGCTGGAAGGACTGAATGTGGGCAGCATCGACTTTGCCTGCGTCGGTGAAACCCCGCCTATCTTTGCGCAGGCTGCCGGCGCGGATCTGGTGTATGTCGCCAGCGAACCACCGGCGCCGAAGGCGGAAAAAATTCTGGTGCAACGCGACTCTCCCATTCAATCTTTCAAGCAGTTAAAGGGAAAGAAAGTCGGATTGAACCGCGGCTCGAATGTGCATTATCTTCTGCTGAAAGTACTGGAACGCGAAGGCCTGGCATACAGCGACATCCGCGTCACCTATTTGCCTCCGGCCGATGCCCGCGCCGCATTCGAAAGTGGTGCGCTGGACGCCTGGGTCATCTGGGATCCGTTTGCCCAGGCCGCGATCGGGCAGATAGATGCCCGCGTGCTGGTCGCGGGCCACCCTGAAGTCCACAACTATAATTTCTACCTGTCCACGGCGAGCTATGCGAAAGCCCGTCCCGATGTGCTGAAATGGACTATCGAAGAAGTCGATATTACCGACAAATGGACCGTGGCGCATTTTGACGAGGCCGCCGACATCCTGGCGCCACAAATCGGACTCAGCAGGGAAATTACCAGACAGGCCCTAGAAAACTATGCCTACGGCGTCGAATACATTACCGATGCCGTAGTGCAAAACCAGCAGAATATTGCAGACGCCTTCTCCTCGCAAAAACTGATTCCACGTCCGCTGGAGGTTAAAAATGTCATCTGGCATCCATGACTCCGTAGCAATCAACATCACAAGCGACGAACCCGCGCGACCTTCCACCACCTTGCGTCAGCGCTTGCAGGAAAACAAATTTACGCCCTGGCTGGTGCCCGTCGCGCTTTTGGCCTTCTGGCAGATCGCGGCATCGGCCGGCTGGCTTGCCACCCGGATCGCGCCTTCGCCGCTCGCGGTGTTGCTTGCGGCCTGGGAACTGATCCGCAGCGGCGAACTGTTTGCGCATCTTGGTGCCAGCTTCGTGCGAGCCCTTAGCGGTTTCATCCTGGGCGGAGCAATCGGCCTGGCCCTTGGATTGTTGAATGGGGGCTTCTTGCTATTCGATCGATTGTTCGATACGACAGTACAAATGATTCGCAATATCCCTCACCTTGCGCTTATTCCGCTTGTCATACTTTGGTTCGGCATAGATGAGGGAGGAAAACTATTCTTGGTAGCGCTTGGCACGTTGTTTCCCATCTACCTAAACACGTTTCACGGCATTCGGTCGGTCGATCCGGCCCTCGTTGAAATGGGCCGTTCCTACGGACTATCGAACTGGCAGTTGTTCCGCAAGGTCATTCTTCCCGGCGCCATGCCCAGCATTCTGGTGGGCGTCCGGTTTGCTCTGGGGTTCATGTGGCTAACGCTGATTGTTGCCGAGACCATCGCCTCCAGCAGCGGGATTGGCTATATGGCCATGACAGCCCGGGAATTCATGCAGACCGATATTGTCGTTGTCGCCATTCTTCTCTACGCTGTTTTGGGAAAATTGGCCGATACGGCTTCGCGTCTTCTCGAAAAACGACTGCTTCGCTGGAATCCGGCATTCCAATAGCGATCTCGATTCGCGGCAAACCTCAGAAACACAGGAAAAGCTTCAATGACTGCAAGACAGGGCGTCGCCCTTCGCGTCGAAGGCGCGGGCAAGCGCTTCGGTACACGACAAGTGCTGCAGGATGTCAATCTCGATATCGCGGCTGGCCAGTTCCTATCGGTGGTTGGCCGCAGCGGTTGCGGCAAAAGCACCTTATTGCGCTTGCTCGCCGGACTGGACACGGCAACGCAGGGACGGATCAGGCTGGATGGCACCGCGACCGACCAAGCCCGGCAGGACACGCGGATCATGTACCAGGATGCCCGCCTGCTTCCCTGGCAGACCGTTGCGGATAATGTTGCCCTAGGCCTGGCCGGCAACCGCCACGATGTCCGCAAGATCGCCCTGGAAGCGTTGTCGCAGGTGGGTCTGGCGGAGCGCGCCGATGACTGGCCCAGCCTGCTCTCGGGCGGTCAGCGCCAACGGGTGGCGCTGGCGCGCGCGCTGGCGCATCGCCCCAGGCTATTGCTGCTGGACGAACCACTGGGCGCGCTCGATGCCCTGACCCGAATCGAAATGCAGCAATTGATCGAACGACTTTGGCAGCAGTATCGATTCACGGCGGTACTGGTTACGCATGATGTGGCCGAAGCCATTGCCTTGGCGGACCGCGTGATTCTCGTCGATCATGGCACGGTTTCCCTGGATCTGGATATTTCGCTGGCGCGGCCACGGCTGCGTGGCGAACCCGAATATGCAGCGCTTGAGGGACAGGTGCTAAACCGGCTGCTGCAAAATACGGTGGCGGTCGGTCGGCGCGATACCGCTTGAAGCGAGCGGCAAGGCAATCGTCACGCATAGATGCCCTTGCGGGCATAAGTTGTGCGCACTGATCGTGCCCCCATGCGCGGCAACACAGGCCTGGGCGATACTCAGGCCCAGTCCCGCGCCCATGGCCGGCCCCTGCGACTCGCGGACCCGATAGAAAGGCTCGAAGATGGTCTTCAGACACGCCTCGGGCACACCCGGGCCTTCGTCGGCAATCGAAATCAGCGCCTGCCGTGCCGACGTTGCGAGCGCCACTCGAATGGAAGAAGCACGCGGGCTGTGGCGCACCGCGTTGCGCAGCACATTTTCGATCGCGCTGCGGATTTGGTGTTCCAAGCCCGACATGAACACGATGCCGGGCGCCGCCCACACGATTCGAATATCCCGGGCCGTGGCTTCCAGTCTTGCATCCCCAACTACCTGGTCAATAATGCCGCTCAAGTCGATGCGCTCGCCGACTTCCGTGGTATTGGATGCGGCCGCCAGTTGCAAGGTATGCGTCATCAAACTATCCAGTCGCTGTACTTCTTTTTCGATCCGGTCCAATTGCTGTTCCAGCATGCCATCGTCGCGACGCGCCAGCGCCACCGAAAGACGCAATCTTGCAAGCGGCGTGCGCAGCTCATGCGCCACATTCCGTAACAGGCGCCCGTGTTCGCCGACCAGATCTTCGATACGCGTCGCCATCATATCGAAATCGCTCGCCAGTTGCCCCAATTCATCCCGTCGTTCGGATAATGCGACCGGCGTTCGCGTCGTTAGCCTGCCCGCGGCGAGTTGCCGCGCCGCGAGCCTTAGCAAGTGCACCGGTTTCGTAACGTGACGGGCCAGCGCCCAGCATAACGGCAGACTGAGTGCCAGGGCGAACAGAAAGAGGATCAACGGCACATACGAGACACCCAGCACTTCCCATTGCGACGCGTCAAAGGGCAGAAACAGCATGAGCAACGGCTCGCGATCGGCAAGGGCAATCGCCTGCGGCCGCCACCAGGACGGGGCCGCCTCGATCTCGGGCACCGACGATTCGATGCCGAAGTAGGCATCTTCCTTTTGCGCCTCTCGCAATGTCAGGAGCCAGTCGCGTAATTGTGGCGGCAGCGCATGCCCGAGAATATCCGTATTGTCGGGCTTGACGATAAAGACCCGCAATGCGCCATGGCGCGCCTCGATCTCGTTGGCCCAACCGCGCAGGCCCTCCATGCCCTTTTCCCGGGCGATCTGACGCGCTTCCCGCGCCAACAGCCCGGGACTGACATTTTCCAGGGAGTTGATGCGGTACCAGGCGACCGTGGCCGTCAGCATGATGCCCAGGACAACGAGCGAAGCCATGACCAGCCAAAAGGCCAGGAAGTTGCGCCAGAACAGCGGCATCACGCCGCGTCTTCATCAATGGCAAGTAGATATCCCTGCCCCCGCAAATTGCGAATAATGACCCGGGATGCCGCGCATGCCTGGGCGAGTTTTCTGCGCAAGCTGCTGATATGCGTATCGATACTGCGATCATGCGGTGTCGAAACCCGTCCCAGCGCGAATTCGCACATGGCGTTCCGATAAACAATATCCCCCGCGGAGCGCATCAGGATCTCCAGCACGCGCTGTTCGGTGCCGGTCAGCGTAATATCTTGCCCGTCCAGTGTGGTCCTGCCAAGCGCCGTATTCAGCGATAGCGGACCAATGCAGAGGGCCTGCGAAGCCGGCTCCGATAGGCCTTCCCGCCCCACATGGAAACGCCGCAACACCGCATTGATGCGCGCCTTCAGTTCGACCGGATTGAACGGCTTGGCAAGATAGTCATCGGCGCCGCACTCCAGGCCGCGAATACGGTCCGCCTCGGAGCCGTGCGCCGTAAACATGATCACCGGCTTGGATGAGTGCTCCCGGTAACGCTTCAACAATTCAAGCCCGTTGATATCGGGCAGCATCAGGTCCAGCAAGGCCATGTCGAAACATTGGGTGCTGAGCAAGCGGCTGGCCTGATAGCCGGTATGCGCCAATTCGAGATGGTAGCCGTTGGGTTCCAGATATTCGCAGAGCATCTGGGACAGTTCGAAATCATCCTCGATCAGGAGAATTTTAGGTATAGCGGTAAGCGAAGCTGACATGGCATAAGGCGACGGGCACCGTTCACCCGACGTTTTTATGGATAAATGACGACGGTTTGTGTGAAGAAGTGCAAAGTAGTCAAAAGTTGATTAAGGATACATTGCTTGCTGTAACTGAGAGTAATTATAATAGGAATTATTCTCATTATCAGGTTTATCAAGGAAAATCCCTTAATGTCGTCCCTTGTTCCGGTTGCCGTCCGCAAGCCGCTCATCGTGAACCGCAAGCGCTGGATGGCCGCGGTATGCGCCGCCAGCTTTGGCGGCGCCGCCACTCCCGCTTTCGCCCAAGCCTCGTCCGAAGCAGCCTCCGTCACGACACTGAGCCCCGTCGTTGTCACCGCAACGGGATTCGAGCAGGACATCATCGATGCCCCTGCCTCGATATCGGTCATTCCCAGGGAAAAACTGGAAAAAGGCGCTTACCGGGACCTGACCGACGCCTTGCGCGATGTCCCCGGGGTCATCATGACACCATCTGACAACAATACGTCGGACATCACCCTACGCGGCATGAGCGCAAATTACACCTTGATTCTGGTCGACGGCAAGCGTATGAGCACGCGCGAGACCCAGACCAACGGCAGCACAGGCACGGATCAGAGCTGGGTGCCGCCGCTTGCGGCCATTGATCGCATCGAAGTGGTCCGCGGTCCCATGTCTTCGCTCTACGGCTCGGACGCCATGGGCGGTGTCGTCAATATCATCACCCGGAAGGTGCCGAAAACCTGGACCGGTTCGCTACGCGTGGATTCGATCCTGCAGGGACATGCCGACTCCGGCAACAGTTACCAGGGCAACTTCTACCTGGCAGGCCCGATCAAGGAAGATCTGCTGGGCTTCAGTATTTATGGCGTTTATTCGCACCGCAGCGAAGACAAAATCGAGCAAGGCTATAACCGGCACGTCAATCGCAGCGTCACGGCCAGGCTGGCCCTGACCCCAAATCGCGACCATGATATCGTGCTGGAGGCGGGTGCCTCCACGCAACGTTATCGTTCCACACCCGGCAAAACGCTGGCGCCGGCAGAGGAGCTGAGCGACCGCAAATTCGAACGCCAACACTATTCGCTATCGCATACCGGCCGCTGGGGCTTCGGCACGTCCAATTCCTACATACAGCAGGAAGAAACGAAGAACCTGTCGCGCGAGATGACGATCAAGAATACCGTCATGAACACCAGCTGGAGCCTGCCCATCCTGGATAGCCATGTGCTGACCCTGGGGGCCTACTACAACAAGGAAGACCTGAAGGATACGACCACCAACAAGATATCCAACCGCTCTGCCGTCGATCGCTGGCAATATGCCTTCTTTGCCGAGGACGAATGGCAAATCACCGATTCCTTTTCCCTGACCGGCGGATTGCGGATGGATCGCGACAAGACAGCGGGCGTGCACTGGAGCCCGCGGCTTTATGGCGTATGGCATCTGACCGATAAGTGGACGCTCAAAGGCGGCGTGTCCACCGGCTTCCGGGCGCCCTCGCTGCGCCAGACGCTGCCCGATTGGGGCGCCACCAGCCGCGGCGGCGATATGTACGGCAATCCCGACCTGAAGCCGGAAAAAACGCTAACCAAAGAGATCGGCTTGCTCTATAACGGGGACAGCGGCTTCCAGGCAGGCATCACGCTGTTCGACAACAAATTCACCGACAAGATTACCCGTATTCCATGTCCCGAGTGCGGCCCGGTGAACTCGTCCGGGCGTGCCGCCACGACCTATGTCAATGTCGATGATGCCATTACGCGCGGCGTCGAAGCGACCCTGGCCACGCCCTTGACCGAAACCCTGTCCGTGAACGCGAGCTATACCTATACGTATTCGAAGCAAAAGACCGGACAATACGCGGGCAATCCGCTGAACCAAATGCCCAAGCATATGTTCAACGTCGGCCTGGACTGGCAACCCACCGACAAGCTCTCGGGCTGGATGAAGGTGACCTATCGTGGCAAGGAAAGTGATCCTACGCAAGGCCTGTCCGCCAGCACAACCATGGCGCCATCCGCGACTTATGTCGATTTCGGCGGCGCTTATAAAGTGAACGACAAGCTGGAACTGTACGCGGGCGTATATAACGTGCTGGACAAGCGCGTTCGCTACGATGACTACGGCTATGTCGAGGATGGACGCCGCTACTGGCTGGGCATGAACGTCAAGTTCTGACCCCACGAAAACTGTTTTAACCAACGATTGGAAGCATAAAGTGAGCATCAAGCAATCAATTACCCGCATTCTCGGCCTGGCATTGACCGCCAGCGCGCTCTCCCTTTCTGGCCCGGCAGTTGCTCAGGCGGCTGACCTGAACATCAAGCACAACGCAGGCGAAACCAAAGTGCCGGCGGAGCCCAAAAAGACCGTTGTATTCGATCTCGCCGCGCTGGACACCATGCATGCGCTGGGCGTGGACGCCACGGCCGTGCCCAAGGCCCGCTACGTCAAGCAACTGGAGCAATACAACGCCGACACGTTTCCCAAAGTCGGCTCGTTGTTTGAACCGGACTACGAAGCCATCAACGCCATCGGCCCCGACCTGATCATCGTGGGCGGTCGCTCGCGCACCAAATACGCGGATGTTTCGCGCCTCGCGCCGGCGCTGGATTTATCGGCCGACCCCAAGGACCTACCCGCCAGCGTAGCTCGCAATACGCAGATCCTGGCGAAAATCTACAATAAAGAAGCGCAAGCGAAGACATTGCTGGACAAACTGAACCAGTCCATCGACGGGCTCAAGGCGAAAGCGGCAACGGCGGGCACCGGTCTGGTCATTCTGACCACTGGCGGCAAAATGAGCGCCTATGGTCCCGGTTCCCGCTTCGGCGTGATCCATGATGCGTTTGGCGTACCGGCCGCGGCCAAGGACCTGTCCGTCTCCAATCATGGCCAGGCGGTTTCATTTGAGTTCATCTACAAGACCGATCCCGACTGGCTTTTCGTGATTGACCGCGACGCCGCCATCGGTCGTGAAGGCCAGTCGGCCAGCCAGATGCTGGACAATGAATTGATCCATAAAACCAAAGCTTGGAAGAACAAGCAGATCATCTATCTGGATGGCATGAACTGGTACGCCATCGGCGGCGCGGGACTGACGGCCATGCAGCAGAATATCGATCAGATCGCCAAGGCACTGGATAAAAAGTCCTGATAGGCGGCATCCGCCGGTCGGGCCGGCGCGTTGCGCCCTTTCGGTCGGCCTTTAGAATAATGGCTTAGGTAAATGAATGTGCTGAGGTTCGATAAGAAACCGACAAGTATCAAAAGCGTGCTCTCGGGCGCGCTTTTGATACTTCTGCTGCTGGCCCTGTCGCTGGTCAGCCTGATGCTCGGGGCTAGCGATCTGGCGTTGGCCGATCTGGTGGATCCCGTCAAACGCCACGAAGCATGGCAAATACTGCTGATCAGCCGCCTGCCGCGCACCCTGGCCCTGATGCTGGCGGGCACGTCGCTGGCCGTGGCCGGGCTGATCATGCAGATGCTGGTGCGCAACCGGTTCGTCGAACCCTCAACCGCGGGAACGATCGAATCGGCGACGCTGGGAATCCTGGCCGTCACGCTGCTTGCTCCCGGCACGCCGGTCATCGGCAAGATGCTCGTCGCCACCGCTTTTGCCTTGGCCGGTACCGCGCTGTTTCTTGTCATCCTCAAGCGGATACCGCTGCGTTCGCCTTTCCTGGTGCCGGTCCTCGGGCTCGTGCTCGGTGGCGTCATCCAGGCCATTACCACCTTTTTCGCCTATCAGTATGATTTGCTGCAATCGCTGCACGCCTGGAGCACCGGCGACTTTTCCGGCGTGCTGCGAGGTCGCTATGAATTGCTCTGGATTGCCTTCGTCCTCGCCTGCGGCGCCTATGCCGCCGCGGACCGGTTCACTGTTGTCGGCATGGGCGAACAGTTCACGACCAACCTGGGTCTCAACCACCGGCGGCTTACCCTTCTCGGATTGATCATCGTGTCGGCCGTCAGCGCCGTCGTCGTCGTGACGGCGGGCAGCATCCCTTTCCTCGGCCTATTGGTGCCCAATATCGTCAGCCTGTTTGCCGGCGACAATATGCGTCGCTCATTGCCCTGGGTTGCCTTCCTGGGTGCGCTGTTCGTGTTGGCATGCGACATCATTGGCAGGCTTGTGTATTACCCATACGAAATCCCCATCGGCACCGTCGTCGGCGTCCTGGGTGGCGCTTTGTTCCTCTATCTTCTACTCAACAGGCGGGCGCGTTTTGGCTAGATTATCCCCGGCCGGCAAGCTGGCCCTGCTCGGTACGCTGGCATTGGTCGCCGGCGTGGCATTCATGACCCTTGGGGCAAACGGCAAATGGTCCTTCGTGCTGCCGTTCCGCGGCATCAAGCTGGGCGCCATGCTGCTGGTCGCCTACTCGGTGGCACTCTCCTCGGTGCTATTCCAAACCATCACGCACAACCGGATCCTGACACCCGCCATTATGGGGTTTGACGCCTTGTATATACTGATCCAGGCTGTCATCGTCTTCTGGTTCGGCATGGAAAACACCGGTTCGTGGGATCCCGCGACAAAATTCCTGTTCGAAGTCGCCATCATGACGACATTCTCCTGCTTGCTGTTCCAGTGGCTTTTCTCCGGTGCCAGCCATAGCCTGCACCTAGTGCTGCTGGTGGGAATCGTATTCGGCCTGTTTTTTCGCAGCGTGTCCAATCTCATGATCCGCCTGATCGATCCGAACGAATTCCTTGTTCTCCAGGACAAAATGTTTGCCAGTTTCAATTTGGTGCAAACCAATCTGCTCTTCATCTCCGCCGCGGTGGTCACGGTCGTCTCCCTTATCGCCTGGCGCTTGCGCCATACCTTCGATGTCTTGGCGCTGGGGCGCGATACGGCGATCAACCTGGGCATCGCCTACCGGAAAGCGCTGCTGCTGATTCTGATGCTGATCTCCATCCTGGTCTCGGTCTCCACCGCGCTGGTGGGACCGGTGACGTTCTTCGGACTTCTGGTCAGCAACCTCGCCTACATGATCATGCGCTCGGACAAACATCGCTACACCATCCCGGCCGCCATCTTGCTTGCGATTGTCCTGCTGATAGGCGGACAGACCATCCTGGAGCGCGTGCTGTCCCTGGGCACGGCGGTCAGCGCGGTGATTGAATTCGTAGGCGGCCTGATGTTCATTATGTTGATTGTGCGCAAGGTGCAACGATGATTAAAATTTCCGGAATAAGCAAGCGCTATGACCATCAGGTCGTCGTAGACAATGTCACGTTGACGATACCGGCTGGCGGCGTCACCTCCATCGTCGGCCCCAATGGTGCCGGCAAATCCACGCTATTGGCCATGATCAGCCGCCTGCTGCCAATGTCCGAGGGCAGCATCAGCGTCGGCGCGCTGGATGTGTCCAGGGCCGATACGATGGCACTGGCAAAACAGCTTTCCATTTTGCGCCAGGACAATCACTTGCCGCTGCGCCTCACTGTGCGAGACGTGATCGCATTCGGCCGATACCCGCATTCGCGCGGACGCTTGACCATCAATGACAAAGCGCATATAGACCGTGCAATCGAGTATCTCAATCTGGGTGAACTGCAAGACCGGTTCCTGGACGAGCTCTCTGGCGGGCAGCGCCAACGGGCTTTCATCGCCATGGTACTGTGCCAGGACACCGAATACGTTTTGCTTGACGAACCCCTGAACAGCCTGGACATGAAGCATGCGGTGGATATCATGAAAGTCGTGCGCAGGGCGGCCGACGAACTGAACAAAACCGTGGTACTGGTATTGCATGATATCAATTTCGCCTCGTGCTATTCCGATCTGATTATCGGCATGCAGCGCGGAAAACTATTGCACAAGGGGTCGCCCCAAGCCTTCATACGCACCGAGGTACTGAGCGAACTGTATGGACTGGATGTAGCGGTCCATGAACTGGATGGCCAGCGCATCTGCGTGCATTACGCCTGAAATTGCCCGCCAAAAGCCGGAGGATCTTGCGGCGGCGTGTTGACCAGTGCCATCCACCGGCTTGGCTAGCGCGTATTGCCGAAGTACTTCACACGCAAATCGCGTATGGCGCCAGCTTCGCGCAACCCTAGCAATTCCAGCGTTACCGGCCTCAACAGTTCGCTTTGCAACGGGAAACCAAAGCCGTACTTATCGGGATGAAACATATTGCCCACGACACGCACCGGCTGATTCGGATGCGTATGCGCAAAGTACTCCAGCACCGGCGCATCTCCGACGATCGCATCCACCTCTGCGTCAGCCAGTCCCTGTGCAGACGCGTCCATATTGTCATAGCTGCGGGTCGGGATACCGAGACCTTGGATATAGTCCTGCCCCACACTACCTTCCAGCACGCCGACCGTTTTGCCAGCAAGATCCGACAGGGAATGAATTTGGTTCGTCAGCGAAGTGGCGGTCATGACACTCGTTATCGATGACGTGATATACGCAATGACTGCAACGCCGACCACCATCCACAGGGCCGACCAGATCCGGCCGACCCACCCGAACAAATTCTTGTGTGTAGTCTTGCCGGTCGTCAGGATGGACAGGGTATGGAAAAAATTATCCGCCAGTCCGTCGCGCCATCGTCCCGGAAACGTATTATCCAGCCTACGGTCAAGCAGCGTCATGCCCAGGGTCGCGACAAGCGCGAGCGCAAATAGCCAGGCGTAGGTCGCCAGATGGCCGCTTTCCACCAAGCCGTCAAGGACGCTTTGCAACGAAGCCGACCCTTTTTCCCTGGTCATGATGCGCAGGCCAGAATCATACCAGGGCTGCGTGAAGGCAATCGATTGCGCCCGTTGCCGGGTGATGGTGAGATTGGACACGGCGGCCGCTATCTCGCCGGTTTGCAATGCCGCGATCAACTGGCGATAGGAAGGATAGTTTTTATATGTTGAAGCAAAGCCCACTTTCTTTTCAAGGCGCTGCCACAGCTCGATCGCCATCCCCGTGTACTGTTCGTTCTGGTGCACGACAAAAGGAGGATTCACGTACACGCCGACAGTCAGCGTCCTGTCGGTTCGCACCGAGTCTTGCGCATAGGTATGCATCGGGACCAGCATGGCGATCAGGACGAGGCCCACGCCCATGCCCAGCTTCGCAACCCGTTTATGGAGATATCCTAGCAAACCGGTATTTTTTCCCTTCCTGTGCGACAGCGAAGACCCAAGATAGAACGACATGGCAACAACCGTCAAGGCGCCAATGCGCAGGCGGCGTCCCCTTCCTTGCAATGGAGCAGCGCATCCAGCTCCTTGGCCCGCACCGATGTCTTCGCTTCCAGGCATCCGGCCAGAACCGTCGAGTACATAGATCCGCCCTCGGCCCCGGCGGTCTGAAACTTGCAATCCAGGTCCCTGAACTTGATCCAGGCATTTTGCGCGGCTTTCAACTGGGCTTGCTGGCCGGCGTCGGCCTTGGCCAGCACCGATTTGTATACCTTATTCAATTGCGCGTCGGATTTTTTGTAGTCGCCCCCCGCGCATTGGTTTATGTCGGCTTGTGTCATCGCGTTGTCGCAATCGGCCGCATAGGAAAAATTCCCAATCAGCGAAAACAATACCAATATGAGCAGCTTTCTCAAAACCGCACCTCCAGGAAAATGAATTTGTGAGCAAACAGGCAGCCCGGCGCATACGGGAAGGCCGGACCGCGCGAATGTGTTGATGGCGCGGCACCAGCCAGCGGCTGGCAACGCCCGCGCCGGGCCCGAGCCTATTATAGACACTGGATGCGACCGTGCTAGACGCAATCTTCACATTCTTGCGGTTATTTGTAAAAATCAACCCTGAACACGCGTCGGCAACCGATCACACGCGCAAAGACCGGCCGACGCCGGTCTATCTCACCGCCCCTGCCCGTGAATTACTTTCCGTCTGTCTGCTTGGCGGACGGCTTTGCGACCGGCACATCAGGACGAGGATCACCCACAAACCCGTCACGATTCGGCATCTTGATCGCGGCCAGGGACTTGGCGTCCAGAGTCGTATCCTCCTTCACCAGATCATTCAGATAAAGAAGGTACGCAGTCACGGCATAAACCTGCTCGTCGCTCAGACTTTGCGGCGCGGTCAAAGGCATGGCCCGGCGGATATAATCGAACAAGGTAGGCGCATACGGCCAGTAACTGCCTACTGTTTTGATCGGCTTGGCACTCGCCAGGCTCCCCTTGCCACCCACCAATTGATCGCCGGTGCCGCCTTCTCCCTTGACGCCATGGCATGAGGCGCATTGCTGAGCATAGATCGCCTGTCCTTGCGCCACGGTGCCGCTACCCTGGGGCAAATTACGCCCATCGGCAAAAACATTAATGTCCCAGGCGGCAATCTGCGCCGGTGTAACCGAATGGCCGAAGCCGAATTTTTCGGCGGCATGGCCGGTTCCGCTCAACACTGAGAAAAACAATGGAATACAGGCGAGCGCCCGCATGCGCCTATACACACCGGACTTCACCAAGACTGCTTTTCGTCGTGCATGAAAACTAAGCGCGTGCATGGGTCACCTTTCCGTCGGCTGCGACACGCCACGGCGTAATCGCATTGTTGTGATAACCGGCATTGACACCGCGCACATCGATCAGCGCTTCCAGCGTCGGCTGCACATAACCTGTCTCGTCTGTCGCTCGGCTTTGGATAACGGCCTGATTGCCGTCCCAGTGCCATGGAAAAACAAAACGCGTCAACGCTTTACTCAGCACCGGTTCCTGCAACCGCGCCGCTTGCCAGGTTTTGCCCTCGTCCACCGATACCTCCACCAGCATAATACGACCGCGGCCGCTCCAGGCAATGCCGCGTATTTCATGAAACCCCTTGCCCCGCACCTGCTGCCCGCCCGAAGGCGCGGTAATGATCGACTTCGCTTCCATGATGAATGTGAACTCCCTGGCCTTGCCGTCGGGCAGAGAGTCGGTGTATTTCGACGTTTCCTCGCGCGAATGCACGGGTTCATCGGCAACTTGCAGGCGCCGCAACCATTTGATACTCATATTGCCCTCGAATCCCGGCAATAGCAAACGCAGCGGATAACCTTGTTCCGGGCGCAGCCGCTCACCGTTCTGGCTATAAACCAGCATGGCATCGTCCAGGCATTTTTCCAGCGGAATACTGCGAGTCATACCGGCGCCGTCCGCGCCTTCCGCAATGACCCATTTTGCCTGAGGCCTGATGCCGGCTTCGGCCAACACTGTTTTGAGCAGCACGCCGGTCCATTCGGCGCAGCTGACCAGCCCATTGGCTTGCGCGGCGGTCTTGCCATATACCGTATAGCCAGGATTCCCCGAACACTCCAGAAAGTAGATCTGCGAATGCGACGGAAAACGCCTAAGGTCGTCAAGCGAGAAAGACAACGGCTGATCCACCAGCCCATGCACGACCAATTGATGCTGCGCCGGATCGATATCGGGAATGCCATTATGATGCCTTTCATAGAAAAGCCCATTGGGCGTGATCATGCCATCAAGCTCTTGCAAGGGCGTTCGGGTGGAGGAAGAAAAATACTGCTTGTCGTTCTTACGCAGATGACGTATGACATCTTTCTCAAACTTTGACGGCAGGCCATACGGCCGGCTGCCAACCAAAGCACCCGGTTGCTTGCTCCACGGCGCCACTTCCAGCGTCTCGCTCGCGTGTTCCGCTGGCACCGGAACGGCATTGGCATCCGTGGCAAACGCCTGGCGTCCCGCAACCGTTGCGGCAAGCGCGCCGGCCAGGGTGGTTACACCGGTTCGCAAGAATTCTCGTCGCGGCGCCGGTTCCTCTTGGTTCGCAGAAAGCTGATATGAAGGCTTTTTTTCTGATATTTCATTAGTCATAAAAATACGCTCCGTGCGGCCATTGCCCGGTTCATTTGAAACAGCAGGCAGTATAGCCATGGCTTATCTTTCTGGTCCAGTAATCAAAAAGTATAAGGTATGTAAGCCAAGTTATGTAAACATTTTTCTTATGCAAAATACCCAGTATTTAGGACAGCCAATGCGCCCGCGACGTTTGCGCAGCGCACTTCCCGCGCCGGGGATTGACAGACCGCACCCATCGGCAATATGCTGGTCGCGTACCCGGGCTGGGCACGAACGGTTTGCGCCCGCGTCTCGTTTGTAAGACTATGCGAGACAGGTTCGCGTCCGGCAACCCTTTCAACAGCAAGAGAACATCATGAAACGACCATCAGCCATCGTCTTCGGGCTGTTGACAGCCACTTTGCTATCAACACCGACATCCGCTGTTGCCGCCTCAGTGCAAAAGCCGTCGTCTCCGGACCGCATCGATAATGTTTCTGCGCAAAAAGACCGGCGGCCAGGCTGGGAACGCCTGGGAAAAAGCTGGCAACCCTCGCAGCAACAGCAACCGTCTCCCGCTAAGGCATCAAGCGAAGCGTCATCCATGCACGGCCATGCGTCGCACGCCATATCGCCAAAACGCTAAGTCATATTTCGTGCGTTTCACAGCCTGGATCCGAACCAGGGCGGACGCCGCCTAATGGCGGGCGACCCAATCCGCATCCGGATAGCTTGATATTTATCAAGCATTTCATTTGTCATTACAGTACACTTTTCATATAGCCAAGCTTCATTTTTCAGATCGACCACTCCTGCACCACCCAGATTTATTGAGAGGCATATGATGAGCAAGACCATATTAGTTCCTGTCGACGGATCGGAAAACGCGGCAAAAGCGCTGGATTGGGCAATATCAATGGCGAAGATGGCCAGCATGCGCATATTGGTCGTCAACGCCCAGCCCAGTTTCCAGACCATTCATGCCAAGTCTCTGTTCAGTCACGACGATATTGCAGAGTATCAGCAACAACTTTTCACCAAAGTCATGGAAAGCGTTCAACCCGCGCTGCAGCAGTCTGGCGTAGCGTACGCCGTCAAGCTGCTGATCGGCGACCCCAAGAACTGCATTGTCGGCGAAGTGGCCGAACACCAGGGATCGGACGCGCCCATCGAAATGATTGTGATGGGCTCCAGGGGCACCAACCCGTTTTTTTCAGGCCTGCTTGGCAGCGTGAGCTACGGCGTCATACACTCGGCAACCTGCCCGGTAACGATCATTCCGGCCAGATAGCGCCGACCCGACAACGACAATTTGCCAGCCTGGAACAGGCTTCAAGCCTGCAGACGCTGGCAGTGATATGCTACCGCGCAACACCCGTAGTCTCTGCGCCACATAGTTGTAATTACGCCCAATACGGCTATCATAGTAGCCGTCGCCCAGACAACTCATCGTGCGGAGTTTCTCTTTATGCCCTTGCTGCTGCGTTATGCCCTGCTTTGCCTCGTACTGCTCTCCGGCCAGATGGCGCATGCGGCCGGGTTGCAAGTGACACCGATCGTGCTGGATATCCGGCAAACACAAAAATCCGATGGCCTCTGGCTCACCAATACGTCCAACGCCCCCATGGATGTACAGGTCCGTGTATTTGAATGGCGGCAACAGAACGGCACCGATGTCCTGAATACTACTGATGAGTTTGTCGCCAGCCCGCCGCTGGTCAAGATTCCCAGAGGGCAAAAGCAGTTCGTGCGACTGGTCAGGGTCGGGCAGCGGGCCGCCACGACCGAACGCGCATATCGTATCGTCGTAGATGAACTTCCACTGGAAAGCGCAACCAGCAAAGGCCTGACCTTCGCGCTCAGATACTCGGTGCCGGTATTTATCCAGGGCGGTAGCGCGCCGGGCCAGCCCACCCTGCAATGGCGTCTTTCCAGAGGGAAAAATGGCCAGATCATGCTTGGGATCGCCAATTCCGGCACTACGCGGGCCAAGCTGAGCGACCTGAAATTCACAAGCAACCGCGGTCGGGCCGCAACAATCAATAGCGGACTGTTCGGGTACGCGCTGGCCGGTAGCGGCAGGCAATGGGCACTTTCTCATTCCGCAGGATTATTTTCCTCTGGCGGCACCTTTCAGGCGGTCATGAACGGCCAACTGTTACATTTCCCCGTTTCCCCGCCCGGTTAAATACTCAGATTAAAGCGATATACAGCTGTTTTTGGCCGAGAATGTTGTGTTTTTCCTTCACTTGAACATTAAATTGTAACTTTTTAAACAAAACGTAATTACAAGCGTAATAATACGGGCATATCGCCCTGCTACATGCGACATCATCTCAAATGAAATATCCTGACGATCAACAAAATCGTCATTCCAAAACATAATTAATATATCCGTATCAAGGAATAACAATGAAAGCCAAAATGACCGCCTTTTACATCGGAGTGGGATTGATACTGGGTTCCGCGCAAGCATACGCCGCTTCGGACTCCACAACGTTCGATGTCACCATTTCCATCACGCCGTCCTGCAATATCAGTACCTCCGGCAATGGTGCCTCCACGCTGGCCTTCGGCTCGCACGACTCATTCCAAACCCAGGTGACCGGCTCGACGAATCTCGTTGTCACCTGCACGAAGGGCGCGGCCTATCAACTGGGGCTGAGCAGTGGCCTGAACGCCACGACGCCCGCCGATGTCAATACCCGCCGAATGAAAGGCATCAGCGCCTCGCCTGACAACACGGCAGACTACGTGCCCTACCAATTGTTCCAGGAATCAACCTACAACACCGTCTGGGGCGATACTTTGGATACCGATACGAAATCCGCCGTCGGCACCGGCGCGCAAGACACACACACGGTGTATGGTCGTGTGCCCAGTACCAACTACACTGTGGGCGATTACCAGGATACCGTGACAGCCACCGTCACGTTTTGACGCCTAACGGCAATGATAGACGGTGCAATGCAATAGCCGCCAATGGCTGAATATTCGCGGCTGAAAGGCACCCTATGCGTACTGATGATCGGGGGCATCACAGCGACGGTGCATGCCCAGTATATTCCCCCAGCACAGCGACCAGGCAATGCCGATACGGGCAGGGCGTCAGCGGCAGGCGCCGATACCGTTTATCTTGACACCTCGCTCAACGGCAACGCTATCGACGGCCTGAAAGCATTCGTCCTGCGCAACGGTCAGATCCGTGCCAGCGCCACCGTATTGCGCAGCCTGGGGTTTCGCGTCGATGCGGCGCCCGATGCCTTGATTGCGCTGGACGACATTGCGCGGCTGCGCTACCAGTATGAGCAGGATATGCAACGCATTTCGCTGGTCGCGCCCTTGTCGGATCTGGAACTGGATGCCACGCGCTTTACCAACGAAATCTCCCCCAATATCGAAGTGTCCACGGGAACCGGCCTGCTGCTCAACTACGATATTTACGGCTGGTACTCCAGCGAGCGCTACAAGTCGCTGAGCGCCTTCACGGAACTGCGGTTTTTCAGCCCGCTTGGCGTCCTGAGCAACACCGCGCTGTTCAAGACCGCCAGCGGTACCCAGCAATACAATGGGCAGCGCAATTCGGTCAGGCTCGACACGCAATGGGAAACCTCATGGCCAGCCAGTGCAATCAGCTTGCGACTGGGCGACACCCATACGGCGGCGCTCCCCTGGTCGCGCGCAACCCGAATCGGCGGTGTTCAATTGAGCCGGAATTTTGAATTGCAGCCTTATTTTTCCACCGCGCCGCTGCCATCGTTCCTGGGAGCGGCCGATATCCCATCCAATGCCGAGCTGTACGTCAATGGCGTGCGCCAATTTGAGGAACGGGTGCCGGCAGGCCCCTTTGAGATCCAGACCATGCCCTATATCAGCGGCGCCGGCAACGCCACATTGGTGCTCACCGACGCCATGGGCAAGCAACGCAAGGTGGATTTGCCCTTCTATAACAGCACCCTTTTGCTGAAAAAAGGGCTTGCGGACTGGTCGCTCGAGGCGGGCTATGTCCGTCAATCCTATGGTCTGAAATCGTTCGACTATGGGCATGATCCGGTGTACTCGGCATCGCTCCGATACGGCGTCAGCAACAACATCACGGCGGAAGGCCATGCGGAGATCACGCGGGGCCTGAGCAACTACGGCATGGGCGCGAATGTACGCCTGGGGCAGTTGGGTATTGTCTCCGGCTCCTATGCCACCAGCCGCCATGCCGGCATGCGCGGAAACCTGTATGGCTGGGGCTATCAATGGCAAAACAATCGTTTCCATATCAACGCCAATCTCAAGAAAGCGCAGTCTACCTACCGGGATGTGGCGTCGCTCTATGGGTCCGACATTCCCGAATCGAACCAGATCGTTTCCACGGGCGTCAATCTGGAGCGCTGGGGACAGCTTGGCGCAAGCTATATCAAGCTGAAATATTTCAATCAGCCATCCAGCCGGTACCTGAACGTCTATTGGAGCAAACAGGTGTCCAATTCGGTCAGCGTGGCGCTGAACTACAATAAGGACTTGACGCGTTCAGGAAGCCACACGCTCTTCCTGGGGGTCGCCATCAACCTGGACAACCGGTATTCCAGCTATGTCTCGGCAACCGCGTTCAATGACGTCAACCGCTACACGGCAAGCATCTATAAACGCAACGAAGGCGATGAGGGATTGTCCTGGGGTGTGCAGACGCAGTATGAGCGGGGTTCGGCCGCATTCTATGCCAACGCGGACTATCGTGGACGCTACGGGGAATACTCGGTCGGCGTACAGACGGAAAAAGGCCGGCATGCCGGTTACGTGAATACCACCGGCGCCCTGGTGCTGATGTCGGGAGGGGTTTTCGCCAGCCGCCAGATCAATGATGGTTTCGCCGTGGTCTCCACCAATGGCGTGAACGATGTTCCCGTCCAGCTGGAAAACCGCAATTACGGCACGACAGACGGCAATGGCCTGCTGATCGTCACCCCCCTGAACGCCTATCAACGCAACCAGATATCCATAGACCCGGCCGCGCTGCCTGCCGACGTCGTGATCGACAAGGTCGAGACGGCGGTCGCGCCGGAACGACGATCCGGCGCGCGCGTCTTGTTCAAAGTCCGCAAGGTGCGGGCTGCCACCGTCGTTTTGCATGACAGGCAAGGCCAGCCGCTGCCGCTGGGCACCCAGGTGGTGGTCAACGGTGACGAGCAGGCCATTGTCGGTTACGATGGCATTGCCTATCTGGAACGCCTGCAAGACCACAACCGGCTGCAGGCCAAATGGGAAACCGGCCAGTGCCAGCTAGGATTCGACTACCCGGACTCCCAGGATACCATTCCGCGCCTGGGTCCCCTGGCATGCAAGGAATGAACTCGATGCGTCGCTTTCACCCAATATGTTTCTCGCTTTTGCTTGTTCTAGGCGCGCTGTTTGCACAGGAACGGGCTCATGCCAGTTGCTCGGCCTCGGTGACCAGCCTCAATTTCGGCAATATTAATCCGATTTCCGCCGGTGCCGTGGACGTCAGCGCCACCGTCAACTACAACTGTTCATCGCTGATTTCGCTATTGAGCTACATGAATGTCTGCATTGAAATCGGCCTGGGACCACAGGATACCGCTGTCGATAACCGCGTCATGACGCACGCCACCGTTACCTCCGACAAGCTGTCCTATAACGTTTATTCGGATGCCGCCAGGACCACCGTCTTTGGCAATGCCTATGGTTCCGCCAGCCCGCCGGTCATCATCAAGCACGGCCCCTATGCGCTTGGCCTGCTGGCCAGGGCAACCGGCTCCCAGACGGTTTACGGTCGTGTCGCGGCGAACAACCCGTTCATGCAGCGAAACGTAGGAACGTACGCTTCCTCATTGCTTGTCACCGTCCGCATGTCACTGGTCGGCCTTGCCGACCTGAGCCCGTGCATTGATCTTGCGCCGGCCAACGTGCCCATGCCCGTATCGGCCCAACTCATCAGCGCCTGCAAGATCACCGCGGCGCCGCTGAATTTCGGCAGCCACCCCAGCAACTTTTCCGCAAACATACCGGGAACCTCGACGATCACCTCATCCTGTACCAAAGGCACCCCCTACCAAATCGGACTGAACAATGGCCTTTATGCCAGTGGCAACCAGCGCCGCATGAAGGCCGCCGACGGGCAGTATATTAACTACGAGCTATACAAGGACGCATCGCGCTCGCAACGCTGGGGCAACACGCTGAATGCGGATACGCTGACTGGCACCGCCTCGGGCGTCAACCAGAACTCGTCCGTCTACGGCCAAGTCATGCCGCAGACGGGGCTGGAAGCCGCGGATTATCGCGATACGATCACGGCAACGATCACCTATTGAAAGCCGGCCGGCCTGCGACCCCAAATGGGTGCGCTCCCCCAAGGCGCCGAACAGGCTGCCTGACGGACAATTACCGCGTTACGGCCATTGTCCGTCGACAAAATTCACCAAACATCGGCAATACGCGCTATCATTGCGCGACATAGAACAACAATGTAACAAAACAACAAATTAGCATACATATGGGCCAAGTCTTTCAATCGCTGGCCGCGTGGCAGGTCATCCTCTGGGGGTTATTTTTTTTCGGCGGCATCTACCTGCTTTTCGGCAGCATGACCTGGGCGCTGACCCACTACCTTCTGCCCGCACTCGGCATCGGCCGCAAACTGGATCAACGCCCCCTGAATTCGGGCCAATTGCGCCACGAGCTTGGTTGGTCGGCCCTGTCCGTCCTGCTATTTGGCACCGGCATGATCTTCCCATGGGGCTTGCTGCAACTGGGCTGGGCGCGGCTCGATCCGAATGCGGGTGGATGGCAGATTTGCCTGGAAATCCTGGTGCTTGCCGCCTGGAACGACATCCATTTCTGGGTAAATCATCGCCTGTTGCATACCCGCTGGCTACGCCGTTTTCATCTCCCGCACCACCGCTCCGTCGTCACCACGCCTTTTTCCACCTACAGCTTTCATCCCGTTGAAGCGCTGATGCTGGGCAACGTCATCCTGTTGCCGATGTTGCTGCACGACTTCAGCTTTTGGTCGCTGTTTTCCGTGCCACTGTTCAGCCTATTCTTCAATTGCATCGGCCACGCCAATTACGATTTCTTTACCGGCGTTTCGTATTCCCACTGGTTCGCCGCCAGCCGGCGCCACCACCTGCACCACGCCTGCTACAACGGTAACTATGGCTTTCAGTTCACGTTCATGGACCGGCTGTTCGGCACGCGCCTGCGGCCCGAGGCGGCACGGCCGGTCATCGCGCGATTCGGCGGGAGCCGCCCTGACGGCAATGCCAGGCAGGGTAGCCGATAATGCGTAGATATCCCAGCCAAACCAATGCGCCGGAACCTGCCGCGGTCGCCGCGGCGGCAACGGACAGGTTGCCGCACCTGAAGCATGCCCGGGACTGGCAAAGCCTCCTTTATATGCTGGCGTTTCCCACACTGGTCATATGGCAATGGCGACACGGCTTCTCCGTTATTTTGTATGCGATGTTGCTTTTCCTGACCCTGGGTATCGGGGTCATACACCATAACCACACCCACTTGCGGATGTGGCACGGCAAACGCGCCAACCGGCTCACCGATCTGGCCATCACGCTCTTGCAGGGGCACCCGAGCTGTGTATTCTTCCCCACCCATGTAGCCAATCATCACCGCCACAAACACGGCGAAAAAGATCTTGCCCGCACTTATCGATTCGCCGCCGGCGACACCAACCATTTGACCGGCTATCTGCTCCACCCGTTCCAGGCCATAGGCGTACTATATCCAAGCATTTATTGCTGGCTGGGCAGATTGCGCCGGCATCACCCGGGCGTCTGGCGATATTGCCTGTTGCAATATGCCGCCTGGTTCGCCCTTTGGGCCACGCTGCTGGCGCTCAATCCTGGCAAGGCGCTCGTGCTGGTGATCATTCCCCAGCTACACGGATTGCATTGGCTGCTCGCCACCAACTATCTGCAGCACGCCCATGCCGACAGCTCCGCCGAAAGTCGCGCAGGCAAACCCCTGTTCATGTATGCCCGTAACTTCGAGGGCTGGGTGAATCCGCTGCTATTTAATATCGGCCTGCATACCGCGCACCACCAGCACTCGCGCGCGCATTGGTCGCAGTTGCCGCGTCTGCACGCGCAGCGCTACCGGCACCGGACGCATCCCGCCCTGATCGAACGCGGCCTGGTCCGCTATATGGCACGCACCTTCGTGTTGGGCACCCTCAGCCCGCGTTTTCGCAGCCAGTCGCTGATGCGCGTTGGCCCCGACGGGTCCGTCCCGTCCATTTCCGGATAACCCCCCATGCCTACTCACTTTGACCGCGTATTCCTGCAACAAGCCAGTTATTTCCTGCCCGGGGAACCGGTAGATAACGCGCACATGGACGACTTCATCGCACCGCTCAACCGAATCTCGGGCCGGATCAAACAGCGCATTCTCGCCGAAAACGGCATCAAGCAACGCTACTATGCCATCGACCCCGACGGCAACACCACGCATAGCAATGCAGCACTTGCCGCGGGCGCCATCGCCGATTGCCTGCGACGGGCCGACTACCCTTTGGCGGAACTCTCGCTCCTGGCCAGCGGCTCCTCTGGTGGAGATACCCTGATGCCCGGCTTTGCCAATATGATCCAGGGACAACTGTCGGCGCCCCCCATGGAAACGATATCGATCCACGGTATCTGCGCCGCCGGCGTCGCCGCCATCCAGGCGGTCGCGCAAGGTATCCAGTGCCGCGCGCATAGCGCCGGCGTCGCCGTCGCCAGCGAAATGCCGTCGCGGCTCTTCAAGCGGTCACGCTTCGCTTCGCGTGGCTACGATGCCGATTTCGATGCGCACTTCCTGCGCTGGATGCTGTCGGACGGTGCCGGCGCGGTTCTGCTCTCCAGCGACCCTCAAGCCGGTAAATCCATCCTGCCGGGGCTCAGGATCAGACTCAAATGGATACACCAACGCGCTTTCTCCGGCGACTATCCGGTGTGCATGCAGTTGGGGCTGACGGCCGATCGCCAGCGCGGGCACCTGGACTATCCGTCCTGGACCGACGCCGAGGCCGACGGCGCATTGGCGCTTCGCCAGGACATTCGCCTGCTGCCGCACCTGTTCGATATCGGCATTCATGAATACGTGAAACTGGTGCGCGACAAATGGGTCGATCCGGGTCGTATCCGGCATTTCCTCTGCCATTACTCCTCGGAGAAATTCATCCCGGTGGTCGACGACCTGCTGACCCAGGCCGGCCTGGCCATTCCCCGCGAGCGCTGGTTCAGCAACCTGGCCTGGCGCGGCAATACCGGCGCCGCTTCGATTTTGATCATGCTGGCGGAGTTTCTGCAAACGCGGGAGGTCGCCGCCGGCGACCAGATTCTGTGCTATATCCCCGAGTCCGGCCGTTTCACCACCGCCTATATGTTGCTGGAGGTCGAAACCGCAGATGACGCCGTGGCCACGCCAGGCCAGCCTGCTTCACAGCGCATGCCGTCGGAGCTTCATGCCCGCGCGCAGGACGCAGACGCCATTGCCCCGCCACATGATCCGGCCCGGGCGCCTGACGGGCTGGGCGAACTGCTGACAGAATTGGCCACGATCTGGCATGACTACCGCTCGCGGGTCTGGCGCACGCCATTAATCACCGCATTGCGCGAGCGCCGCTTCGCCACGCAAGACTACCTCAACTGGACCGCCAGCTGGATCCCCCAGGTGCGCGAAGGCACCAAGTGGATGCGCAAGGCCGTGAGTTCGCTATCGACGCAATACGCGCCCCTGGCCGAATTGATCGAACTGCATGCCGGCGAAGAGCAGAATGACTTCAAGATCCTGTTCGAGGACTACCGCAAGGCGGGCGGCCCCGTTACGGATATCGATGCACTGCGCCGCAATCCTGGCGGCGAGGCGCTCAATGCCTATCTGCACGGACTCGCGGACAGCACCGACCCGATCGGCTTGCTCGGCGCCATCTACATCATCGAAGGCACGGGCCAGCGCATCGTACCCGCCCTGCTACCCCTGCTCAAGGCCAGCTTGCCGCTACCCGCGGATGCATTCCGCTTCCTCGAATACCATGGGCACAATGACGAACACCACCTGCAGCGCTGGCTGGCGGCCGTCGCGCTGGCGCTCGATTGCGACAATCGCGGCCAGGCCGAACGCCGCATCGTGGATACGGCCAGGCGCACCGCCACGTTATATCTCATGCAGTTCCAACACGTCAAAGAGTACGAATCATGACCCGCAAAACGCCGGAATTCCTGAAAAACGGGCACAACCCCGATGACCCGAACCCCTGGCTCGCTTCCTATCTGGATCGCAGCACGCCGCTGCCCGACGAGGTCAAGCAGGCCTGGCTCGAAGACTCCAGCTCCACATCGCGCCAGTACTTACTACCGTTCCTGCGTCCGCTGGCCCGGGCATGCATCATCCTGATCCAGGTCATCAAGACGTTCCTGCCGCGACGCTGGGCCCAATCGGCCCTGTTGCACCGCATCCTGGTATGGGGACTCAGGCGCTTCGTCTCACCGCAGGCCAATTGGCTGATCCTGCGCCACTTCCACCTGGGATCCCAGATTCTGGCCTTCATCGCCGCCAACTCGCCCGCGCCGATCAGCACCAGCCCGCTGACCCCGGCCGGCATCGACGACCTGAAAGACCATCTGTTCGTCAAGCATGACATCAACCTGTACAACTTCGTCATCCGGCTGAACCAGGCATTGCGCGATGCGGGGAAAACGCTGGGCCCGGTCCATGAGCCCGATTTCTCAATGCTGCACGAGCCCGAACTGCGGCTGGAAGACATGCCGCGGGGGCGTACCAATGTGCTCGACCTGCAAAGCGCCATCGAACTGTTCACGCCGCTGTATCAATTGCTGTTGACCGACAATGATTTCTGGCGCGCTGCCAACTCCCTCCAGCTTGACGAAACCATTGGCATCTACGCGGCGCAAATACTGCAAGCGCCGGAACACCTGATGCTGGTCAACAACAGCCATCCGCTGGTGCCCCTGTCGACATTGCGCGCCGGGCACAGGCTGGTGCTGCATGGCCTGTCATCCGAAATGCTGCATTGCCTGTTGCTCCAGAAAAAGCAGCAACACCAGAAGAAACAGGATGCCCCCACCCCTTATTCCCCCGCAACCTGACAGGACAGCGACTGGTTTTTTTATCGAACCGGGAAATAATCCGCCACTTCGTACGTCTATCGGTGTCTACCCACACTGAAAGGAGGATTATCCCCATGAACCACACATCCCTACTCGCCTTGGTCCTGTCCGCCAGCGCCCTGGCCGCGTCGCCGGCGCTCGCGCAAGACGCACCCTTGAAGACCGTAGACGGCATCCTGGTCAACGCTGACGGCATGACTGTCTATTCATTCGACAAAGACGCACCCAATAGCGGCAAAAGCGTTTGCAACGGCGACTGCGCCAAGAACTGGCCCCCGGTGCTGGCGCAAGCCGATGCCAAAGCCACGGGCGAGCTGAGCCTGGTGACGCGCGACGACGCCAGCAAGCAATGGGCCTACAAAGGCAAGCCCGTCTATCTGTTTATCAAGGATACGAAAAAAGGCGATCGCAATGGCGATAACGTAAAAGACGTATGGCACGTTATCACACCGTGATCCACGCCTTGATCTGACCAAACCCAGGCGGCATTGCGGGCATAGCCGCAGCGCCGCCTTTCTTTATGCTCGACCCCGGCCACTGACCATGGTGCGCAACACCCCATCGCGCCGGATCAACCCATGAAACAGCGCCGCGGCCAGATGCAGCAGCACCGTGGCAAACAATAAATAGGCAAGGTACCGATGCGCGCCGCGCAGAATCGCAAACAGGCCGGCACTCTCGGGAACCATGCCCGGCAGCGACCAGGCGCCAATCAACGTCACGGGCGTGCCGCTGGCCGATACCATGGCCCATCCCACCAGTGGCATGGCGAACATCAACAGGTAAAGCAGAATATGCGAACCTCGTGCAGCCAGTTGCTGCCAGACCGGTAAATCACTGGGCAATGCCGGCGCGCCATAAATAACGCGAAACGCCAGTCTGAGGCAAACCAACAACAGGAGCAGCGCCCCCAGCGGCTTGTGAATGGCCACCAGCCAGCTATGCCGCTCCGATACCGAAGCCACCATGCCAACGCCAATGAACAGCATTGCAAAAATGCCAACCGCCATCAACCAATGCAACACTCTGACAGGCAAGCGAAAACCGGCATCCCGTTTATCATCCGTTGAAATCATCATTGTACTTGCTCCGCTGCGTGAGTGGTCGTCGTGGAAGTTGGCCGGCTTAGCCCTTCTCGGGTCCGGCGCTCGTAAGAAACGGCATAAGCGGCCGAACGTGCTGGCAGCAGCGGGTCATCCGAAATAGCCATTCCCTGCGGCAGCACGGTTGGATCGAAATTGACATCCCGACAGGGGCCATGGTCCTGCGGTTGTTCCTTTTCAATCACGACGGTGCCGGCGTCGACCTGCCGACGCGTCGCGGGCCAGGTAAGCGTAGCGTCATGCGTGGGATCCCCGGGATCGCCAACCGTGATCAGCAAGCGCCAGCGCAGCGGCCCCCGGGCCAGCCTTTGCTGAAGGTCCCGGGCCAGATAGTTCTGATCGGTTCCAGGTCCCGCAGCCTGCGCCCCCGAGACATCGACGGGCTCCAGTTGCCAGCGCACGTTATGCCGGGCGTCATCATTGTCGATAAACACAAACGCGTTTAGCCCGTAATAGGCCTCGGTGGCGTAGCTTGCGGAGGGCTTGGCCGTTTTGACCCACTTGAGGAAATTCGCCGTTTCCGGATGCGCGGCGAAAAACGCCTTCATGCGGGCGGGATCCGGCTTGCCGGTTTGCGGATCCGGCGCGCCGGCCAATTGCTGCTCGTAGAAGGCTTTGGGCGTTGCCACGGGGAAAACCGGCATGCTATTCATACCGGTTCGCCACTGCTGGCCGTCGGCCATCGTGAAGCGCAGGGCAAAGCTGCGGATTGGCACCGCCGAATCCGGCGCATAGGGGTTGTTTCCCGGGATTGCCAGGCGCCCCACCAAAGGCGTAGCCACGCCCGCCGCGAATACCGGCGCGCGCGAGAGCTGTGCCGCATTTCCATTGCTCTCGAAATGCCCGGTCACACATACGCCCTTGGCGTGGTTGCGCCGAAAACCCGGATGTGTCTTACCGCCTGGCTCGAAATTATCGGTAATCCGCCCCGCCGTCAGTCGTTGTGGATCAAGCCAACCGCCGGTATAACCAAAAGCCGCGCCGATCCCCAGCACCACAATGCCAATGGCGGCGAAACGCCCTGCCTTTTGCCCGGTGGAAAGCCCCACACGGTCGTATTCCTTCGTCTTATCCGACATGTCCATTTCCTGGCCTCGCGGCCCGTTGTTCATGTGTATAAGACTCGAATACATTTTTTTTATTCCGCAATGGAATAATATCGAACCAGCAGCGTCTTACTCCTTTACTGCCAGCCATACACAAATTCCCCATGGATATCTTGGCGCCCTATGAAAGAAAACACCATTTGCGAAGACGATCTCAGCGATGATGACCCGGTAACCGGGGAGCCGCTGTCCAGCCCGGAGGATCGGCAGGCGCATGCTGCCCGGGAAGACATGTCGGATGAGGCGCTGCGCGAGTTGCTGCCTCGGCTCTACCGCTTTGCCTTGTGGCTTTGCAAGGACGCTTCCGTCGCCGACGACCTGGTCCAATCCACCATTGAGCGCGCCCTCAGGCGCCAGCACACGCGCCGACCCGACGGAGACCTGCGAGCCTGGCTCTTCTCGATCCTGTACCGGCAATTCATCGACTCCAAGCGCAATGCCAAACGGCATGCCAGGATATTGGAATGGTTTCGCAAACCCGATGCCGCCCCCTCGGCGGAACGCCATGCCCAAGCCCGGGCCTCCCTGCAGGCGTTCGAGCACCTGCCCGAAGCGCAACGCACCCTGCTATGGCTGGTCTGTATCGACGGCCTCAGCTACAAGGCGGTCGCGGACATGTTCGATATCCCGCTGGGCACCGTCATGTCGCGCCTGTCTCGCGCCCGGCAAGCCTTGCGAGACGCCAGCGACGGGGAAACACGGTCACATCTGAGGATACTGAAATGAACGATAGTAAAACCATTGATGAACTAACGCGCCATGCCTACGTGGATGGCCGCCTGGATGCGGACCAGGAAGCCGCCATGGCGGCCTATCTCGCAGCCCACCCCGATGAAGCCCGCCTGTTGGGAGCCTGGCGCCGCGACGCCGCCGCCCTGAAAGCCGCCTGGCAAGACAGCAGCGTACCCGTGAATCCGGCGCTGGACCCCGCCTTTATCCGCAGGCGCATGCAGGAACGCCGCAATATTCAATGGAAACTTGCCGCCAGCGTGTTTATCGCCCTGGGCGTGGGCGGCATCACAGGATGGCAATTGAACGGTAACACCGGCACGGCGCCAAGCCTCGCGCTCGGCTCCCAGCCCATGCAGGATGCCATCCAGGCCTACCGCGTCTTTACCGCCAACCCGACCTTGCGCGCCGATGCCATGGCGACCGATACCGACTTGCAGCAATGGATCTCGACAAACTTTTCCAACGCGCAGCACCTACCCGACTTGAGCGCCAAGGGCTACTTCCCGGTATCGGCACGCATGCTCGTGACCGAGGAGGGCCCCGCCGCAGTCGTGCTCTATGAAAATGCAGACGGTCGGCGCACCGGGTTCTATATCCGCCCACCCGGCCCCGGCAACAAAATGCTGCCCAAGGGGCACAGGCAGGACGGCGACCTGGCGACCCGATACTGGTCTGCCAACGGCTACAACTACGCCCTCGTCGGCAGCAACACGGTTGTCATGAATACCGCTGGCTGACAATGCATAAGGGACTCAATCACAAACGAAAACCCGCCGGTCAGGATATGCCGGCAACGCACAATCGCTCGCAAGCGATTGTGCAAATGCTATGAAAGGAAAAAATTGATAGCGAATACGCATGATTTCCTCAGATTCACACCGGCCTAGCCAATAGACTTGGCGCTTTACCGCCATATAGGGGAAAAATAGGCGCAGAATCAGCGATGTTTTAATGCTTACATAATATTTCTGATTTGTAGCATATCCGACTTTCATACTTATTTTGTTACGAATCTCGGCGGAGTCCCAATTGTTAGAAGTCGTTTTTTGACGTAGAGTATGCTTGTATCAATATATTAATAATTCAGTAATAAATTCCATAACATACTGAGACAAAAAAGCTTTTCCCAAACCACCGAAAGAATCCATTATTGACCAATTCTTAAGAAAGGGGGGTGAAAGGGTGGATATTCCTAATTCGATCCAATTTCGCTCTATTGTTGCGCACACACCGCTAGGCGGCAGCCTGGGTTTTCGTCAAATGAGCGGCTCGGAAGGCCTGTCGCAGTTGTTCGATTTCGATGTCGAACTGATCGCGGACAACTACAGCCTTGACCTCAAGAGCCTGCTGGGCAAGCCCATCACCCTGGAAATCGAGACGCTCTCGGGGTCCCGCTATTTGAATGGTCATGTCACGCGCTTTGAATTGATTGGCCGCGAGAACGCCAGTTCCCGCTATTACATCTACAAGGCAACCGTGCGCCCTTGGCTGTGGTATCTCACCCAGACCTCGGACAACAAGATCTTCCAGCAGAAGAGCGTGCCCGATGTCATCAAGGAAGTGCTGAGCGAATACAGTTTCCCATTCGAAATGAAGCTGAGCGGCTCCTACCGCAACTGGGAATACTGCGTGCAATACCAGGAAACGGACTTTGCGTTTGTCAGCCGCCTCATGGAACATGAAGGCATCTACTATTACTTCAAGCACGAGAACGGACAGCATACGCTGGTGATGACCGACGATATTTCGTCCCACAACCCCACGCCGGGCTATGACTCCATCCCCTACTACGGACCGGACCGCCTGGGCAAGCCGCAGGAGGAATACATCTCCATGTGGGAAGTGGCGGCCCAGATCACGCCCGATGGCTATGCGACGGTCGATTACGACTTTACCAAGCCCAGCGCCAGCCTGGACGCCGTCTCCAAGCGTTCCGGCGGATCGCAAAACGGCAACCTGGAAATGTTCGAATGGCAAGGGGGCTACCAGGAGCCGGATCACGGCGAGCAATACTCCCGCATCCGCCTGCAGGAACTGCAAAGCATCCAGGAACAGGTGCGGGGCATCGCCAATGCCCGCGGCATTGCACCGGGCAATACCTTCAATCTGAAGAACCACCCCAGGGCATCTGAAAACCGGGAATACCTGGTGGTTTCGGTCAACTACCGCATGAGCGTCTCTGGCTACGCCACAGGCACCGGTTCCGAGGATTTCTACGAGGAATCCTTTATTGCCCTGCCCGCCACGATTCAGTACCGCGCGCCGCGCATCACCCCGATTCCCCGCACGCACGGCCCACAGACCGCACGCGTGGTCGGCCCTGAAGGCGAGGAAATCTGGACCGATAAGTACGGCCGCATCAAGGTACAGTTCCACTGGGACCGCTACGGCAAGAAGAACGAAAACAGCTCATGCTGGGTTCGCGTGTCCAGCCCCTGGGCCGGCGGCGGCTTCGGCGGCTTGCAACTGCCAAGGATCAAGGATGAGGTCGTGGTCGACTTTATCGGCGGCTGCCCGGACAGGCCTATCGTATTGGGACGGGTTTATAACGCCAATAATATGCCGCCGGTGGAATTGCCGGGTAAGGCAACGATTAGCGGGTTCAGGAGCCAGTCTGTGTTCGGGGATATGAGCACCACGAATTTAATGTATTTCGATGACACGCTGGGAGCAGAGCTGGTAGCACTGAGATCACAAATGAATATGATCACCAAATGTCTGGCTCAACTGGATATGGATATTGGTGCGGATCTTCGCGCGTGTATTGGCGGCAGTTCTCATACGCTTATTCACGGCAGCGAGTTCAAAAAAGTTAAGAAAGAGCGACATGACCATGTAGTTGAAAATACGAAATTGCATTATGAGGGCGGCCTTGAAAAAACGGTCAGCGCCGTAACAAAGGAAAAGTATAAAGACCGGAGTATAACGTCCGATAAAGTAAAGGAAAAACAGGGCGAATACCATCTGGAACGCACGGGTAAGACGAACGTCAAAATGAAAAAGGCATCATATTACATTGACGGTGACGCAGATATCTACATAAAAGGAAAAGCCAATCTTGTGGTAGAAGGGGATTGGACGGCGGATGCCAATCCCGAAGGGCCGGAAGGGCCGGACCAACCAGGCACACCCACGGATCCGACCTTACTATCCTTGTGTTGTCCGAAATAAAGGCGCGGTATGGCTCGTTATAAAGGCACCTACACCGATACATATAAGAAAAAAGCAACGTACAACGTTATAAATGGAAAAGAGACCAAAACAGTTACAGGAGAGTCGACACAGAATTACAAAAGCGGAATGACGCTAACCATTGATTCAGGCAAGCTGGAAATCCGCGCTCAAACCTTTCTCGACACAGCAAAAGTAGCAAGTTGGGATATCGATACCTCTCATGGCTCGAAAGCCGGCAGTTTAAGTCTGTCCATTTATGCGGCAAATGTAAATGTATTCGGCTTTTTCATGGTGAAAGCCCTTTGGTTGGCCTGGGCATCAGGCACGATAGTAACCAGTAACGGTGTCGCCCTTTGGGTTAACGCGAACCCAATCCAGGTTTTGTATACAGTCGGATCTCTATCTGGGTTTACTGAGGTAGAAAAAACCAAAACGGGAAAAAAAACCAAAGCTAGCGGTATCCGTATGGTCACGGTCAAATCGGAACATGTTAAATCCAACAAATCAAACGTTTCTTGAAGGGGAAGAATAATGGCCTTGTATAAGGGGACATTTGAAAACAAATATGAGGCTAACGTCACGACCACTTTTGAACAGAAAGAAAACGTGACGGTAAATGGCACCTCTACGTTGACTTATAAAAATGGCCTGCTGATCGATGCAAGCGGACAAACTTTCACCACAAACGACCAAACTTTCACTCGTAACGGCGATACCGTCACGAAGCAATACAGCCACTCATTCTCACTTGGTGTCGCCAACTTTGGCGCAGCCGCAAGCAATATTTCGAGTGCCAATATCACCGCGACACATGCTCGAACGAGGAAAACCGAGGTAGCCGGCCTCTATACGCTAGTATATGGATTATTTCTTAATCCTTCACCTTTTAAAGCCACCAACGGCAAAGCTACTTACCCTTATTTCCTTTGTGCTGTTGACGTTTATGTTTTAAATAAAGAAAAATGCGAAACACGTGAACGCAATGAAAACAATAAGGGTTATAGCTATTCCGGCTTAACTGTTTTATGGTAAGTAACCATGGCTCTTTTTAAAAATGACACGACAGATGTGTACGTCAGGGACGCAACGTTTAATTACGAAAACGACCTGGAAAAGACGGTCAATTCAGCGTCTACTCATACTCATCACAATACGTTGAGTTGGTTTACAGACAGCCAGATTACATGCAACGCACCTGAGATATTAGAAAAATATACGAATGTCGTGAAAATTGTAGGACTTGATTTCTATCTCTATTTCAGCAAAACAGCACATTCACCGTACAATTTTGCTCTGTATGGATACAGTATGAACGCATCGGCGGTTTATCTGAATTGCTCGTCGTCAACCTATAATAGAGGGCGCCATTTCCTGCTCCCTTCGAAAACAAGACTTCATTTAGGTGTATTTCAAGTTCAAATCGGTAGTGTCGCGAAAAAAACAAGAAAGAATGGATTTCACAAAGGAGAAGGATATAAAAAATTACAGGCGTTATATGTAAAACATATCAAAGGCCAGAGAACAGAAACCTAAATTCATGAAAATAATTAAACCATTTCGTGCTGGCCTCTTAACAAGGCCATTCCAGTGGCGTGGGCAAACCAAACTGGCGTTCGGCGTATATATTCATGTTTGTCGTGACCGTCACGGCCAGTTTCTTGGTTTGGATCAGGAAATATGGTCAGATATATTACCCTTCCTGGACAGCGGAGGCGTATTGGATCAGGTTATGCCGAAGGCCTATCCAGAGTACCTGATCAGTGGCGCCGCCTATACAGATCATCAGGACAATAAAACACAATGCATGGTAAAGGTACAAGTTGGAACGCTTGAAAAAACACTAAAAATCACCGGCGACCGATTCTGGGTCAACAATTCCCCTACCGCACCAAAAACGTTCACTGGCATGCCCCTCGATTGGAGCCATGCATTCGGAGGGCAACAGTTTCCCTATAATCCTGAAGGAAAAGGCATAGATGAGCAAGTCATCAACGGCATTAAAACAGTTTCCCTGCCAAACATTGAAGATCCATTGCATCCAATCCAAAGCAAATCTGATCGCCCATCCCCTGCTTCCTTTGGACCGATCGGCTTGACTCATCCACAAAGGATAAATAAGCAAGGCACCTACAGCGACACTTGGTATAAATATGATTTCCCCGGCTTTCTTCCAGATATGGATCCAACGATATTCAACATGGCTGCTGAAGACCAACAGTGGACTCATTTAGAGCAGTTACCACTCGGTGACGCGTTTCGAATCTGGAACATGAATACAGATACGCCATGCTGGGAAGACTCCATAGCAAATCTACAAGCCAGAGTTACGGTACTAGCCCGAAATGAAAAAAATCAGCAATATATCAGAGATGTGGAAAACATGCAGGCATCGACGCTTTGGCTTCTACCGTATACCAAGTCTTATATCATGATGTTTCATGGTTCCATGGATATCTTGGACTCTGAAGCGGATGATGTTGAAATGGCCATGGCTGCCATTGAAACCACCGACGAGCCAAGAAGCGCAGATTATTACGAACAGGTGCTTAGATGGAGGATTGACCCTAAAGAGGCAATGTATCATCTGGACAAAGACGAAGAGCTGATCCCTGCATCCTTGATGCGAGCACTTGAGCAACCGGACCCGGCAGTCGATAAAAATAGATTGGGCCGTCGATTAGATATGTACATGCAGCAGCAACATGCTCAGACCAAGGCCTGGTTCGATCAAAATGGCCTTGACTATCAGTCTCTCATCCCAGAGTTTGTGGGACCCCCGGAAAACCCAATGGACATAGATGACAATCCTGATCGTTGGGAAAAAATCGCCGAGGACGCGAAGTTGCAGACTATTGCGCTAATGCGGGAGCGAGAGGAACCTGAAATCGATCGCTATATTGCAGAACTGCAAAATCTGGAAAATGTCGATCCGAAAACGTGGAAAGTAGCTCGCTCGGGGCCGCCTGATATGGATTTTGTTGACCAAATAGAGCATTCAAGCAATATGTGGTGGCCCGACACGCAAACGACTTCGCCCAAGAATAATGAGTCCGAAGAGATCAAAGAGTCTCTCAGAAAATCATATCTGTATTCAGCACACTATCAGCAAACCGTCGCGCCGCTGAAACCTCAAAAAAGCTTGACGTTACGCGCAGAGATCATAAGACGTTATCAGCAAAATGAGCCCTTAGCATGTCTGGATTTTACAGGGGCCGATTTAAGTCATCTTGATTTACAAGGCGCTGATTTCTCCGGGTCCTTTTTAGAAAGTGCTAATTTTGAGAATGCGAACATTACGGATGCAAATTTTAGCGAGGCTGTCCTGGTGCGATCCAGATTCAATCGTGTGTCAATGAAATCTGTAAATTTCACACGCGCCAATCTTGCCGAATCCGTCATAACCCACTCCAAATTGGAAGACTGTAATTTCGACAGCACTGAACTTATGAAAATATCCATTTCCAACTCTAGTGTGACGCGTTCAAAATTCTTGAACATTCTGAGTGATTATCTTGATTCTGCTGATTCAACATATAGGGAATGTCGCTTTGAAACATGTATGTCCTCTCATTTCTCACTAAAAAATGTTTTATTCAACCTATGTCAGATTGAAAAATGGGCCTTTTTAGACTGCCAGTTGGAAAATACTATTTTCGAGTCCTCGACGCTAAAGGACGCTTCAATTACCACAAGCAGCATGAAGAGCTGTGAATTTCTCAAAAGCCACCTGGACAACCTCTTGATAGAAGATGATACACAGCTCATAAAGTGTAAATTTGTGGGCAGCCGTTTGAAAGAATGTACTTTCATAAATATGACGATTACAGAAAATACGTTTACCTATAGTGATATATCCGAATCAGATTTTTCAAAATCCCGCGTAACCTATAGTAACTTTGATCATGCAATCGCACGAGATGCCATATTTCACAAAACAGACTTAACCGGAAGCTCATTCAAAAATGCAAACTTGATCGAAGCCTCTCTGGAAAAAGCCAATTTATCAGGAGTTGATTTTGAAGGGGCGACCTTGTTTCGTACCAATGTTTCTAAGGTACACATTGATAATGGCACGAGCCTAATCGGCGCATATAAGGATCAACTGGAGTTGTATCCTGTTTATAGAGAGAACGAACAACACCTATTCAGGTTATTCGCAGATGAATGAGGACATATTTCAGCGGTATATCAAAGAGAGTTCTCCATGTTCTGATGAAGTTTTTGCGGGTTTGAAACTTGACAGCATTGACCTGTCCGGTATGACATTTGACAAGGTGGATTTCTCGGGCTGTCACTTTATCAATTGCGATCTGAGAGAGGTGACATTTTCAAATTGCAATTTTACAGGCGCCGAATTTACCTCGAGCGATCTGAGTGACGGTTCATTCCTGACGTCCACGCTCTCAGGAACACTGCTCTCATCCTGTACCCTCATAGACAGTATATTCAATGAATCCGACATGACACAGGCAAAGTTAGAGAACTGCAAAATCGAAGACACTGTCTTCCAAAAGATAATTTTTTGCAATGGACTTCTGCGTAACAGTGAAGCCGTCAGATGTGTTTTTCATGAAGCAAATCTCTCTGGGTGTTCATTCATCGGAGCAGACCTCGACAAGATTATTTTTTATGAAATAGATCTAAGACAGACAAACCTGGAGAGTGAATTGTTTAATCAGGTTATGTTGATTGATTGCGACATGCGGGAGATGGACTTCTCAAACAAACGACTTGTTGCTTGCCAGTTTTCAGAAGGCCGACTCCAAGGAGCCAACTTTACCGGTGCAAACGTTAAGGGCTCGGTGTTTGCCCAATGCGTGCTGTCCGACGCACAAATGAACGGCCTATATGCAGAAGAGACCGTATTTACCCAGGCGACGCTGACCAACGCGTCCTGTCAGGGCGCTCAGCTGAATAAGACGGTCTGGTCTGAGGCGATACTTACCAATACTGATTTCAGTCGATCCAACTTGGAATATTCCATATTTGAACGCTCTCGCTGTGAAGGTACCGTATTCACAAGTTGCAATTTGGCGTATGCCAATTTTGATTACGCCATTATAGAAAATGCTAACTTTCAAGACGCCAATCGAACTCATATTCGAGCGCATGGAGCTACCGGTCGTGCAACAGGCTTTCCAGGAAATACAGATGATGTTGCGCTAAGGCGCGCCGAGTTACACAGTGTAAGACACAAGAACCCGTATTTTTAAAGGATAATTTATGTATAACATTACATCACTCGGTGGTGGATTTATTGGTTTTCCGGACTTCTGCAAGACACCGCCCACCATGCTACCTATTCCATACCCGAATTTTGGCACCCATCTGCTGGCACCCAACCCATGCTTCCGAATCCTATTTTGCTGCGCTCCGGTGCACAATAAAGGTACGAAAAAAGCCATTTCTTTTGGTGATCAACCAGGCGTTGCTGGTGGCATCGCATCACAAATTTTTATGAGTAAAACGGGACATTTGGCCAACTACTCAAACACCTATAAACTTAAAAACAAGCCATCAGTCCGTCTGTCTGGAATTGAGAAAAGTAACAGAAGGAATGTCATTGTTTTTGACGCGATTCCCAGCATCCAATTTAAGAATTTGTGTCTAGCCGCTTAATTTTTTTGCTGGTTTAAATGATCGAAGAGAATGATTACTTCGCTGTTGTTGGGGATATATCGGATAGGCACCACATCCATTGCTGATATATCCTTATAGGTTTCAATCGTAATAGCATCCACGATTTCAATTTTTTCACTCTGAAAATCAGCTTTTACCGTGAAGGTATAGTATTGCATTACTTCATCTCCGGCCCCAAGTGGTTCGATGGTCAGCACTTTTGCACTCCCATCAACACCGTACTGCATTATGCGCTCTAATTGGCGATTCTGTTCTCCTGACATTCGTATGCATAGTACGCCACACGGAATGAGTGATAATTGCAACCAGGGAAGATAATCAAAATATTCGTAGGACAAAGGCTTGAAGTAGATATAGGCTGCCAACACTAATGTTGCAATTTGTGCGAGCAGCGCAATACAAACAGCAATGAGCATAGATACAGAAGAAAATGGATTACCCTGCATGCGTGTTGATCTCAAAATGAATGAATCGGCTCTTTACCGGTAAAGCCACGTTTTTGGTAGATAGCGAATGGGGAGTGTAGTAAGTTGTCTCATATCATGCGCTTGCGTACCCATAAGTTCTTTTTCTATTATGAAGACCGTTGGCGGCTCTCCAATGGAGAGTGTGAAAATATAAGTCGAACCAAACTCACTGGAATCGTCTGTAGATTCAATACGGATTATCGATGCAGTTGTGTCTATTCCATTTTCGTAGATTTGCTGGTACTTCACGATTGACTCTGGCATTGTAATTACTGCATCTTCAAGTCTACTGAAAGCATATAGCTCAAGTAAAAAGACAGCTATATAGGTATATACATAAGCCGAATATGGCCGTAAATACCATTCTGCCATTAGCACAATGATAGCAATGATCGCTTGTACTGATAGAAATTTATATATTGCATTTGTTCTATTATGAGCACTCATTTTTCCCCACTGGAGTGGATGCTGTTGGCATAAAAAGTATACTCGCTTAAACTGCATACACTTAAATTTCCAGTTTTAAATTTCATAGTAAACCGCGTTTCATGTTTGCTCTCACACTGGTTTTTTTCTTTACTAAAATTTAGATTCACCACGAAAATGTATATAAGCCGTCAAACGCAATGCCAGCCAAGAAATTAAATTTGACCCAAAATTAATATCATGAAATTTCATTGATGGTCATCACTTTGCCTTTTATCGAATCTAGGTCGACCTGAGAAGCCAACATCACGTATATCAGCACGGCGAAGGCAGTGTACCCAGCATCGTTGTGGATTTGTTTTCTCGTCAAACAGTGAACTGATCAATGACTTCGTGCATAAGCAAAAAGTTTATGCGACTAGCCTTGCTGGCAACAGTAGTCGACTCAAGACAAAGCATCATTGAATATTCAAACAAGGTAGTCGATTTACGAACGATCAATCCTAGTCGATTCAAGCTCACTCCCCTCTCAACGCCCTCACCCCCTCGGCCCCGATATCCCCGTCCAATCCCCCCCAGGTCACCCTGAGATAATTCACCAGTTCGGCCACGGCCTTGTCATCCATTTTATGCGCAAACCCCGGCATGTGCTGCATATTGCCGTTTCCAGGGAATGCCTGCTCCGGTATGCCATCCAGGATCGAAACGATCAAGTTCTTGCCATCGGCCTGGCGCAACGTGGCGTTGCCTTCCATGCCCGGCGCTACATTGGGCTTGCCCTGGCCGGATACGCCATGGCAGCCGGCGCAAAAATTCATATACGCCATCTTGCCCGGTTCAACGCCAAGCTTCACCTGCACGGGTTTGGCCGCCGGCGGCGCATCGCCCATCAGGTAGGTCGTCATGGCCTTCATATCGTCCTTGGTCAGGTATTGCGTGCTCATGGCCACCACCATATGCATTTCGCTGAAGGCGGACCCCTGCGGCGCGTTGCCCGTGCCCAGGAACTGGGCCAGGTCAGCGGGCGTCCAGCCCCTGCCCGCCAGGCCTGCCGGGGTGATATCCACCGCGTTGAACCGGCCCAGGGTGCCGCCCTTGAGCACATTCGTCAAGTCCATCTGCCCGAAGGTGCCACGCGGCGTATGACATTCGTTGCAATGCCCCATGACATCGGCCAGGTAGCGTCCCCGCACCCATAGCGGCGAATCCCCTTCCGAGGCCGCGGGAAGCGGTTCCTTATTCTGGAACAGCAGGTTCCAGCCAATCAGCAGGAAGCGCTGGTTGAAGGGAAACGACAATTCATTCTCCGGAATCGGCGCGTCCACGGCCGGGCGCGTCATCAGATAGGCATAGATATCATTCACGTCCTGGTCCGACATGCCGTGATAGGAGTTATAGGGCATGGCCGGGTACAGGTGCCGGCCCCCCGGGGCAATCCCCTCGCGCACCGCAAGGCGAAAATCCTCCAGCGTCCAGCGACCGATGCCATGGTCGGCCGAAGGCGTGATATTGCTGCCGTAGAGCTTGCCAAAAGGGGTTTCCATGGGGAAGCCGCCGGCGAAGGCGGGACCGTCCGTCGCGGTATGACAGGCGGCGCAGTCCGCCACCCTGGCGGCATAGCGCCCACGTGCGATCTGTTCGTCGCTGGCCTCGACTTTCTGCACGGGATTGTTGTTGGGCCGATGTTCCCGCCACCACAGGAGTGCGATGATGATCAGGACCAACAGGGCGAGGATGGAGAAAACCGGCAGGAAACGCTTTTTCGTGCTCATTGCGCGGTCTCCTTGATGAGGCCCGGTGTCTTCAGGACAAGGTCGCGCACGGCTTCGTAATATCGGACATAGCCCGTGCAACGGCAAATGTGGCTGTCCAGCGCCTTCAGGATCGCGCCCTCCAACTGGTCCTTGGCAATCGGATTGCGCTTCAGGGACTCGACGAATACCGTCGCGGCATTGACGAAGCCAGGCGTGCAATAGCCGCACTGGAAGCTGTAGTGCTCCATGAATGCCTGCTGCACGGCAGAGGGCACTTCCTGTCCCTTGTCATCGACGGTGGCATGGCCTTCGACGGTGCGGATGGCTTTCCCGTTGAAGTAATGCGCGCCGGTGATACAGGTCCGGGTTTCCTGGCTGGTGCCATCGCTGTTGTCTTCGATGACGACACAGGCATGGCATACGCCCTGCCCGCAACCCAGCCTTGAGCCGGTCATGTTCACATATTCATGCAGGAAATCGATCATCATCAAGCCTTCGGGAACATCGATAGGACCCTGTTTCTTGCCGTTGATCGTCAGCGTAATGGGTTTGGTTGCTATCGTCATTGGAATACCTCTTTGATGTTCTCTGGCCTGACCGGTAGGTCGCGGAAGTAGTGCCCTGTGGCGTGGGCAATGGCATTGACCACCGCCGCCACGACCGGAATCATGACGACTTCGGCCATGCCCTTGGGCGGATCGGTTTCCGAAAGCGGCGGCAGGATCTTGCCGGTCTGCTTCCAGACCGCGACATCGCTGGCGCGCGGCACGCGATAGCGATTGAAATTCCAGGTGCCGTCGCCGGGGCCGTCTTCATACAGAGGCAGGTATTCATGCAGGGCGTGGCCAATGCCCATGGCCAATCCGCCTTGCAACTGACCGGAAACCAGTTCCGGCACAATCAGGTTGCCGCACTCGAGAATGGAATGGTGATCTAGGACTTCCACCTGGCCCGATCCGGTGCTGATCGCCAGTTCCACCAGCGTGCCGATGGCGCTGTAGTATGTCACGGCGGCGTTGTTGCGCTGCATCGGCGGGTAATGGGCGCGATTGCGGGCAAGGGCCTGATACTTTTCCTCGCCGCCTTTGCGCAGCGCCAGGCCGTCCAATGGCAGGCGCCGTTCCTCGCCATTGAGCGTGAAGTCGGCTTCCGCCCATTGCCAGCGGTTAAAGCCATGCACCACCACGCCTGTGATCAGACCCATTTCATGGGCTTTGCTGGCCAGCGTCGCGAAGGGTAGCACTTGCATGCCCGCCGCCGTCAGCCCCTCAGGCGCCCAGCGGGCGTCCTCCATCCTCACGACCAGCGGCGCCGCCTGCCCGCCGCCGATACCTGCCTGCCAGATGGACAGGGCAGCCGGCCACAGGCCATATTCGAAGAGCAATCGGGACGCCTCGCGGGTGGTGTGGGAAAAATAGAATGCCGAATTACTGGCGCTCGACGGCGAACAGTAGGAAGGCGTCCAGAACGGATCCGCTGCATTACGATCCTGATCCGCCTGAGGCATGGTATAGGGGTCGCCATTGGCAAACATCGGCAGCATTTCCCAGCCGGTGACCGAGAAATGCGATTCGTCGGCCGGCCGCCCCGTCCAGCGGGCGCAGACCACCGCCTGCGAGGTTGTCATGCCGGTGCCCATTTCAGCGCCGCTATGATGCAGTACAAGCTTGCCTTCGGGCGTGAACTCGACCCGCGCGAAAGAGGTCTCCGCTCCGGTCCCGAAATCCTTCTGCACACAGGCAAAACCCACGCCATAGCGCTTGCCCGGGTTTTTCGCTTCATAATCGCGCTTGCGTTGCTGGCGCTCCTGCCAAAGCGGATGGCGCGCCGCGATGTCCAGAACCTCGTCGGCGCGGATCGCGCCTGCCGGAATCGCCCCTTGGGTGTTTTTCATGCCCGAAAGCAGCACATTGCGCTTGCGAAAATCAATGGGATCAAGCTTGAGCATGGCTGCGGCCTCGTCCACCATCATCTCGGTGGCCGCCATGCTCTGCAGCGTACCGTAGCCGCGTGCCGAACCGGCGTCAATGGCGCGCGTGGCAAGGCCGACAGCGGCCAGGTCGCTTTTCGGGATATAGTAGACAGACTGCGCCGCCGTGGCCGCCACCATGACCACCGACGGCGTGAAGTTGCAGCGCCCACCGCCGTTGCCAGTCATGTAGCCGCTGAGTATTTCAATCTTGCCGGTGCTTTTGTTGACCGCCAGCGAATATGAGATATCGAATGCGTGACGCTTGATCGACGTCTGAAAATGCTCATAGCGATCATTGGCCAGGCGCACCGGCAGTCCGTCGCCATACAGGGCGACCATGGTGCCGAAAAAAGGAAAGCTGCTATGGTCCTTCGAGCCGTAGCCCACGGTATAACAGGGATGCAATATCAGGCGCTTGACCGCCGGGCTGGATTTGGCCAGCATCTTGGGTAATTCGTCTGCCAGTTCCGGCGGCGACTGGGTGGGAATGACCATATGCAAGGTTTGCGAATGCGGGTCGTACCAGCCATTGGTGTTGTCGGCTTCCATGGCGCTGGTATCGACCGATTGCGTCTTATATTGACGCGTCAACACCAGCAGATCGTCTGGCGGCGTTTGCAGGGTATCCGCGATCCGCCCGGCATGGTACATGCCCGCTTCGTCCAGCTTGCCGCCTTCCTTGCCTTCCGGCCACACCGGCAGGCGTTTTTTCAGCCCGGTGGGGAAAATCGGCATGTCCTTGAGGCTGGAAAACTCGTCTTCGTCATAGGGCGTTTTGCCGCCCACCCGCACATAGCGGAACGACGCCCAGGGATCGCGCTCCAGTGGTCCGGTTTCCTCACCATAGCGGATCGCATCGGGATGAAACTGGATTGCGTTTTTTGCATAACGGAAACGCGCGAAATCATGATAGATCAGCACCGCCACGGCATGCCCCAGATAAGCGGGCGTCTTGCCGGCCGGCAGCAACATATCCTCGCCATAGAACGCGGGAAAGGCAATGCCGTCGCGTTGCAGGTCTTCGGCGGTAATGACTCTGTCCGGCTTGAGGTCTTGGCCCAGTCTGGACAAATCGATGCCCTCGAACTTTCGATCCGCCTTTGTCACCCTGAGCACAAACGCATGGGCCTGTTTCTGCGGCCAATGTGGCATATCCTTGGCGCGGATATCGTAAGCAAACACCTTTTTTCCCAGCGCCTTCGACTGGGCATCGATCCGATAGCGAATACGCTTTGCTTCGGCGTCCCAGATCGGTGCTTGAAGTATTTTTTCTTCGAACAGGGCGTTATAGGCCATGCTATCGAGGGGAGCGAGATACACGGTAATACCGGCCACCACTGATTTTTTCAGAAAAAGCCTTCTTGCTGGATTGACCTGACTCATGCGCGCACCTGTTTTTTTCAGATATTTTTCAGAATATGGATTATCGGCAAACCAACATTACAAACGCATTAATCAAGCTTGCCATTCTGACGATATATGCAAAATATTACCGCTAAACAGCGATATTTGCCTAGATCGGCTAGCAGAAAGCAGCCCCCGCTTGCTGAAAGCGACCCGGAATGGCTCTTGTGAGTCCCCACTCGTCGCCTGTGGCCGCAATGCCGCGGGGCAAACAGTATCCGGCCGCAGCAAGCTATCCAAAATACTAGTCGTTTAATGGCTTGGCAAAACGCTGGCTTTGCCGCGCATACCCCTGCTGCTCGTAAAAACGATGGGCATCCAGCCGCCGATCGGCACTGGTCACTTCCACTTTCTCGCAACCCTTTGTCGCAAACCAATCTTCGGCCGCACGCACCATCTTGTGGCCGATACCCCTGGATCGGAATTTTTCATTGATGACCAGGCTTGTGATTCTCCCCATATTTCCCGGGGTCTCAAATAACGGCAAGACATGCAGGCTGATGCTCCCCACTACCGTACTGTCTATCACCGCCACCAACACGCGATCATTGGCGTTGTTCGACAAGTGCTCCAGCTTGGTCGCCACTGCCTGTGGCGCGGCGATATAGCCAAGCTGATCGAGCAGTTCGGCAATGGAATGGGCGTCGGCAAGGGTGGCTTCGCGTATCGAGATATTTTCTTGGCTCATGACGTTAATTGTGACGGGATCATCGTGGAATGGGCCAGCGGGGCAATACGCAAGGTCAGGTCGGGGTCCGTGGCAGTCCCAGCATACACGTCGCGGCACCGGGCGGCGTATCAACCGGGGTCTGCACCGACGAATTCTTCCCAAGCATCCAGCACCGGCCCCTGCTCCTGTTCAAGCCGCTGCATGCGGATATGCCACTCCTGCTTTCCATCCAGAGAGACAAAGAGAGACAGCCCCTCTTCATAGGGCAGGAATGCGGACCCCAGAAACACCCATGCCTCCCCTGGCGCATGCATGTCCCCATCGTAATCCCGGAACGCACGCAGGACGACATATCGCCTGCCCGGAATCATTCCCCTGTATCCAGGACCGTGTTTCTTATCATGTTTTGTCCAGTGTCCCGACGGCTTGGGTCCGTACATGGTGCAATCCTTGCTTCATTTGGTATATGCAACGGCGGGCGCAGCCACGCAAGCTACGTACGCCCCCGCCAGTATAGCGATCAACTTGCAGAATATGGCAAGAAGAATACCGTTGCCATCGCCTGCTAGGCAGCCAATGCCTCGTCGTACCGACGCGCCACTTCCGGCCAGTCGATCACATTATAGAAAGCCGCAATATACTCGGGCCTGCGGTTTTGGTATCTCAGATAATAGGCGTGCTCCCAGACGTCGAGCCCCAGGATGGGCGTATTGCCGGTCATCAGGGGACTGTCCTGATTCGCCGTGCTCTCGACCAGCAAGGTTTTCTGCGATGTCACGCTCAACCATGCCCAGCCGCTGCCAAAGCGCGTCAATGCCGCCTTGGTGAACGCCTCCTTGAATTGCGCCAGTCCGCCCAGATCGGCATCAATGGCCGAGGCCAGCTTGCCCTCGGGGTCGCCGCCGCCGTTTGGCGACATTACTCGCCAGAAAAGACTGTGGTTGGCATGTCCGCCACCATTGTTGCGGACTGCTGCGCGCACGGTTTCCGGCAGCTTGTCGATGCCGGAAACCAAGGCCTCCACCGCCGGGAACGGCAGGCCTGCGTCTTCCAGCGCGGCATTCAGATTATTGATGTAGGTCTGGTGATGCTTGCTATGATGGATTTCCATCGTTTGGGCATCGATACTGGGCTCGAGGTCATCATAGGCATAAGGCAGATCGGGAAGGGTATACGACATGAACGGCTCCTGTTGAAAGGTGAAATAAGGAAGGAAAGGGAAAACCTTGACCCGGTTACGGCACAGGGCGCGGGCCTGCCGACCTTGCGCGGTCTACCGAGGCAATGGCTATTGCGCGCAGCGCCCGCTTGTCATGCCAGCCGCGCCTTGGCGTATCGTCCGCTTGGCGGCCTGGTCATGAGGATGCGAGCCCAGGAAACGGACCAGTTCGGCATAAGTATGGCGGCTGTGGTTTTGCGCCGAAACCTGCCACGCCACGCCCAAGGCCGGGTCATTCATGCCATCGCAAAGCCGCTCGTGGGCAAGGCAAAGCTGACGGCTTTGCTCGCTCGTATGCGCCAGACGCTCGTAGGTATCCGCCAGATTGTGGCGGGCAATGACGTAGGCGGCCACACCCGTGCCGGCATCGTCGATGCGACCGAACATGCGCTCAGCCAGCGCCAACGCCAGCTCATAACATCCCAGCGCGGTGCTATACGCCTGCTGATCAAATGCATTGTTACCGTCTAAAACAGCCTGCCGCCAGCCTGCAATCGTTTCTGACACGCTTGCTTTGCCGCGCGAACTGGTGCTTGTCGCCAACATGGGGAGCTCCTGGTGCAGCCGTAAATGGCCTGATATTGCAAATGATAATGATTTTTATTTATTAAATCAAATGCGGCCGGCCGGCATTCCCCGCCGTGCGATGAAGCTGATGCCCTTGCGGCGAAATCCGGCTATGCATATAGCGAATAGCATCATGCAGCACAAAACCACGATCAATGACGCCGAGCGCCGAGGCAATGCCAGCGTTGCGTTGATGCCATTGCCGATCGGCCCTGCGCAGGAGACCGGCTCGGAACATCGCCGGAACTAGCGTTCCCGCTTTTGGGCGGAATCAAGGCGGTCGAAAGCAAGGCCAAGGGCCACGCCGGCGATCGCCACGACAAGCATCAGCAAGATGGCGGCAGACCAGCCACCCGCCCCGACCACGGTGCCGATGAGCAGTGGCCCCAGTACCTGTCCCAAGTAGTTGCCCTGCACCACCCAACCGATGCTCAACGGCGCAAGCGACGGAATAGGCGCCGTTGCGGGCGCGGTTGCCAGGATAGTGGCCGGCATGATGCCAGCCACCGCGGAGAAAGCAAAGCACAGGACAACGACCAGGGTGGCCGGCATGTCGTCAAGAAAGATACCGGCGCCCATACAGCCCATGGCAGCGGCCGTTGCAGCGACCAGCCACCCAGGTCGCAAGCCTTGCGACAACAATCGACCTGCGCCCAGGTTCCCCAGGATGTTTGCCGCGACAATGGCGGCGCTGATCAGGCCTGCGGCCGCAACCGAAATACCCAGGCGCTGCATCAGGAACGAGGGCAGAAATGCCATCAATGCAAAAAACAGGATGTTGTAGGAAGTAAAACCGAGAGCGAGCGCGTGTGTGGACCAGGCTCCCAGCACCTGCCTTAGCGCGGGCAGCAGCCGTTGTCCAGACGACTCCTGCGGTATTCCCTTGTCCTGTTTGACAAAAACCGACAGACTCAGAGCGGCAGCCAGCACCAGCCCCCCGGTCAGATACCAATTGCCCCGCCAACCGCCAAGCATAGGGCCAAACAGCATGGACAAGGCAATGCCTCCGGCCATAAAGGTGCTCCATAGGCCGAATACCATATTGTGCCTGTCTTCCGAGGTGACGCGATTGAGCAGGGCCGGCGCGGCGACAACCACAATCATAAAACCCAGCCCCTCGATAAATCGCGTGCCCAGCAGCCATGCGAAGCTTGGCGCTTGCGCGCCGGCAATGCTCGCGATCCCAAGAATAAGAAGCCCCAGCAGCAGCAACCGCCTGTCGCCCCAGTTGCGAACCAATACGCCGGCGATAATGCCGCCAAAAACCCCGACCATGGGGAACGCCGACATGACCCAGCTCAGCAGCGCCATGGAGGCGTCAAACTCCTGCTGCAACCAGGGTATGGCGATGGTCGCCTTGCCGACATGCAAGGCGGAGGCAATGCTGGCGATCACGATACAGGACACGGCGGCCCAGCGGGTTTGCGATGATACTGGCGACGTTGCGATGGTTTCGCTCATGTTGACCTGCCATGCTGTTGGGTAATCGCAGGCCGGCCCGCGTGGGGCCGGTTTCGACATTGCCCCTTGGTAAGGGGTGGAAGAAAGTTCGGGGTCAATCATATCGGCATTGCCTGCCGATCACTTGGATATCCCTATATCAATCAATGTCTTTGCCACAGCCCACCGATCCGCATATTACCAAGGAAAACGCCGGCAATACGCCATGCAGGCGCATCGCGGCGCCGGCTTCCCGAGGCCGGCGCGTCCAGCGAAGGACCGGCGTATCCTTGCGATCTTATGGTTCAATGGGAGGCAAGTCGGTGGACAGGATTTTCAATCCCGTGCGCAACGCCGTATCGTAGCGGGCGCGCTCCACGGCAATCGTTTCTGGCGTCCACGTATAGAAACCCTGGCCTGATTTCATGCCCAACATGCCATTGGCGGGCTTATCCGCCAGTACGGCAGGCGGTTGCGCGACATTAGACAGGGTGGGATAAATGGTCGCCGCCGCTGCCGCATGCACATCCAGCCCAGCATGTTCCTTTTGCAAGACCGGGCCGGCCGCGATATAACGGAAACCAAAACCGAAACGCACGGCATTATCGATATCCTCGTGCGTCACCACGCCTTCCTGGATCATGGAAAACGCCTCTCGGCCCAGTGCGTGCTGCAAGCGATTGGCCACGAAACCCGGCACGTCCTTGCGCACCATGATCGGCACCGACCCGCAACGGCGCATCAGCGTGGCCAAGCCTTGCGCCATCGCCGGGTCGGTGGCGGGGCCCAGCACAACCTCCACCAGGGGAACAATATGCGCGGGCATGAAAAAGTGCAGACCCAGCATGCGTTCGCTCGTCGGCAAGCCCTCCGCAATCTGGCTGATCGGGAAACTGGAACTGTTGCTGGCCAGGACAGTATCGCGATTGGCGTGTTGCACCAGCGCGCTAAACAACGCTTGCTTGATATCCAGTCTTTCAGGAATGCATTCTATGACCAGGCCCACATCGCTCCAGTCGACCGCTTCCAGCTTTTCCGCCATGTCAAGCAAGCCGATATTGCCAGCCTTGTCTATGCTGGCCAGATTGGCCGCGATTTTTTCCCGCATCGCAGGATGTGTTTCACCCCGCGGTTCAACGATAGACACCGGGCAACTGGCGCGCAGCAAGACAACCGCAATATCCGCCCCCATTGTGCCACCCCCTACCACTACCGCCTTTGTCGCTGATGGCGCATCCAGCACCTTGCCTGTCGTCATAGTACCAACCCTTTGCTCAAATGTTGTTTAACGATGAAATCGTTCATTTTACGCGAGCGGGCGGGTCGTGCCGACGATCTCTTCCATTGGCTAATGCTTTGCCAGAAATTCCTTCAACAGCGCCAGATCCGGCACGACACCCAGGCCGGGTTCCGCGCTCAGCCTGATCTGCCCCTGGTCGGGGTGCAGATAGGGTTGCGCCAGCCTATCCCGCAAGGGGTTCGGATTGGCGTCCACCTCCACATACCCCGCCCCGCCGACGATGGCCTTCAGGTGCATCGAAGCCACCAGGCCGATGCCGCCACCCAGCCAGTGCGGGCAGAATAATTTGCCGCGGTCCAGCGCCGCTTTACCCACCGGCACACACCCGCTGAATCCACCCCATTTGCCCATGTCCGGCTGAATAACAGCGAACGCCGTCGAGCCTGCCGCGGCGGAAAAACACGCCTCGCCGCGCATATTCTCGCCAGCGGCCAACGGCACTGCGCTTTGCTGCGCCAGTTCGGCCCATTGGTCCAACGTATGATCGGCGGCGATGGGTTCCTCCAGCCATATTGGTTCATAGATCGCCAGACGCCGGCTCATCTCGACGGCGACCTCCGCGGTCCACGCCTGATTGGCATCGACCATCAAGGTGGCGTCGGCGCCCAGCGACTCGCGCAAGCCGCGTAAATTGGCGCAATCGCGATCCTGGCCGAAGCCGACTTTCAGCTTGAAGGCCCGGTAGCCTTCGCGGTGCTTGACGGCGGCAATGCGCTCAGGTTCGCCCGGACTGATGCCCGACGCATAGACAGCAATCTCGGACCCGCCATTCCAAAGGCGCCACAAGGGTTGGCCGAGCTTCCTGGCCAGCAAGTCCCACAATGCGATATCGGCACCGGCGATGACTTGCGCAATCGTGCCCGGTTCTCCGCTTTGCAGCCCCAGCACCCTAAGCCGCCGGGTCAGATGCGCGAATGCCCGCTGCGGGCTATCCCAAGTTTGCTCCAGTAGCATTGGCGCAATGTAAGCCTCGAGCATGCGCGCCCGATGCTCCGCGCCGACGCTGGGAAAATTGCACCATATTTCGCCCCAGCCAACCGCGCCGTCGCCATCTTCGATCCGCACCAGCACTGCCGGGCGATCGTGCATGATCCCAAAAGAGGTCTGCACCGGCTCCGCGACCGGCGCCCGAAAGACCAACGCCTCGACTTTGGCAAGCTTCAGCGAGGGTAACGATTGGCATTGCATGATTTATCCCTTTCTCAAGCGCATGCCGGGGCCGGCAGCGCAAGCGCCCGCACGCATATCGTTATCGACTTTCCAGTACCCAAGGACAGGCTCAGCATTGAGGGTTAAGCACCAGATCCGCCCCTTTTTCACCGATCATAATGGAGGCGGCATTGGTATTGGCGGACACCATGTCGGGCATGACGGAAGCGTCGATCACCCGCAAGCGCTCCACGCCTCGCACCTTCAGTGTCGGATCGACTACCGCGCGTTCGTCGGACCCCATGCGACACGAGCCCACCGCGTGAAATACCGTACCACCCCCCTCCCTTGCAAAGTCGATCATGGACTCGCGGGTCTTCCTTGCGCCTCCCGGCAATACCTCGTTATCGATCAAATCGCGAAATGCCGGCTGGTGATAGATATCACGCAGTATTTCCAGACCCGCCGCAAGCGTATTGCGATCCAGTGCTTCGCTCAAGTAATGGGTTTCGATCCGGGGCGCGACCAGCGGGTCGGACGAACGAATCTGCAACCGTCCTTTCGACAGGGGCCGGCATTGACATGCCGAGGCGGTGAACCCTGGATAATCGTGCAGCGGCGTGCCTGGTTTATCGACCGACAAGGGCATGACATTGAACTGTATATCGGCCCGACCATCAGTCGCATATTCGGTCCTGGCAAAACCACCCACCTGACCCGCGCCAACAGTCAATGGCCCGGCCCGCATGAAGAACCATTGCAATCCCATCGATGCCAGTTTCAGCGGATTGCGCACATCACTATTGAGGGATAGTTTCTTTTTAAGGCGGACGATGGTGCGCGCTTGATAGTGATCTTTCAGGTTTTCTCCGACCTCCGGCGCGTCCACGATAACGGCAATGCCGTGCTGTTCCAGCAATGCCTTCGGGCCGATGCCGGATAGTTGCAGGATCTGCGGCGACTGCACGGCGCCGGCGGACAGGATCACCTCCGCGTCCGCGTCCGCCCGGTACAGGCGGCCATCGCATAGCCACTCCACGCCGCTTGCCGTGGTCCTGTCGAACAAGACTCGGGTCAAGTGCGCCTCGGTCAGGACGGTCAGGTTGGGGCGCCTGGCGACCGGCTGCAGGAACGCGGTCGCAGCGCTGGAGCGCCAGCCGTTTTTCATGCTCAACTGATATGGGCCGACGCCAAATTCCGACGCGCCATTGAAGTCCGGATTGAACGGCAGGCCGTATTCCTGCCCCGCGGCCAGCCAGGCTTCGCAATAGGGATGGTCGTTCTTGAGTTCGGAAACGCCCAGCTCTCCGTGGCCGCCATGATATTCGCTCTCGCCCTTTTCAAATCCTTCCGAGCGCTTGAAAAATGGCAGCACGGACCGATAGTCCCAGCCTGCCGCACCCTTGCTGGCCCAATCATCATAATCCTGATGCTGTCCACGAATATACAGCAGGCCATTGATCGAGCTTGAACCGCCAAGCACCCTTCCGCGGGGCCAGACGATGTTCCGTCCGCCGCTGCCGTCGCAAGGCTCGGTGTCGAACAAACGGGAAAAACGCGGATCGTAAATCGTCTTGAAGTACCCCACGGGCAAATGCAACCAGAAATTCCGATTGGCTTTACCGGCTTCCAGCAAAAGCACCCTGACCGCCGGGTCGGCCGAAAGCCGGTTGGCAAGGACACAACCGGCCGACCCGGCGCCGACGATAATGTAGTCATATGACCGGGCCGGCTGCTGTTGCGCACTGTCGCTCATGATTTCATCACTTTGAGATAGAGCTGCGGGTCAAAATAGGTCGATGCAGGCACCGGATTGGGAATGTTGGCGAACCCGATGAAAAAGTCGCTGACACGCTGCAGCCATTTTGTGACACTGCCGTCGGCGTACAGTTTGGTCCACTGCTCCGAGGTGAACATCTTCTGGGCAGCATATTGTTCTTTGATATCGGCAAGCGGTACTTGCGGATAATATTTTTTTTGCAAAATCTGCAATGCCTCGTCGGTATTGGCGATGAGATAATCATTGGCTTGCGCCCAGCCGCGAATGATTTTCTCCAGGACTGGCTGGTTTTTCTCATAGTAATCGTTGCGCGCCGCCCATCCTCCCATAATGGCCGCCTCGGGATAATAGGCGGAAGCATCCACCAGCATTTTCGCGCCGGGTACCCGGTTGCGTATCGGGATATTGAACGGCACCCACAACGCAATCGCCGGCACGGCCTTCGATATGAAGGCCGTCACTGCGTCCTGCATGCGCTGGTTGATGATTTTCACATCGGATTTCGGATCCAGCCCGTTCTTGCGCAATGCGTTGTCCAGGAACACATGGGCGGTCGTGCCGGTTGTCGTGGAAATCTGCTTGCCTTTCAGGTCGGCAATGCGCTTGATGCCCATATCGGGATGAACCCAGAGCTGGGCCGTGGCAAATTCGACATCGTTCATCAGGAAAACCTTTCCCTGGCCTCTGGCCGGAAAATTGGACATGACCGCGCCCGTGCTCAAGACATCGATACTGCCTCCGCTCATGGCTTGGAAGAGTTCCAACCCGGTCTGGAACTGAATGAATTCGAGATCCAGACCCTGCTTTTTCCATATTCCCATGGAATCGGCCAGCCAGATCTGGCCGTCGACGGCCAATGTATGCAAATACCCGACCTTGACCTTGGTGCTACCCTGTGCCAGCACCTGGCCCGGTCGCAGGGCAATCGCAGCCGCTCCGGTCGCCACCTTGATAAATGTCCTGCGTTTCATCGCAACCACCTCCTTTGGTGTATGAATATTCACGCCGCTAGGCGGCGCGCTCTCCTTTGGCCAGCGCTTCCTGGGCCGCGTACTCCTGCATGACTGAATTGTGGATATGCGCGCGCAACGCATTGAACTCCGGCGTTTCCTGCAACGAACGATGACGCGGATAGGCAAAGGGAATATCCACGACTTCGCGGATCCGGGACGGTCTGGCGGAAATAATGTAGACCTTATTCGACAAATAAACCGCCTCCTCCACCGAATGCGTAATCAGCATCACGGTTTTTCCTTCCGCATACAGCACTTCGAGCAACAGATCGTGCATGGCGCTGCGGGTCTGGGCATCCAACGCGCCAAAGGGTTCATCCATCAACACGAATTCCGGATGCACCGCATAGGTCCGCGCCAGCGCCAACCGTTGGCGCATTCCACCAGACAAGGTTTTGGGAAATGCCTTGCGAAAATCCGCCAACCCCATCAGCGACAGATAGCGCGCCACGATTTCCTGCTTTTTTTCCTGGCTCAAGCCTTTATTGATTTTCAGATTCAGGCCGAATGCAATATTTTGTTCCACCGTCAGCCAAGGGAAAACGCCATATTCCTGGAACATCACGCCCCGGTCCGGCCCTGGCTGTTCTATTGGCTTGCCGTCCAGCGAAACGATGCCCTGCGTGGGTTTCACGAAGCCCGCCGCCATATTCATCAGAGTCGTCTTGCCACACCCCGAGGGTCCGACCAGCGAAATGAAATCTCCCTGGTTCACCGAGAATGTCATGTCCTGCACCACATCCAGCAAACCGGTTGTCGTCTTGAACTGCATGGAAACATGTTCAAAGCGAATGCGCTCTTGCGTATTTTGCATGTCCTAGCCCTCGGCCTTGTCCTGCCAGTTAACCAGCCGGCTTGATAACTTGCGAATCGCCACATCCATCAATAGCGCCACTGCGCCGATGCAAATGATGCCCAGATAGATCGCGCGCAGATCGAAAAAAGCGGACGCGTTCTGTATCATCGCCCCCAACCCCTCCTGGGCGGCGACCAGTTCGGCGGCCACCAGTGTGGCCCAGGCCACGCCCAGCGCCACACGCAAGGCGGTGAGCATATGTGGAATTGTCATGGGCAGCATGACCTTCATGAAAATCTCTCCGTCCGTCGCGCCCAGGGTCTTGGCAACGCGAATATACACGGGGCTGATCTGGGTCATTCCCTCGTACATCACAATGACGGCAGCGAAAAACGACGCATAGAACAGGATGGCGATTTTCGCGATTTCCCCGATACCCAGATAGACAATCACAAGCGGGATTAGCGCGATGGGCGGCAACGCGCGGAAGAAGTTCACCAGAGGATCCACAAATCGCTGTATTGGCTTGTACCATCCGATCAAAAAGCCGATGGGCACGGCGAACAGCATGCCAAGCAGCAGCCCGGCCACGACGCGCTGAATCGACATGCCGATATTGACCAGCAAGCCTCCTTCATTGAGATGCGTCCAGAACGTCTGGACGATTTCCAGCGGCGACGGTAGCAAGGCGGGATTGACCCAACCGGTGGCATGCAGCAACGCCCAGAGTACGATCAGGCAAACAAAGGGAAAAATGGACCAGGCAAAACTGCGTAGCGGACTGTCTTTTGTGCTGTTTTTTGCCATTGCTGTCTCCAGGCTAAGGTACTGTCAGTTGAGAACGATAGCGACACAGGCGATGTCCATCTCAGACTCCTTGCATCAAGTCGGTGTCGATCTGGATCAGTTGCGCCGGGTACTGAATATGCGCGTAATACAGAATTTGTCCCGCCGGATCCATGAAAGCCCGGCAAACGTCGGCAATGGGATCGCCCACACCGATATTGAGATGGGCGGCCGTTTCCTTGTCCGATACCGTCACTCGCATGGTCTGCCTGGCCTGCGCGACCTGCACATCGGTCCGGGTGGCCAGTTGCGGCACCACGGGGGCGCTGCGAAACCCTTCCGGATCGCGATCGAAAATCCCCTTATCAAGAAAAATGTCGATCACGCAATATGGCGTCTCGTCGCGGTAATGCACGCGCCGCAAGCGCTGGTATTGCCGTGTGGCGACATTGAATCCGAACAGGCAATCGGGGGGCGGCCGCTCGATATGCTCGATGGGCAGCATTCGTATTTTCAGATTGGAGACCGTTTCAACCAGATCGTTGAAATTATTGGCCAGCTTGAACCATCTTTGCTCCGACAAATCCTTGGCCACGAAGGTACCCAGGCCACGCGTGCGCCGAATGATCCCGCTCTCTTCCAGGAGATTCAATGCGGCGCGCAAGGTAATGCGCGACACCTCGAAACTATCCACCAGCTTTTCCAGCGTGGGAATCTGTTCCCCGAATTTCCATTCCTGGCTTTCGATTTTTTGCCGCATGAGCTTTGCTACCTGCAAATAAAGCGGCATACGGCTTTCAGAAGGAAGGCTATTTCGATTGTGCATATTGTTATATTAATAAGCACAATTGAAATAAACAAGCAGGGGTAAACCCCCATCGCGATGGATCAGGCAAAACAATGGCACCGGGGCCAGCCAGGAAGACACCGCGGCCGGCTGGCGGCCAAGCGCGATGTCTTCAGCCCGACTGATGCCCGCCGAAAGTAGCCGCGGCGATAGAAAGCGAGCTTATCGCGATGAAGCGATGCAGAGGTTGGCGTGTCGGTTCACGTCCTTGTAGAGCAGGTACCGAAAGCG
>JBEBPQ010000002.1:0-265850 GCA_040395835.1 Advenella kashmirensis
CATTCTGTCCCGCTCTGCCATCGTGCGTGATGTGACGCCGCTGGCCCGCCGCGACGTTCGTCGCATCGGGGTGGGGGTGTCCGGTATCGCGGTATCGGTCGCTGATGGCCGCCAGGAGATCAGTCTTGAGGACCCTGCGTTGCGCGGTTTCAACGCGCCCCAAGACGTCAATGGGACGACGATGCGCTGGACCGATGGTTCTGCGCTCGTGCCGGCGTCTTTATTGAAGGCAACGGGGGCCAGCACCTTGGAGTTGACTGTGCTTCGCACCTATCGATATTGGGTGGATGCGCAGTCTGCAAGTAAAGTGCGTGCAGCCTAAGCGATTTGGCACCTGACCAAGCACTCGTTGCTTGGATGATCCCGCCCTGTGGCCAGTATTGGCTGCGAGGCGGGATTTTTTACATTTTGAGACTGAAACGAGTGCTTTCTCAAAATTATAATGTTCATTGTCTATACTACCCCTTCTATCCTGTTTTAGGATGGGTTGGCGCCGAGCCGCGGTGCCGGTTTCATTAACTTTGCCTGAGAATTTTGACCGTGAACCAACATACTGATGAACCTCGTTTTGCAACTGTGACGGCAGAGGGCGTTGACTACCAGATATATCTGACGTCTCCAGACCGAGACTATATCCAGAAGAATTTGGCAACCAAGGGGGTTCCGTACGAGTTGGCAATGTTGACCGATATGAAATCGCGACTGACGGCAGACAGTACCGTGCTAGATGTTGGCGCCAATATCGGCAACCATACGTTTTATCTTGCACAGGTGCCGCGTTGCCAAGTGATTGCGTTTGAGGCAAATGACGAATTGGCGCATGCCATGGATATCACGGCAAGCGAGGCGGGTCTTGAGGAGCGGGTGACGGTCCATGCTTTCGCGTTGGGGGAGAAACCGGGCTTCGCGGAGTTTGAACAACCGATGCCCGACAACCTGGGCGGGCAGTCCCTGCGAAAAGGCAGTGGCAAAATCAAGGTCCGGACATTGGATTCGTTCGGTATCGCCGGCCCCGTTGCAGCGATCAAAATCGACGTTGAGGGAATGGAATTGGATGTCCTGAAGGGTGGGAAGAAGCTGATCGAGAAAAACCTGCCGATACTTTACGTGGAATCACAGACGAAAGAGAGTTTCGCCGACATCTCTTCCTATCTGGGAACATTGGGTTATTGCTATCGCAATACATTCAACGCGACGCCTACCCATCTTTTCATTCATAAAACCAAGTTGAAAAACGAGGCAGGGGTGGCACTGTCCGCGTTGCACCGCGTGGAGCATGAGTACGATTTGCTGGCAGCCAACAAAAAAGTAAAAAAAGACCTGGTGGATTGCCAGATGAAATATCGCGAGGTGTGCCAGCTCAATAGTCACTTGAAGTCTGAAAACGAACAGTTGCGGCAGCAGGAGCAAGCGAACAAGGCAGATGCCGACCAGGCGGATATCGTGAAGTTACAGGCAGAGCAAGATCAGGCGAAGCAGGCGCTGGCCGAGGCCAATCGGCAGATCGACCGATTGCGGGATGAGGTGGCGAGGGAACGCAGTGAAAAAGATTTCCAGGCCCAGCAGTATTCACAGCAAAACCTCGCTGGCAGATTGGATGCCGCGCTGCAAGAGAAACTGACTGCCGAGGTGGAGCGACTTACCGCTGAGAGCCGAAGCCAGAAGGCACTGCTGGAAGGGCAGCAGGCGTTAAAGTTCGCGCTGGAGGATAGTAAGAAAAAATGCGCCGAAATGGCCTTTATCCTGGAAAATACCAAATCTGAAGTGGCCCAGGTGCAGGCAGAGAGGGGCAAGTTGGCCGCTGCGCTGAAGGAGAGGGAAAGCGAGAGTGCCCAATTACTGAGTCTGAACGAACAACTGGCGGATATGCAGAAGCAGCGGCAACTGTTGCAGGCTGAGCTTGAAAAGCAGCAGGCCCAGCTTGCATCACAGGACAAGGCAAGCAAGGATCAAGTGTTGCGGCTCCAGTCGCAAGCTGAGCAATTGGCTGTAGCGGAGAAGCAGCAGGCGGAACTCGATGCTGTCAAAGCCAAGTTACAGCAGTTGACTGCGGATAATGCTCGCTTGCAAGCGGAGAAAGCGCAACTGTCATCGGCGGTGGAGGAGGCGCGCAACGAGGCCGCCAAAGCCGAGGATCTGGCGCAGGTCTTGCTGGATTGTCAGTCTCAATTGACTCGGTCACAAGCGGAAAATGCCAAGTTGCTGGCCCAGGTCGAGGATTTGGACAAGGTCTTGACGTCAACGCAGGGAGATGCGCTCAAGATCAAGGAATTGGAGCAAAAACTGGCGGCACATGCGGCGCAGTCCGAGCGGGCAGCAGGGGAGCTGGCGCAGCTTGCCTCTGAGTTGGAGGCCACCCGCAAGGATGCGGCAAAAGTGCCAGAGTTGATGGCCGAAATCGCGCGTTTGGAACAACAGCATGGCAATCACGATGACCTGGTTGCCTCTTTGCAAGCGGAACACGAGCAGTATATTCAAGGATTGCGAGCGATATACGAACAACAGCAGCGGGATAATGAGCAGCAAATGCAGATCATGATCCAGAAAAAGATCGAAAGCCTGGCACCTTTGCAGGCGAATCAGGAGAAATTGGACAAATTGGTGGAGTATCGGAATGATATTGAAAAAATCTATTCCGAGCGTACGCCGTTGCTGAGTGATTTACAGGGTAGCCAGGGAATAGCGCAAATCGAGGAGAAAAAAGCGGCGCTGGAGGCCTTGAACCAGCAACTGGCAGAGTTCAATAATAGCCGTCAGTCGCCGTAGTCTCGCGGCGGCGCTACGACGCCTTGCGAGCCTCGGTCCTCACATAGCCCTGAGCCATCGGAGTCGGTGGCTCAGGGCTATTACATATAGACAAAAACATTTATAAATCGTAAGATGCTTGGACATTTATCAAAATTTTTATGCGTTTATCAGTAATGGCGGGACATAATTAGACGGGGACAGACTGGCGGTATGGTGTTTTTCAACGATGCATGGGATTCCGCTATATGAGGATTCAGGATCTTGTAAGCGGCGCGCAAAGTCCTGCCGAGCTATTTATCAATGCGGTATGCGAGCAGGCAAAATCCAGTGCCGGGCTTCCGTATGTGCTGACTTTTGCTCCTCTGGCTCAAATCAATCCCTTCCAGCGTTTGCTCTATTGCCGTGCTGCCCAAGCCGGCTACGCAGTGGTACCTGCCGTGCATTTTACCGACCTGGCCAGCGTGAACTGGCAGGGGCGATCCGTGATTCATTTGCACTGGCTTGCATCCGTGCTGGCCGGCAGCGAGACGGCGGCCGAAACAGAGGAGCGGGTGGCGCTTTTTGAGCAGGAAATGCTGCGCTGGCGCCGAGCCGGACATAAAGTCTTGTGGACGCTGCACAATGTATTGCCGCACAATACCCAATTTCCCGAGGCGGAAATTGCCTTGCGAAAGGTACTGGTCGCGCATTCGGACATAATACATATTCTTTCCGAGCATTCGGTCGAAGAGGCGCGTAAATACTACGATATTCCCGATGAAAAGGTCTTTTTGGTGCCGCATCCTTCCTATGAGGGATGGTATGCGAACGTCGGTGATAGCGCCGCGGCCCGTCTGGACCTGGGGATTGATCCCGATGATTTTACGTTTGTCCAGTTCGGTGCCTTGCAGCCTTATAAGGGTGTGCTGGAGCTGGTCGATGCGTTCCGGCAGTTGAAGTCGCGCCATCCGTTACGGCGATTCCGCTTGATTGTGGCTGGCAATCCCGCCGACAAGGAGTACGTCGCCCAGGTGCTGGACGCGGTAGCCGATGTGCCCGAAATTCGCTTGATCCAAAGCGCAATGCAGGAAAAGGAAATCCAGACCTTGTTCAACGCGGCTGATGTCCTGGTCGCACCCTATGTCAAGACACTCAATTCCGGTGTGTCGCTCTTGGCAGCCACTTTCAGAAAACCGCTGGTTGCGCCCAATGTCGCGGGCGTGTCGCAGACCTTCGCCGAGGATACCACCCTGTTATACGCTGGAAAGCCCGGGGATGAGCTTGCCGATGCGCTGGAGCGTTCCCTGCATTACCGCATTGATGGGCCGGTCTTTGATCGCATTTTGGATGATTATCGTCCAAGTCGTATTTCCACCCAGTTTTTCGATGCGCTGACGCAGCGGCTGTTTCCAGCGCGGATAACTTCGCGACAGGCGGCGTAGCATGGCTGAAACCCAACTTCTCTCCGTGCCGGAAACAGGCAAGCCGGAAAGTATCAGTACTGCGGATTTCGCGGTCTCCGAAGGTGATTTGCTGAAAGTTCGGGCAACGGTGACCGACACTGCCGAAGCGGCCAACGCCAGGGCGCTGGTCTGCACTATCCGTTTTTTCGACGACCGGGACGTATTGATCGAACAGGCGTATGAAGGGACTTCGGTATCCGCGGTGTATGGCAGCTATGTCTATATCGAGTCGAAGCCGGATGGTGAAACGATGCCCTGGGTCAAGGAGGTCATTGTTGCACCTTCTACTGCCCGCCGGCTCGAAGTGTCTTTGTATCCCTGGAAAACATCGCCGAATTTACGGATCGATGGCGAGGTTGAATGCCTGGATATCCGCAGGATACCCACCGATGAAATTGGCTGGAATCTGCATCCGGGGGAAACCAGGGAAGAAGAATATGACCTATTGCCGTTTTGGCGCAGCCTTTTTTCGTTCGAGGTCCTTCGGAAGGCAGTTGGCTCTCGGGATGATATCCGGATACAGATCCGGTTTCTAGGGCAGGAAGGCAACGAGCTTGAGGTCAAGACGGCGTCATGCAGTCCGGTGATGGGCGCCATCAATGCGGATGAGGCGGAGGTATTGACGGCATTGCCGGTTCCGCAAAAATGCGATTATGAGGGCTATGAGCGGTTGATGGCGCTGGTCCAATTGATTCCCCCGGCTGCCGCCGTCAGGGCTGTCGTGACGATCAGCAACCGCGCGGAGGTGTATTCGGCGCGGGTTTCGCAACGGATCTACGCTTTTGAAACGCTGATTGATTCGCGTTTTACGACTGACTCCGGTTGCTTGATTGCCCAGTCGGATAAATTGCCCTACGATTTGGCGCTGCTCTCCTTTTCTCGGCTGGAGGCCAAGCGGCCCGATGATCTATCGGTATACGATGCGGCGCTTGAGTTTTACGTGGCATGTGGTGCGATGCAAAAAATCACGGCCACCGCAAACCGTATTCTGAACCGATTCCAGGATGGCAGGCTCTGTGGTAAGGCCCGGCGCGCTTTGGCGTTGGTCACCGAGACTTTGCCTTCATGGCGGCCGAGCGTACCAAAGATTGGGCTTGTCAATGAAGGGGTCCGGGCTATTGCTTCAGTGTCGAAAGTCGCGCATTTTCTGAAAGATGACGATATGCGCAATGCGGATCTGCCAGGGCAAGGTGGATGGGCGCTGGCTCAGATGCAGAAGGCGTTGATGGGCGGAAAGCCCATCGTGGTGACGCCACTCGGTCATCCCGAAAAAGGGCAGCATGGGTTGCCTTGGGAACGCGGTGAACGCGAAGGGATAGCTTGGTATCGTCTTAACTGTCTGTCTGCAGAACAGTTACAAGCCGTGCCGGTGACCTCGCAGCTGAATTTCATGGTGGTGTTGGTTGCGGACATTCTTGCGCAGGAAGAGGTCGAGCTGATTCATGTCCAAGAGGGCGAACGCGGTTACGAGTTGGCGCTTGCAGGACTGGCCTTATCGCAGGCGATGCATATTCCGATGGTCTATCAGAAGCAGTCCCTGTCGGAAAATAGCCTGGGATTGCCTGATTCGCGGCGATCACTGGCCCAGGCGCGAGCCGCCCGGGACTTCCAATGCATGATGGAAGCAGATGCTGTCCTTGTTGCGTCTGAGGAACAGCGCGTTACTGTGGCGAGTGCGGGCGTGTCGATGGATAAGCTGTTCGTTCTGTCCGGCGGCGCAGATTCGGCATCGGGGCAGGACAAGGGAAAAATGGCGGAAACGTGCCGTCATGCCTATGCGTACGCACGAATCGCTAATTTGAAAAAATATAAATAATGGCAAAAATGAATGGCAAAAATTTTACCGGTGATCCTCGCCGGTGGTTCAGGCACACGCCTGTGGCCACTGTCGCGTGAAGCCTATCCCAAGCAGTTTCTGGCGCTGAACGGCCCGGACACGCTTCTACAGCAAACGTGGCAGCGCGTATCGGGTCTGGTCGATGGGCCGCCGATTGTGGTCGCCAACGATGAGCATCGGTTTATCGTGGCGGAGCAGATGCGGCAGATTGGCGTGGAGCCGTTGGCCGTTCTGCTGGAACCCGTCGGTAAGAATACTGCGCCTGCGATCGCGGTTGCGGCGTTGCATGTGCTTTCGCTTGAAACGGATCCATTGCTGCTCATATTGCCGTCTGACCATATGATCCAGGATGTCGCCGGATTTGCCGCGGCCGTGCGCGGTGCGACCGAGGCGGCGGAACAGGGACGGCTGATCACCTTTGGTGTTGTGCCGAATCGCCCCGAGACCGGTTATGGATATATTCGTCCGGTAAGTGGAACAGGGGTTCGGGATATTGAGAAATTTGTGGAAAAACCCGTTTTGCAGGCCGCGCAGGAGTACGTCGCCGATGGCGGGTATCTTTGGAACAGCGGTATGTTCCTTTTTCGCGCCAGCCAATATCTGGCAGAGCTGGAGAAATTCCATCCCGAGATCCTTGCCGCTTGTGAGCATTGCCTGAGTCAATCGAAGGTCGATTTGGATTTTGTGCGACTGGACAGGGAGGCGCTGAGCGCTTCCCCTTCCCTGTCGATCGATTATGCCGTCATGGAGAAGACCGAAAATGCGGCCGTCATCGATATGGATGCCAGTTGGAACGATATCGGCTCATGGGATGCGCTGTGGGAGGCACTGCCTCAGGATGCAATGGGCAATGTGGGCATGGGCGATATCATTTCCCGAAACTGCAAAAATACCTTGGCCTTGTCGGAATCGAGGCTGGTTGCAACCGTGGGGTTGGAGGACGTCATTGTGATCGATACGCAGGATGCGTTGCTGGTCGCCCATCGCAGCCAGTCGCAGCAAATCAAGGCGATTGTGGCTGACTTGAAAGACGGTCACCACGCCGAGGCCACGCAACATCGCAAGGTATATCGTCCCTGGGGCACCTATGATCTCATTGACCAAGGATGCCGTTTCAAGGTTAAGAAAATCACCGTTAATCCCGGGCATTCGCTGAGTATGCAAATGCACCACCATCGCGCCGAACACTGGATTGTGGTTTCCGGCACGGCAAAAGTGATACGGGACGGCCAGACGATTCTGCTGCAAGAAAATCAAAGCACCTATATTTCTCCCATGGTGCGGCATCGTCTGGAAAATCCGGGGCAGGTGCCGTTGGAGTTGGTGGAAGTGCAGTCGGGCAGCTATCTGGAAGAAAACGATATTGTGCGGTTCGACGACAGGTACGGACGGACTGGCTGAGGCGCGCCGTCGGCGGGTTCAACGGGACCGAAAAGGTGCAAAAATAACGGCTTCAGCGGGTTGCAGGGCGGTTATTTGCTTTGTTAGCGACCAAATTGCTAATAAAATTCATGGAAGTGCAATAATATTCAAATGATATAATCTGAGCTGGCAGGTCGGCCAGAGACTAAATAAAACACTATTCCGTGAAAAGTTTTTTCAATTCCTTGAAGTCTCCACTAGGCGGGGCTGCGATACCCGCAGGCGGCAGTTTTTCCCATTTAAAGATCGCACTTGTCTCTGATGAACTGACCCGCGCCTGTCTGAGCCATAATGCCCGGGTAAAAAACCTTTCTCCCTTCAATTACAAACATATCCTCAAGTTCTGGAAGCCCGATCTAGTGTTCGTGGAGTCTGCCTGGAAAGGCGTGGATGAATCCTGGAAGTTTCAGATCGCCAGTTATCCCGATCATCCGGAGCGAAATAACGCCAATTTGCGCAAATTGGTCGATTACGCGCGGAAGAAGGCAATTCCCGCGGTCTTCTGGAACAAAGAAGACAGCGTCCATTTCGATCGTTTTATTGAGTCGGCCAGGCTGTTTGATCATATTTTCACCGTGGATGAAACCTGTGTGGAAAAATACAGGCGGCATGTGGGCGAGCATGTAAAAGTCGGCGTGTTGATGTTCCCGGTGCAACCGCTTTTTCACCGCTTTACGGGGTTCAACTTCAAGTATTACACGGCCAATTTCGTCGGCAGCTATAGCCGGCACCTGCATGACGCGCGTCGTTACTGGCAGGACGCAGCATTCCAGACCTGTTCGGAGTCAGGGCTGGGTTTGATTGTCTATGATCGCAATTCGGATCGCAAGGGCCTGCATTACCGTTATCCGGCCTTGGCATCCATGCAGGTGCGCCACGCGATCAAGCACAATAAGACTGCGTTGGTCTATAAAGACAATCTGGTGACGCTGAACGTCAATACGATCGTGGATTCGCCGAGCATGTATTCCCGACGGCTGATCGAGGCACTCGCTTGCGGCGCCGTGATCGTTTCCAATCCGAGCCTGGCGATGCAGCGGATGTTCAACGAGTTTTGCCATGTGGTCAGCGAAAAAGCCGAAATGCTGGCGCTTTTCGATCGCCTTAAGCATGGCCCGTCCAGCCTGGACCTGGAGCGCGCCCGGGCGGGGGCGGAGTTCGTGCTGTCGAACCATACCTGGGAGCACCGGTTGGCGCAGATCGTCGAAACCCTGGGGTTGTCTGCATGACCCGGACGCAAGAGGCGATGCTGGCGAGCCGGTCGTCTTATGCAGTCAGCCCGCTAGATATCGGTTTATGGCGCAATGATTTCCTGCCCGCTTTTCTTGACGGGCCCTTGCAGGTTGATTGGTTGGGTCGTTGTCGGGGAGAAACCCGGCTGGGATGGGGGCGCAAGAAAAGCGGCCTGCGGGCAGTCAGGCTGGCGCAACGCCAGGGCGGCGCCTTCTGCTTGCTGGAGGACGGCTTTCTGCGTTCTGTCGGGCTGGGCGCCCAGGAGCCACCCTTGTCGCTGGTGTTTGATCGCGAGGGTATTTATTATGATGCCACGCATCCGTCATCCTTGGAGTCATTGATCCAGAAGCCCTTGACCAGCGAGCAAAGCTTGCGGACCCGAGGGCTGATTGATGCCTGGCGACTGAATCGGGTTTCCAAATACAACCATTTGCCGGAATATGGGGGCGCGCTGCCTGCCCGGTATGTGTTGGTGATCGACCAGACTTTCGGGGATGCCTCGATTCGATTCGGCCAGGCAACGGCGGCGCATTTTACGGTTATGCTGGAGCAGGCACTGGCTGATAACCCCGCGTGCACCATACTGGTAAAAGTTCATCCCGATGTGCTGGCAGGTCATAAACGCGGCCATTTCGATATGGATCGTCTGCGTGGCATACCCCGTGTTCAGGTGTTGGCAGCGCATGTGCATCCGGTGCGTTTGCTTGAACACGCGCTTGCGGTGTATACGGTGACTTCGCAGATGGGGTTCGAGGGACTGTTGTGGGGCAAGCCGGTGTTCACCTATGGGATGCCGTTTTATGCCGGATATGGCCTGACGCACGATGCGCAATGTGCGCCTGGGCGTCGAGCCCCGGTCACGCTCGAACAGCTGGCCTATGCGGCCTTGATTGCCTATCCTCGCTACCTCGATCCCGAGGTTGGCTTGCCGTGCGAGGTCGAGAGACTGGTGGCGTGGATGGGGCTGCAGCGCCGTATGCGGGCGCGTTTTGCGTCTCCGGTGTTTGCGCCTAATTTTTCACGATGGAAGAAACCGATAGTGGAAAGTTTTTTCCAGGGTAGCCAGGTGCGGTTTCTGGATCGTGCCGACCAGTATCCGGGCGGGGGAATGCTTGCCCTCTGGGGGCGGTCGGTGCAATCTCCTGCGCCAGCCAAGGAAAGCGTATATCTGGAAGATGGCTTTTTGCGCTCGGTCGGCCTGGGCGCCGACCTGGTGCGGCCGATTTCCTGGGTCATGGACCGTTCCGGCATTTACTATGATTCCCGCCAACCCTCTGATTTGGAACGAATTTTGCAAACCGAATCGTTCGATGGAACACTGCTGGCACGCGCGGCGGCGTTGCGTCAGCGGATCGTGGCAGAGAATTTGACCAAGTACAACGTGGGTGCCGGGCAGTGGCAACGGCCGGCAGAGGCGGCGCGCGTGATCTTGGTTCCCGGGCAGGTCGAAAGCGATGCGTCGATTCGGTTTGGCTCGCCGCAAGTGCGGCGCAATATGGATTTGCTGCGCGCGGTTCGAGCCGCCAATCCGGATGCCTATGTGGTGTACAAGCCTCATCCTGATGTTGTCGCCGGGTTACGGGACCGGGGAGAGAGCGAGCAGGACGCCTTGCTGTGGTGTGATGAAGTCCTGGTCGATTATCCGATAGGCGAGTTGTTCGGGCGAGTGGATGAGGTGCATGTGCTGACATCGCTGGCCGGGTTCGAGGCATTGTTGCGCGGCAAGCGTGTCGTGACTTTCGGACAACCTTTTTATGCGGGTTGGGGATTGACGCGGGATCACCATCCGGTGCCACGGCGGCAGCGACACTTGACGCTCGACGAACTTGTGGCCGGGGTCTTGATCCTTTACCCGACCTATGTCAGCCGCCGTTCCGGCCGGTTCACGACGCCGGAGGGCGCATTGGATGAGCTGCTGCTTTGGCGTTCGCAAGGGGTTAGCGCGATGCCATCCTGGCGGCGCTGGGTTCGTCCCGTGTTGGGCACGATTGCCAGAATGCGCGGGAAGCGGTAACGCGCCACGCTGGGCACGGTTGCTTTGCACTATGCCAGCTCAGGGCACCTGTGCTGCTTGATCTGGTGCCTCTGCAAATACTGTTTTCTGCCTATCAGATTCGATAGATGCATAGCGTGCCAATCTGCAAGCCGTATCGATTCTGCTAGCTGATAGACATCACCGACGTCGGTAAGCTGGATGCCGAATTGAAATCGCAAATGTTCGTTCAATGCGCCGACATCATACGCGACAACCGGCAGGCCAGCCATGGCGGCTTCCAATACGGCATAACCAAAGGATTCGGAAAGGGAGGTGCTGCATAGGAATCCGTTTTTCATGGAAGCGAATCGATAGATATCTGCAATGGCTTCCTGAGGGAGATTCTGCAGGATTTTGACCCTACCGGAGACCCCCAGCATATTGATCTCGTAAAGCGCTTCCGACATGCGCCCTGGCTTGTCTTCAAGGCTGACGATCAGGATGCCCATGTACTCGTCGGGCAGCAGACGGAGGGTGCGAAGGAAGTCTTTGTAGTTTTTTCCTTTTTCAAGGCGTCCCAGCCAGACCAGCGGCCTTGCTTGACTGTCAATGTCGCAAAGCGGGGCGACAGCCCCTATCGGATTGAATATGTCTATGTCAAGCAGGTTGGGAACAACGTTGAGCTTATTTGCGTCGTCCGCAATGAGCAGCGGTGCGATCATCCCCTTGAGATACCGGCTCGGCACCCACATTTCCTTGATCCGCGAGAAATCTAGTTGTGATATTTCATTGGAAAGAATGTTCAGATCCGAGCTATGGAATTCATAGATGAGCTTGGCTTCGCTAGTCTGAGCTATCGCGCTGACGATATCGGGAAGCGATGTGATCCTGATTTCGTCATAATCAATGGTTTTCGTCACATATGCGATGTAGGCACCAAGCCTGTCTTTCTTGACGATGCGGACATCCGCGTTGGGATGACACACGAAGGCGCCGCGGCCGCCGTGCTCATGCAAGAATATGAAATCGAAAATATGCTCCGGGTGCCTGGCGATACGATTTCGATAGACCGTTGTCATGCCACCCAGACTGCAATTGGGATAGAGTGTTAGGATCCGTTTTGTCATACTAATCGTTGAAAATAAAGTCAAGCGTCTGTACTGCCCTGCAATGCCAATCCGCATCGCGCAGATAGGCATTGATCAGACCCAGTTCGCCTGCCGTGATATCCGAGGACAGGGCCTGGCGTAACTGATGAGAAAACTGATCGCTGGAATGATAGATATAGGTTGAAGGGCATTGCGCGACGCAACCCATCTTTGCCGTCACGGTCCGCAGGCCGACGGCGAGGTACTCGTAGATCTTATTGGGATCGACCGCAAAAGTCAGCGGAGAACGCCGGAATGGAATCAGTCCCGCTTTCCATCCCTTGCTGATCTCGATGAATTCGCAATGTGTCTTTGGCCCCAGATAGTGAATGTTCTGGGGAAGCGCAAGCGTTGGTGGCAAACCGTGGCCGATCAATTCGAAACGGATATCGCGGCAGCGCCTGGCGGTCTCGATCAATAGCGTCCAATCGAACCAGGCATGCGTGAGGTGACCGATATAGCCCACCGTTTTGCTTTTGTTCCGGATAACCATCGCGGCGGCAGTCCGGCAATCAGCCGCATCCGTAATCATTTGCCGACTCACTGCATTCGGAATGATTTTGATGTTCCGCGCCGGAGCACCGAACGCTTCAATTTTGGCGGCTAGCCTGGGGCTGACTGTGACAATTTTGTCCGACAGCTTGGCGACCTCGGATTCCAGTTGTGTGTGGTACCACTTTGAGTAGCCCACGCGATTGAACTCTTCCATATCGTCGCGTATTTCGTAAACGGTACGCCAGCCAAAGGATTTGAGCCGATTGATCGCGGTGAACGCGTGCAGGTCGGGGAAGGAGCTGCATATAAAGACGTTATCGCGGCCGGCGCGTTGGCATGCCGATGTGATGAAATCATGAAACAGGTGGCGTTCAAGTTGCATGAAGCTTTTGTTATCGATGATTGGTTCCGCCAGGCCAGCGGGGATTTTTCCAAACGGGAAGAAGACCACCGCATGTCCCAGCGCAATGTATTCCCTGGCTAGGCGGTTCGGACGCAGTTCAAGGGTTTCGTGCCCGAGATAGGGAGCCGTGGTGTAGAGCACAATGAGTTTTTGTGAGTTGCCAATGGCGTCTAGAAAGTCTTGGATGGCTGTCGCCGAACTGTTGGCGATCTGGCTGCCGCGAAATGCAATGCCGGGTGGAAAGCTGAGGGCGGCGTCTATCGACGGTTTCCAATGGATGATTTTGCCGATGAATAGATGTGCATGCTTGGGGATATGGATATGAACAGTTGTCGATTGCGGTGTCTCGAGGGTTCCGCAATCCAGATAAATGTAGTTGCCTAACTGGGGGTTGATGGCGTAGTCGTCATTGGGAATACATTGGTTACCGTTGCTATCCCTGAACTCGAAGTGCATGAGCATAACGCCTTTGAGCGTGTCATTGACTGCATAGGCACGGAATGAAAGTTCCAGTTGCGCGAGTCCGTCTACATCCAGTTGGAGGGTTTGCCCGTTGGGTGGTTCGAAACCTTCGAGCAGGGGCAAGGTGCTTGATGGCAAAGTGAGGCTGTCGGTGTTTTCAACGTTATCATGGCTCGCTGCGGCGCGCGCGGGATTGTCGGGGATGGTGGCAAGCGAAAGACTTTCCAGTGTGATGGTGCCCTGGCCTTTGATTCGGACAAAGACGGAAGCCGCCACGGCATTCCGATGCGGCGTGTAGGAAAGCGCGCAGGCGCTTCCGGCATGCACGCGATCATGGTCGGGCAGATACTCCACGATCATGAGCGACATGCGCATTTCTGGCGGCAGTCTGGCCTCGCATGTCAACAGGTATTGGGTGTTTGCCGATGGCTTGAACGATGCTAACGCGGGTTGATTGCGATATTGGGTATCGCTACGGTTATGCTGCAGATAAAAATGACGGGAGGTGGAGGAGGTGACATGAAGACCATGTTGATCTCTTTGCAGGGATACATCGGGTATGCCCGAAAGGAAAAAACTGTCTAGATTCAGAGCCTGCTTCATACGAAAACTGCGCAATCATCCTGGGGAAAGAGGAGCCCAACTGTATGCGCAATTTTTTAGCATGCATCAATTTCAATTGAGCGTACAAAGTGCATAATGCACGCGCTTGAAAATTGATTTCTGATTGACTGGTCGTTCGCTATGGCTAGTATAGTAAATATTACTATAAGTTTCAATTGGATTATAAATGTTACATTAGCGCAAGAGGCGCGCTTTAATGGCTTTGCCGGTCAGGGGCCTGGGTGTCTCCACAATTAGCGCGCCTGGAAGTATGCCAGGATTTTATCGGCCACCAGCTCCGATACGCGCTGGTTCGCCTCTTCGGTCAGGCCGGCGATATGCGGCGTTAGCATCAGGTTCGGCAGTACGGCCAAGGTGTTTCGGGCTTTTACCGGTTCGTCTTCGAAGACGTCCAGTGCCGCGCCGCGCAGGCGATCCTGTTGCAGGGCGGCGACCAGAGCGGCTTCATCGACAATCCCGCCGCGCGAGGTGTTGACCAGCACAGCCTGGGGTTTAAGCAAGGCCAGCCTGCGAGCATCGAGCAAATGGCGCGTGTCGGCGGTCAGCGGCACGTGCAGGCTGACAACGTCGCTTTGTCGCAGCAACGGTTCGAGCTCCAGCGGTATCGTGCCGGTTGCCTGCCAGACCGGACTATCGGCGGGCGTGAACGGATCATAAGCCATGGTCTGCATACCCAGGCCGCCCGCCAGGCGCGCTACCAACTGGCCGATGCCGCCAAATCCCACCAGTCCAAGCTTTCTACCATGCATCTCCAGGCCGTTGCTCAATTGCGTGCGCGGCCAGTCGCCAGCGACCACCGCGCTGCTGGAGACATAGGCGCCCCTGAGCAAGATCAACGCCGTGGCGATGACATATTCTGCGACGGCCTGGGCGTTGGCGCCCACCGCGGGGTAAACCTGAATGCCTTTTTCCTTGCACAAGACGGTATCGATATTGTCCAGGCCGACGCCAAGCCGACCGACCGCTTGCAATTTGGGTGCCGCTGCCAGCAGCGCCGCGTCGACCTGGGTGCGATTGCGCACGATCAGGGCTTGCGCCCGGCCAAGGCTTTGGCAAAGCGCCTGGCGGTCATCGACCAGTTCCGGGCGGTAGTCGACCTCGCCATGCTGCCGCAAGCGATCGACCGCCGGGATGTCCATAAATTCCGAGATGACAATAGTAGGGCGCATGGCAGATCCGTGGATTTCAGTTGACTTTGATATTGGCGGCTTTGATGGTCTGCGCCAGTTTGCCGATCTGTTCGTGCAGGTATGCCTTGAACTGCTCGGGATCCATCGGATCGGGCACGAACCCCAGTTTCAACAGCGAGGCTTTCATGGCCGGTTCCTTCAAGACCGCAGCGACATTGTCACTGATTTGCTTGACGATCGCCGGGTCGGTTCCCTTGGGGACCAGCAGGCCGGTGAAGTTATCGACTTGCAAATCCGGCAGGCCGGCTTCCTTGGCCGTCGGCACATCGGGGACGGCGGCGGCGCGGGCCGGGGCGGTCAGTGCCAGTGCGCGCAATTTACCCTGTTGCACATAGGGTAGCGATTCCGGATAGTTGGAGAACACGACATCCAGTTGGCCGCCGATCAGATCAATCATGGACGGGGCGCCGCCTTTGTACGGCACGTGGGTCATCTTGGTCTTGGTCAGTTCCTGGAACAGGGCCATGGCGATATGGGGTGGGGTGCCGGTGCCGCTACTGCCGACGTTCAGGGTTTTCTTCTTGGCGGTGTCGATCAGATCCTGCAGGGACTTGATGGGGCTGTCCTTGGGGACGACGACCATGATGGCCGAGGACGCGATTTTTGCGACGGGAATGAAGTCCGTTTCCACATCATACCCGGCCTGTTTGCCGAATAGTGTCTTGTTGACGGCGTGGGTCATGGTAATGGCCAGCCAGGTCTGGCCGTCCGGTTTGGCGCGTGCCGCTTCGGTGGCGCCCAGGTTGGCATTGGCGCCGGCCTTGTTGTTGACGACGATATTCCAGCCAGTCTTGTCGCCGACGCCTTTGGCGACCAACCGGGCCGCGACGTCGGTCAGGCCGCCGGGGGCAAAGGGCACGATATAGGAAATATAGTTGTCGGGCTTCCAGGCCGCCTGGGCGGTGGGTAGGGCGACGGAGCCGGCACAGACGATCGAGAGTATGCCGAATTTGAGCAAAGTGCGTTTCGTTGCGGTATAGCAGTGCTTCATGGGGTGTCTCCTCCACGAGTGTAATCGCCGGCCCTTGAGGGTTGTTATGCGGGCCGGCGGAAATAGGCTAGGCGCTTTCGAACAACCGGGTCAGAACAAACTCCTTGTGACCCAGCGTTTCGGCTGCGGTCCAGCGGCCGTTGGCCGTAGCCAGCATGCATTCGAGCAGTTTGTCGCCGGCCTGGTCCAGGTTGATTTCGCGTTGCAACAGGCCGGAGGTGTCGACATCGATGTGCTCGGCCATGGTCCGCACTGTCCTGGGATTGGCGCAGATTTTGATAACCGGCAGGATGGGATTGCCGATCACATTGCCCTGGCCGGTTGGGAAAAAGTGGACGGCATAGCCGGATGCCGCGCACAGCGTGACCATTTCGGCTGCGGCCGATGACGAGTCCATGAACCAGAGCCCTTTGCCCGTGGGAATCTCGGCCTTGTCCAGGACGCCATCGACCACGCATTTCTTGCCGATCTTCTGGATATTGCCCAGGGCCTTCTCTTCGATGGTGGTAAGGCCGCCGGCGATATTGCCTTTGGTAGGCTGCGATTCGGACAGGTCGGAGGTTTTCCAGCGGTTGATCATGTCCTGGTACCGGTTGAACATGAACATGAAGTCTTCGCGGACCTTGTCGTTCGCGCAGCGAGCCGCCACAATCTGTTCGCCGCCGGTCAGTTCCGAGGTTTCGCCGAACACAAGTGTGTTGCCTGTGGCATACAGCTTATCGAAGGCATTGCCGACCGTCGGGTTGGCGCCGCAGCCAGAGGTGGTATCCGACTCACCGCACTTGGTGGACACCCAGAGATCGGCAATGGGACATTCCTCGCGTCGCAGCGCCGTTGCATAGTGCACGAATTCCTTGGCCTTTTTCGAGGCACGCATGATGGTGTCATGATCGCCATGCAGTTCGATGCTGAAGCCGGCAACCGGCTTGCCGGTTTCGGCAATGGCGTCGACGATTTTTTTGGTCCAGCCTTCCTCGATGCCAATGACGACGACCGCCGCGACGTTAGGGTTGCAGCCGGTGCCGATCAAGGTTCTGAAGTGCAAATCCAGGTCGGCGCCGAACTGCAGCCGGCCATAGGGATGGGGCAGCGCAAGCGTGCCCTTGATATTGTTGGCAACTGCCTCGACGGCAGCGTTGGAGATATCGTCCACGGGCAGGATGATGACGTGGTTGCGCACGCCGACGCGCCCGTTGTCCCTCCGGTAGCCGAAAAATGTGGTGTTTGCGTCAATAATGGCCATTGAAAAATTCCTTGTGTTGTGATGTCAGAAAGCCGCCTGTCCTGGCAGGCTGTGCTTACCAGCGTTTTGTCTTGATGTTATGGACGTGAGCGTGATCGCCGGCCTTGATCGGCGCAACTACCTTGCCAATATCTACGCTGTATTTGAAAACAGTGTCTCCTTCATTCATGTCCGTGAGCGCTACCTTGTGTCCGATAGGAATGTCCTGGGTGGCTTTGACGGAAATGATTTTGTCTTCTTCCATATTCCAGCAGCTAAGGTCCATCCCTGCGGTGATGCCCTCGACGACAGCCACAGCGACAGTATCCTTTGAGTCATGCAGTACGGCATGGATCATGGTTTTTCTCCTTGGGGTTTACTAGAAAGCGGGGACGACGGGGTAGCTCGTATCAGCAGTGATGTTTTCCCGTCGTAAAGCGGATTGCGATTTCCGGTTTTCAGAAAATCATAATTCTAATATTCATCTAAGTCAACTAAATCATATATATGAATATTGAAAAAACTGGTAAAGTAGAGATAAAGGCAGGGAAGCTGGCGTTTTGGGCGCGATGCGTGGCATTATTACCGCCTGTCAATTACAATCGGATGCGTATGAATCACAAAGACTATTTTGTTCCGGGAACGCCGCTGTACTTCGCCGTCAAACAGTCCTTGCTGGCTGCGCTGGCAAGGGGGGAGTGGGTGAGGGGCCAGGCGATTCCTCCGGAAAATCAGCTGGCTGAAAAATTCGGCGTATCCATCGGGACGTTGCGCAAGGCTGTGGACGAGCTGGTGAGCGAGCACATTCTGTTACGCCATCAGGGGCGTGGCACCTTCGTCGCGACACATGAAAGCGACCAGCATTTTTTCAAGTTTTTCCGAGTCCAGCGCCGGGATGGATTCAAGTCCTATCCGGTGACCCAATTGCTGAGGTTCCGCAAGCACAAGGCGACGCGCGCGGCCATGGAACACCTGCAATTGCCCAGGGACGCATCGGTCTTTCATTTTTTCAATTTGTTGAGTCTGAATGGCGATCTGGTAATGGTCGATGAGATCCAGGTACCCGAAATGCTGTTCAGCGCCCTGACAGAGCAAAGTCTGCGTGACCGTTCAAGCACGCTCTATAACTTTTATCAGAATAATTTTGGCGTCAATATTGTGGATACGCGCGAACGCCTGAGTGTTTGCGCCGCCGATGCCGCCGTGGCCGGCTGGCTGCAAGTGCCGGAGACGACGGCCTTGTTGATGATCGACCGGATCGCCTACACGTACCAGGAGCGGCCTGCCGAGTGGCGTGTCACCAGGATCAATACGGAAAAATACGAGTATGTCGCGACGGCCTGAGGGCGCGTCATGTTGATGTCCGCCAGCAGGTTTCAATGCCAGCGGGTCCGATTTCATCGTCTTGCCGCGGCTGGCGCCATGTTGTTGGCACGGCCGCAGGTGCAGCGTCTCCGGGCGTGGGTTGCCATTAATCACGCTGCATCGCGTGTAACAAGCGGGCGCGTCCCGCGCCCGCTTTAGATGACTGCAGAGCCGCTTATTTTTTCTCTTCCTTGCGGTTGATGATTTCTCCCGATTGGGCATCGATTTTCAGTTCATATTTGGTGCCCAGCTTGAGCGTGCTCACTTCATAGATCCATTTGCCATTGTCGTGATCGAAGTCGGCTTCGACTGCCTTGGCTTGCGTGTCATCTTCGGCTTTCTGGATCGCCTGGGCCATGGAGATCTTCGCCTGGGCAATGGCGTTGGCTTCGTCGGCATGGTGTGTATTGGCAAACACCAGTGCGGGCGCGCTGATAAGCAGTGAACTGGCAATGAGCTTTGTTGTGAGTCGCATAAAGATTCCTTATTCTCGTTGGAAGCATTGTTGCCCGCCGAAAACCCGTATTGCGGCTGGCAACAGAGTAAAACCAGGCAAGCATCGGCAGCCGTCTATTAGTGGGGCTCGCGTCGATGATCGCCTTAATAAGGATTCTATCACTTGCGGCGTGTTTACAAGGGTTGGGCCTATGCCCTAGGAGGCCTGCATATTACATGGTGGTTCGATGTCGGTCGGGTTTGTAATACGCAATCTTGCGGCCAGCGCCTTGCGGTCGACCTTGCCGACGCTGTTTTCGGGCAGGGCATCCACCACGAATAGCGCTTCCGGTTGATAAATCCTGGCAAGCTTTTCCTGGAGCCGTTGTTGCAACGCTGGCGTATCTATGGTTTTTCCAGGTTGCGGCAGGATGAATGCGACCGGGACTTCACCCAGGTCCTCGTGCGGCATGCCGATAACGCAGCAATTGGAGACGCCCGGGTGCTCGGCAATCACGTTTTCGATTTGCGAAGGGGAGATATTTTCTCCCCCACGGATGATGACGTCCTTGATGCGTCCGGTGATGAATACGTAGCCGTCTTCATCCATATAGCCGATGTCGCCGGTATGCAGCGGCCCGGCTTGCGGTTCCAATGCGCCGGGGGTCACGCTGCCCACATAGCCCAGCATCAGGCTGGCGCCCGCGATACATATTTCCCCTTCTTGTCCTGCGATACTGATGCGATCTCCCGCCGGGCCAGCCAGGTATACGTCCTGATTGGCGAGCACCTGGCCTATCGAGCCGATGCGTGTGCGGGCCGGTGGATTCATGGTGGAGGTGCAGGTGGCCTCGGACAGGCCGTAGGAGATGACAAGCGGTCGGCCCAGGTGCTGTTCTATTTTTCGGTGCAGCTCGTGGGTAATCGGCGCCGAGCCGCAGCGGGCAAAGCGCAGCCGCTCCAGCCCGGCGGGGGGAATCGGGTGCGCCAGCATGCGTGAATACATGGTTGGCACGCCGGTAATGATGGTTGGCTTCACCTGGCGCATGAGCTCGGGAATCTGTTCCGCCTTGAAGCGTGGCGCGAAGTGGACGGTTGCGCCGACAGCCAGCGGGCTGAACAATTGGTTATTCAGGCCGTTGGTATGGTAGATCGGCATGACGTGCAGCAAGAGGTCGTCGCCGCTCAGCGCCGTCATGTGACAGACGCCCAGGCAGTTGTTCAGAAGCCCGCGATGGCTTTGCAGCACGCCTTTGGGCTTGCCGGTGCTGCCCGAGGTAAACAACATCAGGGCTGGGTCGTCGGGTTGCGTCGTGGTGCTCCAATACGGAGCGGCGGCAGGCAGCCTGTCATGCTGAAGTACGCGTTCCGGGGGCAGCGGCAAGGGCGCTAGGGAAAGCACGTTGTCGGCCAGTAGCCAGTTCAGGCCGCCGCCGACAATACGGTCGGCCAGTTCGGCCTCGCCCAGCCTCGGCTCCAGCGGGCAAGGGCAGGCCCCTGCGGCCATGATGGCCAGCACAGCAAGGACGGCATCAAGGCTGCGCTCCATGGACAGGGCGATACGATGGCCGGGTTCAATGCCGGCGCTGCGCAATTGCCCTGCCTGGCGGGCAACCTGTTCGTACAGCGCCGGGTAAGCGAGGGACAGGGTTGCATCCTGTAGTGCGGTATGTCGGCGAAGGTCGCTGCGTTGCCAGGTATGCTGCCAGGCCTGTAATAGCGTTGCGCATTTTGGCATGTTGATTACCTTAGTTTGACACCGGCGTCTTTCTCGAATTGACCGTTCGGATCCAGCTCGCGCAGCGCCTGGATTTCGGCGTCGGTTGGCAGGGCGGTCGGCGTCGCGCCATCGTGGGAAAAGCGAAAACCCGTGCGCTGCACGACCTCGTCCAGCGATACATCCGGATGCCAGGATTGCAGGGCCAGCTTATCGTTTCTCTTGGTGAAGACGGCAATCGGGGTGACCACGCCGTGGAAACCTCCCCAGGATGTACGAAAATGCAGCTTTTCCACGAATGTGCGCGGCGAGTGCTCGGTCCGCCAGGTGCAGGCGCGTTTGGCGGTGGGCAGCATGACCGCGCCACCACCGCCGCCCGGCAGTCGCACCTTGGGGTTATGCCAATCGCCGATACATGAGTTATTGGCATTGCCTTCACCATCGATCTGGGCAGCACCCAGGAAGGTCAAGTCCATCTTGCCTCGGGTGCAAAGGTCGTAGAAATCTTCATTGGCGAAGATAGAGGCCGATTGCTGGGCCAGCACGGGATCGGAGCTGGAGATGGGGATGCTGGACGGCGCCGGATCGACGCCGCCGGCAACGTTGATATAGATGAAATCCCAATCATAGGCTTTCTTGGCCAACAGGCAGGCGAGCATGGGCATGGTCGAATTGACACCGCTGAACGTGATTTCATTGGGCCGGATGAAGCGGGCCAGATTGGTGACGATATAGGAGAAGGGCGTCCAGTTGGTTTCCATCAGGCATGTCCTTTTATTTCTGGTGCGCTGTCCAAGTGCTGTTTGAAGGCGGCATCGTCGGGGTCGAGATAGGCTTCGACGGCCGGATAGTCAATCGCGTACTCGGGCCAGCAGGATCCCGGCCAGGCGCCGTTGGGAACAATGGCGTAGTTCTGCACCATGAAGTAGGGCACCAGGGTCGATTCGGGGTTATCGGTGAAGATGGTGTCGTCGACGAGGCGTTCCGCGACGACCAGCACGCTTTTGGCGGAACGGGACATGATGCGGTCCCAGTGGGAAGTGCCCAGGACCCGCACATTGCCTTTGCGATCGACTTCGTTGGCATGAATGATGGCGTAGTCCGGCGTAATGGCCGGAATAACCCAGACATCCTTGCCGGACCCGTATGGGTCGGTTATCTTGGCCCATTTGTTCAATGCGGCCAGCTCGCTGCCATGGATGCCGCCGCAAGGTTGGAACGGCACGCCGTAGGCGGCGGCGCGCAGGCCGGCGGTCAGCGTGGCGCAAGCGTGTTCTTCCAATTGCAGCGTATGTTGTTCGACCGCCTTGCGATAGTAGGGAGCCAGGCCGAAGTTGCCTTCCATCGCGACAATGCCGGCGCGGGCGCGGCGGGCGGTGCCGCTGCGGCAAAGGATATCGATGTCGTAGCCGGGAGATTGCTTGATGATCTCCAGATCCGTTTTCCCCTGCCGGATCAGCTCGCGCACGAAGGCGAACGGACCTCGGTGCAGAAAGCTGCCGCCGAGCGCCAGCGACGCCCCATCGGGTATCAGACTGGCCAGCTCGGTTAGGGATATGTGTTTATCTGCCTGATTGAATCCTGAAGTCATGACGGTGTCTCCTGTTTGGTCGGGGCCAGATAGGCGCGAATCCGGTCTTTCAGTCCGGGGGCCGCGGCCGAGCGCACCAGCGCGGCCAGATCGGCGTCCGCATGCGGATTGCCATAAAGCACCTGATGCAGATTCTGGCGCGTGATATCCGAAAGTATGTGGGTGTTATCCCTTGCTTGCGCGATCAGCGCGTCCCACGCGGCAGGCTCGTGTTGCGCCTGGATGAAACCAAGCGTTATCGCCGTCTCCGTGGTGAACGTCCGTGTGGTGGATAGAATGTCCAGCGCTTGTTGCGTGCCGACGATTTGCTGGAAGCGTCGCGTGCCGAGAATAAGCCCGAATTTGATGCCGGGGAATCTGAAGGAGGTATTGGGCGCGGCGATGCGCTGCTTGCACGCCGCGATGATATCGGCGCCGGCGCCGAAGTTGCGGCCGTGGCACAAGGCGAGGGTCATGGCTGGTGACCGGGCCAGCAAGTCGAGCATGAGTTCGATCTGGATAATGCGCAGCAGCAGATCGCCTTCGCTGGCGGTCTCCAGGTCCGTGAAGTCAAAGCCGGCGCAAAAATTCTTGCCATTGCCTTTGAATATCAGCAACGGTACGTTTTGCCGGTGCGCTTCGTGCAAGCCCTCGGTGATCGCCGAAACCAGCGCCGGCGACAAGGCATTCATTTTTTCCGGCCGGTTCAAAATGAAGGTCCATGAACCCGCGTCGCGCTCGATGATAAGTGGCATATTCAAACCGGGCTCTCCTGTGGGTTCAACGGCGCCAGGATCTCGTCGTTATGCTGGCCCAGCGCGGGTGGCCCGGACGCGATGTGGCTGGTTTGCTGATCGAACCGTATCGGCGATGCGAAGGTTTTCGCGGTATGGCCGTTGGGCAGGGGTATATCCTGCACCCACTGCATGTGTGATACCTGGTCGTCAGCAAGGATATCGGAATAGGTGTTGATGGGGGCGCACGGTACGCCAGCGTCGCGGAATTTTTCCAGCCAGTATTCGGCCGGCTGGTCGGCGAACACGGCCTCCAGAATGCCCAGCAACGCATGCTGATGTTGCGCGCGCAAGGCGGTAGAGGCAAACCGTTCGTCTTCGAACAGGTCGGGCATGCCGACGACACCGCAGACCGATTTCCAGAGCGAGTTGTTGCCTGCCGCCATGCCAAAGTAACCTTGCTTGCAACGGAAGACCTGATACGGCGCGTTGCGGGGGTGGGCCGATCCCAGTTTCCTTGGATTGTTGCCGCTACCGAAGTACTCCGAGGTTTGCAAAGCGGCGATACCCAGGGTCGCGCCGAGCATGGAAATGTCGATATGCGTGCCTTCGCCGGATCGTTCCGCCTGTCTGAGTGCCGATACGATCGCGAACGCGGCATACAGGCCCGCCGAGAAGTCGCACACCGGGACGCCGCATTTGACCGGGGCGCCATCGGGTTCGCCGGTGACACTCATCAGTCCGCTCATGGCCTGGACTGTCAGGTCAAATCCGCCTTCCTGGCTGCGGGGACCGTTTTGACCGTACGCGGAAATGGAACAATAGACCACCTGCGGATTACCGGCTTTAACCTGTTCGTATCCCAGCCCAAGCCTTTCCATCACGCCGGGCCGGTTGTTTTCAAGAATGATATCGGCCGACTGCATCAATTGCAGCGCCTGCCGCGCATCATTGGCGTCTTTCAGGTTCAAGGTGACCGACTTTTTATTCCGGTTCAGCGAGGCGAAGTTCTCGCTGAACCCGCCGGTGATGGGTGGCCAGCTGCGCAGGGTATCGCCACCCTGCGGGTTTTCAATCTTGATGACGTCGGCGCCCATATCCGCCAGCAGCATGGCGCAAAACGGCCCGGCGGCAACATTGCAGACTTCTATGACCGTTACCCCTCGCAGGGTATTTTCTTGCTTCATAATGGCTCGCTCAAATTCAAAGGAAATAAATGTGTTAGTTGGATTCGCCAAAGTATCCGCAGCGGTAGCCGGAATCCTTGGAAATTTCACGTGCGGCATCGAGCACCAGCGACGACCAGCGCTTCATGCTGTCGATTGTCATGCGCTCCAGCGGTCCGGACAGGCCGATGGCGGCAATGGTCTGGTTATGCCCATTGAATACCGGGGCTGCGATGCCGCCCACGTTACCGCGCCATTCGCCGCGGTTGATCGCATAGCCAATGCGCGTGATATCGGCGAGTTCTTCGCGAAGTCGCTCCAAGGTGGTGATGGTGTGTTCGGTGTGGCGCAATAATTGCGCGGCGCGGCTTTCGAGATAGTCGGCATCCTGAAAAGCCAACAGCGCCTTGCCGGTCGCGACGGCATAGGCGGGCGCGCGGCCCCCGACGATCGAGTAGGCCCGCACCGGATTGGGGCTATCGATTTTATCGATGTAGATGACGTCCATGCCATCGAGTACCGACAAGTGCACGGTTTCCTGGGTTTCCTTGGCCAGCCTGTGCATGACCGGGGCCGCGGTCTTGCGCACGTCCAGCCTGGCCAGCCGCTGGGCCGCCAGTTCAAAGATTTTCAAGGTCGGCTTATAGCCGCCGCCCGTGCCTTTTTTCTGGACGTAACCGGCTTCGACGAGCGTTTGCACGGTGCGATGGGTATTGCTGCGCGTCAGCCCGGCGGCGACGGCAAGCTCGTCGATCGTGTTGGGCTGGTCTTCCTGCGCGCAAATGATCTCGAACAGCCGCAAACCCTTCAGGAGCGTTTTATCCATTTTTTTCCTGAATGATGAGACGATTTATCCTGAATATTAATTGCATAAATTTAAAACTATATATTCGTTGACCTGATTTTTATTATATGCAATTCTTTATATTATTCAAATATTAAAATATGTATCCTAAATAATAGGAAAAGGAGACGCAATGCGTAATATCCTTGGTGCTTTACTGGCGTGTGCATGCACGATGGGGATGTCGGTGGCTGGCGCCGCATCGTGGCCTGCCAAGCCGGTGACTTTGATCGTTCCCTATCCACCTGGGGGCGCCACCGATTTTTCCGCGCGGATCTATGCCCAGTACCTGCCGGAATTGATTGGGGCGACGGTCGTAGTGGAGAATAAGGCCGGGGCAGGTGGCGAAATCGGGGCCGAGTATGTCTCGCGGGCCGCGGCAGATGGCTACACCATGCTGTTCGGGGCGATCGGCAGTCATGCTATCAACTCGGTCTTGCCTTCCAAGCCCAAGACTTACAAATTCCCCGATGCGTTCAAGGGGGTTTCCTTCGCGACGGCTGTGCCGCTGGTGGTGGCGGTGCGTGCGGGCCTGGGGGTCAACAACTTGCAGGATTTGTTGAAGCTGGCGAAAGAAAAGCCGGGCAAGGTGACCTATGGATCCGCCGGCGTTGGCTCCTCCCAGCACATGGCCGCCGAGAAATTCCAACTGGCGACCGGAACGCAGTTATTGCACGTGCCCTACAAGGGTAGTGGTCCGGCTGTTACGGATTTGCTGGGCGGGCAGATCGACATTGTGATCGATACCCTGACGACCCTGTATCCGCAGATCAACAGCGGCAAAATCAAATTCATTGCGGTGACGACTGCTGATCGCGTAAAAACCATTCCGGATGTGCCGACGTTGACGGAACTGGGGGTCAAGGACTATGCCCTGAGCACAAACTATGGGGTACTGGCACCTTCCGGTACGCCGGACGAAATCATACAAAAAATGTCGAATGCCATGCAAACCATCGCTGCGCGAAAGGAGGTTCAGCAGAAGCTGATTGATTCGGGAGCGAAGGCCTATGCCACTTCGCCCGTGCAGACCGATCAGCTACTGCTCGATGAAATAAAAAAATGGTCCGATGTGGCCACCAAAGCCAATATTCAGTAGCTGGGGAAACCGGGAGCCACGCGTCCGGATGTCGGATGCCGCAAAGAGGGAGGGGCTCCCCGGGCAATGGAAGAGGCCAGCGAAATAACCTGGATATATCGATATAGCCATTCGGTATTTTTGGATAGGCGCAGTTTCTTTATATAAATAACGATTCAATTAAAAGGACTGACATGCGGCGACTGAAGAAAAAATTATTGGCAATGACGATGCTGTCGCTATTGGTTGCGACGTCCGGGCTAATCAAGCCGGCCATTGCCGCGGATGCCTATCCGGAAAAACCGATACGATTGATCGTCTCCTATCCCGCCGGGGGTAGCGTGGATGTGGCCGCGAGAATTATCCAGGAACCGCTTTCCAAGCAACTGGGCCAAAGCGTTGTGATTGAAAACAAGGGTGGCGCAGGCGGCACGATAGGGACAGCGCAGGTGGCGAAAAGCGCGGCTGACGGTTATACCTTGTTGTTGACCCTGTCTTCGCATACGATCAATCCCGCTATTTACGCGACGTTGCCGTTCGATACGGAAAAAGACCTGGCGCCCGTGTCGCTCGTCGCATCGGCGCCACAGGTGCTGGTTGCCAATCCCTCGTTCGAACCCTCCACCGTGGATGAGTTGATTGCGTTTGCGCGCAAGGCCGACACGCCTGTCGTCTATGGCTCGGCCGGCGTGGGTTCGCCCAGCCATATCGCGGGTGAATTGTTTAAGAAGAATGCCAATGTGCAGTTGAATCACGTGCCGTATCGAGGCGGCGGGCCCGCCACGATCGATGTTCTGGGGGGGCAGATTCCTTTGCTGTGGGTATCCCTGCCGTCGGTGACGCAATATATCAAATCGGGGAAGCTGAAGGCGCTTGCCGTGTCCACGCGCGAACGCACGCCGGTGCTGCCCGATGTTCCTGCCGTAGCCGAATCGCTGCCGGGTTTCAATGTGGACTCCTGGTACGCCATGTTCGCGCCTGCCGGCACCCCCGCGGCGATTATCGACAAAATCCAGAAAGTGCTGGCAGCGGCGGCAAAGGATAAATCCGTGCAGCAGGCTTTTCTGGCGCAGGGCGCGGTCGTGGTGGGCGGCACGCCGGCCGAGCTGGATAAGATCGTGAAGACCGAGATTCCGGCATGGAAGAAACTGGCCGAGCAGGCCAATATCAAGGTGAACTAATGGTTTGTGTTGCGCCGGACCGGCGCAACGGGGAGCCTGCGCAGTGACATGGGACGTCCGGGGTGCCGATCGGCATTCCGGACTTCATGTAATCTTCTGCTCAGAAAATCGTGGAGAACAGCTTATTTTGCCTTGGCCGCGGTGACTTCGATTTCAATCAGAAATTCCGGGTTGGCCAGCGCAGCGACCTGATAGGCCGAGCGTGCCGGGACTTGAGGCTGCGCTTTGGTGCCGAAGTACTTGGTGTAGCCTTTCATGAATCCAGCAAAATCCATTTTCCCGCCTTTGTTTTTATCACCCACCAGGAAAACTTGCATTTTGACGACATCGCCCAGGCTCAGGCCCATGGATTCGAGTTTGCTCTTGATGGATTTGAGCACATTCTCGGTTTGTTGCTGGGTGTCGCCGTAGCCGCTTCCTTCTTTCGAGGGCACCATGCCGCTGAGATAGTACGTGGTGGCGCCGGCAGGAATGGTGACTGCGGACGAGATGGGGAAGTCGGGAACCGGATCGCGTTTGATTTCCTGCGCATGGACGATGCTGGAGAACGATATTGCGGTAACAAAAATTGCCGATGCTGCTTTTTTCATAAAATTCATGGATGTTCCTTCGTGAAATACTGGGTTCAATATCGTGACTGCGCTGATGCGAAGCTTGTTTATTCAAGCTGGTATGAACGGCCGGGCTGGCGAAGTTTGCCAATGTCTTGCGGCCCCACTTTATCAGCAAAGTTGTTGCCAAAATGAGTGCGTACGTAGTTGATGGTATCCGCAATTTGCGTATCGGTCAAAGTGCCGCCAAAGGGCGGCATACCCTTTTGGCCATTGACCACGACAAACCCGATATAGCCGGCGGCGGCCAGCTTGGGATTCTTCGCGAGCGCGGGGAAATGGCCGGCGCCTACCGCGCCTTTCGCATCCGGCATATGACAGGCGGCACAAACGTGCTTGAAGACGTCTTCACCGGTCTTGTAGGGAAAGGCCGAGGAGGTTTCGCTGATGACTGCGGTGTCGGCGTGGCTATAGGCCCCTGGCAGCAGCATGGCCAGACCCAGAAGGAATTTATTGAGCGAATGGATTGTCATGAAATTTCTCCCGTTATGCATGGCTGGTCAATACTTTTTTGTGCAGTCGGGTAATCGCGTCTATCGCTGATTCGATTGCGCCTTCCTGCCACGCCGGAATGTAGGAAGCATGCTCGCCGGCCAGGACAATCCTGCCGTCGATTTCGCACAGGTTGGTGTAATGTTGCTTGCGGGTCGCTTCCGTCCATATGCCATAACAGCCTAGAATCCAAGGCATGCGGTTCCAGGCTACCGTAAACCCATTCTCAAATTCCTCCTTGATCTGCGGATGAATCTGGGCGCCCAGTTCGATCGCCTTGGCGATGCGTTCCTCGGGTGGCAATGCCGTAAATTCGACGGAAGTAGGGCCGAACATGTATGCGTTGAGCAGCACACCTTTGCCTGACGAGAAATAGTCCGTGCTGGGATACGAAATCTGTGTAATGGGAAGATCAGTGTAGGAAATGCCTCCGTAAATGCGTTCATCTTCTTCCCAAAAGCGCCGCTTGAACTGTCCGCCGACCTTGACCGAAGGCGCATAGGGAACGCTATTGATCGCATCCTGCATCTTGCCGCTAACATTGAGCGAGATCTGGCTCAGCACCGAAAGCGGGATAGTGCAGACACACCAGTCGGCTTTCTCCTGTTTGGGGGGGCCGCCCTTTACTCTATCGGTATAGGTCACGCTGACGCCGTGGTCGTCCTGCTTGATTTCGGTGACGTGGGCATTGTATTGGATGATGTCGCCCAGTTCCTTGGCAAAAGCCTTGCCGATCATTCCCATGCCGCCGACCGGCTGGAACATGGTTTGCTGGAATTCTTCGAGGAAATGGGTATTCATATTGGCCCAGATTCCGCTGTTGACGATATCGTCGAAAGCAATGGGGTCCGACGGTTCCGGCACCCCGCTCAGGCCACCGCCCGGGGGTTTCTTGAAGCCACGGAACGCGCTGGTTTGCAGTCCCTTCACATACTTGTAGTCTTTATCGAGCACCCCGAAGGCCTGAAGCGATTCCAGCAGCTTCTCCTTATCCTCCTTGGTGACATCCAGGTCGAGTTTGTCCGAGTTTACCGCCTTGGACATGAGCTCGGCCAATCCGCCTTTGTAGTCGGTGATGATGTCGCGGTAGCGTTGAGGTTTGCCGCCAAATCCTTTTTGCGCGTGCAGATACGCGTTAAAGTTAATCTGCACAAACGGTTCCATCCTGACATTCAATTTCCTGCAGTAGTCCAGGATGCCGTGGTGGTGATAGGGAATGCGCCATGGGCCTGGATTCAGATAAAGACCCTTGTCGAACTGGCAGACTTGCTTGTGGCCACCCAGCTCCGTGTACTCGTCGCCGCCGTATATGCTGATGTTTCGCCCGCCTGCGCGGTCCTGGTACTCAAGGATGCGCACCTTGTAGCCGGCATTGCGCAACTCCAGGGCGGCGGCCATGCCGGCAAGCCCCGCTCCCAGCACCAGTACGGTTGCTCCCTTCGGATCACCTTCCAGCTTGACCGGGCCTGTGAAAGTGGATTCGGCGGCAAATCCTAGGCTGGTCATTGCCTGATACATGACCGACCCGCCTGCAGCATAGCCAATCATGGACAAAAGTTTGCGTCGAGATATATTTAGCGTTGGACTGGACACGGTTACTACTCCTGCATCGATAGTGGACAAATTCCAAACCTGGCAGCCTGGAGTCAGGCGGGCTTATATTCAGACTATCGCAAGTTAGCTTAAAAACACTTGAAATATATTTCGATCATGTTGTATTTGAGTCGGCCCATATGGGAAACCGTGTGGTTTTGCCTGTGCCGATGTTGCTCGGTTCCAAAGGGCAGGAGAAGCCGCGGAGAAAACGATGTTGAATGATGGCCGAGGATCGTTATGGTCTTGTCTTCATGGGAGGCATGGATATTTGGCGTGTCAGGATTTATTCCGATAGTGATAATATATGGTCGTGCTCCCGCGTTGCCAGCGCGTCGCGGATTGGTTCACTTTTTCGTCAATTTTTAAGAGGTGTTGCAGCATGGCAGATATCGAGCTGGGCGTTGTTGTGGGCAGTTTGAGGAAAGATTCGTTCAATCTGAAACTGGCCAAGAATGTACTCGCGTACTTTCCAGAAAATTTCAAGCATGAATTTCTGGATATTTCCGCATTGCCGCTATACAACCAGGACATGGACGCGGCAACGCCGCAGGCGGTGCTCGATTTCAAGGCGAAGGTCGCGCAGAAGGATGCGATTCTGTTCGTGACACCGGAACATAATCGTTCCATTCCAGCGGCGCTCAAGAATGCGCTGGACCATGGCACGCGTCCCTGGGGGCAGAACGTATGGAACTTGAAGCCCGCCGGGGTATTGGGGACTTCGCCAGGCGCGCTCGGGACGGCAATGGCGCAGACGCATTTGCGCAATGTCTTGAGAATCCTGAATATGCCCACGTTCCTGCAGCCGGAAGTGTTTCTGCACTGGAACGATGCCTTGCTGACGGAAGAGGGCGCGTTTGTCGAGCGTACCGAGAAATATCTGAGGGGATGGGTCGACAGCTTCACCGCTTTCGTGCTTGAGCAGCGCAAGACCTAGCCCTTTGGTTTTTCCTGGCATGTTTATCATGTCCATGCGCCGCCCGTTTGGGCGGCGCATGCGTTCTATTGGCGCTAGGGACGAGGTATGTTCATGGCACTGGCATAGCTGGACGGAGAGAACCTGGCGGTGACGATCAACATCATGGCAATGGTGATCATCAGTAATATCCAGGAAGACAGGAATGAGCCCGTGATATCGCGCAGCCACCCGGTGAGCGAGGGGTACAGGCCTGTGATAATGAATCCGACGCCCTGCACGAATGCGGCCAGGCTGCCCGCGGCGCGGGCTTCGTGAAGGTGTTCCAGCGTGAGCGTCAGACACAGCACGAAGCTTGCGCCCAGGCCGCAACCGATCAGCCCGACCCAGAGCCATGGCTGCGCCAGCGGCGTCATGATTAGGCCGGCGAGTCCCACGATCTGCAGCGTCAGGACGGTTGCCAGGGCTGGGCGTCGGTCTGGCCGCTGCCGGGTGAATACCGGGATGGCCAAGGCGCCCAGGACCTGCAGCAGCGTCATCCAGCCGACAATCGCCCCGCTATCGGCGGCCGTCCAGCCCAACTGGCGATAGAAGACCGGCAGCCACGCCACCATGCTGGTATAGCCGCCGTTGATGACACCAAGATAAACCGCCAGTAGCCAGGCCCGAGGGTTGGCCATAAAGTTTGGGCCGCGCGCCTGGATGGTGCGGCCTTCGCCGCTCAGCGGCCGAAACGCCAGCCATAGGGCCAGCGCGGTCACCGCCGGCAATGCCCATACGCCCAAACCCATGTGCCAATCCCCGAAGCGGCCGACCACCAGGGGGCTGAGCATGGCGGCGGTGCCGCCGCCGGCCATGAGCGACGCGGAGTACAGGCCCATGACGGATGGCATTTTGCCCGGAAACCATTGTTTGATCAGTCCTGGCGCGAACGTTTGCACCAGCGCCACGCCGATGCCGGCCAGCAGCGCGCTGGCAATGAGGGCGGCGCTGCCATCAAGGAAAAACCGCCAGAGGCAGGCGGCGGCGATCGTCGCAATGCCGGTCACAATCCAGGCATGCATGCTCAGCCAACGATTGCACCATGGCAACAGTAAGGCGAAGAGTCCCATGCATAGCACCGGAAGCGTGGTCATCAACGCGGCGCCTTGAAAACCCAGGCCGGTGCTGGCCCTGATTTCAGTCAGCAAAGGCCCGACCGCGGTCAGGATCGGACGTAGATTGACCCCGAGCATGACGATCAGCAGAAGCAGCAGACCGCTGGCAAGACGGCGGGGCGTGCGCCTGGATACGGCGTTGTTTGTGTTCATCTCAGGCTTTGGGCTGGGCGTCGCGCCAGGCTGCGTAAAGCCCGTCTTCCGAAGCGGGGCGCATGGGTGCCAGGTGTACGCGCTGTTCCTGCAGTGGCAGCCGCATTTGCGCATAGACCGAGGCGGTCGATAGGCCGAACGGGTTGCCTTCTTCGTTAGAGTAGGCAAAATAAGCTGTCTTGATGCCGCTCATATGCATGGCGGCCAGGCACATCGGGCAAGGGTGGCCGCTGGCGTAGATCACACAGCCGTCCAGGCGCGGTCGGCCCAGGGCGTTGCCGGCCTGGCGAATGGCCAGCATTTCGGCATGGGCGGTCGGGTCGTTGGTACGATGAATTTCGTTGACGGCGCGGCTGATGATTTGATTGTCATGGACCAGCACGGCGCCGAATGGGCGGCCGCCTGCGGCGATATTTTCTCGTGCCAGCCGGATGGCTTCGAGCATATAGGATTCTTCGGACATGATATTGGTGGTAAGTGTGTGGGTTCAGGAATCGGGATTGCTGCCGGTCTTGGCCGGCGGCAAGGGCGGGGCTTGCGGCTATCGGGCGTTGGCGGCTTCCAGGCGTTCGACGACGGCTCGCTGCCTGCGTTGCCGGGCATGCGCAAGCGGCGTCACGCCGTTGTGATCAGCCAGGTTGACATCCGCGCCACCATCAATGAGTATCGATACGATTGCCTGGTGCGCCGGTCCGCCATTGCCCAGGATGACCGCTTCGAGCAGACAGGTCCAGCCCAGCCGATTGATATGGTCCGGGTCTACGCCAGCCTGCAGTAACGTTCTGACGACTTCGACATGGCCGCGTTCGCAGGCGGGAATCATGGCGGTACCGCCATAGCGGTTGGTGCTTTTGAGGTCGGCGCCGTGTTGCAGCGTCATTTTCAGAATGGCGAGATGGCCTTCGGCGCCAGCCAGCAGATAGGCGCTGTCCTCGCGCTGGTTTTTAATGTTGACGTCGGCGCCGGCGCGGATCAGGGCTTCGGCGGCGGGTGCATGGTTTCCCGCAGTTGCCAGCAATAGCGGCGTATTGCCCCGCCTGTCCCGCACGTCCACGGGAACGGACTCGGCCAGCAAGGCTTTCACCTGCTGGGTGTCGCCGCGGGATGCTGCCTGCAGCAACCGGTCAGCCGGCGCATCGGCATGGGCGGCCGGCGCGCAGGTACCGAAAGCGGTGAGGGCAAGCCATAGCCAGTGCGCGAGATAGCGACGAAAAATCATGAAAATCTCCGTTGAGTGCTTTGGTTTATGATCTTAACGCAATGATGAAGTATTATGAAATTAAATGATTGAATAGGTATCAGTGGGAATATTAATGATAGATCCTGTTCTGCTTCGCAGTTTCGTCATGGTTGTGGACACCGGCAATTTCACGCGTGCGGCCGAATCGCTGCACTTGACGCAATCGACGGTCAGCCAGCAAGTCCAGCGGCTGGAGCACAGTCTTGACTGCATGCTGCTGGATCGCAGCCAGCGCCAGGTATTGCCTACCGAAGCGGGCCTGCGCTTACTGGGCTATGCGCGGCGAATCCTGAGACTGACCGATGAAGCGCGCGAAGCGCTTAGTTCCGCGCCGCATGATGAGGTGCTCAGATTGGGCGTGCCCGAAGACTTTGCCGGGGAGGCATTGATGCCGCACCTGGCCGCTTTTGCCGCAGATCATCCGCAACTGCGGCTTGAGGTGGACAGCGGGCTAAGCCACCGGTTGCTCGGGCAATTCCGCGGTGGCGAGCTGGATTTGCTGCTCGTAAAGCAATGGGATATTGATGCCGATTGCGATTGCCATTGGCCGGAACCGTTATGCTGGATCAGCAGCAAGGCGCATGCGCCGCCGGCAACGTATCCGTTATGGCGGGAAAGGCTGCCACTGGTCGTTTTTCCCGAAGGCGCGCTGTACCGGCAGCAGATCATACAGGCATTGGATATGGCGCAGCGGCCATGGCGGATCCGATATGAAAGCAGCAGCCTGGCGAATCTATGCGCCGCGGTAAGCGAAGGCCTGGGAGTCAGTCTGGTGCCTGCTTCCAGTGTGCAGGCGGGTCATCGGGTTCTGGAATGCAGCGACGGGTTCGAGCCTGTCGGGCCGTTGAAGCTGGCGCTCTACATCAACCCCAGGCTCACGCAGGCTGGCAGGCAACTGCGCGACAGGCTGCTGGCGTTCTGCACGGAACGTGCCGCGCGCGCATAGGTTGGAAATGCCTGTGCGTTCGCTAAGAGAGCGTTCAGTCCAGCCTGATGTTATTTTGCTTTGCGACTTGGCGCCAGCGGTCCAGTTCATTTGCAATAAATGCGCTGAAACTGTCTGGCGTGCTTTGCTCGACATTCATGCCCAGGTTATTAAGCTGCATGACAACGGCGGGATCCCGCAGGGCCGCGTCGATGGCTCGCGATAACGTCTTTATGGTTGCGTCCGGCGTGCCAGCCGGGGCGAAGATACCGTTCCACTCGCTGACGTCCATGCGCACGCCTTGTTCCTGCATTGTCGGAACGCCAGGCAGGTCTTTGCCGCGATGGGCCGCGGTGGTCGCCAGCGCCTTGAGCTTGTTGCCACGGATGTACGGCATGGCCGAGGCGGCATTGGCGAAATAGGTGTCGACCACGCCGCTCATGACGTCGACCAAGGCCGGAGCGCCACCCTTGTAGGGGACATGGACGATATTGATGCCGGTTTCCTGTTTCAGCAGTTCGCCCACGATATGCACCGGACTGCCGATGCCATAGGAAGCGAAGGTCAATTTACCGGGCGCTTGCCTGGCCGCGTCCGCATAGCTTTTGACGCTGTTGAACCGGGAGTTCTCGGGGACAACCATCAGGTAGGGAGAATTGACGACCTTGGCGACGGGGATGAAGTCCTTCAGGGGATCATAGGGAAGCTTGCGCAAGACGGGGTTGATGGAAAAGGAAGAGGCGTCGTAGAGCAGGGTGTAGCCATCGGCGGCCGCGCGCGCGACCTGCGTTGCGCCGATCGAGCCGCTTGCGCCGGCCTTGTTCTCGATGACGATGGGTTGCCTGAGTTGGTCGCCCAGCGCCTTGGCGATGATTCGGGCGGCATTGTCGGCGCCGCCGCCGGCCGAATATGGGACGATCATGCGAATGGGCTTCTCTGGATAGGCGGCGCCCTGCGCGTTGCCGGAGAGCGCCGTGCCGCAGGCCAGGACAAAGGGCATGATGTATTGATGAAAAGACAAGGACATGAGCCGACTCCCGAATGAGATTGACGCAACGTGAATATGGGTGGGGCAGATAAACCGCTAGACGGTGGCGATGGGGTTGACCGGCGCGCCGACCATGCCGGGTAGATACATTGGCGCGGCGGTAAGAAAGAAGGCATGGCGGCGGTGGTTCCGGAGCCAACCGGCCAGCGTCGACAAATGCCATAGCTCCCCTAACGGGATGCCGAGCTTGACCAGGCAATGTTCGTGCAGCGGCAGAAGCGGGCCAGTTGGTTTCCGCAAGGTGTAATTTCTTTTTTCCACGGCGTGGTTGTCCGCCGCCAGCGCCGAGATTTGAGACTCCGTAATCCATGCCAGCAGGGCAGGGTCATTGCCATCCAGGGCGCAGCAACTGTGCTTGAGAACCGTGTGATCCTCATCCGCCGCCAGCTTCAGGGCGATATCGGCAAGGCCGGTGTGAAAGCACAGGATATCTCCTTTTTTGACCTCGATCCGATCCGCTTCGAGCACACGCTGGATATCGGCCATGCCGACGAGACGGTCCGCATCGCCGAAATGATGGCGCAGATCTATCAGGACGCCACGGCCTTGTATGCCATGGCGCGCCATCGGATCGATACCCAGCGCCGCCGTGGCGTGCTTGGCTGGCTGCGCCGGCGAGGATGTGCCCTGCACGCGGAAGCCGTTATAGCCCACCGGCCTGGGGCTGCCGCTATCGTCGCTGTCAAAGCAACTGCATACGTGCCCGAACGCATCCCATTGGGTTGAATACTGAGGCGAGAGTGTCACGCAATCGTCGCTGATGACATCGGTGGCGCCAGGGGTGTCGTCGGATAGCGGATAATTGAATACCAGTTTGCCGTTCTTGCTGGACGGCGTCACGGAGGGCGGCAGTCGACGCGGATTCAGCACCGGCTGCCGGGGCACATCCAGAGGCAGGCTCAGCGAGAAGCTGATGCCCTGGCGGATTTCCCGGGCTGCCCGCAGCCGGACCGGCGCGTCGATCCAGTTCAGGCGTCCCAGTTGGTCATCGCTGCCGAAGTCTCCCCAATTTGCGCCTGTGGGACGCCGTTGCCATTGTGTCTTGGTATTCATCGCGATTTTTCCCTTTCGTCAATGAACCGCGCCGTTTTGCATGAACGTTTCGATCTCGCTTGCGCCGTAGCCGATTTCCGCCAGCAGTTCCCGGGTATGCTCGCCGAAATCCGGCGCGGCCCTGTCGGTGGCGCAAGGCTGGCCGTCGATCCTGAGCAGGCCGGTCACGCCCTTGTATTTGCCGATAGTGGCGTGCGTGAATTCTCGTATGTAGCCCTCGGCCTGCACTTGGGGATGTTCGAACATATCGTCCACCCGTCTCACGACGGCGCAAGGCACCTGCGTGCCGAAATGCGCTTCCCATTCCATGGCGGTCCTGGCTTGCAGGGCCTGGCGGACAATCGGCACGATGACGTCCGCATTCGCGGCGCGCTTGCGCACGCTGTTATAGCGCTCGTCATTGGCCAGCGACGGCAAGCCGGTCAAGGTGCAAAGGGCTCCCCAGAAATGCGGCGTGTTGGCGGACAGATAAATGAACCCCTCGCGGGTCGGGTGAATGCCGGTGACGCCGCCCGAGCGCATGTCGCGTTCGACCTCCTTGGGCTCGTCTTCGGCCCAGACGAAGCGCGCCGATTGCATCGTCAGGGCGCTTGCGAGCAAGGAAACTTCGATATAGCTGCCCTGTCCTGTACGCTCGCGCTTGAAAAGCGCGGCATTGACGCTGTTGGCGATCATGGCGCTGGCGTAGTAATCGACAACCGAGCCATAGACGATTTCCGGTTCGGGCTTGCCCATGCCCTGGGAATCGCAAATGCCGGACATGGCTTGCAAAACCTGATCATAGCCCGCGTGATTGGCCATGGGACCCTTGGCGCCGTAGCCTGTCATTGAACAGTAAATCAACCGCGGGTTATGCTGGCGCAGGGTGGGATAGTCGATCTTCAGACGGGCAGGGACCTGCGGGCGGAAATTATGCACCACGATGTCGGCCTGGCCGACCAGTTTAAGAAAGATCGCGTACCCGTCCACCGACTTCAAGTCGATGCCGATGCCACGCTTGCCCCGGTTGATGCCGATAAAAGCGCGGCTTTCGCGGGACAGGGTCGACGGGTACTTGCGCAGATTGTCTCCTTCCGGGGGCTCGATCTTGATGACCTCGGCGCCCATGTCCGAAAGCAGGGTGCAGCCATAGGGCCCGGCAATGTATGCGCTCAGGTCGAGTACCCGGATCCCTTTAAGCGGCAAATCTTGCGTTCCTGAAACTGGTGATGTCATAAAGTGCAGTCCGTGTTTATTTCTGTACGTGGATGTCGCTGTCCTTGGCGACCTTTTTCCAGAGGGCAATGTTGTCGCTGATCTCGCGGTCGAAATCGGCAGGCGTCAGGTAGGCGGCCTCCGCGCCTTCTTTCAGAAAGAATTTCTTGAGCTCCTCGTCCGCCGTGACTTGTTTCAGGGCATCGTTGATTTTGCTCACCACGGCATCGGGTGTTTTTTCCGGTGCCAGGATGCCCCACCAGATTTTGAAGTTGTAGCCAGGCACATCGGTGGCAACGGTGGGCAGATCGGGCGCAACCTGGCTTTTCTCGCCGCTGGTGACTCCCAGCGCCGTGGCCTTGCCGGTACCGACGGCAGGCAGCAGCGATGGTCCGCTGGCAATCAGCACATCGACCTGGTCACCGATCAGGGCATTGGTGGCCGGCCCCATGCCCTTGAACGGCACGTGCGTCATCTTGATGCCGGCGATGGCGTTCATCATTTCAGTTGCGAACTGGTTGCTGCTGCCCGGACCCGAAGACGAATAGTTCAGCTTGCCCGGATTGTCCTTGGCATACTTGATCAGGTCCGCGACTTTAGTGATGCCGAGGTTCTTTCTGACCGACAGGATGAACGGGCCTTCCGCCATCAGGCCGACACCGCGCAGGTCCTTGAGTGGATCGAAGGGCAGGCTTGGCTGGATCGCGGCGTTGGTGGTAAAGCTGGATGATACGGCCGCCAGCGTGTAGCCGTCGGGTTTGGCCCTGGCCACCTGCATGGTGCCGATCGAGCCGCCCGCGCCGCCCTTGTTCTCAATGACAACCGTCGTTTTCAGGATGTTGCCAAGTTTCATGCCGACGGCGCGTGCAAAGGTATCGTTGGATCCGCCGGGCGGATAGGGGACGACAAGCGTGATCGGGCGATCGCCTGGAAAGTCCTGGGCGTCGGCGGCAAACGCCGGCTGTTGCGCGGCCATTGTCGCCAGCAGCGCCAGCATGCCGGATTGAACAAAGCGAAAATTGTGCTTCTGGTTGTATTTCACTGCTGTCTCCTTCATCGTGATGATGAGTATTTGCTTTTTTGATTGATCGCGCCGCAGCGTGCGGCTAGACCTGGGAATCTTGCGCCTGGCTCAGGATCATCCGGGCTCTACTGATAAAAGGAACGTCGATCATCTGCCCATCCAGGACATAGGCGCCATGCCGGGTGGTCTTGGCCGATTCGACGATTTTGCGGGCCCAGCGGACTTCTTCCGGACTGGGGGCGAAGACGTCGTTGGCGATGGCAACCTGGGAGGGATGGATGCAGGTCTTGCCGAGAAAGCCCAGCGCCCTGGCTTGCCGCGCCTCGTTCCGAAACCCGTCGCTATCGCGGATATTCGCGTAAGCGCTATCGTAGGCGGCGACCCCCGCACTGCCAGCCGCCAGTCGCAACGCCATGAGCACTTGGCCGACATGGGCCGGTTCGTAGCGCGCGATCCCCAGCGGTTCGAACATATCGCCCAGGCCGAGCTGCAGGCCGCAGATACGTTTGTCAACAGCGGCGATGGCGACGGCGTTGGCCAGTGCCAGCGGTGTTTCGATATTGACCAGGATGGCCTGATCCGCCGTGGCGGTCTGGTCGCAAATGCGCCCGTAGCTGGTGAAAAATTGCTGCATCTGGGCCGCGGTTTCGATTTTCGGGATATTGATGATTGCAACTGAATGCGTGTTGCAAGCCGCCAGATCATCCTCGAAATGAGGGGTGCCCATGTTGTTGATGCGCACGATAATTTTCTTGCCGGCCGCATCCGCCGGCAGTTCGGCAAGAAATCGGACCAGTTGCAGACGCGCCTGGGCCTTATCCTGCTCCAGCACGGCATCCTCCAGATCGAAAGAGATGGCGTCGGCAGCGCTTTTCATGGCTTTTGCGAAGAGCTCCGGGCGCGAGGCCGGAACGAATAACTTGCTTTTCATACTTGTCTCCCTGAGGGGAAGATAGTACGCTACAGAAGATAGAAAAATATCTGGTATTTTTATCTTAAAAAGATAGAAAATATGACTTTTGAGTTGGCAATGCGACCGCCCGGAACGGGCCCTGCCGCCAAACTGCGTTGTCCATGCGGACCTGCGTGGTTACGCGCCTGCCGCTTGCCGGCCGACAATTCTTTTGCTCTCATGCCATGAATACACGATTCATCCGCACCTTTTTACTGGTTCATCAAGCCGGCTCCATGGCCCAGGCGGCCCGTATCCTGAATGTCACGCATGGCACGGTGGCGCAACAGATCGCGGCGCTTGAGCAACAGTTGGGGGTGACGCTGCTTGCCAGGGCGGGTAAAACCGTGCATGTGACCGAGGCTGGCCTGCGCTTGCTCGATGCGTTTCAGCGAATTCTGAACGAGGTCGATGGCTTGCCGGATCTGGCCAATTCAAACGAGATAAAAGGCGAGCTCCGGATTGGAGCGGGCAACAGCGTGCTCAATAGTGTGTTGCCGGATATTCTCAGCCGCCTCATACGCAGTTATCCCGATGTCAACGTGGTGATCCAGCCGGGGGTTTCCCCGGATTTTTACCGCAATATCGAAAATGGCGAACTGGATGCCGCGATCGCCATCGAGGCGCCCTACGCGCTGCCCAAGACGCTAGCTTGGACGCTGCTGCGCGAGGAGCCGTTTTTGCTGCTCGCGGCAGCCGCGCATGCCGGGAAAGATCCGGTGCATTTGCTGTGTTCCCTGCCTTTCATCCGCTATGATCATGCCACCTGGAGCGGCAAGTTGATCGAACAGTATCTGCGAACCGCCGGCATTGCGCCTGCGCCGCGCTTCGAGCTTAACGCGATCGAGTCCATTGCTTTGATGGTGAACCAGGACCTGGGCGTTGCCATCATTCCAGACTCGGCCAATCTGTACAAACGTGATTTGAAAATCGTCAAGATTCCCTTGCCGGAGGTAAGCGCGCCACGCCGCTTTGGGCTGGTCTGGTCCAGGAAGTCATCGCGCATCCGGTTGGTCCAGGCATTTGGCGAGGCCGCGCTCAAGGAGTATCGCTTGTTGAACCGACAGCAGAAATCGCGCTGAGCGGCGTGGCGCCGCCGGCGTGCTGCTGTCACGCACGGACTGTTCTTCGATGCCGCGAAACCAAGGCGGCATCAGCGTTGCCATTCAGTGCAGGATGTCCGCCATGAATTTCTTCGCCCTTTCATGGCTGGCATGGCAGAAAAAATCCGAGGTGGTCGTGTCTTCGAGGATTTGTCCCTGGTCCATGAACCAGATGCGATCCGCGACTTCGCGCGCGAAGTTCATTTCATGCGTCACGCAAACCATGGTCATGCCGTCGGCGGCCAGTTTCTTCATGACCCCCAGCACTTCGCCGACCATCTCGGGATCCAGCGCGCTGGTCGGCTCATCAAAGAGGATGACCGGCGGCTGTTGCGCCAGGGCGCGCGCAATGGCCACGCGTTGTTGCTGTCCGCCGGACAGATTCGCGGGCATGGCGTCTTTCTTGTCGTACAGGCCGACTTTTTCCAGCAGGCTTTCCGCTAATTGGTAGGCTTCCTGTCGTGGCATGCCGCGAACCTTGATCGGGGAAAGCGCGATGTTGTCTTTTACCGATAAATGCGGGAATAGATTGAAATGCTGAAACACGAAGCCGATCTTGGCGCGCAACTGGTTGATATCCAGCGATTTGCCGTCGATGTCCTGGCCCTGGATGCGGATCGTGCCACCCTGGATGTTTTCAAGTCTATTGAGCGTGCGGATCATGGTGGATTTTCCCGATCCGGACGGACCGCAAACCACGACGACTTCTCCTTGTTTTATTTCGCCGCTGATATCGCGCAATGCATGATATTGTTTGTACCATTTGTTAACGTTTTCAAGTTGAATCATTGTCTCTCTCCTTGAGGAAAAACTACGCGGCCTGCCCCATGCGCTTGGCAAGCAGATGGGCTTCGAGCATTTGAGCCAGCTTCGATAGCACCGCGCAGATCAGAAAATAGAAAAGTGCCAGAATCATATAGGTCCGGAAAGCGCCGGTCAGCTCGATGCTGTTGATTTGCTGGGCCGAGAACGCCGCCTCGTTGACGCCGATGATATAGACGATGGACGTAGCCTTGATGGTGGAGACGAACTGATTGAGCAGGGAAGGGATCATATTGCTCAGCGCCTGCGGCAGCTCGATCAGAAACAGAGTCTGGAAGTAGCCCAGACCCGCTGCCCTCGCTGCCTCGGCCTGCCCCTTGGGCAGTGCCTGCAGGCCGCCGCGGACAATCTCCGCAAGGAAAGCCGATTCATAGACGACGATGGCGGCGACGGCGGTCCAGAAGGGTGGAATCTCGGTTTTCATGATGACGGGCAACAGAAAATAAGCCCAGAAAATAATCATGATGAGCGGAATGGACCGGAACAGATAGACCCAGATCGCGGCGATCATGCGTACGGATCTGAACTGGCAGCCGCGACCGATGCCGATCAGCAGCGCAATCGGAAATGCGGCCGCCAGGCTGAGCGCGGCCAGGATAAGGGTGCCGGCAAACCCGCCCAGCGGGCCTCCGGGCCAGGACCCGACCAGGAACATCATGCCGTAGGTATTAATGAAATCCAGCATCGTTATCTCTCGCTATCTACTGAAATTGGCCGGGAAACGGCGTGCCAGCTGCGCGCCCAGCAGGGCGATCAGCAACGATATCACCAGGTAGATCAGGGTTGAAATGGTGAATATCTGAAAGGTCTGGAAGGTTGCATTTTCGATATGCTTGACCTGGTACGTCAGCTCTGTCACGCCGATCACCATGGCAAGGCTGGTGTCCTTGAACAGGATGATCGAGCGGTTGACGATTGGCGGTACGGCGATGCGGACAGCCTGGGGCAATACGACATACCGCAGCGCCTGGGCGGCGCTCAGGCCTACGGCCCTGGCCGCCTCGGCCTGCGTGCCCGCGATGGCGCGGATCCCAGAGCGTATATCTTCATAATAGTAGGCGCTGACATTCAGGGACAGGGCGATCAGGGCAAAGGAAAACTCGGTATCACCCTGATTAATCCATAGCTTGATCGGGCGGGGCAGGACTTCGGGCATGCCAAAATACCAGACCATGATCTGTACGACGCTAGGCACATTGCGATGGTATTCCACGAACAATTTGACCAGGGCCTGCACCAGGCGGGCGGGAATCAGATTGATGGCAGTCAGCAGCAGGGCGATGCCGAAGCCACCGGCCAGCGCGCCGATGAAAAGCCGCAAGGTGACCGAGATACCGTTGAGCAGCGCGTTCAGTGTCTCAGGGTCGGACAGGATCGAAAATGAGAGGTTCATGACAGTTAGGGAAAAGCGGAAATTTCATCTTGTTCATGATGGGGGCCCGTACCCGACACCTGTCGGGCGCGGGGCGGCGCTACTGCGAGCTTGCGCCGGCCTGCGGGGCGACGGGCTCGACTTTGAAATTGCGGGTCAGTTTGTAAACCGAATCCTTGCCCAGCCACTTGGTGAAGATACGGTCCAGTTCGCCGGACTTTTCGATGGCTAGCAGTGCATCGTCCACCGCTTTTTTCAACTCGGGCTCGCCTTTGTTCATGATGATGCCGATATGTTCGGTGGCCGTCGACTCCTTGAGCAAGGCCACGGGGGCGCCGGCCTTTTCGGCATCATTGACAAACCGGATCAGCACCAGCTCTCCGGCGGTCATGGCCTGCACTTTCTCGTTTTGTATGCCCAGATAGCATTGCGAGATGTTCTGGTAGGTGATGATATCGGCGCCTTTGATGACAGATTGGGCGATGGCGGCGGAACTGGAGCCCGACGAGGCGCATACTTTTTTGCCTGCCAGGTCGGCCAGCGTCTGGATTTGCGCATCCTTGCCGACCAACACCTTAATATTGCCCTGCAGGTACTGCAGGCTGAAATCGACTTCCTCGGCCCGCTTCGGTAGCCAGGCGACCGATCCGGCGACCAGATCGACCCGCCCCATTTTTACCTCGGGAATCCGCGCTTCGGTCGAGAGTGGCTTATGCTCCAGCTTGACACCCAGCTCCTTTGCCACGGCCTGGCAGATGTCCACATCGTAGCCGACATATTGCCGTTGCTTGGGGTCCTGGTATCCATAAGGCGCGCTGGCGTTCTGGGTGCCGCAGATCAGCGTGCCGCGGCTTTTGATATCCGCCAGGCGATTGGCCTGGGCCGGCGCCTGCCAGAGTAGGGCGGCCGCCAGCACCGCTGGTATCACGGCACGGCCATATGAAAGCAAGCCGTGTTTTTTATTGATCTTTGTTTTGTTCATGTTCGTCTCCTGTTCGGTGTTCCAAATTAACCAAATGAAAAGGTGTTGCGTTCCAGTTCGTCGATCTGCGATACCAGATTGGTTTCCCATTCCAGGTATTTCCTGGCCGCATCCTTGTTGCCGCTGTGCCTGTCGTGCACGAAAAACAGAAAATCAATGCATTGCGCATCAGGCGGATTGTTGCTATCGCTTGCTGTCGGAAGTCCGCAGGTCTCGAAAAAGGCCTGGTCCGCTATTGCGATCTGGATATCGAGATACCCAGTGTTTTCCAGATCGCTCGCCAGCACCTTGAGTTTTGCGGGCTCCGTGCCGAGGAGCAAGATCGGGGTCCGCCTATTCTCGGGAACGTGTTGCGCCAGTGTCGGCCTGATGGCCCATGTCGCGTGCTTCAGGTGTTGCGTCCGAAAGGTCATGCTCGGCCGGGTGTCGATGATGCTTGCCGCCGGGTTGGCCTTGATGAACGCCACCGCGTCGGCCGTGGAAAGATCACGAGTATGGCGCAGGCCAAAGACCGGTTCGGCAATGTCGGGCAAGGCCGCGACCTGGTCCGTGGCCGGCAGCAGATGGACTTGCCATCCCAGCTGCTTGAGCCAACTGGCAACGACGGGTGCGCGGATTTGGTCGTAGTCCAGCAGCACAATGCGGGCTTTTCTGACACCGATGTATTCGTCGGTGGCCTGGATCAGTTGTCCGCCCGGCGTATGCTGCACCAGCGAAGGCAGCTTGCTGGCCGCGTGCTCCTCGCCTGTCCGGATATCGCAGACAAAGGTACTGCTGTCGGTATGCTGCAACCATGATGCCAATTGCTCGAATGAGCAGGTGGCCAGATTGAAGCGCTGAATCAGGGCGGCGGCCTTTTCCCGCAGCGCAGGCAGCGTGGACGGATCAATCTGGTCCGGATATAGCCTGTCGGATTGGTGCTCCAGTTGGTAATCCGCGAGATACCAGCCCTGTGTGCCGTTTTCGAGCGCGTATATTTTGTTGGGCAAGCCCAGGTTGATCAGGGTCTGCGCGCCCACGATACTGCGGGTGCGTCCGGCGCAATTGATCACGATCGTGGTATCGGGATCGGCGGCCAGCTGGCTGGCGCGCAGGGCGAGTTCGCCGTTGGGGCAACAGATGGCGCCTGGAATATTCATTTTCCGATACTCGGGGACGGGGCGCCCGTCCAGCACGATCAACTTGCTGCTCGGATCGTTCAGCATCGCATGCAATTGCTGCGCGGAAACACTGGGGGTTTCGTAGACGTGTTCGGCCAACTCCCCGAAGGTTTTGCTGGGCAGGTTGACGCCGGCGAATACGGGAAACGATGCGGCCTGCCAGGCTTCGATGCCGCCATCCAGAATATGAATATTTTCATAGCCCAGCCGTTGCAGGGCCTGTGCCGCCGCGAGCACGGTTTGCGAATCCGCTTGATTGCCATACGCCACGATGCGCGTGCGCAATCGAGGAACCAGCCGCCGTGCGCGCAGTTCCAGGATGCTGTAGGGCAGCGAGACTGCGAAAAACAGATGGCTCTCTCCGTACTGCCCGTGCTCGCGCACGTCCAGAACAGCAATTTCCTGTGTGTCATGAATCCAGGTTTTGAGTTGTTTTGCGTCGATATAGTTCATTCTTGATACGTAGTCGGGTATGGCAGGCAGGGATCTGCCACCATGAATGGTTGAACGTGGTGAAGCCGGAACCGTCAGTGCAATTGACTGAACATGTTCTCCAGGTCTCGCTGCAGGTCGCCGGGGTCTTCGAGGCCGATATGCAGGCGCAACAGATAGCCGGTGCCGGGTTGGTCGCGCAGGCGCGTCCTGGCCGCATCGACCGGCAGGACCAGGCTTTCGAAGCCGCCCCAGGACGAGCCGATGCCAAAATGGTCCAGCCGGTCGATGGCAAGTTCGATGGCGGTGCTCGAAAGCGCGGGATCAAATTCGATTGTCAGCAATCCGTTGCTGCCGCAGGCGTCGCGTTGCCAGAGCGGATGGTTGCTGTCGCTGGGCAAGGCGGGGTGGAATACACGACGAACTTGCGGCACGGCGCTGAGCCAGTGTGCCAGCGCCAGGGCGCTTTGCGCATGTTTCTGCAGGCGCAATTCCAGCGTGCGCATGCCTCGCAAGACCAGGAACGCGTCTTCGGAGCCGACCGTTTGGCCCAGGTTGATGCTGGTCTCTTCAAGCCGGCCAAAGCAGTGCTGGGTTGTGGTAACCGAGCCCATCATGACATCGGAGTGTCCGCCAAGATACTTGGTTGTCGCTACGACTGAAATATCGCAACCCAGCGCCAGCGGCTGGTAATGCAGGGAAGAGCCCCAGGTGTTGTCGGCGCAGAGCAGAATCCCTTTTTCTTTGCATACCCGCGCCATCGCTGGTATGTCCAGCATGTCATAGAGCAGCGAACCCGGAGATTCGATATAGACCATCCTGGTTTCCGGTCGCAGTTGTTTTTCCCAGTCGCTGTCTTGCGTCGAGAAATAGCCATGCGTGATGCCGTAGCTGGCCAGTTGCTGCTCGCATAAGCGCCTGGCCGGATCGTAGACGCCATCGCAAATCAGCAGATGATCGCCTGCCTTGAGGTAGGCCAGCAAGGTGGTGGCAATGGCCGCGAGCCCGGTGGGAAACAGTTTGCTGCGATATCCCGCTTCCAGGGCGGTAATCGCATCTTCCAGGGCATACAGGGTTTCATTGCCGCGGGCGCCGTATGACAGCACTCTCTCGGTTTCCCTGCGTGTGCGTGCCTCGCGCCAATCGGCGAGATTGTCGAACAGGAAGGTGGTGCCCTTGACGATCGGCGTATTGGCCCATCCCGACTGCGGTCTGCCCAGCGATGCGAGCGCGGTGGCGCGCGTGGCGGCCTGACTCATCCATTGCTCCGGCGCGTCTTGACGCCAACATCCATGACTTTGCAGGTGTTGGTTTCGGTGTCGAAAGCCAGTCGCGCGGTCAGGGTTTCCAGCGCGCGGCCATACATGTGCAGGTGGCGGATCTGGCTGTCTTCGATACGCACGGCATGGATGTCGTCCGGCATCAGCGCAATGCCTTCGCCGGGCCCGACACGCTGCATGCCGGTCTGCACGATGGTGGCTTTGCCTTCGGCGCTGCCGTCGTCGGTACGGTCATAAAGATAATTGCTCTCGGTGCCTTCCACCGCCGCGATGCATGCCCAAGTCGTGTGGTTGTGCGGCACGATTTTCTTGCCGGGCTTCATGACATTCAGGTATAGCGCGTAGCTGTTGTCCGGTTCTGCGTGGATCAGGTAGCGGGCCTGCAGTTCTTCCCCGCCGGGTGCCGGGTAGTCGGCCTCGGACCACCAATCCTTGCTGGCGGCGATGTCGATGAGGGCCTCGCGGATCACATCCAGACCCTCGCGGCTGGGCCCCTGTGCTGTTTGTCCTTTTGCCAGGTTGATAAAATTTTCGATGGCGTTTTGCTTGGTGCCGATTTCATTTGTCATTAGTTTTCCTCCTGTAGGTTTGCCAAAGTATAGAGAGATCAGGATTGATTTACTAATTAAAGTTTCTTGTTAATATATTAGCGGTGCTAATATGTTTACTATGAATGCATCTTCTCGAATTGCTGTTTTACAAGGGTATTCCCTATGAGTAATTTAGATCTAGGGCTATTGCGGACGCTCGTAACTGTCGAAAAAACTAATACATTTTCCGGCGCCGCCGACGCCTTGTTCAAGACGCAGTCGGCGATCAGCCAGCAGATGCAGCGGCTTGAGGAGCAGATGGGGTATCCGCTGTTCCAGAAACGCGGGCGCCGCCGGGTGCTGACGCCCCAGGGCAAGCAGTTGGCCGAGTATGGACGCCGCCTGCTGGCAATCAATGACGAGGTGCTGCGCACTGTCGGTCAGCAGCAAATGGAAGGGCATATCCGCTTTGGCGCGACGCTGGATGTGGCCGATACGATCCTGCCCATCATGCTGACGCATATCGCCAGGCATGCGCCGAAGGTGAAACTTGAGATCCAGGTCGATCGCAGTCCCTCGCTGATGGTATCGCTGGCTTCGGGCGATATCGATATGACGATTTCCACCCGCGAGGACCCGAGCCTGAACGGCTTTGTATTGCGCACGTCGCCCACGGCATGGATTTGCGCCGCGGATTTTTCCTATAACCGCCGCGCGGCGCTGCCGTTGATCCTGGCGGACGAACCCAGCATATTCCGGCGGCTGGCATTGACGGCGCTGGCGCAGACGCAGATCAAATGGCACATCAATTACCTGGCGCCTTCATTGGTCGGCATCAAGGCGGCGGTCAGGGCGGGTCTGGGCGTGACGGCGCGCAGCGTGGAGTTTCTGGGGTCCGATATGCGCGTGCTTGGCGAGTCCGAAGGGCTGCCCGCGCTGCCGTTTGTCACTTACCGACTGTTGACCCGCAAGGATACGATCAGTCCGTTGACGCTGCATATCTATGAAATGCTCAAGGCGCAGTTCGAGCAGAGCGATGAGTAGGCCCGTGGTTGAGCTTAGCGGTTCGCCGCATGCTGCGTTGCTGCTGGAAAAGAAAAGCAGGGAAGCGGGGGCCCTGTCAACAGGCGGGTCATTTCCGATATCATAGCAATTCCGTTGTCTGTCGCGCTTGCGCATGGGTTGTGTTGTGAAAGCTGTTGCCACTATCAAAGAAATTTCCTCCCTTGCCTGGCCGCTGGTGCTGATGCAACTGTCATCCATCGCCTTGACGACGGTCGATCTGATCATGATGGGCATGCTTGGGCCGTTGGAGATTGCGGCTGGCGGGATCGCTGTGGCTTTGTTCGGTGTGCTGCGCACGTCGTGCGTCGGACTGCTGATGCCCGTGTCGAATCTGTTTGCGCAAACCTGGGCACAGCGTAGCGGACAGACCCAAGCGCTGCTGAACGAGCAGCTTGGCCTTAGCCTGATGCTGGCCACTGTCGCGGGCGCGTTGATGGCCTTCCTGATGATCCTGCTGTTTCCCTTGCTGCGCTTTCTCGGGCAGGATCCGCAGTTGTTGGCCCTGGGCCAATCTTTCATGTTGTTTCTCGCGCCCAGCCTGATTCCCCTGTTGTGGCTGCAGGTGCTGCGCAATGCCGCGGTGGCGCTCAAGCGCCCCGGACCGCTGTTGCCGGTCGCTTTTGCCGGCGTGGCGCTGAATGCGGGGTTGAACTATTCCCTGGTGTTTGGCGTCGGGATGGGGCTGGCGGGCATCGGGGTGGCGACGTTGTTGACACAAGTCGCCATGACGCTTGGCTTTTACCTGCTGATCCGTCGCGACCCATTGCTGGCCACGTACTTGCGTTTGCCGCCGGGGATGCGAGACATATTGCGCACCGAGCGGGGTCGGCTGTTTCTGCGCGACACGCTGAAATTAGGCTTGCCGACCGCCGCCGCCTTTGCCAGCGAGGCCGGCTTCGTCGCGGTGCTGACCCTGGTGGCCGGCACGCTTGGCGCGGCAAGCCTGGCAGCCCATACGCTGGCATTCCAGTTTGTCAATATCGCGTTCATGGTCTCTATCGGTCTTTCCCATGCCACGTCGATACTCATGAGCCACGCCTTGCCGCAGCGCGATATACTGCGCCTGAGGACGCTGGCTTCCTCCATCATTGGCATGGGCTTTGTGGCGATGGGATTGGTTGGCATGCTTTACCTGACGATCCCGGGCGTGCTGATCGATCTATTCCTCAAGCGGGATACGGTCAATATCGAGACAGTCAGGAATATCGCGGTACCGTTGCTGGCGCTGGCGGCCCTGTTGCAATTTGCCGATTGCCAGCAGAACCTGGCGATCGGCGCGATGCGGGGCATATTGAAGGCGCGCGATACATTCTTGCTGACCTTGACGGGTTACTGGCTGGTCGGCGTGCCCGCCGTCCTGGCCTTGTGTTATGGGTTGGACCTGGGGCTCAGCGGTGTCTGGCTCGGATTCTTTGTCGGCTTGAGTACAACCTCCCTGCTGTTATGGTTGCGGTTTTATCACTACATCCGGGGTATGGAAAAGAGCGGCGCGGGCGCATGAAGGCGCATTGCCTGGCGTGAACCCGGTCTGGGCCCGCCTCTGTCGGCCGGCATGCTAAAAGGAGCAGCGTATGGAAGTGAAGACTGTTGGCGTCATCGGTGGCGGGTTATCGGGCCTGTGCGCAGCGCTGGCGCTGGCGCGCATGGGTTTTGACGTATCACTGTTCGAGGCCAATGACAAGACCGGCGGCTGCTGCGCCACCACCGTCGTGGACGGATACGTCTTCAATGATGGGGCTATGTATGTGGCTTTGCCGCAAATCATGGATCACGCGTTCGAGCGGCTTGGGCTGAATCGCGCGGCCCTGCTACCGCTGAAGCGAATCGACAGTGTACTCACCACGCATCTGGACAGCGGCGATGTGATTACGCTCAACAGCGGGCTGCGTCTGCAGCATCATTCTCCCGATGCCAGGCCTGTGTCGGAGCGGGATCGCGAACAATTGCGGCAATTGCTCGCGAAATGGCAGCCGTTCATGGCCTTGCTGACCGACGAACTGGTCCGGCAACCGTTCTCCCTGTTTCATTTTTTGCGCAAGGCTTGGCGCCAGCTTCCCAAACTGCGCGGCTCGGTCGCCGATCAGCTGCAGCGCGAAATCGGCGACCCGTCCCTGAGGTCGGCATTGGCCGGTGTGATGTTGTATACCGGCCTGCCGCCCGAGCAAACCCCGGCCGCCCAGATGATCGGGCTGGCCGCCATGCTGGACGATCAATGTTATTTACCGGTTGGCGGCATGGGGCGCATTGTGCAGGTGCTGGAAGCACAGTTGCGCATGACTGGTGCACGTATCTGTCTGAACGCGCGGGTCGAGAAAATCGAGATGGCAAACGGGCGCGCCGCGCAGTTATCCATCGCGGGACAAGCGCCGTTTGTCTGCGATGCCGTTATTTCGACGACGAGCGCCATGCATACCCTGCAGTCTCTGCTTGATCCGGCCTGGGTGCCGGCGCGGCTACGCCGCCGGCTCTCCCGCTTGCCGCTATCGCAGCGCGCGCTGTCGGTCCAGCTGGGGCTGCGCAACCGGATCGAGGCCGCCAGCCATTTTATGAACCGGTTGCCAGCCATGGAACAGCAGCGGGCATTGCTGACGTCCCAGCCGGATGTGCCGCGCTGGCTGAACTACACCGTACCCACGGTGACCATGCCCGAACTGGCACCGCCGGGGGGCAGCATCATCGAGCTTTATCCTTCCATCGATGCGACGCTGCCGGCCCGGGACTGGACGCCGGCCATGGCGCAGGCCGCGGCCCGCGGCGCGATCGAGCGGTTGCAGCGCATTCATGCCATGGACATTGCCGCGACCCGCGTGCGCAGTCCCGCCTGGTTCGAGCAGTCATTGCATTTGTACGAGGGCGCGATTTACGGGTTATCGCCGGCGGCCGATGCCCGCTCGCAGTTTTCTCATGCCAGCGGGATACCGGGATTATTGCTTGCTGGACAGACCTGCTACCCGGGCTATGGTGTAGGGCCGGCCATGATGTCGGGGCTTTTCGCCGCGCAGGCAGTATATGATGGTGGTGGTAGATAAAGCCGGATCCCTGTCGGATCCGGTTCTTCGAAACACTGGACAGGGGTTGGAAAACGATGAGTCAGACAATCAGTCAGGAAGCGGTATTGGCGCGGGCGCAGGCGACACTGGCACGCCAGCCGTTCAGCCAGGTCATGAAAACGCGGCTGATCCGGGCCGAAGTGGGAGGAAGTTGCGAGTTCCATGTGCCCATTGAAGCGCAGGTTACGCAACATCTGGGGATGGTGCATGGCGGGGTGCTCGCCTATGCGGCCGATACGGGGCTGACCTTTGCAGCGGGCATCGCCTATGGCGTACCCGTGATCACTTCTGAATTCAAGATCAATTTTCTTCGGCCCGCGCTGGGCGAGGTGCTGATTGCCCGGGCCGAAGTGGTTCATAAGGGACGCAACCAGGCGGTGACACGCTGCGAGCTGTATGTACTGAAAGACGGCCAGGAAAAGCACTGCGCAACGGCGCAGGGTACCATTGTCGTGTTGCCCAAGCCTGCCGAAGCGCAGGCCTGATCAGCCGCAAGACAGGCGGGCGACCGGTCCAGGCTTGTCTCCGCCGGTATTGCGGTGCCGCCTTATTTTGCCGTAGGCATGGCAAATTCCGCGCCCTTGGCAATGCTTTGCGGCCACCGCTGCATGACGGATTTCTGGCGCGTATAGAAGCGAACGCCTTCTTCGCCGTAGGCATGCATGTCCCCGAACAGGCTTTTTTTCCAGCCGCCAAAACCATGCCACGCCATGGGAACGGGGATGGGCACGTTGATACCGACCATGCCCACCAGGATGCGGCGGGCAAACTCGCGTGCGGTGTGGCCGTCGCTGGTGAAGCAGGATACGCCGTTGCCGAACTCATGCGCATTGATCAGATCGATGGCTTCGCCCAGGTCCTTGACGCGCACGCAGGCCAGGACCGGTCCGAAGATTTCTTCGCGATAGATGCGCATTGCTGGTGTCACGTTGTCAAAGAGCGTGCCGCCGGTGAAGAAGCCTTCCTCGTTGCCAGGCACCGTCAGGCCGCGGCCGTCCACGACCAGTTTGGCGCCTTCCTGTACGCCGGTTTCGATATAGGACTCGATGCGCTCCAGCGCCTGGCGCGTCACGATCGGTCCCATTTCCGCATCCAGGTTCATGCCATCCTTGACCACCAATTGCTTGGCCCGTTCAGCGACGCGCGATACGATCGTGTCCGCGACTTCGCCGACCAGCACGGCTACTGAGATGGCCATGCAGCGTTCGCCGGCCGAGCCGTAAGCCGCGCCGATCAGCGCATCGACAGTGCGATCGATGTCGGCGTCGGGCATCACGATCATATGGTTCTTGGCACCACCCAGCGCCTGCACGCGTTTGCCGAAATGGGCGGCGCGTTCGCTGATGTAGTGGGCGATCGGCGTCGAACCCACAAAACTCACGGCGCTGATGTCGGGATGCGCCAGAATGGCATCAACCGCGGGTTTGCCGCCTTGCACCACGTTGAGCACGCCATCGGGCAGGCCGGCCTCCTTGAACAGTTTGGCCATGAACAGGGAGGCGCTGGGGTCGCGTTCGCTGGGTTTCAGGATGAAGGTATTGCCCGCGGCGATGGCAATCGGGAACATCCAGCAGGGCACCATGCACGGGAAGTTGAAGGGAGTGATGCCGGCGACGACACCCAGTGGCTGGCGCAGCGTCCAGTTGTCGATGTCCGTCGAGACCTGTTCGGTGTAATCGCCTTTGAGCAACTGCGGAATGCCGCAGGCGAATTCGATGATGTCGATGCCGCGCGCCACTTCGCCCTGCGCATCGGTGAAGACCTTGCCATGCTCGGCGGTAATGATGGCAGCCAGGGTATCGGCGTGTTCGTGCATCAGGTTCAGGAATTTGTTGATGATGCGCGCGCGCCGGATCGGCGGGATATCGGCCCATTTCGGCGCAGCCGCTCTGGCGGCGGCGACGGCCTGGTCGATTTCGCTTTCGCCCGACAGGAGGACATGCCGGGCCACCTTCCCTGTGGCCGGGTTGAAGACTGCCTGCCGTTCGCTGGCGTCGGGGGCGACCAGGGCGCCATTGATGTAATTGATGACATCTGAATTATCGGTATACGCTGGCACGGAATTCGAACTCATGGAAGGCTCCTTGATAATGGATAGATCGAGTATAGGCAAGGCCGGCTGTTTGGATCAATAGAAGGAAAATGGATTTATTGTTCAAAATAATGGACAATATACTTATGAAAACCTTGAAAAATGAACCGCTTTGGTCACATATCTACTGGCTCGGCATATTGCAGACCACCGGCAGCTATACCGCCGCGGCACAGCGTCTGGGGGTCAGCAAGGCGGCGATGAGCCAGCGTATTCAGGAGCTCGAGAGCGTGCTTGGCATTTCGCTGGTGCGGCGCACGACGCGCAGCGTTCGACTGACCGAGGCCGGTGAGCGGCTGGTGGATGAAACACGCGGCGCTTTCGGCATGATCGAGACCGGCTGCGCGAGGATTCGCGAACTGGCGGACACGCCGCGCGGGGTCATCCGCCTGACGGCCCCGGTCGCCCTGGCAAGACAGCAGATCATCCCGCGGCTGCCCGCCTTTATGCGCCAGTATCCGGAAATTCGCATTGAAACCGAGCTGTCCGACCATATCAGCGCGCTCTCGCAAGAGGGATTCGACCTGGCGATCCGCCATACGTCTTCGGTGCCTGAAACGCTGGTGGCATGGAAGCTCTGTCCCACCCGCACGCTGTTGCTGGCCAGCCGCGGTTATCTGAAAAAACAGGGCACGCCCACCCGGCCCGCCGATCTGGTCGATCACAATTGCCTTACCTATCTGCGTTCCGGCGCAAGACCCGCCTGGCATTTTGAACATCGGCGCGCAGCGGGCGAGCGGGAGAGTATCCAGGTGCAGGGCACATTTGCCGCCAATAACAGTGAAACCTTGCGTGAAATGGTGCTGGCCAATCTGGGTATTGCCTTGCTGCCGGATTTTTCGGCCGCGAGCGAAGTGGAGCGCGGCACGCTGGTGTCATTGCTGCCCCAATGGAAGTCCGTCAGCGTCTTCGGCGAAGATATCTATGCGTTGCGTCCGTATAGCCCGCATGTGCCGGGTGTCATCCGCTTGTTCATCGATTATCTGAAAGCATCGTTCAAGGACCGGACCTTTCTGTAGCCGCTCGTGATTCGATGGCGTTCGCGGCTTATGCCATTGTTTGCGATGGGTTTCATTCCATAAAACACTATTGCATCCGACGAACCTCACGGATAGCATTCGCTCCAGCAGTGACTCAACTGAAATAATTATTCTGGAGACGATATGAGACTGGGTTCAATAACGGCTGCTGCCTTGTCCCTGGCCTTGCTAGCGCCGCTTGCACAGGCCGAAACTTATCCCGCGCGCCCCGTGAAACTGGTGGTTCCATTTCCACCCGGTGGGGGAACCGATCTGATTGCCCGCGAGTTGGCCTTGCAGATGGGAAAACAACAAGACTGGAATGTTGTGGTGGATAACAGGCCGGGCGCGGGCGGTAGCGTGGGTCTGGCCTCGGCGGCCAACGCCAAGGCGGACGGCTACACCATGGTGCTGGGCCAAACCAGCAATCTGGCGATCCTGCCGACCTTGCAACAGGGCCTTCACTATGACGCCGAAAAAAGCTTTATCCCGGTAGCCTTGGTGGCGGAAGCGCCGCTGGTGCTGGTTGGGCCCAAGGATGCGGAATATGGCGATGCCCAGGCGTTTGTGAAGAAGGTGCAGGCGATGCCGCCCAATAGCATGAATTTTGGTATCCCGGGTATCGGAACCGTGGCGCACCTGGCCTCCATTCTGTTTCAGCAAACCTCGGCCATCAAAATCGAAAATATTCCGTACAAAGGCGCGGCCGACGGCATTCCGTCCTTGATCGGTAATCAGATCCAGGCCTATATGTCTTCGGCGTCGACCTTGTCGGGCGCGATCGAGGATAAGCAAATCAAGGCGCTGGCCGTGACCTCGCTGAACCGCATGAAGACATTGCCGGACGTGCCGACGCTGGACGAATCGGGTTTCAAGGGGTTTAACGCCACGACATGGTTTGGTGTCCTGGTGCCGGCCAAGACGCCGCAGGACCGGGTAAAGATACTTGAGCAGGCTGTCGCCAAAGCGCTCGCGGACCCCGCGTTCCATGAAAAGATCGAGCAGTCTGGCGCCATGGTGCTCAGCGGCGATGAGTCGGTATTCGCCAAGCGGATCAACACCGATACAGCCATGTGGGCCGACGTGATCCGCAAGGCCAAGATCACGCTCAAGTAAGCACCTGGCGGAAAAAAATCGAAATTAACGGGAAATATGATGAGTCAACAACCTTTTATTCGCAGGGATTTTGTACGTCCAGACGCCGCGCTCGTGGCGCGCGCAGCCACATTTCAAGCGGCGATCCTCGCCGATGTCGGCGGCCGTCGCGGTACCTTGGGCGGGCGTATAAGGCCGGTGGCGTCGACCATGAAAGTGGCCGGGCCGGCGTTCACGGTCGAGGTGCGCCCGGGTGATAATCTGATGTTCCACGCGGCGCTGGCGTTGGCCAAGCCGGGCGATGTCATCGTGGTGGAAGGCAAGGGCGACCAGACTTGCGCCTTGTGCGGAACGATTATGGCGACGCAGGCCCAGGCCGCCGGCCTGGCGGGTTTTGTGATCGATGCGGCGACACGGGATTCGGAGGAAATCGCGGTGGGCGATTTTCCGGTTTTTTCCGTCGGTACCAATCCGAATGGGCCGACCAAGTCGTTGGGCGGGCGTATCAATTGGCCCGTGACGCTGGCGGGCACCACGGTGAATCCGGGTGATCTGATCGTGGGCGATGCCGATGGCGTGGTGGTGGTGCCTCGTGAGAATATCGAGGACATCCTGGTATTGGCACAGCGCAAGGTCGAGGCCGAGCACAAGCGGATCGCCGAGATCCACGCCGGCAAGCTGGGCGCGCCTTGGCTCAATGATGCGCTGATCAACGCAGGCGTACTGGCGGCGGGAGAGGTCTTGTGAGTGCGGATAGAAAACCGAGCATCCTGGTTACCGGCGCCGATCTGGCGGAACAAGCGGTACAGACACTGGCTGCGTATGAATTGGTGTATGCGGGCGCGCGGCCGACCGAGGCGCAATTGATCGCGCTGATGCAGCGGCACGATCCGCAAGCAGTGATTGTGCGATACGGCAGGATGACCAGGGCCGTGATCGAGGCCGGTCGCAGTCTGCGGGTCATTTCCAAGCACGGCAGCGGTATCGATACGATCGACGTCGGCGCGGCGCAAGCACGGAACATTGCCGTTTGCGCGGCGACTGGCGTCAATGCGAATGCGGTGGCCGAGCATGCGCTGGCGCTGCTGCTGGCTTGCGCCAAGTCCGTACCTTATCTTGACCAGCGGATGCACCTGGGGCACTGGGATAAATCGATGCATAAAAGCATAGAGTTGCGCGGCAAAACCCTAGGCCTGATCGGCCTGGGCGCTATCGGCAGCAGGATGGCCGACTTCTGCGCCATGCTGGGGATGCGGGTCATCGCGTTCGACCCTGGCCTGCGGGACGCGGGCCAGATCGGGCTGACAGCGCTCGATACGATCTGGGCGGAGGCGGATGTCATTTCCCTGCATTGTCCGTTGACCCCGGAAAATACCGGCCTGATCAACGGTCCGGTACTGGCCAAGTGCCGCGCGGGCGTCATCGTCATCAATACCGCCCGCGGCGGACTCATCGACGAGACGGCGTTGCTGGCTGCCGTAAGGGCAGGGCGGGTATTTGCCGCCGGACTGGATAGCTTTGCGCTGGAGCCGCTGGCCGCGGATCACCCGTTCCTGGGCGAGCCTCGCATGATCCTGAGTCCGCATGTGGGCGGCGTGACGCAGGAAGCGTATGTCGGCATGGGGGTGGCGGCCGCGCGCAACATCCTGGAGCATCTGGCGTCGGCGCCGGAAACGCCGGGCCCGGCCCTGGCGTGAGTCTTCAATCCCGCCATTTGTATTGAACGTTTGCCGTTGGGCGGGTAATCTTGAATGTGATATAAACCGAAGCATTGTCGGTTTCGGGAGCGTGCGGATGAAAAACAAGAAAGATCAGACCAGGGATGGCGAGGGCGTGATTGCCGTGTCGCGCGCGATCGCCTTGCTCGAGAGCTTTCAGCCAGACGACGAATACCTGGCGCTGACCGAATTGGCCGCGCGCTGCCAGTTGCATAAGTCAACCGTATTGCGTCTGGCCCGCACGCTGGCCCGGCATCGCTATCTGGTGCAGCGCGAAGATGGCGCCTGGCGCCTGGGGCCGGCGGCCGGCTGGCTGGGCGCGCGTTATCGTTCGTCATTTGACGTGTCCGAGGCGGTCGAGCCTGTATTGCAGGAGTTGTCGGCGCTATCGTCGGAAAGCTCGACATTTTTCGTGCGCGAGGGCGATGCCAGGATATGCCTCTATCGGGTCGAAGGGCCGCAGGCGATCCGCTTCCACATCAGTGTCGGGCAGGTTCTGCCACTGGAAAAAGGGTCGCCGGGCAAGGTCATTCTTGCGTTTTCCGGTGCGCCGGGTAAGCAGTTCGATACAATCCGGCGCAATGGCTGCTATATCTCGGTGGGTGAGCGAGACCGCGACGTGGCCAGCATTTCCGCCCCGGTGTATGGCGTCAACTGGAAGCTGCTGGGCGCCATTAGTATTTCGGGACCGGCCAGCCGGCTGACGCGGACGATTCTCAAACAGTATGCGGAGACGGTGATTGGCAAGGCCAATCGCTTGTCCGTGGTATTGGGCGGACGGCACAAGCCGGTGGACATGCCGGCCAATTTGCGCACGACCTGGCATCCCTGAGCTGCCCTGCATACCTATGGCGGCTGCCGGGCGCGAGTGTGGTGCCGGCCTGCCCGTTCTGTATCGGGATGAGAGCCGGCGGTCATGCAATTGCATGGAAATGAATAGTTGGTAAAATGGACTCGACAGTCTTCCAACCGACATTCACGCAGCGGGGTGCAGATGAAGTACGTCGACTATTATGAAACGCTGGGCCTGACGCGAGAGGCAACCGAGGCCGATATCAAGAAAGCCTACCGTCGCCTGGCGCATAAATACCATCCGGACGTCTCCAAGGAGCCCGAGGCGGAAGACAAATTCAAGGCGGTTGCCGAAGCCTACGCCACCCTGAAAGACCCTGAAAAGCGCGCCGCATACGATAATCTGGGCAAACACCAGGCCGGCGAGGACTTTGTGCCGCCGAACCAGTGGCAACAACACTTTCACGAAGCACCTGGTGATTTCTCAGATGTGGATCTGTCCGATCTGCTGGCCGCGTTCGCCGCGGCGCAGCGGGAGGGCGCGGCCAATTATGCGAAGCGGCCGCGCCATGGCGAAACCTTTGAGTTCGTCATGCCGGTCACGCTTGAGCAGATTTATCACGGCGCCGAGACGGAGATCTCGGTCGCGGTGCCCGATTATGACAGCCAGGGGTTGCTGCACCGTGTGCCGAAGACCTTTCGCATCCGCATTCCCAAGGGGGCGGCCGATGGGCAGCGACTGAGGTTGGCCGGCAAGGGCGGCCAGGGGATGAACGGCGGCCAGCCGGGCGATCTGTTCGTGGTCATGAAAGTGCAACCGCATCCTTATTTCCAGGTCGACGGCAATGATATTTCCGTCGAGGTGCCACTGGCGCCCTGGGAGGCGGTGCTGGGCGCCACTGTTGAAATTCCGACACTCGGGGGCCCGGTTGCCTTGACGATTCCTGCCGGTACGGTGGCGGGACGCAAGATGCGCCTGGGCAAGCGCGGTCTGCCCGGCACCGGCGGCGCGCAGGGCGACCAATATGCGATTATCCGTATCGAAGTACCGAAGACGACAAGCGAACGCGAAAAAACCTTGTATGGGGAACTGGCGGCGGCATCCGATTTCGATCCGCGCAAATCGCGATTCGCAGGAGGTCAATCATGACTGTGGAAATGACTGAAACGATCTGGTTGAACAATGACGAGGTGTGCTCGCTGCAGCATATCGCCGCCGTCTCGGGGTTGAGCGAGAGCGATGTGCTGGACCTGGTGGAGACCGGCGTGCTGTCGCCAGTCAGCGGCGAGGCGAACGCCTATATGTTCTATACCGAATGCATCGTGGTGGCGCGCAAGGCCCGGCGCCTGCGCGAGGACTTCGAGCTGAACGCCGACGGCCTGGCGCTGGTGCTCAATCTACTGCAGCGCGTGGATTCGCTGGAAGCCTCGCTGGCCCGGCTGCGCAAGGGGGGCAAATAGCAAGGGAGAGGCTTGGCCCCGTCCGCCCCGACTCGATGCAAAGTCAATATTGGTAGTTCCAGTATTGCCTGACGGGGCCGTGTTTTTCGCAATAGGCTTTCAGTGCCGCAATGAAGCGCAGGTCGACATCCCGCTTGGATCGTTCTTTCAGGCAGAACAGCGCGATGGGAGACAGCCCCCAGTGCAATGACCACGGCACGATGGCGACGCCGGCCGTGCGCACTAGCTCTTCCGCGACATCGTTGGGGACGATGGAAACAACGTGCTCGCGCGCCGCGATGATTTCACCGGTCAGCTTGGCCGAGTGGCTTTCGATCACCGGTTGCGGGGGAACGACACCCGCGCTCAGGAACATATCGGCGACCTGTTCCCGCAGGGGGGCCGGCGCCGGTTCCAGCAGCCAGTCCAGTTCGGAAAGATGGTGCCAGTCCAGGCGGCGCTGGCCCAGTGTGGCGGCCAACTGGCGGTTGGTGATGAGGCGTGGATATTGATAATACAGGACCTCCTGTTGCAGCCCGGTCATGTCCAGCGACGCCGAGGCCCGGCCGATGACGAAATCCAGCGCGTGGTCGCGCAGCATCCGCATCAGTCCCTTGCTGGTGCCGTCATGCACGGTCACGGTCATGCGTTGTTTTTCGGGCAGGGTGTCCTCCAGCGCTGCCGCCAGCATTTGCCCGGGAACGAAAGGCACGGCGCCGACATGCAGGTGGGCAACCCGCCCCGCGTTGGCCGCCGTGACCTCCCGCGCCATGCCGCCCAAGTCGTTGAGCATGGCGTTTGCCCGATCCAGCACCACCTGGCCGACGACCGTCGGCGTCATGCCGCGGCCGTTGCGATCGAACAGCGCGACGCCGAACATTTCCTCGAGCTCTGCCAGCGCATGCGTCACGGCGGGCTGGCTGGTGGACATTTTTTGCGCCACACGGGTCAGCGAGCCGAGCTCGCCGATCGCCAGCAACAGGGTGAGATGGCGCATTTTAAGCCGGCCGGCCAGCCGGTGCTCAAGGGTTTCAGCAGTGAGATTGGCCAATTTTGTTCGGCTATAAGGTAAAAGTTATATTACTATGATAATTCAAAATAGTTGTCTTATATGTAATGATTACAATAATCATGAATCCTGTCCCTCCCGGCGCCCGCCTGGCGGCATATCCGCAGTGTGCGTCGGCAGAGGGGATATACCCACCAGTTCTCTGGAGACACCCAATGAGCACCGTAGACCGGCAATCCGCCCTTGATTATCACGAATTTCCCGTACCTGGAAAAATTTCCGTCACGGCCTCCAAGCCGTTAGTCACCCAGCGCGATCTGGGCCTGGCCTATACGCCGGGCGTTGCTGCGGCCTGTGAAGAGATCGTCACCGATCCGCTCAACGCCTTTCGCTATACCGCCAGGGGAAACCTGGTCGGTGTGATCAGTAACGGTACGGCCGTGCTCGGCCTGGGCAATATCGGCGCACTGGCTTCCAAGCCTGTCATGGAAGGCAAGGCCGTCCTGTTCAAGAAATTCGCCGGCCTGGACGTGTTCGATATCGAAATCAATGAAACCGACCCGGATAAACTGGTAGAGATCATTGCTGGACTGGAAGCGACGTTCGGCGGGATCAATCTGGAAGACATCAAGGCGCCCGAGTGCTTCGAGGTGGAGCGCAAGCTGCGCGAGCGCATGAGCATTCCGGTCTTCCATGACGACCAGCATGGCACGGCGATTACCGTGGCGGCCGCCTTCATCAATGGCCTGGCCGTGGTCGGCAAGGATATCGCCAAGGTGAAGGTGGTGACCTCCGGCGCCGGCGCCGCGGCCTTGGCATGCCTGGACTTGATGGTGGACCTGGGACTGCCGCAAGAGAATGTCTTCGTGACCGATATCGACGGTGTCGTCCACGAGGGGCGCACCACGCCGATGGGTCCAGAAATGAAGCGCTTCGCGCAAAAAACCGATGCCCGCACACTGGCCGACATCATCGATGGGGCGGATGTCTTCCTGGGGTTGTCGGCCGGTGGCGTGCTCAAGCCCGAAATGGTCAAGACCATGGCTGCGCGCCCATTGATTCTGGCGCTGGCCAATCCCTATCCCGAGATCATGCCCGAGGTGGCCCTGGCCGCGCGCGAAGACGTGGTCATGGCCACGGGCCGTTCTGATTTCCCCAACCAGGTCAATAACGTGCTGTGCTTCCCCTATATCTTCAGAGGGGCGCTGGACGTGGGCGCAACAACCATCACGCGCGAAATGGAAAAAGCCGCGGTGTACGCCATCGCAGGGCTGGCCAAGGAGGAAATCAGCGATGTCGTGGCAACCGCTTATGGCGGCTATGACCTGTCCTTTGGACCCGAGTACCTGATTCCCAAGCCTTTCGATCCGCGCCTGATCGTGCGCGTCGCGCCCGCCGTGGCCAAGGCCGCGATGGAATCGGGCGTGGCCACGCGGCCATTGCCGGACCTGGAGGCCTATGCCGACCGCCTGCAGCAGTTTGTCTATCATTCCGGCGCATTCATGAAACCACTGTTCGCTTCGGCCAAGCAGATTGTGCGCGATGGCGGCAAGGCCCGCATCGTGTTCACCGAGGGCGAGGACGAACGGGTGCTGCGCGCGGTGCAGGTGATCGTCGACGAAAAGCTGGCGCGCCCGATCCTGGTGGGGCGCCCCGCGGTCCTGCTTGCCCGGATCGAGAAATATGGCCTGCGCCTGCGGCTGGGCGAGGACGTCGAGGTGACCAACCCGGAATTTGATTCGCGCTTCCACCAATACTGGACAAACTATTGGGAAGCCATGTGCCGGCGCGGCATCACCAAGGAGATGGCGCGGGTGGAAATGCGCCGTCGCCTCACGCTGATCGGCGCCATGATGGTCCATGTCGGCGACGCCGACGGCATGATCTGCGGCACGGTCGGTTCCTATCATGAACACTTGCGCTTCGTGGATCAGATCATCGGTAAAAAACCGGGAACAAGCGCTTACGCGGCCATGAATATCCTGCTGCTTGATCAGCGCATGGTGGCCCTGGTCGATACGCATGTGAATGACGATCCCACCGCCGAGCAGATTGCCGAATATACGCTGGCCGCGGCGCAAGTGCTGAGCCAGATGGACGTGGCGCCGAAGGTTGCGTTATTGTCCCGCTCCAATTTCGGTTCCGGCAGTTCCGCTTCTGGCGATAAAATGCGGCGCGCGCTGGAGATCATTCGCGAGCAGAATCCCGAACTGGAAGTGGATGGCGAAATGCATGGCGATTGCGCGCTTGACGAAGTGCTGCGCCAACGCATCCTGCCTTCTTCCCCGCTCAAGGGCTCGGCCAACCTGTTGGTGTGCCCGAACGTGGATTCGGGCAATATTGCCTACAATCTGCTCAAGACCGTGGCGGGCGGCAATGTGGCGGTAGGGCCCTTCCTGCTGGGCGCGAATGCGCCGGTGCATATCCTGACATCCAGCTCCACGGTCAGGCGTATCGTGAACATGGCCGCGTTGACGGTGCTTGACGCCAATCGTGTGACCGAGGAAAGAAGCGATATGGCCGCCTGAAGACGCGGGCATGCCCGCCGGGCTTGAATGCCGCCAGCGCTAGCGTTATGCTGGCGGCATATGCGTTCCCCGTCGAACAGGAGCATGATCATGTCTGATAAAAGCCCCCTTTTTCCCTGCCTGCGATACAAGGATGCCCCGGCAGCCATCAACTTTCTGTGTGATGCCTTCGGCTTTACCCGCCACGCGGTCTATAGCGATGACAACGATCCCTCCATTGTGCATCATGCGCAATTGGTCCTTGGCAACAGCATGATCATGCTGGGCAGCGATCGCGAGTCGCCGGCCAAGGACCTGTATGGCTGGCTGACGCCGGACGAGGCGCGCGGCATCACCATGTGCCTGTGCGTCCATGTGTCCGATCCCGATGCGCATGCGGCGCGTGCCGCCCAGCATGGCGCGCAGATGCTCAAGGCGCCCTACGACAACGAAGGATATCCGGGTCGCTCGTACGATGCCAAGGACAGCGAAGGCCATGTCTGGACTTTCACCAGCTATGATCCCTGGCGTGACTACGAATAACCGTTTATCCGTTGCACTCTTGCCTTTCGGTGTATATTGAGCGCAGTCTGCCCTACTTGACCGCGGCCGGCAGACCGGCATGTCGGGCCAGCTTTGTGTAGCCTGGCCACGTGTCTTCGCATTATTCATTACACCAGAATCATTCGTGGACCAGAATCACCCAGCCCTATCGGCGGCGACGTTGCTGCAAGCCCGTAATCTATCACGCAAGGATCCCATTGGGGGCGCGATCCTATTGCATGAAGCGTCCTGTGATATTGGCCCGGGCGACCGTATTGTGCTTTCGGGTCCCTCCGGTTCGGGCAAAAGCGTATTCATGCGCTGCCTCGCCATGCTGGATGCCGCCGATTCGGGGCAATACATGCTCAAGGGAAAGCCTGTGGCCCGCATGCAGGCAGCCGCGTATCGTGCCCAGGTCGCCTATATCAGACAGCGGCCCGTCCTGTTGCGCGGAAGCGTGGAGGACAATCTGACATTTCCCTTCGCTTTGCAGATCAACCGCGACAAAACCTATGATCGGCAGAAAATCATGCATTTTCTTGCCGCGATTCAGCGCGAGGCGGCGTTTCTGGATAAAGCGGCATCGGCATTATCGGGAGGGGAGATGCAACTGGTCTGTCTGCTGCGGGTTTTGCAACTGGACCCCTGCCTGCTCTTGCTGGATGAGCCCACATCGGCACTGGACGAAACGACCGCCCAACGGGTGGAGGACCTGATTACGCACTGGATGCAAACCAACCGGCATCAGGCGGCGACCGTGTGGATCAGCCACGACGAACAGCAGAAGGCACGGGTTGGCGATCGCGTCTGGCGGATGAACAGCGGCAGGCTTGCCACAGACGGCAACGTTTCGGCGGAGAGCGGCAATGAATAATTCGTATATGGAAATTTCGCTGGTGGAGCTCGGCCTCGCGTCGCTGTTGATCCTGGTCAACGGCCTGATCTCCATTTTCCTGAAACTCAAGCTGGAGAAGCAATTGCTGCTGGCGTCGGTGCGCATGGTCGTCCAACTGTTTGCCATCGGCCTGATCCTCAAATGGGTATTCGCGGCGGACAAGTGGTATATCGTGCTAGGCATCATGACTGTGATGACTGTAATCGCCGGGTTGGCGATCCGCAATCGCAGCCGCTTCCGATATCCGGGGATGCCGGGTGATGCATTGGCGGCTGTGTGGATTCCCTCCTGGCTGATCACCGGCGTTGGCCTGATCGTCATCATGAAGATCCAGCCCTGGTACTCGCCGCAATATGTGATTCCCGTATTGGGCATGATCATGGGCAATACGCTGACCGGTGTATCGTTGGGGCTGGACCGGATTACCAACGAGCTGACCCAGAAACGCGATCAGGTGGAGATGATGCTGGCCCTGGGCGCCTCGGGCTGGGAGGCCTACCGGGAACCGGCGCAGAATGCGTTGACGGCGGGGATGATGCCGACCATCAACAGCATGATGGTCATCGGCCTGGTGAGCCTGCCCGGCATGATGACGGGGCAAATCCTGGCGGGACAGGATCCCGAACAGGCCATCCGCTATCAGATCCTGCTGATGTTCCTGCTGACCGCATCTTCAGCCATTGGTTGCATGTTGACGATTTTGCTGGTGTATCGCCGCCTGTTCACCAGGGCAGGCTATTTCCTGTACTGGAAACTGCGGGAGAAGCGCTAGACAGCAAGCCGGGGCCGGGCGCGGACGAAAGGCTTCCCGCCGCGCTCGCAGGATTCGGCACACCCCCATGTCGCCTGTGTTGTATGAGGGCGAATTGATGCGTGCTATGATCTTCGGGAAAGGATGGCCGAGCGACGGCGCTCAGCATGAATGACGACTGGATATCGGGGCGGTGGCAGTATGTATATGGATAGCGCGTTATTGAAGTCTACAGGCGGAATGCGTCATCGCATCGCGCTCGCCGTATTGCTGGGTTTGCTATCCATCGCGTGCAGCCTGTTGCGCTATATCCTGCTGGGTTGGCTGCTTGCGCAGGTATTTCATGGTGTGCCGATAGACCAACTGTGGCCGCAGTGTCTGATGGTGCTGGCGGCGATCCTGGCGCGCATGGCGCTGGAGTACGGGCGTGCCGCCATTGCGCACCGGACCGCAGCGTTGATCCAGGACCGGCTCAGGCTCGATATCTACGATCATCTTGTTAGGCTGGGGCCGGCTTGGCTGTCAGGCCAGCGAACGGGCCAGGTGGTACTGGCGGCAATCAATAGCGTTGAACAACTGCAGGTGTTTTTTGGTGAGTACCTGCCGCAGCTGATCATTTCGGCAACCGTGCCTGTCATCCTGTTTGCCATTCTTGCCTATTGGGACATCCCGGTAGCTGCCGTCATGTCCGTGTCGGCGCTGCTGGCATTGTTGTTGCCTATTCTGTTGACCGGTGTCAGCGCCCGTGCAGCGCTATCGCTTTCAAGCACATACAAGGCTTTTGGCGATGCGTTGCTCGATGGCATCCAGGGCCTGACCACGCTCAAGTCCTTTGGGCAGAGCATTGCGTTTGGCAAGCGGCTGGCCGAGCGGGCAAGGGCATTGAGCGAAAGCACTTTTTTCGTTACCCAGACCAATATGCTGAACCGGTCTGCGACCGATCTGGCAATCGCGGGCGGGGCTGCCGGCGCGATCGCACTGGGTGCTTGGCGCGTAACTCAGGGGCAGATGTCGCTCGAGGCCTTGCTCATTGTTCTGATGGCGGGAACCGAGGTATTTCGCCCATTGCGCGATTTGCGCGCGCTGTTGCATAAAGGCATGACGGCCAATTCGGCGGCCGACAATATCAAGCAGTTGCTTGGGCAGGAGGCGCCACCGGAAGCTCGAGATAAAACGCGCGCGCATTTGGCCTGCTCATCGTTTGCCTTTGAACAGGTGGACTTCGCTTACCCGGGACAGCGGCGCCGGGCCCTGGCGGATATTTCATTTGAGGTGGCGGCGGGAGAACGTGTTGCTGTCGTCGGGCATAGCGGTAGCGGCAAGTCCACGCTGGTCAAGCTCTTGCTGGGGTTTTCCACGCCGCAGGCGGGGCGCCTGCGGTTGGGTGGCTATGATATTTGTGATTATGCGCAAGAGACCATTCTTGGCGCGGTCGCGGTCGTGCAGCAGGATACCTATCTGTTTTATGGCTCAGTCGAAGATAACCTGCGGCTGGCCAGGCCCCGGGCCACGCGCGAGGAGATCGTGGCCGCCACGCAGGCGGCCAATGCCCACGCGTTCATCGAAGCGCTACCTCAGGGCTATGGGACGCTGATCGGCGAACGGGGCTTGCGCCTTTCGGGCGGGCAGAAGCAGCGACTGGCGATCGCGCGGGCAATCCTGAAGAATGCGCCAATCCTGATCCTGGACGAAGCGCTGTCCGCAGTCGATGCAGAGAACGAACACCAGATCGAGATGGCGCTGGACCGGCTGGCGCACGGCAGGACTACCCTGGTCCTGGCTCATCGGCTGTCAAGCGTGATCAAGGCAGACCGCATTATCGTATTACACGAAGGAAGTATTGCGGCTACCGGTACGCACGCCCAATTGATGGCCGGCAGCCCGATCTACCAGAGCCTGATGCAGGATCAGCTTGGCGTGCACGCGGGCATGGACGGCGCCGGCGACCAACAAGAGGTGGCTGTTCGGGCACCGTCCGCGGATGACATGACCGGGCATGCGGTAGGGCTGGCCGCCAAGACGCATGCCGATACGCATGCCAGGGCATCGGATAGGCCGAGAGAGATGTCGGCAGGCATTCCTGCCGAATCCGCTTCCGAGTCCAGAAAAAGTACATTCGACATATTACGCGTGCTGTTTGGCTATATACGGCCCTGGAAGAAACAGTTGGTGTTGACGATATTGTCGGGCATGGGGCGCATATATGCATTGATCGCCATCAGCATCCTGAGCGCGCTGGTGGTGGCGGCAGTCAGGCAACAGGAGGCGTTCGGCGCCTATCTGGCATGGATGGCCGCGCTGGTGCCCCTGGCTTGTTTCCTGCAATGGAACGAGACCTGGCGATCGCACGAAATGGCGTATCAGTTGCTGGCCGTCATGCGGGTTCGCCTTTACGACAGTCTGGAGCGATTGGCTCCGGCCTATATGTTGCGCCGTCGTTCGGGTGATCTGGCCAGCCTGGCGACCCAGGATATCGAGACGGTGGAGTTCTTTTTCGCGCACATGACGGCACCCGCGATAATCGCCATGTTGATCCCCCTCTCGGTGCTGGTGGTGCTGTTCAACCTGGCCTGGCAGGTTGCCTTGGTGCTGATTCCGTTTATGCTCCTGGCGGCGTTGCTGCCTGTATTTATGCGGCGCAAGGCCGATGCGCTGGGAGAGCGCGCACGCCAGGAACTGGGCCAATTGAACGCTTTCATGGTGGACACCCTGCAGGGGATGAATGAACTGATCGCATTCCAGGCGACGCCAGCGCGACGCTCGCTGTACCGACAGTCGCTGGATCGGTACCAGGACGTGCGGGTGGCAGCCTATCGGGACATCACGCTGCAGGTTGCCTTGCAGGAGGTCATCTCGTCGCTGGGTGTGTTTGCCGTGTTGATGACGGGAGCCGTGATGACGCAGACGCAAGGCCTGCAGGCCAGTGTCGTACCCCTGATGTCGCTGGTCGCCGCGGCCGCCTTTCTGCCCTTGGCGGAACTGGCGCAAACGGCCCGGCAGTTGGCGGACTCCCTGGCTTCGACGCGACGCCTGGACGCGATTGAAAGCGAGCCGGTGGCGATTGTGGACGGCAGTCGGCCATTGCCGTTGAGCAAGACAGGGCCGGCCATTCATTTTCGCGACGTCGGGTTTGCGTATGACAAGCGCAAGGTACTCTCAGATATCAATATCGATATCGAGCCTGGCAGCAAGGTTGCCCTGGTGGGGGCCTCCGGCGCTGGTAAGACAACGCTGGCCAATTTACTGCTGCGATTCTGGGATCCCCAGCAGGGTAATATTTCAATGAACGGGATTGACTTGAAAACGCTGCGCCTGGATTCGCTGCGCCAGCATATCGCCATGGTTGCCCAGGATACCTGGATTTTCAACCAGACCCTGAGAGAAAACATCCTGCTGGGGCGCCCGGATGCCGATGCCGACGCGCTGAGGCAAGCCATCGAGCTGGCGGCCTTGGGCGACTTCGTGGACAGCTTGCCACAGGGACTGGAAACGCCGGTCGGGGATAGGGGATTGCAATTGTCCGGCGGCCAGCGACAACGTATCTCCATTGCCCGCGCTTTCCTGAAAGATGCGCCGGTCCTGATCCTGGACGAGGCGACATCAAGCCTTGATACGCTGAGCGAAAACTTGATACGCGCATCCCTGGATCGGCTGATGGTCGGTCGCACGACGATCATTATTGCGCATCGACTGTCCACCATCCGCACTGCCGACCGCATCCTGGTCATGGCAAACGGCAGGGTAGTCGAGGCTGGCTCGCACGCGTCGCTGATGGCCGCCGGGGGCGCGTACGAAAAGCTGGTCCAGCGTCAAACCGTGAATGCCGCTTGAACGCTGGCGACAAGTCGGGTGCTCGCCGATTCCCAGTGAGGCCAAGGGCAAGCCGGTGGATCACGCCGGCCAGGCGCGCAATGCATTCTTGGCGATGGCCGTGAGTTTTTGTTCGCTGGCACCATCGCGCGCCTGGATGGCCATGCCCTGCAGCACAGTGGTGAAAAAATCCGCCAGGCTCGCGGTGTCTGTGGCGGCGGGCAAATCCCCTTTGGCCACGCCCGCTTCAAGGCGCTGCTGGACTTCATTGCGCCGCAGTTGCCGGCATGCTTCCATGAATTGATTCACTTCGTCATTGCCCGGGGTGTAGTTGATGGCGCCCAGCACCACCAGGCAGCCGCGCGGCGCATCCGCATCTTCGGGAACCTTGGCGGCCGACAGCAGCATGCGCTCGATCGCGGTATAGGTGTCCGGTTGTTGCAAGGCAACCGACGTCATGCTGCCGTCGTGCGCCATGTAGTGCTCCACGGCTTCGCGAAACAATGATTCCTTGTTGTCGAATGCACAATACAGGCTGGGCGCGGTGATGCCCATGGCCTTGGTCAGGTCCGACAGCGACGTGCCCTGATAGCCGAACTTCCAGAAAAGCCGCATCGCCTGGCGCAGCGCGGCGTCACGGTCGAAATTGCGCGGACGTCCTCGTTCAGTCATAGCCTATTCTCTATTTTTTATCGATTGATATAAAAATCTATTGACACACTGACAGTATATGGTTTTTAATATTTTATATCGATCGCTATAAATATAAAAGCGCGACGCCGCTGCGCATCGGAAAGTGGCGTCGCGGGCGGCGACCGGATCGCTTGTTCTCAATCGCAAATACCAAGGAATATCGATGGATAAGGATGTTGAATCGGCGGGGATGAACCGGAACCGGGTGCTGGCTGCGGTCTGTCTGGCCGGCCTGATGATGCCGCTGAGTTTTACCGGTCCGGCGATCGCGCTGACGGCAATCATGCGGGAACTGGGCGGCACGCCGGCCGGATTGGCCTGGGTGGTCAATGCGTTTGTGCTGAGTTTTGGCGGTTTCGTCATGGCAGCGGGGTCGCTGGCCGATCAGTTTGGCCGCAAGCGGATCTTTGCGCTGGGTATTTTGTTGTTTACCGTGCTCTCCATTGTTATCGGCTTTGCGCCGAACGTGCTGACGCTCAATCTGTTACGCGGGGCCCAGGGCGTCGCCGCGGCCATGGCGATGGCCGCCGGCAGCGCCGCGCTGGCGCAGGAGTTCGATGGCGCAGCCAGGACGCGGGCGTACAGTTTGCTGGGTACCAGTTTCGGCGTCGGGCTGGCTTTCGGGCCAGTCTGGGCAGGGTTGATGGTGGATTCTCTCGGTTGGCGCTGGATCTTTTTTACCGGCACGGTGATCGGCCTGTTGGTGCTGGTTTTTGGTTTGCCGCATATGAGAGAGACGCGAGACCCACAGGCGCGGGGAATTGACTATCCCGGCACGATCAGCTTTACGGCGACGCTATTGCTGCTGACCTTTGCGATTGTGCAGGCGCCGCAGTGGGGCTGGGCCGATGGCGGAACCGTTGGCTTGCTGCTGGCGGCCGCGGCCACGCTGGCGGTATTCGTGCTGGTGGAAACGCGCCAGGCGCGCCCCATGTTGGATTTGTCGCTATTCCGGTACATGCGGTTTATTGGCGTACAGTCGCTGCCTATCGCAACTGCATTCAGTTTCGTTGTGCCGCTGGTCATGCTGCCGGTCAGGTTCGTCGGCATTGACGGTTTCAGCGCCGTGCAGGCGGGGGCCGTGATGATTGCCCTTTCCGCGCCGATGATGATCGTGCCTTTCCTGGCTGCGCTGGCGACGCGCCGGGTATCGGCGGGGACATTGTCTGGCGCAGGACTGGTGATTGCCGCGACAGGGCTGTATTGGTTTTCCTCGATCGAGCCGGGTACGGCGGCGGCACCGCTGATCGGGCCGATGCTGTTGATCGGCGCCGGCACCGGCGTACCCTGGGGGCTGATGGATTCGTTGGCGGTGAGCGTGGTTCCGGTAAACCGCGCAGGCATGGCGACGGGCATCTTCTCGACCATGCGGGTCGCCGGCGAGGCGATCGCGATTGCGGCCACCGGCGCGGTCCTGTCCTTGCTGATACAAGGCCAATTGCCTGGTCGCACGGGGACGTCGGACGTGGCCGGCATGAAGGCGGCCAATCTGCTGGCCACCGGCAATTTGCAGCGGGCGGCCGACGCACTGCCTGGATTGGGTCGGACAACGCTGGCGCAGCTGTACGCCGAGGCTTTTTCCGCGACGTTGCAAACCTTGGCGTGGATCACCATTGCCGCGGCCGCGGTTGCACTTGTCCTGCTCAGGCAGCCACGTCCGTCACGCGAGGCGCCGGGGGAACCCACGGCATTGGAGGCGTGCCGCGTGACGCGATAAGGTAGCGAACCTAGCACGCGCTTTGGTGCGGCCCCCGGGCACCGCGATGCCGGTTGTGGCATCGCTTTGCGTCAGGGAGTGGCGGGGAGAAGGCTGCGAATAATGTCCGAAAACGCTTGCGGCATTTCGATCATTGAAGTATGCCCCGTAGGCAAGACCTGAAAGACCGAGCCGGGAATCAGATGGTGCAATTGCCTGACGTCGTCAAGGGGCCGGGCCCGGTCATGTTCGCCCGCGATGATCCGGGTGGGCGTGCCGGCCAGCAAAGGCAACCGCGGCGCCAAGTCCAGGCGTGCCTGGTCTTTCAGCATGGCAATGGCAAAGGCGGCATCCAGCTGTTCCGGATAGATCCGCATGGTCGACAGCATGTCCGGATCGATGCCGTCGGTGCGAAAAACGCAGCGATCGACAAATATCCTGAAAAAATCAGGCCCCCATTGCTTCCCCATATTGTCGATAATCGACAGGATATCGGTCTGCAGCAGCGTATTGGGTCCGCTATGCGCCAGCGTCAGTCCGCGCAGTATGCGACGCTCCTGCGTAGTGTCCTGCAGTGCGACCAGTGCGGCAATGACGGCCCCGGTCGAATGTCCCGCCAGAATAATGCGCTTGCCGGAGGCGGACAGCACCTGGTAGATATGTTGCGCGATATCCGCGAGGCGCGCGTATTGCCGATATTGCATCCAATGCACGCCCCAAGTCGGTAGCGGCAGGGAACGGGCCGCGGGGCCGATGATGGCGGGTGGACACAACGAACCCGGGATGAAAATGAACGCCGTATCGGCAAGCGGCGGGGTGGCGGTGGCGAAGTGTTCGAAATGCGGATCGGCGAGCGTCATGGCAATTGGCAGGTGGATTCGGCTTCGGTCTGGAATGCCCGGGCGCCCGGAATGTCGGCGATTTTCTTATAGTAGTCCCAGGCGCCGCTTGATTCCTCGGGGGTTTTTACCTGCATCAACATCATGTCGTGCACCATCAGTCCATCTCTGCGGACATGCCCGTTGCGGATGAACAGATCATTGATCGCTTTTTGCGATTTGACCCAATGCATGATGGTGTCGGGATCGTCCGATCCGGTGGCGCCGACCGCCTTCAGATAGAACGATACCGCACCGTAGTCGGCAGCCTGCAGCATGGTGGGCTTGCGTTTGGCGACAGCCTCGAAACGCTGGCTCCAGGCGCGCGTGGCTTCATTCTGGTCCCAGTACCAGGGCGTGGTCAGGTACATCCCTTGCGTGTCCTTGAGTCCGATGCCGTGGATGTCGCTGATGAAAACCAGCAGGCCGACGATTTTCTTCGAGGCATTGACGCCGAATTCCGCCGCCGATTTGACCGCGTTGATGAAATCGCCGCCCGCGTTCGCCAGCCCCAGCACGGTGGCCGGCGATCCCTGCGCCTGCATGACGAATGACGAATAGTCCGGCGTATTCAACGGCGTGTATACGGAGCCCAGCACCTTGCCACCACTGGCCTTGATGACGTTCACCGATTCTTTTTCCAGGTCCTTGCCGAACGCGTAATCGGAGGTCAGGAAGAACCAGGTCTTGCCGCCGTGCTGCACCACGGCCTGCGCAGTGCCGCGCGCCAGCGCGATCGAATTATAGGCATAGTGCACGGTGTAGGGTGTGCAGTCTTTGTTGGTCAACGCGTCGGTACCAGCGCCAATGGCGAAGAAAGGCACTTTCTTGGCGGCAATGATATGCGCAATGGCCAGATTGGCCGACGAGTTGGTGCCGCCGATGATGACATCGACATTGTCCTGATCGATCCATTTGCTCACCGCCGCCGCGGCGATATCGGACCTGTGCTGGTGGTCGATGGTCAGCAATTCGATTTTCTTGCCAGCGATCTGGCCGCCTGCGTCTTCGATGGCGAGCCTGATGGCCTGGACGCCGCCGGGACCATCCACATCGGCGGTAAAGCCCGAGAGGTCGGTCACGAAGCCGATACGTATGACATCGCCGGAAATGCCAGCTGCCTGGGGCTTTCCGGGGCTTGGCGATTGGGCATGGCTGGGCGCAGCCAGCCCCAGAATGCTGGCCAGCAGCAGGGTATGGCAAAGGCACTTCATGGGTCTTCTCCGCAGTGAATCGCTGTTATTGCAATTGCTATTATGCAGGCAGTATATCCGACTGTCTGCCATCGCGCTGCGCTTGCGTCGCGTCAATGGGATTGAATCGCGGCCACGATCGGTACCACGCCCTTGTGGATATAGCCGCCCGTGCTGTCGATTGCGACAATGACGGGAAAATCTCGGACCTCGAACTCGTAAATGGCTTCCATGCCCAGATCTTCGAATGCCAGCACCTTCGCCGATTCGATGGACTTGGACAGCAGATACGCCGCGCCGCCGACTGCCGTCAGGTAGGCCGTGCCGGTACGTTTGATGGTTTCGATGGCTTGCCGGCTGCGTTCGGCCTTGCCTACCGATACCAGCAATCCAGTTTTTTCGATGAAATCGCCCAGATATTTGTCCATGCGATTGGAGGTGGTCGGGCCGGCGGGACCGACCACCTCGTCGCCGACGGCATCGACAGGACCGACATAATAGATGGCACGGTTCTGGAACGCGACGGGCAGGGGGCGACCTGCAGCCAGCAGATCGGCAATGCGCTTGTGGGCGGCATCGCGGCCGGTGAGCAACTTGCCGGAAAGCAACAGCAGATCGCCGGCGCGCCAGCGGCGCACCTGATCGATGTCCAATCGGTCCAGGTCTACCCGCAAGGCGTCGCCTGTCGGCACACGATCGGGGATATCCTCCCACAATGCGTCGTCTGCGGCGGGCATGTCGGCGACTCCCTGGCCGTCCATTGCAAACGTCAGGTAACGGGTGGCGGCGCAATTGGGAACCAGCGCGACTGGCAGCATGGCGGCGTGACAGGGCGCGTGCCGGATCTTGACATCAAGCACTGTGGCTTTGCCGCCCAGTCCCTGCGCGCCGATATCCAGTTCGTTGTTGATTCTGTCGTGCAAAGACTGTCTCAGGCGATCATAGTCGTCAAGCGGTTTTTTTTCCGCGAGAAGATGAATATCAATCGGTTCGTGCAGCGCTTCCTTGGCCAGCAGCATAGCCTGTTCCGGGCTACCTCCAATACCGATGCCCAATGTGCCCGGGGGGCACCAGCCCGCGCCCAGTCGTGGCAGTTGCGCCAGCACCCAGTCCTCGATCGATTCATTCGGATTGAGCATGGCAAAGCGCGCCTTGACGTCGCCACCGCCGCCTTTGGCGCTGACCGTGACTTGCAACCTGTTGCCGCGGCACATCCGTATATGCAGCACGGCCGGTGCGTTGTTGCCCGTGTTTTTGCGCGACCCCAGCGGTTCCCCAACCATGGTCGCGCGCAAGGGATTGCTCGCCAGCGTATAGGCAGCGGCCACGGCGCGGTCGGCGATTTCCTGCAGCGAAGGCATCGGGCTTTCGGCCGATTCGAAACGCACTTGCATGCCTATGTCCAGGAAAATATGGGCAACGCCTGTATCTTGGCACAACGGTCGCCGGGCCGCCGCGCTCAGTTTGCTGTTGACCAGGATTTGCAGCATGGCGTTTCTGGCGTACGAGTTGGTTTCAGCCAGGTAGGCCTGTTTCAGCGCGCGCACATAATCGGGCGGGTGATGATGGCTGACATATTGCAGCGCCTGCGCGATGCTTTTTTCGAGGTCGTCCAGGAGGATCTTCGTCATTGCTCTACTGGGGCTGGATGCCCGCTTCCTTGATGACATCTGCCCATTTTTTTATTTCATCCTTGGTAAACGCCTGGAAAGCATCTGGCGCGTAGCTTTTTGCGGGCAGCAACTGGATCCCCTGTTGTTCCATTTTATCGGTGAATGCCTTGTTCTGCATCGCGGCGTGATACGCTTTATATGTGGTGTCGATCACTTCCGCGGGCGTGCCCTTCGGGGCATAGATGCCATACCAGGTGGAGGCGTCCAGGCCGGGTACGATGCCGGACAGGGTGGAAACGCCGGGAAATTGCGGCATGGGACTGACAGAGGTCAGGGCCAGCGCCTGGACCTTGTCGCCCTTGGTCTGGGGCAGCGCGGTATTGGTCTGATCGAACATGGCGTCCACCTGGCCTCCCATCACATCGTTCAGCGCGGGGCCGGCGCCTTTGTATGACACTTGCATGATCTTGATTTTTGTCCTGGCGGCGAACAGCTCCGCCATCAGATGTGAACTGGAGCCGACGCCGGCGTTGCCGAAGTTGATCACGCCCGGGTTGGCCTTGGCGAAATCGATCAATTCCTGCACTGTCCGATATTTTGACTGCGTGCCCGTGAGCAGGACCAATGGCGTGTCCGGGAAGCGGAAGACCGCTTGGAAGTCGCCGACGGGATCGTAATTGAGTTTCTTGTAAAGCGAGGGGGCGGCCGCCATGTAGCCGAAATGGCCGACCAGGAATGTATAGCCATCGGGCTTGGCCTTGGCCGCCTTGGCGGCGCCGATCAATCCGCCGGCGCCACCGACGTTTTCGATCACGATAGGCTGTTTCAGTTGCTTGGAGACTTCCGCTGCCACCATCCGGGCCATGCCGTCGGTGGGTCCGCCGGCGGCAAAGGGAACAATCCAGGTCACCGGCCTGTCGGGATAGGCATTGGCTGCGGCGGTCTGAAGTCCGGCCACGCCGAACAGGATAGAGAGGATCAAGTATTTGGGTTTCATGTAGATCTCCGGTATGCGGGGTCAGGGGCGTGCCGAAGCGTTCAGGACGCGGTCGACCAGATCGGGCGCCTGGCCCAAGTAATTGGCGGGGTCGGTCAGCTTGCGAATGCTGGTCTCGGATAAATGCCGAGTGACTTCGGGTGTCTCAAGCAGGACGTCCGCAAGGGTCTGCGCGCCGGTATTGACTTTGCGGCATGCGTCGTACACAACTTCGTGTGCCTGATGCTTGCCGATCCGAGGGGCCAGTGCCATCATGACCGATTCGGCCACGATCAGGCCGCGCGAAATGTCCAGGTTTTTTTTCATTTGCGCTTCGTCGACCTCCAGGCCGCCCAGCGCGAAGCGTGCCTGGTGCAGGGCGCTGGCGGTCATCAGGAAACTCTCCGGAATGGCGATCCACTCCGCATGCCAGGGACCAGTGGCGCGCTCGAAATCCTGGATCATGGCATCCAGCATGAGGCCGGCTTGTTGCCGCACGCCCTTCGCGCATGCGAGGATGATTTCGCTTGAAATTGGATTCCTTTTTTGCGGCATGGTGCTGCTGGCGCCGCGTCCTTTTACGAAGGGTTCGTAGACTTCGGCGTATTCCGTCGACGCCATCAACATGATATCCAGGGCGATCTTGCCCAGCGAGCCGGTGACCAGCGCCAGGAAATTGATAGTTTCTGCCAGATGATCTCGCGCCACGTGCCAGGTGATGACGGGAACGGCTAGACCGAGTTCTTGCATCATCGCTTCCTGAACTGCCAGGCCGGACTCGCCCATGGAAGCCAGGGTGCCGGCCGCGCCGGCCAGTTCGCCGACTTCGACGCGTGGCCTGAGTTCGCGCAATCGCTGCGCGTGGCGGTCGAACATGGCGAGCCAGATCGCGCATTTGTAGCCAAAGGTAATTGGCAACGCCTGCTGCAGATGGGTGCGTCCGGCCATGGGGGTGTGCTTGTGGCGCTTGGCCAGATTGGCCAGGATCGCGCGCAGGTCTTGTATTTCGGTTTCAAGGATCGCCAGCGCCTCCTTGACCTGCAGGATGGTGGCTGTATCCATGATGTCCTGGGTGGTCGCGCCCCAGTGCAGGTATTTGCCGGCATGGCCGCATTGCTCAACGAGCTGTGTGACCAGAGGCAGAATGGGGTAGCCCACGTTGTCGGTGTCGCGCTTGAGACGATCGAAGTCAAGCCGATCGAAATCAATCCGGCCGGCGATGTCCGCCGCCGCCGAGGCGGGAATAACGCGCAAGCCGGATTGCGCCCTGGCCAGGGCGATTTCAACCTCGATATACTTCTTGATCGTGCCTGCATCCGAGAAGATATCGCGCATCGCGGGGGTGCCATATGCGTCCCTGAACAGCAGGGAATCAAAAACGGTACTGGCGGAAGAGATAAGCATGATAATCACTTTTATTATGTACGGACATATTATTTATAATATATTATGTGCGTACATAATTGGCATTGGTAATAACCCTTGACCGGGTAAATAACCGTATAATTTCCCGCATGAGAAAAATGACCAAATACAATGAAATTGCGCAAACCTTGAAAGATGGCATCGTTGCGGGGAAGTACGAGGTCGGCAGCGTGCTGCCAACAGAATTCGAGCTGTGCGCCATCTTTCAGGCCAGTCGCCAGACGATCCGTTCGGCCATTGGAGAGCTGGCGCGGCAGGGCCTGGTCAGCCGGACCAAGAAGTTAGGTACCCGGGTCGAGTCCCGGCTTGTGCAGAATACCTATTTGCACCGGCTCAATTCACTCAATGACCTTGTGCAATTTAGCAATGAGAATAAAAAGGAAATCCAGTCCATTGATTTGATGGTGGTCGATCGGGAACTGGCTGCGCAATTCGGGCTGCAGCCGGGCCTGCGCGTGCTCAAGGTCTCGACCATGCGCTTTGCCAGCGTCGGAGAAAAATTGCCGATCGGCTGGACCGATATCTATGTCGTATCGCCGGATCTGGATTACGGGAAACTGCAGGCGAGTATCCAGGCAAGGCCGGATATCCTGGTCAGCACCATCCTGGAAGAGGAATTCAATGTGTCGGTCAAGACCATTCACCAGGAAATTGATTCCATCCTGGTTCCCGGAAACCTGGTCGATGTATTGCATACATCATCGCCCGCCCCGGCGTTGAAGGTGACAAGGCGTTATGTCGATATGAGCAATGAAGTGGTCCAGATCAGCGTCACCGTGCACCCCAGCGGCAGGTTCCTGTTGTTGCTGGATGCCACCCGGGAAATGTAGCGTTGGTGCGCCAGCGTTGCGCAATGCACCGCTGCAGGCGCAATCGGGAAAGACGGGCGGCTTGCGCTTTGGCCAGGAGAGGACACTGCGTGATGCCGAACGCCCCGCCTAGGCCTGGAAATCCAGCCCGATATCCAGCGCCTTGGCGCTGTGGGTCAGGTAACCAATGGCGATATAGTCCACGCCAGTTTCGGCGACGGCCTTGACAGTGTCTGGCGTAATGCCGCCGGAGGCTTCCGTCTGCGCCTTGCCCCGGCACATTGCCACGGCTTGACGCAAGGTATCGCAGTCCATATTGTCCAGCAAAACCAGCTTGATACCTTCTTCCAGCGCAATCGCCAGTTGCTCCAGGGTATCGACCTCCAGTTCAATGGGCGTGAGATGTCCCGCATGCGCGCGCGCCCGGATAATGGCCTGGCGCAGGCTGCCGGCCAGCGCAACGTGGTTGTCCTTGATCAGCATGGCGTCGTCCAGCGCCATCCGGTGATTCCAGCCGCCACCGACGCGAACCGCGTATTTCTGCAGGACACGCAGGCCGGGCAGGGTCTTGCGCGTGCAGGTGATGCGCGCGCCGGTATGGTCGACCAGATCGACGATGTCAGCGGTTTGCGTGGCGATGCCGCTCAGGTGCGTGAGGAAATTCAGGGCGGTGCGTTCCGCGGCGAGCATGGCGCGGATATTGCCGGAGACCGTCGCCAGGATCTGCCCGGGCTGGATGCGATCGCCATCTTGGTGGCCGATGTCCAGCGTCAGGGTAGGGTCGATCTGCTCAAAAGCCAGCCGGGCCAGAGCCATGCCTGCGAGGACGCCGGGACGGCGGGATACGATATGCAGCTTTCCCTGTTTGTCTGCGGGAATGGTCGCTTGCGACGTGATATCGCCCTTGCGTCCCATGTCTTCGGCCAGCGCCGCTTGTACGAAAGGTAAAAGAACAACGTCGGGCAAAGCGTAGGCGGCGGGGGTCATGGAAAATCCTGAAAAACACCGGAATAATGGCGTGAACCGGCTTGGGGTTGGCAGAGGCACGATCAAATGGAAATCGATCTGTTATATACTCATTTTGAGTATATAACAGGGTAACAGGGTCGGCAACATTGATCGATAAATTATTTGCTCAGCGGCAGTTTACTGCCCGATAGCAGGCTTTCCAGCAACACCGTGTCCTTGAACCGGTAGAGCTGCGCCGGGCGGCCGCGCTCCTGGACCACGCTCTGGCCTGTGGGTTCCAGCAGTTCCTGGTGCTGCATGAGGCGGCGGAAGTTCTGCTTGTGCAATTCCACGCCGGCCAGGCTTTCTATGCTTTTCTGTAATTGCAGCAGGGTGAACCCGGCCGGCATCAGCTCGAAAATCACCGGCCTGTACTTGATTTTCGCGCGTAGCCTGGACATGGCCATGGCCAGCACACGGCGGTGATTGTGCTGCATGGCCCGGCCGGTATAGTTTTCGGAGATAGACCCGTCGAACAAGGGAGATTCCGGGATCAGCCCGACCTCGTACAACAGTTCGTAGCGAAACAGCGTGTTGTCTTCGATCCAGGGGTATTGTCCCTGCCCCCAGCACATGTCCACCCGTCGCTGGCGGTTATGGCGGACCGATTCGTCTTCGGCGAAGGCGACCCATTTTTTCAGGTGCGGATAGAACAGGCGGGCGATCCAGTCCGGCTTGCCTGTGCGGTGATCCTCCCACGGGAAATAACGATACCAGTCCTGCCAACTGGCGCTGGCCTCCAGCAGGCTGTCTTCCGCTTCCTTGACCAACCCAAGATAGCCGACATAGAGCACCGGATGCCCGGAAGCGCGGGTACGCAGCGTATCCACAAAGGTGTACAACTGTTCCACGTATCCCATGGGCTGCCGGGTCTGGTTGCGGACCCATTGCCGCACGCCGGCCTGCAGCGAGCTATGCACGGGAGAAAGCGGCCCGTAAGGCAGTGTGGTGCCGCTTTCCACTGTCAGCACCCTTGCATTCAGATCGGTCATGGCGATCAATACCGCTACGACCTCGGTGGCGCCTTCGCCGGCGCCCGACACGGAAGTATCTGAATTCATGCTTGCAATAATCCCTCGACAATGCCTGCGATTTTATCAGAAGCGGGGGTATCGGCATTTGCGCTACAGGGTTTGTCTGCCTGAAATAAAAAAACTTTACAATTTATACTCAATGTGAGCATAATATAACAAACAAACCCAGGGATCAAAGCGATGACAGAGACCGCCCCGGCCGGGCAACAGGCCTTCGAAATTGATTATCCGGTTTCCGAGCCATTCCGTCAGGACAGCGGTTCGGCTTGCCAGGTCAGGGATGCATGGGCCAGGGTGCCCGAGCCCTTGGACCGCGAGCAGGCGCAAGCCTATCGGCAGCGCATCATGGACGATCTGGAAAAGCACCAGGCGGTGCTGGTGGCGCATTACTATGTGGATGCGCAGTTGCAGGACCTGGCGCTGGCCTCGGGGGGCTGCGTGGGCGACTCCCTGGAAATGGCCCGGTTCGGGCGCGATCACCCCGCCTCCACGCTGATTGTGGCGGGCGTCAAGTTCATGGGCGAGACGGCGAAGATCCTGAGCCCGGAAAAGCGCGTGCTGATGCCCGATCTGCAGGCCAATTGCTCGCTTGATCTGGGCTGCCCGCCCGATGCTTTCGCGGCATTCTGCGATGCCCATCCCGACCGCACCGTCGTGGTGTATGCCAACACCAGCGCCCAGGTAAAAGCGCGGGCCGACTGGGTTGTCACATCCTCGATCGCGCTGGAGATCGCGACCTATCTGCACCAGCGAGGCGAAAAAATCCTTTGGGGGCCGGATCGCCACCTGGGCCACTATATCCAGCAGCAGACAGGCGCCGATATGCTGATATGGCAGGGCTCTTGCCTGGTACACAACGAATTCAAGGCCGCCGAACTGGCGGATCTAAAAAAAGCCCATCCCGAAGCCTGCGTGCTGGTACATCCCGAATCGCCGGCGGCGGTCGTCGAGCAGGCCGATGTCGTGGGATCCACCAGCCGCCTGATCCAGGCGGCAATCGAATCATCGGCAAAGACATACATTGTGGCTACCGACCAGGGCATTTTGCATGAAATGCAGAAGCTGGCACCGGGCAAAATATTCATTGCGGCACCGACGGCCGGCGAAAGCGCCACCTGCAAGAGCTGCGCTTTCTGCCCATGGATGGCCATGAACGGCCTGGCGGGAGTGGTCGATTGTCTGGAGCGCGGCGCGGGAGAAATTACCCTGGATCCGCAAATGGCCGTGCTTGCCTACAAGCCGATAGCGCGCATGCTGGATTTTGCCGCAGCCTATAAGCAGCAGGTCAGGGCCAGCGGCGATCTGGCTAGCGACATGCGATTGTTTGCCCGGGTGGGAGCAGCCTGATGCGTACGATGGAAGGGGAATGCGATGTGTTGATTGTGGGCGGCGGCCTGGCTGGACTGGCGGTGGCATTAAACCTGCCTGCGCAGTGGCGGATTGTTGTCCTGGGCAAATCGACGCTTGACGTCGCCGCCAGTAACAAAGCGCAAGGCGGCATTGCCGCGGTCATGGATCCCGGTGATCATACAGATAAACACATTCGAGATACTTTGATCGCGGGGGCGGGATTATGCGATGCGACGGCGGTCGCGCATATTATCCAGGCCGCGCCGCAGGCCATTGACTGGTTGCGTCGCTACCCCATCGATTTCACCATGACCGAGGCGGCGCAGCTGCACCTGACACGCGAAGGCGGGCATAGTCATCGCCGCATTGTCCATGCCGCGGACAAGACCGGGCATGCGATAACCTCGGTGTTGCAAGCGCAATTGCGCGCCAGGCCCAATGTGGCAATCCATGAGCATGTGCTTTGCGTGGATGCGCTGCTTGCGCAAGATGCCGACGGCAGGCCGGTTTGCCAGGGCATGTGGGCCATCGATGCAAAATCCGGCCAGGCACACGTGTTTCTGGCGGGCAGCACGGTGCTGGCTACCGGGGGGCTGGGACAACTGTTTCCCTGCACCACCAATCCCACGGGGGCGACAGGGGACGGTGTCGCCATTGCCTGGCGCGCCGGTTGCCGGATTTCCAATCTGGAATTCATCCAGTTTCACCCGACGGCGCTGTGCTTGCCGAATGCGCCGTCGTTTTTGATTTCCGAGGCGGTGCGTGGCGAAGGCGGGCTGCTGCTGAACCAGGCCGGGCATCGTTTCATGCCCGACTATGACGCGCGCGCGGAACTGGCGCCGCGCGATATCGTGGCCCGGGCGATCCATGCCGAGATGCACAAGCAGAATGGACTGCCGGTTTGGCTGGATATTTCGCACCGCGGCGCGGACTTTATCGAAACGCATTTTCCCATGATCCGTCAGACCTGTCAGGAGCATGGGCTGGATATGACGCGCGCACCCATCCCGGTCGCACCGGCCGCGCATTATGCCTGCGGGGGCGTGAAGACCGACCTTGGTGGACGTACCGATGTGGCCGGCTTGTACGCGGTTGGCGAAGTGGCCGATACGGGATTGCATGGCGCCAATCGCTTGGCCAGCAATTCCCTGCTGGAGTGCGTGGTGGTGGGTAGGAACTGCGCGCGGGAGATTCGCGACTTCCGGCGCACGGTGCCGACGCACGGCGCCATTGCCGGCATGAACGGATCGAAGTCCGTCGAGAGGGTCGAACCGGTGGCGCGCGCACCGCTGCCGACATTGGAGGATATCAGGCGGCTGATGGGAAGGCATCTGGGCATTTTGCGATCCGCGCCGGCGATCCACGAGGCTCTGGCCGGATTACGCTCCTGGCGTCGCCAGCTTGCACCCGTGGCGGCGAATCCGGAGACGCCTGCGTTACTTGCCCTGCGCAACCAACTCGATTGCGCCTGGCTGATCGCGGCTTGCGCAAACCAGCGTCAGGAAAGCCGCGGCTTGCACGCGCTGGTGGAATATCCGGAAACGTTGCCGGATGCGCATGACAGTACTGTGCCGCCGGATTATGCCATGTGGCGCGGACAGGCTATCCGGTCGTCCAAGGGAAATGGGCTGGCGGCATAGGTCGGCGCGGCCGTGGCGCGCATTGTCGATTGCATGGCGCGAGCATGCCGGCCACGCTAACGTGCGGCTTGGATGCCTTTGCTTATGGGAATGCACAAGGGCGTGCCATATAGGGGGTCGGTAATGATCCTGCTTTCCAAATGAAAGACGTCCCTGACCATGGTTTCGCTCAATACCTCGTTCGGCGAACCTTGCGCGTATATTTTTTGCCGGGCAATGGCAATGATGTTGTGGGCATATCGGCAGGCGAGGTTCAGATCATGCAGCACCATGACGATGGTTTTCTTCTTTTTCGCGTTAAGCTCAAACAACAAGTCCAGCACTTCGATCTGATGCGCCAGATCAAGATAGGTGGTTGGTTCGTCGAGCAACAAGATATTTGTATTCTGTGCCAGCGTCATGGCGATCCACGCGCGTTGGCGTTGTCCTCCCGAGAGCGAATCGACCGGCCGGTCTTTGATGTCGGTCAATTCGGTCTGCTGCAGTGCCGTGGCGACGACGGCTTCGTCCTCCCGGGACCACTGTTGCAGCCAGCTTTGATGAGGATACCGCCCCAGGCGGACCAACTGGTAGACGCTCAATCCTTCCGGCGCTACGGGTCCTTGCGGCAAGATAGCAAGCTCGCGCGCCACCGAGGCCGTGGGCAGCCGATGTATTTCCTTGCCGTTCAACAGGACTGTGCCCCGCGCGGGCTTGAGCAAGCGCGCGAATGATTTGAGCAAGGTGCTTTTCCCGCAGCCGTTGCCACCCACAAGCACCGTAATCCTGGATTCGGGAATACCGACGGTCAGTTGGTCGATGACGACTTTCGTTTCATACTTTAGCGTCAGGCTTTGGCTATAGAGAGGATTCATTCCGGGTATTCTTCAAGAGACTTCGCTTTTTATGATATGCGTGCACGCAGCAGCAAATAAAGAAAGTAGGGCGCGCCAACGGCTGACACGAAAACGCCGGCGGGCAAATCAAGGGGCAGGAATGCGACGCGACCGATCAGATCGGCCGACATGACCAGGATGCTGCCCACGAGCGCTGTCACGATAACGCGTTCAGGGCCAGACCTGTCGGCGAGCCTGCGTGCCAGATGCGGCGATATGAGGCCGACGAAGCCTAATGCGCCGGCGTAGGCAATGGCCGCTCCCGCAAGATATACGCTGAGCAGGAGCAGGATTAGGCGCATGCGTTCCACGGCGACACCCAGGCCGGTACTCAGGGGCTCGCCCAGCTCACTGACTTGCAGGGAACGCGCCACCCATAAAAGCGCAAGCATTGCGGGCAGCAGCCACAAGGCAAGATATCCGACTTCGTGCCAGCGCGCCCCATAAACGCTGCCGGTTAACCATACGTAGGCGCTCATCGCCGACGACAGCGGACTGAATACCAATAGCAGGGTGGTACAGGCGGTCATGATCGCCGCGATGCCGATGCCTATCAGAATCAGGCGAGTCGAGGACAGGCCGTTTTTCCTGGACAGCAAATAAACCAGCCCGCCGCCGGCGAGGCCGCCGCTCATTGCGGCCAGCGGCAGCCAGAGCGCACTGACTGATGTTGCTGCCACGGTCATGAACCAGACGGCCGCCGCCGATGCGCCGCCGGTGACCCCCATGACATCGGGCGAGGCAAGCGGGTTGCGCACGATTGTCTGCAGCAGGAGGCCCGCCACAGCCAAGGCGCCGCCCACCATGAAGGCCATCAGCAGCCTCGGCATGCGCAGAATCTGTACGATAAACGCATCCCCCGCAATTTGGCGGCTGTCCAGCGCTTGAAGCAATTCTGACGCAGACAGATTGTATTTCCCTAAGGACAATGAAAGCCACGCGACCAGCGCCGCGACAAGGAGCAATATTGCAATGACGACCAGCGATTTCAAATGAAATTGGCGAGAATACCCGCGTGAACGTACAAGGATCCACCTATCCATTGCGCATCCCCCTTCTCGCCAGATAAACGAAAAAAGGCGCCCCCACGAATGCCGTTACCACGCCCAGCGGTATCTCCTGGGGGTTCAGAAGCGTGCGGGCCAGCATATCTGATGTCAGCAAGAGCAGGGCGCCGAAGATGGCATATCCCGGCAATAGCCAGCGAAAGTCGTTGGGTAGCAGACTGCGCGCGAAATGGGGGGCAATTAGGCCGATGAATGCGATATTGCCCGCCAGCGCAACCGCCACGCCGGCAAGGACGATGACGATAATGCCAAGCAGCGCTCGGATGACAGGCGTGTTTTGCCCCAGCCCCCGGGCGACACTATCGCCGGTAACCAGAATGTTGATATGCCGGGCCAGCAGCATGCTTGCCACAAAGGCAGCCGTCAAGTAGGGGCAGACATGCAGCACGGCATCCAGTCCCCGGCCTGCGACAGAGCCGGCGATCCAGAACAGGATGTTGTCCAGGCCGTCCTGATTCACAATTAGCAACGCCTGGGTGAAGGAGGACAGCAGCGCGGTTACGGCAATACCAGCAAGTACCAGCCTGAGCTGGCTGAAATTGCGGCTGTTCATCATTCCCAGGGAGGACACCAGTCCGCCCGCGACAGCTGCGCCGAAAAACGCCAGTTGCATCACGTGCGTGATCGACTCGGGCCCGGATGCGGGCGTCAGCAATACGATGAAGAAGACGGCGCCGGCATTGATACCGAACAAACCCGGGGAAGCCACCGGGTTTCGCGCCAACGCCTGCATCAGGCCTCCTGCAACGGCGAGGCTAGCGCCGACGGCAAGCGCCACCGCGGTCCTGGCAAGGCGCGTGGTATTGACCAGAATATGATCAATATCGGACATATCCGGTTGCGTTAACGCATCCATGACTGTGCCAAGGGGGATATAGGTCTTGTCGACGGCCAAGCTCAGCGCCGTCATGAGGAGCAATGAGATGAGTCCCAAAACCAATATCAGCCCCGGCCTGATTATTGCGGTGCCCGTATGCGCCATCAATTTTCTTCCGGCTGGAGCAAGCATTCCCGCTCCAATTGGTCCAGCATGAGATTGGCGCTCAGCATACCCCCGGCCAGGCTCCAGGAAACGGGGTCCACCTTGTACACCTGATCATTTTTCACTGCCGCCAGTTGTTTCCAAAGCAGATGACCCGACCAGTCTTCGTAGTTCTGGCGCGCGGCGGCATTGTCGGCCCTGAGCATGACAAAAAAAACATCGGCATCAATGGCTGGCATACTTTCCTTGTTCGTCAATTTCATCAGCGACCAGCCGGTGCGCGCCAGTTTTGGAGGCGGCCTGAACCCCAGCTCGGATAAGATCGAACCCGCAAAGCTGTCAGCAAGATAGATACGGACATGATCGCTACGGAAATCCAGAATGGCTGCAGATGCTGGCCAAGCCGTCTTGAATCTGTCGCGCAGGCGCATTCTGGTTTTCGCGATGCGACGATCAAAACGTGCCAGCAGCGCGGCAGCCATTTCCTGCCTGCCCAGGGCGGCGCCGATCAGCCGGGTATTTTCCCTGAATGAGAATATGTCTTTGGCCGCCACGGTGGGCGCGATATAGGAGAGCAAGTCGTAGATTCGTTCATTGCGGAACTTCGACGCGATGATCAGATCAGGCTTCAATCTGGCAATGTCCTCCAGGCTGGGCTGGGTTTCCAGCCCTATTACCGATACCTTGTCCAGTGCTTTGCGCAAATACTGATAGATAGGTTTTTCCACCCAGGATTCCACCGTGGCGACAGGCGTTACGCCGAGCGCGAGCGTGATATCGGTGGCGCCCTGAAATAGCGTCACCACGCGTTTGGGCGTCGCCGGTACAGGGGTCTGCCCCAGCGCATGGGAAACGGCCGGTGGTGTGTCGGCCAGGGCAATGCCGCCTGGCCATCCGGTGGCGAGCGCGACGGGCAGTGCTGCCAGTAGCCGCATTGCCCTCGCCGCCAAGCGCCGGTGTCGCACCGTATGCACGGGCTCAGACGAAATCAGGCGTCTACCAGCGGTGCGTATAGCTGACATTCAGAACGGCGCCGGCAGCGGGCAGCCGGCTGGTATTGTTGCTATTTCTCATCAATTGGCTATAGAGCGGATAATAGTGGCGGTTCAGCAGGTTTTGTATGCCGAACGTGACTTTGTTTTTATCGTCTATGGTCCAGCGGCTGATCAGATCCACTGTCGTGTAACCCGAGGTCTCCCAACGCCCGAAGCTGCTTTTTTCATCCAGCCGGTAATCCTTCGAGGCGAAATGGGTCGCCTGTATGCGATGTGTCCATTTCGGAGATGGCGTGTATTCCACGTAGGCAGTCAGCTTCAAGGGCGGAATACGGTATCCGGTCATATGCTGATAGCTGTCGCTCCCCTCGGGTTTTTCTTCGCCCTTCATCCATGTGAATGTCGCGCCCATGGCCCACTGATCGTTGTCGCTATAGTAGTCCAAGCCGCCTTCGATGCCGTAAATACGCTCCTTGGTCCTCAGCAAGGTCAAGCCGTTGTTGAAGCTTTGCAGCGCGCCCAGGTCCGACTTGGATTGGAATACGGCCAGGTTGGCCGCCACATTGGAAAATTTGCCGCGCCAGCCCAATTCAATCGTATCCGTCTTCACCGGTTTCAGATTGGACGCGTCAAAGTTGAAAGCCGGCGTCGCGTTCCGCACCTGTATGCCGACGTCGGGCAACTCGAAGCCCTGGCTGAATGAGGCGTAGATTTCCTGCCCTTTTATCGGCGTATAAACGAGACCGGCGTTATAGCTCCACGAGCCGTAATTGAGGGTGCCGCCGGCAACGCGCCCCGGATTGTTCATGCGCGACTGCGACAAGGGCGTGAAGTCGTCGAAATGCACGCTTGCGCGGTCATAGCGCGCCCCGCCCTGGACAGACCAATGCTCGTTGAAGCGATGCTCCAACTGGGCAAAGGCACCAAGACTGCGGGTAGTGATCGGGGGCATGTAGGTCAGGGTATCGATCTTGCGGAAATGCAACCCGGCGCTGGCGTCGTATTCGCGCGGATCAAAGACATCCAGCGGCATATCGCTGCGTTCCTGGTTGAAGTCGACCCCCCACATCAACTGCGTGTTCTTGTCCGCCGTCAAGGGTGTTTTAATGGTCAGGCGGCCACCGAACATGGTTGAGTTCTGCATGACCTGGTCCACGTTGCCGCCGCGGACCGATACCGCGCGCGCATCGAAAGGCGCAAAACGGGTGAAAAAATCGCGATAGTAGAGTTGCGCGGCCAGTGTGCTGCCGGCGATGTCGCGGTTTTGATAATCCAGGGAGATCAGCGTGTTTTTGACGCGATTCTGCTCATCGAGCTCCAGGCCGCGGATACTGCGCGCGGCGGCTGTGCCGGGTGGTAGGCGGGCGACGGACGGATCCGACGCATAATCGGTGTTCTGCTTTGCGTCATAGTGGCTCACCGATAATTGCAAGCGCTGGTTCTCGTCGATGCGAAAGCCGAGTTTTCCGGAAATGTTGTAGATATTCGAGTCGAACATGTCGCCCTGGCTCGGTTCCGGCGCCAGCCGGGCGCCCCGCGCGTCATAGGAGCCGCCTACATGTCGCGCGCCCAGGCTGAGCGAGTAATCGAATTTGTCGTTGCCGCCGGAAAAATAATGCTGAACCTCGCCGCCGAGGCCCGCCGCGCGCAGGCGCGATAACGGCGTTGTTGCGGATACGGTGGTTTCGGCGCGAGGTTCACCGTTGTACTGCCGGGTCCGCACCGATACGATGCCGCCGGCCGCGCCGCTGCCGTATATAGCGCTGCTGCCGCGCAGTACTTCGATCTGCTCAATGTCGGCAGGGTTGATATTGGCGAGATTGCGCGAGGAGTCGCGATTGGTGTTCAATGGAATGCCGTCAACCAGAATCAGCATATTGCGACCGCGCAGGGTTTGTCCGTAGTCCGTGATGGTGTGACTTGAGTCGGCCATGCCGGGCAATACTTTGCTGAGTACCGTGGCGATACTGTCCGAGCCAGTGCGCAAGGTATCGATTTGTTCCCGGTCTATCGTCGCGATCTGCTGGGTCGGCGCCATCACGTCGCTTTGCGTGCGTGCGGTAACCGTGATCGCCGACAGCTGGGTCACTGCCGAAGTTGCCGGGACAGCGGTCGCAGGCGTCGCGGTCGCGGGGACTGCGGCCATCGATTCCAGCGTATAGTTTCCCTCTCCCACCTTGACGACACGCAAGCCGGTGCCCGCCAGCAAATGGTCAAATCCGTCTGGTATGGAATAGTGGCCGGACAATCCACGGGTCTTGAGGCCGCGTGTCGTGGTCATGTCGATGCTCAGGTTGACGCCCGCTTGTCCGGCAAAACTCAACAGGGCTGACGCAAGCTCGCCCGGCGGGATCCGGTAGGCGCTGGTTGCCTGCATGGCGGCCGTGCCGGCGGACCAGGCCGGTCCGGTGCACAGCGCCGTGGTGCACAACGCGCCAATGATCGCGGCCCGCAGCCGGGCCCGGGTGGCGGGCAGGGGGTGAGAAAAAGGGAAATCCGGGGTAGGTTCGGCCATGAAAAAATCTCTGTCGCGGGGTCAATAAGTTAAGCTGCTATGGATATGACAGCCGAGACGTAAAAACAGGACAGCATGGCGGAAATTTTTTTGGTGAGGGCGCCTGGCGCCATCTGGCGTCACGACTTGGCCGCGATCACGACCCAGTAGCGGGTTCGGGTGTCGATGCGCACCGGAAGCGTCTTTTCCAGCGCCTCCAGGATGCGATCGGTATCTTTCAATTGGAAGGCGCCGGAAACGAGTATATTCGCCGCGCTTTGTTCGCAGTGCAGAATCCCGGTTCGATATCGAGCCAGCTCGGCGACGAAATCGGCCAGGCGCCTCTCCTGCGCGTATAGCACGCCACGCGTCCACTGGTCGGCACCGGGGGGTACGGGCATTGTGCGCCCAAACGCCCGGTCACCGAATTCCAATTGTTCCCCGGCTTTCACGATATGCGTTGCCTGCGTACGGGTCGGCCGGATCCGGACCGCGCCCTCCATGACGGCCAGTCTCGTGCGTTGGTCTTCTGCGCGCACGATGAACCGGGTGCCCAGCGCTTGCATGCTGCCTTGCTCTGTCTTGACGATGAAAGGGCGGCCGCCTGGTTTGCCGTCGGTCGCCGTCTGCACCAGAATTTCACCGGAGCGCTGCAGGATGACGCGTTGTGCGGAATCGAAGGCCACATCTATCGCGCTGGACGTATTGATACTGAGTTGGCTGCCATCGGCCAGTGTCAGGTCGCGGCGCTCTCCGACTCCCGTTTTATATTCCGCGCCGAGCGCCTGCCAGGGTACCGCGCGGTATCCGGTCCAGAGTGCCCATGGCCCAACGACCGCCGTGGCGGCCAGCTTGAGCATGGCGCGGCGGTGCTTTTGCGTCCGTGGGCGATTCAATACGGGCATGCCCAACTCGGATGGCACGGATCCAAGTTGCAGGGTGAGCTTTTCCACGCTCTCCCACACGCGCTGGTGTTCGGCGCTTTGACTGCGCCATTGCGCGCACCGCTGCGCATCGAGGTCATTAAAGCGGCCAGAGTGCATGAGAACCAGCCACCTGACGGCTTCGTCCACCAGTTGCGCCTGGTTTGGCTGTCTAGCCGCGGAGGCGTTCATGTTGCCTGCGCCAGCATCAAGCTCAGGCATTGCCTGAATCCTTGCGCCATATAGCGAGTCACCGTGCGGGTGCTGATTTGAAGTTGCGCCGCGATTTCCTCGTAAGTCAGGCCTTCGAGTTGTGAAAGCAAAAACGCAGTGCGCGCCTTCGGCGGCAGGGCATCGAGCAGCGCATCCAGTTCATGCAGGGTTTCCAGCAGGATCGCGCGTTCCTCGACCGATGGCGCCAGTGTTTCCGGCATCAGGCGCAGGGACTCGGCATAGGCGCGTTCCAGGGATTGACGTTCGTAATAATTGACAAGCAGCCGCTTGGCAACCGTGGTCAGGTAGGCGCGGGGCTCGCGCAATGTCGGTGGCGGTGCTTGCCGATAGCTCGCCAGCACGCGCATGAACGTGTCATGAGCAAGATCGGCGGCATCAAAGCTGTTGCCCAGCTTTTTTCTCAGGAAATTGCATAACCAGCCATGATGATCGAGGTAAAGGGTACGGATTTCCTGATGCAAGGTAGACTCGCCACCTGTCATAGATAGGTTTTCCTAAAGAATGCAGCTGATCAATAACGATAATAAAATGCATTCGCATTATATAGCATTGGTGGATTGAACGGGATCTTTCAGGGGGGATTGCATCAAGGCCGTGATCAAGGGCCCTGCGTGGCCTGTTTGTGCTGGCGATTGACACGGCCGGTTCATCGCGCCACAGGACGGGCTACTTGTTCACGCCGTGAAGCTGCGGCAGGGCTCGTCGCGCATTGGAAAAGCCGGGGTTGGGAAGGCGGGTCGGTCTTCGGAAGTCATTGAGCCCGTCGATCAACATTACGCCTGCCTGGGCCACTTGCCAACGCATGTTGCGGTTTTTCAATCCCCTGCAATATCATTTCGGGTTCTTCAGCCCGCCACCTTGACGTACTCTTGCGCAATTTGCTGGCCTAATAGCCGCAACTCGTTGGCGCAAGCGGCTTCTTGCTCTTGTGGCATGGCGGCGACGTGGCATGCCCGGGTAATGCTGCCTATCAAATGCTGGTCATTAGGATGCAGTATGGGCACAGCCACCCCCATCACAAGTGGCGTAATCTGTCCACGGCTTGTCGCGAAGCCGGCGCGGCGAATCGCGGCCATGCGCCGACGAAACTCGGTCCAATCGGTGCCCAGACCGGCCGCGGTAATCTGTTTCTGGTCCCGGAGATAGGTCTGTCGTATGCGATGTTGCGACAGATATGGCAGCATGGCCAATGATGCGGCGCCTTGGAACAGGGAAAAGGGAATGCCGCGGGCGCGACGTATTGTGATCCGTTGGCCATTATGCTGCAAAACGTCAGGTCCAACTTTATAAATACAAAGGACTTTGTCCTGATATAGGTTATGCAGCAACAGCACGCTGTCTTCGCGGCGATGGGCTGGCAGCACTGATGCGCCCGCAAGATACAACGGGTCTGTCAGTGCGAGCATGCGCTCCAATTCAATAATGCGAGGCCCCAGGCTGTAGCTGCCACCAGAGGCCGGGCTGATTAGCCCTGCATCCGCCAAGTCCTTCAGGTAGCGGTATGCCGTTGACCGGGTGTAGCCTAAACGTGCCGCAATGTCTTCAGCGGACAACAAAGGCGTTGTCGTCGAAAATAAAGCCAGTATGCCTAGCCCGCGCGTAAAGGATGAGCCTGAATGCTTTGGGTTTTCTGTCATGCGGTAATTGTAATGGGGCAGACTTGGCGCTGGTGTTTTCGGTTTGGATTTTTATAAAAATATAAAAAATCCCAAATTACAAGATTATTGACTAAATCCCATATTAGCTATAATATTTATTCATTATTGCAATTTCCCTTGCGTCCTGAAAAACTCGAGTCCCATTTCTTATGCACAACGCTCCCCACTCACCGCGCCTTGGCTATCATCGCCGGCAGATGTCAAGCATCGCAGGGCCAGGCTGCCCATGAGCAATCGCAAGCTGACCGGCCGGGTCCCGCCAGAAGCCATTCGCCGCATGGATTTGCCGCGCCTGTCCGTGCAAACCATGCAGCGATTCTCCAACCTGGAAGACATCACGGAAACACTCTCCGATGCCATGGATAACCTGGGCTTATGCGGTGCTATCGCGGCATCCACGCTAAGTCCGGCGCTAGCAGATAGTCGGGTATGCGGCCAGGTTGTTACGGTACGCAACGTTGAACGAACCGACTGCCCGCATCGTGCGGCATCCAGCGGCAAGGGAAAAATGGGCGAACACGAAGCCTACAACCTGGCCGAACCGGGCGACGTGGTGATTATTGAGGGCTTGTCCGGCATATCCAATATGGGCGGCCAGTCGTGCAGTCTGGCTCACCGTGCCGGGTGTGCCGGCGCTATCATCGACGGCGCCTTCCGCGATCCAGGTGTTTCACGCACGTTGCGTTTCCCCATCTGGTCGCGGGGCGCAACACCCATTACAGGTAAATGGCGCCTCGAAACCGTAGAAATTAACGGTCGCGTGCGAATCGCCGGGGTATCTGTCGATGCGGGCGATCTTGTCGCCGCCGACGAAGCTGGCATTGTATTTGTTCCCTTCGCGCATGCCGAAGCCGTACTGGCCGAAGCCGAGAAAATCAGTGCCGGTGACACTCGGCAAAAGGCAGATATTGCAGCGGGCATTGATTTGGCAACGCTGGCCGCCACCAAATATAAGTAGCGGCCTACACCGCCGCTGTCCCGCCGCAGGACGGGCAGTCTTTGACGACCGACTTCGTACGACTTAAACCGAGGAAAGAAAAACGATGCAAATAGAGACCGATATTCCGATTGAATGCGTTGTACAAAGCGCCGATATACTCGGCGAGGTTCCCTTGTGGTGCAGCCGCAGTCGCCGTCTATGGTGGGTGGACGTACGCCGCCCTGCGTTGCAGTACTACGAGCCCGCCACGAAAACACACGGAGCGCAACGCCTGCATCCCGACATGGTAACGGGTTCCTTTGCCTTGCGTGAGCAAGATGGTTTCTTGCTTGCGACCAGTTCCGGTTTATATATTTACGATCCTGCCAGCCTGAAAGCGCCCACGCTCATTGCCAATCCCGAAAACAATGCATCCGGTATGCGCCTGAATGATGGTAAATGCGATCGGCGTGGCCGCTTTTGGGTAGGCAGCATGCATGATACCCGTCGCGAACCGCTGGGTACGCTGTATAGGCTTGATGCTGATCACGGTTGTCACGCAATGCTTGATCGTTTTGTACTACCCAATGCATTGTCATGGAGTCCGGATGATCGCACGATGTATTTTGCCGACACGCACAACCAGATCATCTGGGCGTTCGACTATGACCTGGACGACGGCGCCATTTCCAACCGGCGCATATTCAAGGATTGGACGCATCAAGCGGGGCGACCAGACGGTGCAACAGTAGACGCCGATGGCTATATTTGGAACTGCATGGTATCCACGGGGCATCTGGTCAGGCTCGCACCCGATGGTCGCGTAGACCGGACGATTCAACTACCGGTCACAAATCCGACCTGTCCGGCTTTCGGCAACGATGGCCTGGATCGGCTATACATCACAAGTCATTCGCAGCGGTTTACCGCTGAGCAACAGGCCAGGGAGCCACTAGCGGGTTCGCTATTGGCTTTGGATGTCGGCGTAAAAGGTCTACCTGAAGGGCGTTACGCGGGTTAAGGCTTGTGACGAACCTGAAAGTAGCTACCGAGAATAAATAAATTTCTAAAAATCGGAGACAACGCATGTATCGAAAATTTTTTTTGTGTTCAGCCGTACTGGCTGGCACGCTTATCTATGCGACCAGCCAGGCTGCTGAAACCATACGGATGATTGTGCCCTTTTCACCGGGTGGCCCAACCGATCTGATCGCGCGCATCATTGGCCCTAGCCTGGGTAAGCAACTGGGCAAGGTCGTCGTTGTCGAAAACCGTGGCGGCGCAGGCGGCACAATAGGTGCACACCTCGCGGCGGAAGCAAAGCCAGACGGTAACACAATCGTTCTCACGACATCGAGTCTGATTTTATCGACTGGCACGCGAAGCAACTTGCCGTATGACGCGCAAAAGGCGCTCAAGGCAGTATATTTGCTGGGTGAGGTGCAAACCATGATCGCAGTATCGCCCGATTTGGGCGTAAATACGCTGCAGGATTTGATTGCGAAAGCGAAAGCCTCGCCCAAGGGCCTGAATTATGGATCAACTGGAGTGGGTGGCACGATGCACGTCGGCGCCGAACTTCTGCGAAAATCGGCCAACATTCCGTTGACCCATGTGCCATACCGGGGCGCTGCGCCGGCATTAGTGGCGTTGATGAGCGGCGACGTCGATCTGGTGAATGCCGATGTGCCAGTATTACAACCCTATATTACAGATGGCCGTCTCAAGGGTATCGTCATCTATGACACAAAGCGCTCTCCGCTTTTACCCAAGATACCCACTGCCAAAGAGGCTGGCATGCCGGAATTGCAAATGACCAATTGGTATGGCGTGTTGGTACCGAGCGCTACACCCGAGGCAAAAAGAAAGACACTGGAGTTCGCCTTGAACAAGGTTGTCCATGAACCCGATATCGCGGCAAAACTTGCTGAAGCCGGCTTTAGCAATCCCGCAGGCGCGGAAGGCTTTCAGAAAAGGCTTGATAGCGACTACGCCAAATGGCTGCCATGGCTCAAAGCGGCCAATATTCGCAACGAATAACACCTGCAACGATCCGAGTAACGATATGACTACGAACAAAATGAGGCGGCTCTTGCAGCTCGGTCCGCTACCGCCGGGCCTGCAAAACTTGCTAGCGCAGCGATACCTCTTGCATCCGCTCTGGCAAGAACCGCAGCGCGCAGCGTTTTTGGTGGATAATGCGAATCGCTTTGACGGTGCGGTGACGATGTCTCGCCATGGCTGCTCCGCAGACGTTTTTTCCGCCATAAGTAATGGCGTGGTTGCCTGTTTTGGCGTCGGTTTCGAAGGCATAGATCTGGATGCGGCCAAACAATACAATGTCCAGGTCAGTACGACGCCCGATGTGCTTAACAACTGCGTTGCTGATTGCGCCTTTGGGTTAATCCTGACAACCGCGCGCCAACTGGTGGCTGCCGATCGTTTTGTGCGGGCGGGTGCCTGGCGTGAAGCGGGCTTTGGCCTGTCGAGTCAGGTAAGCGGTAAGCGCTTGGGTATTGTCGGGCTTGGCCGTATCGGCCAGGCCATCGCAAGGCGCGCCGCAGGATTCGACATGCAGCTGCGCTATCATGGCCGACACCGGCAAGAGAACGTAAGTCCGGTTTTCGAACCTGATCTGCATGCGCTGGCAGAGTGGGCCGATTTCCTGGTCATCGCGTGTCGTGGCGGTGAGCAAACGCGACGTCTTGTGTCGGCTTCCGTGCTAAAAGCGCTGGGACCGACAGGCTTTTTAATTAACATTGCGCGTGGCAGCATCGTCGATGAGGATGCTTTGGTCAATGCCATCAATCAAGGCCACATAGCGGGTGCCGGGCTGGATGTATACGCCCGGGAGCCAAATGTGCCGCAAGACCTGCTCAATAGTGATCGAGTGGTCCTGCTGCCTCACATTGCCGCGGCGACGCGCGAGACGCGCGCCGCAATGGAGCAACTGGTGGCGGATAATCTTCAGGCATTCTTTGCCGCCGGACATATCCTGACGCCACCCGGCTAGATCAATGCGCCAAAGCGCCTCATGCCAACATCTTGTTTTCGGCGGCTTTTAGTTAACTGACACCTGAATCACATGATCTACGAACATCGAACCTATACAATCGCCCATGGAAAAATGACCGGTTATCTGGAGCGTTACGAGAAAATTGCGCTCCCCCTTCAGCTCCATCATCTGGGACGGCTGCTCGGCTTTTTCGTCAGTGAAATCGGGCCTCTGAACCAAGTGCTGCACATCTGGGTGTATGACGATTTCGCGGATCGTGAGCGGCGCCGCGCGGCACTGGACGCCGACCCGGCATGGGTGGCATTCAAAGAGCTCAATGTGGGGACTTTCGTGGCGCAAGAGGTCAAGATCATGCGTGGTGCGAAATTCTGCCCGCAACTGATATGAAAATAAAATGCCATGCAACTCACAATTGAAGCACTGCTACGTAATCCACTTAAAGAAAAACTAGCCGCAGGCCAGGTCGTGGCGTCGCTCATAGTACGCATGTCGCGCGGTCCCGAGATAGCCCAAATTGCTGCGAATGCAGGCTTTGATACGCTGTATGTGGACTTGGAGCACAGCGTCCTTTCTCTGGAAACCACGTCTTTGATATGCCAGGCGGCCCGCGCCTCGGGCCTGGCTCCATTGGTACGCGTACCCGCCATCGATGCGGCCCTGATGGGGCGGCTGCTAGACGCAGGCGCCATGGGAATCATTGCGCCGCATGTCGGTAGCGCACAAGAGGCACGCCATGCAGTCGCATGCGCCAAATACCCGCCAGAAGGCGCGAGATCCGCATCCAGTACTTTAGGTTTGCTTAATTATCGCAGCTTTTCGCCCGCGCAAACTAATCCAATGATCAACGCCTGCGTCTTTGTCGCTGTGATGATCGAAAGCGTATCATCCCTGGATCATATTGATGAGATTGCCGCCGTGGAGGGTGTGGATATGCTGTTTATCGGCGCGGGTGACTTGAGCAATGAGCTGGGTATGCCGGGGCAATTGAACGATCCGAAGATGCTGGATGCATTCGCCCGTGTACAAAGGGCGGCGACACGCTATGGCAAGCACGTAGGACTGGGTGGCCTTGCCAGCGAGCCATTGCTGCTCAAGCAACTTGTCGCAAAAGGAGCGCACTTCATCTCTTTAGGAACCGATCTGGGATTTCTTGCCTATGCCCTTGAGAAAAAAATGGCGCTGGTAAAAAGCTTCCTCCATTAGTTCAATTGCCATTTAGGGATGTTTGAAAATTTTATTTCTTGTCCAGTCAATTTACCTTAAAGGGAACATAAGGTTCCGTCGGATTCATCCTTGTTTATAAAGAGACAGTGCCCAACCTTAAGGCGGGGTGGCGTCATGAAGCATGGTGCGAGGCGTCATGGTGGTGTTTGGCGGCTGCCGGTGGCCGCGCTCATCATGTATGATGTCGTAATTGCGGTAATGGAGAAATTGCGTGGCTACCTTTATTCTCATTGCTGGAGGCTGGCAGGGAGGCTGGGTCTACCAAAAGGTGGAAGACCTGCTGAGTGCGCGCGGGCATGCCGTTGTGCCTATTACGCTCTCGGGTCTTGGCGAGACTCCCTCGCCAACCGCCAATCTTGCGACCCACATCAGCGAAGTCGTGGACGTTGTGAAGTCGCTTGGCGGCGACCTGATCCTTGTGGGGCAATCCTACGGCGGAATGGTCGTGAGCGGCGCGGCCGATGCCCAGCCGTCGCGGCTTCACGCGTTGGTCTACGTCGATGCCTATCTACCTGATTCCGGCGACAGCGTTTGGTCACTTACGACGCCTCGTTTCCGGGAGATGTTCATCGCGGGCGCAAAGATGGATGGGGTAAACTGCGCGCCGCCTGCCAATCTTGACCCGCGCTGCCGGCCTCAACCTATCGGAACATTTCTGCAATCCGTCAATCTCAGCGGGCGCTGGCGCGAGGTGCCGCGCAAGGTGTTCGTTGGCGCTCACGGATGGGAAGGCAGCCCATTCATTGAGCTGTACCAGCGCTTAAGGTCTGAGCCGGATTGGTCGACCTTTTCCCTTGGCTGCGGCCACAATGTGGCGCGATTGGAACCCGAGGCGCTTACGGAGATATTGCTGGCGCAAGCGGCCTGAGATTGTTCATGCAATCCCAAACATAACCCTGCGGCCATCCGGACCGGAAATAGCGACGACACCTCATCAATCGCTACCGGAGCAATGCCCAAGCTGGGGATAGGATCAAGAAACCCTCTTTGATCTTCAACCTTGAAATACAGGCGGGTCAAATTGGAGCTCGTTAAAGCGGGATATGCATAATCAGCGAATGCTTTGGCTTCATGAATCGCTATCTACACCCCATTGCGGTTTGATCGGCAGTAGACTACGGACCTGCTGTTTCCACTGCTTTCAATGGCAGCAGCGCGACTTGCTCATAGAATTTGGCGGTCTCCTCCGGGTGATCAGAGGTCAGAAAGGCGCCGCGAAATACCGTGTCTATCGTCATCTCCCTATCTTTGTTAACAAAGCTAATGCCATTCAGTTTTCCGGATCCAGCGAAGGGTGCTCGACAATTTTCTGCAGGCGTTCGATGGCGCGGTCCCATCCCGCCGAGATGCCATTCAGGAACACACTTGCCTCCTCAAGTCGTCGTGTATCGAGGGCATACAACACTTCTCGGCCTCGTTTCTCATGCGTCACGAGCCGCGCGCCTTCGAGCACTTGCAGGTGTTTCACTATTGCTTGGCGCGTAACGTTGGAACCGCCGGTCAGCGCTGTCGCGGACTGTGCGCCATGCTCGCCGAGTCTTCTTACGACCGAGAGCCGAGTGCGGTCGCCGAGGGCGGAGAAGATGTCCGCTATCGCGCTGCTAGACACGTTCAACGTACCGCTTGACGTTTTCGGCCTGAGCCGACCACCCGGCGTCGTTCATGAGGAACGCACGCTGCCGACGGTGCGCCGGCACATGCTCGAAGCCGGATTCGACGATCATGAGCTGCGTACCGTTGGCAGTGGGTTCCAAATGAAACTCAACCAGCGTCGTCGGCTCATTCTGTGGGTCGATATCGGCGTCAATACCGTAGGGAATCCAGCGGAAACTAAAATATCGTTCCGGCTCGATACGCTCGACAGTGCAGAAGGTAAGGGCCTGCTCGGGAACGTTGATCGGCGACGGCGATAGACCTAGTTGCCGTTGATATTCGAGAATCGCGGCTTCATCAAAGGCTTGCTGGAAGGTGCCGGCGATCGCCTTGCCTTGGACGAACTGGCCGTGGAGCTCAATGCCGAACCACTTGCCAAACTCGCCAGCATCGGTAATGGCGCGCCAGACACGAGATACCGGCGCCTTCAATATCACTATTTTTTCAATGCGGGTGGTGGATTCCATATAATTTCCCTGTCTAGTGCGTAGGCTCGATGTAAATGTGCAATCATTTGATTGCAGTTTAGTTTAATCGCAGAATTAAAAATGCGCAACCATATGGTTGCATGTTGAGAGTAAAAAGTCTTGGCTACGATGCGTTGCGGCGCCTGTCAAAGTCACGGATCCCGGCCGCGCTGGACAAGTTCAAGGGTTTGAACGGCTTACCTGCTTGGCCTTGCATTGACTGGGGGCAACGCGCTTTGCCTCTTGTCCGCAGTCCTTGGGACGACGGACATTGCGGTAGCAATGTGCCATAACAGATTTCTGGCTTCTGGGGCTGCCAATTCTCAAGCTTTTTCTATGGTGGTGGGCATGTTTCTTCGGGAATGGCGTGATACATGTCGCTTAGCGACATGTTACTCAGTCCACCCGTGAAATCAATTTTTAATGTCCTTTTTAGCTGTATTCACGCCAGGTGACGATGGAGCCTGTAGTGAGCCGCATCATGGTTTGAATAGGAGAAAATAATGAGTTTGGAAAAACGATTCCACACACGACGGTCGCTGGATTCGCAACTTCGCAGCTTGGGTCTTTGCGACGGCGATTCCATCATGGTGCATGCGGGGTTGCGTTCCGTCGGAAAGATACTTGGCGGTCCAGACATTTTGATCGAAGCATTGCATGATGCTATTGGCGAAGCGGGCACCATCCTCGCCTACACCGACTGGAACGATGATTTTCATGATCTCCTGGACGACGATGGGCGTATACCGGAAGCCCTCCGGGCAGCCATCCCCCCCTTTGACCCGATTTCATCACGGGCACGCCGCTTTAATGGGGCTTTTGCAGAACTGCTTCGCACCAGGCCGGGCGCGGTTCGGAGCGCAAACCCCGGGGCTTCCTTCGCGGCAGTCGGCGGCAATGCGGAATGGTTCATCACCGATCACGCTCTGGATTACGGCTATGGTGAGTGTTCACCTTTCGCTAAGTTGGTCGAAGCGAAGGGAAAAGTCCTGTTGATCGGCGCGCCGCTTGATGCCGTAAGTCTTCTGCATCATGCTGAACATTTGGCCGATATCCCTGGAAAACGCGTCGTTCTCTATGAGGCACCGATTCTCGTTGAGGGAAAGGTAATTTGGCGGCGCTTTGAGGAGTTCGATACGTCTGACCCCATTGTCGAGGGCTTGGACGAGGGGTATTTTGGTGACGTGATGGCCGAATTTCTCAACCAAGGCCAGGGAGAGCGTGGAAAGATTGGCGACGCGATAGCGGTATTGGTGAATGCGGCCGATATTGTTGACTTTGGTGTGCAGTGGTTGGAGCGGCGTTACGGGAAAGAGAAGGGGGCAAGTCGTTAATAAGCCGGCCGGCCAGCAGTCAATCGTGGCCAGCAGTCAATCGTAATACACATGAGCAACACCGGCAAATTGCACCATATGCCGTGTAACTCCTAAGAACCACCCGAGGTGTTATGCAGACTCGGCCAAGTCGATGGCACTGCCATTCAGCAGCATACCCAGATAGGGGAAATCACCCTGAAATTTGACTTTGTCCTCACACAAAGCCTCGGTAAAAAGCACTCAAGCCTACCGAAATACCTACACACACGGTAAAAACGGACGGTACCAAATCGAGACTGGTCCATCTTATCCATTAGATGAAGGAGCCGCGGATTGTTTGGACTGGCCGGGCCTAAGTACGCTCAAATCTATGGGCCGTCCAGTTGGTTCCTGGATTTATATTAAAATTGACATCAACCATTGCGTCAATTGACCTGGAGCCTCACGACATTATGTTTCCGGAACTACAACGTCCGATCGCCGTTTTCGATGCAGGTATTGGTAGCTACGCCATAGTAGCGTTGCTTCGCCATCACTATCCCGACCAGGATATTATTTACTTTGCAGATCGGGCTAGCTTTCCTTATGGAGGCAAAGACAAAAATGCGTTGAGAGCATCCATTCTATCTGCCATCACCCGATTGGCTGACGCAGGCGCTGTGGCAGTGGTACTGGCATCAAATGCGCCTTCTGTGATGGTGCTGGACGAGATCCGGTCCGGGCTCACGCTTCCCGTGTTGGGAATATACCCCCCGGTGGCCCGGGCGCTAGGCCTTTCCCGCTCAGGTCATGTGGCCGTTATCGGTGTCCAGTCTCTGATAGACAGCAAGGAGATGCGCGCCTATGTAGATAGTCAGGCCGCGGAAGGCGATGTCGCGTTGGTCAATGGGTCGTCGCTCGTTGCGCGGGTTGAGGACGGCACCTTTCTTTCGGAGCCCGATGGTACGCAGCAAGCTGTGAATGTGTTTATGGCCAAATTGCAACGCGATCTGCCCGCGGTAGATACTTGCACGCTATCTTCTACGCATCTTCCATGGCTGCGCCGTTTCTTTGAAGCCGCAGCCCCGAAAATGTCCTTCCTGGATCCCGCCGAGGAAATCATTCCGCAGTTGCGTCCCCATGTCGCTGCGGGTCAGGGCAAAAGCGTATGCATCGCAACTGAGTCCGAGGCGTTTTCGCTGCAAGGTCTTCGAGAAATGTTCCGCCTGCTTGGGTTGGACATTGCGCCAATACGCGTATGACCAGATGCAATACGTCCAACCCCATTTATAAGGAATTAGGATGAATAATGCCTATCTGCTCGAAAGACTTTCGATTCACGACCTATTGTGTAATTTTCAAAATGCTTTCGACTTGCAGGATTGGCCATTGATGAATAAATGCCTGTGCGATGAAATACTGGTTGACTATTCGAGTTTCAGAAACGATCCACCCAGGGTCATGTCCAGCGAGGAATACATTGCCTTGCGCAAGGCAGCGCTCAGTGAACTAAGGATGCAGCACAATTTTTCTAATTTGTTTATTACCTTGTCTGATAATCAAGCAAGCGCGAGGTGTAACTATATGATCCTTAGATCTAATACTGTAAATTGCACCTTAGCTGCGGATTTTTTCCACTCCATTGGTAGATATTTTTTTGAACTCAAAAAACGCAATAACGAGTGGCGAATAGGTGGCATCACGCAGGAACTGATTGCCAACTTTGGGAACGCTAGTCTGCATAAAGGCATCAAGGTTAACGGGGGTTTGGCTAACCACGCTAAAGTTGTGGGTAAACACACATTTGACAAGTAGTAAGTCAAGGGCCGAATGGGGCGCATCTTTGAAGTCACAGGGAAGGGCAACAGTCATCCAATCACATCCGACGCATCAACCATCATGATTCACAACAAACGACAGTTTTTTATCTCAGGCGTGACATTGTTGCTCTTGATCGTCGGTGTGTTGATTGCATCGCATTTTTTTGGCGAACAAGGCCAACCGCCACTGGTCTCGGCGCAGGGACAACTTTCTTGTGGCAGCGAGCAGTATTCCGAATACAACAAGAACATGGTGCTGGCCGGAGAGCTGACTATCGGCAGGCAGCCGCCGTCCGGTACGCGCCAGCAGCAGCAAGCCATGGTCGACACATTCGGAGCACTCTCCCTGCCAAGGGACAAGACCATCATTTCCGCTGGGCACCTGGAAACGGGGAAAGTGTATACAAGGATATGTCAAAGCGAAAAATGCACCATGAATGAGATGGCGGGGCCCGAGCAGGCCTGCCTGGCTGAAAATTGGAGTGGTTGTCGATATCTGGCAATGCAGTTCAGAGAAAAACAATACTGCTTCTTGACGCCCTCGGCCCTGTGACATGGGCGACACGGAATTTCCATTTGGCAATGACCTGATCGAGTCCGGGGATTGGGTGGGCACCATCGGCGCGAAATCCACCCGTTGGCTCATTGCCTATGAAGGCAGCCTGGCGCTTCGACAGCGCCTCCCGAGGAGGCCTTCTTCCTTGCAGCGAAATCGATGCGCCCTGTCCCCCTGTTTGAAGACCACACCCTGTTGTGCGCCTAGGCGCTTTTTTCTGCTACCCTGCGCATTGCCGTATCCCGGAAGCGGATATTGTGCGGTATCGCGCAAATAACAAATATTGCAGTGACGACGCAGGCCAGCGAAATTACGTATAATCCCATCGACGCGCTTCCTGTCATATCCTTGACCTTGCCCACCATGTAGGGAGCGACGATGCCGCCAACCTGGCCAATAGAATTGATAAGGGCTACGCCAGCGGCCGCGGCAACCCCGCTCAGTATGCGGACGGGAAATACCCAGAATATACCGAACGACGCGATAATACCTGTCGCAGCAATACTCAGGCCCAGCACCAACATCACCGTGTTATTCCAATAGATCGCGCACATGACATAACCGACGGCACCGGCCAGCGCACAGCCCGCCAGGTGCCAGCGGCGGTCGCCTGTCCGGTCGGAACTTTTACCGATAAGGATTGTTCCGATAATCGCGGCAATGTAGGGCAGCGTCGTTATCAGGCCGATGATCAGCGGATCCTCCGTGCCTGCCGTCTTGACAAGCTGCGGCATCCAGAAAAGCATGCCGTAGATTCCCATGCAGAGGCCCAGATAGATCAGCGAGAATAGATAAATGACCGGCCGCTTCATCGCTACGCTTAAAGAATGTGTGTTGTCAACTTTAGGATCATTGCCAATCTCGTTTGCCAGCATGGCTTTCTCCTTTTGGGACAGCCATTTGGCGTCTTCGATGCGATCATTGAAGGCGAACAACACGACGAAACCCAGAATAATCGAGGGGATACCTTCGATGAGGAACAACCATTGCCATCCGGGTATGCCGTAGACACCATCCAGAAGTTTCAGAATGCCACCGGAAATCGGCCCGCCGATGATTCCGCACAACGCAATGGAACCGAAAAACATATTGTTCATACGGCCGCGGTAACTGGCGGGAAACCATTGCGTAAAGAAGTAGAGCACGCCGGGAACAAATCCAGCCTCAAGCGCCCCAAGCAGAAAGCGCAACGCATAGAAGGTGATTTCGTTATGGGCAAACATCATGGCAGCTGAGGTGATGCCCCAGGTAATCATGATTCGCGCGATCCATAGACGCGCGCCAACTTTTGCAAGAATAATATTGCTCGGGATTTCGAAAAGCAGGTACCCGATGAAGAATATACTGGCGCCAAGCCCGTAGGCCGCTTCGCTCAGGCCCAATTCCGATTGCATTTGCAACTTCGCGAAGCTAATATTGACACGATCCAGATATGCCATGACAAAACAGGCAATGATCAGCGGTATGATCCGCCACGCGACTTTGCGCAGCAGGTCTGCCTTTTCTTGCTCTTGCGACCCAAGCGGTGCCTCTACTTTCGTATCCACCATTCTTCGTCTCCTGATTTTAATAATATATGTCGCCATGCAATGCCTGGCGACTTGCGTGAACTGGGTTTGCTTTTTTCTCTTAACCTCGCCCCACAAATGGCATTTTGGTAGCCATGACCGTCATAAACTGCACATTCGCATCAAGCGGAAGGCTGGCCATATGAACAATGGCATTTGCTGCATGTACGACATCCATCGTAGGTTCCGGAATGCGCTCACCGTTTGCCTGCAACACACCCGTCTCCATGCCGGATACCATTTCTGTCGCCGCGTTGCCGAAATCCACTTGGCATACTGCGATCTCGTATTTACGGCCATCAAGCGCGCAGGCTTTTGTCAAACCGCTAACCGCGTGCTTGCTGGCGGTATAGTCGGCTGAATGCAATCGAGGTACATGTGCCGACAGGGAGCCGTTATTGATAATTCGCCCCCCTTTTGGCGTTTGCGTACTCATCTGCCGAAATGCCGCCTGCGTGCAAAGAAACGTGCCGGTGACATTCACATCAAGCATCTGTTTCCAGCGTTCGTACTCGAGTTTTTCTACTGAATGTCCGGCAACGCCCAATCCGGCGTTGTTGAATAACATGTCGAGTCGGCCAAAAGCTCGCTGCGTAGCAGCGAACAGCTGATCGACGGAGGAGGGCTGGGAAACGTCCGTCGGTATGGCAATGGTCCGGATGCCATGATCTGAGAAAAATTTATCGCAATCGTCGATAGTTGCTTCGAGGGTTTCCAGATGACGCCCGGCGAGCGCTACGCGCCATCCATCCTTCAACAAGGCGCATACTGTCGCCCTGCCTATGCCGCTTCCTGCTCCGGTGACAATTGCGACCCGATTATGGGGAGCGCCACTTGAGTCCGACTTGTCTCTCATGTTCCCATCTCCTTGTTTTTTTGATGCTCCCGCGCATTGCGCTAATGAATATGCTTGCTACCGATTACAACGACTCATTCAGCATTGCCATGTAATCGTCCACGGATGCCTCCCGTGGATTGGTTTTGTGGCTATGGTCGGCTAGCGCGCCCTTGATTACCTGGGGAAATACTGATTTCGGGACGGCAAGGGAGGAGAGGCTGCCGGGCAACCCGAGACGAAGGGTCATGCTTCTGATTGCCGGCGCTAGTTCATCAGGAGCGTCGAGTCCCATGCACGAACTCAGTCGTTCGAGCTTGCGCTCTTTGATGACTGATGGCGCGGACGCATTGAAGCGGATTACCGCTGGCAGGAATATCGCATTCAAAGTGCCATGGTGCAACGTCGGATTGACCCCGCCGAGGGAATGGCTGAGGCTATGTACGCAACCCAGGCCTTTTTGGAATGCCAGGGCGCCCTGCATGGATGCGCTCATCATGTTCAAGCGCGCTTCCCGGTCATGAGGTTCGCTAACTGCAAGTTCTATATGGGACCATGCGCGGTGCAGTCCGTCCAGCGCTATGCCGTCGGCCGGTGGGTTGAACTGAGGAGACAGAAAAGTCTCAATACAGTGGGCTATTGCATCCATGCCCGTGGCCGCCGTCAACAGAGGCGGCAGGTCGAGCGTCAGATCTGGATCGCAGATAGCGGATTTGGGCATGACGTGTGGTGACAGAATACCGACCTTGCGACCATCATCGAGAATCAGAATGGCGCCCCGCCCGACTTCGCTTCCTGTACCGGCGGTTGTCGGGATTGCAATTACCGGTGCTGTTGCTGCGGTGATATTGCCGACTCCCCCTTCGATGACAGCGAATTTTTTAAGCGGACCTTCATGTGTCGCGCAAACAGCCACGCCCTTTGCAAGATCAATTGACGATCCGCCGCCGATGGCAATAACACCATCGCAATTATTATCGATGTACATGGCCGCAGCCTTGTGTACAGCCCTTTCATTCGGATTGGGTGGCGTTTCGTCAAAAACAATCGCAAGCTCTGGCTGCGCTAAGTTGGACATGACCGCATCAACGAGTCCAATGTCGCGGACGCCCTGATCAGTCACGACTATGGGGCGTTTAATTCCGACACGGTCACATTCCGCTTGTAATAAACGAACGGCTCCGAAGTCGAATTGAATTTGGGTGAGATATTGGATGAGTGCCATTTGAGTTAATAGAAAGTTATAATTGCAACTGATATGAGGATGATGTCTTTCCTCTGTCTCCTGTGGTAAACCTATTGTTTACACTCTAGTATGGGCAAATTTGAAATAATATCCACTGAAAAATGCGCATACAGGTATAACTTTTAGTTAAGTCATGACGCCTTCTTTATCTTCCATTGCATCGAGACTGCACGTGAGGCATCTACGGCTGTTGATTGCCATTTACGAACACGGTTCCCTGTTGCGTGCAGCTAATGAGGTGGCAATTAGTCAACCTGGCGCAAGCAAAGCGCTCCAGGAAATTGAAACCACTTTCGGCGCACCGCTGTTTAATCGCACCAATCGGGGGCTGGAAGCAAATGACTTAGGCTTATGTGTTGTGAAGTATGCCCGTATGATTTACACCGATCTTGGGCACTTGCGAAATGAATTAGAGGCGATTCAGAAAGGAGATGGTGGCCGCGTTTCCGTAGGATGCATCATGGGTGCAATACCCTTGCTTACTGATGCGGTTTCTGATCTGATGCAGACCCATCCTGATATGTCGGTGGAGATTGTCGAGGATACGAGCGCTACGCTCCTGAGCTTAATAGATGCCGGCAGACTTGATATGGCGATATGTCGCACGACAGTCAGCAAAACCCCGGAAATTTATGAAAGTGAGTTTCTCCAGTCGGAAGAGTTGAGAGTGATTGCCAAGTATCAAAGCCCGTTAGCACAAGCTGATTGTTTGACTGTCCAGGATCTGGCCAACTGCAAATGGATTGTGTACCGTGCCAATATGCCAATGCGTCTTTTGCTTGAGCGTGAGTTCTACAATGCAGGGATTCGTTTCCCGACGAATTTGCTCGAAACAACTTCCCCGTTTGCAACTTTAACGTTATTGATGAGAAATCCGACCTATGTTGCGCTGGCGTCGACGGATGTCGCTTCATTTTTCGCCAACAACAGCCTGGTTAGCGTACTGCGGTTCCAGTTTGCGCTACGCAGCGAACCCTACGAACTCGCTTATCGTCGAGGACAGCCTTTATCTATCGGGGCAAAGTTAATGAGATCTTGTTTAACGATTCGTCAATAAACCAATCTCTTAAGGATAGACACCCATAGCCGAAAAATAGTACGAGATCTCGCGTATGACCGATATTACTTCGGGTGCAAGCTTGTCGGGCAATTGAAGTGGCGTATTTTCTAAACGCTACTTTGACGCTGCGAGTACAAGGCCGAGGCTTAACACCTTCTCAACGGGTTCTATTGTAAGTTTACCCAAGTCGACAGCCTTGATGTCATCCGAACCTATAGGCTTGGCTTTTCTCTACAATTTTGTGATGCCGTCATTGGTCAATACCTTACATGACCGAGTGAGTGTTTGCCACGTAATGCGCGCGTGGCAAACACTCATTTTGCGATTCCCAAAAAGATCGCGCACGGCAGAGCGCATGTGTTTTTGATTTGGTCAGGCCACATTGGCGGTCGCAGTACCGCCTACAGCCTGTTCCATGTGCAGGGGGCAAAGCCCCCCCCGGCGCAGTATCTATATCGACTTTCATATCGGATTTGCCTTTCCGGCATGTTGCGGATCGGTGGCAAAGGTTGATTCGCCATGCTGGACTAGCTTGCGTCCGGACAGTTTACGCAAGGCGACGTAGAACACTGGGGTCAAGAACAGGCCGAACAGAGTGACACCCAACATGCCGGCGAAAACCGTGACACCAGTAACCGCACGAATTTCTGCGCCGGCGCCATGGGAGAACAGCAGCGGAACAGTGCCAGCGATGAAGGCGATGGATGTCATGATTATCGGACGCAGACGCAGATGGCAGGCTTCCAGTGCCGCCTCGATGATGCCGCTGCCCTGCATTTCCAGTTCACGGGCGAACTCGACGATCAGGATCGCATTCTTGCATGCCAGGCCCATCAGCACCACCAGGCCGACCTGCACGAATACATTGTTGTCGCCACCGGTCAGCCACACGCCGAACAGCGCGGACAACAGACACATTGGCACGATCAGAATCACGGCCAGCGGGAGCGTCCAACTCTCGTATAACGCGGCCAGCACCAGAAACACCAGCAGCACGGCTAGCGGGAACACCACTAATGCCGCCTTGCCTTGCGTCGCCTGTTGGTAGCTCAGGTCCGTCCATTCGAATTGCATGCCAGGCGGTAGCACCCTCTGCGCCAATTCGGCGATTTTGCTCATCGCTTCATTCGAAGACAGCACGTGCGGATCAGCGCCGCCAGCCAGGTCGGCGGCCGGATAGCCATTGAAGCGCATCACCGGATCGGGGCCGAAGGTCTGTTTGATTTTCACGACGCTGCCGATCGGCACCATCTCGCCGCGGTCATTGCGGGTGCGCAGGTTGGCGATGTCTTCAACATCGTCGCGAAACTCGGCGTCAGCCTGTGCGATCACCTGCCAGGTGCGGCCGAACTGGTTAAAGTCATTGACGTAGGCCGACCCCAGGTAGGTCTGTAATGTGTCGAATACACTGGTCAATGGCACGCCCTGGGCCTTGGCCTTGACCCGATCCACTTCAGCGTCAAACTGCGGCACGTTGGCCCGATAGCTGCTGGCCGGATAGGTCATGCCAGGCGTCTGCGAAATCGCGCCTTGCAGCGCCCCCATAACATTTTGCAGTGCGCCGTATCCCATCCCTGCGCGATCTTCAACGTACAGGGAATAGCCCGCGCCATTGCCAAGTCCCAGGATCGGCGGCGGCAAGATTGAGAACGTGATGCCTTCCTTCAATGCAGAAATCTTCTGGCTGATTTCTGCATTGATTTGCGCGGCACTGCGTTTGCGTTCAGAAAACGGCTTCAGGACAGGGAAAGTCACACCTGTATTCGGTGAATTCGTGTTCTGCAATGGGTTGAAGCCCGGAAATGTCACCGTATGCGTTACGCCCTCGGTCTGCATGGCGATGTCAACCACCTTTTTGAGCAGCGCGTCGGTGCGTTCGAGCGAGGCTCCTGGCGGCAAGATGACCCCGGTGACAAGATAGCCCTTGTCCTGGTCGGGCACGAAGCCGCCTGGCACCGCCTTGAACATCACACCGGTGCCGAGCAACAGCAACGCATATACTAGGAATACCGCGCCACGTCTGCCCAGCACGCGAGACACGGCGCCCTGATAATTCGCCGCGCTCTTGTGGAAGAATCGGTTGAACGGGCGGAATAGCCAGCCGAACAAGCGATCGATCACGCGCGATGGGACATCTTTTGGCGCATCGTGCGGCTTGAGCAATCGCGCAGCCAGGGCGGGAGACAGGGTCAGGGAGTTGACCGCCGAGATCAATGTAGAAATGGCGATGGTGGTGGCGAACTGCTTGTAGAATTCGCCGGTCACCCCGGAGAGGAACGCCATGGGTACGAATACGGCGCACAGCACCAGTGCAATGGCGACGATCGGACCGGATACCTCCGTCATCGCCTGATGCGCGGCGGCCATCGGGGTCAGCCCTTTCTCGATGTTGCGCTCGACGTTCTCGACCACGACGATGGCGTCGTCGACCACGATGCCGATCGCGAGCACCAGTCCGAACAGGCTCAGTGTGTTGATCGTGAAGCCCAACAGGTACAGCCCGGCGAAGGTGCCAACGACCGACACCGGCACCGCGACCAACGGAATGATCGACGCGCGCCAGGTCTGCAGGAACAGGATAACCACCAGCACGACCAGCAGCACCGCCTCCAGCAGTGTGCTGACGACTGCCTTGATCGAGTCGCGCACAAAAATGGTGGTGTCGTACACCGACGCATAGCTGACGCCGGGTGGGAAGCCCTTCTGGATCTCATCCATCGTGCTGATCACCTGGTTTCGGATGTCCAGCACATTGGCGCCGGGCGTCTGGAATACGCCCAGCGCCACGGTGTTCTTGCCGTCCAGTTGTGAGCGCAAGCTGTAGTCGTTTGCGCCAAGCTCCAGACGTGCTACGTCGCGAAGGCGCACAATCTCGCCGTCGCGACCGCTCTTGAGCACAATATCGCCGAATTCCTCGACTGTGTTCAATCGCCCCTTCGCATTAATCAGGCTCAGAAATTGACTATTGGGCATCGGTTCAGCGCCAATCTGGCCAGCTGACACCTGCACGTTCTGCTCGCGCATTGCCGTGACGACGTCGCTTGCGGTCAGGTTGCGGGCGGCGATTTTTCCAGGATCGAGCCAGGCTCGCATCGCGTAGTCGCCGCCGCCAAACACCCCAACGTCGCCGACACCCGGAATCCGTGCAAGCGCGTCCTTGACATGCAAGCGCGCGTAATTGCGCAGATACTGTGAATCGTAGCGGTCGTCCGGCGAGATGAGGTTAACAACCATTAGGAATGTCGGTGACTGCTTTTGTACGGTCACGCCCTGACGGCGCACGTCTTCGGGCAGGCGCGCCTGCGCCTGGGCAACGCGGTTCTGCACCCGCACGGTGGCATCGTCGGCGTCAGTGCCAGGGCGAAACGTTACGGTCATCTGCAGCACGCCATCTGAGCCGGCGACCGACTTAAAGTAGATCATGCCTTCGACGCCGTTGATCGCTTCTTCCAGGGGTACGGACACGGTTTCGGCAATGACCTTGGGATTGGCACCGGGATACACGGTGCGCACCACCACAGACGGTGGTACGACGTTAGGGTATTCGTTAGTCGGGAGGATCGGGATCGCAATCAGGCCGGCGGCGAAAATCACGATAGACAGGACCGCAGCGAAGATCGGGCGGTCGATGAAAAACTTTGAAAAATCCATAGCGCCGATTTCCTCAGTTAGTCGCGACGTTGGCTGCGATCGGCTGCATCGGCACGGTTTTCGCGTCAACCGGTAGGCCCGGCATGTACACTTTATCCACGCCGTCGACGATCACCTTGTCGCCAGGAGCGAGGCCGCTTTCGACAATGCGCAGGCCGTTGGCCTTGCGGCCAAGCTTGACGTCGTGGCGCTGGGCCTTGCCCTTCTCGTCAACAATCCACACGTACTTGCGATCCTGGTCGGTCAACACCGCCTTGTCGTTGATCAGCAGCGCATCGAACTGCCCGCTACCGAGCAGGCGCACGCGTGCGAACAGGCCGGGTGTGAGCGTCCCGTCTTTGTTGTCCAGTACGGCACGCATACGAATGGTGCCGGTATTGCTGTCGATCTGATTGTCAAGAAAGTCGACGGTACCGCGATGTGGAAATCCATCTTCGTCGGATAGGCCGACCTGTACGGGCAATTTGCCATCCAGCTCGCTACCACGCCGACCGTTGCGCGCCATTTCAGCATAGCGCAGGAACGCACTTTCATCGGCGTTGAAATACACGTATACCTTTTCCTGCGAGACCAGCGTGGTCAGTACACTGCCTGCATCGTCGGCGCTGACCAGATTGCCGGCTGTGACTTCGGCCCTACCCGCAAGACCCGAAATCGGTGCGCGTACTTGTGTCCATTCAACGTTCAGAAGCGCGGCGCTCACGGCAGCCTCCGCCGCCTCGGCGTCCGTTTGTGCGACTGCGGCGGCAGTGCGTCGTTGTTCGTACATCTCGGTGGACACGGCGCGCTGAGCGACCAGCGCCTTCGCGCGTTTGGCTTCGCTGGCGCTTTGGCTGGCATGCGCGCGGGCGCGCGCGAGTTGGGCTTTGGCCTGTGCCAAGACGGTGCGGTAGCTGCGCGCATCGATGACGAACAGCACATCGCCTTTGCGCACCTGTTTGCCTTCGGTGTAGGCGACGCGCTCAATGTAGCCGGAGACGCGTGGGCGCAGTTTAACGGTTTCAACCGCATTAATACGGCCGTTGTAGTCGTCCCACAGTCTGACGTCTTGTAGCGCTACTTGGGCGACGCTGACTGAGGGAGGCGGCATGGACACCGTGTTTGGCTGGTCATTGCAACCAGTCAGCATCATGACGGCCATGGCACTGGCAACCCAGGCGGCCAATTTTGGTCGCTTGCGGAAAGACATAATGGAGGAATACATTGAAGGTGCTTCTGTTGAAAATGAAAGGAAAAATCAAAACGGGGACGCTTGATCACAACGGCAATACCGTGTCTCGTTCAGCGCAGAGTGCGCAATTCGTTCCGGTCTGGCGAGGTCAAATGCGAATTGAATACAATATAGTCTTAACCGAAAAATTGATAAATAGTTAAGAATACGATAGACTGTTGCCTGTAAAGACAACAATTGCTGCGAAGTTAATCAAGCCATGCCAGAGGGGCGGGTTCACCTCGGTCTGTTGGTTGATACCTAAAGTTAAAAGTTCCACCTACTATGACTATGAGCACATTAATAGATCTACCTGAAATGAGATTGTTTGCGGCGGTTGTGACCGATGGCTCCTTTACGGCGGCCGCGGATCGACTCGGCACGGATAAGGCGCGCGTCAGCCGCATCGTCCGGCGTATGGAAGAAAAACTCGGCGCTCAGCTTCTTACCCGATCGACACGTCGCCTCAGCGTCACCGAGGTCGGGCGCGACTACTTCGAACGCGCCATGTGCATCCTGACTGCCGCCGAGGCAGCCCAGGCTTCGGTAGCGCAACAGTCCAGAGAGCCGAAAGGACTGATCAAAATCACGGCGGGCGCTGAGTTCGGGACGATGGTCGTGGACGAATGGATCGCGGCGTTTCTGCGGCAGTCACCGAAGGTGACGGTGGAGGCGGAATACACGAGTCGCCTGGTCGACATCATTCACGAAGGGTTCGATGTCGCGATTCGCGTCGGTACGCTCGATGATTCAGGACTCTCTGCGCGCAAGCTCGGCGAGATGGTTTTCGGGCTGTATGCGGCCCCTGATTATCTGAGTCGCGGGCCGGCGCTATCCACAGTTAGCGATCTGAAGCATCACGATCTGATCATGACGAGGATGCGTGGCCGCTCGAACTGGACTCTTGTCAATGGACCAAACACTGAGAGGATCACGACGTCCCCGCGCTGTGCGGTCAATAGTACGATCTCTGCGAGAAACCTGGCTCTTGCAGGACTTGGGATCGCGCAATTACCTCGTTTCATGGCTGAGCCGTACCTGACCGATGGCAGGTTGTCGTGGGTACTCCCTGATTGGGCAGACGCCCCGGCTCCTGTTCACGCAGTTTTCGCGTCGAGCCGGTATATGGATCCCAAAGTGCGCAGTTTTGTAGATCTTATTTTGAGCACGTTTAAATGCGGTGACTGTCGTTCACGGTGAATAGCGGGCCGACAGGCGCAGGTCGCAGCTCGGCCACTTACCACTGCACCCATCGGCGGAGTTATAAACGGCGGAGTTATAAAAATAGCCGCTTGAGGAAGCGGCTAGTTTATTGAATCTAAAAGAGGTTTTTGGTGGCCTGGGGCAGAATCGAACTGCCGACACAAGGATTTTCAATCCTCTGCTCTACCGACTGAGCTACCTGGCCAACAAAGAACGAGATAATACACCATTTTTTTTGGCGTGTATATATTTTCTAAGGCAAATGACATAAATATTTAAAAAAAGCGGGTGAAAGGTCTATAATGGCAATACCAGATCAATCAAGAATATTCAAGATATTACGGTCATGTCACTTGACGTTCTTACCTTCGGTTTGAATCATCAATCGGCGCCGGTGTCGGTGCGCGAACGGGTATCCATGCCCGTCGAACTCCTGCGCCCGGCGCTGGACGGCCTGCGTTCGGCTTTCGGCAGCCGGGTGCGCGAGGCGACCATCCTGTCCACCTGTAATCGCACCGAGATCTATTGCGCGGCGCAGCCCGATGTGGCCGAGCATATCCCCGCGTGGCTGGCCGATTTCAACTCCCTGGAAGCCAACGAGTTGCGGCCCCACCTGTATCAATACAACAAGGACCTGGCCGTGCGCCACGCGTTCCGGGTGGCCAGCGGCCTTGACTCCATGGTGCTGGGCGAGCCGCAGATCCTGGGGCAAATGAAAACGGCGGTCAGGGCGGCGAGCGAGGCCGGTTCCTTGGGCACGCTGTTGCACCAGTTGTTTCAGAAAACCTTTTCCGTCGCCAAGGAAGTGCGGACCCAGACGGCGATCGGCGCCCAGTCCGTTTCCATGGCCGCCGCATCGGTGCGCCTGGCGCAGCGCGTGTTCGGCGATCTGTCCAGGACGCGCGTGCTGTTCATCGGTGCCGGGGAAATGATCGAGCTGTGTTCCACGCATTTCGCCGCCCAGAAGCCGTCCTGTATGGTCGTCGCCAATCGCACGCTGGAGCGTGCGCAAACGCTTGCGTCCCAATTCGATGGCCAGACCATGAAGTTGGCGGACCTGCCCGAGCGCCTGGCCGAGTTCGACATTATCGTTTCCTGTACGGCCAGTTCCCTGCCCATATTGGGTCTGGGGTTGGTGCAAAAGGCGTCGCGCGCGCGCCGGCATATGCCAATGGTCATGATCGACCTGGCCGTGCCACGCGATATCGAGCCCGAAGTCTCGGGGCTGGACGATGTCTATCTTTATTCCGTGGATGACCTCGGACGCTATGTGCAGATGGCCAGCGATTCGCGCCAGGCCGCCGTGGTTCAGGCCGAGGCGATCATCGACAGCCGCGTGCAGAACTTCATGCACTGGCTCGACGCTCGCGCCGTGGTGCCGGTCATTCGCAATCTCAATCAGGGTGCCGATTCGCTGATGCAGGTCGAGCTGGAGCGGGCGCGCCGCCTGCTGGCCAAGGGCGAGAATGCCGACGCCGTGCTCGAACAGTTTGCGCACAGCCTGACACAGAAGTACCTGCATGCGCCCATGGTGGCGCTGAACCGCAGCCAGGGCGAAGATCGCACTGCGCTGATGGACGTGTTGCCCCGCCTTTTCCCCTATCAGGACTCCGGTCATTAGCGCCGCTGCGGCCAAGACACTCGGCGGCGGCGCCTCGCTGCGCCGCTTTCTTCCTGATCACGCTGTTTTCCCCCGGTATTTTTATGAAATCATCTATGCGCTCCCGCCTGGAGCAAATCTCCCATCGTCTTATCGAGGTTGATGCCTTGCTGGCGGAACCCGATACCGCCAGCGATATGGACCGTTTTCGCAAGCTGTCGCGCGAGCGCGCCGAGATCGATCCCGTGGTCGCGCTGTTCAAGAACTATGAATCGACCGAAGCCGACATCGAGGCCGCCATGGAAATGACGGCGGATCCGGAACTGCGCGACATGGCCGAAGAAGAACTGAAAACGGGCCGGGTGCGCCTGGAGGCGCTCGAAGAGGAGTTGCAATTGCAATTGCTGCCCAAGGATCCGGATGATGGACGCAGCGTGTTCCTGGAAATCCGCGCCGGCACCGGTGGCGACGAAAGCGCGATTTTCAGTGGCGATTTGTTCCGAATGTATAGCCGCTATGCCGAGCAAAAGGGCTGGAAGGTCGAGATCATGTCGGAGAACGCCTCGGAAATGGGCGGGTATCGCGAGGTCATCGCTCGCGTTGACGGGGACGGCGTGTATGGGCGATTGAAATACGAGTCCGGCGCGCATCGGGTGCAGCGCGTTCCCGAAACCGAATCCCAGGGCCGCGTGCACACATCGGCCTGCACCGTGGCGGTCCTGCCCGAGGCCGACGAGGTGGCCGAAGTGGTGCTCAATCCGGCCGATTTGCGCATCGACACATTCCGCGCCAGCGGCGCCGGCGGGCAGCATATCAACAAAACCGATTCGGCCGTGCGCATTACGCATATTCCAACCGGCATCGTGGCCGAATGCCAGGATGACCGTTCCCAGCATAAGAACAAGGCGCGCGCCATGAGCGTACTGGCCGCGCGGATCAATGATATCCAGCGGCAGGAACAGCAGTCGCGGGAAGCGGCCGAGCGCAAGAGTCTGGTAGGCTCGGGCGATCGCTCCGAGCGGATTCGCACCTACAATTATCCGCAAGGCCGGGTGACGGATCACCGGATCAATCTGACTTTGTATAAACTGGCGCAAATCATGGAGGGAGCGCTGGACGAACTGACAGGCGCCCTGATCGCCGAACGCCAGGCCGAGTTGCTGGCGTCGCTGGCGGACGATATCGCGTGACCGCAAGCGCGGCTGTCTTTCAGCCGGCGCATCAAGTATGATGCACAATGAATGGATTGGATGAGTTGACCATGCTGCCGGCGCCATGCCGGTCTGGGTAGAAGGAGCAGGAATGGCGCTGGCCATCACGATAGAATCTTTAACGCGAACCAGTGGCTTGCCGCCGCTAGAAACCCGGATGTTGATCGGCCAGACGCTGAAGGTCTCGCGGTCCTGGATGATCGCGCATGATCGCGATCCCCTGGCCGATGAGCAGATCGTGCAAATCCGGGCCCTTATCGAGCGTCGCCTCAATGGCGAACCCATGGCCTATATTATGGGAGAGCGCGAATTCATGGGCTTGATGTTCGAAACATCGCCTGCCGCGCTGATTCCACGCCCCGAAACCGAACTGCTGGTTGAGACCGCTATCGATTATGTACGCGAGCATCCCCGCGCCAATGTGCTTGACCTGGGCACGGGCACCGGCGTGATTGGTGTTTCCGTGGCGAGGTTCTGTCCCGGCGCCCTGGTGCTGGCAACCGATAAAAGCCCGGATGCGCTGGCGCTGGCGCGCAGGAATGCCGAGAAGCATCGCGCGACCAATGTGCGTTTCCTCGAGAGCGACTGGTTTGAGGGGATTCCCCAGCAAGCGTTCGATCTGATCGTCGCCAATCCGCCTTACATTGCCCGGCATGACGCGCACCTGCTGCAAGGCGATCTGCGCTTTGAGCCGCCGATGGCGCTGACCGACTATTCCGACGGGCTTTCGGCGATCCGCCGGATCATTGCCGGCGCGCGCGCCTATCTGGCCGATGGTGGCTGGCTTTGGATTGAACACGGCTGGGATCAGGCCGAGCATGTCCGGTATATGCTGGCCACGGTGGGCTTCAAGGCGGTGGCGTCCCGCAACGATTTATCCGGGATTGAGCGCATTTCGGGCGGTTATTACCCGAATTAGGGTTAAACTACGTTGAAAGTTGACCAGGCAATGGCCTGATTTCTTGCAATGCAGACACAGGTGAAGACAATGAGCGAAGTGCAAAATTTTATCCGCGAGACCGTAACTGAACATCCCGTTGTGTTGTTCATGAAGGGGACCGCACAATTCCCGCAATGTGGTTTTTCCGGCAAGGCAATCCAGATTCTGCGTGAATCCGGCGTCAAAAAACTGGTCACCGTCAATGTCCTGGAAGACCAGGAAGTGCGCGAAGGCATCAAGCAGTTTTCCAACTGGCCGACCATTCCGCAATTGTATGTCAAGGGCGAGTTCATCGGTGGTTCCGATATCGTCAGCGAGATGTACGAAAGCGGCGAACTGAAAACAGTACTGCAGCAAGCCGGCGCGTTCAGTTCCTGACGCCCGTTCCGCTGTTGTCTGACCCGGTGGGCGTCGCTTGCACGCCCACCCTTTACCTGCTGTTTTTCACCGCTTCGTTGCCACGGGCGCCTGCTCGGCTGCCAGCAGCGCCGGTTGGGCGCGAACCGCCTGGAGTGCCATCAGGCCGTAATGCGTGCATACCAGGATGGAAAAAACCGGCATGACGAACCCGGCAAACGGGATCAGCGCGATTGCCGCGCACACCAATCCAATCGTCCAGAACCCTCGACTGTAATGCCGCAACACGTAGGCGCGTTCGGCCAGTGTCGCGTGCTCCACAATCGCGTCCAGCCGCGTCATGTGCGAGAAGGCGTAGGCGCCCCAGAAAAGCGACAGCGCAATGCCCATGAAGGGGATCAGCCAGAGCGGCAGCGTAATCAGCCAGCCGGCGACGAAAATCGCGCTGACCTTGACGGTATTGACCAGACTGGCCACCGTGGCGTTCTCTCCCTGCTTTTGCAGGTTCGGGTAGCCGGTTTCGCCGATGACCTTCAGCGCCATGGGCATGACCAGGATAGCCGCGGCCGCCAGGCCGGTCACGCCGCTGACGGCGATCAGCGCGATAAATGTCAATATCCCAGTGAACCAGTCGCTCATGGCGGTAAAGCCCCATCCCGACAGGCGGCCCGAGAGGGACTGGAACCAGCCCCATTGCGAGGCGCTGTTGTCCAGCCAATTGTCCAGCGGACCCCAGGCGAAGATCAACAGGATGATGGCGGTGACCATGGCGATGACAAAGGGCAGGAGAACGGCGAACAGCATGGAGGGACGCAACTGGGTCGTCAGCCCCTTGCTGAATGCGCTGGCGACGCTGACTCGCGGTGTGGCGGGCATAGGGAGGCAATCCTTATCGATGGTGGTTACTGGCGGGCTTGCCGGGCAATGCCGGGCGCAAAGTCCGCTTCGGTACTGCGCCATGGATTGATGTCCAGGCCGCCGCGCCGGGTATAGCGCGCGTAAACCGTCAAGGTCTGGGGCGCGCATGTGCGCATGATATCGCAGAATATTTGTTCCACGCATTGTTCATGAAAACCATTGTGACCCCGATAGGAAACAATATATTTCAGCAATGCGGCGTGATCGATGGCGGGACCCGCATAGTGGATCTGTAGGCTGCCCCAGTCGGGCTGGCCGGTGACCGGGCAATTGGATTTGAGCAGGTCCGAGCGCAGGACCTCGCGCAGCGAGCGGGCCGGGTCGGCAAGCAGCAGGCCCGCGTCCGGCTCATAGGCGTCGATGGCCACGTCCAGATCGTCGATGCTGGTGCCTTCGAGTTCAGCCATTGACTCCACGGGAAATCCGGCCGGCTCGATAAGCGCGATACGTACTGTGGCGCCGGCCGCCTTGCCCAAGTCTTCCCGCAAATGGGCCAGCAGTGCCTGCGCGCTGGTCAGCGGGGTCTGGTTGAATGAATTCAGATAGAGTTTGAACGATTTGGATTCGATGATGAACGGGCTGTCCGCAGGGAAAGCGAACCGGGCCAACGCGACCTGCGGCTTGCCCTTGGTGTTGAGCCAGGAGAGTTCATAGGCGTTCCAGAGATCGGCGCCGTGCCATCTCGGCGGCGGTTGCAGGCTCAGGTGTGCGCGTCCGATGTCGCGGGCGATGGGGAAAAGCAGCGCCGGGTCGTAATGTGCCGGGTAGCTTGTGTCTTTTCCCAAGGGGGCGTGAAGCAGGGATGAGTCGGTCATGGTGTCCTGGTGCAGGGTGGGCAGCGGGGAGCCCGGCAATGGCTCGCGGCCTAGTTCAGGGTTTGGATGCGAATGGTGCGCGCAGTCGCCTGCCCAATGCCGGCACCCGCTTCTTGGCTGGCGGGCGCTGCGTGGCCCTCGGTCAGGTCGGCGAAAGTGTCGCCGTCGAATGCCTTGTCGCCGTTGGCGTCGGGCAGGCCGGTAGGCTTGAGCCCGGCAAAGTCAAATAGATCCCGGTCCATCAGGTGAGACGGCGCCACCGCCGAGAGCGCCTTGAAGGTATTCCAGACCTTCTTGGGGCTTTCCTTTTCCCAGGCGGCAATCATGCGCGCCACTTCCTTGCGCTTGAGGTTTTCCTGCGAGCCGCAAAGGTTGCAGGGAATGATGGGAAACTGCTTGAGCTCGGCGTAGGCGATCAGGTCTTTTTCCGCGATATAGGCCAGGGGGCGGATCACCGTGTGGCGGCCGTCGTCGGAGACCAGCTTGGGCGGCATCGACTTGAGCTTGGCCGCGTAGAACAGGTTTAGGAAAAAGGTTGCCAGGATATCGTCGCGGTGGTGACCCAGGGCGATCTTGGTGGCGCCCAGTTCGCTGGCGACCCGGTACAGAATGCCGCGCCGCAGGCGCGAGCACAGTGAACAGGTCGTCTTGCCTTCGGGGATGAGACGCTTCACGATCGAATACGTGTCCTGGTTCTCGATATGGAAGGGCACGCCCAACCGGCTCAGGTATTGCGGCAGCACGTGTTCCGGAAAGCCGGGTTGCTTCTGGTCCAGGTTCACGGCCACGATTTCGAAATCGATGGGCGCGCGTTTTTGCAGCGTCATCAGGATGTCCAGCATGCTGTAGGAATCCTTGCCGCCGGACAGGCAAACCATGACCTTGTCGCCGTGCTCGATCATGTTGTAGTCGACGATGGCGGTGCCGGCCTCGCGCATGATGCGCTTGGTCAGTTTGTTTTCCTGCTGCCGTTGCCGTTGCGCGGTCTGGTGTTCGGCAAATGTCTCAAGGGTGGCGGAAGAGCTCATGCGTGGAATCCCTGAAAATCAGCGGCTGCCTTCGACTTCGATGCCGACCGCGCCACAGTCTGAAAAGGCCAGCGGCTTGCCGATGCGCAGCCGGACATGGAATACCTCGGGGAAATCGTTGAGGATGCGCGCAATGACCATGTCGCCCAGCGTTTCCACCAGGTGCACATGCGCGCGCGTGCATTCCTCGATAATGACATCGCGCAGCTTGCGGTAGTCCAGCACGCTGCGAATATCGTGGTCGTCCACTTGCCGGCTGACATGCATGTCGATATCGGCATCGATATGCAGGGGTTGGGTGGCGCGCAGTTCGTGTTCCAGAATGCCAATGCGGGCATCCAGGGCAAGCCTGGAAAAAAATATACGGCGTGTGGTCATGAGAATCGAGACAAAGAGGTTCCGGAACTATCCGGTTTTCATTCAGGGTGCTATTGTAGTGTTTTACTATTGACGGCGGGCTACAATACGCTTTGTTTAGATAAATTCATGATTAAACGAGGATTTTTCCTGAATGCAGCAGGTTGTCTATGATGCCATTGTGATTGGGGCGGGCCCGGCCGGCGCTTCTTGTGCCGTATGGCTGGCACATATGGGTTTTTCCCCTTTGGTCATCGAATCCAGCGGTCGCGTCGGCGGATTAAGCGCTAGCAACCCTTTCGAGGATACGTGGAATGTGACCGCACCGGGCCTGACCGGCGAGGAGATTGCCGCGCGGATCAAGCTTAGCCTGGACAGCGCGCGCGTACCGGTATTGCTCAATTCGCATGTTGTCCGCATTGAGCGCCAGGAGGCGGCGCAGGATCATGCCGAGCCGATATTCCAGGTGTTTTTCGGTGCCGATCTGCCGCTGCACGCCCGCTATGTCGTCGTGGCCAGCGGCGTCGAGCCCAGGCGGCCGCCCGAGTGGGACAGGGACCAGTATGACGATGTCCTGGTCGGCCCCGGAAAGCAGGTTGCCAACTATGAGTTCGCGCTCAAGCGTGTCGCCGTGCTCGGCGGTGGCGACAATGCCTTCGAAAACGCGTTATTCCTGAAAGAACGCGGCGCCAGTTCGGTGCATATCTATGCGCGCACCTTGCGCTGCCAGCGCCAATGGATGAAATTTCTCAATGCGTCCGATGTGCATACCGGACCCTATACCTTCGATCCGGAACGCCGCGAGGTCAATGGCAAGGCCTACGATGCCGTTCTGGTGTTCTATGGCTACCAGGCCAGGCTGGAAGGCATGCAGGATCTGGGGCTCGCGCTTGACGACCGGGGTTATGTGAAGACCGATTTTGCCACCACCCAGACCAATCTCCCGGGCATCTATGCGGTCGGCGAAGTGACGCACCGGCAACACCCATGCGTGGTGACTTCTATGGCCGATGGTGTGGTGGCGGCAAAGGCGATCCAGAAGGCGCTGGAGCAGCGGCCTGCCTGAGCGCGTCCAGGCGCGCGCACAATTGCGGCAGACGGTGAATGAGCCTGTCGGTCGGCCGAAATAGTATATCGGGATCCTCGGCAAGGACGCGCGATGCGGGCAACGCCATGCCGTGGCTTGCCAGGAACCGTTGCGTGGCGAAGGCATCTTGCGCATTGCGGCCGCCGAAGAGGATCGCTTGCGGCCGTGCATGGAGCAACTGTTCAATGCTCACCACGGGCGCCGGCGTCGATAAGGCTTCAAAAACGGACACGGCGCCGCAAGCATGCAGGGCATCCACGACAAATGATTGCGCACCCAGGGTATACAGCGGTTGCTGGCTGACCAGAATGAACACGCGCACCGGCTGCGCTTGCGCATACCGCGCGCGTGTCTGGTCGAGGACGGACTGTAATTGATCGGCCATGGCGCCAGCCTGCCGTTGCGTGCCGAAACGCGCGCCCAACTGGCGGATATCGCGAATGATATCGTTCAATCCGGTTGGGTGCTGGTACAGGATTGGCACAGGCAGGCGGGCCAGCGCGGGATAGCGCGTCCGGTCCTGGTTGTAGCCCCAGGCCAGAATCAGGTCGGGATTGAGCAACACGATCCGCTCGGTATTGGGGCGGGCGCCGTCGCCGACTTGCGGCAGCGACGCGGCCTGCGGCGGATAATTGCTGGCGTTGGCAACGCCGACCAGCGCCTTGCCCGCGCCGGCAGCAAACATCAACTCGGTCAGGTGTGGCGACAGGCTGACTGCGCGTTGCGCGATGGTGTCGGGCGCCGCTGCCTCCGCGTGCGCCGCCGTGGCTGTGGCGTTGCCGCCCGCCGCCAGCGCCAGCAGGGTCAGGGCAACGGCGGGAAGGATATGGCGGCGCCCCATGATTACATCCGGAATGCCAAGTTCAGGAATACGTTTGAGCCGATATTGTTATAGCCGTAGGCGGTCTCGTATTTCTTGTTCATCACGTTGTTCCAGTAAAGCTGGACTTCCAGGTTTTTGCTCAGGGCGTAGCTGGCGCGCAAGTTCAGCAAGCCGTATCCGCCCATACGTTTTTCACCGGACTTATCATCGACGCGCCTGCCGGTCCAGGTGAAATCCGCGCCCAGCGTAGCCTGACCCAGGCGTTGCGAGACGCCGGCCCGATACACCTGGCGCGCGCGGCGCACCAGCGGCTGGTGTGTTTCGTCATCAATCGGGCGCATGAAATCGGCACCGGCGTAAATTTGCGTATTGTCGAACTGGTGCGAGGCGTTCAGTGAAAGACCGCGCACCGTGGCGCGGTCTACGTTCTCGGCCGTGCAATTGTATTGCTGATCACAGACGTAGCCATTGATCAGGTCGCGGTACTTGGTCTGCCAGGCGCTGGCCGACAATTGCGTGCTCTCGGTTTTCCATGAGGTCCGCAACTCCATGTTGCGCGATGTCTCCGGCTTCAGGTTCGGGTTGCCCTGATAGCCGAAGCTAAGCGGCGTATACAGGTCGGCAAAGGTGGGGACGCGATACGCCGTGCTGGCCGCGGCCCCCACCGACCAGTTCGGGGTGAGGTCGAAGTCATAGCTCAGGCTGCCCGTCGTTTTGCTTTTATAGTCGGAAACCGAGTCGTTGCGCACGCTGGCCTGGATATGGTGGCGATCCATATCGCCACGATATACCAGGCCGACGGCATTGGTGTGGCGCTTCACATGGTTGTATTGCGTGGTTCCGAGCACCTGCTCGTCCTTGCGCTCCAGAACCAGCGACAGGTGATGATTCTGGCTGAGATCGAAATTGTTCTGCCAGGTGTAGGTGCGCTGGATACTGCCGATGACCGAATCGCCATAGGCGGCGCGGCTATCGTAGAGGCTGCGATTGAAGCTGACGCGTAGCACGCTGTCCCACCAGTCGGTCAGCCGGTTATTGCTGCTGAGCGCGACGCTTTGCTGGCGGGCGATCCCGAAGGTATGCGTATCGTAGGCGCCGCTGTCGAAATCGCCATTGTTATAGCCGTTATAGAAGGTAATGCCCAGGCGGTTGCCCGGTTTCCAGGTATATCCCAGCGAGCCGGACAGGGATGCCTGTTCGTAGCCATCGTCATCCGGGTTATAGGTGAGGGCGCCGGCTTTTTCCCGGGTGGCATTGAAGCCGTCGCTGCTGGCGTAGCTGCCGGCAAGCCGGTAGTCCCAGCCGCCGCTGGCGCCCGAAATGCCCAGGCTGCTCTTGAATAGCCCGTGCGTGCCAACGCCGATATTGCCATAAACGCTTAGCGGCTGGTCCTGGCCCTGGCCGCCCCGGGTGATGATATTGATGACGCCGCCCATGGCGTCGGAACCGTAAAGGCTACTGCCGGCACCCCGTACGACCTCGACGCGTTCAATGGTAGTCGGATCGAGCGCGCTCCAGAAGACGGTGCCGGTGGCCGGGTCGTTGATGCGTTGTCCGTCCACCATGACCAGCGTCTGCTGGGGGCTGGCGCCGCGCAGCGATACGCCGGAGACCGTCTGCGGCCCGCCCTGCTGGTAAATCTGGACCTGTGGCAGGTGAGCCAGCACTTCGGGCAGGGAGCTGGCGCCGGCATTGCGCAGCGTCTCTTGCGTGATGACGCTGACGTCGCCACGGACATCGGAAAGACGCTGGTCGTCGCGGGCAGGCGTGGCGACAATGGGATCCAGCGTTGCCACGCTGTTGGACAGGGGGGAGGGCTGGGCTTGGCCGGCGACAGGCAGGACAGCCAGGGCCAGCGCCAGGGGGCGGAGAGAAAACTTCATGATCAATACCGGTAAGCGATGCGCGACCCCGCACATCTGGTTCGAATGGGTACACCGGCAGCGCCAGGCTGGCCGGATACAGGTGTCAAGGCCGATGTCGGGCTGCAGGCGGCGCCTGCTTACCGTTGCGGGGGCAGCACAGGTTGCATGGCGGCGTACCGTCAAGTCCTGTTTCCCGTTTAACACTCTACCCATGCGTGGACATGAAGAGCGCACCTTGAAGGCGTAAGTGTAATGGATTGATACCGGATCCGACAGGCTGGCGATGCGTTTTGCCGCGCCCGGCGACCATTTCCGGCATGGTTGCGTGGGTATCGTGCAGCAGGGGTTGTAAATCCGCTACAATTTTGATTTAAATTCAACTATTTACATCGAGCCTGAAACGTGTCCTATCCTGCCTTGCCTTATCCCATTGAATCCTATACTTCCGGTGCCCGCTTCGTAGAGGAGTTGCAGAAGGGCAGGATCATGGTCCTGGACGGGGCAATGGGCACCATGATCCAGCGCTACAAACTGAGCGAGACCGATTTTCGCGGCGAGCGCTTTGCCGAGCACCACCAGGATGTCAAGGGCGATAACGAGCTGTTGTCCCTGGTGCGGCCCGACATCATCAGCGAGATACATGGCCAATACCTGGCGGCGGGCGCCGATGTGATCGAAACCAATACGTTTGGCGCGACTTCCATCGCGCAGGGCGATTATGACTTGCCCGGGCTGGCTTATGAATTGAATCTGGCGTCGGCGCGGCTGGCCCGCCAGGCCTGTGATGCCTACAGCACGCCCGACAGGCCGCGCTTTGTCGCGGGCGCGCTGGGGCCGCAGCCCAAGACTGCTTCCATTTCCCCCGACGTGAATGACCCGGGCGCGCGCAACGTCACCTTCGAAGAACTGCAGGCCGCCTACGAGGAGCAGCTCAGCGGCTTGCTCGATGGCGGCATCGATATCGTGCTGATCGAAACCATTTTCGATACGCTCAATGCGAAAGCGGCCATCTTTGCTGTGGAAACCGTATTCGAGCAAAAAGGGATCCGCTTGCCGGTCATGATCTCGGGCACCGTTACCGATGCGTCGGGCCGGATCCTTTCGGGCCAGACTGTCGAGGCATTCTGGAATTCCGTGCGGCATGCGCGTCCGGTCACCATCGGCCTGAACTGCGCGCTGGGCGCCGCGTTGATGCGCCCGTATATCGCCGAGTTGTCGAAAATCTGCGATACCTGGCTCTGCGTCTATCCCAATGCCGGTCTGCCCAACCCCATGAGCGATACCGGGTTCGACGAAACGCCGGATGACACGTCGAGTTTGTTGGAAGAGTTTGCCCAGGCGGGATTCGTCAACATGGTGGGCGGCTGCTGCGGCACCACGCCGGAGCACATAGCCGCGATTGCCGCGAAAGTGCAGCAACTGCCCGCCCGCGGCGTGCCGGATGTGCCGGTCAAGACCCGTCTGTCGGGCCTGGAGGCGCTGAACATCGACGATACGTCTTTGTTTGTGAATGTGGGCGAGCGCACCAATGTGACCGGCAGCAAGATGTTCCTGCGTCTGATCCGCGAGGAAAAATTCGACGAGGCCCTGGCGGTGGCGCGGCAGCAGGTGGAAAACGGCGCGCAGATTATCGATATCAATATGGACGAGGCCATGCTTGACTCCAAGGCCAGCATGCGTCGTTTCCTGAACCTGGTGGCGTCCGAGCCGGACATTGCGCGCGTGCCGATCATGATCGACAGCTCCAAATGGGAAGTGATCGAGGAAGGCCTCAAATGCGTACAGGGTAAGCCGGTGGTCAACTCGATTTCCATGAAGGAAGGCGTCGAGCCTTTCCTGGCGCACGCAAGGCTTTGCCGCAAATATGGCGCGGCCGTGGTGGTCATGGCGTTCGATGAGCAGGGGCAAGCCGATACGTTGCAGCGGCGCAAGGATATTTGCGGCAAGGCGTATCACCTGCTGGTCGATGAGCTGGACTTCCCGCCCGAGGATATTATTTTCGATCCCAATGTGTTTGCGGTCGCCACCGGTATCGACGAGCACAACCATTATGCCGTCGACTTTATCGAGGGTACGCGCTGGATTCACCAGAATCTGCCGCATGCGCGTATTTCTGGCGGTGTTTCCAACGTGAGCTTTTCGTTCCGCGGCAACGAAGCCATGCGCGAGGCGATTCACACCGTATTCCTGTATTACGCCATCCAGGAAGGCATGACCATGGGCATTGTCAACGCCGGTATGCTGGGCGTGTATGCCGATCTGGACCAGAAAACGCGAGACCTGGTCGAGGACGTGATCCTGGATCGCCAGCCGCCGGTCGGCAAGACCGACCCGGCGGACGAACGCACGCCGACAGAGCGGCTGGTCGAGTTCGCCGAATCCATCAAGGGTAGCGGAACCAAGAAAGAGGAAGACCTGACCTGGCGCGAACAGGCGGTCGAGCAGCGGCTGTCGCATGCGCTGGTGCATGGCATTACGCAATTTATCGTCGAGGACACCGAAGAGGTAAGGCAAAAGATCGCCGATCGCGGCGGACGACCCATCGAAGTGATCGAAGGGCCGCTGATGGATGGCATGAATGTGGTGGGCGACCTGTTCGGCGCGGGCAAGATGTTCCTGCCGCAAGTGGTCAAGTCGGCCCGCGTCATGAAGCAGGCCGTGGCGCATCTGATCCCCTTCATTGAAGAGGAAAAGCGCCAGATCGAGGCTGCCGGTGGCGATGTGCGCGCCAAGGGAAAAATCGTGATCGCGACGGTCAAGGGCGATGTGCATGATATCGGCAAGAACATTGTGACCGTGGTGCTTCAATGCAATAACTTTGAAGTCGTCAATATGGGCGTAATGGTGCCCTGCGCGCAGATCCTGGAGAAAGCCAAGCAAGAGAAGGCCGATATCGTCGGCCTGTCGGGCCTGATTACGCCAAGCCTGGAGGAAATGGCCTATGTGGCTTCCGAGATGCAGCGGGACCCGTACTTCCGGGAAAACAAGATTCCGCTGTTGATCGGCGGGGCCACCACCAGCCGCGTGCATACGGCGGTCAAGATCGCGCCGCATTATGATGGCCCGGTCATCTATGTGCCGGACGCCAGTCGTTCCGTCGGCGTCGCGACCAACCTGGTGTCCGATCAGGTCGACAACTATCTGGCGCAAGTGCGTGAGGAGTATGAGCTGGTGCGCGAACGCCACGCCAATCGCAAGGCAACGCCGATCATCCCATTGGCGCAGGCGCGCGAGGCCGCGCCGGCCATCGACTGGCGCAACTATACGCCGCCACGCCCGAAATTCCTTGGGCGCCGCGAGTTCAAGAATTTCGACTTGCAGGAAATCGTGCCGTTCATCGACTGGACGCCGTTTTTCCAGACCTGGAGCCTGTTCGGGCAGTACCCGAAAATTCTCGATGACAAAGTGGTGGGCGAGCAGGCCCGCAAGCTGTTTGAGGATGCGCAGGCCATGCTCAAGAAAGTGGTGGAACAGCGGTGGCTCTCCGCCGGTGGCGTGATCGCTTTCTATCCGGCCAACAGCGTGAATCATGAAGACATCGAAATCTATACCGACGAATCGCGCAGCGAGGTCCTGTTCACCTGGCGCAATCTGCGCCAGCAGAACGCCAAGCGCGAAGGCGTCGCCAATAAGTGCCTGGCCGATTACATCGCACCCAAGGAAACGGGAATCAAGGACTATATCGGTCTGTTCGCGGTAACCGGTGGGATTGGCATCGAGGCCAGGGAGAAGCAGTTCGAAGCGCAGATGGACGACTATTCTTCCATTTTGCTCAAAGCCCTGGCCGACCGGCTGGCAGAAGGATTTGCCGAATGCATGCATGCGCGCGTGCGTCGCGACTTGTGGGGCTACGCCGCCGACGAGGCGCTGGATAACGAAGCCCTGATCGCGGAAAAATACCAGGGCATTCGTCCGGCGCCAGGTTACCCCGCGTGTCCGGAGCATCGTGTGAAAACCGATATGTTCCGCGTCCTGCAAACCGAAGGTATCGGCATGCAGCTGACCGATGGCATGGCGATGTATCCGGCCTCCAGCGTCTCGGGCTTCTATCTCAGCCATCCCGACTCGAGCTACTTCAATGTCGGGACGATCGGGCAGGATCAGTTGCAGGACTATATCGCGCGTAGTGGTTTGTCCGAGGACGAGGCCCGCCGCTCGCTGATGAGCGTGCTCGGGTAGACGTCCATGGCGGATAAGCACGGTGCGCTTCGCAAGCAGGCATTGGGCGAGTTCGTACGCAGCGCGCGTGATCGCGTGACGCCGCAGCAGGCCGGGATTGCCGGCGGACAGCGCCGCCGCACGCCGGGCCTGCGCCGCGAGGAAGTCGCGCAATTGTGCGATATCAGCGTGACCTGGTACACCTGGATCGAGCAGGGCCGCGATGTGTCGGTTTCCGCCGCCGTCTGGGCCAGGCTGGCCACGGTGCTGCAGATGACACGCGCCGAACGCGCCTATTTGTTCGAACTGGCCGACGTCAGCGATCCCGATCATGGTGGCGATGCCGGCTGGACGCCCCCGCCGTTTTTGCAAGCCTGCGTCGACAGCATGAACGGTCCCGCCTATATCCTTGATCGCTACTGGAATGTGATGGCCTACAACCGGTCGCTGGACCAGGTGTTCGCCGGTTGGATGAGCGCCCAGGCGGAACCGAATCTACTGCGCTTTATTTTTCTGGATGAAAATGCGCCGCGGATCGTGGTGGATTGGGAGGCCAGGGCCAACCGTGTCGTGGCCGAATTCCGCGCCGATATCGGCGCGTATCTGGATGACGCAGCGACCGCCGTCTTGATCGACGAGCTGCTGGCGGGCAGTCCCGTGTTCCGGCATTGGTGGGCGCGCCAGGTCGTGGTGGAGCGAGAGGGCGGCTTGCGCGCCTTCCAGCATCCCGAATTGGGTCGCAGGGAATTCGAGCAAATCACATTCCGGTTGGCCACGCAACCCGACTATAAGCTCGTCATGTTGCTGCAAAAAAGCGATCGCGCATGATGCTTGCGCTTTGCGCAGGGCTCAGTTATTGTATTGTCACCACGATAGTCGTAATATACAGATCAGCGGTGAAAGCGGCACGGGCAGCGCGTTTCGCGGTTATCGGCGTCCAAACATCGCATGATCGATATACAACGATCTTGACTGACACGCACCCGGATAAGGGCTGATCCCATGGCTTTGTAACCAGGTGCAAAGACTTTTGTCGTTCAGCAAACAAATCCAATAAAGGAGAAGTCAATGAATATTCGTCATACTCGATTCGCTGCGGTGGTTCTGGCCGGCGCCATTCTTGCCGGTTGCGGCACTACTGGCGGCAATACCGCGGCCGGTACTGGCGTCGGCGCGGCAATCGGCGCCGGTCTGGGGGCACTGATCGGAGATTCGTCCAAGAGCGCGGGAATTGGCGCGGGTATCGGTGCCGTCGGTGGCGCGATCGTCGGCTACAACTGGGATCGCATCGTCGGCCGTGTCAACGATGCCGGTGGCCAGAAACTGGGCATCTCCACCACGAAAATGCCTGACGGCAGCCTGAAGGTCAACATCCCCGAGGGTGCCACGTTCGATACCGCAAAATATGATCTGAAACCCGCCTTGTTCCCTGTGCTGGACGCGCTGGCCCAGTCCATGAACGAGAGCCAGCAATTGCGCCTCAAATCCGTGGGCCATACCGACAGCACCGGCAAGGCCGCGTTTAACCAGCAATTGTCTGTGAATCGTGCCCAGAGCGTCGTGAACTACCTGGGTGGCAAAGGCGTGAATGCCAGCCGCATGAGCATCGAGGGCCGTGGCCCCAACGATCCGATCGCCGACAATGCGACCGAGGCCGGACGTGCCCAGAACCGTCGTGTAGAACTGTACCTGTACGCAGTGAAGCAATAATCGCGGTTGCGCTGCGCAAGCAAAAAGCCCGTTGTCCTGTTCGCAGGCAACGGGCTTTTTGCGTTAGCGTGTGTTTAACGATTTGCCGCCAAGGGCGGCAGCATCAGCATGCTATTTCTCGGAATGCATCCGGAACAAGGGCAGGCTGCTTGCGGCCAATTTGAAACCTACCGGTTTGGCGGGTGTGATTGCCACAGGGTTCTGCTTGCTGTCGTTATTTTTCTGTGCGCCAAATTCCTGGCGGAAGCGTGTAAGTAATTTCATATATTTTTTCCTTTTTATGAGATTATTGTTGTGATTATTTTCCGCAACGAAACCTATTGGTCGCGGCCATGCTGTTAGCGTAGCCGATATTTGTTGCAGAATCGTGATAGTCCGGTTCGACGGTTGTAAGTCCGTGGATACAGGCCATCAAATGGTTACGGGTCGTCGGCCCGCATCCCTGGGTTCTGGGGGCGCGAGAGGACATCGGATTCAATGATTCGCCTGACTTGCCATTTGCTGATTTGCTATTTCAGCAACGATGCACGGGAGCTAGCCAGACATTGTCGGGAAAGGTAAAAGAACACCGATGTGCGCTCGCGGCAACGACGCTGCCCGGGCGGATTGACGATACAACCTGAATTCTGTCTCGATATGCCCTGGCTTGAAGCGCTGATGCCTTGATTGCTATGGTAACAGGTTACAAGACCGGGCAATAAATAAGAATAATTAATAATTTAATATCTGGGGCCGAATTATTTTGTAATTATCTTGTAGAACTAATTATGTAATTCGTCAACTCAACTTGCAATATTATCAATAACTTAGCTTTTTGTCAAGGATGGGCTGCAAATCACCCAGCCGGCAGCGGGGTTGCCGGCGGGCGCCCGTACCGGCTAGCCGCCCGTTGTCCCCCTGATTGCCCCGTAGCGGGCCTCCAGTTCCTGGCGCAACGCCCGCCGCATTTTTGCCGCGTCGTAGCGGCAGTGCTCGATATCGTTGCCTGGTGTCAGTGGGGGAACGGAAACCGGCTTACCCTGGTCGTCCACTGCGATCATGGTGAAAAAACAGCTGTTGGCGTGGCGGATTTCCTTGCTGCGGATGTTTTCGGCAACAACCTTGATGCCGATTTCCATCGAAGTGTTGCCGGTATAGTTGACCGACGCCAGGAAAGTGACCAGCTCGCCGACATGGATCGGCTGGCGGAACATGACCTGGTCTACCGACAACGTGACGACGTAGCGGCCGGCATAGCGGCTGGCACAGGCATAGGCGACCTGGTCCAGCAATTTGAGGATTGTACCGCCGTGGACATTGCCCGAAAAATTGGCCATGTCGGGTGTCATCAGGACTGTCATGGAGAGTTGGTGGTTGGGCAGATCCATACTGGCGTTCCGTTAGGGTAAGTGGATGAGGGGCTGCGTAGGCGACGCAAAGGCGTTAGTTTACTGGCATTCCCTCGCCGCGTGCGGAAATTGAAACGGGCATGATCTTGAAGTGGCGGCGATAGCGGAAAATAAGGGCTTGACCTTCCCATCATGGTAAGCTTTACAGTGAAGAAAATGTCAGTCAAAGCGTGTTCCCGGATAGGGGAGCAGCCATTTTCTTCAGGGGAAGAGCATGAAAACCAATACGATTGAGAAATCGCGGGAATCACAACCGCCGCTGCAATTGAAGTCCGTGGCCGGCAATGCGGCGGTATTCGAATTATCGGTCGCAGGCATGACCTGCGCCTCGTGCGTCAGGCATGTGGAAAAAGCCCTGGCCGGGGTGCCTGGCGTGGTTGGTGCCAGCGTCAACCTTGCGACCGAGAGGGCGCAGGTCCGGGCACCGGCAAGCCTGGATACCGGGCTGTTGACCCAGGCGGTAGACAAGGCCGGCTATGAGGCCCGTTTGGTCAGCAATCCACAGCAAAGCAGCCGCCAGGAAGCAGAGCGGCGCGAAGCCGACCGGGTGGCGCTAAAGCGCGACCTGCTATTGGCGATCGTGCTGGCGTTGCCGGTGTTCATCCTCGAGATGGGGTCGCATTTGATCCCGGGCTTTCACCACGTGATTGCGCAGTCCATCGGCACGCGCAATAGCTGGCTGATCCAGTTGGCGCTGACAACGCTTGTGCTGGCGGGCCCCGGGCGCCGCTTTTTTGTCAAAGGCGTACCGGCGCTGTTGCGGCTGACGCCCGATATGAACTCGCTGGTTGCCGTGGGTACCAGCGCCGCCTACCTGTATTCCGTTGTGGCCACGCTGGCGCCCGCGTGGCTGCCGCAGGGTACCGTCAATGTATATTTTGAAGCGGCGGCGGTGATTGTCGCGCTGGTCCTGCTGGGTCGCTATCTGGAAGCGCGGGCCAAGGGCAACACCTCGGAAGCCATCAGCCGGCTGATGGGCCTGAAAGCGAAGACCGCCAGGGTCAAGCGCGGCAATGAGATGGTCGAGGTCGATATCGATACCGTTGTCGTCGGAGACATCGTGCAATTGCGCCCTGGCGAGCGAGTACCGGTGGATGCGGAGGTCGTCGAAGGCAGCAGTTTCATCGACGAATCCATGATCAGCGGCGAACCCATGCCGGTTGAAAAAACGCCCGGCGCCAAGGTTGTCGCCGGCACGGTCAACCAGAAAGGCAGCTTGCTGCTGCGGGCCACCAGCGTTGGCGCCGATACCGTCCTGTCGCAGATCATCCGCATGGTGGAGCAGGCACAGGGCGCCAAGTTGCCGATCCAGGCGCTGGTCGACCGCGTAACCATGTGGTTTGTTCCCGCGGTCATGTTGGCGGCATTTATTACTTTTGTGATATGGCTGGTATGGGGGCCGGATCCCGCATTGAGTTTTGCGCTGGTCAACGCGGTCGCCGTGCTGATCATCGCATGCCCATGCGCGATGGGGTTGGCCACGCCCACGTCCATCATGGTCGGAACCGGCCGCGGCGCGCAAATGGGCGTGCTGTTCCGGCAGGGCGAGGCGTTGCAGACGCTCATGCATGTGCGTGCTGTCGCGGTGGACAAGACGGGTACGCTGACCCGCGGTTATCCCGAACTCACGGACTTGGTGGTTGCAGAGGGCTTCGACGACGACCAGGTGCTGGCCTGGGCCGCCGCAGCCGAAGGTCCATCTGAGCATCCCGTGGGCAGGGCAATCGTGGCGGCCGCGGAGGCGAAAAAACTGGCGCTGGGCACGGTCAGCGATTTCGAATCAGTCACCGGTTTTGGCCTGCGCGCTCGTGTCGATGGTCGCGAACTGGCTATTGGCGCGGATCGCATGATGCAGCAGCTGGGCCTGGATGTCGCGATGTTCGCGGACAAGGCGGCAGCGTTTGGCGATGCGGGCAAGACACCGCTGTATGTCGCGGTGGACAACAAGCTGGCCGCTATCGTCACGGTTGCTGATAGCATTCGTGATACGACGCCCGCGGCGATTGAGCAGTTGCACCGACAGGGGATCAAGGTCGTCATGATTACCGGCGACAATCAACGTACGGCGCAGGCAATTGCGAAGCAATTGGGTATTGACGATGTCATCGCGCAGGTCTTGCCCGATGGCAAGGCCGAAGCGGTGAAACGCCTGCAGCAGCAATATGGTCCGGTGGCCTATGTGGGAGACGGGATCAACGATGCGCCGGCGCTTGCTGTTGCCGATACCGGTATCGCGATTGGTTCGGGCACGGATGTCGCCGTCGAATCCGCCGACGTGGTCCTGATGTCGGGTGATCTGGCCGGGGTGCCCCGCGCCATTGGGTTGTCGCGCGCCGTCATCCGCAATATCCGGCAGAATCTGTTCTGGGCCTTCGCCTATAACGCCGCGCTGATTCCAGTGGCCGCAGGTGTGTTGTACCCAATCAATGGCGTGCTGCTGTCGCCGATTTTCGCCGCTGGCGCGATGGCGCTGTCCAGCGTTTTCGTGATCAGCAATGCCTTGCGGCTGCGCCGTTTTGCCGCGTAATGCAGGATGACAGGAGTGCATATGAATATTGGACAAGTCGCAAGCCAGACCGGGGTCAGTGCAAAAATGATCCGTTATTACGAACAAATCGGTCTAATTCATCCTGCCGGCCGCACCGATTCGGGCTATCGGCAATATGGCCCGCAGGACGTGCAGATGCTGACCTTTGTCCGGCGTGCCCGTGAGCTCGGGTTCTCGCTGGAGCGCATCCGGACGCTGATCGCGCTCTGGGAGGATACGACCCGGCACAGCGCGGATGTCAGGAAGCTGGCGCGCCAGTATATCGGGGAGCTGGACGATGATATCCGCAAGCTGCGTTCGATCCGGGAAGAGCTGGCTTATCTGGCGGACCATTGTCATGGTGATAGCCGTCCGGATTGCCCGATACTGGAACGGCTGGCTCGCGGCCAATGACGTTTGAAATTACATGCGCTGACTCGACACCGTCAGGATAGCGCTCATATCCGTGCTGGAAACCACGGCGGGGGCATGCTGTACCCGCAATTGGCATCGGCTTGCGCGCCAGTCGAGTCGTCTGTTACTCTTTGCGCATAAGAGGGACAGCACCCGCCAAGGGAGAACAGCATGGCCGCGACATCATTTATCACGCAGGATAACCAGGTGCCGAACCTGGAAAACTATAATCTTTTCGATTGTGATCCCGCCTTGCGCGATGTGCTGCAACAGTTCGGCTCGGCAACCTCGATCGAGTCCTGCCGGCGGTATGGCGGCAAACTGGGCAGCGCCGATATCCTGCGCAAAGCGCAACTGGCCAACGAGCAAACACCGGAAGCGGCCATTTACACGCGCACCGGGGAGCGCCAGGATGCGATTCGTTTCACGTCCGCCTGGCATGAACTGTTGGGCATGCTGTTTGCCGAAGGCGTGCACGCCTCGGCATGGGAGGATGGACAGCATGTGCAGCGCGCAGCCCTGTTCTATCAGCATGCGCAAACCGAGGCCGGTAGCCTGTGCCCTGTTACCATGACGTTCGCCTCCATTGCCGCATTGCGCGACCAGCCGATTTTTTCTTCGCTGGCGCCATTGCTGTTCAGCCGTGAATACGATCCGGCCGACGCGCCGCTGGCAGGCAAGCGCAGCATGATGATCGGCATGGGCATGACCGAGAGGCAGGGCGGCTCGGACGTGCGAACCAACACCACGCGCGCAACACCCGAAGGTATGCATGACGGTCTGCCGCTATATTCGCTGCATGGGCAAAAGTGGTTTTTTTCCTCTCCCATGTCGGATGCGCATCTGGTGCTGGCCTATACGCAGTCGCAATTGGGCTGTTTCTATGTGCCGCGCTGGCGCCCCGACGGGCAGAAAAACAGCGTGCATATCCGGCGCCTGAAAAACAAGCTGGGCAACCGCTCCAACGCCAGCGCCGAAGTGGACTTCGACGGCGCATGGGGGGTGCGGATCGGGCGGGAGGACGATGGCCTGTCAACGATCCTGCGCATGGTCAACCAGACCCGGCTCGATTGCGTGCTGGGCAGCGCGGGCCTGTTGCGACAGGGCCTGGTCCAGGCCTTGCATCATGCGCGTCATCGCGTGGTGTTTGGCAAACGGTTGGCGGACCAGCCGCTGATGCAGTCGGTGCTGTGCGATCTGGCGCTGGAAAGCGAGGCCGGATTGTGGCTGGGCATGTCGCTGGCGCATGCCGTGACGCAAGCCGACGACCCCTTGCAACAGGCCTACTTGCGGATTGTTTCTCCGGCGGCGAAATTCTGGGTGTGCAAGCGCGCGATCGCGGCCCTGGCCGAATGCCTGGAAGTGTGGGGCGGCAACGGCTATATCGAAGACTGCCCGCTGCCCAGGTTGCTGCGCGAAGCGCCGGTCAATTCCATTTGGGAAGGTTCGGGCAATGTGATGTGCCTGGATGTCTTGCGCGCCATGTCGCGCCAGCCCGATGCCGCCAACGCGCTATTGACGCAGCTTGCGCGGGAAGTGGCCGGCGAGGCGCCCCTGGTCGCCGCCGCCAGCGAGCTATCGCGCCTATTGGCCCAGGACGAGACGGCATTGCAGGCGCAGGCCCGCAATATTGCGCAGCGCATGGTGCTGTTGGTGCAGGCCGCGCTGCTGTTGCGGTACGCGCCACAGGAGATGGTGCAGGCATTCATCCTGAGCCGCTTCCCTTTCGGCAGCGGCGTGATGGGAACGGTGGCACAACCGGTGGCGGACAAGATCCTGCAACGCGCCTATTCGGCAGGGTAGCGCAGGCTTCAATGCAGCTTGACCCGCGGCGTACTGCGCTTGAGCAGCAAGCGGCCCAGCGCAACGGCGCCGGTCCGGGCAATGCCGAGAATCGCCATATGATGCATCAGGTGCAGGCTCATATACATGAGCCGGGCCAGCAGTCCCTCGACAAAAAAGCTTTTGCCGGTCAGCACGCCCATCAGGCTGCCCACGCCTTTATTGTGTCCGACCGAAACCAGGGAACCATAGTCCTTGAAGACAAACGCCTTGTCGGGTGGCGGGCTGTTATTGATGCGCGCTGACAACTGGCCCAGCAGATAGTCCGCCTGCTGGTGGGCAACCTGGGCGCGGGCAGGCAGGAATTTGCCTTCGTTCCATTCGACCTGCGCGCAATCTCCCATGGCGAAGATGGACGGATCGCTGGTACGCAGATGGCGGTCGGCCACGATCTGGTTGATCTTGTTGATTTCCAGTCCCAGGTGCGTCAGGAACGCCGGGGCCTTGATGCCTGCGGCCCAGACAGTCAGGTCGGCGGGATAGATATTGCCGCTGGCATCGGATACGCTGGTGTCCTGCACGGTGGCGACCAGCACTGAGGTCTTGACAGTAATGCCCCTTTCTTCCAGCAGCCGGGTGGCCGACGCCGAGATTTTCTCGGGCAGCGCCGCCAGGATACGGGGGCTGCCTTCCAGCAGGGTAATGTGAATATCGTGTTCCGGATTCAGTTCATTGATACCGTAAAACCCAAGATTTTTGCCCGCTTCCAGCAATTCCGCCGCCAACTCGACGCCAGTCGCGCCACCGCCGACGATGGCGATATTCAGGACGCGCTCGGGGTCGGCCTGCTTGCGCTGATCGGCCGAAATCAGTTCATGCAGGAATCGCAAGCGGAACCGCTCGGCCTGTTCGGTGGAATCAAGGGCGAATGCGTGCGCGTCGGCCCCCGGGGTGTTGAAGAAGTTCGAGCGGCTGCCGACCGCCAACACCAGCGTGTCGTACGGTAGATCGCGAGCCGGAAAGATTTCCTCGCCGTCGCTGTATACCGGTTTGATATGGATGGTCTTGGCGTCGCGGTTGATGCCTTCCATTTCTCCGGGCACAAAGGTAAACCCGTGATCCCGGGCGAGCATGGCATAGGACAGGCCTTCCTTGTGGATATCCAGCGTGCCCGATGCGACTTCGTGCAGCGAGGGTTTCCAGATGTGGAAAACGCCGGCATCGACCAGAAACACATGCCGGGGACCGAATTTGCGGCCCAGTTTGGCCGCCAGTTCGAGGCCGCCGGCGCCGCCGCCGACAATAATGACTCTGTGCATCTGTGTTTGCATTGTGGTATCCCGGAAGTGTCAGTGGAACGAGGACCATTGCTTCCATTCTATTAGAAAATGCGGCGAGTGGGAAAAAAACAGGCCGCGGATCCGCGGCCTGTCGGTATTGCCCGTTACCGGTGTTGCTTTGGCGCAGGCCGGGACATGCATCGCGTCCGGAAGGTGATCGCGCGTGCCCCGTCCAGGGCCGGTCCCGGGGTGCCGGATCTTATTTCGCGTCGAGCAATGCCTTGACCTTCAGTAGGATCAATTCGTTGTCATCCTGCGCATTGGGATCGCGGCTGGACGAGAACGGGAAGTTGTTGTCGTTGCCAACGACGATATGTTCGCTGTCGACGACGTCAACGTTTTCAATGGTGAAGAAAGGAAACTGCAGGACCCCGCCGGTCAGCGGCTTGCGGGCAAGCTTGGCGGGGTCCTGGATGTTCAACAGGTCGATGTAGGCCACTTTGCGTACGGCCTTGCCCGCGTTGGCGGCGCCGAATTCGATCTTGTATACGCGCTTGAACCCGGGCAGGTCGGAAAAGCAGCGGGTGGTATCTGCACCTTTTGCGCAGGCTTTGTCGGGCGTACCTTCGCCATTGTCGCGCTCGATCACCAGGCCGGTGCTGGCATCGATCATATTGAAATCGCCGATCGCGTGGTGTGCCGCTTCCAGCGGATACAGCCAGCTGCGGCCGGTCCATTTTTCGCCGGCGACGTCAAATTCCAGGATTTGCAGTACTGTCTTGCCGTCTGCCGATGCCCAGGTTTTCTTGTCATCATCCCAGACGGGGCCCTCCAGCAATGGGTACAGGAACTTGCCGTCCACCGAGGCGGCCATGCCTTCGAAGCCTTTCGAGCGCTTCAGATTGACGCCTTTGTAGCTTTCGCCAGGCGCGCCCGGGGTGCCGATCTGGTAATTATCGGGGGACTGGATCTTGCGCCCATTCAGTTCGGTCTCGAATACCGCCAACACTTTGCCGTCCATATCGGCTTTGATCAGGAACGGGCCAAACTCCTCCCCGATCCATATCGTGTCGCCGATAATCTGGAAACTCTCGGTGTCGAAGTCCGATCCGGTGAGGTAGCGGGACTTGCTGTCCTCGTGCACGATGCGAAAGGGCACCTTCTTGTCGGGATCGCTGAGGAAAACCGTTTTGCGACGCTCGAATTTGCCGCTATCCCAATCGATATGGTATTGGTTCAGGTACAGCATGGCGTCCGGCGAGTTGGCTTTGCTGCCAAAGCCGTTGTCGGTCAGGATCCACATGCTGCCGTTTTTCATGACCTGTATGCCGGAATGCCCTTGCAGCGGCTGGCCTTCGATGGGCAGGGCAATGCCGGTTTCGCGATCGGCCGACTTGCCCATCACGCTGCCGAGTTTTTCCACTCGCTGCTTACTGGTGTATTTCCCGGCATTCCTGAGGTCGGCCGGCGCATCGTCCGGCGCCGCGATGGCGCTGGCCGCGGGCAGAACCGCATGACCCGCCAGGACGGCGGGCACTTCCACCTGGGCAATGGCCAGATTCGAAACGACGCTCAGAGCCAGGGTGAGGGCGGAAAAACGAAGCCGGGTTGTCATATTGCTTTTGTCCTACGTGAGTTTGAAAAACGGCAAGCATAGCGAACGCATATGACAGGCTCGTGTAACGCTCGGCGCCGCCCCGGCTTATCGTCGTGCCGTGCAAGCGCGATGGCCGCCGCAGATTTCCCTGTTCGCCAGTGGGGGCACGGTTAACGGCGACGGTCTGTTTTGGTACTATATGAACGACTTCGATTCCCGCTTTCGGAAAAATGCAAGGGCAAGTATGAATACCAATCATTTGGCGCAGCGATCTCTTTGGCAGGCATGGGTACGCCAGGCACGCAGCAGTCCGCGCGTCGCGGTCGGCCTGGCGGCGGCGGGGGTTTGCCTGCTGCTGCTATTGCTCTTCGGGATTCACGATGCCTTTACGGCCGTCGATGACATGGCCCTGGAGTACGCGCTGGCCGGCGGCGTGGCTGGCTTTGCCGCGACCGGACTGGGTGCGCTGGCCGCTTTCGGCCTGCGCACCATTCCGATCCGCGCGCAGGATGTCATGCTGGGGTTCGCGGCAGGCATGATGCTTGCCGCCAGTTCCTTTTCGCTGCTGCTGCCGGGGCTTGCCGCCGCCGAGGAAATGACAGGCAGCGGCGTCATCGGCTCGGCCGTGGTGGTCATCGGCCTGGGCCTGGGCGTGTTGCTGATGCTCGGGCTGGACTATTTCACGCCGCATCAGCACGAAACCCTGGGGCAGCATGGCCCCCAATACCAGCGCCTCAACGGTGTCTGGCTGTTCGTGCTGGCGATCATCCTGCACAATTTTCCCGAAGGCATGGCCATCGGCGTCAGTTTCTCCAAGGCGGATTTGTCGGTGGGGTTGCCGCTGACGACCGCGATTGCCATCCAGGACATTCCGGAAGGGCTGGCCGTGGCGCTCGCCTTGCGGGCGGCTGGCATGCCGGTGGGACGGGCGGTGCTGCTGGCCGTGGCTTCAGGACTGATGGAGCCGCTGGGCGCGATCGTCGGTGTCGGCATGTCCAGTGGCCTGCCGATTGCCTATCCGGTCAGCCTCGGATTGGCGGCGGGCGCCATGATCTTCGTGGTGTCGCATGAAGTGATTCCGGAAACCCACCGCAACGGCCACCAGACCTACGCGACGATCGGGCTGATGGCCGGCTTCGCGGTCATGATGTTTCTGGATACCGCGCTTGGCTGAACATGGCATTGCAGCAAGGCTGTGCGTCTACTGCTCGATCACATGCCAGACATCGCGGGCGCCGTCGCCGGTTTTATCGCCGGGCTTGGCATCTTTCTTGAAAAGGTATAGCGGCTGGCCCTTGTAGGCCCATTGCGAGGTATTGTCGTCGCGCTTGATGATATCGAAATCCCCGCTTTTCTGGTCGCCCCCGGTGGCCGCCAAGGGCGGCCAGTTATCCGCGCACTGGCCATTGCACGCGCTTTTTCCTGGGGTTTCCTTATCCTTGTCGAAGGTGTAGAGTGTCATCCCCTTGCTATCGACCAGGATGCCGTTTTCTGCTTTAGCCGGCGCTTCGGCCGCCCCGGCAATCCCGATGCCGCCGACCAAACCTGCAACTGCCATCATGGCAGACAAGACTGCTTTCTTCATGATGAGTCTCCTGAACGGTGAGTATCGCGTCGCCACGGGCGACACAAGCAACAGCATACTCCGGCTTTATGAAAAAACCTAGCCGGCGGTCTTTCGCCGGCGGCGCGGGATCCGCGCTATTAGGGTTGCGCGCTAGTTAAAATACGGTACGCCGCTTGATACGAGTTTATTGTGACTGCAATAATGGCGAAACCATCCACGAGAGCATCAACATGACAAATGAAGCACATATCGTCACTAACCAGGAGCAATTGGCGGCCTTGTTCGGGCCGGTGGCCGAGGCATCACTGAAAAAGGAAGCGCCATATATCCATCCGCTGTATCGAAAGCTCATCGAGGCATCGCCCTTCGCCATTTTGGCGACCAGCGGTCCCGAAGGGCTGGATGCCTCGCCCAGGGGCGATCCCGCCGGTTTCGTCAAGGTGAGGGACGAACGCACGATCTTGCTGCCGGAGCGGCGCGGCAACAATCGCATCGATAGCCTGCGCAATATCCTCGAAGACCCTCGGGTCGCGCTGCTGTTCCTGATTCCGGGCGTGGGAGAAACCTTGCGCGTCAATGGCACGGCGCGGATCAGCGTCGATCCCGATTTGCTGGCGCAAATGGCCATGCAGGGCAAGCCGCCGCAATGCGTCCTGGTCATTGCCGTGGAAACGGTCTATTTTCAGTGCGCCCGCGCCATCCAGCGATCCGGCTTGTGGTCGCCGGCGCCGCAGCGCGCAAGCCTGGGGTTGCCGACCGCGGGGGCGATACTTGCCGCGTTGACCGATGCGGCCATCGATGGCGACAAGTATGACCGGGAGTTGCCGGAGCGGCAACGCAATACGCTTTATTGATCGCAACGCCGGCATCACCGGCCTGGTCGCGTCTTCCTGGTGCAGCGACCAGAGCGACCAGGCCGTAGAAGACTGTCCTGTCGTTGGTACTAGGGTAATTACCATATTCATAATACGTAATACATATTATGATTGTGATATGAAAATCAGACCGACCATTCACGACGATGTGCTTGATCATTTGGGCACGGCAATATGCACAGGTGGCTATCCCGCGGGTGCGGTGCTACCGGCCGAGCCGGATCTGTGCGATCAGTTGGGCGTCAGCCGGATCGTATTGCGCGAAGCCGTCAAGTCGCTGGCGGCCCGCGGGCTGGTCGCCGTGCGCCGGCGCACGGGCACGGTCGTGCAGCCACAGGAGAACTGGCAATTGTTCGATCCCAAGGTGGTGGTCTGGCGCGCCAGCAATGGCATGATGGACGAGGCATTCATTGCCGATCTGATGGAATTGCGGCGAGTGATCGAGCCGGCAGCGGCACGCTATGCGGCGGCGCGGGCAAGCGCGGAGGATCTGGCGCTCATGCGGCACAGCCTGGACGCCATGGCGGCGGCCATCGCGGGCGAGGGCGACTATGTGCCGGCCGATCTGGCTTTTCATGGCGCCATCCTGGACGCCTGTCATAACCAGTTTTTGCGGCAAATGCAGCAGGCCATCAACATTGTGCTCGAGGTCAGTTTCGACTTATGCATACAGGTGCCCGGCGGGCCGGCCAGTTCCCAGCCCTTGCACGAAGCCTTATACCAGGCAATCGCCGCCGGCGATGCTGAGAAAGCGGAAAGTGCCGTGCTGGCGCTGATCGATCGTGCCGACCGGGACTTGAGGGCCGGCGCGAGCCGGCAAGAGGATAAATCAGAGACATGAAAATCACCAAAATAGAGACATTGCGCACGCAGGAGTTCTTCAACGTCCTGTGGGTGCGGGTCCACACCGATAGCGGTGTGGTCGGACTGGGCGAAACGTTCTACGGCGCCGGCGCGGTCGAGGCCCATATCCATGAAACGCTGGCTATCCGGCTGCTGGGGAAGAACCCCATGCATATCGAAGCGCTGCACAAGGAGATGCTGAATCTGCCCATGGCGCAGTCCTCTACCGGGGCCGAATACCGGGCGGCATCGGCCATAGATATTGCGCTATGGGATATTTTCGGCAAAGTTTGCGGACAGCCGGTGCACCAGATGCTGGGCGGGCTGTGTCATGAAAAAATCCGGGTCTATAACACGTGCGCGGGCTACAACTATGTGCGCTCAAAGAATATCAAGCCGGTCTCCAATTGGCAGATCAATGCCGGCCAGTCCGAAGGCCCCTATGAAGACCTGAATGGTTTCATGAACCAGGCGGACGTGCTGGCCGAAAGCCTGCTGGAGCAGGGCATCGGCGCCATGAAGATATGGCCGTTCGATCCTGCCGCCATCGAAAACAAGGGCTTGTTCATCACAGCCGAGCAAATGAAGCAGGCGTTGACGCCGTTCGAGAAAATCCGCAAGGCGGTTGGCGACCGCATGGAAATCATGGTGGAGTTCCATTCCTTGTGGAACCTGCCCGCGGCCAAGGAAATCGCCCGTGCCATCGAACCCTATGCGCCGCGCTGGTATGAGGATCCGATCCGGATGAACTCGCCCCAGGCACTGGGAGAATACGCCAGGTCAACCCCGGTATGGGTATGCGCCAGCGAGACATTGGGTTCGCGCTATCCCTACAAGGATATGCTGGACCACGATGCGACGCATGTTGTCATGGTGGATTTGTGCTGGAGCGGCGGACTGACGGAGGGACGCAAGATCGCGGCGCTGGCCGAGACGTGGCACCGGCCGTTCGCGCCGCATGACTGCATCGGGCCGGTAGGTTTCGCTGCCGCCGTGCATTGTTCCTTCAGCCAGCCCAACACATTGATCCAGGAGTCGGTGCGGGCGTTTTATCGGGGGTGGTACAACGAATTGGTCACCGCCGTGCCGCGCATCGAGAACGGTTATGTGTATCCCATGGAGGGGCCCGGCCTGGGTGTCGAGCTCAAGGCCGAAGTGTTCGAGCGCGGCGATTTGACGGTACGCGTCAGCGTCGACGACAACGTATAAGGAAACCGCGAATCATGTCTGAGCTATTCAATCTGCAGGGCAAGACCGCCTTGATTACCGGATCTTCCCGAGGCCTTGGCTTTGCGTTCGCCCAGGCGCTGTCCGCCCATGGCGCCAAAGTCATTCTCAACGGCACCAACCGCGACGCGCTGGCGCAGGCGGTCGAGCGGCTGCGTGCCAGCGGCGCGGCCGCCGATGCGCTGGCCTTCGATGTCGGCGATCCACAAGCCATAGGCACGGCGTTTGCGTCGCTGGATGCACAGGGGGAGACGGTCGATATCTTGATCAACAACGCTGGCATACAGTTGCGCAAGCCGCTGACGGAATTGGCCCTGGAGGAATGGCAGCGCGTGCTGGATATCAATCTGACCAGTGCTTTCCTGGTGGGCAAGGAAGCGGCCCGCCGCATGATCGCCCGCGGTCATGGCGGAAAGATCATCAATATCGGTTCCCTGACCAGCGAATGCGCGCGGGCGACCGTCGCGCCCTACACCACGGCCAAGGGTGGTATCAAAATGCTGACGCGCGCCATGACCGCGGAGTGGGCATCGCAGAATATTCAGGTCAACGCCATTGGTCCGGGTTATATGGCGACTGACATGAACGAAGCCCTAATCAATAATCCGCAATTTGACAATTGGGTGAAAACGCGTACGCCTGCCGGTCGCTGGGGGCTGCCCGATGAGCTTGGCGGCACGGCCGTATTCCTGTCGTCCAGGGCCTCCGACTATGTCAATGGGCAAATCATTTATGTCGATGGCGGCATGCTGGCCGTGTTGTAAGCGCTTTGCGTCCTTTCGGGATAAAGCAGCGCCAACCCAACAATACTATGCGTAGCGCATCGCAGGCGCCGCCGATCGCGGATGGCGAATGCCGATGATGCGCTTGCGCGAGGAGACGAAAATGCAAAGAAAGATGTGGAATATCCTGGGCCTGGGGTTGCTTGCCGCAGCCGTGGCAAGCGCAGCGCAAGCCGCGTATCCGGCGCGGCCGATAGAGCTGATCGTGCCTTCGTTGCCCGGCGGCGGGACTGACTTGATGGCGAGGGTGATTTCCGAAGTGTCGGCCAAGTACTCGGAACAGGCTTTCGTGGTCAGCAACAAGCCTGGCGCCGGGGGCGGCATCGGCATGGGTGAAGTGGCGCGGGCCAGGCCCGATGGCTACAAGGTGGCGGTACTGATTTCGGAGCTGGCGATCTTGCCCCATTTGAAAATGATTTCGTTCACGGATCGGAACTTTGTGCCGATTGCCCAGCTCAATGCCGACCCTGGCACGGTGGTCGTGAAGGCCGACGCGCCGTGGAGCACACTGCCGCAATTGCTGGAGTACGCCAGGCAACAGCCGGGAGAACTGGCAATGGGCAATGCGGGCGCCGGCACGATCTGGCATTTGGCGGCCGCCGCCATCGAGCGTGACCAGAACGTGAAGTTCAATCACATTTCGTTCCAGGGCGCGGCGCCCAGCGTGACCGCGCTGCTGGGCGGCCACGTGCAGGCGATCGTCGTCAGCCCGGTGGAAGTGAGTCCCTACATCAAGTCGGGTCAATTGAAAATGCTGGGTGTGATGACGGACGCGCGTTTGCCCGGGGCGTATGCCCAGGTGCCGACGCTCAAGGAAAGCGGGGTCAATGTGTCTGTCGGCACCTGGCGCGGATTGGGCGTACCCCTGGATACGCCAGCGCCAGTGGTGGATTACCTGCGGGACTTGAGCAGGAAAATCGTGGCAGATGAGAAATTCAAGGACGGCATGGCCCGCGCCAATCTTGCCGTGTCTTATCGGGACGGTCCGTCATTCGCGACATTCATGGCAAAACAGTCCGACTATTTCAAGCAGTTGATCGGTACGGTGGATATCAGGAAATAGTTGGTGTTCCTGCGTCGCGGCCAGTCCGAGCGCCGTGTTTCGCCGTTGCCACTATTGCAGGCCATGCGTGGGGGCCGCTGCGCCTGTGTCACGCCCGCGCGCCCGGATTGGCTTTTCGAGATCGTCCCGCAATGCGCCGTTCCGCCGGTGGACGGAGCCATGGCAGGGTGGGAGCAGGAAACGGCGGGCGCATACATCTGATTACAACTTTACTGTTTTTTAATGTTACTGACCCGCCGAATACAAATATAATCTAACTTATGAATAAAACGTTGTAAGTCTATGATTTTATTTAAATTAGAAAAAATCGGCAAAAATCCAAATAACAGGCGTGGCGTATCCGCCCGGCTGCCAGGGCGGCATTTGCCGCTCTGTCGCCTGCTGTTGCTGTCATCGGTCTGCGCGTTGGCGGGCTGTCAGTCGCTGGTCCTGGAGGGTTCGGCCGCAGGCGCCGGGATCGCGGGGGCGGCGATCGCCCACAAGGTCACCGATAACGCGGCAGTGACTACCGGTATCGGTGTCGGCGTGCAGGCGGCGACACGGTCGGCGGTTCAGTATGTGCAGCGCGAAATGCATGGCTACACCCAGGAGGTCATCGCGACCGCCGCCGGCAAGTTGAAAGAAGGCGAAGTGGCCAAGTGGCGGTCCGTGCATTCGATTCCGCTGGAGCCGGACGAGCAGGGGCGCGTGACCGTCAGCCGCAACATCAGCCATGGCCTGATGGAATGCAAGGAAATTGTCTATTCCGTGGATACGATTGTGGAGTCCGCGCCGCGCAATGAATTCTATGTTGCGTCGATCTGCAAGGATAATACTCGTTGGGTCTGGGCCACGGCAGAACCCGCCGTCAGTCGCTGGGGGGCCTTGCAATAATGCGGTTTCGCAAAGAACGGACAATAACGGCAGCCCTCGTTATCACCAGCGCATTGCTGGGCGGCTGCGCGGTGCTGGCGACCACCGTGCCGGGCATCACGACCGGTGCGGTTACCTCGTCGCTCACGGGCAATCCGGCCTGGGGGTTGACGGTGGCCGTGGCGACGAACGCGGCCATGGATGCCGGGCTCAAATACGTGATGAAGCGCTTTGCCGCGGCAGAGCAGCAGGAAATCGCCAATGCCATCGCGGTCAGCGAAGTGGGCCAGGAGCGCCGCTGGGAAGTTCGCCAGCCCATCCCCTATGGCAATAACAAGGGGCGCGTCATTGTGGTCGACGAATTGGCCAATGCGTTGACCACCTGCAAGAAGGCGCTATTTTCCGTCGAGAACGAAAAGGACGGCAAGACTGTGGAGAGCTGGTACACGCTGGATGTCTGCAAAAATGGCAAATACTGGCTGTGGGCGCAATCGGAGCCGTCGGTGAGCCGCTGGGGCTCGCTCCATTGACGTCGCGCTCGTGAACCCTCGCGCATACTTTTTTACCTGTCCGCGCCGGGCGACAGCCAAGCCTGGTTATTAGATGTATATTGTCGTTACAGGCTGGCTCCGGAAGTCAGCGTCAGAGACGACAAAGCCGGGACATGTATACGGAGGAGGTTCACATGTTGCGCAGCATAATTATGACAACCGCAATAACATTCGCGGTGTCGGGTCCGTTGCATGCAGGCGTGCAATCGCCCCAATGGGAAAAAGTGAATGCATCCTTTTTTGCGGGCAAAAAGCTTGAGGACGGGGCGTTTATTCGCCTGGAGGCGCCCAAGCGGGCCGCCAGCGGCGCGCAGGTGCCGTTTGTATTTGCCATTGATTATCCTTCAACGCCGCAAAGCTATATCAAGACCGTGACATTGCTGGTGCCGGAAAACCCAGTGCCGTTGACGGCCGTCTTCCACTTCACGCCGCAAAGCGGCAAGGTCTCCCTGTCGACCCGGATCAGGCTGGAGGTGGATGACTATGTGCATGTCGTCGCCCAGACCAGCGATGGCCGGTATTTTCGCAATGCCGTGCCGATCCGGGCATCGGGTGGCTGCGGCGGCGCGGTCGGCGGCGACGCCAATGCGGCCAGACAGACCGCAGGACAGATGAAGCTGGCGGTTGCCGAACCTGTGCATGCGGGCCAGCCGGCGCTGGCGCGGCTGATGATCCGCCACCCCATGTATACGGGCTTGCAGCGGGACCTGCAGACCCAGGGGTTTCGCCCGGCTTATTACATCAAGAAAATCGATATCCGGTTCAACGACAAGCCTGTCATGCAGGCCGACACCTATATCGGTATCGCCGAGGATCCGAATCTGAAGTTCAATTTTGTGCCGGACCAAAGCGGGCGCCTGAGTGTTTCCATCGAGGACAACGAAGGCAAGCGCTATCAACATGAAACCAGTGTGACGGTACAGTGATGCCGGCCATGCGATGTTTGCGCCTAGGCGCGACGGCTCTGCTGGCAATGTTGTGCTTTGCGGTCATATCCCGCGCACACGGCCAGGCTTCGTTGTCTGTCTTGCCGGTCAAGCAGATCGCACCCGGGCTGTACGTGCACCAGGGACAGCACAAGGATTTCGACGACGCCGACTATGACGGCGATATCGCCAATATCGGCTTTATCGTCGGTCAGGAAGCGGTCGCCGTGATCGACACCGGCGGCAGCTATGACGTGGGGTTGGCGCTGCGCAACGCCATCGGCAAAGTGACCGCATTGCCGGTACGCTACGTGATCAATACGCATGTGCACCCCGACCATATCCTGGGCAACGCGGCGTTTGCAGATAGTGGCGCGAAGTTCGTGGGGCACGAGAGACTGGCGTCCGCCATGTATGAAAGCCAGGACAGCTACCTGCGCAATGCGCCCGTGCCGCGCGCCGCCGGTGTCGCCAACCGCATTGTCCTGCCGGAAATCGCCGTGTCGCGGCAAACGACACTGGATCTGGGTGGCCGCCGGTTGACATTGCAGAGCTGGTCGCCGGCCCATACCACGACCGATCTCACGGTGTACGATGAGGCGAGTCAAACCCTATGGGCCGGAGACCTCCTGTTTGTACAGCGCACGCCTTCGCTTGACGGCGAGGTGAATGGTTGGCTTGCCGCCATCGATACGCTCAAGCGCAGCCCGGCGGCCCATGTCATTCCGGGGCACGGGGCGGTCCCGGCAAATAGCAAGGTCGCCTGGGACAAGGTGCGACATTATCTGCAGGTTTTGCAAGGCGATGTGCGCCAGTCGATCAAGACGGGCGGGGACATCGAAGCCGCGATGCGGGAAGCGGCGGCGTCCGAGAAAAAAAACTGGTCGCTGTTCGATGTGACCAACCGGCGCAACGTGAACCTGCTTTACCCGAAACTGGAGTGGGAGTAACGCGGTGGCAAGGCTTTTATTGGTGCTTTCCTGTTTGTTCGCCAGTGCCTCCGGTGCTCAGCCGCCGGCGGGCGTTTCGACGCATATCCGTATCCTGGCCGCTTCCTGCGCCGCCTGCCACGGCACCAATGGCGTCAGCGTGGGCACCACGCCAAGCCTGGCGGGACTGCCACAGCAGGATTTTGTCGAGCGCATGATGCGGTTTCGCGCAAGCGAGCGCGGCAGCGATGTGATGACACAGCATGCCAAGGGGCTGACTGAAGCGGAGATCAGGCAGTTGGGCGAGTATTTCACCAGCCTACCGGCGCCCCGATAGCTTGCTGCTGTGTTTCTTGCGTTGGTCGCGCATGCGGTGTGGCGTTGGTCTGCTGCGGTTGCCGGATCGCCGGCAGCGGAAAAGACGGCCAAGGGAAAATGTTGTGGGTGGCAAACGGCGCGGGCCAAGGAACGGAGGGATCGCAAGACGGATCGATACGCATGGGTAGTCGGCGTTTGCAGCGCACAACAGGGCAGGCGCAGAGCGGGCAAGAGACAATCCCGGAAACAGACAAAGGCAGGGTAGGAAACATATGAAACGCAGGGCGTTTATCAACACATTGGGTGCGGCATGGCTGGGCGCTTCGTCCTGGGCGGCGCGCGCGGACAGCGGCAACGCCGCGCGGGTTGTCGTGGTTGGCGCGGGTTTTGGCGGCGCGACCGTGGCCAAGTATCTGCGAATGTGGAGCGGCAATCGCGTGCAGGTCACCTTGATCGAACCCAACCCGGCCTTTGTTTCCTGCCCCACCAGCAACCTTGTTCTGGGCGGGAGCCGGACTTTGTCCGATATCACGCGGCCGTATGAGACGCTTGTCCGGAAGTACGGGGTACGGTGGCTGCGCGACCGGGTGAACGCGATTGATCCGGACAAAAAACGGCTGCGTCTGTCAACGGATACCCTTCCGTATGACGTCCTGGTCGTCGCGCCGGGTGTCAGCTTCGATTATGCGCGGCTGCCCCTGCCGCAGGGCGCGGCGGCAAGCGGACAGGTGCTGCATGCCTGGAAGGCCGGCCCGCAAACGGCGCAATTGGCGCAGCAAGTCAAGCACATGCGGCCCGGTGGTGTTTTTGCCATCACCGTGCCCGAACTGCCTTATCGCTGTCCGCCAGGCCCGTATGAGCGCGCCTGCCAGGTCGCGTTTTTTCTGAAGCGGCATAATCCGACCGGCAAAGTGCTGATTCTTGATGCCAACCCGGCCATTACCTCCAAGCGCGCGCTTTTCGAGCGCAATTGGGCCCAACAGTACCCGGGGCTGATCGAGTACCAACCCGGCAGCGAACTGCTCGCGATCGACGCCGAAACCCGGGCCGTTCGCACCGTGTTCGGCAACTGGCGGGCCGATGTGCTCAATATCATTCCACCGCAGGCGGCGGGTCGGCTGGCGCTGGATGCCGGTCTGGCCAATGACGAGGGCCGGTGGTGCGACGTGGATTTCCTGACTTACGAATCCAGGCGGGTACCTGGTATCCATGTGCTGGGCGATGCGGTCGAGTCCGGTTTGCCCAAGTCGGCGCACATCGCCAACTCCCAGGCCAAGGTCTGCGCCAGCGCCATCCTGGCGCGGCTGGCCGATTGGGACCCCGATCCCGCGCCGGTGTTCGCCAATACTTGCTATAGCTATGTCGACGACAAGCAGGCCATGCATGTCGCCAATGTCTATCGCTATGATCCGAAAGCGCAGGACATGGTGTCGGCGCCCGGGGGCGGGCTGTCGGATCGCCCGAGCCCCGCGGAAGGCATGGACGCCGTTGCCTGGGCACAAAACATCTGGCATGACACACTGGCATAAAACCTAGTGTTTTCCCTGTGGCTATAAACCCTGATACGCTGCTATGGCGCCACTTTCGAGCGTTTCGGCCGATGCCGGAACTGGACTCACAAAAGCCCGATAACTGGACCTAGACCACCCTGCGAACTTCTTCTATCTTTGACTGCACTATCAAGTTGGAGAAGAAGACAATGAGTAACGCAGTAGATATCCAAACCCTGGAAGCCTTTTCGAAAGCCTGGAATGACCATGACATTGAAGCCTTGATGTCGTTCATGCATGATGATTGCGTGTTCGAGACGGTGGCGGGCGATCAGGTCTGCGGCAACCGGATAGCAGGACGGGATGCGGTAAGGAAGGCATTTCAGGCAGCCTGGGAAAATATCCCGGACGCGCAATGGCTCAATGGCCGCCACTGGATCAGCGGCGATCGCGGCGTATCCGAAACGACGTTCACCGGTACGCAGAAAGACGGCGCCAGAATCGAGGCGAACATGGTGGATCTGTTTACCTTCAAGGATGGCAAGATCCTGGTCAAGAACGCATTCCGTAAAAACCGTCCCCCCCTTGCGGCCAAATAGCCTACGGAATTGCCATCATGTCCACACTTACGCGTGAATATAATCCCCTGTATGATCCGCTGACCGACACGCCCTCCCAGGGTCAGCGCTATGCGCCCACCTATTGGGTTGCGACGGCTGGAGAGCCGCCGCCGGACGATGGGCCGGCGCCCGATGGTCTGGTGGCCGACGTCGTTATCGTTGGCTCGGGCTTTACCGGCCTGTCCACGGCCTTGCATCTGGCGCAGGATCACCACGTCCAAGCGGTGGTGCTCGAGGCCAACGCCGCCGCCTGGGGGTGCACCAGCCGCAATGGCGGGCAGGGCCAGAATTCGATGGGGCGGTTGTATCGTTCGCAGTGGATTGCCAAATGGGGCGAGGCGACGGCCAAGCGGCTGGATGCCGAGATCCGCTCGGGATTCGAGTATTGGGAGTCGCTGGTGGCGCAGTTCGATTGCGACGCCCAGCAGGGCGGTCACCTGTATACGGCGCATCGCGACAAGAAAGTGGACTTTTTGCGCAACGAAAGCCGGGTCATGAATGAGGTCTTCGGTTACAAGACCCGCTTGCTCAGCCGGGAGCAGTTGCAGGAAGAATATGTCAACGACCAGGAAGCCGTGGCCGCCTTGTGGGAGCCGCAGGGCGTCGGCGTGCATCCGCTCAAGCTGGCCTTCGGCTATTTGCGCCGGGCGCGCGAGCTGGGCGTGAAGGTGCATACCTCCAGCCCGGTGCTGAAAGTGGAGTCGCGCGATGGCATGCATTACCTGCACACGCCGGGCGGTATCGTCAAAGCGCGCAAGGTGGCGTTCGCCACTGGCGGCTACACCACGCAAAACGTGCATGCCTCCACGCGTTCAAAGCTGATGCCGATCCAATCGAATTCCATGGTGACGCGTCCACTGACGGCGCAGGAGCGGGAGGCCGCCGGCCTCAAGAGCACGGTCTTTATTACGGATACCCGGACCTTGCGTTTCTATTATCGCCTGCTGCCCGACGGCTCGGTGCAAATCGGCAGCCGCAGCGCGATCAAGGGCAAGGACGCGGGCAATCCACGTCATCTGGAATTGCTCAAGAAAGGCTTGTACCGCAAGTTTCCCTCGCTGGAAGGCGTGCCGATCGCCTACAACTGGAGTGGCTGGGTCGATGTCAGCCACGATATGATGCCGCGCATCACGCAGCCGGACCCGAACCAGGCGATTTACTATTCTTTCGGTTATGGCGGCAATGGCGTATCGTCATCGGCCTGGGCGGGGCGTCGTCTGGCGCAGCGCATCGTGGGCCAGGGCGGCGATCAGTGGGATCTGCCTATCTATAATTCGCCCTTGCCCGGGCATCTGTTCGCGCCTTTCCGGCGCCTCGGGCAGGCCATGCTGTATCACTGGTATTACCTGAGAGACGAGGTGATCTAATGCGCAAGCAGCTGTCAAGACCAGGTTTTCTTCCCATGCTGGCAGGCCTGATCCTGTCGCTGCTTATGCATGTCACGCTGGCGCAAGCGCCGCAGCAAGGTCCCGGTGCCGCCGAACCGCTGGTGGTGGCCACGGACACGGCATTCCTACCGTTCGAGTTCAAGGAAGACGGTAGATATGTCGGTTTCGATATCGATCTGCTGGATGCGATCGCCAAGGAAATGGGCATCCGCTACACGCTGCTGCCGATGGACTTCGCCAATATTTTCCCCAGCCTGGCCGATGGCCGCGCGGCCATGGCGATGGCGGGTATCACGCTGACGCAGGAACGCGAGCGCAGCGTGGATTTTTCCGATCCCTATTTTCGTAGCGGCCTGTCTCTGGTGGTTGCTGACGGCAATACGCAAATCAAAAAGTTTGACGATCTGGCGGACAAGGCGGTCGCCGTGAAGCGGGGCACGGACGGCGCTGTCTATGTGCAGCGCGTGGCGCCGCAGGCCAGGCTGGTGTATTTCCAGAACACCGACGCGGCATTTCCCTATCTTGAAGTGGCGGCCGGCCGGCTTGATGCGCTGGTGCAAGATACGCCGAATGTCCTCTATTACACACGAAATAAAGGCAAGGGTTTTGTGCGCGTCGTGCAAAGCGTCGATACCGAGAATGGCTTCTACGCCATCGCCTTGCCCAAGGGCAGTCCCCTGACGCCGAAGGTCAATGCCGCTTTGCGCAAGGTCATCGGTTCCGGCGCATATGCGGGAATCTACAAAAAATGGTTTGGCGTGACGCCCGATATCGGAGGCGACGCCATTCGCTGAAGCAGGTTTCATGTTCAACCCGCCCGCATCGGGCAGAGCCGGACCGGCACGTGTGCCCCGGCAGGCTCCGGCAGGGTCAATGCCATAACTTCATAACGTATTGTTCGTTGTACCAGGCACACCGGCACTATAAATTCAATAACGTAAATATATTCGTGGAGACAATCATGAAAACATCAGGACTCAAGAAGTGGCTGTGTGCGGCAGGGGCCACAACAGCGCTGGTCTGGTCGGCGCAGGCCGTTGCGCAGGAAGAGGTGACTATTGGCTATCAGCAGATCGTCGGCCCTTACGTCTCGGCCATCGCCATGAAGAAATTCGATGCGCCGCTAAAAGCGGCTGGCTACACGGTCAAGTGGCGGCAGTTCAGTTCGGCCGGCGATATTTCCAGCGCGTTGGCGTCGGGTGGCATCCCGATTGGCGTGCTGGGCTCCACCGGTATTGCCGCCGCGGCGACGCGCGGCGTTGATATGCAGCTGTTCTGGATTCTGGACAATATCGGCCATTCCGAAGCGCTGGTCGTGCGCAAGGGTTCCAACATCGCCAAGCCGGAAGACCTCAAGGGCAAGCGCATTGGCGTTCCGTTTGTGTCCACTTCGCACTTCCACTTGCTGGTCGCGTTGAGCAAAGTCTGGAAAATGGACCCCCGCGACGTGCGTATCCTGAATATGCAGCCGCCGCAAATCGTCGCTGCCTGGCAGCGTGGCGACATTGACGCCGCCTATGTCTGGCCGCCGGCATTGACTACGCTGCTCAAGGACGGTACGGTCCTGACCGATTCGGAAGAGGTTGGCAAAGCGAGCGTGCCCACATTCGATGGCATTGTCGTCAGCAAGGACTGGGCGGAGAAAAATCCCAAGTTCATGGCCGCCTATACCAAGGTGCTGGCCGATGCCTATACCGACTACAGCAAGAACGGCGCGAGCTGGACCGAAGGCAGTCCCGAGGTCAAGGGCAATACGCAGATGATCGGCGGCAATGGCAAGGATATTCTCGAAGCCATGAAAATGCTGGTGTTCCCCACGCCGCAGGATATGGTCTCCAATACGTGGCTGGGCGGCGGCGCGGCTTCCGGCGCGGTGAACGCCCTGACCGAAAGCGCGAAGTTTCTCAAGGAGCAGAAGCAGATCGATTCGGTGCTGCCTGACTACAGCGGGTTCGTGAACGCGACCTGGGCACAACAGGCCGCCGGGCAAAAATGATTGCGGATGTCGTGAATGCCGGGATGGCCTTGCGCCATTCCGGGTAAAAAAAGCCGAGAAGTTGGAGAGAGACGATATGCAATCCGTGTCCGAGAATTTATATGTAAAAGACGTCAACGTCGTGTATCCCGGAATCCGCCAGGATGACCGTGTGGTCGCGCTCAAGGATGTGAACCTGACCATCAACAGCGGCGAATTCGTCGTCGCGCTGGGCGCGTCGGGCTGCGGCAAGACGACCTTCCTGAATCTGCTGGCCGGCTTTATGTCGCCTTCGTCGGGCAGCATCACGCTGGGCGACCAGCCGATTTCCGGCCCTAGCGCCGACCGCGGCGTGGTGTTCCAGAAGCACGCGTTGCTGCCCTGGCTCAATGTGATCGACAACACCGAGTTCGGGCTCAAGCTGCAAGGCGTGCCCAAAGCCAAGCGCCATGAAATCGCCGCCCGCAACCTGGAACTGGTGGGCCTGAAGGATTTTCACAAGCATATGATCTATCAGTTGTCTGGCGGAATGCAGCAGCGTGTCGGGATCGCCCGCATCCTGACTTGCAACCCGGCCATGTTGCTGATGGACGAACCCATGGCCGCGCTGGATGCGCTGACCCGTGAAACCATTCAGGAACTCTTGCTCAAAGTGTGGGAAGTGACGCACAAGATGTTTTTCTTCATTACCCACAGTGTGGAAGAGGCGTTGTTCCTGGGGTCCAAGCTGATCGTCATGTCGCCGCGGCCCGGACGGATTACCAACACCTACGACCTGAGCTTCAATCGCGAGTTCCTGGCCGGCAAGAGTGCGCGCCAGATCAAGTCCAGCCCCGAATTCATCAAGATGCGGGAAACGGTGCTCAATATTATCTATAGCGACGAACGGGCGGGGGGCAATCATGATTAAGCGCTTATTCGGTACGCGGGCGGCGGTGCCCGGACAGGTCTACGGCGCGCCCGGCGCGGGCGCCAGTGTGTTCATCAGTATTGCAACGGCAATAGGGTTGCTGTTGATCTGGACCATCATCACTTATTTCGGCTGGGTCAAGCCGTTGTTTCTGCCATCGCCGGCGGCGGTGTTCGACAAGTTCATGGTAGGCATGACCGACGGCATCGCGAACGCAACCCTGACCGAGCATACCGTGGCCAGCCTCACGCGGGTATTCTCCGCCTTTTTCCTGGCGCTGATCACCGCCGTGCCCGTTGGTATTATGATGGGCGTGAACCGTGTGGCGCGCGGGCTATTTGATCCAATTATCGAGTTCTACCGTCCGCTGCCGCCATTGGCCTATCTGCCGCTGGTGATCATCTGGTTTGGGATCGGCGAGTTTCCCAAAATATTCCTGATCTACTTGGCCATTTTCGCGCCCATGGCCATTGCCGCCAGGGCCGGCGTCAAGTCGGTTTCCATCGAGCAGATCCACGCCGCCTATTCAATGGGCGGGAGCAACCGCCAGATTGTCAGCTATGTGATCTTGAAGTCGGCGTTGCCCGAAATCTTCACCGGCATGCGCATTGGTATCGGCGTGGGCTGGAGTACGCTGGTGGCGGCCGAGATGGTGGCGGCCGACCGCGGCCTGGGATTCATGGTGTTGAATGCCGCGCAGTATCTTGCCAGTGATACTGTGATCATGGGTATTATCATTATCGGTTTCTTCGCTTTTATCTTCGACGCGCTGATCCGCTATATCGAAAAAGCGATGGTGCCCTGGAAAGGTAAAGTCTGACCAGCGCCGGGCAGCCGGCCACATCCGGAAGGCCGCGCGAAAACGGGAGGTTTTCCCGCTATTGCGCGGCCTTCCTGTTCCCGGCAAGGCATTTCACTTGTGGATGGCAGGATATCCCGCTTGTTGTTATTTCACTTGTGGATAGAGATATATACCAATACGCTATATCGGAGAAAACGCATACACTGGCCCGCTTATTGAAAACGCAATGGTAAAACAGACAAATGGAAAATCTAGTTCGGGGCGTCAGATGACGACACCCAGCCGGGCAGCGTTGAGTGCGCTGCTCTGGGAAAAGCTGTTTCGCGAAACCAGCGAGTCGCTTGGCTTGCAGGGTCGGATCCGCCAGATGCTGGTGGCCGCGATCACGCAAGGGCACCTGGCCCCGGACTCGCCGGTGCCTTCCAGCCGCTTTCTATCGGACACGCTCAAGGTGGCGCGCAATACAGTGGTGTTTGCCTACCAGGAACTGGTCAGCGAAGGCTATTTGGTCACGCGCAATCGCAGCGGGCATTTCGTCGGGCAGGCCGCGCAGCAACGGAACGTCCTGGATATCGCGGCCAGCAGCGGCAATGGCGACCAAGCCGATTTCTGGCTGCGGCGCATTCATGCCCGGCCCAGTCAGCAGCGGAATATCCGCAAGCCGGCGAACTGGCAAACGCAACCCTATCCATTTGTCTATGGACAGTTCGACCCCGCCTTGTTTCCCACATCGGAGTGGCGCGAATGCTGCATGAAAGCGCTGTCTATCGTGGATATCAGAAGCTGGGCGCAGGACCTGATCATGATGGACGATCCGGAGATCATCGCGGCGATCCAGAACCAGGTCTTGCCGCGCCGGGGTTTTTCCGCCACGAAAGATGAAATCATGGTGACGGTGGGGGCGCAGCATGCGCTTTACCTGCTCACTGATTTGCTGGTGCGGCCGGGCGACAAAATCGGCATGGAGGAGCCGGGCTACCCCGATGCGCGCAATATTTTTTCCAGCCGTACGCGCCATGTGGTTCCGGTGCCCGTCAATGAGGCGGGGATCGATGTCACGGCGCTGACGCAGGAAATGGATCTGGTCTTTGTGACGCCCAGCCACCAATGTCCAACCGGCGTGACCATGTCCATGGCCAGACGCCAGGCTTTACTGGATACGGCGTTTGCCAATGATACGGTGATCATCGAGGATGATTTCGAATTTGAAAACAGTTTTGTCGATAAGCCCTTCCCCGCGCTCAAGAGCCTTGATCAGAACGGGCGTGTCATCTATGTGGGCAGTCTGTCCAAGACGTTTGCGCCCGGCTTGAGGCTGGGGTTCATTGTCGGGCCCAAGCCGCTGGTCGACGAGTTGCGCGCCTTGAAACGCCTGATGCTGCGGCATGCGCCGTCCTTCCTGCAGCGCGCTTTCGCCTTGTTCGTGTCGCTCGGGCACTATCACTCGTTCCTGCGCAAGCAATCGCAGATCTACGGACAGCGGGAGCGGGTGCTGCGAGAGGCATTGCGGCAATATCTGCCGGATTTCGAGATCGTTTCGTCGCCCGGGGGCTCGTTTTGCTGGGTCAGGGCGCCGGACCATATCGATACCACCGCCCTGACGGCGATTGCGTTGCAAAACGGCATTGTGCTGGAGCCGGGCGAGGTGTTTTTCGCCAGGACATCAAAGATGGCAAGGCGGCACATCCGCTTCGGCTACGGTTCCATTGATGAGCCAAAAATCGCCATGGGGATCAAGACGCTGTCTGAGCTGGTCGCGCAGCACTTCCCGGAGTCGTCAAGAAAACGTTGATTGTTATTCCGGTTATTGGTATAATTTATCTCAATAATTGGAATATATGGTGATCTCTGATGGATGTGCTGGAATCCGATAAAGTGGAAGGTAACACACCAACGCTGCGGTTATTCGCGTTGCTCGAAGTCATTGCGGAAAAGGACAGCTATTTTTCGCTGCAAAGCCTGAGCGAAGAATTGGGTATTCCCAAGCCCACGCTGCACCGCATGTTGCAGCAACTGGAGAGCGCCCGCATGATTATTCGCGATGGTGATGGCAGACAGTATAGTACCGGCAGGCGGCTGCATCAAATGGCTGAAAACCTGTTGCTGAACAATACCATCCATGGATCGCGCCGCGCCGTGTTGCGCCATCTGGTGCAGGATATCGGCGAGAGCTGCAATATTACCGCGTGTTCCGGCAGCGAGGTCCTGTACCTGGATCGTGTGGAAACCGTGGCGCCGCTGCGGTTTTACCTGCATCCGGGCTCGCGCGTGCCGTTGCATTGCTCGGCCAGCGGCAAGCTGTTCCTGGCCCAGATGTCGCCGTCGCAATGCCGCCGGCTGCTCGAGGCGGCGCCGCTGGAAAAGTACACGCCGAACACGCTGACGACCTACGCGGCGCTGGAAAAGGAGATCGAGCAGGTACGCCGCCAGGGCTACGCCATGGATAACGAGGAATTCCTGCCCGGCCTTATTTGCATTGCCGTACTGGTGCCCGGAGAAAATGGCAAATCGAACATGGGTATCGCCGCCCAGTCCCCTGTCATGCGTATCGACAAGGAAAAGGCGCTCACCTTTCTGCCGGTGCTGCGGCGTGCCGCCGCTTCCCTGGCGGAAATCGAACGGGCCAACGCGGCCCAGTAATCCGTTATTCACGCGGCGCCTGCCGCGTCACCAAGGTAGAGGAATGCGATGAGCAAGACAGTCAACCACCAGCCCCCAACCCGGCAGATTTCTGTTCGCGAGGCGTTCGGCCTGGATACCGATATGACGGTCACTGCCTTTTGCGACGCCAACGCCCACGTTCCGGATATCGATCCTGTCTATCATTTCAATCATGATGTCACGCTGGCTATTCTGGCCGGGTTCGTTCAGAATCGCCGCGTGCTTATCCAGGGACTGCACGGCACGGGCAAGTCCACGCACATCGAACAGGTTGCCGCGCGCTTGAACTGGCCTTGCGTCAGGATCAACCTTGACGGGCATATCAGCCGGCTGGACCTGGTTGGCAAGGACGCAATCGTGCTGCGCGATGGCAAGCAGGTTACCGAATTCCAGGAAGGCATTTTGCCATGGGCCCTGCAGCAACCCATGGCATTGATTTTCGATGAATACGATGCGGGCAGGCCGGACGTGATGTTCGTGATCCAGCGCATCCTGGAGCGCAACGGCCACTTCATGCTGCTGGACCGCAATCGCAGCATTGCGCCGCATCCGGCCTTCCGGCTGTTTGCCACTGCCAATACGCTGGGCCTGGGCAATCTTAATGGCCTGTATCATGGCACCCAGTCATTGAATCATGCGCAGCTTGATCGCTGGAATATTGTCGCTGCGCTGAACTACCTCAACCCCGAGGACGAAGTCCAGATTACCGCGGCACGCGTGCCGCAAATGGACAACGAGGCCGGCCGCCAGACCATTCGCAAAATGGTGGATCTGGCAAACCTGACGCGCAAAGGGTTTGAGTCCGGCGATATTTCCGTGCTCATGTCTCCGCGCACCGTGATTACCTGGGCCGAGAACCGGCAGATCTTCGGCGACACCGGGTTGGCATTCCGCTTGTCATTCCTGAACAAGTGCGACGATGCGGAAAAAGAATTGATCGCGGAATATTACCAGCGCTGTTTTGAAGAAGAGTTGCCGGAGGCGTTCGTCGGCGCAGCCGTGCCGTCATGAACGATATCGCGAAAAGCATTTTCCAGCAGCACACCGACGAGCTCTGTGCTGCTTCGGTACGCGCGATCAGCGGGCGCACCGACGCGCATTTTCGCCAGGGCCGGTTGTACCAGGACGATGATCTGGTGCCGATACTGGCGCCGCATCTGCGGCTGGATCCCGATAAGCACGGTTTTCGCGACTATCGCGCCGCTGCCGATGGCATGGCGTTGCGCCTGCGTGCGACCGATATGCAGGTATTCGCCGAGTTTCTGCCACAAGAGGACACGGCTGCTTTTCTCTATGATTTCTTTGAACAGGTGCGGCTGGAAGCCACCGAGGCACAGTCGTGGCCGGGCGTGCGCGCCAACGTCCTGGGGCGGTTTCGCGCGTGGGCGGCCGAGTTCGAGCATTCGTCCTTGATCGAAAGCAGTCTGGGCATCCTGCTGTTCACCGTGATGCTGACAGTGTGGACCCGGGTGACCGGCGCCGTGCTTACCGAGGCACAGCAGGACCTGCTTGAGGCGACACGGGCTGGCATGGCAAGTGAAATCGGCGACGCGCTGTACGCCATGCGCCGCGCGCGCCATGACCAGCGAACCTATGCCGTGCATGCCGCGGCGCTGGCCAGCCAGGTTTGCGCCAGGATAGCGGCTGAAGCCGAAGGGGAAGATGAGCCGCAGGAAAAGGCGGATCGCAAGCGCGCGGTATTTTCGTTGCTGCTGACGCCCGACGCGCCGCAGGACGAGGGCTTCATGGCGGCGGCCAGCGGCGAAAGCCGGGTGTTCGAGCGGCACAATACGGCCTATCGGGTATTCACAAGACGCTATGATACCGAGGAACTGGCTGCGTCGCGCGTGCGCAAGGCGGAGCTGAAAACGTTCCGCCAGCAAATGGATACCGATATTTCCGCCTTGAATCTCAGCGTAAGCCGGTTGGCGCGATTATTCCGCCGCCTGTTTGCGACCCCGCAGCAGGATGGCTGGCTATTCGGACAGGAAGAGGGCGTGCTGGATGGGCGCAGCCTTAGCCAACTGGTCGCCAGTCCGTCTGAAACGCGCGTGTTTCGCCAGGACCAGACGGTCGATCGCGTGGAGCGCGCCGTGACGATCCTGCTGGATTGCTCCGGTTCCATGCGCGCGCATGCGCGCCGCCTCTCGGTGTTGCTGGATACCTTGTTGCGGGTATTGGGCATGGCCGGCGTGCAGACCGAATTGCTTGGCTTTACCACTGGCGCGTGGAATGGCGGGCGCGCCTACAAGGATTGGCAGCGCCAGGGCCGGCCGGCCTATCCTGGTCGTCTCAATGAGGTCTGTCATTGGGTTTTCAAGGACGCCGCGACCAGTTGGACGCGTGCGCGGCTGAATATCGCGGCGCTGCTCAAAAACGATCTGTACCGCGAAGGCGTGGACGGCGAGGCTGTGCTCTGGGCCGCGCAGCGCCTGCAGGAGAACCAGGCGCAGCAACGCAGCCTGATTGTCGTCTCCGATGGTTGTCCCATGGATAGCGTGACCCAGCAGGCCAATGATGAATTCTACCTGGCCAGCCACTTGCAGCAGGTGGTGCGCCAGATCGTGCGCCAACAGGGCATCGATGTGGTGGGTTTGGGGGTGGGGCTGGATCTGAGTCCGTATTATCCGAGAAGCCTGGCGCTGGATCCCCAGCAGCCGCCAACGGCGGCGCTGTTTGTCGAGATTGCGCGGCTACTTGCCGGCGGGCATCGACGCTAGCGGCGCGGTATCGGCCGCTTGCGCTTGCTGCGCTTGTACGCAGGTCACGGCAATCACGTTATAGACATCATCCGCGCTGCATCCGCGCGACAGATCATTGGCCGGCTTGTTCAGTCCCTGCAGCAGTGGGCCGATGGCAATGGCGCCGCCCAGTCTTTCGGCCAGCTTGTAGCCGATATTGCCGGCATTCAGGTCGGGGAAGATCAGCACGTTGGCATGACCCTTCACGTTCGAATGCGCCAGCTTGCGCGAGGCAATGGCGGGAATGATCGCGGCATCCAGCTGGACTTCGCCGTCAATCAACAACTCGGGGGCGGCGGCGCGCACTTTTTGCGTGGCGGCCTGCACTTTGCTGACGTTGGCATGCTGGGCGCTGCCCTGGGTGGAAAAAGACAGCATGGCGATGCGCGCCTCCTCGCCCAGCAGCGCCTGGGCGCTCTTGGCCGAATCCATGGCGATGCGCGCCAGCTGTGTCGCGTCCGGATCAATGACCAGGCCGCAGTCGGAGAAAATCATCCCGCCCTTGGTGGGATGATGGTCGTGTTCGAAAATCATCAGGAAAAAACTGGACACAATGCTGCCGGCCCCTGCCTTGCCGCCCACGACCTGCAGGGCGGTGCGCACGACATCTGCCGTTGTATGGACCGCGCCCGCCACCGAGCCGTCGGCATCGCCAAGATGCAGCATGACATTGGCAAAGCACAGGGGTTGCAAAATGGCCTGGTTCGCCTGTTCCGGCGTCATACCTTTCTTTTCCCGCAGCTTCAGCAATGCCCGGGCATAGCGATCCCTTTGCGGACTGTCCGCGGGATCGACGATGTCCAGGCCGGTCAAATCCAGTTGATGCTGGCTGGCAATTTCCCGGGCGGTGTCCGGGTTGCCGACCAGCGTTACCACCGCGGTGCGATCCTTGCTGGCCCGCACCGCGGCGGCGAGCACGCGTGCATCGTCCGCCTCGCAAAGCACAATGCGCTTTGGTTCTGTTTTTGCTTTTTCAACGATACGTTGCAGCACACTCATTGCCGACTCCATCCAATCAGGGAAAACTTAGACGTAGTCCTTGTACTTGTCCAGGAAGCGCACAGGCTTGGACAAGGCATCGCGACGGAACGGATCGCCCAGTTCGCGGGTGCACATGATTTCGATCACGCAGGTCTTGCCTTCGTTCATTTGCATGTCCACGGCTTTTTTCAGGGTTGGGCCGACGTCTTCCAGCTTGTCGACGACAAAGCCGGTGGCGCCCATGGCTTCCGCGATACCGGCAAAGCTTTGGTTGTCCAGTTCGCCTGCAACAAAACGGCGGTTGTAGAAGTCAACCTGGTTTTTCTTCTCGGCGCCCCACTGGCGGTTATGGAAGACCACGGCGGTCACCGGGATTTCGTGGCGCACGCAAGTCATGATTTCGACCATGCTCATGCCCCAGGCGCCGTCGCCGGCATAGGCAATCGCGGGACGATCCGGCGCGGCGACCTTGGCACCGATAATGGTGGGCAGGGCGTAACCGCAGTTGCCGAAGCTCATTGGCGCAAAGAAACTGCGTGGCTTTTCAAAGCGCAGGTAGCTGTTGGCCACGGAGTTGATGTTGCCGATATCCGTAGAAACCATGACGTTCTCGGGCATGGCTTTTTCCAGCTCGCGCAGGACTTGGCGTGGATGCAGGTACTTGCCGCCTTCCTTCTTGGCTTCTTCGATCATGTCCAGGCTGTATGGATCTTTTTCATGCGTCCACTCGTCCAGTTCCTTTTCCCATGCGGCTTTCTCGTCGGCAATGGTCTTGGCGCGCGCATCCTTGGAAGCATCGCAAGCCAATGTCTTGTCGTTCAGGCGATCCAGCAGGGCGACAGCGGCCGCCTTGGCATCACCGCAGATGCCCACGGAAATTTTCTTGACCAGTCCCAGCATTTTGTTGTCGGCGTCGATCTGGATGATCTTGGCATTCTTGGGCCAGTAGTCCATGCCATGCTGCGGCAATGTGCCGAATGGGCCAAGGCGGGAACCCAGCGCGACGACAACGTCGGCCTGGGCGATCAGTTTCATGGCGGCTTTGGAGCCCTGGTATCCGAGCGGGCCGGCCCACAATGGGTGGCTGGCGGGGAACGAGTCGTTGTGCAGATAGCTGTTGACGACTGGCGCGCCCAGGCGCTCGGCCAGCGCCTTGCATTCTTCCACGGCATCGGCCATGACCACGCCGCCGCCGGAAAGGATGACGGGGAATTTGGCGGTGGCCAGCAGCTCGGCCGCCTCGTTCAGGCTTTTCTCTCCGCCTGGGCCGCGGTCCAGTCGCTGCGGCGCGGGGATCTCGGCCTCGATTTCACCGTAGAAGTAGTCACGGGGAATGTTCAACTGGGTAGGGCCGATTTCGGACAGGGCGCGGTCAAAGCAGCGTGCGGTGTATTCCGCCATGCGCTTCGGATTGTTGACGTGGCCTTGGTATTTGGTGAACTCCTGGAACATCGGCAACTGGTTGGCCTCCTGGAAGCCGCCCAGGCCCATGCCCATGGTGCCGGTTTCAGGGGTGATCATGACGACAGGAGAGTGAGCCCAGTACGCCGCGGCGATTGCGGTCACACAGTTACTGATGCCGGGGCCGTTCTGGCCGATGACCACGCCGTGGCGGCCACTGACGCGGGCATAACCGTCGGCCATGTGGGCCCCGCCCTGTTCATGCACCACAGGGATCAGGCGGATGCCGGCTGGGGCGAAAATGTCCATGGCGTCCATGAACGCGGAGCCCATGATGCCGAAAATGTTGGTGACGCCGTTGGCTACCATGGTTTCGACAAAGGCTTCCGATGGCGTCATTTTCTGTACGCCGGTCACGGCTTTTTGCTGGGTAGAAGTATTCATAGCTGACGTTTCCTCGCTTGGTACGTGTAAATATTAATAATCGGTATGAAAAGTTCCGATTTTTTGTAATCATAAGAGCGAATGCACGATCAGGTCAATATAAATTTTAAAAACCGAGATAAATAATTTCGTAATATAGAATATTTTCTGTTCTCAGCGTAAGATAACGGAACCGAACAAGGAGGAAAATATGCAGCAGGACAAGGAAATTCGCATTTACAGCGCAAAAGCCATTATCACGATGAATCCGGCCCAGCCGCGGGTCTCGCATGTCGCGGTACGGGGCGGACGGATTCTCGGCGCCGGCGCGCTGGAAGAGCTGCAGGGGTGGGGACCCTATACGCTGGATGAGCGCTTCAAGGACAAAATCATCATGCCCGGCATGATCGAAGGCCACAGCCATTTGCTCGAAGGGGGGATGTGGAGCTTTGTCTACGTGGGCTTTTATGATCGTCGCGGCCCGGATGGCCGTTTATGGAAGGGGCTCAAGACCTTCGAGGCCGTGGTGGAGAGATTGCGGGAAGCGGAGCAGGCGCTGGGCGATAGCGGGCAGACCCTGTGCGCCTGGGGGTTTGACCCGATCTATTTCAAGGGCGCGCGCATGACCCGCGTCCACCTGGACCAGGTGTCGGCGACACGGCCCGTGGTCGTGTTGCATGCCAGCGTGCATCTGATGAACGTCAATGGCGCCATGCTGGATGCGGCCGGCATTACCGGCCAATCCGGCGTCGACGGCGTATGTTGCGATGCCGCCGGCCATCCGACTGGGGAACTGCAGGAATTTGCCGCCATGTATCTGGTGTTTCGCAAGATCGGCAATGTTTTCTTCGACGAAGGCCAAACCACGCGTGGTATCTGGAATTTCGCAAGGGTCGCGCAACTGGCCGGCGTCACGACCGCGACCGATCTGGTCAACGATCTCGGGAATGATTCGCTGGCCGCGCTGCAGGAAGCGACCGGGTCGGAGGACTATCCGTTACGCCTGGTGCCGGCTTATGCGCCCTTGCGCGATCCGGAAAACCAGGGGTTGGCGCGGGTTCGCCCGGCCATCGGGAAAAATTCGGAAAAACTGCGGTTCGGAATTGTCAAGCTGGTGGTGGACGGTTCTATCCAGGGATTTACCGCGAGGATGCGCTGGCCCCATTACTTCAATCCGCCGGCCGGGGCCGAGGAGAATGGCATCTGGGTTATTCCGCCGCAAGAACTGAAGGGGTTGCTCAAAACCTATCATGATGCCGGGCTGACGGTGCATATCCATACCAACGGCGACGAAGCGACCGATGTGGCGCTGGACGCGCTGGAAGCCGTGCTTGCGGAAAGCCCGCGCTGGGACCATCGCCACACCCTGCAGCATTGCCAGATGGCGAGCACCGCGCAGTTCCGCCGCATGGCGCGCCTGGGCGTGTGCGCCAACCTGTTTGCCAACCACCTGTATTACTGGGGCGATGCGCACTATGAAATGACCATGGGTCCGGAGCGGGCGAATCGGCTGAACGCGGCCGCGGCGGCGCTGGAGGCGGGCGTGGCGATCTCGCTGCATTCGGATGCGCCGGTGACGCCAATCTCGCCCCTGTTTACCGCCTGGTGCGCGGTCAATCGCATGACGGCTTCAGGTCGGGTGCTGGGGCAGGCCAACCGGATTCCGGTCGAGGCGGCGTTGCATGCCATGACATTGGGCGCGGCCTATACGCTCAAGCTCGATGACCAGATCGGCAGCATTGAAACCGGCAAGCAGGCGGATTTCGCGATTCTGGAAGAAGACCCAATGGCCGTGGATCCGTTGCGCCTTAAAGATGTCCGCATTTGGGGCACCGTCCTGGGCGGTCGCGTGTTTCCCTGCCCGGACGTGCCGGCATGAGCCAGCCGATCCCGTTGACCGTGCTGGGTGGATTCCTGGGGGCGGGCAAGACCACCGTCCTCAACCATCTGCTTAGCGCGCCACATGGCTTGCGGCTGATGGTGCTGGTCAATGATTTCGGCGCGGTCAATATCGACGCGTCCCTGATCCGCGGCGTCAGCGACGATGGCGTCGTCTCCTTGCGCAACGGCTGCGTCTGCTGTTCCATGGGGGGCGAACTGATGAATACCCTGATGCGGATTGAAAAGCAGGCCAGCCACATCGACGGGCTGATCATCGAGGGCAGCGGCGTGAGCGACCCGCGCAAGATCGCGCAGATCGGCATGCTGGGAGAGGGCTTCGCCTTGCGCGGGATTATCACCGTTGTGGATGCCGCGGCGATCCTCGAGCAAAGCCGCGATCCCTATATCGGCGATACCGTCAGGCAGCAAATCCGGCATGCCCATGTGATCCTGCTGAATAAAATCGATCTGGTCGACGCGGCCGCCAGGCGGGAGGTCGTGTCGTGGCTGGCGGAAAACGCCGCGGCCGTGCCGGTCTATATGGGCGAGCAGGGGCGCTATGATTGGTCGCTGCTTTTGCAGGACCTGGTTCCCGAGGGGGGCAGCACCACCGCGGGCACGTGGCCGGGCTTGGGCGCGTTGCGCCCGCAGGACGCGCATCCGGTTTACCGCACTTGCAGTTTTCAGTATGAGGCGGCTTATGACAGGCAACGGCTCACGGACTTGTTCGAAGCCCTGGATCGCGCCGTATTGCGCGCCAAGGGCGTGGTTCGCATCGATGGCCAGCGCCAGCTGGCGCATTATGTCCGGGGGCAGGCGCTATCGCTTCAGGATACGGACATAACCATTGGGGATGTCCTGGTGTTTATCGGCACCGAGCAATTGGACTGCCAGCAATTGGATGGGCAATTGCGGCAGGCCTTGTCGTCGGCGCCGCACTGAGCGCCATGGGCGGGCAGCCTGCCGGCAAACCGGCAGGGCAAGCGCGCCGCCGCGGCTAATTGGCCTTAAAGCCCGATTTCTTGATGATGGGTTCCCAGATCTCTTTCTCCTTATCAAGCAGTTGCTGCATGCTTTGCGCAGATTCGCCGGTCAACTCAAGGCCGAGATTGGCGAAATTCTTGCGCAATTGCGGATTCTTGGCGATGTTGATAAAGGCGGTTTCCAGCTTTGCAATGACTTCAGGCGGCGTGCCCTTGGGCACGTAGGCGCCATACCAGATCTTCACATGGTCGAACCCTTGTACCCCCTGTTCCTTGAGCGTTTTCACGCCGGGCAGGAATGCGACGGATTCGGTGCCCGCCAGTCCGAGAAAGCGGATCTTGCCGGCCCGGTACAGTTCCATTTGCGCGCCGGCGGCATCCATGCCCAGCGGAATATGGCCGCCCATTTCATCATTGACCAGTTGCGGTCCGCCAGAGTAGGAGACAGGCTCCAGCTTCAGGTTGTAGATGCGCGCCATTTCCAGCATCCCGAAATGCGTCGGCCCGCCCAGACCGGCCAGGCCGACCGAGCCCAGCGAGGGATCGGTCTTGACGGCGTCCATATATTCCTGGATGGTTTTGTAGGGGCGCATGCTGCCGGTAGATATAATCACCGGGACATTGGCCAGATTGGCCACGGGCACCAGGTCTTCCGGCTTGTAGTTCAGTTTTGCGTAGGTAAAGGGATAACTGGTAAAAGGCATCGAATGCGACAGTAGCACGGTGTTGCCGTCGGGCTTGGCGCGGGCGACTTCGGTCGCGGCCATCATGGTGGCGGCACCCGGCTTGTTTTCAACGTAAGCCTGCCCCGCGCCGCTTTTACGGTATTCCTCCGCGACCGCGCGGCCCAGCGCATCCAGGATGCCGCCGGCCGGATAGCCGACCACGATTTTCATGGTGCCGCTTTGCGCCTGCGCATGCGGGGCAAGGCTGGTGGCGAGCAGGGCGGTGAGCATAAGCAGAAGTTGCTTCGGTTTTCGAATCATCGTATGTACTCCTCTTTCGGAAAATCATTTCCGTAAATTACAACTGTGATAGAAAGAAATTGAGAAAGAAAATCGGGGTTGCGAATCAGGTGATACTGGCTTTGTGATCGGCATCCGCGGCATTGCCCGACAAGACCTGACCGATGGCGGCGGCGGTTTCGTTCATGCGTTTGGCGAATGCATAAAGGTTGGAAAAGGAGTGTGTCGCGGTGGGTGCATGGCAGGCCACCGCGGCAATGACACGTTGCTTGTCGTCATACACGGGGACGGCGATCGCGACCATGCCCTTGACGAATTCTTCGTTATCGGTGCCGATGCGTTGCTGTTCGATGAGCGTCAGTTCCCGTTCCAGGCGCTCGCGCTGTGTCAGCGTTCGTGGCGTGAGGGCGGGCAGCGCCAGGCTGTCGAGCAACTGGGCACGCTGTAGGCGCGGCATCATGGCGAGAAACAGTTTGCCGCTGGCGGTGCAATGCAGGGGAACGCGCGCGCCGGTGCGCAGATGCAGTTGCAGCCGCATATCGCTGTCCGGCTCGACCCGGGCCAGGTACTGCACGCGTGCGTCGCTCAGTGCCGTCAAGTTGCAGGTTTCGCCGGTATCGGCGACCAGGTTGCCCAGCAACAGCCGGCACATGCGATCGAAATGCGTGGAGCCCAGGACCGATAGCGCAACCTGATGGGAACGCGCGCCCAGCGTGTAGCCCTGATCGTCAGGCAGGCGGGTAATGTAGGCCGCCTCCTGCAACTGCAGCAGCAGGCGCAGCACGCTGGCCTTGGGCAAGCCGGTGCGCTGGCTGATTTGCGCCAGCGAAAGCGGGTAGCTGGCGCGGGCCAGCAACTCGATCAGCGTTAGGATCCGCAGGTGCTTTGATTCGTTGTCGTCCATAGTCTTGTCTCATTATGTGAATTATTTTCGGACAAAATCCCGCAAATATCCAATTATTTGAAATCCTTCATTCCATAAAATGAAATGAATTTGCGCGTTATCGTTTCAAAATTGAAATGCTAGGTGTATTCCCCTAAGTCACGGGACAGCGCGCCGTCCACACTGTGTCCATCGAACAAAAACAATTCAGGTGGACGAGACAATGAATGAAAGTGTGGACTACATCGTAGTGGGCGGCGGTTCGGCCGGTTGCGTCATGGCCAATCGCCTGAGCGAGAACGGCAAATATTCGGTTTGCCTGCTCGAGGCGGGGCCGGCCGATAAAAATCCCTGGATCCATATTCCTATCGGCTATGGCAAGACCATGTTCAATCCCCGGCTCAATTGGGGGTTTTATACCGATCCCGATCACAATATGCTTGACCGGCGCATTTACTGGCCGCGCGGCAAGACACTGGGTGGCAGCAGTTCCATCAATGGCCTGATCTACATTCGCGGCCAGAAGGAAGATTACGATCACTGGCAGGCGCTGGGGAACGATGGGTGGGACTGGAACAGCTGCCTGCCTTATTTCCGGAAACTGGAATCCAATGACCTGGGCGAAGGACCGACGCACGGCACCGAGGGGCCGTTGAACGCGACGTCGATCCGTACCCGCCACGAGTTGGTGGAAGCGTTGATTGCCTCGGCCAACCGCCTGGGTATTCCGACGCGCAGCGACTTCAATACGGGAGACCAGCATGGCGTTGGCTATTATCAATTGACCACCCGCAATGGTCGGCGCTGTTCGACCGCGGTGGCCTATCTGAATCCGGCGAGAAGCCGCAAGAACCTGCGCATTGAAACCGAAGCGCAAGCCATGCAAATCCTGTTTCGCGGCAAACGGGCGGCCGGTATCCAGTACCGTCAGCACGGCAAGGTGAAGACCTTGACCGCCAACCGCGAGGTGATCCTGTGCGCGGGCGCGCTGCAATCGCCCCAGTTATTGCAATTGTCTGGTGTCGGCAACCAAACCCTGTTGAGCTCGCTGGGAATCGCGCCGCTGCATGCGCTCGATGGCGTCGGCGAAAACCTGCAGGATCATCTGCAATTCCGACTGATCTACGAAGTCAACAAGCCAATCACGACCAATGATCTATTGCGCAGCTGGACCGGCAAGGCCAAGATGGGACTGCAATGGGCCTTGTTGCGCGGCGGTCCGCTGGCCATCGGCATCAATCAGGGGGCGATGTTCTGCAACGCCGTGCCGCCACAGGGCGAGCGCCCGGATATTCAATTTCATTTCGGCACATTGTCGGCCGATATGGCCGGCGGCAAGGTGCACGATTTCTCCGGCTGCACGTTTTCCGTGTGCCAGTTGCGCCCCGAGTCGCGCGGCTATGTCCGCATCCGCACCAGCGATCCGTTCACGCCGCCTTCCATGCAACCGAACTACCTGGACACCGAGCTGGATCGCCGCACGGCGATCGCCAGCGTACGCATGGCGCGCACCGTGGCCAATACCGAGCCCATGAAATCCTTGATGCGGGGTGAGGTCAAGCCAGGTCGCGATGTGCAGAGCGATGACGACATCCTGCATTTCTGCCGGGAAAACGGTGCCACGATTTTTCATCCATCGGGCACCGCCAAGATGGGGCCAGCCAGCGATCCGCTGGCGGTGGTGGACGGACGCTTGAAGGTGCATGGCCTGGAGGGCTTGCGCGTAGTGGATGCGTCGATCATGCCGACCCTGGTGTCGGGTAATACCAATGTGCCGGTGGTCATGATTGCCGAGCGTGCCGCCGAATTTGTTCTGCAAGACGCGCGGCGGGAGGCAACGGCAGGGCAGGTGCAGGGTGTCCGCGACAGCGTGGCCGCCGCTGAAATGGCTGTAGGCTGAGCTGGCGCTACGGCCTGGGTGTGGGGTGCCTGCCCGCCGAGGCAGGTAGCGCTTGCGAACACGCCGCCGGTTGGCGGCCTGTCGCAGGCCGGAAGGATTGTAGTAGTTCCGTTCAATATATAAATATCAAGATATGGAGACGACAATGAGTGACGAAAAGGGATTGCGAAGAGTAGTGGCCGCCTCGCTGGTCGGGGCGACGATCGAGTGGTACGATTTTTTCCTGTATGGCGTGATTGCCGGCCTGGTGTTCAATCACCTGTATTTTCCAGGAGAGGACCCTTATGTCGGGACTTTGCTGGCCTATGCGACGTTCGCTGTCGGGTTCCTGGCAAGGCCGCTAGGCGGCGTGATCTTCGGTCACCTGGGCGACAAGATCGGCCGCAAAAGCACCCTGGTCATGACGCTGATGATCATGGGTATTGCCACGGTCGCGATCGGGCTGATCCCCTCCTACGAAAGCATCGGCTTGTGGGCACCCGCCCTGCTGTTGTTCTTCCGGGTGCTGCAGGGAATCGGGCTGGGCGGTGAGTGGGGCGGCGCGGTATTGATGACCTATGAATATGCGCCGCCGGAAAAGAAAGGGCTATATGCCTCTCTGCCGCAGATCGGCCTTTCCCTGGGATTGTGCCTGGCCTCGGGCGTGGTGGCGCTGCTCTCGTTTTCTCTGAGCGATGAACAATTCCTGGCTTGGGGCTGGCGCATTGCCTTCCTGCTGTCGGCACTGCTGGTCTTTGTCGGGCTGTACATCCGACTGGCGGTGAAGGAAAGCCCCGAGTTCGCGAAAATCAAAGCCAAGAATGCCGAAAGCAAAATCCCGTTCGTGGAAATGATCAGGAACTATCCCATGAACATTATCAAGGGGATGGGCGCGCGCTATATCGATGGCGTGTTTTTCAATATTTTCGGCGTGTTCATCATCAGCTACCTGACCAAAAATCTGGAATTGCCACGCACCGATGCATTGACCGGCGTGATGCTTGCGGCAATCGTCATGTGTTTCTTTATTCCGTACTTCGGTGCGATGTCGGATCGCATCGGGCGTACCCGCACTTACTTCTGGGGGTCGCTGATTACCGGATTTTCCGCGATACCCGCGTTTTGGCTGATGACGTCTTTTCCCGATAATGTGTTTATCATCTGGCTCTCGATCGTGATTCCCTTTGGCATTCTGTATGCCATGGTATATGGGCCGGAAGCCGCGCTGTTCTGCGAATTGTTCGATACCCGCGTGCGCTATACCGGTATTTCGTTTGTGTACCAATTTTCCGGTATTTTCGCCTCCGGCATCACGCCGCTGATTGCCACGGCCCTGCTGCGGGAGAATGACGGCCAGCCCTGGCTTGTCGTGGCCTATACGGTCCTGGTGGGCATCATCTCGGCCCTGAGCGCCGCGGCCATCAAAAGCGCGCCGAAAGTGGATGGAGCTGCAAAACCCGAGGCCGTGCTTGCCACCGGCGCCGGTCGCTGATCCGGCGATCCACCAGGCGGTGCAAATGGATAGAAGTTGCGCCGCCTGCCTCTTAATTTGTGTTGCCGCGCAGCAATTCCTATCGACAGGATTATCGCCTCGTTATGATAAATGTGATTGCTGCGGATATGCGCCGCAACATTTCCGTGATTATCGGTGACCACCGGGGTGTTCCGCTGAATGGAACGGGCAATCGAACTCGTGACAAGATGAAACCTGGGTGTAATCCAGTGCAGACATATTCGTTGGACGGTATTAGAATGTTGCCACATCCCGGTCGCAAGCCGACTTTGCATGCCGGGCCAGCGAGAAGGCACAGACATTCAGCAAACGCCTGTCCAGGGCGTTTTTGCATTTGCCAGTACTTGGAGACTAAATCTTATGAATGCAGCACGTCCTGAAACATCGGTCAATATCAACGCTCCGGAATGGGTTCGACACGAAGGGCTGAAAGCCTGGGTGGCAAGCATTGCCGAGTTGACCCAGCCCGACCGTATTGAATGGTGCGATGGGTCTCAGGAGGAATATGACCGGCTATGCGAATTGATGGTGCAGGCCGGGACCCTGCGCAGGCTGAATCCGCAAAAGCGGCCCAATTCTTACCTGGCCTGGTCCGACCCCGATGACGTCGCGCGGGTCGAGGATCGCACATTTATCTGTTCGGAAAAAGAACAAGACGCGGGTCCCACCAACAACTGGACCGATCCGAAGCAAATGCGTGCCAAGCTGGATGAACTGTTCGATGGCTGCATGCGGGGTCGCACCATGTATGTGGTGCCGTTCTCCATGGGGCCGCTGGGCTCGCCCATCGCGCATATCGGCGTGGAATTGTCCGACTCGCCTTATGTGGCCGTCAACATGCGGCTGATGACAAGGATGGGGCGCAAGGTCTATGACGTCCTGGGCAGCGATGGCGAGTTCGTACCCTGCGTGCATTCGGTCGGCAAGCCCCTGGAGGCTGGCCAGGCCGATGTGGCCTGGCCTTGCAACAAGACCAAGTATATTGTGCATTATCCTGAAAGCCGCGAAATCTGGTCTTTCGGTTCGGGCTACGGCGGCAATGCCTTGCTGGGCAAGAAATGCTTTGCCTTGCGCATCGCCTCCAATATGGGCCGCGACGAGGGCTGGATGGCCGAGCATATGCTGATCCTGGGCGTTACCTCGCCCGAGGGCAAGAAAATGCATGTGGCCGCGGCGTTCCCGTCCGCCTGCGGCAAGACCAATTTCTCCATGATGATCCCGCCCGCGTCGTTGCCGGGCTGGAAGATCACGACCGTGGGCGATGATATCGCCTGGATCAAGCCGGGCAGCGATGGCCGCCTGTATGCGATCAATCCGGAGGCCGGCTATTTTGGCGTGGCGCCGGGCACCAATGAGAAAACCAATTACAACTGCATGGCATCGCTGCGCGAGAACGTGATTTTCACCAATGTCGCCCTGACCGACGATGGCGACGTCTGGTGGGAGGGCATGGGCCCAGCGCCGGCGCATTGCATTGATTGGCAGGGCAAGGATTGGACGCCGGATGCCGGTCGCAAGGCGGCGCATCCGAACGCGCGCTTTACCGTTGCCGCGACGCAGAACCCTGTCATCGATCCCGAGTGGGATAATCCGGCAGGCGTGGCCATCGACGCTTTCCTCTTCGGTGGTCGTCGTTCCGACACCGTGCCGCTGGTGACCGAGGCGCGCAACTGGACCGAAGGCGTCTACATGGCGGCCACCATGGGTTCGGAAACCACCGCCGCCGCGGCTGGCGCCCAGGGGGTCGTGCGACGCGATCCGTTCGCCATGCTGCCGTTCTGCGGCTACAACATGAGCGCCTACTTCCAGCACTGGCTCAAGCTCGGCGGCAAGCTGGAGGCCGCGGGCGCCAAATTGCCGCGTATTTTCTGCGTCAACTGGTTCCAGACCGATGACCAGGGCAAGTTCATCTGGCCGGGCTTCGGGGAAAACATGCGCGTGCTCAAGTGGATGCTGGAGCGGATCGAAGGCAAGGCCCAGGGGCAGGAGAACCTGTTCGGTGTCTCGCCCCGCTACGAAGACATCACCTGGGACGGGCTGCAGTTCGACGCGGACCAGTTCGGTCGCATTACCGCCATTGACCCGCAGGCGTGGCGCAAGGAGCTGGACCTGCACGCCGAGCTGTTCGATAAGCTCAAGCACGCCTTGCCTCAGGAACTGTCGGCGATTCGCCAGCAACTGCATAGCCAGGTCAACGGCTAGTCGCACTGGCGGTTGACCGGAACGCTGGCGGCGTACGATCGCGTCGCCGCGGCTTCCGTCTCCTGCGTCTTGCTGGCGTTTGCCGTGAATGGGCTGCGCCGGCAGGATATCTGCGTCCCCTGCCATAAAGAAAGGAAACCTTTGTAGTTTTCCTTAAAAAATGCTACAATAGCGGCATGGACAAGAAACCCTTGACGCCTGAGCAAGCCCGGGTCTCCGAGCTGGCTGCAGAATTGCGTATCCTGATCGGTTCTTTCAGCCGCAAGCTGCGCGCGCAAGCGAGTGCGGGCGACTTCACGCCGTCGCAACGCTCCGTGCTGCTGCGGCTGGAGCGCGACGGCCCGGCCACGGTGACCGCGCTGGCCCGCGCCGAGAATGTCAGGCCACAATCCATGGGAGCCACGGTCGCCAGTCTCGAGGCCGCCGGGCACGTCAGCGGTGCGGCCGATCCCAGTGACGGTCGCCAAACCATCCTGTCCCTTACGCCCTCATATCTGCACATGATTCAGGCCAGCCGCGCCGCCAGGGAAGACTGGCTGGTGCGGGAAATCCAGGCCTGCTACAAGGCCAAGGAGCAGGAATCGCTGGCCAAGGCGATTGAGTTGCTGCAGCGCCTTATCAGCCACTGACGCCTGGCGGCGTCATAGCGTCGCCGACGATAGTCACTTTGCATCACGGCAGCCCAAGGCGGCTGTCTTCTGAATATTCTGTCTTGCCCTGTGGGGACCCGGTTTCGCGTGCGCGCGATACCGGCGTCGATTCATTGATCATTGCTTCGGCTTCGGCCGGGAGGAGTTTGTGGCTAGTCTTAAAAGTGGAACATTCCGCTCGCTGGTCCACCGCAATTACCGTATATGGGCCGGCGGCGCGATCGTATCGAATGTGGGTACGTGGATGCAGCGCACGGCGCAGGATTGGCTGGTTCTGACAACGCTAACGAACAACAACGCCACCGCTGTCGGTATTGTGATGGCGCTGCAGTTTGGGCCGCAAGTGCTGTTTTTGCCAGTGACCGGCCTGGCCGCCGATTACCTGGACCGGCGCAAGCTGTTGATCGCGACTCAGGCCGCCATGGGGGTGTTGGCGTTGGGTCTGGGTCTGTTGACCATTACCGGCTTGGTGCAGCTATGGCAAGTCTATCTGTTTGCTTTTATGCTGGGTTGCGTCACCGCGTTCGATGCGCCGGTAAGGCAAACGTTTGTGGCGGAACTGGTGCCGGACAAGGATCTGTCGAACGCGGTCGCGCTCAATTCCGCCTCGTTCAATGCCGCTCGCATGATCGGCCCCGCGGTGGCCGGGTTATTGATCGCCGGCGTGGGCACCGGGTGGGTATTCCTGATCAACGCGCTGACGTATCTGGCCGTGATCGGCTCGTTGCTGCGCCTGCGCCTGACCAAATCGAAAGTGACCCGCAAGGCGCAGCGCGCAAGCGCCGGCCTGGCCGAAGGATTTCGCTATGTCCGGGCGCGCTCCGATCTCAAGGCGCTGTTTGTGATGCTCTTCCTGGTGGCGACCTTCGGCTTGAACTTCCCGATTTACATTTCAACCATGTCGGTCAGTGTATTCCAGGCCGGTTCGTATGAGTACGGCATTCTGTCCTCCACCATGGCTATCGGTTCCGTGTGCGGCGCCTTGCTGGCGGCGCGCCGTGCGCGGCCACGGATTGCCTATGTCCTGGCGGGGGCGGGCATCTTCGGCATCGGCTGCACGCTGGCGGCGCTCTCGCCGAATTACTGGCTGTTCGGCATCGTGCTGGTTGTCCTGGGCATTGCCGCGCAAACTTTCAACACCACGGTCAATAGCTCGGTGCAAATGTCTACCGACATTACCATGCGTGGCCGTGTGATGGCGATCTATATGGCGATATCCATGGGCGGCACGTTGATTGGCGCCCCCATTGTGGGTTGGGTGGCGGACGCCTTCGGCGCACGCTGGGCGTTGGGCGTGGGCGCCGCTTCTGGCGTGCTGGCGGTGCTGGCTGGCGTGCGCTACCTGATCAAGCACCGGCAATTCACGGTGCGCCGCGCGCATCGACAATGGCGCTTTACGCTGGACGGGCATCAGGTCAGGCTGCTGCCACGCCGGCCCAGGCATCGCGTTCATCCCAGGTAGGCCGCGCATAGCACGGCAACGATATATAGGCCGGCGCTGAAGACCAGATGGTTGATCAGGGTACGCAGCCGTACTCGCGCAGGATCCGGGGTTTTGCTTGCGGCAACGCCCATGCCCATGCCTGGCTGCATCAGGAAAAAAGCCGCGCAGCTCGCGACCACCATGCCGATGACCAGCGGCGGCGTCCAGGTTGGATACGGGACACCCAGGATGGCCCAACTCGCAACGACGAGCAGGCCATAAATGATGCCCACCAGGTAATGCCCGATCCAGCCGATTGCCAACTCGCCGCGCACCGGGAGCGCCTCGGCAATGCTCTCGTGCCTGAACTGTCCATGACGCAAATAGGCGAACCAGCGGCCAGCCATGGCCCAATTGGTTGGCACGGCGTCGTAGGCGCGGCGTGCAAGCAGCGCCCACAGGTCCAGGATCAGGGTGGCTCCGGCGCCAATGATGATGCCGTGCAGGAGAAAATCAGGAAAGCTGTACATAGGGGAAACTCGTCAGGATTCGGGGTTGGACATTCAGGTTGCGCCGGCAACGGACTGCGCTTGTCGGCGGATAACGCAGTCTATTGTAAGCCGCCTGGACCGGGACGGCGCAATATCCCTTGTCATTTCCTTCCAGTGGCATGACATCCTCGCGAACAAGGGCGTCGGCCTGCCCCGGGAGGTTTCCGATAAACCTTGGCGATGCCGGGTTATTGCATTTGTCGATGCGACAAGTATGTGCAGCCGCGCCTGCATTCGTTGCGTTTCTATGGGCTTTGACCCGCGCCGGTGCATCGCCGGCCGCGTATTTGCCTGTGCTTTCGGGCTAGGTCCTGGAGGCAGGAACTGGCACGCATCTTGCGTGTACGAAAACGAGGATTGCCGCAGCCAGGTTGTCAATCGCGGCGGCAATGGCTCAATCCATGTGTTTTTTCTTTAAGGGGTAATGCCATGAACCGCAATCATTTCTATAGTGACGTGCTGGCGTCCGTATTGGACAAGCTTTGCTACGCGGCCGCTTTGCTGGAAACGATCAAGGGCGGCCAAAGGAAAACGTACTGGGATTAGCGAGCGAGACAGGGGGCCGGGATACGACGGTGTATTGATTTTCCGGTCCACCTAAAAAACGGATGGGCGGGCTGCGTGCCGCCAGTGCGATCTGCTACACTTGCTGCTATTGGCAGCCGCCAAGGCTGCGCTTCCCAGCCATCCATGACAACAGCACTTACCGAACTTCAGCCAGAAATCGATCGCCTGCACCAGGAATGTCTGAGCCTGGTCATGGCGACCACGAATGCGGCCCACGAGCCGGCCGCCAGCTATACGCCATTCGCCTGCGTCGATGGAAAGTTTTATATCCTTGTTTCCGGGCTGGCGATCCACGGCGAAAATCTCAAAACGCATCCCCGGCTCGATATCATGCTGATCGAAGACGAAACCCGCAGCCGCAATATCTATGCGAGATTGCGCTTGAATTATCGTGTCACGGCCAGCGTCGTGTCGACAGAAAGCGAGGAATACGCCAAGGCCATCGATGCCCTGGCCGCCAGGGCCGGCAAAACCGTCGCGCTGCTCAAGACGCTGGATGATTTCACGCTATACCGGCTCGATCCTGTCCGGGGCACGTTGGTGCAAGGGTTCGGTAAGGCATTTGTTTTCGAGCCGGGCGGAGCCGATGGGCAAGCCGTGCAATTGAATGAAAAAAATATTGCCGATTACCGCTAGCGGCCCGTGGGCCTGGCGATAATCGGCAATCCGTGGTTGGGCCCCGACCGTGGATCCACAGAGGAAACGCGACCGGGAACAGTGCATTATCAGGGGAGCACGCCTTGCTTGCGCTTGGCAATGAAGTCTCGCGTTTCCTTGACAATGACACCGGACAGCAGGACCAGGGCAATCAAGTTAGGCACCGCCATGAGGCCGTTGAAGGTATCGGCGGCGGCCCATACCAGATCCAGGCTGACCACGGTTCCCGCCATGACGCTGGCTACGTAGACAATGCGATAAGGCAGGACGAATTTGTCGCCAAGCAGATAGGCGGCGCATTTTTCACCGTAGTAGCACCAGCCGAGGATGGTGGAATAGGCGAAAAAGACCAGCCCGAATGTCACGATCCAGCCACCGGGGCCGGGCAGTAACTGGTTGAACGTGGTCGTCGTGAGGGCCGCGCCGGTCTGGCCCCCCGTATACAAACCACCCATGACCAGCACCAAGCCGGTAATCGTGCATACCACGATGGTATCGAGGAATGTACCTGTCATGGAGACCAGCGCCTGGCGCACGGGATGGTCGGTCTTGGCCGCGGCAGCGGCGATTGGGGCGGAACCCATGCCGGCTTCGTTGGAAAAGACGCCGCGCGCGACACCGTAGCGGATCACCTGCCCCAGCGCGCCGCCTGCGACGGCCTGGCCGGTGAAGGCATCGGTGAAAATCGCGCGGAACGCGGGAATCAGCAATTCCGTGTGCAACAGAATGATGATCAGGCCGCCCGCCACGTAAAAGATCGCCATGAACGGCACGATGAACGATGATGCAATGGCAATGCTCTTGATGCCGCCCAGAATAACGATAGCGGTAAAGACGGTAAGCACGATGCCGGTGATGACAGGGTCGATGCCGAAGCTGGCATGGATGGACTGTGCCACGGAATTGGACTGCACTGAACTGCCGATGCCGAAAGAGGCGAGGGTGCCGAACAGGGCGAAGAGCACCGCCAGCCATTTCCAGTTCAGGCCCCGTTCAATGTAGTACATGGGGCCGCCGGACATTTCGCCCTTCTCGTTGGTAATGCGGTATTTGACCGCCAGCACACCTTCGCCGAATTTGGTTGCCATGCCGAAAATGGCGGTAATCCACATCCAGAACACGGCGCCGGGGCCGCCCAGCACAACGGCGGTGGCCACCCCCGCAATGTTGCCGGTGCCGATCGTGGCCGAAAGCGCCGTCATGAGGGCACCGAAGTGTGAAATATCGCCTTCATGGTCAGAGCCGTCTTGCTTCTTCGGATGCGGCCAGAACGCCTGCTTGAGCGCGAACGGCAACATGGTAAATTGCAGGAACGCCAGGCGCAGTGTCAGGTAGACGCCGGTGCCTACAAGGAATACCAGCATGACAGGTCCCCAGACCCATCCCCCGACGGTATCGAAAAAAGTTTTTAGTACGTCCAATGCCTGCATCGTCCGTCCTCTCCTTTAAGTTGGTTTGTAATGAAAACAGGTGCTTCTCCAGAACCTGATGGTGACAAGAATACCCTATAAGCTTGAGACGTAGAATGAGCCAGATCATTGACGATTGAAATGTTATGTTATAACATTTCCAACATGTCAATAAGAAGGTTGCGCAAACAGCGTGCCTCCATGCCTTTCCTAGGAGTTTGAAAAATGCATTTATTATCCCGTCCGAGCCTGCTTGCCGCGGCAATGGCTTGCGCCTTCTTCGGGTCGCAGGGCATCGCCCAGGCCGAACCGCTGCAGGTGGTCGCCAGCTTTTCCATTATTGGCGATTTTGCCAGCAACGTCGGGGGCGACCGGGTCCAGGTGCAAACGCTGGTCCCGGTCAATGGCGATGCGCATGTCTATGAGCCCAAGCCTACCGATGTGATCGCTTTCAAGAAAGCCGATCTTATCCTGGAAAACGGGCTGCAGTTTGATCCGTTTATGCAGCGCCTGGCAAAGGCAAGCGAAACCAAGGCACCGGTCGTCACCCTGACCCAGGGTGTGACACCCTTGAAAAACGCAGAAGCGGGCCATGACCATGACGCCCATGGGCACGATCACGGGGACCATGAGCATGAGCATGAGCATGAGCATGAGCATGCGTCCCATGCTGAAAAAGCACCTGCTGCCGGCCATGGCCACCATGACCATGGCGAGTATGACCCCCACGCATGGCAATCGGTACCCAATGCCGAGATCTACGTGAAGAATACGGCGGACGCCCTGTGCAAGGTCGATGCCGCCGGCTGCGAGACCTACAAGGCCAATGCCGCCGCGTATACGGCAAAACTGCAGGCACTGGACAAGGATATCCGGGCACGCATCGACACCTTGCCCAAGGACCGGCGCAATGTGATTACATCGCATGATGCCTTTGGCTATCTGGGCAGCACGTATGGGCTGACGTTCCTGGCGCCCGAGGGTACCTCTTCGGACACCGAGGCCTCGGCCGCGGATGTCGCCGCCATTATCCGGCAGGTGCGACAAGACAAGGGCGCCGCCATTTTCATGGAAAACATTAGCAATCCGGCCCTGATCAAACAAATTTCCACAGAGGGAGGTGTCGGCGTTGGCGGCAAGCTGTATTCGGATGCCCTGTCCGGACCGAATGAGCCCGCTGCGACGTATCTGGGCATGATGCAATACAACGTCGATACCATCGTCAAGGCCATTCTCAAGCAATGACGCCGGGCCTGTATCGGCCGCGCCGCTTCGGTGGCGCGCTGATGCGATTTGGGCCGGCGCCCGATCGGGTAAAGCCGCGGGCAACCTACCGCAACAAGGGGTGGATATGTCGCCATATATCAATCAGGTCACGCTGCTGGGCGATTTGCTGGACGAACCCCGCTTGCGTTTCTTCGCCGACGGCTCGGCAAACCTGAGGGCTGTGCTGGAAACACGTTGTGTCCATCCCGATGTCGTGACGGGGGAAATGATTGAAGAAAAACAGCGCCATGATATTGTCATGTACGGCGTGCTGGCCACAAGCCTGGCTGGCGGTGCGATAAAGGGGGATAAGGTGTGGGTGCGAGGGGTTCTGCAAAGCCGATCATTCTGCGACTGGCTGACCGGCCGCTGCGGCACGGTCCACGAGATCCTGGTGCAGGAGATGGCGTTGATGCCGCTTGCCGCAATCCGGACGCGGTCCGATCTTTCGCCGGCCTGAGTCCACCTCATCGGGTTCCTGTTGTCCATAAGAAAACGGCCCGGGCAAACGGGCCGTTTTCTTTGCGCAAAGGTTTGCTTTACTGTGTACGCAAGCCTGCCTGTTAACCTAGGGTACTGTACTTGGTCGCGGGCTTGAATGTTTTCTCCTTGCGATAGGATTGGCGCAGCAGATAGCATCCGGCAAAGATAAGCAGGCTGAGCATGCCGAACCAGAAGGCTTTTTTCTGTTCAGGCAGGAATGCCATGGCACCCAGGATGCTGAGCATGGCGGCGATGGCCAGATAGCTCAGATAGGGGAAACACCACATACGCACTTTGATTTTCTCGGGGCAGTCGCGCTCCATGCGGCGGCGCAGCCGGATATGGGAGAACGCGATCAGGATATAGACGACCAGCGCCACCGTGCCGTAGGACTCGACCAGGAACGGGAAAATACCATCAGGCGAGTAGTAGGAAACAACGATGGCCGCATAGCCGAACAGGGTCGAGAAGATAATGGCGCGGATCGGTACACCGTTGCCGGACACTTTCGCCAGCGCTTTTGGCGCATCGCCATTGCGGGTCAGTGCGAAGATCATCCGGGATGCGGCGTAAAGGCCAGAGTTCAGGCATGACAGGACGGCCACCAAAATCACCGCGTTCATGATATGGGGCGCATAGGGAATTTGCATGACCTGCAGCGCGCTAACGTAGGGCGTGGCGATGGCGTCGGAATTCCAGGGTACCAGGCAGACGACGAAAAAGATCGAACCGACATAAAAGAACAGCACGCGGCTGATGACCGAGTTGGTGGCGCGGGCGACCGATTTGGCGGGGTCCGCGGTTTCGGCGGCGGCAATCGTGACGATTTCGGCGCCGAAATAAAACCCCGTGGCGGCCACCGCGCCCGACAGGACAGGCCCCCAGCCATTGGGCATGAAACCGCCGTGGCTCATCATTTCACCCAACCCCATGGCCTGGTGGTTGGGCCAAAGGCCCAGCAGGAACAGGCCGGACAGAAACAGGAAGACCACGATGGCGGCGACCTTGATGGACGAAAACCAGAATTCGAATTCGCCATAGGATTTGACCGAAAACAGATTGGTGATTGTCAGCAGCGCCATGAGCGTCAGGCTGATTTCCCAGGAGGGGATATTCGGCAGCCAGAACTGGATCAGCTTGGCGCCGGCGATTGCCTCGATGGCGACGACGATCACCCAGAAGTACCAATACATCCAGCCGGTCATGAAGCCGGCAAAGTTGGCGGTCCTGGGCTGTTCGCGAAACGCGCTGCGCGCGTACTCATAGAACGAGCCGACCACGGGCAGCGACGAGGCCATTTCCCCCAGCATCCGCATGACCAGTACGATGATAATACCGGTGATGAGGAATGAAATGAGGGCGGCCGGCCCGGCGTTTTTGACGACGACGGAACTGCCTACGAAAAGCCCTGCGCCGATGACACCGCCCAGGGCGATCATCGACATGTGTCTCGGCTTCAATGAATGCTGTAATTGCGAATGGCCCTGAGGATCCATATTGCATCTCTCCTATATGTCTGATTTCTTATGCTTTTTGCTATGGGAGACGACTTTACAGGCATTGACCGGGCGCGGAATAGTGCCAGATCACGGCTATTTATGAGTCCACGCCGCCAGGGCCCTTGAATGCTGGCTTTTCAGATGCTAGGGAAAATACTTAGGCTATTGGCGACGACGGGAAGGCGCGTTTCAGTGCAGGTCGCGATCGTAAATAAATTTGGGCATATTCCATTGAAACCGCAAGGCGAGCATGCGTACGGAAAGGCCGACCGCCAGGGCAACGCCCATGACAAGGTCGTGGGAAAAGCCGGCGCGCAACCCAGCCACGTACAGGACGCCGGTGATAATGGAAACGCTGGCGTAGAGCTCGCTGCGGAACAGCAGGGGAATGTCGTTGCACAGCACGTCGCGCAGCACACCGCCGACGCAGCCGGTAATCATGCCCGAGACGATCACGATCAGCAAAGGCAGGTTCAACGCCAGCGCGACATTGCAGCCGATGATCGTGAATACGACCAGGCCAACCGCGTCAAGCAGCAGGAACAGCTTATGGAGCCGATGCATGACACGCGCGATAAGGATGGTGCATAGCGCCGCCAGCGCGGTGATGACCAGATAATGTGGGTTGGCCACCCACGACAGGGGATGGTGATTCAGCAAGATGTCCCTGACGGAACCACCGCCCAGCGCCGTGATGCACCCCAACAGGCATACCCCGACCCAGTCCATGCTGCGGCGGCCGGCGGCCAGCGCCGCTGTCATGGATTCGGCGACAATGGCGACCAGGTAGAGAATATGCAGAATGATCATGGCTGAATGGCGCGCCCCGGTTGCGGAAAAAAGGACCAGCGGTCTTTGATCGGATCGATTATATCGCGTGGCCGGGCGGCGCGGGCATGATCAGGATGCCGCCGCGGGTTTGCCGCGTTGGATCAGGCGGCCAGTTGTTCGTCGGCAGGGCCGAAAAACTCATAGTGAATGCGATCCGCCGGCACGCCTTTGCTGGCCAGTCCGTTGACGAACGCGCGCATGAAGCCCCGGGGGCCGCACACATAGTAGTCGGCATCCTGCAATGGTGTGTTCTGCTCCAGCCAGGCCAGGGAAATCATGCCGGAGATATCGTGGTTTTTCCCGGGCTGGTCGGCGGCGTCAGGTTCACTGTAGAAGGTTGCCACCTGCCGATGCGACTGCCCTGCCGACAGTGCCCGCACATGCGCCGCCATGGCGTGGGTATGGCTATTCATGGTGCTGTGGACAAAATGCACGGGCAGTTGCGGATGTCGCTCGTGGATGGTTTCAAGCATGCTCACCATGGGGGTGAGCCCGACGCCGCCCGAGAGCAGCACGACCGGACGGTCGGGGCTATCCGGCAGGTAGAACTCGCCGGCGGGCGGCGTGACTTCGAGTATCGCGCCGGGCTCGACATGCTCGTGCATGAACCGGGAGCCGCCCTGGCTTTGTTCCGCGCGCTTGACCGATATCCGGTAATACTCTCCATTAGGCGCACAGGAAATCGAGTAATTGCGTTTGATGCCTGCCTGATACGGGGCGTCGAAGCGGAAGGTGATGTATTGCCCGGGCTTGTGGCGGATAACCGGCTTGCCGTCGACGGGACGCAAGATAAAAGACGTGATGACCTCGCTCTCGCGGATTTTCTCGCTGACCGTAAACTTGCGCCAACCTTCCCAGCCCCCGGATTGTTGCGACAGTTCGCCGCGCAAGGCGTGTTCGCGCTTCTGCAGGATACCGGCCAGGAACCAGTAGGCTTGTCCCCAGGCCTGAAGGATCTCGTCGCTGGCGGCGTCGCCCAGCACATCCTTGATCGCCCCCAGCAATGCCGTGGCCACGTAGGGATAATGCGCCGGCAGGATATGGAACCCCACATGCTTTTGGGCGATACGCTCCACCGCAGGCAGCAGCGCCGACAGGTTATCGATATTGCGCGCGTACGCGATGATGGCGGCGGACAGGGCATGCACTTGCTGGCCGCTAGCCTGATTGGCGTGATTGAACAGCGCGCGGATGGCCTCGTCCTGGAACAGGCGCTCATACATTCTGGCGGTAATGCTCGCGCCGTGGGCCTCAAGCGCTGGAACCGTGGCTTTGATCAGGGCAAGGGTGGCGGGGGAGAGGGCGGTGACTTCGGTCTGCAACTTGGGCTCTTTGTTAAAAAATTCATTTGAAATACATCTTATTGGAAAAGAATTTAATATGCAAGTCAAATGAATGTTATAGTTGCATTTTCGTTGATGGCCAAAGGCCTGCCGGAGCTGTTGCATGAGACTGACCCATTACTCCGACTACGCGTTGCGGGTCCTGATCTACCTGGGCTCGCGCCAGGACGGTTTATCGTCGATCGCGGAAATCGCCGGTGTCTACGACATTTCGCAAAACCATCTGATGAAAGTGGTGCAGCACCTGGGACAACTGGGCTATATCGAGACCTTGCGGGGCCGCAAGGGCGGCATCCGCCTGGGCCGTCCCGCCGAGCAGATCGGCCTAGGCCAATTGCTCAGGCAAACCGAAGGGCAGATGGACCTGGTCGACTGCTCATCCTGTACCATTGCCGGCGCCTGCCGATTGCCGCCCGTGCTGCGCGAGGCCACCCAGGCATTCCTTGCCGTACTGGACAAATATACGCTGCAGGACATGCTGCAGCCGCGGCATGACCTGCAGGCATTGCTGCACCTGCCCGTCGAGGCGCCCTTGCGCGACCGGCGGGCAATGCCGCATGCCTGAAACGCGGAACCTGCGTGAAGCGGAGACTGGTGCTAGAATCTGTCCACCGACTCTCTTCCAGGATCCAAGGAATGCCCATGATCGCCTTCAAGCGCCTGTCCCTGTGCGTCGCGATCGGCCTAAACTGTGCCGTCGCCCACGCCGAACCCTCCGGTTTTACGGAGCCCGTGACCATGCTGGTGGGATATGTTCCCGGCGGCGCCAGCGATAATGCCGCGCGTATCCTCGCCAAGGCGCTGTCCGAGGAAATCAAGGTGCCGGTCATTGTGGAAAACAAGCCCGGTGCGGGTGGACGCATTGCCGCGGTGGACCTGAAGAACACGAAAAAAGGAAAAAACGTCCTGATGCTCGGCAACCCGGCCGTCACGGTGGTGGCGCCACTGGTGTTCGCCAATCTGAACTATGATCCTAAGCGGGATTTCAAGCCGGTGTCGCTGGTCACCACCTACGATTTCGCGCTGGGGGTGTCGGCATCAAGCAAGGTCAATACCCTGGAGGAATTCACCACCTGGGCCAGGCAGCATCCCGAGCAGGTCAATATCGGGGTGCCGGCGACCGGCAGCCTGCCGCATTTCTTCGGCCTGATGCTGGCGCAGAAAATCGGGATCAAGCCCGAGATCGTCGGCTACAAGGGGTCGTCCCAGCTCCTGACCGACCTGGCCGGCGGCAATGTGCCGGTGGCGCTGGATACGCTGGATACGTTCGTGCCGATGCTCAAGGGTGACAAAATCAAAGTGCTGGCCACGTCCGGTCAAAAACGCGATCCGGCCACGCCGGCGCTGCCAACCTTCCGTGAAGCTGGCGTGGATCTCGAGGCCAGCGGCTGGAACGCCGTATTCGCGCCCGCGTCCATGGACGATCAGGTCGTGGAGCAATTGGGCGCCGCCATCAAGAAAGTCATGGGCAATGCTGCCATCCAGCAGGATATCCGTAATGTGAATCTTGTCCCGGTACAGGCGGACGCCGCGCAAACCCGCGAGGCCGTCGATGCGTTCCGGCAGCAGTGGGAACCCGTCATCCGTGAATCAGGTTTCAAGGTCAATCAATAGTCTGGCAGTCATGGCAAAAGTCAAGAACATCCTTTTCATTATGGCCGACCAGTTGCGCGCCGATCACCTGAGTTGCTATGGGCACCCGCATTTGCAGACGACCCATATGGATCGCCTGGCCTCGCGCGGCGTCTTGTTCGAGCGCGCATTCGTCAACTCGGGCGTTTGCGGTCCTTCGCGCATGAGCTATTACACCGGCCGCTATCCGTCCAGCCACGGGGCGACCTGGAACCGGGTTCCGCTATCCATCAACGAAATGACCTTGGGCGATTATCTCAAGGCACGGCAATGCGATCTGGTGCTGGCGGGCAAAACGCATGTGATGCCGGATAACCATGGCTTGCAGCGCTTGCAGATCGATGGACAGAGCGAGTTGGGAGCGCTGTTGCGCCATGGGGGGTTTCGCCAGCTGGACCGCTACGACGGTCATCATGAACCGGGACCCGAGAGCGGCTACCCCGCCTACCTGCGCGCGCAGGGCTATGAGTCCGACGACCCCTGGACCGATTTCGTCATCTCGGTCCAGGATCGCGATGGACAGGTCAAGAGCGGTTGGCATATGCGCAATGTGCATTTGCCGGCGCGCGTGGCCGAGGCGCATTCCGAGACTGCGTACATGACCGATTGCGCAATAAACTACATGCAACGCCAGGCGGCGCAACCCTGGGTCATGCACCTGAGCTATGTCAAACCGCATTGGCCCTATGTCGCGCCCGCACCCTATCATGACATGTATTCGTTGGCGCAATGCCTGCCGGTGAAACGGACCGATGCCGAAAAACAGAACGCGCATCCGGTCGTGGCGGCGTACCGGCGCCAGGAGGAAAGCGTCAGCTTTGCCAGCGAGGAATGCGTGGCGCGCGTCAGGCCCGCCTATCAGGGCCTGATCAAGCAACTGGATGACCACCTGGGGCGGCTTTTTGCGTATATGGAATCGGCCGGGTTGATGGACAACACCCTGATCATCCTCACCGCCGATCACGGCGACCTGCTGGGCGACCACTGGCTGGGCGAGAAAGAGCTGTTCTATGACGTCGTGCAGCGCGTGCCGCTGATTGTCTATGACCCGTCCGGGGAGGCCGACGCGACGCGCGGCACCCGGGAATCGCGCATGGTCGAGAGCGTCGACATTGTACCGACCATCCTGGCCGCGCTCGATATGGATCCGGCGGCCCACCGGGTGGAAGGGCGCCGCTTGCAGCCGTTGTTGCACGGCGAAGACGTCGCGTGGCGCGATTGCGTTTTTTCCGAACTGGACTACAGCTATCGCGAGGCCAGACTGATGCTGGATAAAGGCACGTCCGATTGCCGCGCGTGGTCGGTGCGCACCGAGCGCTGGCGGTACGTATACTGGCAGACGGAAAGAGAGCAGCTATTCGATTTGCAGGCCGATCCTGACGAATTCAACGATCTTGGCGATAGCCCCGACTATCGGAACGTCAGGCAGGAAATGAAGCAGCGTTTGCTGCAGTGGTTTGCCGGCCTGAAGCGCCGGACCACCGTAACCGAAAGCGAAGTCGCGACGCAGACGCACAAGTACAAGCAAGCCGGCGTTTTCTACGGTCAGTGGTAAATGCGGACCGCACTTGCATGGCCTGGCACCGGTGCCAGGCCAGGAAGCATTTGGACGCGGCTTGCCATCGCGCTGGCGGTATCGCTGGCGCCTTGTCCTGGATTCGCCGCGCAATGGCTGAGCGGCACGGTCGTGGGGATTGCCGATGGCGATACCTTGACCCTCCTGTCACCGCAAAAAAAGCAGAAGCGGGTACGCTTAAGCCAGATTGATGCGCCGGAGTTGCGGATGCCTTTCGGGCGTGTCGCCAAAAAGTCCCTGTCCGATGCAGTCTATGGAAAAATGGTGAAAGTGCGGGTGGATGGCGTTGACCGCTACGGACGCGTGCTGGGCACGGTCTACGTCGGCAAGGCCGATATCAATCTGCGGCAAGTGCGCCGGGGATATGCCTGGGTCTATCGCCAGTATGCGTGGGATCCGGCCTATCGGCTCGCTGAAAGCGCGGCGCGCCGCGACCGCCGCGGCTTGTGGGCCCAGCTTGCCGACAATGGCAGGCGCGCTAAGCCAGCGCCGCCCGCGGCCGCCCCATCGGCACCCCGGGCGCAAGAGGCACCGGTGCCGCCGTGGCAATGGCGCCGCGATCATTTGTCATACGGACACTGAGCGGACGCCGCGAGAAAAAGGGGGCTCAGGCCAGTACCGGGGTGGCCCGCGCCAGCAATGTCCTTGTATAGACCAATTCCGTATCCTTGACGAACTTGTCGTGGCCGAAGCTGTGCTCGCTTTTGTAGCGCGCCGACAGGCCCATGGCAGGCACATCATAACGGGCGTCCAAAATATCTTCCAGCAGCCCGGCGATGGCCGCGGGGTTCAGTGGCGGCACAATCCAGCCGTCTTGGTCGGGCTCGATATTTTCCGGCAGGCCGCCGTGGCGGGTAACGATCACCGGTTTGCCCATTGCCATCATTTCACGGCAGGCGAATGAAATGGTTTCGACCCGGTAGGACAGGACGAAGCCGATGTCGATCGCGCCAATAAACGGCCGCACATCCTCCAGGTCGCCGACGAAACTGATTTGCTGCGTCATGCCCAGGCGATCCACTTCTTCCAGCAAGGCTTGCGGCGCCCGCGGGCCGGCGATCGCGATGTGCAAACGCTCGCGCCGCGCCGGTGCCAGCATGGCCACGGCTCTAACCATGTCTATCCATCCCTTGTATTCGGTCGTGCCGGCATTGCTGCCCAGCACCAGCCGCTGCCCGGCCGCCGCGCCCAGCATCCGGTCGCGCGAGCCCCTGGCGTCCGTCGGGTTCAGCGGCGAGAAGTAACGCGTATCGATCCCGTTTAACACGGTCGTGATGCCTGCCCCTTCATAGGGACCACCTGCCAGCTTGCGGGCGACAAAATCGCAAACGGCGATGCAGTGGTCGGTGCCGAAACGGGCGCGCAGCCGGGAACCGAAGGAATCTGTCGCATGATCGTTATGCTTGGTGAACACAATGGCAGGCCGTCGGCGCAGGCCGATCAGGGCCAGCATGACCAGCCGGTGGTCCGCCGTACCGTTGACGTGCACGACGTCGAAATGACCATGCGCAAGAATTTTCCTGAGGCGGGCGATTGCGGCAGGCAACTGGGGCAATTTGCTGGGGAAGGGCTGGGCATGGACCGTTACGCCAGGAACCTTGCCTGCCAACCGGTAAAGGGCGCTCTCCGGGGGGACAGCAACCGCGATATCGTGGCGCTGCTTAAGGCCTGTGATGAGTCTCGTGATATAGGCGGTATGGCCCCCGATACCGGGACTGGTATGGAAATTGGTGTAAAGGATTTTCATTCGTCATTGGCGACCCGGGCTTGCCGCCTGTGTGTTGCGATGCAAGAAGCATAGCCGGCGGGGATGACGATAGCGCGTCTTTAGTAACCTGTAGAAAGATGCATGGGGATCAAGGTGTTAGCAATTGTAGAGCGTTTAGGCCCAACAGGCCGGATCGCGTGACATTGGGATAGGTGGCTAACACCTTGTTACGGTCGCATCGCCTTGGTTGGTTGCGGTTCAGGTTGCCGGATTTGCAGTGCATGCTGGGCCGCCTGGCGCGCGGCCAGGACAATGAAGTCCGCCTGCGTCATGCCGCGGGCCTGCGCCGCCCGCTCGATCAGCAGGACATCTTCGTTCTGCATGCGAAGGCTGCATAAATCGCGCCTGCGCGTGGTGGTTTGCATCGCCATAATTACACCTGCAATTTCAGTTCAGGAAGGCCCATTGTAGGATTATTATTTGTCAGTTATTTGACTGCATCGTGCCGCAGACATGTGATAATAGCTGCATGCTGCCCCGGCAGCATGCAGCCACATGGATTTAACCGCTAGGGAGACGCTCATGAAGATTCTGATGATACTGACATCGCACGCAAAACTGGGCAATACCGGCAAGGAGACCGGCCTCTGGCTGGAAGAATTCGCCGCGCCGTATTATATTTTCCGCGATGCGGGCGCTTCGATTACCCTGGCCTCGCCGCTGGGCGGTCAACCGCCGGTGGATCCGGCCAGCGATGCGTCCGATGCGCAAACCGACGCGACCCGGCGGTTTCACCAGGATGCCGCGGCGCAGGCGGCCATGGCGGCGACAGCCCGACTGGCCGATATCGATGAAAGCGATTATGACGCCGTCTTTTTTCCGGGCGGTCATGGCCCCTTATGGGATCTGGCCGAAAACGGCTACGTCACTTCCCTGATCCGGGACTTCTATGGCAACGGCAAGCCGGTGGCCGCCGTCTGTCATGGCCCGGCGGTTTTTCGCCATGCAAAAACCCGGGATGGGCGGGGGCTGGTCCAGGGCAAGGACGTGACCGGTTTCAGCAACACAGAGGAAGCCGCCGCTGGGCTGACCGACGTGGTGCCTTTCCTGGTGGAGGATATGCTCAAGGAGCATGGCGCGCATTACACCAAGGAGCCGGACTGGCACGCGCATGTGGTGATTCACGATAATCTGATCACCGGTCAAAATCCCGCTTCGTCGGAAGCGGCGGCGCAAGCCCTGTTGGCCCAGCTGGACTGACGGCCGTGTCCGCGAGGTCTCGCCGCGACAAGCGGCAGCCAGGCCGTCCGCCATGCCGTCCGCCATGCCTTGCGCGCGCGCACGATAGACAAAAGAAAGATTGACCTATTTTTTTACCAATGGAGGATACGCATGTATAAAAGCATCAGACATTTACGCACAACCGCAATAGGACTGGCGTCCGGTACATTGCTGATCGCGGGAACGGCATGGGCCGCGCCTGTCGCCAAAGTGCATGATCTGGCCAAGAGCGAACAGCAGCCCTATCTGGATACCTTGCGCGATCTGGTGCATATCGAGTCGGGTAGCCGGGACATCGAGGGCGTGAAGAAAATCGCGCAATTTGCCGCCGATAAATTGAAGCAGATGGGGGCGCAGGTAGAAATCGTGCCGTCGACCGACGTATACCGGATGGACGATACCCCTCAGGAAGTGGGGCCGGCCGTGCATGCGACGTTCAAGGGCACCGGCACCTCGAAAATCATGATGATCGCGCATATGGACACGGTCTACCAGAAAGGGCAGCTGAAAGACCAGCCCTTCCGCGTCGACGGGGATAAGGCGTATGGCCTGGGCATTGCCGACGACAAGCAGGGCGTGGCCGCGATCATGCACGCGGTGAATATGCTGCAAAAACTGGACTACAAGCAGTATGGCACCTTGACCATCCTGCTCAATACCGACGAGGAAATCAGCTCGCCGGGTGCCCGTTCCCTGATCACGCGCCTGGCGCAGGACCAGGATGCGGTGTTCTCCTTTGAAGGGGGGGGCAAGGATGGCGCGGTCCGGTTGGCGACCAGCGGCATTGGCGCGGCGTATATGACAGTGCAGGGCAAATCGTCTCACGCGGGCGCGCGTCCCGAGGGCGGCGTCAACGCCTTGTATGAGATGGCGCACCAGGTATTGCAGATGAAAGACTTGTCCAAGCCGGAAGAAGGCCTGAAATTCAACTGGACGCTGGCCAAGGTTGGCACCGTGCGCAATATGATTCCTCCGGAAGCCACGGCGCAGGCGGATGCCAGGGCGCTGAAAGTGGCCGATTTCGACGGTTTGGAAAAAGCCATTCAGGAAAAAATCAAGAATAAGCTGTTGCCCGAGAGCAAGGTCAGCGTGAAATTCGAGGTGCGCCGCCCCCCCTTGCAGGCCAATGATATTGCCCGCAAGCTGGCGGCCCATGCACAGGCGATCTATAAAGACGAATTGGCGATGCCGAACATGAAGGTGCTGGATAAAGCAACCGGCGGCGGCACCGACGCCGCGTTTGCCGCGCTGAAAACGCGCGGGGGTGTCGTCGAGGGATTTGGCCTGACCGGGTTTGGCGCGCACTCCAACAACGCCGAGTATGTGGATATTCCCACCATTGTGCCACGTCTTTATCTTGCCACGCGCATGATTATGGATATTTCCGATGGCAAGCTCAAGCCCTGATCCGGCACGAGCTTGCCTATCGCTGGTCGGGCCGGCATGACGCCCATGCCGGCCACCTCCCGGACTCGCCGCGGTATTGCCGCGGGGCTTGCCGTTACCGATTGGGCGCCGGCGAGCCGGTCATCCCAGCGTATGGCCCTCCAGTCGCAGCAGGGCCTTTTTGGCGTCCAGGCCGCCGGCAAACCCGGTCAGCGAGCCCGTGGTGCCGAGTACGCGATGGCAGGGCGCGATAATCGATACGGGGTTGCGCCCGACCGCGGCGCCAACCGCCCGCACGGCTTTCGGGTTGCCCGCCAGTTCGGCGATTTGCCGATAGCTTCGCGTCTCCCCGAAAGGGATCGACAACAGTAATTCCCATACCCGCTTCTGGAATGCCGTGCCTTGCATGGACAATGGCATGTCGAAGCGATCGCGTGTGCCTGAAAAATATTCTTCCAATTGTCGCTGCGCCTGGTGCAGTACCTCGTTTCCGGGGGCATATTCCAGCGGCCCCAGCTTGACGCGACCCGGACGGTCGTTTTCCCACAAGATGGCGCAGAGCGCGGTATCGTCGGCCACCAGCGTCAGCTCTCCGACGGGGGAAAGAAAGGTTTTGTAGAAGTAGCTCATATTCACTCCATACTCGAAAGTGCCCTCCGGGACACGGTAACGTCACGATAGCATCGCCCCAGCGCCGCTGTCACTCTTGTTATTGCGGTTGAATTTACCCACCTGGGCGCCGCGCCGCAGTTGCCTATCTTGGTCGACGCCGGTTGCGGGACCACACCGACATTCGCCCGGCAAGGCCGCAAAGGTAACGCTGCTGCGGCGACATGCCGGAAAATTTACGCCATCTTTACACCCAGGACCGTAAATTATGCGGGATTTTTACATCGGCCTTTATATGATCCGGATCATCCCTTCCTTTGGATTGATTGATCATGGAAACAATGTTGCTGATCCTGTCTTCACTTGTCGCGGCGCTGGTGTTTGCCTATCTGGTCTACGCGCTTTTTAACGCGGAGAAATTCTGAGATGAACGCCCCCGCCTGGATAACCCTATTTCTTTTCATGGCGACGCTGACCGTCATGGCGCAGCCTGTTGGACGCTTGCTGGCACGCATCGGCAGACCCACCGCGGCGCTGCCGGCCGGCCCGATCTGCGCGCTGGAACGCGCCATCTATCGCCTTGCCGGCATCGACCCCTCGGAACAAATGGGCTGGAAACGCTATCTGGTTGCGCTGCTGGGTTTCAATATCGTCGGCATCCTGGTGGTGATTCTGCTGCAGCAAAGCCAGCAATGGTTGCCGCTGAATCCGCAGGGTTTTGGCGCCGTCACCAGTGATTCGGCGCTCAACACCGCGGTCAGTTTCGTGACCAATACCAACTGGCAGGGCTATGGCGGTGAAACCACCATGAGCTATCTGGTACAGATGCTGGGGCTGTCGGTACAGAATTTTCTGTCGGCGGCAACCGGCATCGCGGTGGTATATGCGTTGATCCGTGGCTTTGTTCATAAAGGCCAGAAACATGTCGGCAACTTCTGGGTGGATTTGACGCGCGTGACCTTGTATGCGCTGCTTCCCCTGGCCATCATCCTGGCGCTCTTGTTCGTGAGCCAGGGCGTGATCCAGAACTTTGCACCATCGCTGACCCTGGATACGCTCGAGCATGGACGTCAGACCATTGCCATGGGGCCGGTGGCGTCGCAGGAAGCCATCAAGCTGCTGGGCACCAACGGCGGCGGATTTTTCAATGTCAACTCGGCCCATCCTTTCGAGAATCCCGGCGCTTTCAGTAACTTCATGCAGATGATCGCCATCCTGCTGATCCCTGCCGGACTGTGCTTTTGCTTCGGCAGGATGGTTGGAGACAAACGCCAGGGCTGGACGATCTACGCGGTCATGTCGATCATCTTTGTGATTTTCGCGGTGGGTGTCATGGTGGCTGAACAGCAGGCCAATCCCGCCTTGTCCGGCCTGGGCATCGACCAGGCGCAGCATGCCTTGCTGCAGTCCGGCGGCAATATGGAAGGCAAGGAAGCGCGGTTCGGCATCGTCGGTTCCGCCCTGTATGCGGCCGTGACCACGGCCGCCTCTTGCGGCGCGGTGGCGGGCATGCATGATTCGTTCATGCCACTGGGCGGCATGGTGCCGCTGCTGCTCATGCAGTTGGGCGAAGTGATTTATGGCGGTGTCGGATCGGGGCTGTACGGTATGCTGGTCTTCGCGATTCTGGCGGTCTTTGTCGCCGGCCTGATGATCGGCCGCACGCCCGAATACCTGGGCAAGAAGATCGAAATGCAGGAAATGAAAATGATCGCCCTGGCCTTGCTGGCGCCGCCGTTGCTGATACTGGGGGGAACGGCCATCGCCTTGGCTGTGGCGCCCGGCGTCGCCGCGCTCGGCAATCCCGGTGCCCATGGCCTGTCCGAAGTCCTGTATGCCTTTACATCGGCGGCCAACAACAATGGCAGCGCTTTTGCCGGGCTATCGGCCAATAACCCTTTTTATAACCTGATGCTGGCGATCGCCATGTTTGTCGGCCGCTTCGCCGTCATTGCGGCGGTGTTGGCTGTGGCGGGCCTATTGGCCGCCAAGCAGCGGATCCCTGCCAGCGACGGCACCATGCCGACGCATGGCGCGCTCTTTACGGTATTGCTGATCGGCATCGTATTGATCATGGGAGCGTTGACCTATATTCCCTCGCTGGCACTGGGTCCGATCGTCGATCATTTGCAATTATTCTCGATTCAAGCAGGTGGAGCTGTACATGGATAAAATTCTATCGATCACCGAGGGTATCAATAAAGCCCAGGTTTTGCGCGACACCATCGCCAAGCTCGATCCACGGAAACAAATCGGCAATCCCGTGATGTTCGTGGTGTATATCGGCAGCATTCTTACCGCGTTATACAGTATCGCGGGGATCTGGTCGGCCGATCGCAGCGGGCAGGTGTTCACAATTGCAATTACGATGTGGCTCTGGTTCACGGTGCTGTTCGCCAACTTTGCCGAAGCTGTCGCGGAAGGCCGCAGCAAGGCCCAGGCGCAAAGCCTGCGGGGCTTGAAAAAAAGCATCATGGCGCGCAAGTACGCGGACCCGATCCGCCGCGAAACGCTCATCGAGGTACCTTCCGAATCCTTGCGCAAGGGCGATATCGTACGCGTGGACGCCGGCGGGCTGATCCCCGCCGACGGCGAGGTCATTGAAGGCGTCGCCACGGTGGATGAATCAGCCATCACGGGCGAGTCGGCGCCGGTGCTGCGCGAGTCCGGCGGTGATCTCTGCTCGGTCACCGGTAGCACCAAGGTGCTGTCCGATCACCTGGTTATCCGGGTCATCAGCGATCCAGGCGAGTCTTTCCTGGATCAGATGATCAGCATGGTGGAAGCCTCGAAGCGCCAGAAAACCCCAAATGAAATTGCCCTGACGATCCTGCTGGTTTCGCTGACGCTGATCTTTCTGCTATGCGTGGCAACGCTCTATCCCATGTCGGCCTACAGCGCCGATGCCGGCGCTGGCGGCAAGCCCATCAGCGTGATTGTCCTGATCGCCTTGCTGGTGTGCCTGATCCCCACCACAATCAGCGGCCTGTTGTCAGCCATTGGCGTGGCCGGCATGAGCCGCATGATGAAGGCCAACGTGATCGCCAGTTCGGGCAAGGCGGTCGAGGCGGCTGGCGATATCGACGTGTTGTTGCTGGACAAGACCGGCACGATTACCTACGGCAACCGCCAGGCCAGCGAAATTTTCGTCGTGGATGGCGTGCAGCGCGCGCAGCTTGCCTGGCTGGCGTATGAAGCCTCGCTGGCGGATGAAACGCCGGAAGGCCGCAGCATCGTCGAGCTGGCCCAAGGCCTGAAAACGGCGAACGCCCAGGTAGAGGGGAACCGGCAGGTGATTCCGTTTTCCGCGCAGACCCGCATGAGCGGCGTGGATATCTCGGCTTATGGAAAAACCCGGGAAATACGCAAGGGAGCGGCGCAGGCCATTGAGCAATATTGCCTGGGCTACGGCAACGCGATGCCCGAGGCGGTGGCCGAGCAGGTCAGGCAGATCGCCAAGCGCGGCTCGACGCCGCTGGTTATCGCCGATAACGGCGCCGTGGCCGGGTGCGTTGAACTGAAGGACGTTGTCAAGCCCGGCATCCGCGAACGGTTCGCTCAATTGCGGACCATGGGGATCAAGACTGTGATGATTACCGGCGACAATCCGCTGACCGCGGCCGCCATTGCCGCCGAGGCTGGCGTCGATGACTATATCGCCCAGGCGACGCCGCAAACCAAGCTCGATATCATCCGCGAGTATCAGCAGGGCGGGCACCTGGTGGCCATGACTGGCGACGGCACCAACGATGCACCCGCGCTGGCCCAGGCCGATGTGGCGGTGGCGATGAACGGCGGCACGCAAGCCGCCAAGGAAGCCAGCAATATGGTCGATCTGGATTCGGATCCGACCAAGCTGCTGGCGGTGGTCGAGACCGGCAAGCAAATGCTGATGACGCGCGGCGCCCTGACAACCTTTTCTATTGCCAACGATGTGGCCAAGTACTTCGCCATTATCCCGGCGGCGTTCGTTTCGGTATACCCCCAACTGGGCGTGCTCAATGTCATGCAATTGCATTCGCCGCAATCGGCTGTGCTGTCGGCCGTGATCTTCAATGCGCTCATCATCATCGGGTTGATACCGCTGGCCTTGCGTGGCGTGACCTTCCGCGCGCAAAGCGCGGCTGCCTTGCTGCGCAGGAATCTGTTGGTCTATGCGCTAGGCGGCCTGCTCGTGCCGTTTGCGGGCATCAAGCTGATCGACACGATCCTCTCCGTGTTCTGAATCCAGGAAATCTCATCATGAAAATATTGCGTCCCATGCTTACCCTGTTCGTGTTGCTGACGATCCTCACCGGTGTGGCCTATCCTTTGCTCGTGACTGGCCTGTCCTATGTCTTCTTTCCGTCGCAGGCGCAGGGTAGTCTCATTGAAGATGAAGGCAAGGTCATTGGATCGCGCCTGATCGGCCAGTCCTTTACCAAGCCTTATTATTTCTGGGGCAGGCCGTCTGCGACACCTGATCAGCCATACAATGCGGCAGCCTCGTCCGCCAGCAACCTGGCCGTTTCCGGCGATGCCTTTAAAAAGACCGTGGCCGACCGCGTCGCGCAATTGCGGGCGACCCACGGCACCGGGCCGATTCCGGTTGATCTGGTGACCAGCTCGGGCAGCGGCTTGGATCCGGAAATCAGCGTTGCCGCTGCGCAGTACCAGTCGGCGCGGGTCGCCGCGGCGCGCTCGCTGTCGGTCGAGCAGGTGCAGACCGTGATCCGCCAGATCCAGCGCAAGCCCATCATGGCTTTCTTCGGCGAGCCGCGCGTCAATGTGCTGGCGTTGAACCTGGCGCTGGACCGCCAGTACCCCCTGGTGCACGGCAAAGGATGACCGGTCTGCGCCACAGCCAGAGGGCGTCGCGGGTGCGCTGCCGGGTCGCGGCGCAAAATGTGACCGGCGATCGGCGGCCTGGCATACAATACATTCGTTATGATTTCGTCAATTTCCGGATGACGCAGTTCCATGGCCACCCCTTTTCGTAGAGAACCCGATCGATTGCTGGAAACGCTGAACCGCGAGCAGGCGAAGCGCGCCAGGGGTAAGCTGCGGATCTATTTTGGCGCCAGCGCCGGTGTCGGCAAAACCTTTTCCATGCTGACCGCCGCCCGCCAGGAAAGGGAGGCGGGCAGGGACGTGGTGGTCGGCCTGGTTGAAACGCACGGCCGCCAGGAAACCGAGCAACTGCTGCATGCGTTGCCGGCGCTGGCGCTGGCGACCGTCATCTACAAGGGACGCGAGGTCCGGGAATTCGATCTGGATGCCATGCTGGCGCGGGCGCCGGATGTCGCGCTGGTTGACGAACTTGCCCACACCAACGCGCCGGGTCTGCGGCACGACAAGCGCTGGCAGGATATCGAGGAGTTGCTGAGCGCCGGGATTGACGTATGGACCACGCTGAACGTACAGCATCTGGAAAGCCTGAATGACAGTGTCAGCAGTATTACCGGTATCCGGGTGACGGAAACGTTGCCGGACCAGGTGTTTGACGATGCGGACGAGGTTATTCTTGTCGATATCACGACCGAAGCGCTGCTGGGCCGACTGCAGGCGGGTAAGGTCTATGTGCCGGAACAGGCCAAACTGGCGCGACAGCATTTTTTTCGCCAGGGAAACCTGATCGCCTTGCGTGAACTGGCCTTGCGCAGGACCGCAGAGCGGATTCACCAGGATGTCAAACAATACCGCCATGAAAAATATGTCGATGCCATCTGGCGAACGGCCGAAGGCATCCTGGTCCTGGTCGATACCGATATTTCCGAAGCGGCGGCCGAGGGTCTGGTTCGCCATGGGAGCCGGCTTAGCAAACAAATGTCCTGTCCGCTGCATGTCATGTTCCTTAGGAACGCCAGCGAAGGAAAAGCGGTCGTCGGCGGCCATCATGGCTGGCAAAAGCTGTTGTTGCTGGCCGAACAGTTGCAGGCGCACACCACCATGCATTATCGCAATGGCGAGATTGTGCCGGATGTCGTGAATTATTGCCGCAGCCAGAATCTGTCGCGGCTGTTGCTGGACCGCGGCTTTCTTGAGCACCGCTGGTGGCGGCGCTCGCGCCTGGCGCAATTGCAGCAGCAGGGACCGGATATCGACGTGATTATCCATGGCGAGGCCGAGCTGCGGCCCACGCATACCTTGGCGCGGCGAAAGGCCGCGCAGCGCGGCTCGGGAGAGGCTGTCGGTTTTGGCAGTATTGCCATTGTGTTAGCGCTCAGCGGCGTGTTGACGGCTGTGCTGCAACCGCTATCGCGCTATCTCGAAAACACCAATGTCGCCATGCTGTACCTGGCGTTGACAGTGGTCGTGGCGCTGCGCATGGGGCGCTGGGCGGGCCTGGTTTGCGCGGTCAGCAGCGTGCTGCTGTTTGACTTTTTCTTTATCCCGCCGATACAGTCGTTCTCCGTGGCCGATATCCAGTATCTGATTACCTTGCTGGTCATGCTCGCCGTCAGCACGCTGATCAGCCAACTGGCAGCGCGCCAGCGCCTGCAAGCCAGGCTCGCATTGAGCCAGACACGGCGTGTCAATAGTTTGTTCGAGCTGGCCAAGAAGCTGTCGGGCTCTCTGCAAAAGGAACAGATCGTGCAGGAGAGCCAGAAGCTATTGCACCAGGACTTGCATGAAGACGTCTTCGTGCTATTGCCCGACAGCCGCGAGTCGTTGCAGCCGCCCGATGTGTTGCCGGGCGCCGATATGCAGGGGCTGGATACGCAAGGATTGGATATGGTGGCGGCGCAGTGGGCGTTCGATCATGAAGATAAGGCGGGTTTTCGCGCGGATACGCTGTCTTCCAGCGTATTCCGGTATTTCCCATTGCAGGCGCCGGTTCGCGTCCGCGGGGTGCTGGCCGTTCGCATGGCGAGCGCGCCGCAGTTGCTGCTGCCCGATCGGCAACAGCAACTGGAAATCTATGCCCATGTGATTGCGATTGCATTGGAGCGGGTTCACTTCGTCGAGGTGGCCAACGATTTTCTGCGCCAGGTCGAGTCCGAGAAGTTGCGCGTCACCATGCTCAACGCCATTTCCCATGATTTGCGTACGCCCTTGACCGCCCTGATTGGCGAGGCCGAAGTCCTGGCCGATACGTCCGGCGTCGCAACGGTAAGGGAAAAGGCGCTGCTCATTCTCGATCGCGCGCGCTGCATGCACGATATGATGAGCAAGCTGCTGGATATGGCCAGGATCGATTCTGGCCAGCAGCATATCGACAAGAGCTGGCAATCGATCGAGGAGCTGGTCGGCGGCGCGCTGCGGCACATGAATTATGCCGCGAGCGGACATACGGTTGAAATACGCATTCCGGAAACGTTGCCTCTGGTGGAGTGCGATCCGGTGCTGATCGAGCGCGTTATTGCCAATCTTATCGAAAATGCCTTGCGCTATAGCCCCGATGGGACAGACATCGAGATTTGCGCCGGACAGCAAGCCGACGAGGCCTGGCTGACGGTCGCCGACCGGGGTATCGGCTTGCCGCAGACGCAACAGGAGCGCGAGCGGTTATTTGAAAAATTCTTTCGTGCCAATCCGGAATCCAGTATTACGGGCGCCGGCCTGGGGTTGGCGATCGCCAGGCATCTCGCGCAATTGCACGGCGGTAGGCTGACGGCGGAGAACCGGCCCGGTGGCGGCAGCCTGTTTACCCTGCGCCTGCCCGCCTCGGCCATGCCACCCATGACGGAGCTGCCATGCAACTGAAAAGAAAATTGCTGCTGATCGAAGACGACCCGCATATCCGCAGAATCATTCGCCAGAGCCTGCCCGAGGACGCCTGGGAAGTGGCCGAAGTCATCACCGTTATGGAGGCGGGCGATGTCGCCCGGGCGTTCCGGCCCGATCTGGTGATATTGGACCTGGGTTTGCCAGATGGCGACGGCAAGAAATTCCTGCGCAGCTTTCGCTTGCATTCGAATGCCACGGTCATGGTCTTGACGGCAAGAGGCGAGGAACAGGAAAAAGTCCTGGCGCTGGATGCGGGCGCCGATGATTATCTGACCAAGCCCTTCAGCGTCGCCGAGCTGCAGGCGCGCGTGCGCGCCCATCTGCGGCGCAGCGCATCGGTGTCCCAGGAGACGGCAAGCCGCTACCAGTTCGGCGATATCGATGTCGATCTGGAGGCGCGCCGGGTCAAGCGGGGGGGCGACCTGGTGCACCTGACGCCCAAGGAATTCGATATTCTCAATCTTTTGCTGGTCAATGCAGGCAAAGTGGTGACCCAGCGCCAGTTGATGGTGGATATCTGGGGGCCTGCGTTTCTGGACCAGACACATTACCTGCGAATCTATATGGGGCATCTGCGGCACAAGCTGGAGCAGGACCCGACGCGACCACAATTTATCCTTACCGAAACCGGCGTCGGCTACCGCCTCGCCTTGTGATCCGCGCCGGGTCGATGCGTTATACTTGATTCAACGATGATGGAGCGTATCAATGAATCAGGAATCCTCTTTGCCTCGCGCCGATGCGTCCGGCGATCGCCGCGCGCAGTTGCAATACCTGACGGGTTTCGGCAATGAATTTGCCACCGAGGCCGTTGCCGGCGCCTTGCCGCAAGGGCGCAATAACCCTCAGCACGGGCCGCTGGGCCTGTATACGGAACTGATCTCCGGCACGGCTTTCACCAGCCCGCGCCATGAAAACCGGCGCACCTGGATGTACCGGCGCCAGCCCTCGGTGGTGGCGGGGCGTTATGAGCCATATGCCCAGCCGCATTGGCAAACCGGCGCGGATCCTGCCGTTGCCGTGCCTCCGGAGCCCTTGCGTTGGGCGCCCTGGACCAATCCGCAAGCGAAGGCCGATTTTATCGATGGGATGCGAACGATTGCGGCCAACGGCGGCGCCGATGCGCAATGCGGGCTCGCGGTGCATATCTATATCGCCGATCGCGGCATGCGCGACCGTGCTTTCGTCAATGCCGATGCCGAGATGCTGATCGTGCCGCAGCAGGGCGAAGTGCTCATTACGACTGAAATGGGCATCCTGCAAGTTGCGCCACGGGAAATCGCCATACTTCCCAGGGGCGTCGCATTCCGCATCGATCTGCTCGATGAAGGTGCGGCGGAACCCGCGCGCGGCTATGTCTGTGAAAACTACGGCGCGCATTTCCGCCTGCCGGAGCTCGGCCCCATCGGTTCCAACGGCCTGGCGAACCCGCGCGATTTCCAGGCGCCGGTGGCGGCGTTCGAGGCGTCTTCCCGGCCTTGCGAGCTAATTCGCAAATTCGGCGGCCGGCTCTGGCGCGTGGACCTGCGCAGTTCGCCCTTTAATGTCGTGGCCTGGCATGGCAACCTTTGCCCGGTGAAATACGATACCGCGCATTTCATGACCATCGGTTCCATCAGCTACGATCACCCCGATCCTTCCATTTTCACGGTGCTGACTTCGCCCAGCGACACGCCGGGAACCGCCAACTGCGATTTCGTGATCTTTCCGCCGCGCTGGCTGGTGATGGAAGACACCTTCAGGCCTCCCTGGTTCCATCGCAATTTCATGAGCGAATTCATGGGGCTGGTCTATGGCGAGTATGACGCCAAGCCCGGCGGATTCAAGCCCGGCGGCGCCAGCCTGCACAATTGCATGGTGCCGCACGGGCCCGATGCCGAGTCTTTCGGCAAGGCCTCGAATGCGACGCTGGCGCCGCAGAAACTGGACAATACCCTGGCCTTCATGTTCGAGAGCCGCTACCGGTTCGTGCCGACGCGGTTCGCCATGCAAGGGCCGGAACTGGAGGCGGACTATATCGATTGCTGGGCAGGGCTGGACGATCAGTTCAAGGGATAGCCGCGGCGCTTGCTACCGGCGCCGCAATGCCGGCATGGGGGTTTGACACAGTGTCGGGCCGCGATGGTTTCGTGTTAAGGTTGAATTGGCGTCGCGTACGGCGCGACGCACGGAAACGGTGCATGGCATGAATGCGCTGCATGACCACTCAAGGAGACTGCAATGGTAAAAGGTACGAAAGACTCGACGACAGGCGCGACAGCCAATCCCTTTGCCGAGTTGGGCAAAATGTTCGAGCAGTTCCAGGTGCCGGGGCTTGATATGTCAGCGTTGGCTGAATCGCGCCGCAAGGACGTAGAAGCATTGATGCAGGCCAATAAGGCGGTATTCGACGGCATGCAGGCATTGGCGTCCAAGCAGGCCGAAATGTTCAGGCAGGCCATGGCCGATATCCAGGAAGCTGCAGGCAGCGCCGGCACCGACCGACAGAACCAGGCCGAGCTGGTGCGCAAGGCCTACGAGAAAACGCTGGCGGACATGAAGGAACTGGCCGATATTGCCCGCCAGTCGCAAATGGATGCCCTGGCCAATATTTCCCAGCGCGCGACCCAGAACATGCAGGAAATCCGCGACTTGGTCCAGAAGAAATAACACGGCTTTCCCTGTCGGGACAGTCATCGCGGCGGGCACCGCGTCATCGATGGATGGCGCGCCTCGTGATGTTCTCTGACGTCCCGCGGCGTTCGCCGTTCAGGCGGCCAGGCTGTCCTGCGTTCGTCGTTTCATGACCTGGGGCGGGTGTCCCAGCCAGCGCAGAAAGGCGCGGCGCATGCGCTCCTGGTTGTCGAAACCGACGGCGCGGGCAATCTGCCCAATCTGTTCGCGCTGATGCTCCATGCGCGCGCAGGCCGCCTCCACGCGCATGCGTTCGATCGCCCGCGCCGGGGTTTCCCCGGTTTCCGCCTTGAATAGACGACTGAACTGGCGCACGCTCAGGCAGGCAATGTCCGCAAGTTGCGCCAGATCGAGCTGCTCGTCCAGATGCTGCTGCGCATAATCCAGGGCTTTTCTGACGCGCTCCGTTTCCGGCTCCATTTGCAGCACTGGCGAAAATTGCGATTGCCCTCCCGTGCGTCTTTGGTAAACCACCATATATTGCGCAGCTTCGCGCGATGCACTGAGCCCCAGGTCCTGTTCGACCAAGGCCAGCGCCAGATCAATGCCGCTGGTGATGCCGGCCGATGTCCATATATGCCCGTCCCGTACGTAGATTTTGTCGCCGTCCATCTGGACGCGTGGGTAGGCTTTCTGCAGCCGCGCCACGTAATGCCAGTGGGTGGTGGCGCGCCGCCCATCCAGCAGGCCCAGTTCGGCCAGCGCGAAGGCACCCGTGCAGACGCTGGCGATGCGTCGGCAACGCCGTGTCGCGGCGTGTAACCGCGCCAGTGCGGGTTCGTCTGTCAGCAGCGCATGCACGCCTGCGCCGCCGCAGATCATGAGCGTGTCCAGTTGCTGGCTGTCCCAGGCCTGAGAGCAGACCTCGACGCCGGATGAGCTGGCGATCTGGCCGCCCCGGTCGGAAATAACGCTAAGACGATAGGGCTTGGGCGCGGTGTTCTGACCGGCCAGCTGGAATGCGGTCAATGGACCGGACAGATCCAGTAGCTGGAAACCGGGGAAGATATAGAAGCCGATATTCATCATGTCCTAAAAGGTTGGTTTTATGTCATTCAGGACAATTCTAGGCTTGATAGACTGATGGCGTCAAAGTCTTTCTCAACCCTTCCAGCAGGAGCAGCCATGAATACCACGCAACCGCGTCCGTTCGTCATCGTGATTCCCATCTATCCAGGCGTCACGCACCTGGACTTTACCGGGCCGCACCAGTTCTTCAGCCGGCTTCCCGATACCCGGGTGATCGTCGCCTCCATGGATGGCGCGCCGGTCGAGGCCGATGGTCTGGTATTTGCGCAACTGCAGGATCTGGCGCAGTTGTCAGAGTGTGATGTGCTCTGCGTACCGGGTGGCGCCGGGTGCGCCTCAGCGATGCTGGACCAGGCGTTTCTTGAGCGAATCCGCGTACTGGCCAGCCGCGCCCGTTATATCACTTCGGTGTGCACAGGCTCCCTGATCTTGGGCGCCGCTGGTTTGCTGAAGGGGAAAAGGGCGGCGTGTCACTGGGCTTGGCGCGATTTCCTGGCCGAGTTCGGCGCCTTGCCCGACGACAGCCGGGTGGCCAAGGACGGCAATATTATTACCGGCGGCGGCGTGACGGCAGGTATTGATTTTTCCCTGGTTGTGATCAGCGAGATTTTCGGCGAGCAGGCTGCGCAAATGGTGCAGCTCGGCCTGGAGTATGCGCCCGCGCCGCCTTTTTCAGCGGGGCGGCCGGACACCGCGCCGGCTGTCGTGGTGTCCGCGGTCAAGGCGCGCATGGATGAGAGCCTGTCGGGACGCCGCGATGCGGTGCATGCGGCCGCGCAACGCCTGCGGGCTGCCTGAGCGGCCGGCAGGGCGCGATGAGCCTGCCTACAGCATGCGGGGCAGGACATCGGCATGGCCGGGTGCGCGGCGGTGCCTGTACACCATGGCGATGTGTCCCACGACCAGCGCCAGCAGGATCCAGCCCAGCTCCCCGTGCAGCAGGCCGGCCAGGTCAACCATCCAGGGGACTTCCTGGCCTATGGGTTCCATGAGCTTGATGCCCAGATAGGAAAAAGCGCGATCCGCGCCATAGACGCGCAGCAGCGCCAGGAGCGGGATGATCAGCATCAGCAGGTAAATGACGCCGTGTCCCAGACGGGAGGCCAGCGACGATTGCGGTGGCCGGCGCGCATGGTTGGCCACGGCCCAGATCAGACGCAGGATGCCCAGGCAGAGCAGGGTGAAGCCCATGAAGGAATGGGTTGGCCATAGGGCGTCGCTGGCTGGCGATTTATAGAAAAAAAAGTGCAGGGCGGCGGTCAGGAACATCCAGGCAAACCCCAATGCCATCAGCCAGTGCAGGCCGCGCGATAGCGTGCCATATTTGTCTGGCGCGTCGAACAAGGACATTTACTTCTCCATCAATGAAAATGCGTCAATATCGGCTAATCTCTAAGCGATATGCTATCCGGGAGCGGTGCAGCGCTTATTGATGGAAATCAGAAAGGAACCGATCTCCTTCAAATTCGCAGAATGGATAGAGACCCGGCGCGAGCGCGTTGGTTCCTGGCTGGCGCGTGACGGCCGGACGGGTATGTTTCAGGTGGTTGCGATCAGCGGATGCCGCAATATTTGTGGCTTTGCACGGAAAGGCGCCACTTGGGGTGCGCCTTGCAATACTCGATGGCGGCCTGGGTATTGGCGGCCTGGCTCGCATTGTCCATGGGTTGCAGCAGAAAGTAGTCAAAGTCCAGCGATTCGAAGCGCGTGGGGTCGACCCCCGGCTGTGGATAGACCAGTTTCAATTCCTGGCCGCGCGTTTGCGCCAACTGCGTGTGGGCCTTGGGGCTGACGCAGATCCAGTCAATGCTGTCCAGCGCGGGCAGCGTGCCATTGGTTTCCATGGCAATGCGAAATCCCTGGGCGTGCAGGCTGTCGACCAGGGCCTGGTCGACCTGCAACATGGGTTCGCCCCCCGTGAGCACGACCAGCCGGTGATCGTGCGTGGGCGTGGGCCATTGCGCGGCGATCTGCGCAGCCAGTTGCGCTGCCGTTGCATAACGGCCGCCCAGCGTGCCGTCCGTGCCCACGAAGTCGGTATCGCAGAAGTTGCAGATGGCGGTGGCGCGGTCCTGTTCGCGTCCGCTCCACAAATTGCAGCCGGCAAAACGGCAGAAGACCGCGGGATGCCCCGCATTGATGCCTTCGCCCTGCAGTGTATAGAAAATTTCCTTGACGGCGTAGCTCATGCGTTATCCTGGCAATCCCAAGGTTGCGGCGTGGCGGGTGATGCGCGCGCCGCAACCGGGTGTTTCGTGCAAGTCGACGGCAACCAACTGGGGCAGCCGCGCATGCGTCGTTGCGTAAATCCAGTCGGCCAGACCGGGTGTGTCGGCGTTGGCCAGCCCCGGCAGTTCGTACAGCGGCTGGTGGTCGAGGGTTTTGAAAATGGGATCGAAGACGGTCTTGACGTCGCCGAAATCAATGGTCCATCCCTTGATGGTGTCGAGCGGCGCTTGCAGATGCAGGCGCAACAGAAAGGTATGCCCATGCATGCGCGCCAGCGGCGAATCGCCGGGGACGCCTTGGATCCGGACTGCGCTATCCAGGGTAAAGTCCTTCCAGATGCGGTAGTGGGCGCCATCGTAGTGGGCGCCACAGGAGCCGGTTTCATAGACCGCGACACCGGACAGGGCGGGCATGCCCGGTTTCAATTGCATCCAGATCCAGGCAGACAGATTCTCGCTGGTCGGATTGTCCAGGCCCTCGATGTCATTCAGGCAGCGGTGGTCGAGCCGGCCGGACAAGTCCTGCCAGTACCGGTCCATCAACTCGTAAGCGGGGATGGCGTCGGGCGGCGGCTCGCTGGCGCCGGCGCTGGTATACAGGACGACCTGGAATCCATGGCCGTGCATGCGCCCGCACTTGTGTCCGGGCGGCACGTTGGGTAATTGATGGGCCGCCTGGAAACGATAGCGACGCCAGCAGTGCAGGGTGTCGCGGTCCAACTGTACGCCCTGGTCCTGTGTGCTTTGTATTGCGACACGTTGCGCTGGCTCCAGGCCGGGCCGGGTGCGCAGCCACGCGGCCAGTTGCGCGTCGCCGGGGTTGGCGAGGTGCCGGTTCAGCTCGGTATAGTCAAGCCGCGCGATGGCTTGGTCCAGGCGCTGTTTGAGCAGGCTGACGTGCTGTCCGGGGAATTCGGCGGGCAAGTGTGCCGGATCGCACTCGACGCAAGCCAGGAAGCTGTGGCCATGTGTGCCGTAGGTCCGGTGATCGGGTCGGAACGCCAGTTGCCGGGCGGCTTCGAACCGTCCGCTGGCCACGATCGCGGTCTGTTCCATTACCGGGACTCCCGCGCCGCCAGGTACAGGGCATAGCCGTTGCTGCGCAATTCACAGGCCGGGCAGTGGCCACAGCCGTAACCCCAGGCATGACGCTGGCTGCGCTCACCCAGATAGCAGGTGTGCGAATGTTCGAGGATCAATTGCACCAGCGCATCGCCGCCGATATCTTGCGCCATTTGCCAGGTCGCCTGTTTGTCTATCCACATCAGCGGCGTTTCGATCACCATGGGCCGGTCCAGTCCGAGGCTGAGGGAAACCTGCAGGGATTTGAGCGTGTTGTCACGGCAATCGGGGTAGCCGGAATAATCGGTCTCGCACATGCCGCCAACCAGCACCTCGAGGCCGCGGCGATAGGCCAGGGCGGCGGCAAAATTGAAAAACAGCAGATTGCGGCCCGGCACGAAAGTATTGGGCAGGCCGCTTTGCTCGAATTCGATGGCGCGCGCCTGGGTCAGGGCGGTATCGCTGATCTGGCCCAGTACCGAGAGATCCAGCATATGGTCGTCGCCCAGCTTGTCGCTCCATTCAGGAAATTGCGAACGTAATTGGGTGATGACGGTGTTGCGGCAGGCAAGCTCCACGGCATGGCGCTGGCCGTAATCGAAACCGATGGTCTCGACATAGCGGTAGCGTTGCAGCGCCCAGGCCAGGCAGGTCGTGGAGTCTTGTCCGCCGGAAAAAAGGACAAGGGCTTTATGGTTCATGCTAAGTCAGTGGAGGCGTCGCCGCGGGAACCGGGCGACGAATCCTTCCATTGTACCGTAAGCCGTGGCCGGTGTTGGGGAAAACCCGTGCAATATCAATGGCAAATAGACTGCTTGCGGATCAGTGGGCGGCCATGGCCACGGCCGGGTAATGCGCGGCCTGGGAAGCCAGGGCTTGCCTGAGCCAGCGCGCCAGCGCGTCGGCGCGCGGATCATGCCGGCCTTGCGCTATCCACAGCGTCAGTTGCGCACGGGTTTTGACAAACCCCCAGGGCGCCACCAGGCGTCCCGCCGCCAAATCATCGGCCGCAACCTGTTGCGGCGCGATTGCCACGCCCAGCCCGGCACTGGCGGCCTCCATCAAGTAGTACAAATGGTCGAATGCCTGGCCCAAGTGCAAGGCCGCGGGCGCCAGCTTCTGTGCCTGCGCCCATTGGTCCCAGGCGTGGGGGCGACTGGCGGGGTACATCAGCGGCTCGTCCAGCAGGGCGCTGGCCGGGGCGCGGACCAGCGCGTCGTAGCGGGCGTAGCGCGGGCTTAAAACCGGACCGATATATTCCGCGCCCAGTTCATGCACTTGCATATCGCCGGGCCATGGCGGCGTGGCAAAGCATAGCGTGGCATTCACAGCGGTATTGCGTGGGTCGAGTTCATTTTCACCCGTCGTCAGTTGCAACCGCAGGTCCGGCAGGTCCTGGTTCAACTGATCCAGCCGGGGGATGAACCAGCGCGCCAACAGGCTGCCAGGGCAAGCGAGCACGAAGGGTGTGTTGCCGGCCCGTTGCCTCAGGTCGGCGCAGGCGGTGCGGATCCCGTCGAGGGCGGTACTGCTCGCGGTTTTCAGACGCGCTCCTTCATCTGTGAGTTTTATGCCTCGCCCGTCCTTTTCAAACAGCGCCATGCCCAACCAGGCTTCCAGGCTTCGTATCTGGCGGCTGATTGCGCCGTGCGTGACATGCAATTCCTCCGCGGCTTTGCTGACGCTAAGCAGCCGGGCCGTGGCGTCGAAGGCGCGCAATGCATTCAGAGGGGGCAGGTCGTGGGACATAATATGTGAGAATATCTGACGTATTGCTGCAATTTTATCGCTTTTTTCCAGGAAGAAAATTGCTTATGCTGTCCCCATCGATAAAACAGCGTGAATCTGCCTTCGGCAGATCATTCAAGATGGAGCACGATATGACGTTACAGAGCGGGGCCACCGGCCCCACCGGTATGTTCGGTGATTTCGGCGGGCAATATGTGGCCGAAACCCTGATGCCGCTGATTCACGAGCTGGCGGCAGAATATGAAAAAGCCAGGACGGATCCGGCTTTTGCGACTGAACTGGCGTATTTCCAGCGCGATTACGTGGGGCGTCCCAGCCCTTTGTACTACGCGGAGCGCCTGAGCAACCATTTGGGCGGCGCCAAAATTTATTTGAAGCGCGAGGAACTGAACCACACCGGCGCACACAAAATCAACAATTGCATCGGCCAGATATTGCTGGCGCGCCGCATGGGGAAACATCGCATCATCGCCGAGACCGGGGCAGGCATGCATGGCGTGGCCACGGCAACCGTCGCGGCGCGCTTCGGCTTGCAATGCGTCGTCTACATGGGCAGCACCGATATTGAACGGCAGCAGGCCAATGTGTTCCGCATGAAGTTGCTGGGTGCCGAGGTGCATCCGGTCACGGCGGGCACGGGAACCTTGAAAGATGCGATGAACGAAGCGCTGCGAGACTGGGTTACCAATGTCGACACGACGTATTATCTGATCGGCACTGTGGCCGGCCCCCATCCGTATCCCACGATGGTGCGCGATTTCCAGGCCGTGATTGGCAAGGAGACCCGCGCGCAGATGCTGGCCCAGGAAGGCCGACTGCCGGATTCCCTGGTCGCCTGCGTCGGTGGCGGCTCCAATGCCATCGGCCTGTTCCATGCGTTCCTGGACGACAGTGATGTTCAGATTATCGGTGTCGAGGCCGCGGGCCACGGGATCGATAGCGGCAAGCATGCCGCCAGCCTGAACGGCGGCGCACCGGGTGTATTGCATGGCAATCGGACCTATCTACTACAGAGCGAGGACGGTCAGATCATCGACGCGCATTCGATCTCCGCGGGCCTGGATTATCCGGGCATCGGCCCCGAGCACGCCTGGCTGCACAGCATCGGCCGGGTCCAGTACACGGCGATCACCGATGAAGAGGCGCTGGAGGCCCTGCATCAATGCTGCCGCCTGGAAGGCATCATACCCGCCCTGGAAAGCGCGCACGCGCTGGCCGAAGCCTTTAAGCGAGCCGCCACACTTCCCAAGGATCATCTGATGGTGGTCAACCTGTCCGGTCGCGGCGACAAGGACATGCAAACCGTTATGCATCACTTTCAGCAAAAGGAGCAATCCGTATGAGTCGGCTAGAGAAGCGCTTTGCGCAACTGAAACAGGAAAACCGTGCGGCCCTGGTGACCTTCCTGACGGCCGGCGATCCGGACTATGAAACCGCCGCCAGCATTCTGGACGGCCTGCCCGAGGCCGGCGCGGATATTATCGAGCTGGGCATGCCGTTCACCGACCCCATGGCGGATGGGCCGGCCATCCAGCTATCGAGCCTGCGCGCCCTGGCCCAGGGTCAGAACCTGGCGCGTACCTTGCAAATGATCGCGGCATTCCGCCAGAAAGATAACGATACGCCGATTGTGCTGATGGGGTATTTCAATCCCATTCACAAATATGGTGTGGCGCGTTTCATCGAAGACGCGGGGCAGGCGGGCGTGGATGGCCTGATCGTTGTCGATCTGCCGGCGGAGCACGACCAGGACTTGTGTATTCCCGCGCAGCAGGCGGGGATTGATTTCGTACGCCTGGCAACGCCGACGAGCGACGATGCCAGGCTGGCGCGTATCTTGGAGAACGCCGGCGGCTTTGTCTATTATGTATCGGTGGCGGGCACCACCGGGGCCGGCTCGGCCACGCAGCAGCAAGTGGCCGATGCCGTTGCGCGCATCCGCAAGCATACCGCCCTGCCGATCGGCGTGGGTTTTGGTATCCGCACGCCGGCGCAAGCCATAGCTATTGCCAAGGTCGCCGATGGCGTCGTCGTGGGGTCGGCGCTGGTCCAGCGCATCGCCCAGGCGGCAACGCCGCGGCAGGCCAGGGACGATGTGCTGGCGCTGTGCCAGGAACTGGCTCAGGCCGTGCGCGGCGCCAGGGCTTGAGCGCGGTATCGCGCGCCGGGAGGCAGGGCTGGCCTCAGACCAGCCATTCGCGGCCTTTGAGCATGCAGTTCCAATAGACGCTGGGCAGGATATCCTTCTTTAGCCGCCAGGCCAGCCCGGAGGGTCGGGTGCCGTCGATCAGCCGCTTGCTGAACGTTGGCAGCAGCTTGCCGTCATAGCCGAATTCGGCCAGTACGATTTTGCCATGCTCCACGGTCAGCGGGCATGAGCCGTACCCATTGTAGCGGGCGGGCAGGCCGCGTCCTGCCAACTGCGCCAGGACATTCTGCGCCACGATCGGTGCCTGCTTGCGCACGGCCGCCGCCGTCTTGGCGTTGCTGGTACCTATGGTATCGCCGGCGGCGAAGATATTCGGATAACGTTTGTGTTGCAGGCTTTGCGGGTCCACCTCGAGCCAGCCCGCGCTGTCGGCCAGCACGCTGTTGCGGATCAGGTCCAGCGGTCCCTGCGGCGGGCAGACGTGCAGCATGTCGAAGTCATGTGTTTGCTCGGTGACGCCGTCCGGGGTTGTCACCTCGAAGGTGGCGCGCCGGTTTGGCCCGTCCACGGCGATCAGGCGTGAGCCGAAGTTCAGTTGCACATGGTATTTCTCGATATATTCCATGAGCGCGGGTACATATTCCTTGACGCCGAACAGCGCCTGGCCGGCATTATGAAATTCGATTTGAATTTGATCCAGGCAACCCTGGCTGCGCCAGTGACTGGCCGACAGATACATGGCTTTTTGCGGTGCGCCGGCGCATTTGATCGGCATGGGCGGTTGTGTGAACAGCGCCTTGCCCCGTTTTAGCGATTGCACCAATTCCCAAGTGTAGCTGGCGGTGCCAAAAGCATAGTTGGACGTGACGCCATGCTTGCCAAGGCTTTCGCTCAAGCCGGGAACAGCGTTCCAGTCCAGCTTCAATCCGGTGGCAACGATCAGTATTCCGTAGCGCAGTTGCTGCCCGTCGTCCAGCATAACGATATTCTGTTCGGGGTCGAAGCCCACCACGGCCTGTTGGCGCCAGGCAATGCCGGCGGGAATGACGTTTGTCATGGCTCTGGCGGTTTGCTGTGGTTTGAAAATGCCACCACCCACCATGGTCCAGCCAGGCTGGTAATAATGCTCGGTCGCGGGATCGACGACTGTGATTTGCAGATTCTGCTGTCTTTTCTTCAGGCTGGCGGCGGTGGCCAGGCCTGCGGCGCCGGCACCGATGATCAGGATGTCGCTTGATTGTTGAACTGACTCGCTCATGGTTTGCTCCCTGCTGGAATAAGTTTTATATTATATTTTGTTATATGTTTATAACATATAAGAATATTGAAAAACAAGATTGTGATTGCGCCCGATCGGCGCCGGCATTGGTTCGCCTGCGCAAAGGCGGCCTATGCGCGGACGGAATATGCCAAAATCAATATGACGGGCAATTTGCCGCGATACACGATGGTGGCAAGATGCCGGCAGGCAGACACCATGGATTCATTACGCCATGATGGCGCCGGCGCGTTTGCGGGCGGGCGCCACCGGCGGGGTAACACGGCATTTTAGGAATGGTTGACGGGGTCGGCTACGACTTTTTGATTATTTGCTTATAGCTTGGCGCGCCTATTGCGTTTATCGAGCCGATTACCCACCGCCGGCTTAATCCAGCGATATCCGGTTTTGTTCTATCACTGCTTTCCAGCGCTTGCGGTCCTCGGTAACGTACTGGTCGATTTGTTCTTGCGTGCGCGGTTCCTGGATATCAAGCCCCAGCGTATCGAACTGCCGCTGGAAACGTGCCTCGTCAAGCGTCCGGTCAATGGCGGCTCTTAGCTTATCGACCACGGTGTCGGGCGTTTTTGCCGGCACGGCGATGCCGAACCAGGTGGCTGCCTGGTAATCGGATTTGCCGATCTCGGAAACCGTGGGAATATCGGGCAGCACCTTGAGCCGCTTGGTCGAGGTGACGGCCAGGGGCCTGATCTTCCCGTCCTTGATCAAGGGTAGCGAGGTGCTGATGACGTCGATCATCAATTGCGTGTCATTGGCCATGAGCGAGGTCAAGGCTGGCGCGCTGCCATTGTACGGGACATGAGTGGCCTTGATACCATATTTGCCGAGCAGCAATTCGGTGGCCAGGTGTAGCGGATTGCCTTTGCCCACCGAAGCATAATTCAGCTTGCCCGGATTCTGCTTGGCGTAGTCGACGAACTTCTGCATGCTGTCCAGACCTGATTTGTCATTTGTGATGACAACCAGCGGCAGATCGGCCACAATGGCGACGATCCGAAAATCGCGTTCGGGATCATAGGGAAATGACTTGTACAGCAGCGGATTCAGCACCATGCTGGCGTTGCTGGCGAGAAATAGCGTGTAGCCGTCGGCAGGCGAGCGGGCCACCTGTGTCGCGCCAATCTTGGTGCTGGCACCGGGTTTGTTCTCGACCACGACCGGTTGCTGCAGCAACTGCCCGACGTTCTGGGCCAGGGCGCGCGCCAGTTGGTCGCCCGATCCCGCCGGCGTATAGGGCACCACCAGCTTTATCGGTTTTTCCGGGTAGGCGGCGCGGGCCGCCGCGCTCAGCCCCAGGCCAAGCGCAATGGCGGTTACTGTGCTTGCAATACGTTGCATCATCATGAATGTCTCCTGGTTGTTGTTGGCACCGTTTTTGTGTCGCGGTGTGCTTTCTCGAATGCTTTATGGATAGCGCCTCAGACCTTTCTGTCCCGGCCTTCCCAGTATTTGTCGCGCAGCAGGCGTTTGTATATTTTCCCGGTATCGTCCCTGGGCAGCGAAGGATCGATAATGAATTGGCCGGGGATCTTGAATTTTGCCAGGCGCTGGCCCAGCCAATGACTCAACTGCGCGGTGTCCAGCGTGCCACCCGCCTGCGGTTGCACGAAAGCCAGCAGCGACTCGCCGAATTCGGGATCGGGGATGCCAATCACCGCGCAATCGGCGATGCCTTCGTGTTGCAGCAATTGGTGCTCGATCTCCGCGGGATAGATGTTCACACCGCCGGAAATCACGAGATCGGACTTGCGATCGCAAACGAATAGGAACCCGTCTTCGTCCAGGTAACCGATGTCGCCCAGGCCGATCAACCCGTCCCGGTCAATCTCCGTGCGCGCTTGCGGGTTATTGCGGTAATGGAAATCCGCGTAAATGGGTTGGCGCACATGAATATAGCCAGGCACGCCGGGCGCGCACGGCTGGCCGTCCTTGTCGAAGATCCGTATTTCGGCTTCACCCGCCGGCTTGCCCGCGCTGCCTGGCTTGGCCAGCGCCTGTTGCGGTTCCAGCACAGTGATCAGGCCGGCTTCGCTGGAAGCGTAGGTTTCATAAACAATAGGGCCAAGCCATTCGATCATGGCGCGCTTGACGTCGGGCGCGCAAGGTGCGCCGGTGGAGGCGATGAATCGCAGCGAGCTGAGGTCGTAGCGCTGGCGCGCTGCGGCATTGAGCTTGAGCATGCGCACATACATGATCGGCACCAGGTACAGGACTTCGATGCGGTATTGCTCGACCTGCCTGAGCACGTCCAGCGGATCGAACCCATCGGTGACAACGAAGACATCGCACATCTGCAACGCATTCTGCGCAAACAGGCTGGGGGCGCTATGGTAGATGGGCGCCGGCAGCATCGCCCTGCAACCGGGCGCCAGGCCGAAGGTTTGGTGCAGCAATTGTCTCGCGGCCTGCCTGCGCTCCTCGGCGATACCGGGTGGAAACACATGCCGCACCACGCCCTTGGGTTTGCCGGTGGTGCCCGAGGTGTAGGCCATGTGTCCGCGCGGGGCGGAGGAATACGTTTCGCTTTCGGCGAACCGGTCGCGCCAGTCCGAATATGATTTGGGCGCGGCGGCGTCGTGATCGCAATCGGGATGGGTACCTACGATCAGGACCTGCATCGCCGCGGGCAGCGCGGGCTTGATGCTGTCCCAGAACTCGTCCTGGATGATGAGCAGCTTTGCACCGCTGTCGTTGAGCAGGAACCCGACCTCGGCGGCAGTGAAATGCCAGTTGATTGGGCAGTAGGTGGTGCCCAGCTGGCGGCTGGCGTCGATGGCTTCCAGAAAGGCTTCGCTGTTGCGCAACATGAGGGCGAAGGTGTCACCTTCCCCCAGGCCAAGGCTGCGTAAGCCACCTGCCAGCCTGCGGGCGCGGGCCTGATGGACCTGCTTTTCGGTTGTCCGGTCCTGGACGATAATCACTGGGTTCATGGTGATCCTACTCCTGGCCCGCAGACGGCGCCGTCCTGGCCCGAATCTGCTCGCGCGCATGCTGCCAGTCGCTTTTATCCCATTCGAAATACTGCTTGAAGTATGCCCCGTTGGCGAGCCAGTCGCCGCCATCCAGCGCAATGGTCTGGCCGTTGAGCCAGCTGTTGGCGGGGCATAGCAGGAACGCAGCCAGGTTGGCAAGGTCGCTGAATTGTCCAAGGCGCTGCATGGGATTCTGTTGGGTCAACGCATCGGTATTGCTGTCGGTGGGGCGCAGCCTGGCCGTGGCCCCCTCGGTGGGAATGACGCCGGGCGCGATAGCATTGAAGCGGATACCATGGCGGCCCCATTCGATGGCCAGCGATTTGGTCATGGTATCGACGGCCGATTTGGACATGGCCGAGGGTACGACGAACGGCGAGCCGGTCCAGACCCAGGTCACTACGATAGAGACGACCGAGCCGGGGCGCTTGTCCGCGATCCAGCGCTTGCCGACGGCCTGCGTGACATAAAAGGTGCCGTTCAATACGGTTTCCGTGATTGCCTTGAAGCCATTGATCGAGATGTCTTCGGTGGGGCAGATGAAATTGCCCGCGGCGTTGTTGATCAGCGCATCCACGCCACCATGCGCGTCCCAGATATGCTGGACCATGCCTTCGACTTTTTCCGCGTCCCTGATGTCCACCGAGTGCACGGTAATGCGGCTGTCGGGAAAATCCGCCCGCAGTTTGGCGGCGGCCGCTTCCAGCACATGCAGGCGGCGTCCGCAAAGATGGACCTGCGCGCCCAGGCCAACCAACTGCTCGGCCATGGCCAGCCCTAGGCCCGTGCCGCCGCCGGTGATCAGGACACGCTGGCCCTGGAACAGGTTTTCTGAAAATAATTGGGTTTGCATGCTTGTCTCCTTTGCAAACGAGTGTAGCAAGGGTCTTTTATGGAAACAATGCGACTAAAAAGCTAATATATGTTGTCTTGGAGTTGACAATTACTGCAGGCTTGCCTCATGCGGCTGCGGTTTGCATCGGGCGATAACGACGGGAGCGAGGCCGTGGATAACTACGCAGCATTGGATCTGAACCTGATTCGACTGTTCGTCACCATCATCGATACCGGCACGCTTAGCGAAGCGGCCAAACGGCACGGTATTACCAAATCTCACGTCAGCAAGAGTCTGAAGCGGCTGGAGGCGCGGCTGAATACGCAATTGATCCGTCGCTCGACTCGTCGCCTGGAGTTGACGCAACAGGGCGAGGTGCTGTACCAGCATGGCCTGGGCATGTTGCGCGAGCTCGAAGCGGCGACCAATCAAATGCTGATGCTGGGGGCGGAGCCCACGGGCACCGTCCGGCTCAGCGTGCCGACCGGTCTGGGAGAGCTGGTGTTGCAGCCGATTCTGATCGAATTCAAGAAGGCGTACCCCAAGTTGAATCTGCATACCATGTTTTCAAACCGGGTCAACGACTTGATCGAATCGCAAGTGGACGTGGCCTTGCGAGTTGTGGAGGCGCCGCCCAAGGACTATGTTGCGAAGAAAGTCTGCAACGTGCGGTGGCGCCTTTGCGCCGCGCCCGCCTATCTCGCCGCGCACCGGACGGTGGCCCGGGACCCGCGGCGCCTGGGCGAGCTGGCGTTTATCTGTTCTTCGAATCGCCGCTTTCACGAGCACATTACGCTGGAGAAAGGCAAGGTGTCACTCCCGGTAAAGCTGACGCCGGGGCTGCAGTCCGAGAATTTCCCCTTTCTGCTGTTTGCCGCCCGCAACGGCCTGGGCGTCGCATTGTTGCCCGACTATGTCATTGCCCGCGATATCGCCGCCGGCAACCTGCAATTGGTGTTGCCCGATTACCGGTTGAATGGTATCGACGCCACGCTTTACATCCTGACCACCGCCCGTCCTCATCTGGCGTCCGCGGCGATCAAGACGCTGACTGAATACCTGCAGGCGCAATTGAAGCAGGTATTTCAAACGTAATAAAATAGAAAGGAGGGCATGGCTCGCGGCATTGCCTGCGAGGCGCTCAGTCCTCGGTTTTCCTGTCCAGCAACCTGGCCTTCGCCGGCGCCAGGGACAGCAGCCCCAGCAATGCCAGCAAGGCGCCGATCCACAAGGGGGATTGCAAGCCCAGGCCCGATTCGATGGCAAAGGCCCCGAGTGAAGAACCGACTAGCACGCCAAGCGAAATAATGGCGCCATGGATCGATCCGACCAGGGGGCGCGCATTGGCCACGCGCATCACCCTGGCCACCATGGCCGGATTCATGGTCACGCCGACCAGGCCCAATACGACGGTGGCGGCGATCACCGGAACGGGCTGGCGCGCCACCAGCGCAAACAGGCCCAGCGTCAGCGTCAGCACGCTCAGGCCGATCAGCAGCACCGGCATCGTATAGCGATCGGCGTATCGGCCGACCACGATGTTGCCCAGCACCGTTGCCGCGCCATAAAGCGCGAATAGCCAGGGCAGGGCGGAACTGGAAAAGCCCGTCAGCGCGGTGAAGATTGGCGCGAAATAGCTGAAGGCGGAGAAGGTGGCGGCGATAATCAGGCCGCTGGTGGCGTAGGCCGCCCAAAGCCGACCGTTCCTGAGGGCGGCAAATTCCTGCGCCATATCCACGGTTTGTGCCTGGCGCATGGCAGGCGTGATCAAGTGCAGAAGTATGGCGCAGCCCAGCACCATGGCGGCGACGAACCAGAAACTGGCGCGCCAGTCGAAGAACTGGTCGATGAGCGTGGACATGGGCAAGCCCAATACCGTTGCCAGCATCAGCCCCGCCAGCACCACCGAGGCGGCGCGTCCGCGCTGCCGGGGCTGGACCATGTCCGCCGCGCTGGACAGGGAAATGGCGAAGAATGCGGCCGAGGTGACGCCGGTGATGGCGCGGGCGATGACCATGACAGCGTAACTGGCGGCGGTGGCGCCCAGGATTTGTCCCAGAACGAAGGCCAGCATCAGCGCCAGCAGCGTCGGCTTGCGATCAAAGCGCTGCAGCGCCAGTGTGAGCAGGGGGCCACCGATGACCATGCCCGCGGAGTAGACCGAGATCAGGTAGCCGATCTCTGCCACCGAAACCTGGAATGCCCCGGCCATGGCGGGCATGAGCCCCGCGACCATGAACTCTGAGGTGGTCATGGCAAAGATGCCGGCGCCAAAGGTGTAGATGGCAGCGGGCATGGCGTTGGCTGCGGCGCCAGACATTGCGCCCGGACGTGTTGCTGGCTGTGCGCCGGGTGTTGCCGAGTTGCAGATTTCCATGTTTTTTCCATTTATGTAAAAGTGACTACATAAATATTATGATAAGCCGGATTCGGTCTGTCAATCGATTTATGTTATTCTTACTACATTAATTGGCAAACAGGAGCAATCATGGCAACACGAGGCCGGCCCCGCCGGTTCGACCGCGAACTGGCGCTGGAACAGGCAATGCGGGTTTTCTGGGAAAAAGGCTACGATGGCGCGCAATTGACCGATTTGACCCAGGCCATGGGAATCAATCCGCCCAGCTTCTACGCGGCTTTCGGTTCCAAGGCGCAGTCGTTCTGCGAAGCGGTGGAGCATTACATCCGGACCGTGGGATCGGTGCCCATGCGCGCGATGCAAGCGGCGCCCGCGACCCGGGACGGCATGCAGGCGATGCTCGAGGGCAGCATCGACGTGGCGCTGTCATCCAGTTCGGGAGGATGCCTGCTGATTCTTGGTGTCACCAATCACTTGCCGGACAATGACCCGGCATGGGAATGCCTGAAGCTTGCGCGACGCAAGACCTATGATCTGATCTACGCCAGATTGAAGCAGGGCGTCAGGCAGGGAGATGTGTCCGGGACAGCGGACCTGAAGTCGCTGGCCCTGCATTTCACGGGCCTGACGCAAACCATTTCGTTTCAGGCCCGCGATGGCGCTTCGCGCAAGGACTTGCGCCGCTTGATCGAACCCGCGCTGGCGGCGCTGGCTTGAGTGCCAGCGGGATTGCGCGGGCGCCTTAGCGTCGGGCTGACAGGGCCATGCGCACGGCCAGTCCGGCCAGGACTGTTCCCATGATCCAGCGCTGGACCAGCACCCAGCCGGGGCGCCGGGACAGGAAGGTTGCGATGCTGCCCGCCAGGATCACGATCAGCATATTCACGCTAATGCTGATTGCAATCTGGACGACACCCAGCGCCAGTGATTGCATCAGGATGCTGCCTTGCTCCGGATTCAGGAATTGCGGCAGCAGCGACAGGTACATGACGGCAATTTTCGGGTTGAGCAAATTTGTCAAAAAGCCCATCAGGAACAATTTGCGGGGGCTGTCCGGGGCCAGTGCCTTGACCTGGAATGGCGACTGTCCGCCAGGACGGATTGCCTGCCAGGCCAGATACAGCAGGTACAGCGCGCCGCCGTAGCACAGGGTTTCGTAGGCATAGGGAACCGCGAACAGCAAGGCGGTGATCCCGAGGGCGGCACAGGCCATGTAGAACACGAACCCCAGCGCCACGCCCCCCAGCGATAACAGGCCGGCCTGCCGGCCCTGGCAGATCGAACGGGAGATCAGGTAGATCATATTGGGTCCTGGCGTGAGTACCATGCCCAGCGAAATTGCGGCAAAGGCGAGCAAAGCGGTGGTGTCCGGCATGAGGGTTCCTTAGGGTAGGCGGCCGGTTGCGGCCATGAATGGGTTGCCAGTCAGTGTAGGCGATAGGCCATCGGCGGTGCGGTAAAACCCGTTTGCGGTGTCGGCAATCCATGCCAGCGCGGGCGAGTTGGAAGGCGTTGCCGCGGACACCAGCAATAGTCCCAGGGCGGCCAGCACCGTGCCGATGGCGCGGTTGACGACGCGCTGCCGCAGCAAAAGCGCTTGCCGTACCGTAGGTCGGGCCAGGACCGAGGCGATGACGCAAAACCAGACCAGGTGGGCCAGCGACATGAAAGCGCCGTAGCCGATTTGCAACGCCAGCGGCGTAGCCGGTTGCACCACCTGGGTAAAGGTGCTCAGTACAAACAGCGTCGCCTTGGGATTGAGCGCGTTTGTGATGAAGCCGTCGCGAAACGCACTACCATTGCCCGACGGTACCGTCTTGGTGCTTAGGTCGACGGCGATTGCCGGGTGCCGGAATGTCCGGATGCCGATAACAATCAGGTAGGCCGCGCCCAGGAACCGGATGCCGTTGAACAGCAACGGAAACCGGAGCAGCAGCAGGCTGACGCCGAGCAGGGTGTAGGCGATATGCACCCATACCGCGGCCGCGATGCCGCAGGCCGTTACGATGCCGGCGCGCCGTCCGTACAGATAACTATTTCTTGTGACCATCGCAAAGTCGCCGCCGGGGCTAATTACCGCTAGAATCGTAATGGCTGCTACAGCCAGGAGTTCGTTCATGATGTGTTGCCAGGTTCGGTATCAGGAAAATCGGTGCCCATTTTGCATGAGCCGCCTTGCCTGGAAAATCGAAATATTTTTTGATTACGTGTGAAATTTTGGAACATATCGGTAAATTCCCGCTCAATACGCTCAAATTCTTCTATTTCGTCGCTACCCTCGGCACCCTGTCGGCGGCGGCCGAGAAGCTGCATGTCACGCATGGTGCGGTCAGCAAGCAGATCAAATCGCTCGAGGCGCACCTGGGGCTGACGCTGTTCGTGAAACATGGCCGTCGTCTTGCCCTGGCCCCGGCAGGCAGAACCTTGTACGAATGCTGTCATGCCATGTTTCATGAACTGGACGGTACCATTCACCAGCTTGTCGCCGCGCGGGGGCGTGATTTGGTTGTTTCCTGCGAGCCCACCCTGGCGATGCGGTGGCTAATACCGAGAGTCGCCGGCTTCAAACCGGCCAACCCGTTCAATGTCGTGATCCTGGCGGCAGGCGGCGCGGTCGATTTCAGGCGGCAGGCGATCGATATCGCGATTCGCCGTAACGATTTTCACTGGGGGGCGGGGGTTTATGCCGAGCGCCTGGCCGACGAGCGTATCGGGCCAGTGCGCAAGCCGGGGCTGGCCGAACAAGGTAAACGGCTGCACACCAGCACGCGCCCCAAGGCATGGGAGCAATGGCGGCAGGCCGGCGGCCATATGGCCGATGCGCAAGGCGAGGCCTGGTTCGAGCACTTTTACCTATCCATCCAGGCTGCGCTGGCCGGCATGGGCGTGGCCATTGCCTCGGAACTGATGGTCAAGGACGATATCGCGCAAGGGATCCTGCAAGCGCCCGATGGCTTCCTGCAAGACGGATCATCTTATTATTTGCTTTCGGAAACGCCGCTGGAGGCGGATGAGCGCAAGTTGCAGTTCCTGCATTGGGTGCAAAGCCAAATGCAATAGAAGCCGCCTGGCCGGCGCAACCCGCGGTACAGGCGGCGGGACGCCGGGGCGTTTCCTGCGGCGCCTAGCTGTTCAGGCGTTGTACGATCTTGGCGACGTACTCGCCCTGATGCTGCGCGATCCCCAATTCGCGGGAATCGGGCTGGCGCGATCCGTCGCCGCCGGCGATTGTTGAGGCGCCATAGGGCGTGCCGCCGCCAGGTTGTGAAATATCGAACAGCGCCGGATCGCTATAGCCAATCGGCACGATAATCATGCCGTGATGGGCCAGTGTGGTCCACACCGAGGTGATGGTTGTTTCCTGCCCGCCGCCGGTGCCGGTAGAGGTAAACACACTGGCCACTTTCCCGACCAGCGCCCCTTTAGCCCACAGGCCGCCGGTCTGGTCCAGGAACGTGCGCATCTGGCCGCTCATATTGCCGAAGCGTGTCGGCGTACCGAAGATAATCGCATCATAATCGGCCAATTCCTGCGGTGTCGCCACGGGCGCGGCCTGGCCGACCTTGCCGCCCGCATTGCGAAAGGCCTCTTCGTTCATGGTTTCCGGCACACGTTTGACCGTGACTTCCGTGCCCGACACGCGCCGGGCGCCGTCGGCGACGCTGTTGGCCATGGTTTCGATATGGCCGTACATGGAGTAATACAGTACAAGAATCTTTGTCATGGAGGAACTCCTTATGTTGGTGTCCGGAGCCGGTTGCGCCGGACACACAGGGGAAAGTGCTGGATATGACAAGCCGCGGTCGCAAGGCGGAACCGGCCGCCCGGCGACGACAATCCCGCTTATTGTAGCGCCGGTCGATGTCAAGTTGAATGCCGTCATGCTTGCGCCAACGATTCCTGCGCAGGGGCCGGCCCGGTGGAACGGGGAGTGCTGCGCTGCGCTGCGCGGATTACGCGAGGCTTGGCCCGCAAGTCGATATTCATTATCAACAATTATTCTATTTATTGTTAACTTTAGTGTTAACACCTATTTTTACACTATCGTGACGCGGGTACAGTAGCGGGGTAGCAGCCGTATTTGACCTTTCCGACCTTCCCGTTCACCGGAGATAGACATGCAAGGAATCGCACAAGCCACGCCGGCCGGCGTGAACCGTGACGCTGTACCCAGCAAGGTGCGCTGGCGCATCTTTCTGATGATGCTCTTCTTGATTTCAATTAACTATATCGACCGGGCGTCGCTTTCCGTCGCCATGCCGCTGATTGCCAAGGAATTCGAGATCAGCCCGGCGCTCCAGGGCGTCCTGCTCAGTTCCTTCTTCTGGACCTACGCATTCATGCAAATCCCCGGCGGACTGCTGGCCGACCGCTATGGACCTCGCAAAGTCATTGTCGGGGCGACGGTGGGATGGGGTTTTTTCCAGGGGATCGCCGGCCTGTGCACCGGGTGGTTCAGCTTGCTGCTGACGCGGCTGGGGCTGGGCATGGCCGAGGCGCCGATCTACCCCGCTGGCGGCAAGCTTAATAGCATTTGGATGACGCAGACGGAACGGGGGCGCGGCGCCACCTTGCTGGACGGCGGGGCGCCGCTGGGCGCCGCGCTGGGGGCAATGCTGATTTCGGCCCTGATCGCGCTGCTGGGTTCGTGGCGCCTGGCCTTTGTCATCGCCGGGGTTGGCACCATGATCGCCGGCTGGTTTGCCTGGCGCATCATCCGCGATCATCCGCGTGAGCATCCGGCGGTCAACGATGCCGAGGCGGCGTATATCGAGGCGGCACTGGCGCAGGACGAGGCCCGCGAGCCCGCCGTGACCAGCGGCAATGTCTGGGATTTTTTCCGCTATCGTTCGGTCTGGGGCATGTTCTTCGGCTGGATGTGCTTCAACGCGCTGTTCTATGGGTTGCTGACCTGGATGCCGAACTATCTTGCCGCCGTGCATGGCTTCGACATCAAGCAGATGGGTGGGGCGGTATTCATCATGTTTTTTGCGGGCTTCGTCGGTGAACTGGCCGGCGGATGGATCGCCGACAAATGGATCGCCTCCGGCGCTTCGCAGGGCAAGGTCCTGCGCACCCTGTTCGCCGTCTCTTCCATTCTTGCCACAATTGCAATCTACAGCGTTTCCACCATCAAGGATCCCGTCATGGTGGTCATCCTCCTGTCCACGACTTTGTTCTTCCTGCGCTGGTGCGGGCTGTTCTGGTGCATTCCCTCCGTGCTGGGCACACGCAAGCGCGTCGGCTTCCTGGGCGGCTTCATGAACCTGGGCGGCAACTGCGCGGGGATCGGCGTTCCCATCATCGTCGGATTGATCGTACAGGCAACGGGTTCCTACTTCTACGCACTGATGCTTTTTGCCGGTGCCGGCGTGGGCCTGTTCATCTGCTCGGCGCTGCTGATCGACTACGATAAAAAGATCCCGGTCTGAAAGCACAGGTGATTACCGGTGTCCGGTTTTCTGCCCAGCCGGGGGGAAACCGGCTTTAATACAAGAGCCAAAGCAACATGATCCAAAGAAAATGCATCGGGGTATTGACCCCTTCCTCCAACACCGCGCTGGAACCCTTGACCAGCGCCATGGTGGCTGGCGTGCCGCAAGTGTCGGCCCATTTTTCGCGCTTTCCGGTGACCGAGATTTCCATGCGGCAGCAATCTGTGCACCAGTTTGATCCGCAGGTCATTCTGGCCGCCGCGCGCTTGCTGGCTGACGCGAAAGTGGATGTGATCTGCTGGAGCGGTACGGCCGCCGGGTGGCTGGGTACCGAGCAGGACGAGGCACTGTGCAGGCTGATCACCGAGGATACCGGGATTGCCGCCACCACAGCCATCCTTGCCCTCAACGAGCTGATGGCGGATAACGGCGTGCGCCGTCTTGGCCTGGTGACGCCCTATATTGATGACGTACAGCAGCGCATCATCGCCAATTACGGCAAAGCCGGTATCGAATGCGTTGCCGAAGCCCATCTGGGCCTGACAGTGAATCATCAATTCGGCTGTATCGAGCCCGAACAGCTGGCGCGCCTTATCCGCGAGGTGGCGGCGGCCAGGCCGGACGCGATCACCGTACTGTGCACCAATCTGCGCGCGGCGCACCTCGCGCAGGATCTGGAACAGGAACTGGGGATACCGATCTACGATTCAGTCGCGGCGGTGGTGTGGAAAGCGTTTGGCATGGTGGGCGTCCCATCGGGGACCCTGGCCGGCTGGGGCCGGATGTTCGGCCGATAGTATCAACAACGAGGTTGCAAAAAATGGGTATGTCTGGTTTTGATCTGGTCATTCGCAACGCGCAGGCGGCGACAGCGAGCGATGTTTTTCATTGTGATATTGGCATCAAGGACGGAAGCATCGTCCAGTTGGGCATCGGCCTGCCCGCGGCCGAGGCGGAGATCGACGCGCAAGGCGCCTGGGTCACGCCCGGAGGCATTGATGCGCATTGCCATCTGGATGAACCGATGGCGCCGCCCCTGCGCATGGCCGATGACTTTGAAACCGGCACGCGCGCGGCCGCTTGCGGCGGCACCACCACCATCATTCCGTTTGCCGTGCAACGCAAGGGGCAATCACTGCGCCAGGCCGTGGACAACTACCATGCGCGCGCGGCGGGCAAGGCTTGCATCGACTATGGCTTTCACATGATCATCACTGATCCTTCCGAGCTTGCGCTGGCGGAGCTGCCCGGCCTGATCGATGAAGGGTACACCTCGTTCAAAATGTATATGACCTACGAGGATATGAAACTCAATGACCATCAGATTCTTGATCTGCTGGATATTGCACGCGCGAAGCATGCCATGGCGATGGTCCATGCCGAGAATGCCGATTGTATTGAATGGCTGACGCAACGCCTGGAAGCGCAGGGCCGCACCAGTCCGCGCTACCATGCCTGGTCGCGACCCATGCTGGTCGAGCGGGAAGCGACGCATCGCGCAATTTCGCTTTCGGAACTGGCGGGCGCGCCCATCATGATCGTGCACGTTTCCGGGAAGGAAGCCATGGACCAGATCCGCTGGGCGCGCAACCAGGGAATACGGATCTATGCGGAAACCTGCCCGCAGTACTTGTTCCTGACCGCCGAGGATTTGGGCGTTGACGACAGTTACCATGGCGCCCGCTGCGTATGCAGTCCGCCGCCGCGCAACAAGGATAACCAGGCGTTTGTCTGGCAAGGCTTGCAGGATAGCCTGTTTACCATTTTCTCTTCGGACCATGCGCCGTTTTCGTTCGACGCGCCCGAGGGCAAGAAGCCGGAGGGGCGGGAGGTGCCGTTCCGCCGGATCCCCAATGGTATTCCTGGCCTGGAGACCCGCCTGCCATTGCTGTTCTCGCATGGGGTACTGGACGGCAGGATCAGCATCAACCGCTACGTTGAACTGACCGCGACCAATCCGGCCAAGGCCTATGGCCTGCATCCGCGCAAGGGCACCATTGCCATCGGCGCCGATGCCGATTTGGTAATATGGAAAACGCAGCCTCATGTCATTCGCAATCAGGACTTGCATCACGCCGTCGATTACACGCCCTATGAAGGCATTCAATTGCAGGCCGTGCCGGGGATGACGCTGGCTCGGGGCAAGGTGGTGTGCCACGATGGGCGGTTCCTGGGCGTGAAAGGCGCAGGCGCCTTTTTGCGCAGGAGCAGCCCCAGCCTGAGTCCGAGACAATTCCAACCTGACCGATAACCATGAAACTGCTTATTATCAATCCCAATATTTCGACCAGCGTGACCGATCTGATCGAGGCCGAGGCCCGTCGGGTCGCCGGCGATGCGCAACTGACCATGCTGACCGCGCCGCTGGGCGTGGCATATATTGAAACCCGTTTCGAGGCCAGTATCGCCGCCTATGCCACCGCCGTGCTGGCCGCCGAGCATGCGGCGGGGCACGATGCCCTGATCATTGCCGCCTTTGGCGATCCCGGCATCGAAGGCATGCGCGAAGCCATGGACATACCGGTGGTGGGGCTCACCGAGGCGGCGTTGGCGAGTGCCTGCCTGCTGGGCCAGCGCTTTTCGATTATCGCGATCTCGGCGCGCATCACCGCCTGGTACCGGGAGTGCGTCGAACGCAATGGACTGATCTCGCGGCTGGCCAGCATCCGCAATCTTGACGAGCCGCTGCGCGACATCGGCACTGTGCAGGAGGACCACGCGGAACGCCTGCTGGCGCTGTGTCGCCAGGCGGTCGAGCAGGATCGGGCCGACGTCATTATTCTGGCGGGTGCGCCGTTGGCCGGCCTGGCGCGCCAGGTTTGCGACCGACTGCCCGTGCCTGTCGTGGATGGCGTTTCCAGCGCGGTCTGCCATGCGCGCAGCTTGGCGCAGCTGGCGCCCAGGGGGGCGGTGCAAGGCAGTTTTGCCAGGCCGCCGGCCAAACCCAATGCCGGCCTGCCGGCCGCCTTGGCGCAATTGCTGGCGGGGAAACCATAGGCATGAATATGTGAAATCCCGCAGGAGCGGACCGCCGCGGCGTTGAGGAAGTTGCTAAAATGTCGGTCATGCGAACCAAGACTGTAAACAAGAATGGAGACAATGTTGTCAACCCCACGGCCAAGCGAAGCGAGCTTGCGGTCGCGGACATTACCGACAAGTTGTATTCCGCCATACTCGAGCACCGGATTCCGCCAGGGACAAAACTGGGGGAAGATCGTCTCGCCACGATCTTTTCCGTGAACCGTGCACGTATTCGGGAGGCGCTGGCCAAACTGGCGCACGAGCGGGTGGTGGATCTGATCCCGCAAAAGGGCGCTTATGTCGCCAAGCCGACCGTCGAGGAAGCGCGGGATGTCTTCGAGGCGCGTCGGCTGATCGAACCGTTTGCCCTGCGCAAGCTGGTGGCGTCCCTGACCGAGGAAAAAATCGTCAAGCTGCAGCGTCATTTGCAACAAGAGTCCGAAGCGCGCCTGCGGCACGACCAGCCCGCCATCATTCGTTTATCCGGCGAGTTCCATATCCTGTTGGCCGAACTGGCCGGCAACTCGTCGCTGTTGCGCACAACGCGCGAACTGGCCACGCTGACTTGCCTGATCATCTGCCTGTACAACGCACCCACGGCATTCAGCTGCAGAGACGACGAGCACGCCGATATCGTGAATGCAATTATCCGCGAGGATGGCGAAGCCGCGGTCGCGCTGATGCTGGATCATCTGGACCATATTCTCAAAAGCCTGAAGTTGCACGAGACGCAGGACCAGGTGGATCTGGAAAGCATCTTTGCCGAGCTGATCTGACGCAACGTTGAATGTTGCGCTGGACGTTGTTTGCGCAACATGCTTTGCGCAATGTCTTTTATTTCATCTTCAGGGTCACGGCCACGGCGCCATAGGGGTTTGCCGATTCAGGGGGGCGATATCATGGGAAACCCCTAAGTAAATTTTTTGACTCATTTTGATGCACTCAGTATAGTGTTGATAGAGCGTTCCTGGTCTGAGGTATCGCTGGGGATCTCGAATATATCAATACAATACGGAGACAAACCCTATGAATAAGACACCATTGCGTCTGCTTGGCGCGTTGGGCATCAGTTGCGCGCTGGCCATTTCCGGCGGCGCCTTTGCCGCGGACAAACCCATCGTCATCAAATTCAGCCATGTCGTCGCCGCCAAGACACCCAAGGGGCAGGGCGCGCTCAAGTTCAAGGAAGTCGCGGAAAAACTGCTGCCTGGAAAAGTGGAGGTCCAGGTCTTCCCCAATTCCCAGCTATTTGGCGATGGCAAGGAAATGGAAGCCTTGCTATTGGGCGATGTGCAAATGATCGCGCCGTCCCTGTCCAAGTTTGATCGCTACACCAAGAAAGTACAACTGTTCGACCTGCCGTTCCTGTTCGACGATATGGCCGCGGTCGATCGGTTCCAGCAAAGCGATAAGGGCAAGGAACTGCTTGACGCCATGAAGGACCGCGGACTCAAGGGGCTGGCCTATTGGCACAACGGCATGAAAGAGCTGTCTACCAACAAGCCGAAACTACAGCGCCCCGAAGATGTGAAAGGCCTGAAGTTCCGCATCCAGGCTTCGGATGTGCTCGAGGCGCAGTTTCGCGCTCTTGGTGCCAATCCGCAGAAACTGGCATTCAGCGAAGTCTATCAGGCCTTGCAGACGGGTGTGGTGGATGGCCAGGAAAATACCTGGTCGAATATCTATTCCCAGAAATTCCATGAAGTGCAGAAAACCATTGCGGAAACCAATCATGGCGTGATCGACTACATGGTCGTGACCAATGCCGAATGGTGGGATGGATTGCCCGAGGATGTGCGGGCCGGTCTGGAGAAGGCCATGGCCGAAGCCACGACATACGCCAATGCGGAAGCCGAGAAACTCAATGAAGATGACAAGCAGCGCATCATCGACGCCAACAAGGCCAAGGTGGTGCAATTGTCCAAGGATGACGTCGCGGCCTGGCGCAAGGCCATGGAACCTGTCTGGAAAAAATTCGAATCCGATATTGGTGCGGATTTGATCGAAGCGGCCAAGGCTTCCAATAAATAAACCAGACACGGATCGAATGCAGCCTGCCCATGCGCATGCCATGATGGGCAGGCGATTGCATTTGAAATAGCTGGCCGTGAATGCCGCGGTCGCCCCCGGACCAGAAATGGAGTTCGACAATGAATGTCCGATGGATTCATCGATTTGAAGAATCGCTCATCGCTTTTCTCCTGGCGTCGATGACGCTGATCACCTTCGCCCAGGTCGTGGCGCGTTATGTTTTCAATTACAGTTTCGTGTGGGCCCTGGAACTGGCCATGTTCATTTTCGGCGGGCTGATCTTTCTCGGTCTGTCCTACGGCGTGCGCGTCAGCGCGCACATCGGCGTCGATGCGCTGATCAAGGTGCTGCCCAAGAACGCGGCGCGCGTCGCGGGTATCATTGCCTGCCTGTTGTGCCTGGTCTATACCGTCATTGTTTTCTATGGCGCATGGATCTATGTGGAAAAAATGTATCGGATCGGCATCCTGGCCCAGGACATGCCGATACCCCAATGGATACCGCGCATCGTGCTGCCGCTTGGCTTTGCGCTGCTGTTTATCCGCTTCGGCCTGGTGCTGGTGGATATGTTGCGCGGACGCCGCGCGCAATTGCTCGGCGATGAGGCCGAGGAGGCGCTTAAATATGCCAGCGACGATACCGCCGCCATTGCCGGAGAAGAAAAATGACCACGTTCGCGCTATTTGTCATGCTGTTCGTGTTCATGTTTCTGGGAACGCCGGTGGCCGTCGCCCTGGGGTTATCCTCCATGCTCACGATCCTGTTTTTCGGGTCCGATTCAATGGCCTCGCTGGCGCTGAAGATGTATGAAATATCGGAACACTTTACCTTGATGGCGATTCCGTTTTTTGTGCTGGCCGGCGCCTTCATGACGACCGGCGGTGTCGCCAAGCGCATGATCCGCTTCGCGGTCGCCACGGTAGGGCATTTCCATGGCGGCCTGGCGATTGCATCCGTCATGGCCTGCTGCCTGTTCGCCGCGGTGTCGGGCTCATCGCCCGCGACGGTGGTGGCCGTGGGGTCGATCGTGATCGCCGGCATGGTGCGCTCGGGCTATCCCTTGCCGTTTGCGGCCGGGGTTGTCTGCAACGCGGGCACCCTGGGTATCCTGATCCCGCCTTCCATTGTCATGGTGGTCTACGGCGCCGCCACGGAAACCTCGGTGGGTGCGCTCTTCATGGCGGGCGTGGTGCCGGGGATCGCCCTAGGGCTGTTGCTGATGATCGCCATCTATATCGTGGCGCGGATCAAGAACTACCCGCGCCAGCCGCGCGCATCCTTCAAGGAGGTGTGTGCGGCGGGCCGCGATTCGATCTGGGGGCTCGCGCTGATCTTCATTATCCTGGGTGGCATCTATGGCGGTATTTTCACGCCAACGGAAGCCGCCGCCGTATCGGCGGTATACGCATTTATTGTCGCGGTCTTTGTTTATCGCGATATCGGCTGGCGCCAGGTGCCCGATGTGCTGATCGATGCCGCCAAGGTCACGGTCATGCTGATGTTCATCATCGTCAATGCCTTGCTGTTCGCGCATGTGCTCACCACCGAACGCATTCCGCAGATCATTGCCGAGCAGATCATCGCCTGGGACATGCAGGCCTGGCAGTTCCTGATCGTGGTCAATATCCTGTTGCTGGTCGCCGGCATGTTCATGGAGCCCACGGGCATTATCCTGATCCTGGCGCCGATTCTGTTTCCCATTGCGACTCAGCTGGATGTCGATCCGGTCCACCTGGGCATTATCATGGTGGTCAACCTGGAAATCGGTATGGTTACGCCGCCTATCGGACTGAATCTGTTCGTCACCGCTGGCATCACCAAGATGAGCATTGGCCAGGTGGTGCGGGCTGCGTCACCCTGGTTGCTGTTGCTGCTTGCCTTCCTGGTCCTGGTCACCTACATGCCAGCGATTGCCTTGTGGCTGCCAAAATTGCTGGGGTAGGCGCCGCCGGCGTCGCGTAACCGCGAGTCAGGCGCTGCGTCATGGATGGTGCAACTGTTGCATCATCCATAGCAGGGCCTGGCCGGTGGTAACCGGGTCCGCGCCGTTGTCGATCTCCAGTGCCGCCCGGTCGCAGGCGGCTGCCATTAGCCTGGACACCATATCCAGAAAGGCCGCATCCCGATGCGGCAGCGCCTGCGTCAAGCCCTCCCGCAAGGTTGCCGCCGCGTTGGCGGCGTCAATGGCATTGATTTCCTCTATCCCTAACACCGCCGGCCCTTCCACCAGGAGCAAGCGGGTCCTGCCTGGCGCCGTCATGGCCTGCAAGTAGGCCCGGGTGCCTAGCGCTAGCGCTGCGTCGGCCGCCAGGGGCGAGGCCGTCGCCTGGCGGATATCCTCGGCAACGGCCTGGGCCTCTATGGCCACGACAAACCGGAATAAATCGCGTTTATCGGTGAAATGGTGGTATAGCGCGCCGCGCGTAATGCCAGCTGCGCTGCAGATATCCGGCGTGGACGTGGCTGCGTACCCGCGCGCAACAAAGAGGGTCCGGGCCGATTCGGCCAATGCCTGTCGGGTGGTTTCGGTACGTTGTTTATTTGAGGTTCGCATTACTATTTACAAACATACAGCCTGTATGTTAATTTATAAACATTCAGACTGTATGTTATCGGAAAGGGGCACAAAAGTGAAAATCACCAGCTATTATCCCGTCGTCATGACCGGCGATGTCGCCGGTTCGGCGCAGTTTTATCAAACGTACTTTGGCTTTGTGCCATTGTTTGCCAGCGACTGGTATGTACATTTGCAGTCGGCCGACGACCCGGCGGTAAACCTGGCGATCCTGGCGGCCGGCCACGACACGGTACCGGCGCCTTTTCGCAAACCGACGCAGGGCTTGATTCTGAATTTTGAGGTCGAGGACGTCGATCAGGCGCATGCCGATGTGCAGCGGGCTGGCTTGCCCATTGTCCTGTCATTGCGGGATGAAGCATTCGGGCAGCGCCACTTTATTACCCAGGATCCGAACGGGGTACTGATCGATATCATTACGCCAATTGCGCCTAGCGAGGCATTCCTGAAGCAGTATGCGGCAGGGGCGGCGGCCACCTGATCAGGGTTCCCCGCGTTTCCCTGCAGGCAGATATACATCGAATTGCGCCAACTGGGTTTCGCTGCTGGCGATTTCGCGCAGGCTCTTTTTGCCGCCGCTGGAAACCAGCATGGCGACCAGCGTTTGCGCTACCGCGACCAGGGGCGTGATCGACGGAAAGAGCGAGGGTGTTTCGTTTTTTATGGTGATGGAGACGTCGGCTATCTTGCTGACGGGCGAGACGGCGCTGTCGGAAATCGCGACGATCTTCGCGCCCCTGGCCTTGGCGTAACGCGTCGCGGTTGCGGCGTCCTTGGCGTAGGGATAGCAACTGAAAACGATCAGGACATCGTCCGGGCCGGCGCGACGCAGGGGGTCGGCGAACCCGCCACCAACGCCTGACAGCAGCACGGTGTTGTTCAGGAACATGCCGCAGGAGTAGCTGAAGTACGAGGCCGCGGCGAACATGCTGCGTAAACCGACAACATAGATATGTCTGGCGTTACCGAGTACGTCATGGGCGTGCTTGAGCGCGGTGGTCGATTGTGGATCAAGCAGCGCGTCAAGGTTGCCGATATCGGCTTGCAGCACGTCTTCGATCAGTCGGGTTGCCGCATCGCCCGGCTTGCGCTTCTGCAATTGCGTGGCGCGGGCTTCGAATGTGCCTTCGCGATGCGCCAGCCAGTTCCGGTATACATCGCGCAGCGTGTTGTAGCCGTCAAAGCCAAGTTGCACGGCGAGGCGGTGCATGACGCTGGACTGCACGCCAGCATGCTTGGCGGTTTGCCGCATGGATTCGATTGCCGTTTCCCTGGGGTGGTCGATGACGTACTGCGCGGCGCGCTGCAACATGGGAGACAGTGCCGAAAACTCGGATTTGATCAAACGCTCCACATGTTGTTTATCCATAGCTTATCCTTCTGTCGGGTTTCGAGTATACCGTTTCGGGAAGCGATATGCCGGCCGCGCGCCCGGCAACGATCAGGCAGGGATGGCATGCATTACGTCATCGAGCGCGCCGGCGAGCAGGTCGACCGCCAACTGTAGTTCGCCGGTTGTGGTGACATAGGGTGGCGCCAAGAGGATATGGTCTCCCGAAGTGCCGTCTATTGTACCGCTGCCCGGGTAGCAGAGCAGCCCGCGTTCAAAGGCGGCGCCTTTAATCCTTTGTGCGATTTTCAAGCTGGCATCGAATGGTTCGCCGCTCTCCCGGTCCCGGACCAGCTCGATCGCCTGGAAAAGCCCGCGGCCGCGGATATCGCCGATCTTGGGATGTTGGCCGAAGGTTGCCCGCAGCATATCATGCAGCTCCGTTCCCAGCGTCTGACTGCGCGATACCAGGCTCTGCTGCTGTATTACCTGCTGGGTGGCCAGCGCCGCCGCGCAGGCGACGGGATGGCCGACGTACGTGTGGCCGTGCTGGAAGGCGCCCGAGGCGCTTTGCATTTTTTCCACGATAAAGTCCTGCGCAATCACAGCCGCAATAGGTTGGTAGCCGCCGCCAAGCCCCTTGGCCAGGCAGAGCAAGTCAGGCGCTACCGCCTCTTGTTCGAACGCGTGCAAGGTGCCGGTACGACCCAGGCCGCACATGATTTCATCCATGATAAGCAGCACACCATAGCGATCGCAGATTTCACGTACTTTTTCGAAATAGCCGGCAACCGGCGCGACCGCGCCCGCGGTAGCGCCGACCACGGTTTCCGCGACGAACGCGGCGATCTGTTCAGGACCTGTTTGCAGAATGGTTTGTTCAAGCTCCTGCGCGAGACGCGAGGCATAGGACGCATCCGATTCGCCTTCGGCCCGATAGCGGTAGGGAAAACAGGGGGATACGTGAATGGCTTCCATGAGCAATGGTTCATACAGGGCGCGTCTGGCCAGGTTACCGCCAATGGAAAGCGCGCCCAGCGAGTTGCCGTGATAACTTTGCTTTCTGGCAATGAAACGGCTGCGCAGGGGCTGGCCGTTGTCGACATGATATTGACGCGCCATTTTCAGCGCTGTTTCCACCGCCTCGGATCCGCTGGAAAGAAAGTAGACATTGCCCAGTCCCGAGGGCGTGTGCCGGGCCAGATGCGTTGCCAGTGACTCGGCGGCATCTGATGTAAAAAAACTGGTATGCGCGTATTCCAGTTGCCGCGCCTGATTCTCCATGGCTTCAAGCACGGCGGGATGGGCGTGTCCGATGGCGGAAACCGCCGCACCGCCGCACGCATCGTAATAGCGCTTGCCGTTTGCATCGGTGATGAAGCAGCCGCTGCCGGAGACGGCGACCGGCAAATTGGCCTTAGGATTCCTGTGGATGATATGTGTCATAGTCAACGCGTAGCCTGCGAGAGTGCATTTGATGTCGGGATTAGGGAAAATCCATTATAAGACAAATGATTTATTTTTGATATAATATAAATCATATGATCTAACTATTCAGGAGATACCATCATGGGTCGGATTCATAAGAACCGTTTGCAGCGTATTCCGATGCTGATGCTCGCGGCCAGCGCCTTTTTCACCGCGGGCGCCGCCCATGCGTGGCCGCAGGCGCCGGTGCGTATCGTGGTGCCGTTCTCGCCCGGCGGAACCACGGATTTGCTGGGCCGCCTGGCGGCGGAAGGGCTGCGGGCGGAACTCGGCAGCGAGGTTATTGTTGAAAACAAAGCCGGGGCCGGCGGCAATATCGGCGCGGCGGAGGTGGCGCGGGCCAAACCCGACGGCTATACTTTGCTGTTAGGTACGCCGGGAACACAGATCATCAATACGCTGGTGTATAAGCGTACGGGATACAATGCGCAAAAGGATTTCGCTCCGGTTGCCTATATCGCAGAAGTGCCAAATGTGATACTGGCGAGTCCCGGCGCGGGGATGGACAGCATCGCCGATCTGATCAAGCGGGCAAAGGAAGCCCCGACCTCGCTTAACTGGGGATCGCCGGGCGTCGGCAGCACTGGGCACCTGGCGCTGGAGCTGCTTAAACAGAAAACAGGAATCAATGTCAACCATATTCCCTATAAAGGGGCGAGCCAGGCGACCAATGATTTGCTGGGTGGGCAAATCCAGCTGTCCGGAGATAACCTGCCAACCGCGTTGTCATTCATCAAATCGGGCAAACTCAAGGCGCTGGGGGTAACCAGCCGCACGCCAGCAGCATCGGCGCCGGATATTGCTCCGGTGGCGGCAACGGTGCCGGATTACGAACTCACTTCGTGGTTCGTGCTGATGGCGCCTGAAAATACGCCGAAAGCGGTGATTGCATCCTTGAATGCCGCCGTCAATAAATGGCTGCAGAAGCCGGAAACGCAGCAACGATTGCAGGGGCAGGCGGCCAAGCCCATCGGCGGCACGCCCGAGCAATTGGCCGCGCATCTGGCGAAGGAACAAACCAAATATGAAGTGCTGGTGCGCAACGCCGGCATTCAACCTAAATAGGAGCCGTTGTCGTGAGTGCATCATCGCGCAAGAAACTCGCCGTTGCCCGCTTCTGGTATGAAGGCAATGCTTTCAGCCCGGTGCCTTGCCGGTTTGAGGATGTTCGCCTGAAGGAGTGGAGTCAAGGCGAGGCGGCCTTGCAGGCGGCTCGCGGGACAGCAACGGAACTGGGCGCCGTCGAGGCATTCGCGCGCGCGCATCCGGACTGGGAGGTCACCGTGTTGCGCTGCGCATCGGCCATGCCGGCCGGCCCCATGGACGACGAGGTGTTCAAAGCGGTCAAGGAGGACATCGTAGCGGGGTTATCGGACGGAACATGGGACGCAGTGTATTTGTCGTTGCATGGCGCATGCATTACGCAGACCAATGATGCGCCGGATATCGAGCTATTGCAGGCCGTTAGGCAATGCGTGCCCGGCGTGCCGATAGGCGCAAGCTTCGACTTGCATGCCAATCTCGGCGAGCGGCACGCGGCGCTTCTGGACATGGCCGCGGGATATCGGACCTACCCGCATATCGACATGGACGAAACGGCCGGACGGGTGCTAGAGGGGCTGCGTCGCATCGTCAGCGACAAGATTCGTACGGCAGTGCATATCGCCAAGCCGGGCCTGATACTGCCCAGCTTCAATATGCGCACCGCCCAGGGGCCGATGCGCACGCTGCAGGCGTTGGCGGTTGCCGGCATCGGCGATGCGGTGCTGGACGTGGCGGTTTTTGGCGGCTTTCCCTATGCGGACTCGGCCGATACCGGCGCCTGTGTTCTCGTGGTCGAGGACGTTGGCAAGGATCCCGATGGCCGACAACGGCAGCGGGTGCTGAATGCCTTGCTTGCGGCTTTGCACCAACATGCCGACGCCTTCGAGGTCGTGCTGCCGACGCCGCAACAGGCCATTGTCCGTGCCCTTGACATCATTCGGCAAGATGGCGGACGGGTGGCGATAACCGATCCGGCGGACAACCCGCTGTCCGGTGGCACTAATGACACGCCGGCGCTGCTGCGCGCATTATTGCAGTCACCGCATTTGCCGGCTACGCTTTTTGCCTGCTTCACTGCGCCGGATGTTGTCCGGCAGGCGCATCAAAACGGCGTGGGCGCCACGCTTGAAACCACACTTGGCGCGCGCCATAGCAACCAGTTCGGCGAACCCGTGCCCCTGGCCCTGACGACGGAATTGCTGACCGATGGCGAATTTATCAATGTCGGGCCCATGGAAAAAGGCGTTATTTCCCGTTGCGGCAAAACCGCGCTGATGTCAGTGGCGGGGCGGCCGCAGATCCGAATTATCGTCACCGAAGCGGTGGCTCCGACCCATGACCCGGGTCTGCTGGCGTTGCACGGGCTTGATCTGTCGCAATTGCAGTTGTTGTGCGTCAAAGCCAAGAACCATTTTCGGGCCGCGTTCGAGGCGCAGTGCCAGGTCATCATCGATATCGATGCTCCCGGTCCGGCCGCGCTGAACCTGCAATTGCTGCCATTCCGGAAGGCGCCGATATCGCGCGCCGGCGCGGCGCCAATAAAGCATCAATAGCGCGGGGTATCACGCTTGGAATAAGCCTGCATGATCGGGCACGCCTGGCCGCCCTGTCATACAGGCTACGTGGCCCGCCATAGACCTATTTCTCGTCGCCCATTCTGCCGACAATGGATTTTTCTTCCGCGAACGTCTTGACGGCAAACGCCGAATACTGCTCGGGATTCATGTAGTAGGTTTGCATGCCGTAGTTGCCAAGGGTTTTCAGAAAGGCCGGGTCTTTCAGGGCGTGCTGTACTGCCCCATCCAGTTTTTGCACAATGTCCGCCGGCAGGCCCTTGGGGCCGCCCAGGCCCAGTGGAGAGGGGGTGACGACCGGATAACCGGATTCAGTCAGGGTTGGGACGGAGGCGAAGGCTTCCGGACGCACCTTCGAGGCAATGGCCAAGCCGCGCACTTTGCCGGATTTCAAATAGGGCAGAATGCTGTTTGCGGTGACGGCCGCCTTGACATGTCCGCCCAGCAGCGCCGTGATCGCGTCGGCATCGCCCTTGAAGGGTACGTGGGTCATCTTGACGCCGGCATGATGCGCGGTTTCCACCATGGCGACCTGGTTGCCGGTATAGCGTCCCGGGGTGCCGACCGTCAGCGCTCCCGGGTTGTCCCTGGCGTAGTCGATCAACTGCTTGATCGTTTTAATCGGTGATTTTTCATCGACCACGAAAAGGAAATCATAGGTTGCGAACGTGGCGATATAGCTCAGGTCCTTGACGGGGTCATAGGGTGTTTTCTGCAGATACGGCTGACGGAAAATACCGTGCGGTGTCAGGGTCAGCCGGTAGCCGTCGGGCTTGGTGGTCAGCATTTCGATCGCGCCCATGGAACCGGCGGCGCCCGGTTTGTTCTCAATGACGACAGTTTGCTTCAGATAGCGTCCCATGCTTTCGCCCAGGGCGCGAGCCACCAGATCGGTCACGCCGCCAGGCCCGTAGGGCACGATAATGGCTATCGGTTTATCGGGATAGCCCGTATTGGCGATAGCTGCGCCGGGAAGCGCGGCCATCATGGCGAACCCGGCTGCGTACTTCAAGGTCAAAAGCTTCATCATCTTGTCTCCGTTGGTTTTATTTAGGTGGCGAATGAATCTTTGATGCTTGCTGCGCAGCCATTATAGGGGCGTTCGGAGAAATCCCATATCGAATCTTATCCAGTTCCGCAGGGCAAAATAAAGGATTCCGCAAGGCGAAATGCATGGGCCTGGCATTGGGGGAAAACTGCAAGTCCGCCGTTGCGGCAACACGGGCGGCAAGATGGCATGGCACTTGAAATCCCGGCGCAAACTTAGGGTTGACTAGGAAGGTTCGCCGGGTGTTATCGCCTGCAGCCAGTTTGCCAATTCGCGCAGAAAAATCGCGACCACGCGGGCTTCATGTCCGCTGGAGGCCGCGCTGTTGTGCGGTGTGAGCCAAACGTTGGGCAACGCCCATAAGGGGGACGCGGCCGGTAAGGGTTCTTGGGCAAAGGTATCCAGATAGGCGCCGGCCAGTCTGCCGTCGGCCAAGGCGCGGATCAGGGCCGTTTCGTCGATGAGTTCGCCGCGGGCCACATTGGCGATACGCGCCCGTTGCGGCAGTAGCGCCAGGCGGCGCGCATCAATCAGGCCCTGTGTTTGCGGCGTCAATGGCAATGCCAGTACCAGCCAATCGCAGTCAGGCAGGGTCTGGTCCAATTGCCCGTAGTCGATCGCCAGCGGAAAGTCCGGTAGCGGGTTTGCGCGCCGCCGCAGCAGGGTTACCTGGAACCCCGTCGCCTGCAGCATGCGGCCCAGGGTCAGCCCGATGGGACCGGTCCCGGCCAGCAGGACATGTTGTTCATCAATATCGGTGGGTCTGGCGCTTCCCGTCACGGGCGACCAGGTGTGCCGGGATTGCGCGTCCAGCCAGTGGGGAAAGCCGCGAGACTGGGCTACGATGGCAGCCAGGGCGGTTTGCGCGATGGGCCGGGCGGTGGCGCCGCTGGAACCGGTAACGCGCACGCCGCGCGCAAGTGAAGGCGCATATTGGGGCAGATCCAAGCCCGCCGAGCACACATGCAGCCAGCGCAGCCGCGGCGCCTGATCGACGATCTGGAAAAACCGCCGGGCCGCCGGTCCCGGCGACCGTAACTCGCTGCCTTCGTAAAGATCACGCGAGAAAAAAGCGGCGTCAATCGCCGCCAGATCGTCCGGCGGCGCATCGTCCGTGTAACTGGCGATCCTGATGCCGTGGCTGGCCGCAATCTGCCCTATGCGGCCGCCGGCCTGCCGGTCGACGGTTGCCGATAGCAGCAAACCCAGTGCGGGCTTCGGTGTTCGCATCAGCGGATGGTGATCCACGGCGCCTGTTCTCCCGGATAGATCACACCGTACCTGGCGATCGCATCCGGATCGAAGCCGAAGCCCAGCCCGTCGCCGGAGGGGAGCAGGATATCACCGTTCTCGGCAGTGAGCTGGCGGTCGATCAGGCGCCGGAAATTGACAATATGATCGTCGGGCATCCATTCGACATAGGTGCAGTTGGGCGTGCTGGCAACCAGATGAACGTGTACGTCGTGCCAGGCATGCGGTTCAACGGTAATGCCGAAGCTGGCGGCGGTTGCCGCGATGCGACGCCATTCGGTAATGCCGCCGCTGACCGTGGCGTCGGTTTGCAGCAATGTGGTGGCCTCCTGCGCTAGCAAGTCTTTGAAGCGCCAGCGGCCGGCCTCGACTTCGCCGGTGGCGACCGTGATTGACGTGGCGCGGGCAAGGCGGCGGTGATTGTCGATATCGTCGGGCGAAAAGGGCTCTTCGATCCAGAATGGGTTGAAAGGTTCGAAGGCGCGTATGTACTCCAGCGCGGTCGGCAGGTCTTTCCAGGCGTTGTTGGCATCGAGCATGAGCCGGACATTGTCGCCGATGGCCTCGCGCACCGCGGCCAGCCGCTTGCGTTCATCGGCCACGCGCTCCAGGCCAACTTTGATCTTGACCGCCTTGAACCCGTCCCGGGCGTGATCGCCCATTTCTTTTGCCAGGTGTTCAGGCGTTTTGCCGGGCAGATAGTAGCCGCCGCTGGCATACCCCGGGACGCGATCCAGCGTGGTTGCGCCCAGGTAGCGGTATAAAGGCAATGCCACCGAACGCGCATTCAGATCCCATAGGGCGGTATCCAATGCCGACAGCGCGCGCATTACCGCGCCGGTTCGACCGACCAGCAGGGCTTCCTGGTACATGTCGTTCCACAGGCCTTCGCTACGGTGCGAATCCTGTCCCACCAGCCGCGCGGCCAGCAGATCGGTGACGGCGACCGCCAGCAGGCGGCCGGCGGTATTCACCGCATAGCAATAACCCAGCCCTTCGACGCCATCGGTGGAACGGATTCGGACCAGGCAGTACTCGCGGGCAGTCACGCGGCGGGTGGAAAAGGTCACCGGGTTATCCAGCGGGACACGGGCGATACAGACGGAAACGGATTCAATGACGGGCATGAAAGGACAAAGCTCCTGCAGAAGGTAAGGGATGACTGATATTGGGCACGGGTAAAGGGTCGGATACAGGGGTTGAACATGGGGCTTGGACATGGGAGCCACCTGGCGGTGCGTAATGCACAACGATTGCCGGTAATGACTGATCGGAGTGACGATGCCGCGACGACGGTCCCCGAAAAGGCTATTTCAATTGGATATTGCTTTTCTTGATCACAGCCGACCATTTGGTCTTTTCCTGTTCCAGCAGCGCCTGGAACTGCTCCGGCGTGCTGCCTACCGGATTCAGGCCCAGGTCTTCAAGGCGCTTGTGAATCTTCTCGCTCTTGACGATCTGGTTTATTTCCCGATTCAGCAGTTGTACGATGCTGTCCGGCGTATCTTTGGGCGCGATGATGCCGAACCAGACATTGGCGTCATAGCCGGGCAGCCCCGACTCGTCCAGTGTCGGCACGTCTGGCAACTGAGCCAGGCGCTTTTTCGATGTTACGCCCAGGGCCTTGAGCTGGTGTTTTTGAATAAACGGCAGGCTCTGCGTTGGCGTGGCGAAGATCAGTGGAATCACGCCGCCCAGCAGATCGGTTTGCGCCGGCGCCCCGCCTTTGTAGGGAATATGGTTCATCTGGATGCCGGCCATCTGGTCCATCAGCTCCATGGAGATATGCTGCGTGGAGCCCAGGCCGGGGGTGCCGAAGTCAATCTTTTCCTTGCTGGACTTGGCCAATTTGATCAGGTCCGCGATATTGTTTGGCGCGAATTTCGGATTCGCCACCAGCACAAACGGTGTGTCCGCGATGATCGTCACCGGCTTGAAGTCGTCCAACTTGTAGTGCAGATTGGGATAGAGCAGAGTGTTGGTTACGTGCGATGAGATGACCAGCATCAGATTGTAGCCATCGGGCTTGGCGCGGCTCAGCTCATTGGTGGCAATGGTGCTGTTGGCGCCGGGCTTGTTTTCCACCACGAAGGTCTTGCCCATTTTTTCCGATAGCGCCGAGGAAATCAGGCGCGCGATCGTATCGTTGGAGCCGCCGGGCGCCATGCCGACGACGATGCGTACGGCTTGGTTAGGATAATCCTGGGCAATGGCCGCCGTCGCGGTCGCGGCAAGAGCGGCAAGCATGGCTGCGCGCAGCAGCCGTATCAGTGAGGTCATGACTCCGTCTCCTTTTTTCATCTCGGGTTTTATGGAATTATTGTTTGCAGTCTACTGCGTTCTGGTTAGTGGATAGATGGATTGTTTTTGTTAATTAATCGATAAATTCGATTAATTGTCGCGGCATATGGCCAGGTATGCACGGGTTTGAAAAGGGCGCCCAGGGGGCGGGAAGACTATTCATTGACCCGCGCGCGCAGCAGGCAGGCAAGGTGGGATTCGCGGCTACTACAGGCAGGCGGGGTGGTGCGGGATACGGCAGCGAAGTTGAGGCTTGGGTACCGCAATTGAGGAATTGATGGGCAGCAGTAACCTGGGTGTGTTGGCGGGCTGGTCCGCCAATGACAGATGTTATGTGATACGGCGTTGCCGTCCGGGTAGCGTGACCTGCTGCTCCAGGCGCTGGTGCAACAGATCGATAAAGGCCTGCGCGGCGATCGAGCCACTATCCTCTTTTCTGCGCAGCAGGCAGATATCCCTTTCGTTGATCGGCAGCGTCACCGGAATGGCGCGCAAGATTTGTAAATCGAATTGATACAGGCCCAGCACAGGCACAATCGTGGGGCCGATGCCGGCGCCGACCAGTCCTGCCGCGGTGGAAAGATTATTGACCTGGATGGTTTTCGTCCACTGCTTAGGATAAATGGCGGCGTCGAGGTGCTGGCGAATGCTGCTGGCTTTCTCGAAAACGACGATTGGATAGGGCAAAATATCCGTTACCGCCAGGCGCTTGCGGTTGGCCAGCCTATGGTTTTTATTACATACAAAATAAAAGGTATCGGAGGTCAGTCTTTCCATCACCAGGTCGGTGCCAGCTTCGGCCGAAGCGCACAGGGCGAAATCGGCCTGCCGGCTTTTAACCAGCTCCACGCAGGCGCTGTTGGGCACATCCTTGACCACCAGCTCTATTCCTGGATTGTCCCGCATGAACGAAGCAATGATCTGTGGCAGTAGCGCGGAAAAAATAGTGGGCAGCGCGGCAATGGTGACTCGCCCCTTGCGCCGCTGCACATGGTCTTGCATCTCGGTGAGCGCTCTTTCTGTTTCAGGAATCAGGTGATTGACGATATTGCGAAAGACTTCGCCTTCCGCCGTCAGCTCCACGTTGCGGGTGTTGCGCGAAAACAGCTTGGCGTTGAGACCGGCCTCCAGGGTCATGATCAGCGCGCTGAAGGCTGACTGCGTCAGGTTGCAGTGTTCGGCGGCCCGCGTAAAGTTGCGCATGGCGGCAAGCGCCGCAAAGGCTTTCATCTGGCGCAGGGTAAGATTCATGACTCGGAATTCCTAATGAGGGAGCGGAAGTGCCGCAAGCGTGTACTGTAGTATGCAAGGTATTCGTTTGCAATAATGCGAAACCGCGGGTTTGTCGGCAACACGGGGTTTGGCCTACACTGTGGCCTATGAAAAACTCTGTTCTTGCTTCCGATTCCTCTGCGGCGCGGCAAGTCGCGGCGGCGCTGCTGGCGGTGCGCGATTGCGCTGGCGAAAACCTGTCCGCAGGCTATCTGCTGGGCTCCGCGCTGACTGGCGGCTTGCAGGCGCACAGCGATATCGATTTGCTGTTTGTGATCCGGCAACCGCTGTCCATCGAGTCCAGGCGCCAGCTGACTTCCCAATTGCTTGCCATCTCGGCCCCGCCCGGACACCCCCAGGGTCGTCCGCTGGAAGTGACCCTGCTGCTGGCTTCGCAACTGGATCCCTGGCGCTATCCACCTATGTGCGAGTACCAGTTCGGGGAATGGCTGCGCCCGGAACTCGAAGCCGGCCAGCTTATACTGGCCCGTTCCGATCCGGACTTGGTCATTTTGCTGGCGACAGTCCGGCAGGAAAGCGAAACGCTGCTTGGGCCGCCCGCCACCGAGCGGTTCCCGGTCCGGCCCGCCGCCGATCTGTCCCGAGCGATTGCCGGTACGCTGCCCGATATTGTCGCGGGCTGGCGCGGCGACGAGCGCAACGCCTTGTTGGCATTGTGCCGGATGTGGGTCACGCTGGAAACCGGCCAGATCGTGTCCAAGGACAGGGCGGCGGCATGGGCGCTGGTGCGCTTGCCCGATACGCATCTGCCCATTGTCGAATGCGCCCGCGCCGACTACTTGGGCCGGCAACGGCCCGATTGGCGAGCGCTGCAAGGGCAGGTCGAGGCAGCCGTGGGGGACTTGCGCGGCAGGGTGAAGGACGCGCTCGATCACCCGAGATCGCGGCCATAGTGCCGGCGCCGGACGGCGCTTGCCGCGTAAGCCGCTATACTCCGGTACAAAGGAGACGTACCGAAGATGCGATATGAACTCACCGACCTCAGGCTGTTTTTGGCCATCGCCGAGGCCCAAAGCCTGTCCACGGGCGCGGAGGCCGTGCATATTACCGCTTCTGCCGCCAGCTATCGGATCAAGAACCTGGAATATGCCATGGGCACGCCGCTATTCGTGCGCAATGCCCGAGGCATGACGCTGACGCCCGCCGGACAGGCCCTGCTGGGACATGTCCGGTCCCTGCTTGCGGATATCCAGCGCATGCATGGCGATGTCGGCAGGTTTTCCGCCGGACTCAAGGGACATATCCGCCTGTTTGCCAACAGCAGTTCGCTCAATAGCTTCATCATTCCCAGCCTCAGCGGTTTCCTGATCGCGAACCCAAATATCAATATCGATCTGGAAGAGCGCACCAGCGAAGAAGTCCTGCACGGTGTCATCGCGGGCGAGGCCGATGTCGGCATTCTTGCCGTGACCAGTGATTCCAAAGAGATCAAGCAGGTGCCGTATGCGGTCGACGAACTGGTCTTCGTGTCGGCGATCGACCACCCGCTGGCCAGAAGCGCAAGCATCAGCTTCGAGCATGCCCTGATTTACGATTTCATTTGCATGAGCCAGAACAGCAGCAACTTTCTTTTTCTCAAGGACATGGCCAAAAAGGCCGGACGCCAGCTAAATATCCGCATTCACGCGCATAATTTCGAGGCGGTGCTCACGCTGGTTGAAATGGGGGCGGGTATTTCGCTGGTGCCGCGCAGCGTGGCATCGCCCTTGCTGCGGCAGAATCGCCTGGCCGAAACGCGCATCGAGCAGGCATGGGCACAACGGCAATTGAATCTGATCACCAAGGCCGGTGTGGCGCAAGCCGCCTTTGTCGGCAACTTCGTCGATTTTCTTTTGACCCACCCGCATATCGCGGCGCAGTGACCGGTTGCCATCGCCGCGGCGGCACCCTTGCCGCACACTGAAAGCGACATTTTAAAAATCCACGAAAGCTCGCTTGAAATCTTTCAAATAGCCATCCGGCGCACGCGCCCATACACTCGATCTCTTGTATCGACGAATCTCACGATGGCGGCGACGTTGCTGCCTTCATCGCTTGATGTCGAAAATCGTATGATTGCAGAGTGAAGGATGACAAATCAGTTGAATCGCGCCCTTGAGGGCATTACCGTCCTGGACTTGTCCAGGATCCTTGCTGGCCCTTGGTGCACGCAGAACCTGGCCGACCTGGGCGCCACGGTCTACAAGGTGGAGCATCCGGTCAATGGCGATGACACCCGCAATTGGGGGCCGCCATACCTGGAGACTGCCGATGGTGAGGACAGGATGTCCGCCTACTTCATCAGTTGCAACCGCAACAAGCGCTCCATCGCACTGGATTTTTCCACGGCGGCGGGGCGGCGGCAACTGCGAAGCCTGGCGCGCCAGGCCGATATCCTGGTGGAGAACTATAAGGTTGGCACCCTGGCGAAATACGGCCTGGACTATGAATCATTGAAGGCGGAGAACCCCGGCCTGATCTATTTGTCCATTACCGGCTATGGGCAGACCGGGCCGATGAGCGACAAGCCGGGTTACGACTATGTATTCCAGGGCATGGGCGGATTGATGAGCTACACCGGCCATCCCGATGGTATGCCGGGCGCCGGTCCGCTGCGCGCGGGTGTTGCCGTGATCGACTTGTCCACTGGCATGTATGCGACCTCGGCCATCCTGGCGGCGTTGTACCAGCGCCGGCAAACGGGAGAGGGCGCGTATATCGACATCGCGCTATTGGACGTGGCGGTGGCGATGAATGCCAATCAAGGCGCCAACTACCTGGTGTCGGGGCAGAACCCGCCGCGCAGCGGCAATTTTCATCCCAATTGCGCGCCGTACGAAGTCTTCCAGTGCGCCGATAACTATCTGATCCTTGCCATCGGCAACGACGAGCAGTTCCAGCGCTTCTGCGAGGCCACCGGCATGACCGATGTGGCCAGGGACAGCCGCTACGCGCGCAACAGCGACCGGATCGACAATCTATCAGGATTGCGAAAGCGCCTGCAACCGCTATTTTTGCGCAAGACCAAGCAGGCATGGGGCGAATTGCTCGACCGGGCGGCGGTGCCTTGGGGATCGATCAATTCGCTCAGCGAGGTCTTTGCGCATCCCCAGGTACGGCATCGGGGCATGTTGCATTACGCCGAACATCCGCGCCTGGGACGCATTCCGCTGGTGCGCAATCCGATGCTGACCGGCGTCGCTCCCGGCGCAGCGCCGCTGGCGGCGCCGCCCTTGCTGGGCGAGGGGCAATTAGATTTATTTGAATGTGAAGAAGGAACGAGTCATGAATGAGATTTCCAGCAAGCACGCCGTTGTTGACAATTTGGGAGACGGCATTGTCCAGTTGACGATCGCCGAAGCCGGCAGCCTGAATATTCTGGGCACGCCGGTGCTCGACGAGCTGATCGCGGCGACCCGGCAACTTGCGCAGAATGCCGATATTCGCGTATTGATCTTGCGCGGCACCGGCGACAAAGGCTTTGTCGGCGGCGCCGATATCAAGGAAATGGCGGCGCTCAACCGCGAGTCGGCTCAGGAATTTATCGAATTGCTGCGCACCTTCTGCGAATTGATCCGCGTCTTTCCCGTACCGGTGATCGTGCGGCTTCCGGGCTGGTGCCTGGGCGGGGGGCTTGAACTGGCACTGGCAGGCGATATCCGCATTGCCGCCGATACCGTGAAGCTGGGCATGCCCGAGGTCAAGGTCGGCATTCCCTCCATTATCCATGCGGCGCTGATGCCGCGCCTGATCGGCCATGCCAGGACAAGCTGGATGCTGCTGACGGGCGCCGTGATCGAAGCCGAGGAATGCCTGCAGTGGGGGCTGGTCAATAAAGTGGTGCCGCTGGCCGCGCTTGACGCCGAAGTCCTGGCGCAGGCGAAAAACCTCGCCGGGTTCGGCGCCATCGTCGTGCGCCAGCAAAAACGGCTGTTGCGCGAATGGCAAACCGATACGCTGGAGGTAGCGATCGGCAACGGTGTCAGGGAGTTCGGCAGCGCGTTCGATACCGGGGAGCCGCAAGCCTATATGAACGAATTTCTGGAACAGAAGAAAAAGCGCAAGCAGCCGTGAGGACAAGGCTTGTGGTTTTTTGATCGAAGTGATTACGATAAGACAGGAGACAACATGAAGATGCAACCCTTGCTCAGGATCGGACTGGCCGCGCTGGCGCTGGGCCTGGGTCACGCGGGCGCGGCCCAGGGCTACCCCGACAAACCCATACAGCTGATTGTTCCCTATGCGGTGGGTGGCACCACCGATCTGCTGGGTCGGATTGTGGCCAATGCCCTGGGCGCGAACCTGAAGCAGCCGATCGTGGTCGAGAACCGTCCGGGTGCCGGCGGCATCGTGGGTTCGGCCTATGCTGCCAAGCAAAAGGCCGATGGCTATACGCTGGTCATGGACGTGGAAAGTTCGCACGCAGTGAACCCGAATGTGCGACAGAAAGTGCCCTATGATCCCGTCAAGGACTTCGCCGGTATCAGCAATATTGCGATCGTGCCCAACGTACTGGTGGTGAATCCCAAGTTGCCGGTCGATAGCGTCAAGGCGTTTGCCGAATTGCTGAAGGCCAGGCCTGGCGGCTACACCTATGGTTCATCGGGCGTCGGGGGCTTGAGCAATATGAACGGCGAATTGTTTGCCTCGGTCACGCAAACGCGCCTGCTGCATGTACCTTATAAGGGCCTGGGGCCGGCGCTGACCGATTTGGTGTCGGGGCAGATTCAGGCGGTGTTTGACAACGTGCCGTCGTCCGCGTCGCTGATCGCGGCCGGGCGCGTAAAGCCACTGGCCGTGGCCGCGCCCAAGCGCCTTGCCCTGTTGCCGGACGTGCCGACCTACGCGGAAGCCGGGTTGCCGCAAATGAACAATCCGTCCTGGTTCGGCATCGCCGCGCCCGCGGGTACGCCCAACGAGGTGCTCGATACCCTGAATACGGCGCTCAAGCAGGTGCTTGCGGATCCGCAGGTGGCGGCATCGATCGAGAAGCTTGGCGCGATTCCCGACTATATGCCGCGGTCCGCCTTCGACAAGCTGGTGGTCGATGAGAACCGTCGCTGGCAGGGCATTGTTAAAGAGATTGGCTTCGAAAAATTGCCGTGACCGGGCCGCTTGCCCAAGACGCGACGGCTCAGTCAGGCTGCGTCGGCAACGCCTGGCGCTGGAACTGCCGGCGATAGCTGGCCGGCGTCACGGAGAACGCGTGGGTGAAGTGCTTGCGGAACGACACCGTCGAGCCGAAGCCCGCGTGCTGGGCGATCTGGTCCAGGGAACATTGGCCTGTTTCCAGCAGTCGCTGCGCGACAGCCAGGCGCTGGTTGAGCAGCCATTGGGTGACCGTGGTGCCGGTCCGTTTCCGGAAATGCCGGGTAAAGCTGCGCTGGCTCATCCGCGCGCGCCGAGCCAGTTGCTCGACATAAATGGGCTCATGCAAGTGCTGTGTCGCCCACGCCAGGGTTTCCCCCATTTGGCCCTGGGCATCGGCCAGGGGGGCGATCGGCATTTCAATATATTGACCTTGGTCGCCGTGGCGATGTGGCGCCACGACCAATCGTCGCGCAACGCGGTTGGCCACTTCTGCGCCATGGTCGCTGCGTACCAGATGCAGACAGCAATCGATGGCCGCCGCGGTGCCGGCCGAGGTCAGGATATCTCCCTCATCAATATATAGCGCGTTGCGATCCAGCTTCACTTTCGGATACTGCCGCGTGAAGGCGTCGGCCCACGCCCAATGGGTCGAGGCGCCGCGGCCATCGAGCAGACCGGCCGCCGCCAGCACAAAGGTGCCCAGGCACAGGCCGACGATGCGGGCGCCGCGCTCGTGGGCGGTCTTTAACGCCCGCAGGGTGCCGGGCGACGGCTGCGCATCGGGCGAATGCCAGGCCGGCACGATGATGGTGTCGGCATCGTCGAGCACGGAAAAATCATGCTCGACGTCGATGTGAAAGCCCGAGAGGGTCGGGATGCGCCCGGCGTGTTCCGCGCATACCAGCAGGCGATAGCGCGGCGCCAGCAATGCCTGCAAATCATCGCCAAAGACGATGCAGGGCACGGACAGATGAAAGGGGCTGATGCCCTCGAAGGCGATAACGGCGATGGTATGCATGGGCTGGGTCGGTTTGGCCGGAAATTATCACAAATTGTCTTTTAAGCCACTTTCGGGTTTTAGGCAAGAGGCGGATCATGACGTATCTTTACCCACACATAGAGGAATGATGATGTCGCACCCTACGATTCGCAGCCTTGCCGGCGCCGCCGCCCCCCAAACCCTGGATCCGTCCAGCACCGCCGTCTTGGTGATCGATTTCCAGAATGAATATTTCGATGGCCGCCTGCCCATCCCGGACGGCGCGCGGGCGTTGCAAAACGCCAGGCAGGTGATAGACCATGCCGATCGCCACGGGATGGCGGTCTATCATGTGCAGCACGTGACGCCGGCCGGCAGCCCGGTTTTCGCCGAAGACAGCCCCGCCTGCGCTTTCCATGGGGATCTGACACCGGCGGCGACGCACCATGTGGTCAGAAAATCGTCTGTCAGCGTTTTCCCCACGACCGACCTGGACCGGCAACTGAAGCAGGCAGGGATCGACACGCTGGTGATCACCGGGCTGATGACGCACGCTTGCGTGGCGGGCGCGGCGCGCGACGCCGTGCCGCTGGGCTACAAGGTGATCGTGGTGGAGGATGCCTGCGCGACCCGCGACCTGGATGTGTCCGGCAATCCCACGGTGTCGCACCAGGCCTTGCACTTGGCCGCGCTGGCCTCCATTGACGATACTTTCGGTGACATCATGACGACGGCGCAATTGCGGGCGCTGGCGCTCAGCGGACGCTAGGGCGCGGGTCGGCGCGGGGCTACCTGACCGGCATTCTGCCGATATTGGCGAGCACGTTCATCGAGGCATTCCGGATATGCGCCTGGCAAAGCCGCTCGGCCTCCTGCGCGTTGCCTTGCTCGATGGCGCCGACCAGGGCGTCAAGCTCCCTGAGGGTATCGGGCAGGCGTCCCGGTTGCGCCATGGACAAGCGCCGCATCACGGTGACACGGTTATTGAGCTGTCTCAGCAACTGCCCGACCAGGGCATTGCCGCAACCCAGCATCAGGATATCGTAGAACTGGTTTTTGACCTCAAGTATGCCGTTGTGATTGGCGTCCAGCGCCAGTTGGCCAAGCTCGGTCACCTTTGCGCGCAGCGCCTGGCGCTGCGCCGCGCTGGCATTGGTGATAAAGCCCTGTACGGCCAGGCTCTCCAGACTGGCCCGAACCGCGTAGATCTCTCGCACTTCCGTGACGGTGAGCGCCGTGACTTCCGGTCCGCGATGCGGCACGATGGTAATCAGGCCTTCGGCCTGCAGGTGCTGCAGGGATTCGCGTACGCAGGAGCGGCTGACTTCCAGGCGCTCACAGATTTCCCTTTCCGATAGTTTTTGTCCGGGTAGAAAAATGCCTTCCAGGATCGCCGAGCGCAGGGCCTTGGTGGTCTGCTGGCGCAGCGAAGTGTCTTCTCGGGAAATACGGGTCATCTGATTCATAGCGCGCATCATACCATTATTCAAGATAGTCTTAATGTCCTACAGTATGACAATCATTTCGTCAATTCGTACATTCGTCTATTATGATTGTCTGACAATCAGACTATATTATATCTATGTTTATCGTTATCAAGGAGCTTTAGCATGACCCGCCCATTCGCACCCAAAAACCAGCAACTGTTCGACCAGGGCCTGGCCACCCGCCGCGACGTGCTGGGAGCCGCCTATGTGGACGGTTCGATCAACAACGCGACCGATTTCAATATCGACATGCAGGAATTGGTGACGCAGTACTGCTGGGGAGACATTTGGAATCGTCCGGGTCTGGACCGCAAGACGCGTTCATTCCTGAATCTGGCCATGATCACGGCGCTGAACCGGCCGCATGAGCTCAAGCTGCATGTGCGGGGGGCGATCAACAACGGCCTGACGCGCGATGAAATCAAGGAAGTATTTCTGCAGGCCGCGATCTATTGCGGGGTACCCGCCGCCATCGACTCATTCCGCGTCGCTGCGGAAGTGTTCAAGGAAATCGATGCCGAGGGGAAGGCGCAATGAGCCGGGTCGGCGTAATCGGGCTGGGCATGATGGGCCATCCCATGGCCCATCGCCTGCATGAGGCCGGATATCAACTGGTGGTTAAGGATGCCAGCGCCGATGCCGAGGCGCGTTTCCTGGCGGCGCATCCAGGCGCCGTTGCGGCTGGCGAGGCGGGGCAATGGGATGCGTGCGCGTTTGTGCTGACCATGCTGCCCAACTCCGACATTGTGGACGCCGTCCTGCAGGCGGTGGCGCCGCGGCTGAAACCCGGTGCCTGCGTGATCGAAATGAGTTCCGCCGATCCGAACCGTACGCGCCAGTTGGCCGAAAGCCTGCGCGCAAAAGGCATTGAGTTTGTCGACGCGCCGGTCTCGGGCGGGGTGAAAAAAGCCGAAACCGGCACGCTGGCCATCATGGTCGGCGGCGACGCGCCGGTGGTAGCGCGTTGCCAGCCGGTCCTGGCGGCCATGGGCAGCGCCATTTCCCATGTCGGACCGGTCGGCGCCGGCCATGCGCTCAAGGCATTGAACAACTATGTATCGGCCGCCGCCCTGATCGCCACGGCCGAAGCCGTGCAGGTGGGCGCAGCCTTCGGCATCGAGGCCGCGACCGTGGTCGATGTGATCAACGCTTCCACCGGCAAGAACAATACGACGGAAAACAAGGCGCACCAATATATGCTCAACGGCGCCTTCAACTCCGGATTTTCCTTGGCCTTGCAGGCCAAGGACGTGGGTATTGCGGCAAGCCTTGGTCCATCCCTCGGATTCGCCATGGATCTGGCGCAGAAGGTGTCGGCGATGACGGGCGATGCGTCCCGCGAACTGGGTCCCGCGGCCGACCATACGGAACTGTATAAGTACGCGGCCAAGCGCGGCTAGGACGGCGCGCTTGGCCAAAGCGCCGGGCCGGCCACCGGCGCGGCTCGCTGCAATCTCACGGTATTCGCCGTGCGGGGCTGGTCGACAATGGCCGGCGCATTCTGCTTCCTGGCAAGGATCCTGTTCCGCAAGCACGGCGGGCACGCCGGAAGCATCGCGAAAAATATCATGGAGGAGACAAACATGATCGCAACAAAACGCGTTTTGCTCGCCTTGGCGCTAGGCGCAATGGCCAGCGCAACCCAGGCGTTTCCCGAGCGCGCGGTAAAAATCGTGGTTCCCTATGCGGCCGGCGGCTCGACGGACGTGCTCGCCCGCGTGCTGGCGGAGGCGATGGGCAAGCACCTGAAGCAGCCTGTGGTGGTGGAGAACGCCGGCGGTGCCGGCGGCACCATCGGCATGGCAAAGGTCGTGCGGGCGCCGAAGGACGGTTATACCGTGTTGCTGCATAATATGGGCATTGCCTCTGCGCCGGCCCTGTATAAAAACCTGGGGTTCGATGTGACCCGGGACCTGGCGCCGGTCGCGCCGGCCGGCGATGTGCCCATGATCCTGGTGCGCAACAAGAATTTCGCACCGGGCACGGTAAATACATTGATCCAGTATATGAGGGCGCATCCGGGCAAGGTCAATTTTTCCCATGCGGGGATCGGCGCCACGTCGAACCTGTGCGCCATGCAGTTCGTGCACACGACGGGCGTCAAGGTGACCATGGTGCCGTACAAGGGCACGGGACCGGCCCTGCAGGATCTGGTGGCTGGCAATGTGGACCTGATCTGCGACCAGCCCGTGGCGACCGGCCCGCATATCCAGTCAGGCTATCTGAAACCCTATGCGGTTGCGACCGATAAGCGCCTGGCCATCATGCCCGAGGTGCCGACGTTCGAAGAGGCGGGTCTGCCCGATTTCAAGCTGGCTGTCTGGCACGGCCTTTATGTGCCCCAGGGCACGCCGGCGCCGGTGATAGCGCGCCTGAACCAGGCGGTGGCAGCGGCTTTCGGCGATCCCGAACTCAGCAAGCGTCTGTCGGATATGGGCGTGGTAGTGCCCACGCCAGCCGCGATGGCGCCTGAACAATTACAGGCCCATACCGTGGCCGAAGTGGCGCGCTGGGACAAGATTATCCAAGCGGCGGGCGCGGCGCCGCAATAACGGTGTGGGTCGCGCGATAAAAGCAACGGCGCCATTGGCGCCGTTTCCCGATGCAAGCCGATCCACGAGCTATTGCTGTTCTGCCTTGCGTTCCCGACCGAAGCGCACCACGGTGACGCCGGGCTTGAGTTGGCGCAGGGAAGGCATCACCAGGAAGCAGTCGTCATAGGGTGTCACGATCGGCACGCCATTATCCTGCCCAATGACCGTGCCCGCCTTGGCGATGCACTCCATGCCCTGGTAGGGCTCGACAAACGTCAAGTCGTAGGAAGTGGCGACCACCGGGGCGGTTACCTCCAGCACAGTCTGTGGCAATTGCGGCGCGGCGCGCCAGTCGTGGGGCAGGTCGCCTTCGTCCACGACACCGCTGGCCAGCAGGAAGCGGGCAGTCACGTCCCGGGCTACCAGAATCGACGACGGGTCGCCGTGGAAACCGCATTCGATCAGCAGTGCCCTGGCGTCGCCTTGCGGATCGCCCAATTGCGCAAAATCCCGCATGCGGGTGCCGTCCTTGTGGCCGGCATCGACAATCACATGCTGCGGCACGCCCAGGGTCCGGGCCAGATCGATATTGCGTTGCAGGACGCCGGTCAGCAGCAGCGGCGGGCTGGGTTCGTGCATCGAATGCAGATCGAGCACCCAGTCGGCCTGCTCCACCCATTTGCGCAGCGCCGCCGCACGGCGGCGTTCCTGGCTTGTCGGGTTGTCGAGCCGGTCGGCCTGCCATACCCGGTTCATATCCTCGTCGGTAAAGCGCGAGGCGTCGTGCGCGGTGCTATCGAAGGTATCGAAAGCGGCCAGATTGCAGAAGGCCAGCAGCAGCCGCCCTTTGGCGGGGCGCAAGCCGGCGTCGAGCATTTCCTTGAGCGCCCAGGCGCCACAGATTTCATTGCCATGCATCAGGGCTGTGACCAGTATCGTCGGACCCGGCTTGCCGGCGTCGAAGGCCCAGACACCCGGTGTATCGGTATTGCCCTTGCGCGCTTCGGACAGGTCCGGCAGCGGTATTTGAAAAGCGGCGGTCATGTGTTATTCCGTGGCAATGCCGGCAACCTTGGCCAGCTTTTTGAATTTATCCTGTTCCGCCTTGAAGAAAGCGGGCAGGTCGGGTTGCTTGGCCATCACAGTGCTGCCGGTGGTGCTGTACTTCTTCCTGAATTCCGGATCGGCCAGCACGTCGGTCAGGCCGGCCCGCAGTTTCTCCTGCACATCGGCCGGTATGCCTTTGGGGGCGAACAGACCGAACCAGACGCTGATATCGATATCCTTGAGCTCGGGGGTTTCGGCCAGCGCAGGAATATCCTTGGCGTAAGGCGAGCGCTTGGCGCTGGTTACGCCAATGGGCATCACCTGGCCCGACTGCACCTGGGGCAGGCCCGAGGACAGCACGAATACACCCAGGCCGATACGGTTGCTGGTCAGGTCGGTCACCAGCGGCGAGACGCCGCGATAGGGCACATGCATGAACTTGCCCTGGGTCACGGCATTGATCATTTCGCCGGCCAGGTGCAGCGAGGTGCCCACGCCCGAAGATCCGTAGCTGTAGTCGGCGGATTTCCCGGACTTGGCGACGGCCACCAGATCAGTGGCATTTTTGATGTTCCCTTCGTTCGGCGCCGCCAGCAGCAAGGGTTGGTCGCCGATCAGTCCGATGGCTTGCAGATCCCGCGGCGCATTGTATTTGACGGCGGGGTTGACCAGGCTGGCGATGACGATTTCGTTGAGTGAACCAACCAGCAGCGTATAGCCGTCCGGCTTGGCGCGTATCACTTTTTGCGCGCCAATGCTGCCGCCGGCACCGCCCAGGTTCTCGATCACCACATTGGCGCCGATTTTCTTGGCCAGTGTTTCGGCAAACACCCTGGCCGTCAGGTCGACGCTGCCGCCTGGCGGATAACCGACCACGATACTGACCGGCCGGTCCGGATAGGCGGCCTGCGCTTGCGCGGACACCCCCTGCAGGCCCAGCGCCGTGGTCAGCGCCAAAGCGCCACAGGCAAGGCGTCGCCTTTTATTATGTATTAACTTTTTCATCACAATGTCTCCCTGGCAAGTGAATTGCCGTCTATACTAATTGCAGAAAAACAGAAACATTGTGCTTTTTCTGCACACTGCCGTGCCAAATCGGCCGATGTCTCCCGCCGTAGCGGGCGATCGGGCGGGGCACCACCGCCCTGCCTTGAAGGCGCGGCAATTCACGCGTTCGCGGAACGACCAATCATGGCGGAAACCAAGCTTCTCAAAGATCTGATCGCCCTGTCCAAGACAGGCAGCTTTACCAAGGCCGCGGAGCTCAGGAATGTGACCCACCCGGCCTTCAGTCGGCGCATCCGCGAGTTGGAGCGCTGGGCGGGCGCCATGCTGGTCAACCGCAGCCGGATCCCGGTCAAGCTGACGCCCGAGGGGCAGGAACTGCTGATCACGGCCGAGTACATTGTCGCCAGGCTCAATACGGTCAGCAAGAAAATCAACCAGCCCCAGGCGGCGCATGGCGGCGCGCTGCGCATCGCGACCGGTCGCTATCTGGCCAGCACACTGGTCGCGGACTGGGCCTGCGGCATGGCCGATAGCGTCGGGGCGCAGCTCAATTGCCGCGTCCCGGTGGAAATCCGCACGGGATCGACCCCGGACATGGTGATTCTCCTGCAGCGCAATGAGGTGGATTTCCTGTGCTGTTATGAACACCCCAGCCTGTCGGTGCCGATGACCGGCACCAATTACCAGTATCTGCAATTGGGTACGGACAGGTTTGTGCCGGTGTGCCTGCCGCCCGGGCAGGGGGGCGCGGCGTACAACCTGGATGACGAGTTCACGCCGATCCCGCATATCACGTATGCCAATACGCTGTCGATGCACCACATCCTGAGCGACCATCTGCGGTCCAGCGGCTATGCGCTGGAGCAAGTGGCTTGCTGCGACTCGGTAGAGGTGGCCTGGTCGCTGGTGCGCAAGGGGCGCGGCGTGGGCTGGCTGCCCTGGTCGGTGGTTGCCGCCGATTGCGCGTCCGGGGCGCTTTGCGTGCTGGGCGGGCGGCAAAACCAGGTGCCGTTCGAGGTGCGCCTGTACCGGCCAAAAGAACCATTATCGATCGCCGCCGAGCTGGCCTGGAAACAGACAGTCCGCTAGCGGACTGTCTGCGCCTGCGGGGCTAGCGCGTGGCCTTGGTCGCCGCGTGGCTGGCGGGCATGGCGCGGCTAGCCTGAGGGACGTCTGCCGCCACCAGGGGTTGGCGACGCTGCCGGTCGCTGTAGCCGATCCAGAAATCGGCGTTCTCCACGCCGGCAATACGCGGGTCGAATACCGGGTCCTGGCCGGCTTTCTTCTGCCGGTCGAAATCCCGGAGCACTTTCAAGGCAGGCCGGGACAGCAGCACGATGGCGATGAAGTTCAGATAGCACATGCTGCCGAAACCAATATCGCCCAGTCCCCACATCAGGCTGACCGATTGCACGCTGCCCATATAGACAACAACCAGAAACACGATTTTCAGCGCGAACTTCAGGAAGGGATAGCGCAACTTGCTATCCAGGTACACCAGCGTGGTTTCAGCAATATAGTAATAGGCCATCAGCGTGGTGAAGGCGAACAGAAAGATTGCGATGGCGACAAAGCCGCTGCCGTATCCTTCGAACACGGTGGAGACCGCCGCCTGGGTATAGGCCGTACCCGCCACCATGCCCGGCACATGCTCCACCAGCGGCGCCGAGGCGCCGGGCGGGACGACGTTGTACATGCCGGTAATCAGGATCATCAGCGCGGTCGCAGTGCAGACAATCACAGTGTCGATATAGACAGAGAAGCCCTGCACCAGACCCTGCTTGGCCGGATGCGAAACTTCGGCGGCCGCGGAACTGAAGGTGGCCTCGCCGGCACCTGCCACGTTGGAGAACACGGCGCGCCGCACGCCCCAGGAAATCGCGGTGCCCACGATGGCGCCGAAAACCGCATGCGTGCCGAAGGCGCTGGCGACGATCAGGTGCAGCATCTCCGGGATTTTCGTGTAGTTCGCACCCAGTATGACTGCCATCAGAATGACGTAGGCGACTGCCATGATGGGCACGACCTTGTCGGCGACTCGGGCAATGCGCTTGACGCCGCCGAAAATGATCAGGCCCAGCAGCAGCACGATGGCCGCGCCGGTGACGTACGCGGGCAGATCGAAGGCGGTGGCGAAGGATTCGGCAATGGTGTTGGCCTGGATGCCTGGCACCAGGACGCCGTAGGACAGGCAGATGACCGTGGCGGCCAGGATGGCGAAAGACTTGAGCTTGAGGCCTTTCTCTATGTAATAGGGCGAGCCGCCGCGGTATTGGCCGTCGGCGCGTTCCTTGTAGACTTGCGCCAGAGTCGATTCGATAAAGGCGCTGGCGCCGCCCAGCAAGGCCATGACGATCATCCAGAAAACCGCGCCGGGTCCGCCGGCGGCGATCGCCGTTGCCACACCCGCAATATTGCCGACGCCGACGCGGCCCGACAGCGCCATGCAGAATGCCTGGAATGATGAAATGCCGTCGGCCGATTCGCGCCGCTCCCGCAGCAGGCGGATCATTTCGAAGAAATACCGAAATTGCACGGCGCGGGTTGCCAGTGTGAAATATAGACCTACGCCTAGCGCCAGATAGACCAGGGCATCGCCCCAGATGTATCCGACCAGGGTGTTGACGAGTTGCTCCATGTGACTCTTCTCCTTTGTATGCGCATGTGGCCTTGCTGCCGTTTTTTTGTCTTGCGCGATGATAATGACAAATGAAATAACAGCAAGCCTGTCTCAATGACCGACAGGCTTGCTGGCGGATCAGTCCATAAACCAGATGGTCTTGGTCTGCAGATATTGATCCAGTGCTTCGAGCCCCTTGTCGCGTCCGCCGAAGCCCGATTGCTTATAGCCGCCGAAGGGCGTGGCGATGCTGCCTTCGGAAAAACCGTTAATGGATACGGTGCCCGCCTGGATCGCGCGCGCAACGCGATGCGCCCGCTTCAGGCTGGCGGTATAGAACGAGGCGGCCAGGCCGTAGGAGGAATCGTTGGCCAGGGCGATGGCTTGCGCTTCCGTATCGAATACCGTGACAGCCAGCAGCGGTCCGAAAACTTCTTCGCGGAAAATGGTCATGTCGGGCGTGACGCCATCGAAGATCGTGGGTTCGATATACCAGCCGCTGCCTACCTGTTCGTGGATGCCGCCGCCGGCCGCCAGCGTTGCGCCTTGCGCCAATGTTGTCTCCAGATAGGCTTTGACTTTCTCGAAATGCGCCTGTTCCACCATGGGGCCGATGCTCACGTCCGGCTGGCGCGGATCGCCAAGCTTCCAGTCTGCGAGTCCTTGCTTGAGTTTTTCCAGCAGGGCGTCTTTGACCGTCGCATCCACAATCAGGCGCGAGCCGCAACTGCAGTTCTCGCTCATGTTCCAGAAGGCCGCGGCCAGAATGGAAGGGACGGCGGCATCCAGGTCGGCATCGGCAAAGACAATCTGCGGACTTTTGCCGCCGCACTCGAGCACGATTTCCTTCAGATTGCTTTGCGCCGAATATTGCAGGAAGTAGCGACCGACTTCGGTGGATCCGGTGAACGACACCATATCGACATCGTGATGGCGCCCCAGCGCCGCGCCGACTTTTTCCCCCAGTCCGCACACCAAGGTCAGTGCGCCTTCCGGCACGCCGGCTTGGTGCGCCAGTTGCACCATGCGGTATGCGCTCAGCGAGGTCAGCTCGGCGGGCTTGACGACAACAGCATTGCCGGCAGCCAGCGCGGGGGCGACCTTCCAGGCAAACATCTGCGCCGGAAAATTCCAAGGCAGGACTACGCCCACCACGCCAATGGCTTCCTTGACGACCAGTCCCAGCGCCTCGTTGCCGGTGGGCGCCACTTTCCCGAACTGCTTGTCGATGGCTTCGGCGTACCAGTAGCAGGTTTCAAGGGTGGCCGGCATATCGGTGTTCAGGCATTCGGAGATGGGCTTGCCCGCGTCGATGCAGTCGAGCGCCGCCAGTTCCTCCTGGTGTTGTTCCAGCAACCGGGCCCAGCGCAGCATGACTTGCCGGCGCTCGGCCGGTGCCAGCTCGCGCCACAAGCCGCGGTTGAAGCAATCGCGCGCCGCGCCCACGGCGGCGTCGATATCCTCGGCGTTGCCATCGGCAATATAGCCGATCAGGCTGTTATCGATGGGTGTGCGGTTTTCCAGCCTGGCCTCGCCGGGCGTATGCCCGGGGATCAGGTGACCTGCCCAAAGGTCCCCCTTGGCGGCGCTGGCGAAGACGGCGTGCTTGTCGATGGTCATATCCCGCCTCCGCTTGATGCGAGCAAGGCCAGGAACTGTTTGCGCTCGTCTGCGGACAGATTGGCGAGCGGCAGCCTGACGCCGCCCGCATCGAAGGTGCCGCGCAAGCAGCCAATCTTGGCTTTCTGGTTGTAGTTGCCCGCCTCCATCGAGTGGATCACCGGATACATCGCGGTCATGATTCGCCGCGCCTTGTCCCAATCCTGCTGGCTGGCGGCGCGGTACAGCGCGATCTGCTCATCGGGGAACACGTTGGCGGCGCCGGCGATCCAACTGGTGGCACCCCAGAAGAAATAATCCACTGGCTGGTCATCGCAACCGCAAATCACCTGGAAGTCCTCGAAGCCGGCCTGCAACATCCGCAGCGCATGGCTGAAGTCGCCGCTGCTTTCCTTGACGGCCTTGATGTTCGGGTGGCGCGCCAGATGGGCAACCGTGTCGAACTCGATTTCCACGCCGACGCGCGCCGGGAAGTTATACATGATGATGGGCAGGTCGGTGGCCGATGCGACATGTTCGAAATGCGCAATGATGCCTGCCTGGCTCGGCAGGCTGTAGGGCGGCGCCGAGAGCATGAGGCCGTCGTACCCAAGGGCCTTGGCTTCGCGGGCACGGCGCGCCGCGACATCGGTCGACAGGTCGCTGATGCCGGCGATCAGGGTGATGCGGCCCTTGCCGACCTGTGCGATGGTCTCGAGCACTGTGGCGCGTTCCGCTTCGGAAAAACTGTAGTATTCGCCGGTAGTGCCGCAGGCGACGATGCCGGTAACACCTTTTTCGATAAAGGCTTCGGCCAGCGCGCGCAGGCGCGCGGCGTCAACCTGGCCGTCCTGCGTAAAGGGGGTGACGATGGGAACGAGAATACCGTCCAGATTCATGATGAGGTCTCCTTGAGGGTCGATAAGCTAGAAACGATGTAAACGATAGGGATGCAGAGCCAGCTCGGACGGTTCGTCGAAATACAGCGAGGTAACGAGCCGCGCTGTCATGGCCGCCTGCGTCAGGCCTAGGTGCTGGTGGCCGAACGCCAGCAGCACCGGCCCGTGGCGGTCGATCACTGGCAGGGAGTCGGCAATGGAGGGACGAAACCCCATCCACGTCGTGGCGCTGTCCGCATCCAGCCGCTGGCGCAGCATCGGCTGCGCCAGCGGCAGCAACTGGCGCGCCCGCGCCCAATTGGGTGGCGCTTGCAGTCCGGCATATTCAACCGTGCCCGCCAGGCGTAGGCCGCCGGCCATGGGCGTCATAATGAAACGCCGGTCGGCGCTGGACACCGGCATGGAGAGCCGGCCGGTTTCCTTGGGCAGCATCAGGTGGTAGCCTCTTTCGGTATCCAGCGGTACGCTGACACCGGTCAGTTGCCGCGCCAGCGCTTTCGCGTGCGCGCCGGCGGCCAGCACCACGCGCGGCGCCCGAATCTGGCCGCAAGTGGTATGCAGCAGAATCGATTGGCCGTTTTGCCGGGTGGCGGCGGAGACAGTGCAGTGTTCCTGCACCGTTCCGCCCATTGCGACCAGGGCTTGGCGCAAGGCGCTGCATATTGCGGCCAGATCGGTAACGTGTCCGGTTTGTGGATAGAACAGACCGCCCAATTGCGTATGCGCAAGCGCGGGCTCGCGCTCACGCAGCGCTTGCGCGTCCAGCCAGGCGTTTTCGATCCCCATGGCATTGAGCCTGGCGCCATGCTGTTGCAAGGCTTGCATCGTGCCCGTGGTTTCCGCGAGCAACAGCGATCCGTGTATCTGTACCCATGGCGTCAAATGCCAGTCCCGGGCAAAGTCCAGCCAGGCGGCCAGGCATTGCCGGTTCAGCGCCAGCAACGCCTGGTGGATGTGCGCATAATGGGCCGGCCGCAGGTTGCCGAGCAGGCGCACGAACCAGGGCAGCATATGCGGCAGATAACGCCAGTCCAGGCGCAAGGGTCCCATGGGATCGCGCAGCATGCGGGGCAACTGTTTCAGGATGCCTGCGTCGGCGATCGGAAATACTTGCTCCGTGGCGATATGGCCTGCGTTGCCGAAAGAAGCGCCGCCTCCCACGGTGGACGCATCCAGCAAGCGGACGCGCGCGCCGCGTTGCTGCAGCATGACGGCGATGCTCAAGCCTATGATGCCGCCGCCGATCACGACCAGATCGTGTGCGTCCCGGGGCGATGCCATTGCCTGTGTCATCGGCCTGCCTCCGGATCATCGCCCTGCGGCCCCGGCGGGCGATAAAAGAAAGGGTGGGCGAGTGGTTTCATGCCGTGGCGATACCCCATTTGAAGGGATCCTCGCTATCGAGCAGCAGGCGGTTCTCGGCGCAGATATAGGCATTGCCGCGAATCGTGGGGATAATGCCTTGGCCGTCGCGCGCGGTCTGGTAGGAACCGGTAAAAGTGCTGCCGATGACGCTGGCCTGTTTCCATGCCTGGCCCGGCGCCAGCAGCCCATCGGCCGCCAGGCAGGCCAGCTTGGCGCTGGTGCCGGTGCCGCAGGGCGAGCGATCGTAGGCCTTGCCGGGACAGAGCACGAAGCTCTGGCTGTCGGCATGGTCGGTAGCGCCGAAAAGCTCAATGTGATCGATCTGGCCGCCGTTCTCGCCGGTGATGCCGGCTTGCTCCAGGGCTTGCCGAATGGCCCAACTGACCGCGGTCAGGCGTTCGATATTTTGCGGGTTGATGGACTCGCCATGCTGGCTGACCAGAAAGAACCAGTTGCCGCCCCAGGCGATATCTCCCGTGACCGTTCCCAGTTGCGGTACGGTCACGCTAACCGCCTTGCGGTAGCGATAGGAACGCACATTGCGCAGGCTGACGCTGCCGTCCCCGTGCAGCGTGCAATGGACGTTGCCTACGGGTGTTTCGATAAGATGCTCGCCCGGTTGGATCTGTCCCAGATGGGCGAGCGAGGCAATCAACCCGATGGTGCCGTGGCCGCACATACCCAGGTAGCCGCTGTTATTGAAGAAAATCACGCCGGCGCTCGCTCGCGGGTCCTGCGGCCGGCACAGCAGGGCGCCCACCAATACATCGTTGCCGCGTGGCTCCAGCATGATGGCGCGGCGCAAGTGGTCATATCGATGTTCAAATACCTGGAGCCTGTCGGCCATGCCGCCGGTTCCCAGATCCGGAAATCCCCGATAGACAAGGCGGGTCGGCTCTCCTTCGGTATGCGAGTCGATAACGTGAAGCTGTTGATAACGGTCCGGCATGAGACAAGTCCTGCGCAAAAATGGGGTTGGAAAAAGTGCCTATTAGATTGCGGCAATCGGTCGCCGGTGTCTTGACCGATTTCTCGGGAAATTCGTCGAAACCTGCACAGCCGGCGTGCCGGCCTGGTGGTAATATCGATGGCGCGGGCATCTGCCGGCAGGCTTATGGATTTCCCTAGTCCCATAATCGGTATCCAGGGGCACAGGCAACGCCTCGAAGGATACTGTCGTGCGCAAGCCGGGGCGCACCGGTGCGTTGCCTATTTGCGCCCGGGCACGCGTTGCGCCGTGAAAGGCAACGCAACGCCGCGGCAATAACCAAAGCAATAGAGATAAATATGGACAAGCCAATGATTGATCAGTTGATGGAGGCCGTGACGAAAAATCACAGGCCGGACAGCCTTGCGCAATGGCTGGATCATCTGTCGATCCTGGCGCCCATCATGAACGCCTTGCCCAATGTCGTGTTCTTTATCAAAAACACGCGAGCCGAATATGTGCTGGCAAACCAGACGCTGGCCAAGCGTTGCGGCCTGGAGCATGTCAGCGATGTGCTGGGCAAGCCTTCGAGGGAGGTATTCCATACCAAGCAGGGCAATGATTACACGGAACAGGATTACCTGGTCCTGCGCGATGGCGTCTGCATCGCCGATAAGCTGGAACTGCACGTCTACAGCTCCGGGGAACTGGGTTGGTGTCTCACGCATAAGATGCCCATCTATAGCAGCGACGGCAGGATCATCGCCATGGCTGGGGTGTCGGTGGATATCCAGTCGGACGATCTGAACGAGCCGGGCACCAACGCCCGGTTGGAAAAAGTCGAGGCCTATATCCGCAGTCATTTTGATCAGGTGATTCGCATGGAAACGCTAGCGGGAATTTCCGGCCTCTCGGTGTCGCAGTTGGAACGCAACTTCAAGAAAATCTTCAATATGACGCCCCTGCAATTTATCCAGAAGACGCGCCTGGAACATGCCTTGCAATTGCTCGAGCAGGAAATGACCATCACCGATATCTCCGCCAGTTGCGGCTATGCGGACCACAGCGCCTTCAGTCGCCAGTTCAAGCAATTGACGGGGCTGTCGCCCTCGCAATTCAAGGAGAGGCGGGTGGCGGGGTAGCGCG
>JBEBPQ010000003.1:0-217477 GCA_040395835.1 Advenella kashmirensis
CAAGATCATCAAGTTCGAAGGCTGCTACCACGGCCACGCCGACAGCCTGCTGGTCAAGGCGGGATCGGGCCTGCTCACTTTCGGCAATCCCACCTCGGCAGGCGTACCGGCAGAATTCGTCGCGCATACGATGGTGCTGGACTATAACAACCTGGACGCCGTCGCCGCCGCCTTCAAGGAATACGGGGACGACATCGCCTGCATCATCGTTGAACCGATAGCCGGCAACATGAATCTGATCAAACCGGCGGACGGGTTCCTCGCCGGCTTGCGGACGCTGTGTACACAATACGGCGCGTTGCTGATCTTTGATGAGGTCATGACTGGCTTTCGCGTCGGTCCGCAAGGCGTGCAAGGCCTGGCCGGCGTCACGCCGGACATCACGACGCTGGCCAAAGTCATCGGCGGCGGCATGCCGGTAGGCGCGTTCGGCGGCCGCGCCGAAATCATGGACCAGATCGCGCCGCTTGGGCCGGTCTACCAGGCCGGCACGCTGTCCGGCAATCCGGTATCGGTCGCCGCCGGCCTCAAGACCCTGGAAATCCTGTCGCGTCCGGGTTTCTACGAAAACCTGACCACGCAAACCGGCAAGCTGACCGAAGGCCTGCAGCAAGCGGCACGCAAGGCGGGCGTGTCTTTTTGCGCCGACTCGGTCGGCGGCATGTTCGGGCTGTACTTCCGCGAAACCGTCCCGACCAGCTTCGCGGAAGTCTCCGCCGTCAACCACGATGCCTTCAAGACTTTCTTCCACGCCATGCTGGATAACGGTGTGCATCTGGCGCCATCGGCGTTCGAAGCCGGTTTTGTCTCGGCTTGCCATGATGACAACATCATCGCGCAAACCCTGGACGCCGCCGAAAAAGCCTTCGCGAAGCTGTAATCGCGCGGGCGCCCGCGCCCATCGTGGCGGGCTATCCGGATAAATTTTTCTGGATAGCCCCATTTTTCTCATTGTGAAATAAAAAAAAGCTACACTCAGGGTTATCCATAATGATGTGTAAAGGTGTTGAAGCTGTATGGCTGTAAACTTAAACATACCTGATGAGTCTGCTATCTACCCGGTAGCGGGGGTTGAAATTGGTATTGCCCAGGCCGGTATCAAGAAACCCGGCAGAGACGATCTCACGTTATTCAAATTCACGCCCGGCACGGCAGTGGCCGGCGTCTTCACGCGCAACCGCTTTCGCGCGGCGCCCGTGCAAATCTGCGAGTCGCGGCTGGCCGCGACCAACGCGATGCGCGCGCTTATCATCAACACAGGCAATGCCAATGCCGGCACCGGCGCAGACGGACTGGAACGCGCCTTTGAGACCTGTCGCGTGCTGGCCAAGGAACTGGGCCTGCTGGAAGAGGAAATCCTGCCCTTCTCGACCGGCGTCATCCTTGAGCCGCTGCCGGTGGACAAGATCACGGCCACGCTGCCCCAGTGCATCCGCGCACTCAACCGCAACGCCTGGCTCAAGGCGGCGCACAGCATCATGACCACAGACACGCTGCCCAAGATTTGCTCGCGACAGCTGACACTAGATGGCAGGAAGGTCACCATTACCGGCGTCAGCAAGGGTGCCGGCATGATCCGGCCAAACATGGCGACCATGCTTGGGTTTGTCGCCACCGATGCCGAGGTCGCCCCAGCGCTGCTCAAGGAACTGGTCAAGGAAGTGGCCAACCGCTCCTTCAACCGCATCACGGTCGACGGTGACACGTCAACCAACGACTCCTTCATTGTCATCGCGACGGGACAAAGCGGCATCCAGATCGAGGACAGCCAGAGCCCGCACTATGACACCCTGAAAGCGGAGCTCACCGCGGTGGCCTGCGAACTGGCGCAAAAAATCGTGCGTGACGCCGAAGGCGCCACCAAATTCATCACCATCCAGGTCGAGGACGCCGAAAGCAGCGAAACCGCCCTGAAAATTGCCTACTCCATCGCCCACTCCCCCCTCGTCAAAACCGCCTTTTACGCCTCGGACCCCAATCTGGGCCGGATTCTTGCCGCCATCGGCTATGCCGGCGTCGAGGACCTGAACGTGGGCAATCTGCGACTGTGGCTTGACGACGTACTGGTCGCCAAGGATGGCGGACGCAACCCGGACTACAGCGAGGAAGACGGGCAGCGCGTTATGCAGCAACAGGAAATCCTGGTGCGCGTATCACTGGGACGCGGCGATGTCTCCGAAACCGTCTACACCTGCGATTTCTCGCACGAGTACGTCAGCATCAACGCCGACTACCGTTCCTGACCCCGAGTCGGCTCGGGGCAGCCCGGGACAAGTCTGGCGCGATGCCAACTGGCTTGTCCAGGCACCTGATCTGCTTGCGGAAACGACCACGCTGCCTTGCGCCCGCTGGCCGGCGTCCATCAAAGAAGCGCTGCTAGCCTGGTTGGAACAGGAGCGTCACCATCCGCAAATCCTGCAAGACACCCTCCCCGCCTCATACCGGCGTCTGGGCCTGTATGCCGAAGCGCTGCTGGCCCGGATACTACAGGCGCAAGCGGACATTCAGCTGCTGGCGCAACATACGGCCATCCACCAACAGATCCCGGCGGCCAGGCAGAACGGCCGCGCGACCCTGGGCGAGCTCGATTTTGTCTGGCGCGACCAACAAAGCGGCCGCGTGCATCACTGGGAACTGGCCGTCAAGCTCTATCTTTACCTACCCGGCCCCGACGATGGTCAGGCGCATCTCGAACGCTTCGTCGGCCTGCAGCAGCGCGATACGCTGGCCCTGAAAGCCGCCAAGCTCAGCCAGCGGCAACTCCCGCTTTCGCGCCACCCGCAAGCGGCCCAGGCGCTAGGCGTCGCCGCCGACACCGCAGCCGCGCTGTTCAAGGGCTGGCTTTTCTACCCGCTCGCGGGCGCCGGCTGGCAGGATTACCAGGAACCCGCCACCGCGACCCGCCTGAGACTGAACCCCGCCCACGCAAAAGGCTGGTGGCTGACCCGCAGCGCTTTCATGCGGCGCCTGGCGGCAGGCGACCCACTGCGCTGGCGCATTGTGCCGCGACTGCAATGGCTCTCGCCGCAGTACGCAGCCCATGCCGACACGCAAGATAGCGCCGACCTGGCTGCCCGCTTGCGCGCGTATTTCGACGCCGACGACGGGCAAGCGGGCGCGGGCCATGGCCGGCCTGGACTGCTGGTGACGGCCCTGGTGCCGACGCAACCGCCTTGTGACCAGGACGCCCCGTACTATCGCGAAGTACATCGCGGTTTCGTGGTGGCTGACGAATGGGGCAAGGGCCCCTCCCCCACAGATCCTATGGACGCAACGGCATAAATACCACAGTTTTGCGGCATCGCGCGCGGCCAGGCTGCCTCATTTCCGAACAAGCAATTGATTTTTTTGACTTTTTAAAAATTTTCAGGGTAAAATAGCGGGCTTAGCACTGAAATTTGCTAATTCCAACAATATTATTGAGGTTACCCATATGTACGCGGTCATAAAAACCGGAGGCAAACAGTATCGTGTTGCCGAAGGTCAAAAACTTAAGGTAGAACAGATACCGGCTGACATCGGGCAAGAAATCTCGCTGGACCAGGTTCTGTCTGTAGGCGAAGGTGAATCACTCGTAGTGGGTGCACCTTTGGTTGCCGGCGCTGTGGTTAAGGCTAAAGTTCTTGCACATGGACGTCACGACAAAGTGAAAATTTTCAAAATGCGCCGTCGCAAGCACTATCAAAAGCATCAAGGCCATCGCCAAAATTACACGCAAATCGTTATCGAAGCCATCAGCGCTTGATCAGCCCGTTCATTAACAGCATCACAGGAGCTTAAACATGGCACAGAAAAAAGGCGGCGGCTCAACCCGCAACGGCCGCGACTCGGAAGCCAAACGACTTGGCGTTAAAGTGTTCGGCGGTCAAACCATTCCGGCAGGTTCAATCATTGTTCGTCAGCGTGGCACACGCTTTCACCCAGGCACCAACGTTGGCATGGGTAAAGACCACACCCTGTACGCACTGGTAGACGGCAGCGTGTCTTTCTCACACAAAGGCGCACTCAACAAGCATACCGTTTCCGTCACAAAGGCCGACTAGTCCTTTTCCGGATAGCATGCAGTGCCGTTCACTTGTCGACAGGTGAACGGCTTTTTTTATGCAAAACCCTGCCCTGCCTGGCGCCGGGAAGGGTTAACGCACGGCGGAACAGCCTCGGCATTTATATTTAGCGACAGGAATCATCATGAAATTCGTTGACGAAGCGACTATCGAAGTCATTGCCGGCAAGGGCGGCAATGGAGCGGCGAGTTTTCGTCGCGAAAAATTCATTCCCAAAGGCGGGCCGGATGGCGGCGATGGGGGCCGGGGCGGCAGCATCTATGCCATAGCCGACCGCAATATCAATACCCTGATCGACTTTCGCTATTCCCGCCTGCATCGGGCGAAAAACGGTGAAAACGGACGCGGCTCAGACCAGTACGGCGCGGCTGCGCCCGACATTACCCTGCGCGTTCCCGTTGGCACGGTGATCCATGACGCCGAATCAGGCGAGCAACTGTTCGATCTATCCCGTCACGGCATGCAGGTGACCCTGGCCGCAGGCGGCCAGGGCGGCATGGGTAACCTGCATTTCAAATCCAGCGTCAACCGGGCGCCACGGCAATTTACCTATGGCAAGGAAGGCGAACAGAGAAAACTGCGCCTTGAGCTCAAGGTACTCGCCGACGTCGGCTTGCTGGGCATGCCCAATGCCGGCAAATCCACGCTGATCACCCGTATCTCCAACGCCAAGCCCAAAATTGCCGATTATCCCTTCACGACACTGCACCCCAACCTGGGCGTGGTACGCACTTCACCTTCGCGCAGCTTTGTCGTGGCCGATATTCCGGGCCTGATAGAGGGCGCATCGGAAGGCGCGGGACTGGGGCACCTGTTCCTGCGCCACCTTTCGCGCACCCGCGTGCTGCTACACCTGATCGATGTCTCAAGCCTGGATCCCGACCAGGATCCAGTGGAACTGGCCGTGCACAACGCCAAGGCGATCATCGAGGAACTACGGCGCTACGATGCGGACCTCTACGCCAAGCCCCGCTGGCTGGTCTTGAACAAACTGGACATGCTGGAGAATCCGCAAGATGTACAGGATCGCCTGTGCAAGGAACTTGCCTGGACCGGGCCGGTCTATACCATTTCAGCGCTTACCGGAGAGGGCACCCAGGCGCTGATCTGGGCCTTGCAGGATTATCTTGACGAAGAAAAAAGCCGGGAAATGGTGGAACAGGACAAACAGGACGGCACTTATGTGCCGGAGGACCCGCGTTTTGACGAATCCCGTCGCAATTTGAGCGACCCGGGGCAATAAGCCGCACCGTATTCGTATCCATTGTCCATCGCAAGGCTTTCCGATCATGAGTGATTTTGTTTCTTCCGCAGCCGGCGCCCGACGCATCGTCGTCAAGGTCGGCTCATCGCTGGTAACCAATAATGGCCAGGGTCTGGACCTGCAGGCCATCGGCGAATGGTCATCGCAGATCGCCGCCTTATGCCGGCAGAACAAACAAATCATTCTGGTTTCCAGCGGCGCGATTGCCGAAGGCATGGCCCGCTTGCAATGGAAAAGCCGCCCCAAGGCAATGAATGAACTGCAGGCGGCCGCCGCCGTCGGGCAAATGGGCCTGGTACAGGCCTATGAATCGGCTTTTGCCGCGCACAATATGCGCGCGGCGCAAATTCTGCTCACGCACGAGGATTTGGCGGACCGGCTGCGGTACCTGAACGCGCGCTCGGCGATTTTCAAGTTGCTGGAGCTGGGCGTCATTCCCATTGTGAATGAAAACGATACCGTGGTCACGGATGAAATCCGGCTTGGCGACAACGATACACTGGGGGCGCTGGTCAGCAACCTCATTGAGGCCGATGCCCTGGTCATTCTCACGGACCAACGGGGCCTTTATGACAGCGATCCGCGCAATAACCCGAACGCTCGCTTCATACACCTGGCGACCGCCGGCGATCCCGCCCTGCAGGAAATGGCGGGGGGTGCCGGCAGCCATGTTGGCACCGGCGGCATGCTGACCAAGGTGCTGGCCGCCAAGCGCGCCGCGGCCACCGGCGCCACCACCATCATTGCATCGGGCCGGGAAGCCCGGGTGCTGGAGCGCCTGGGACGCGGTGAAGCCATCGGTACCGAATTGCGCGCCAGCGCCACCATGCGATCGGCGCGCAAGCAATGGATGGCGGATCATCTTCGACTGCCTGGCAGGCTGGTGCTCGATGATGGCGCGCTAAAAGCGCTGACCGAGCACGGCAAGAGCCTGCTGGCAGTCGGCGTAACCGATGTGATCGGGGAATTCGAACGCGGCGATGTTGTCGCCTGTACGGATTCGCAGCAGCGGGAGTACGCAAGGGGTCTGGTCAATTATTCTTCTGCCGATACCCGTCGCATTATGCGGCGGCCGACAAGAGAAATTGAAAGCATCCTCGGCACCTGCCGCGATGAAGAACTCATTCATCGCAACAATATGGTCTTGCTCAATCGTTCCTGAGTCGCCATATATATCCGGTGCGCGGCCGGTATCGCAATGTTGCCGCCCTCGCAGCCGTCTTTCGCAGCCTCCCGGGCGGCGTAACAAGCAGCACGGAACGAACATATTGCAGCACGCATATTCCGTTTTTTTGGCAGCGACACGCCAAGGTCGGATATTGCAATCGGAAACACAAGCTAAATGGCAGTCGTAATTGACGACCGCTGTCTAGCAATGCGAGCAACACAAACGTTAAGAAACGAAAAAATTTCTTAATAAATCGTCAAAAAGTGATAATTGTTAAAGAAAAATTGTGAAAGACAGCTATCATTGAGAGCTAGTCTTTACCAGTTGTAACACTAATTAGGTAGCATTAAATGGCCAACCGCAAATACCATGAAAATACAATAGACCTTCGTGCAGCAGCCAAGCTGGGCAGCTTCGCCGAGAGACTGCATTACCTGCGTAAGATCTCCCACGGCCTGAACCAGAATGAGCTTGCTCTCGAACTCGGGGTCTCGCAAAGCACGATCGCCAATTATGAAATGGGGAATCGGAAAATCAGCCCATCGGCGCAAATCGTCAGCCGTCTCGCTGTCTTTTTCGGCGTCAATTCCGACTGGCTGATCAACGGCACCCTGCCCATTCTTCCGGAAAACAAATATGTCTCTCCGGAAATCGCCGCCCGCGAAGCCCTGCTCAAGCCGCTGACGCAAAAGGAATCCGCAGCGCTGGTTGCCCTTACAGGCAAACAACGCAAGGAACTGCTCTCTTACATCAAGAGCTACCTCAAAAGCGTCTGAATCGTATCTGCAATACAGGCAGGCTCGCCGACAGCGCAACGGCTGCACCCCGGGGCTCGCTGAGAACCCCGGAAGCCGGCCTTTCGCTACCGAGGCAAGCAGCCACAGAATGGCGTTTTCAATATCGGCTTTTAAACATGGCCTATCAATATCACCCGATATCGGCCTGCCGATATTGACCTCATGATACCGGCCTGCCGCTACCGGCGCACGAAACCGGTCCTTAAACTATCGATGCTTTAATCGTCGTTTTAATTGGCGTTTTAATTGTCGTTTTAAATCAATAGTTGAACTGGCATCGACGCGCAAGGCTAAGCGCCTACCCGCCCTATCAGGCATGCTAGCGTAGTCCGCAGCGGATTCGGTGGTGTTCAGCGCATGCCGAACACCGCTGGCCGCCATTGAGAACGGGGCCGCGCCATAGGCGGCTGCGTGGCAATGCCATTTGCGTCCTATCCAGGCAAGAGTCCCGCGATCTCGAGAAGCCAACCCACAGCACCGTCGCAATCAGGCGGGGACTTTGCTCGCATCGTGAAAGTCCACTGATGGATTGACCACAGGCTTGATAAAACCGCTGCGGATCAGGAAGTCGCCAAAGCCCTCTTGCGACTCGCGCTCGCTTGCCCACCGGCCAATCTGCTCATCCAGTATGGCAAGGATTTCCGGCTCGGTAATGTTTTCCTTGTACAAGCGGGGAATCCTGGTGCCGATCCGGTTGCCGCCCAAATGCAAATTATAGCGGCCGACCGCCTTGCCGACCAGGCCGATCTCCGCGAGCATGGCGCGGCCGCAGCCATTGGGACAACCCGTTATCCGAGTGACGATAAACTCGTCGCCCACGCCGTGCTTACCCATGATCTGGTCGATCTGATCGACGAACGACGGCAGGAAGCGCTCGGCTTCGGCCATCGCGAGCGGACAGGTCGGCAAGGCGACGCAAGCCATGGAGTGATGCCGTTGCACCGTAACCCTGTCATCGATCAAGCCGTGATCGCGCGCCAATGCATCAATGCGCGCTTTGTCTTCTGGCGCGACATTGGCCACGATCAGATTCTGGTTCGCGGTCAGGCGGAAGTCGCCTTTATGGATCTTCGCGATTTCCCGCAATCCGGTCTTTAACGGACGTCCCGGGTAATCGAGCACGCGGCCGTTTTCGATAAAAAGCGTCAGGTGCCAATTTTTGTCCACGCCATGCACCCAGCCGATACGATCTCCCCTGTCAGTGAACGCGTAGGGACGAATCGCCTCGAACGCGAAACCCATGCGTTTTTCCACTTCCTGCTTGAATGTTTCCAGGCCCAAGCGCAAAATCGTATAGCGCGTCTTGGCCGCCTTGCGATCGCTGCGATTGCCCAGATCGCGCTGCGCCATCACGACGGCGGCAGCGGTGTCCAGCGTTTTTTCCAGTGGAATATAGCCAAATTCATAGGCCGTCGTCGGGAACGTCGCGGTATTGCCGTGTTCCATCGATAGCCCGCCGCCGATCAGCACATTGAAACCAATCAGCTTGCCGTTTTCCTGGATCGCCACGAAATTCAAGTCGTTGGCATGCAAATCCACATCGTTCTGCGGCGGCACTACCACAGTGGTCTTGAACTTGCGCGGCAAATAACTCTTGCCCAGGATCGGCTCCAGATCATCGGTGTCCGTGGACTGGATTTTCTCTCCATCCAGCCAAATCTCAGCATAGGCTTGCGTCTTGGGCAGCAAATGTTCGGAGATCTTCTTGGCCCACTCCCATGCCTCGATATGCAATTGTGATTCGACGGGATTGGACGTGCAAAGCACATTACGATTGACATCGCCAGCCGTCGCGATCGAATCCAGCCCAAGCTGATGCAACCACTTGTGCACCGGCTTGATATTCGGCTTGAGTACCCCGTGGTATTGAAAAGTCTGGCGATTGGTGATGCGAATGCTGCCGTACATCGTATGCGAAGTGGCAAACTCGTCAATGCCCAGCCATTGCGCCGGCGTGATCACCCCGCCCGGCATGCGACAGCGCAACATGACATTCTTCAGCGGTTCCAGCTTCTGGGCCACGCGCTCGGCCCGGATATCGCGATCATCCTGCTCATACATGCCATGAAAGCGGATGAGATTGAAATTGTCGCCGCGAAAACCGCCGGTCAGCGGATCCTGCAGATCCTGGGTAATCGTACCGCGCAAATAGCGGCTATTGCCTTTCTGGCGCTCATTATCCGACAGCTTGCCTGCCGGCGCATTGTTCTGACTCATGATACTCAAATCCTCAATATACGTCGCGCTGATAGCGATGCGACTCGCGCAGTTCATCCAGGTAGGCGTCGGCATCATCCTCGTTCAATCCGCCTGCCTGCCGGATCACCGCGAGCAAGGCGGCATCCACGGCTTTGGCCATGCGGCTGGCATCGCCACACACATACACATGCGCGCCTTGCCGCAACCATGCCCAGATTTCATCGGCTTCCTGCTCCAGCTTATGCTGTACGTATACTTTTTCCGCCTGATCGCGCGACCAGGCGAAGCTGACCCGGGATAGACGGTCCGACTTGGCCAATTGCTGCCACTCGAGCTGATAAAGAAAATCGTCCTTGAATGATTGATTACCGAATACCAGCCAGTTCCTGCCTTCGGCGTCATCGGCATCCCGCTTCTGCATGAATGCGCGAAATGGCGCAATACCCGTGCCCGCGCCAATCATGATGACCGGCACCTGCGGATCGGCGGGCAAGCGGAAATGTCCGGACGGCTCGATGAAAATCCCGATCTCGTCGCCACTTTCCAGGCGATGGGCGAGAAACCCCGAGGCCCCGCCCTGGTATTGCCTGCCGTCATGCTCATACTCGACAAGGCCCACGGTGATATGCACTTCCTCGCCAACCTCTTCCTGCGCGGAAGCAATCGAATACAGCCGGGGCGTCAGGGGTCGCAGCAGGCCCTGCAATTGCTCCGCGGTCAGGGCATGCGGCACTTGCCTGAGCACGGCATCAATCGGCGTGGCGTCGATATAGTCCTGCAGCGCCTTGGCATCCTCGACCAGCGCCAGCAGCGTACTGTCCTGCGTGATTTGGGCATATCCCTTGACAAAGGCCGGCGTGTTCTGGGTAATTTCCAAGTGGTGGATCAACGCATACCGTATCGAGATTGGCGGGTTGCCGCTAATGCTGATGGTTTCGCTGCCGTCCAGACTGGCGCTGCCAAGTACGCTCTCGACCAGTGCCGTATCGTTGCGAAACCAGATACCCAGCGAATCGCCAGGCTGGTAGCGGATACCGGAGTCACCCAGATCAAACTCCAGATGGCGCACGTCCTTGCCGGCATCGCGGCTGGTGATTTTCTGGTTGGTCAGCAATGTGGCCGTATACGGTTTGTCGCGAGTATAAATTTGCTCGTAGACCTGCGGCTCATTCACCAATGCGCTCACGCTACCCGTGGCCGCGCCATCGGACGCGCCCGAGCGGCTTTCATGCTCAAGCAGATAGGCGACGGTTTTCTCAACCCATGCGTCAGCGGTTGCCTGGTAGTCCAGGTCGCAATCGACGCGCTCGAATAGCCGTGTCGCGCCCAAATCCGCCAGTTTTCCATCGAAATCCTTGCCCACTTGGCAGAAATCAGGATAGGAACTGTCGCCAAGCGCCAATACCGCATATTGCAATGATTTGACTTCCGGCGGTTTTTTCCCGAACAACGCCTTGTGCAGGGTCAGGGCCTCTTCCGGCGGCTCGCCGTCGCCTTGCGTGGAAGCCACGATCAGCACCAATCGCTCAGAAGCCAGTTGCCGGCTCTTGTAGTCGCCGGCGTTCTTGAATACCGCGGTGACACCCGCGGCCTGCAATTTCTCGTGTAGCGATTGCGCCACGCGGCGCGCATTGCCGGTTTGCGAGGCTGACAACACCAGCACAGGCGTGACAGGCTCGCTTGCCTGCGTGGAACCGGCGGCAGCCGCCGAGACGGGCGCAAGCGTATCCATTTGCTGGCTGCGCGCCCATAAATAACCCGACAACCAGGCTGTCTGCAATTGATTCAAACCCGAAAGGTTCTTCTGCAATTCAGATAAAGCCTCCGAATTGATCGGCAGGCCCGAAAAAGGAGGATAACTCATCGTTGTATTTTCCCTGCGTGCGTACAATGCCGGTGCCTGTACCGACGACATGAATTCATGCCGGCACGCGACTTGCCGCTATTAGATATATTGGCTTTTTAATATGGCTTTTATGCTAGCAACGATCATGCACCGCAGGAACGACAGATATGTCATGTCTTAATTACGTTTGAATATATAACCCTGCGACTGGCGCGCCACAGACTTATAACAAACGACTTATAACAAACAGTATTAAGCTATAAGCGTATATATATTTTTTAATTATTTGCAAAAACGCTACGATTACACTTGTTATAAATATATAACCCCCCTGTTCGTATGCAAACCTTTCCCCTTTTTGCCAATCTGAATGGCCGCAAAGTGCTTGTCGTCGGCGGCGGCACGGTGGCTGAACGCAAGGCGCACGCCCTGCTGGAAGCCGGTGCCCGCATTGACCTGGTTGCGCCGGCGCTAACGCCGCAATTGCGCTCATGGGTGGACGATGGCAAGCTTGCGCTGCGCGCGCCGCTGTTCGCGGCCGAGCAACTGGACGATGTATTCCTGGCCGTGGCGGCCACCGACAGTCAGGCCACGAACCAGGCAGTATACGAAGCCGCAGAGGCACGCCACAAACTGGTCAATGTGGTGGACAATCCAGCCCTTTGCTCTTATATCGTGCCGTCCATCATCGATCGCTCCCCGGTGCAGATCGCAATCAGCAGCAATGGCACCGCGCCGGTCCTGATTCGGCAACTGCGCCAACAACTGGAAACCCTTATTCCGCAAAAGCTGGGCAATATGGCAAGCATAGCCGGTCGCTGGCGCGAAACGGTCAAGACCCAACTGCGCTCCCTGACCGAGAGACGACGCTTCTGGGAAAATCTGTTCGCCGGACGCTTTGCCAGCGCCGCCCAAGCAGGCGATACAGAAGCCGCCGAAGCGATCCTGCAAGCACAATTAAACGATGGCGTAATCCGCACGGGAGAAGTCACGCTAGTGGGCGCCGGCCCGGGAGACCCGGGCCTACTCACGCTGAACGCGCTGCAGGCCATCCAGCATGCGGATATTGTCTTTCACGACGCGCTTATTTCAGATGAGATACTGGCGCTGATCCGCCGCGATGCGGAACGCGTCTCGGTGGGCAAGCGCGGCGGCCATCACTCGGTCCCACAGGATGAAATCAATGCCCTGTTGATTGCACATGCCCGCAAGGGCTTGCGCGTGGTGCGCCTCAAAGGAGGCGATCCCTTCATCTTCGGGCGTGGCGGCGAGGAAATGCTGGCCGTCACCGGGCAAGGCATTGCCTGTCGCGCCATCCCCGGCATTACCGCAGCCCTGGGCGCGTCGGCCAGCGCCGGCATACCGCTGACGCACCGGGACTACGCCCAATCCGTGGTCTTCGTCACCGGCCATACCTGTCGCAACGAGAATGTCATCGACTGGGATACGCTGTCGCGGGCTCGGCAGACTGTGGTGGTCTACATGGGAACAGTCAATGCCGGCAGGCTGAGCCGCGAGCTCACGCAACGAGGCCGCTCACCCGACACGCCGGTCGCGGTCATCAGCCACGCCACGCGCAGCACGCAAAAAACCGCCGTTGGCGCGCTATCGGACCTGGAGTCGCTGGCCGGGACGGCAATCGCGCCAGCGTTGTTCATCATCGGCGAGGTTGCCGCACTGCAGCAAGACAATGCCTGCGTAATTTAATATCTGGACCCATCGGTTTTGCTTGTCTGGACTCAGATAAGCACCTATACTTCATGATTCAAGCAGGGGTACTGCGCCTTTTCGGGCGCGGTTGAGAGAGTCCCTTTGTACCAGTACGGATAATGCCGATGCTGGGAGATCATTCGTGTACACGAAGGCTATCCCTTATATCGGCTCCAAGTTCAGTTTCCATTGGAGCAACCATGAGCGCAAACCCAAAATTCCTGGCAGCCACCGCCCAGGTCGATTCCGCAGCCATCCAGTCCCTACCCCGTTCCCGCAAAATCTATGAGCAAGGCTCGCGGCCCGATATCCGCGTTCCTTTCCGGGAAATCAGCCAGGATGACACGCCGACGCTTTTCGGCGGGGAAAAAAATCCTCCTATCACCGTTTATGACACCAGCGGCCCGTACACCGATCCGCAGGTCCAGATCGATATCCGCAAGGGCCTGCCCGAGCTGCGCCGCGCCTGGATCGACGAACGCAAGGATACGGAAATGCTGGCAGGTCCGACCAGCGACTACGGCAAGGAACGCCTGAACGATCCGAAATTGACGGCCATGCGCTTCGAGCTGCAGCGTCCACCGCGCCGCGCGCTGGCCGGCCGCAATGTCACGCAGATGCATTACGCCCGCCAGGGAATTATTACGCCTGAAATGGAATTCGTCGCCATCCGCGAAAACGTGCGCATTGAACAGTACATACAGAGCGTGCGTGAAAGCGGGCCCGAAGGAGAAAAGCTGGCGGCACGCATCATGCGCCAGCATCCCGGCCAATCTTTCGGCGCCGCCATCCCCACGCGCATCACACCGGAATTCGTGCGTGATGAAGTGGCGCGCGGCCGGGCGATCATCCCTGCCAACATCAATCACCCGGAAATCGAGCCGATGGCCATCGGCCGCAATTTCCTGGTCAAGATCAATGCCAATATCGGCAACTCCGCCCTGGGCTCCAGCATCAACGAGGAAGTCGAGAAAATGACCTGGGGCATCCGCTGGGGCGGCGATACCGTCATGGACCTGTCTACCGGCAAGCACATTCATGAAACACGCGAATGGATCATTCGCAACTCCCCCGTGCCCATCGGCACCGTGCCGATCTACCAGGCCCTGGAAAAAGTGGACGGCAAGGCCGAAGAATTGACCTGGGAAATTTTCCGCGACACGCTGATCGAGCAGGCCGAGCAGGGCGTGGACTATTTCACCATTCACGCCGGCGTGCGCCTGCCCTTCATCCCCATGACCGCCGACCGCATGACCGGCATCGTATCGCGCGGCGGCTCTATCATGGCCAAATGGTGCCTTGCCCACCACGAGGAAAGCTTCCTGTATACGCATTTCGAGGATATTTGCGACATCATGAAGGCCTATGATGTCAGCTTCTCGCTGGGCGATGGCCTGCGACCCGGTTCCGGCTACGACGCCAACGACGAAGCGCAATTTGCCGAACTCAAGACCCTGGGCGAGCTGACGAAGATCGCCTGGAAGCATGATGTGCAGGTCATGATCGAAGGCCCGGGCCATGTTCCCATGCAAATGATCAAGGAGAATATGGAGCTGCAACTGGAGCATTGCGACGAGGCGCCCTTCTACACGCTCGGCCCATTGACGACCGACATTGCCCCAGGCTACGACCATATCACATCCGGCATTGGCGCGGCCCTGATTGGTTGGTACGGCACCGCCATGCTGTGCTATGTCACACCCAAGGAGCACCTGGGCCTGCCGAACAAGAAAGATGTCAAGGATGGCATCATTACGTACAAGATCGCCGCGCACGCGGCCGATCTGGCCAAGGGGCATCCCGGTGCCGCGATACGCGACAATGCGCTGTCCAAGGCGCGCTTCGAGTTCCGCTGGGACGACCAATTCAACCTGGGCCTGGATCCGGATACCGCCAAGGAATTCCACGATGAAACCCTGCCCAAGGACTCAATGAAGGTTGCGCACTTCTGTTCCATGTGCGGCCCGCATTTCTGCAGCATGAAGATTACGCAGGACGTGCGCGAATATGCCCAGCAGCAAGGCGTCTCCGCGGACAGGGCCCTGCAGCAGGGCATGCAGGAAAAGTCGATCGAATTCATGAAGAAAGGCGCCAATCTGTACCACAAGACCTGACGCCGCCAATCGCTGCGACCACGGCAAACCCCGCCAATCGGCGGGGTTTGCTTTTTTGGGCCCTGTCCCGACGCAGGTAAGACTCAAGCCCTGTCGCTTTGTTGCGCCAGTTGCGCCTCGCCCCAAGTGCACATCAGATTAATCACCGGCAACAGCGACTGTCCCCGTTCCGACAGGCTGTATTCGACCTTGGGCGGGATTTGCGGGTACTCCTTGCGAACGACCAGCCCATCGCGTTCCATTTCCTTTAGCGTGCTGCTCAGCGTCTTGTAGGAAATCGTGCCTATGCAACGCTGCAACTCATTGAACCTGAGCACTGGCTTGTATTCGGACAACCAGTACATGATCGTCATCTTATACTTGCCGCTGACCCGCGCCAGCGTGTAACCGAAGCCAGTCTCTTCCAGGGGAACCGCCATGGCAAAGCAACTGGGCTGCTCTCCAGGAGCTGGAAGTGTGGTATTCATCGATGCCATCCTCGTTGACGTAGCGTTATTTATACTATCTTTCAGGTAAGTATATAACGTTATTGTGCGTACTTTCTTTTTTTTCTATCATCGCTATCATGATAGCGTCACAACTCAACATGGATCGCTTGAAATGAAAACATTGATCGTCGTTGCTCATCCCGATCTGGAAAATTCCCGGGTCAACAAAGCCTGGATCGAGGAACTGAAAAAACACCCCAATCTGTACACCGTGCATGATCTTTACGGCACATACCCCGACTGGCAATTCGACGTGGCCCGCGAACAGGCGCTGATCGAGGCGCATGACAAGGTTGTCTTGCAATTTCCCATATTCTGGTTCAATTGTCCGCCCCTGTTGAAGAAATGGCTGGACGATGTTTTTGTCTATGGCTGGGCCTATGGCTCGAAAAGCGGGCACAAAATGCGCGGGCGCAAGCTGGCGCTGGCCGTTTCCGCCGGCGTGCGCGAACATGATTATTCAGCACAGGGCCGGTACCGGTACAGCCTGGCGGATATCCTCCGGCCGTTCGAGATTACGGCCAAATATGTGGGCGCCGATTACCAGCCGTTCTTTGCCATGTACGGATTCGAGGACGAGCCCGGCGAAGACTACCAGTTCAACCAGCCGGCGCTGCGCCGCGGCACCACCGACTACCTCGCCTATCTCGCGGAGGCCCGCTAGCCGATCATGGCGCCGCAGCCGCCGGGGTCGCGTGCTTGCCCGCCTGCAGCGGTCAACTGTCCATGGCCGCTGCGGGCAGACAAGCCAGGCGCCCCTTGGCATGAGGCGGCGGTATCCATGGCTTCCTGCGGCAAGGCGCTGGTCTGCTGCCCTGCCATCCCCCGGCTGCGACATGCCACCGCGCGCCCCACGATCAGCAAGGCCGGGCTGCCTAGCCCCGTCGCGCGAATGTCAGCGGACATATCGGCCAGCGTGGTCACCAGGCAGCGCTCATTGCGACAGGATACCCGCTCCACCACCGCCACCGGCAAATCCGGCGCGAAGCCCGAGGCCAACATGCGCTGGCGCACTTGCTCATTGCGACTCATCCCCATGTAACAAACCACGGTTACGCCGCTGGTGGCCAGCGCAGTCCAGCCGGGCTCGCTGCCGTCGGCGGTGTGGGCGGTTACGAACGCCACGCCGCGCGCCACTTCCCGATGCGTCAGCGGCAACCCCAGCGCGCTGGCGGCCGCCAGCCCCGCCGTCAGGCCGGCCACCGCCTCCGCGGCGATGCCCTGCCCGTGCAGCCAGGCCAATTCCTCGCCGCCACGGCCGAAGATGAAGGGGTCGCCCCCCTTTACCCGCGCCACTTGCATGCCGCTGCGCGCGTAGCGCGCCATCAGCCGCAGGATGAATGCCTGGTCGGTAGACGGGCAGCCGCCACGCTTGCCAACGGCGATCACCCTTGCACGGGTTGGCGCCAAGGCCAGGATATCCTCGCCAACCAGGTCGTCCACCAGCCAGACATCGGCGTTCAGCAGGACGCGATACGCCTTGAGCGTCAATAGCTCGGCGTCGCCCGGCCCCGCGCCAACCAGCCACACCTTGCCTGCGCGGCCCGGTGTCATGGGATTATCGATGGGAATCATGATGAAGCCTCCTGCTGCGCATAGCGAACCAGCATGCGATTGATTTCCGCGACACAGGAACCGCAGCCTGTCCCGCAATTGAGTTCCCGCTTCAGCGCCGGCAAGTCCATGCCGTTGCGAATCCCCGCGATTATCGCGGTATCGCTGACGCCGTTGCAGGCGCAAATGGTGCGGCTTCTGGATTGTGTCGCGGACTGCCCCAGTAGCACCGGCATCAGCGGCTCGGGCCGTTGCCCCTGATCCAGCCATGCATTGAGCGCCGGCTCCGCCTGCACCTGCGTGCCCGACAGAAAGTACACCGTCACTTTGCCGGCCGGACAGCGTACGCGACGATAAATGCCCCGGGCCGGATCATCGAACGCGACATCGGCCTGCGCGATATCCAGATCGCCAAGCAACGCCTGCAGCGTCGCGGACTCGGGCACGGCGGTGGCCGCCAGACGCAAGCGCAGCCCGCCGCCGCCGGTTGCCACCGGCACAGCCACGGCATACGGAAAACGGCTCAACCAGTGTGCCAGGCGGCGCTGCGATTGTGCTGCATCACCCCGCAACACGGCTACCGCCTGCCATGCGGGCGTGAACGGCGCAACGGCCACCACGCAATGCTTGAGCTCTGGTTGGCAGGAATACGGATCAACCTCGCCATGGGTAAGCGTATTGATGCCATTGCCGGCAAAGAACCGGCTCCCCCAGTGCATGGGCAGAAAAGCGCAACCGGGACGCAGCGAGCTATCGGGTTGGACGGAGAGAATCAACTGACCGCGCTTGGATTTCACCTTGACCAGTCCGTCGGCGGTCACCCGATAGCGTGCCATATCCGCCGGATGCAAATGAATCGCCGGTTCCTCCACATGCTGGATGAGCGTCCGCGATAAGGCGGTGCGCGTCATGGTGTGCCAGTGATCCCGCAGCCGGCCCGTGGTCAGGCGCAAGGGATAGTGGGCGCTGATGCTTTCCGCCGGCGACGTGAATCCCACGTCGGCAAAGCGCGCTTTGCCCGACGCCGTGGCAAAGCGCCCATCCGCATATAGCCTGGCGGTGCCCTGCCCGGCGAATGGCCATTGCACCGGCCCGCCGCGCTCCAGTTCCGCATAGTCCAGCCTGCTGTAGTCCAGATCGCGCTGCGCGGTAAGACGCGCATGCTCGGCAAATACCGCGGCCTCATCGACATAGTCGAACAGGGCGGCTTTTTCCGGCGCCATCCTGGCGGCAATCCGCAGGGCCACTTGCTGCACGATTTTCCAGTCCGCCATGGCATCGCCGGGCGGCGCGATGGCGGCCCGCACCCGACTGATACACCGTTCCGAATTGGTGACCGTGCCCGACTTTTCGGGCCAGGTCGCGGCCGGCAGGACGAGATCGGCAAAGGCCAGGGTCTCCGCATCACTGTAGGCTTCCTGCACAATCACGTAATCGGCCTTGCGCAACGCGCGCCGCACCTTGTCCTGGTCTGGCAGGGACTGCGCCGGATTGGTTGCTGCAATCCACAAGACCTTGACTTTACCTTCCAGCACAGCGTCAAACATGGCAATGGCAGGCAGCCCCGGCGCCCCGGGCAGGGCATCGACGCCCCACAGCGCAGCAACCTCGGCGCGGTGCGCCGGATTGCTCGGCTCGCGATGGCCTGGCAGCAAGGTTGCCATGGCACCGGCCTCGCGCCCACCCATGGCATTGGGTTGCCCCGTGAGCGAGAACGGGCCGGTGCCGGGACGCCCGATCTGCCCCGCCGCCAGATGCAGATGGATCAACGACATATTCTTGGCGGTGCCGCTACTGGATTGGTTCAGTCCCATGGTATACAGCGACAGGGATGCCGGGCTTAGCGCGAACCAACGGGCGGCCGTAACAATATCCTCCGCCGGCACGCCGCAAACATCGGCCGCCGCCGCGGGCGTGAAGTCGCGGATCCGCGACTTCACCGCATCGAACCCTTCGGTGTGGGCGGCAATATATTGCGCATCCAGCCAGCCTTCCCACACCATGATATTGAGCATGGCGTGAAACAGCGCCACATCGGTGCCGGGAAGAATCGCCAGATGCAGATCGGCGGCCTGCGCCGTGTCGGTCTTGCGCGGATCGATCACGATCAGTTTCCCGTGTCGCCGCGCCTGCCTGGCTTTCAGCAGACGCTGGAACAACACCGGATGCGCGTAGGCCATGTTGGAGCCGGCGATCAGCACGGTGTCGGCCAATTCGAGGTCTTCATAACAGGCAGGCGGGGCGTCGGCGCCCAGAGTCATCTTATAGCCGGTCACGGCGCTGGACATGCACAGTCGGGAATTGGTGTCGATGTTGTTGGTACCCACCAGGGCCCGCACCATCTTGTTGAAAATGGCATAGTCTTCGGTCAGCAACTGGCCGGATAAATAGAATCCGACGGCGTCGGGACCATAGTCGGACACGGCGCCGCAAACAACCTCGGCGGCCTGGTCCAGGGCTTCTCGCATCGAAACCTGCCGCAAGGGCGAAACCCGGTCGGCCCGCAGCCGGGCATGCAGCAGCCGCACCGCATCGCTGCGCACCGTATCCCCCAGCGCCCTGCCCTTGCTGCAAAGCTGCCCCCGGTTGGCCGGATGCAGCGGATCACCTTGCACCGCGACAATCCGCTGCCCCCGGCTGTGCACGTTAACCCCGCAACCAGTGCCGCAATAGCAGCACACGGTGGAGGTTACCCGTGTCTCTGCGGCAGGCCCGGACGCCAGCGCAATTGGCGTATCCATGCCGTCAAGCTCCTTCGCCCAGGGCAAGGCAGACATGCCCGTTTTCCACCTTGACCGGAATAGTGCGCACGCAACCTTCATCGGGCGCTTGCGCCTGGCCCGTGGCCAGGTCAATTACCATGCCATGCAAGGGGCAGGTCACTGCGGCGCCGTGGACCAGGCCGGCCGACAAGGGGCCGCCTTTGTGCGGGCATCGGTCATGCACGGCAAAGACATGGCCTTCGATATTTCTGAAAACCGCGATATCTTCACCGTCCGGCCGGCGCAGCACGCGCGCGCCCTGTGCCGGTATCTCGTCGGCCGGGCAGACGGCCGTCCATTGCATGGTTGCATTCATGATCAATCTCGCAGTCTTAAAGAGGAAGGTTAAAGGTTTCCAGTTCCGGCGCCAGGGTGCGTTTTTCAATGCGCTCCTGCCATGGGTCCTGCTCGAACGACAAGGCAAAGTGCAGGCGTTCATACAATTGCTTGCGGTTTTGCGCATCATCGATCACTTTTGATTTGGCATGCTCCAGGCCGACCCGCGCCAGGTAGTGCACGGTACGCTCCAGGTAAAAGGCCTCCTCGCGATACAACTGCAAAAAAGCGCCGGCATATTCGAGCACTGCTTCGTGGCTGGCGACTTTGGCGAAGAACTGCGCCACCTCGGTTTTGATGCCGCCATTGCCCCCCACATAGATTTCCCAGCCGGATTCGACGGCGATAATGCCCACATCCTTGATGCCCGATTCCGCGCAGTTGCGCGGGCAGCCCGAAACCGCCAACTTGACTTTATGCGGGCTCCACATGCCGACCAGGTCTTTTTCCAGCGCGACCCCCATGGCGGTGGAGTCCTGCGTGCCGAAACGGCAAAACTCGCTGCCCACGCAAGTCTTCACAGTCCGCAGGCTTTTGCCGTAGGCATGTCCCGAGGGCATATCCAGGTCTTTCCAGACATGGGTCAAGTCCTCCTTGCGCACCCCCAGCAAATCGATGCGCTGCCCGCCCGTCACCTTGACCATTGGGATGGCGTATTTGTCTGCGACATCGGCGATGCGACGCAGTTCGGCCGGATTAGTCACTCCGCCCCACATCCTGGGCACCACCGAATAGGTGCCGTCTTTCTGGATATTGGCATGCATGCGCTCGTTGGCCAGGCGCGATGCCCCTTCATCCCTGGCTTCGCCGGGCCAGGTGGACAGCAGATAGTAGTTCAGCGCGGGCCGGCATGTCGCGCAACCGTCGCTGGTGCGCCACGCCATGAAATGCATGGCCTTGCCAATCGTCACCAAGTGATGCTCCCGAATCGCCTGGCGCACCTGTCCGTGCGTCAGGTCCGTGCAACCGCAAACCGGCTTGGCCGATTTTGGCTTGACGTCGGCGGCGCCGCCAACGCAATTGATCAGAATCTGTTCCACCAACCCGGTGCACGAACCGCAAGAGCTGGCGGCTTTGGTGTGCTTCTTGATATCGTCCACCGTGAACAGGCCCTGCTCCCGAATCGCCTTGACGATGGTTCCCTTGCATACGCCATTGCAGCCGCATACCTCGGCGCTGTCCTGCATGCCGGCCACCTTGTTTTCGCCGGCGTGTCCGGTATCGCCCACGGCGCCTTCGCCGAACATCAGATGGTCGCGAATCTGCCCAACGGACTTGCCTTCCCGGATGAGCCGGAAATACCAGGCGCCGTCCGCGGTATCGCCATAGAGGCAGGCGCCGATCAGCTTATCGTCGCGCACCACCAGCTTTTTGTACAACCCGCCGTCCGGATCCGCGAGCGTAATGCATTCTGTATTATCTCCCCCAAGGAAGTCTCCCGCGGAAAAGACATCAATACCCGTGACCTTCAGCTTGGTGGAGGTCACGCTACCTTCATAGCGCGCGATGCCGTGCATGGCCAGATGATTGGCCGCCACTTTGGCCTGCTCGAACAGCGGCGCCACCAGTCCGTAGGCCATGCCGCGATGGCTGACACATTCACCCACCGCATAGATGCACGGATCATAAGTCTGCATCGTATCGGAAACCACCACGCCGCGATCCACATGCAGTCCGGCGCTGGCGGCCAGTGCGACATTGGGGCGAATCCCGACCGCCATGACGACCAGATCGGCTGGCACCTCCTGCCCGTCGCCAAATCGGACGCCGGTCACTTCGCCTTGCGCGTTGCCCAGGATTTCGCTGGTCTGATGCTCCATCAGGAAATTCAGGCCGCGGGCCTCCAGGCTGCGACGCAGCATGGTGGCCGCCTGCGTATCCAACTGGCGATCCAACAGCGAACTGCCCAGGTGCACCACCGTCACCTGCATACCGCGCACCGACAGGCCGTTGGCCGCTTCCAATCCCAGCAACCCGCCGCCGATCACGATGGCATGCTGCTGCCGGCCAGCCGCTTCGATCATCAGATTCACATCGCGGATATCGCGGAAGGTTACGACGCCCTTCAGCGCATTGCCGGGGACCGGCAGCATGAGCGGCGTGGAACCCGTGGCCAGCAGCAAGCGATCGTAGGGCACGACCGTCCCGTCCCGCGTGGCGATCCGCCTGCGCAGCCGGTCGATACGCGTCACCTCCTGGTTCATCAGCAGGGAAATCCCATTGCTTTCATACCAAGAGGTATCGTTGAGAATAATATCCTTGATCGTCTGTTCGCCGGTCAGTACCGGAGACAGCAGAATCCGGTTGTAATTGGGATAGGGTTCGCTGCCGATAATGGTGATGTCATAGAGATCGGGATCGAGCTTGAGCAGTTCCTCGATGGTCCTGACGCCCGCCATGCCATTGCCGACCAATACCAATTTTCGTTTTTTCATACCTTGCCTCATCGATACTTGTTGAGTCTCGCCAATGCCTTATCGATAATCGATTGCCATCTTATCGACATGCCTTTGCCTGTTTCCTCTCGCGCGGGTTCGCTTCGCGCCGGTTCCGTTCATCTGCCGTGGTGCCTGATCGCTCAGGCAACGCTGGCGCCGCGCGCCGGGGCTTGCCCGGTGTTCGCCGAGGCCACCAATGCGAGCCGGTTCGCCTGCTCGGGGTTGGCGTAGCGCTGGTGCAAGAACGCCATCACAGATGCCCGGTACTGCAGATAGCGGGGATCGGAGGAAAGCGCCACGCGGTCGCGGCGTACCGGCAGCCTAACCTCAAGCATCTCGCCTATCGTGGCCGCCGGACCATTGGTCAGCATGACGATTCTGTCCGACAGCAGGACCGCCTCGTCCACATCGTGCGTCACCATCACCACCGTGCTCTGCGTCGTTTTAACGATCCGCAGCAATGCATCCTGCAGATGGGCGCGCGTCAACGCATCCAGCGCGCCGAAGGGTTCGTCCATCAGGAGCACTTTCGGCTCCATGGCCAGCGCCCTGGCAATACCCACGCGCTGCTTCATGCCACCGGAAATTTCCCTGGGGTACTTGCCACTGGCGTGGCCCAGATCCACCAGTTCCAGCGCCGCTTCGGTGCGTGCGCGCAAGCGCGCCTTGCTCTCGCTCTTGCCGAAAACCCGCTCCACGGCCAGATAGACGTTCTGAAAGCACGTATACCAGGGCAGCAGCGAATGATTCTGAAACACGACGGCCCGGTCCGGACCCGGGCCCGCGATCTCGCGGTTATCGCAAAGCAGCACGCCCGAGCTGGGTTTGTTCAACCCCGCCAGCAAATTGAGTAACGTGGATTTGCCGCAACCCGAATGCCCGATCAGCGACACGAACTGGCCTTTCGCAATCACAAGATTGATATCCTTGAGCGCCGTGAACGGCCCTTTTCCTGTCTCGAATATCTGGCTGACCGCTTCCACGGCGACGTATTTTTCCATGATCTATTCCTCGGCAAAGGTAAAGCGTTTGGCCAGGGCCAGCAGCGCGGCCTCAAGCGCCATGCCAACCAGTCCGATAATTACAATTGCAATAATGATATGTTGCACATTGAGATTATTCCATTCATCCCATAGCCAGAAGCCGATACCGGTGCCACCGGTGAGCATCTCCGCGGCCACAATCACCAGCCAGGCGGTGCCGATGGAAAGCCGGATGCCGGTAAGCACATAGGGCAGCACCGAAGGCAGCAGGATCCGGGTCAGCACTTTGCGCTCGGACAAGTTCAGGACACGCGCCACATTGAGATAATCCGCGGGCACCCTGGCCACGCCATCGGCGGTATTGACGATCATGGGCCAGATCGAACAAATGAAAATCGCCCATATCGCGGCCGGCTCGGCCGCCTTGAACAGCAGCAGGCCCAACGGCAGCCAGGCCAGCGGCGACACCGGACGCAGCAGACTGATGATGGGCGAGGCCATCTGCCGGATGGGCGCATAGCGCCCGATCATGAACCCCGCCGGAATGCCGACCAGCGCGGCCAGGCCAAAGCCGACCGCCACCCGCCACAGCGACGCCAGCACATTCCAGCCAATGCCGACATCGTTGGGGCCGTTGCGGTAGAACGGGTCCTGGAACAGCGCCTGCGCCGACAGCAAGGTATCGTAGGGTTGGGGAATGCCGGGAATTTTTTCCGCGATCAGTGCCCAGCAGGCAATGGCAAAGCCCAGGCCCGCCAACGGGTAAACCAGCCGCGATGCCCATGCCGCGCCCCTGGCCGCCAGTCGCTGGCCGGCGGGCATGGTTAGCGTATTTGTTTGCATGTCGATCTCCCTGTTCACGCGTGAATCGCGAAATTGTCGGCATAGGCGGCCGGATCGCCGCCATCCCAGACCACGCCGTCGATCAGCGTGGCGCTGCGGTTCTCGCTGGCGGGCAAGGCCGAACCGCTGGCTTGCGCCGCCGCTTTGTAGATATCGATGCGGTTCACCTTGCGGGCCAGCGCCTGGTAATCGGGATGCGACTTGAGCAGCCCCCAGCGCTTTTGCTGGGTCAGGAACCACATGCCGTCGCTCAGGTACGGGAATGTCGCCGCGCCCTCGCCATAGAAGCGCATGGGGTGCGCGCTTTGCCCGACCTGCCCGATCCCATTGTCATATTTGCCAAGCATGCGGCCCAGGATGACATCGACCTGTGTGTTCACGTAGGATTTGGCCGCAATCACATTTGCGGTTTTTTCCATATTCTCCGGCGAGCTGTCGATCCACCGGCTGGCCTCCAGAATGGCGGCTGTCACGGCGCGGGCCGTATTCGGGTACTGATCCGCAAAGCGGGCGGTCGTAGCCAGCACCTTCTCGGGATGGTCCTGCCATATTTCCTGGCTGGTAATCGCGGTAAAACCGATGTTGTCGATCACCGCGCGCGCATTCCAGGGCTCGCCGACACAGTAACCATCCATATTGCCGATCATCATATTCGCCACCATTTGCGGCGGGGGCACGGTAATCACGCGGACATCATTGAAAGGGTGAATACCGTTGGCAGCCAGCCAGTAATAAAGCCACATGGCATGTGTGCCGGTCGGGAAGGTCTGCGCGAAAGTCAGCGGCCGGCCCAGTGTCGCCATGGCTTTTTTCAGCGATGCGCCATCGCTGACTCCCACCTCGTGCAACTTCTTGGCCAACGTGATGCCCTGTCCGTTCTGGTTCAGGCCCATCAATACCGCCATATCCGTTTGCGGGCCGCCGATGCCTGCTTGCAGGCCATAGATCATGCCGTAAAGCGCATGGGCGAAATCGAGATTGCCGTTGATCAATTTGTCGCGCACCGCCGCCCAGGACGCCTCTTTGCTCGGGATGATCCTGACACCGTATTTCTTATCGAAGCCCAGTTCCGCCGCCATAATGACCGATGCGCAATCTGTCAGCGGAATAAAGCCGATCTTGACTTCGGTTTTTTCCGGCGCGTCCGAACCCGCGGCCCACGCGCCCTGCCGCAATAGCGGCGGCGCCACGCCCAGGGCGCCGACACCGGCAACCGCACGCGCCACCGATAGCATCCATTGACGCCGCTTCGCGCCATCCGGCATGGTCGGCGTGTGCGGTTTGGTTGACATATCGGCGCCCTTGCGTGCGGCCGGCGCCGTCGCGCGCTTTCCTTTAAGACTCTTCATCTTTACCCCAAAAAAAACGTCCTGCCGACAGCTCGTGCTAGAGCCGCCCGCAGGACGCCGTTGTCCTCGAATACTGTGCTGTTCGATGCCGAAGACCCACGTTGGTCCTCACGAAGGAATAAGCAACAACCATGCCAACTGAAATTTGCTGCCCCTGCTAGCCCGCGACAGCGGCGCGCCCAGCCGGCGAATCCGTCGGTTATGCAGCGATAAGCCGCGTGCTGCGCGGCGTGAATCCGGCGGTCAAGCATCCTGCAGCAACGGCAATTGCCCGAACTCGCCGACGAAGACGGGCCGCACAATCTTGGTGCGCAATCGCCAAGCTACCGGCAAATGGCACCTTCGGCGCTCCGGATCGCACCGTTTCCGGGCGCGACGCGCGCGGCGACCCCGGCGCAGGCGGCCCCGCAGCGGTCGCGCGACCGAAAAAACAGGCACGCGTCTTGCTACAGGAAGGACAAGAGGGAAAATATGTTGAATATCATGTTGATTCGCGACGATGACAATGACGGACTGCGCGGCAAGCTGCAAGTCGCGGGGATGCGCGTTATCGGAGAAATCCCGCCGGACGCCGACTTTGCGGCGGCCCTGCGCGGATTGCAACCCGACGTGGTCCTGGTCAGCGCCAATGCCTCCTGCCGCGACACGCTGGAGGGTTTATGCGTCACTACCCGGGATAGCGCCTTGCCGCTGGTCATGTTCACTAACGACAACGACCGCGAGTTCATGCAGGCGTCGATCAAGGCCGGCGTGGCGGCCTACGTGGTCGGCGAGGTACCGGCCGAGCGCCTGGCCTCCCTGCTCGATGTCGCCGTCGAACGCTTTGCCGTCGACCATGCGCAACGCCAGGAACTCAACGAAACGCGCCGCCGCCTGGCCGAACGCCAGCATGTGGAGAAAGCCAAGGGAATCCTGATGAAGCTGCACGGTGTCGGCGAAGAAGAAGCCTACGGCATGCTGCGCAAGAAGGCCATGCAGACCCAGCGGCAGATCGGCCAGGTTGCGGCGGCGCTGGTCGAGGCGCATACGTTTTCATAGTGCCGGGCGGATTAGGGCAAACACGCCTGCGCTCCGGGCCGCAGCATGATCAAGGCCGGCGGGCTGCCCCGCCCACCTGCTGCTGCAATTGCGCAAACGAACAGATATGGCCCGCCAGGGCGCTTGCCATGACAGTCGCCGGGCTGCCCAGCCAGACGTTTCCGGGACCGGAGCGGCCGGGGAAATTACGGTTGATGGCGCTGATTGTGACCTGTTCGGTCGACTCGGACGAACCCGGACCGCAGTTGGCGCAGGCACCGCATGACGGCTGCAATATCACCGCGCCAACGCGAGCAAACACCTGATCATAGCCTTGCTGGCGGCAATAATCGCGCACCGCCGTGGTCCCGTATTGCAAGTACAGGTTGACGCCATCCGGCAAGTGCAAACCATGCGCCAGCCCCCAGGCCAGGACCGCATGGTATTGGTCGAAGTCCTCGCGTTTACCGGCGGTACAGGAACCACCATAGGCAATATCGATATCGATCCGGCCAGGCAGGTCCGCCAGGCGCATGCCATTGCCCGGGTCGCCCGGCGCCGCGACCAGCGCCTCCAGCCCGCTACAATCGACCCGTATTTCCTGTTCATAAATCGCGCCGGCGTCGCTATGCATCCACGGCTCGATTTCAAACGAGACGCCGCGGCGCTCCGCCAGAAAGGCGACGGTCTGCGCATCGGGCGCCACGATACCTGTGAAGCCGCCCAGCTCGGCGCACATATTGGTCAGCGTCGCCCGCTCGTCAATGGACAGGGCGGTGGCAACCGGGCCCGTGAACTCAAAGACGCGCCCGACACCGCTTCCTGCCCGAATTTGCGGCAAAGCAAGCAGATGCAGCACGATATCCTTGGCGACAACGCCAGAAGGCAAGACGCCGGCAAGCTCCACGCGGATTCCGGGCGGAACCATCATGCGCACCGCTCCGGTCATGAAGGCATTGGCCATATCCGTGGTACCCACGCCGAAAGCAACGCAACCAAGCGCGCCGCTGTGCGGCGTATGCGAGTCGGTGCCTACCACAACCTGGCCAGGCAGCGCGTAATGCTCCGCCATCATTGCATGTGAAATACCCGCGACATTGCTGCCGTCATCCGCCAGGACTTCGGCTTCGGTCAGGGTGCGATGCGATCGCACCTTCGTTTCAGCCACGAAGTCGCGATGCGCCTGGCACATGCGCTGCATATTGGACACCAGGCCTTGGCGCAAGTGCGCCGGGCTCTGCGCTACATATGACGTATGGTCTTCAAAGGCTATGATACGCGCGGCATCGAACAACCGCAGCGAGCGCCCATAGCCCTGATGCAGCATATGGGCGCACATGCCAGTATAGTATTCATGGATAAAGCGCCAATCCGCGCGCACGAAGACGCCATTGCCAGGCACCAGTTCCGTGGTTGTTTGCGCGGTTTGCAGCACATGGCGCCGCATGATTTTTTCGAACAGCGTCTGCGGCCCGGCACCATGCGGCCCAGGATCGGGCTGCGTGTCGCGCAAATGGCGCTTGCCGTAAGGCAGCAACCCGCCGCAGCGCAGGACGGCTTGCGTCAACGCGTCGCGCCCCTCGAGTAATTCGTCCAGCGTGACGCTGCCACCGGCAAGCAGGCGTTCGAGCAGCGCAAAATTGGTCGAAGTCAGCAAGCCGATATTATCGGCGTTCTGTCGGTAAATGCGCTCGAAGCTGCGTGCGAACACCAGGCACACGCCCGCGTGCTTTTCCGCTGCCGGGCTGTGCTCCCGCGAAGATCCCTTGCCGTAGCGATTGCCCGCCACCACCACCTCGATCCCCGCCTGTTGCACCGCATGCCGCGCGATCGGCGCCTGGCCGCCCGACTGTACGCCGGTGTAGGCAAAACCGCCCAGTTGCTCGTCGTAATAGGACATGATGGCCACCGGCGTGATCTCGTCGGTGGAAATATCATCGCGCAGCGCCTGCGGCAACGGCCTCGCAACCGGTTCCTGCAAGCAGGCGCGTATGACTTGCGGATCCTCGCAGAGAAACAGAAAACGACGAAAGGCAAAGACGGCAGGCAGGGATGACGAGCGGGGTTGCTGCATGACAAGACTCGGGAATTCGAACAAAAGCTTATTATGGCCTATTGATTTGGCCCATAGCAGCCCATAGCGCCAGGCGCGGAAAATTCCCGAACTTGCATCGGAATGGCGGCCCCGCCCGTCGCGGGTCCGACGCCAGAGTAGAATACACAAGCAAAATTGTTCTCATACGCCAACGGATGGCTGCGCCCACCACGACCTGCCGTCGGCAGCCCTGCCACTGACGTATGCCTCGCGGCCAGCCAAGGACCATGCCATGCAAATTTATAACCTGCTGTTCGACATTCCCGATCCGTTGCTCTGGTTCTGTTGCGTCGCATTTTTTCTCGGGCTGTCTTGCCTGCTGGCAGGCGGCATCGGCTTGCAGCGCCGACGCCACGCCCTCGCGCGCAACAGCCAATTGAGCCACACGCTGATCTCCGGGCTGCTGGTCCCTATCGGATTGAACATGGTCTTTTTGGCCAACGACGTCTGGAAGGAAAATGAAAAGGGCCAGGCAGCGGTCGAACAGGAGGCGGAAGCCGTGGCCGACAGCCTGCGTATCCTGCGCTTATTGCCCGATAACATCCGGGATCCGCTGCACCCGCTGCTGACAACCTACATCGACGAAGTGATCGGCCGCGAATGGCCGAAAATGGCCAATGGCAAGCCCAGCGGCGAGGTCGAATCCCTGCTGGACCGGCTCAGCGTGCAGGCCGCCAGCGCCGGCAGCGGCATGGATGCGCAGAACGCGCGCGTGCCTGCCCAACTGGCGCTACTCAACAGCTACGTGCAGCAAGTGCGCAACGCCCGCGACGTGCGACTGCTGGTCTCAGGCTACCATATCAGCCTGCTGAAATGGCTCAGCCTGCTGCTTCTCATGAGCATATGCATGTATGTGATATTTGATGTTCATTATCACATACGAAATGAACTGACCAAGGCGATCATTCTCATTTCTTTGAGTTTTGGCACCATTTCATTCCTGATCCTGGTAAATGACCGCCCCTTCACCGGCTCCAGCATCATTGAGCCCGATCGCCTGCGGCAGATACAGAAGTCGCTGCATCCGTCGCCCGACGCGGGATAGCTACGCAAAACCCCGTACAATCGTTGGATACTCTTTCAATCAAACCGGAACTTGAAGCATCGTGGAAAATTCAGGCAAAGACAACAATGAATTGCAGCAAGACATTCGCTTACTCGGCAGAATCCTGGGCGCGGCCATCCGCGATTCCGAAGGCCAGCCTATTTTTGATGTGATTGAAACCGTCAGGCGCGCGGCGGTAAAATTCAAGCGCGAAGGCATTGCGCAAGAGCGCGAGACCATGATTGGCCAGCTCAACGCCCTGTCGGATGAACAGGCCAATACGCTGTCGCGCGCGTTCAGCTATTTCCTGCACCTTGCCAATCTTGCCGAAGACCGGGACCAGCAAAAGCGTCAAAGGCGCAAGCTGTTGAGCAGCGACGCGGCGCTGGCGGGCTCGCTGGAGCATACCCTGGCCGAGCTGGAGCAGCACGGCGTCTCGCGCAAGCAGGTTGCCGGGTTTCTGGCCGACACCCGGATCGTGCCGGTTCTGACCGCGCATCCCACGGAAGTCCAGCGCAAGAGTACGCTGGACCTGCATCGTCAGATCAGCCAATGCCTCGTCGCCATCGATACCCGCCTGACGGAGGCGGAAAGCCATGACCTGGCACAGGAACTGACCGGATATATCAAAACCTTGTGGCTGACCCGTATGTTGCGCTTCAACAAGCTCACCGTCAATGATGAGATTGAGAACGCGCTGGCCTATTTCTCCACCACTTTCCTGAAGGCCATTCCCGCGCTATACAACGGCCTGGGCCGCAACCTCAGCGCGCCCGGCGAGGCGCCGACGCCACTGCCGCCATTTCTTACCATGGGGTCGTGGATCGGCGGAGACCGTGACGGCAATCCCTACGTGAACGCGGAAACCTTGGCGCATGCCTTGAACCGCCACGCGACCATTCTGTTCGACCACTATCTGTCCGAGATTCACCAACTCGGTTCCGAGCTCTCCCTCAGCTCTTCGCTCACGCACGTATCCGAGGCGCTGGCAAATCTGTCCGAGCAGAGCCCCGATCAATCCCGGCACCGGCTGGATGAGCCCTATCGCAGGGCGCTGATCGGCGTCTACGCGCGCCTGGCCGCGACAGCCCGCCAATTGACGGGCCAGGAGGTCGCGCAACGTCACACGGTGGACAGCGCGCCCTACGCCGATCCTGCGGACTTGGCGCGGGATCTGGCGGTCATCGCCGACTCGCTGCGCGAAAACCAGGCCGGCGCCATTATCCCGCTGCGCCTGCAGGGATTGCAGCAGGCGGTGCAAGCCTTCGGCTTTCACCTGGCGACGCTCGATTTGCGGCAAAGTTCCGACGTCCATGAACGTATCCTCACCGAACTCTACCAGCGCGCCAATATCCAGTTCGAAGGCAAGCCGGTACAGTATGACCAGTTGCCCGAAGAGGAGAAAATCGCCGTGCTGCTGGCCGAACTGGATGACAGCCGACCACTGGTCTCGCCCTGGCAAACCTATACCGAAGAAACTCGCAAGGAATTGGCCATTCTGCACGCGGCCGCCGCGGTGCGGCGCCGGTACGGGCGCGACGCCATTACGCAGTACATTGTGTCCCATACCGAAACCCTGAGCGATCTGCTGGAAGTGCTGGTACTGCAGCAGGAAACCGGCCTGATCTCGCAGCAGCGCGACGAACAAGGCCAGCGTCTGCCGGTGACGGCGGACGACGGCCTGATTGTCGTCCCTCTGTTCGAAACCATTCCCGACTTGGAGGCCGGCCCCGCCATTATGGAGCGCTGGCTGACCCTGGCCCCCGTGCGCGAGCGTATTCTGCGTGCCCAGGGCGGTGTGCAGGAGGTCATGCTGGGCTACTCAGACAGCAACAAGGACGGGGGCTATCTGACGTCGAACTGGTCCCTGTACAACGCCGAAGTCCAATTGCTGGAAGTCTTCCGCAGGCACCAAGTGCGCCTGCGCCTGTTCCATGGCCGTGGCGGCTCGGTGGGGCGCGGCGGCGGCTCCAGTTTCGAGGCGATCCTGGCGCAACCGCCGGGCACGGTCGATGGGCAAATCCGCCTTACCGAGCAAGGCGAAGTCATCCAAAGCAAATACAAGAATGCGGAAAGCGGCCGCTTCAACCTGGAGTTGCTGGTTTCCGCAACCCTGCTCGGCAGCCTGGCGCCGCATCAGGAAGCGGCCACCGAACCGGCTACCATGCGGCGCTATACCGAGACCATGGCGTGGCTGTCTGGCGCCGCCATGCATGCCTATCGCCGGCTGGTCTACGACACCCCGGGCTTTGTCGATTATTTTTTCTCGGCTACGCCGATCCATGAAATCGCTGGCCTCAATATCGGCTCCCGTCCCGCCTCGCGCAAGAAAGGCCAGCGGATCGAAGATCTGCGCGCCATTCCCTGGGGCTTCTCCTGGGCGCAATGCCGGCTGATGATCACGGGCTGGTATGGTGTGGGCTCCGCCGTGGACAGTTTCATCCGCCTGGGCACCGGCAAGGACGACGGCAGCACCGAGCAATCGCGCACGCAATTGCTGCGGGAAATGGCGGCGAACTGGCCATTTTTCCAGACCGTCCTGTCGAACATGGAAATGGTTCTGGCCAAGACGGATCTGGACATCGGCCGCCAGTACAGTGCGCTGGTGGCCGACAAAGCCATCCGCGACAGCGTATTTGGCATGATCGAGCGGGAGTTCCAGCTGACCCGCGAAGGCCTGCATCAGATCAAGCAACAGGCGTTGCTGGCCGACAACCCAACCCTCAAGAGCACGCTGCAGGAACGCTTTGCCTATACCGACCCGCTGAATTATCTGCAGGTGGAGGTCATCCGCCGACAGCGCGAGCTTGAGCAATCGGAAACGGAAGCCACCAAGCTCGAACTGGTACGCAGCCAGCGCACCATCCACTTGACGATCAACGGTATCGCGACCGGTCTGCGCAATTCGGGCTAGTATTGCTGTCGGGCCGGCGGCAAAGCGCAACCGGCGGCAAGGCCGGCGCCGGTCACGATGCGCAAGCGACGGGTCCGCAACCGCAGCCGCGAAAACTTGGCCAATACGTCCGGCGGTAGGCCGTAAATGAAAAAAGGCCTGGTGCTGACCAGGCCTTTTTCTGGAACGGCTGCCTATCCAACGGCTGCCCCTCCCCATGCAACGCGCTATTTGCTGCTTAGTTTCTGAAGCTGGCTGATATCGCGCACGGCGCCGCGATCTGCCGAGGTCGCCATGGCGGCGTAGGCTTTCAGCGCCTGCGAGACATAGCGCTCGCGGTGAACGGGATGCCAGGCGCCCTGGCCGCGATTTTCCATTTCGGCGCGACGGCGCGTCAGCTCGGTTTCGTCAATGGCCAGGTTGATGGTCCGGTTCGGGATATCGATCTCGATCACGTCGTCATTATGCACCAGCCCAATGGTGCCGCCCTCGGCGGCTTCCGGTGACGCGTGGCCGATAACAAGCCCGGACGAGCCCCCGGAGAAACGGCCGTCGGTCAGCAAGGCGGCTTTGGCACCCAGGCCCTTGGACTTGAGGTAGGACGTTGGATACAGCATTTCCTGCATGCCGGGTCCGCCTTTCGGGCCCTCGTAACGGATGATGACGACATGGCCTTCCTTGACCTTGTCGCCCAGGATGGCTTCTGTCGCCTCTTCCTGGCTTTCGAACACGATGGCCTTGCCGGTGAATTTGAGAATGCTTTCGTCAACGCCGGCGGTTTTCACGATGCACCCGTTTTCCGCCAGATTGCCGTAGAGGACGGCCAGGCCGCCATCTTGCGAATAGGCATGCGCTTTGTCGCGGATACAGCCCTGCGCCCGGTCCAGGTCCAGCTCGGCGAACTGCCGATCCTGGCTGAAAGCCACCTGCGTGGGAATCCCGCCGGGAGACGCCTTGTAGAACGTAATGACATCATCGCCGGCATGGCCGCTATTGACATCCCAGTCGTTGATCGCCTTGCCCAGGGTGCCGCTATGGACATTGCCTGCATTCAGGTCCAGCAGACCGGCGCGGCTGAGTTCGCCCAGGATCGCGATCACGCCGCCGGCGCGATGCACATCTTCGATATGGTATTTGTTGGTCGCCGGCGCCACCTTGCAGACGCAGGGGACGTGACGGGAAATGCGGTCGATGTCGGCCATGGTGAAATCCACGCCGGCCTCTTGCGCCGCCGCCAGCAGGTGCAGGACGGTGTTGGTGGAGCCGCCCATGGCGACATCCAGCGTCATCGCGTTCTCGAATGCCTTCTTGGTCGCGATGGACCGCGGCAGGACCGATGCATCATCCTGTTCGTAATGGCGCTTGCACAGTTCCACGATCAGGTGGCCTGCGCGCTCGAACAGCGCGCGACGGCGCGCGTGGGTGGCCACGATAGTGCCGTTGCCGGGCAGGGACAGGCCCAGGACCTCGGTCAGACAGTTCATGGAATTGGCGGTAAACATGCCCGAGCAGGAGCCGCAGGTCGGACAGGCGCTGCGTTCGGTCAGATCGGTTTCCGCGTCGGAAACGCTGGGATCGCCCGCCTTGATCATGGCGTCCACCAGATCCAGCTTCGCGATCACCTTGCCGGTTTCCGGCGCCAGGATTTTACCGGCCTCCATGGGGCCGCCGGAAACGAAAACGACGGGGATGTTAAGGCGCATCGCGGCCATCAGCATGCCGGGGGTGATTTTGTCGCAATTGGAAATGCACACCATGGCATCGGCGCAATGGGCGTTGACCATATACTCGACCGAATCGGCGATCAATTCCCGGGAAGGCAGGGAGTACAGCATGCCGCCATGCCCCATGGCAATCCCATCGTCCACCGCAATCGTGTTGAATTCCTTGGCGACGCCGCCGGCCTTTTCGATTTCCCTGGCGACAAGCTGGCCCATGTCCTTCAGGTGCACATGGCCCGGAACGAACTGGGTGAACGAGTTGACCACGGCGACGATAGGCTTACCGAAATCGCCGTCCTTCATGCCGGTGGCGCGCCACAGGGCACGCGCACCAGCCATATTGCGACCATGGGTCGAGGTTTTGGAACGATATTGGGGCATTTCTGACTGCTTCCTGGATGATAAATTGCACTTGAATCTTGTAATTTACACCACATGCTGCAGAAAATCTTTCAAACGCTGGCTTGGCGGTGAAGATAACAGCGCCTCGGGCCTGCCGTCATGCGCGATCTTGCCGTTGTCGATGAAAAGCAGGCGGCTGCCGACCTTGCGGGCAAAATCCATTTCATGGGTAACAACCACCATCGTCATGCCCTCCTCGGCCAGGTCTTTCATGACCTTGAGCACCTCATGCCGCAGTTCCGGGTCCAGGGCCGAGGTCGGCTCGTCAAAGAGCATCAGCAAGGGTTTGACCGCCAGCGAGCGGGCAATGGCCACGCGCTGTTGCTGCCCTCCCGACAACTCGCTGGGATAGTGGTCCATGCGCTCGGCCAATCCCACCTTGTCGAGCAAAGCCTTGGCCTCGCTGCGCGCCTGGTCCTTGGATACCCCACGGGACTCCAGCGGCCCGAACATGACATTTTCCAACGCCGTCAGTTGCGGAAACAGGTTGAATTGCTGGAACACCATGCCCGCCTCGCGCCGCAATTCCCTGACTTCGGCGGCCGTGCCGCGCACGCTGAGTTCGCCAACACGGATGTCGCCGCCCTGGATGGTCTCCAGCGCGTTGATACAGCGCAAAAACGTGGATTTGCCCGAACCGGAAGGCCCGACCACCACGACCACCTCGCCCTTGTCGATGGACAGGCTGATATCGTCCAGAATCGTATTTTCGCCGAATTTCTTGGTGACGTTCTGAAAAGTTACCATACTCATACGTTGCGCATCCTATGTTCCATGATTTTCAGGATCAGTGCGATCAGGCCGTTCAGGATCAGATAGATCACGGCGACCGCGCCCCAGATTTCCACCGCGCGAAAATTGGCGGCCATGATTTCCTGGCCCTGCCGGGTCAGTTCGGCCACGCCGATCACGATAAACAAAGACGAATCCTTCAGGCTGATGATGCACTGGTTGCCCAGCGCCGGGATCATGCGGCGAAAGGCGACAGGCCAGATGATCTTGAGCAGGATGCGGTGAAACGCCAGTCCCATCGACTGTCCCGCTTCGAACAGGCCCTTGGGCACCGATTGCAGCGCACCGCGCACGATCTCGGCGATATAGGCGCCGGAATTGATGATCAGGGTCGCGATGGCCGCGGACACGCCGTCGACCCGCACGTCGATCAGCAACGGCAAGGCGAAATAGATAAACATGACCTGTACAACGATGGGCGTGCCCCGCACGATCAGGACATAGGCCTGGGCGATCAGGCTCGCCAGCGGCCCCAGGATGCCGGACACCGGATGTTGCCGGATGCGCGCCATGGAAAACATGGAGGGAATATAGGCGCGTATGACACCGGTCAGGGCGCCAAGCAGTACACCGCCGAACAAGCCCCAGAAAGTGATTTTAATGGTGACCCAAGTACCGGCGAGCAGGCTGGGCAAGGCATCGTAGATAACGGAAAAATCAAAATCCATACTGTTATCCTTGTGAAAATTAGCGGTCTGAAAAAGCAAAATCCGGTGATCGCGTCCGAACGGGGACAATCACCGGATTGCTATGTGCGGCGATGCTGCGCTCCTGACTGCTCAGGAGGGCACGGCATTACTTGGCCACGGCCTGTCCAAACCACTTGGTGTAGATTTTGTCGTACTCGCCGTTTTCCTTCAGCTTCTTGAGCGAGGCATTGACTTTTTCCACCAGGTCGCTGCCCTTGGGGAAGGCAATGCCATAGAAGTCACCGCTTTGCAGCGAACCGGATACCACCACCTTGCCCTTGCCCGCCGTATTGGCATAGTACTGGACGTTAGGCGTGTCGTGCACCACGGCGTCGACGCGGCCGGTGGCCAGGTCCAGGAAGGCATTATCGATGTTGGGGAACAGCTTGACCTTGGCTTCGGGGGCTTCTTTCTTCAGGAAATCAACGGAGGCGGTGCCGGTCTTGGCGGCCACTTCCTTGCCGGCCAGGTCCTTGGCTGTCTTGATGCCAGCGTTCTTGGTGCCGACGAGAATGGCCAGGCCGCTTTCATAGTAGGGGTCGGAGAAGTCGATGACCTTCTTGCGCTCGTCCTTGATCGTGATGCCGGCCAGCGCCACGTCGATATTCTTGGTCTGCAGCCCGGGGATGATGCCGTTGAAGTCCATGGGTTGCAGGCGGTATTTCACACCCATGTCCTTGGCCAGCGCTTCCCACAGCTCGACGTCGAAGCCGACATACTTGCCGTCTTGCTTGAACTCGAATGGAACGAATGCGGTATCGGTAGCAACCACAAGCTCTTTGTCCTGCGCCTGCGCAACGGTGGCTGCCGGCACGGCAAAAGTGATGGCAACGCCCAGTAAGGCTGCTTTCAGTTTGCTCTTGATCATCTTCACCTCTTCTTGGTTACAGGATTCCCGGCGTACCGCCATTCGGCAAACCGTGGATATAGATGTACCGGGCTAATATAACCCAATTTCAACCAAGGCCGCGGAAGCGATTATACGATTCAGGTAAACCCTGATCGGCGCTGCGGCCCTGCCTGTCCTGATGGTGCTGCCATGGCGGTGGCCGCCAGGCAAGATCAGCGGTCGCGCTCGGTGGAAAAGTCGCAGAACGCCAGGAGCGAGGTCTTGACGTCGGAGTCGGGAAATACGGCGAGCGCGGCGCGCGCGCGCTCGGCCTCTTCGCGCGCCACCTGGCGCGTGAAATCCAGCGCGTCGGTATCGCGGATTGCCTTGGCAACCTCGGCGAAATCGGCTTCCCCGGTTTCGATGGCCTTGTAGATGAGGGAACGCTGCGCCTCGGTGCCCACCTGCATGACACGGATCAGTGGCAGGGTCGGCTTGCCTTCGCGCAGATCGTCGCCCACGTTCTTGCCCAGCGAGTCGACATCGCCGGTATAGTCAAGCACATCATCGATCAGCTGGAATGCGGTCCCCACATAGCGGCCGTAATCGGCGGCAGCGGTTTCCTGCGCCTGCGTTGCGCCGGCCAGCAAGGCGCCGGTCTGCATGGCGGCCTCGAACAATTTTGCGGTTTTATAGCGGATGACCTGCAAGTAGCGCTCCAGCGAGACGTCGGGGTCGTGCACGTTGAGCAGTTGCAGTACCTCGCCTTCGGCGATGACGGTGGTGGCGGCCGAGAGCACTTGCATGATGCGCATGGAATCGAGCTCTACCATCATCTCGAACGAGCGGGAATACAGGTAGTCGCCGACCAGCACGCTGGCGGCATTGCCGAAGACCGCGTTGGCCGTTTCCCGGCCACGCCGCATATCGGATTCGTCGACGACGTCGTCATGCAACAGCGTTGAGGTATGGATGAACTCCACCACCGCGGCCAGCGTGTGATGCGCCGCTCCCTGGTATCCGAAAGCGCGTGCCGCCATCAGGACCAGCGCCGGACGCATACGCTTGCCGCCGGCGCCGATAATGTATTCGCCAATGGTACGGATGAGAACAACGTCGGAATCAAGTTTCTTGCGGATTACCCCATCCACGGCGCGCATATCATCGTTGATGGGACGGATAATCTCTGGGAGGTTCAAGGCAAATCCTGAAGCATGAAAAGAATTGAGGCAAAGTCCGATTATATTCCAGCCCGCCTGCGGGAAGCAGACAAAGGCCTTTTTTTGATGATAATGTATATGTTTTAACCGCCCTTGACTAGCATAGGATTCACCGTGAGCAGCCCGGCCCCTCCTTCCCCTACCGACCTTTCCTCCTTGATAGCGCGCGCAGACCAGGTATTGCGCCAACTTGCCGCATGGCTGCCGCCTGCGCCGCCGCCGGTCGACTGGAGCGCCCATGCGTTCCGCTGGCGCCGCAAGGGGTCCACCGGCTGGCTGGAGGCGGTGCGCCACATTTCATCCATTCACAAGGACGACCTGCTGCATATCGAGCGGCAGCGCGACATCATCGATCGCAATACCCGCCATTTCCTGGAGCGCAAGCCGGCCAACAATGTGCTGATGACCGGCGCGCGCGGCACCGGCAAAAGCTCGCTGGTCAAAGCCATGCTGGCCGAGTACGCGGAACGCGGCCTGCGCCTGGTTGAAATGGATAAGTCCGACCTGGCCGACCTCACCGATTTGGTCGACCTGGTGGCCAACCGGCCCGAGCGCTTTATCATCTTCTGCGACGACCTGTCTTTCGAGGAAGGCGAAGCCGGCTACAAGGCGCTCAAGTCGGTCCTGGACGGCTCGATCGCGTCATCCGGCGAAAACGTGCTGATCTACGCGACCTCCAACCGTCGCCATCTCATGCCCGAGTATATGAGCGAGAACCTGGCTGCCAAGCATCAGGCCGACGGCGAAGTGCATCCTGGCGAGACTGTGGAGGAAAAGATATCCCTTTCCGAGCGCTTCGGCATCTGGCTCTCCTTCTATCCTTTCCGCCAGGACGATTATCTGGATATCGTCGCGCACTGGCTGCGCGAGCTCGGCTGTCCGCCGGAGTTCATCGAACAAAGCCGTACCGAAGCGCTGCAATGGACCCTGGAACGCGGCTCGCGCTCCGGCCGCGTGGCCCGACATTTCGCGCGCGACTGGGCCGCCCGCCATATGCGGGCCGGCAACGGCACGTCCGAAGACCAGGGAGCGGCATCGTGAGCGACGCCAAGCCATACCTGAAAGTCGTCGTCGGCGTCCTGCTCAACGACAAGGGCGAAGTCCTGCTGGGGCAACGCCCCAAGGGCAAGCCTTGGGAAGACTGGTGGGAATTTCCCGGTGGCAAGATCGAGGACGGGGAAACCGAAGCCCAGGCCTTGCATCGGGAATTGCACGAGGAACTGGGCATCCGGGTGCAGGCATGCACGCCCTGGGTCACCTTTACGTATGAATACCCGAAAACCATTGTGAACCTGGCGTTCCGACGCGTCACGGCCTGGGAAGGCCAGCCGCAAGGACTGGAGGAGCAGGCACTGGCCTGGACCACGCCTCAGGATGCGGCAAGCCTGGGCAGCCTGCTGCCCGCATCGCTGCCACCGCTGCGCTGGCTGGCCCTGCCCGAACAATATCTGATTTCGGATATCGGCGCGCCCGAGCATGCCGAGACTTGGTTGCGGCAGTTGCGCGAGCGCCTGGCCGCCGGCTTGCGGTTGGTCCAGTTGCGGGAACCGGCCTGGCCCGACGGACCGGCCGCCGACAGCCTGAAGACCGTGCTAGCGCAGGTTATTGATCTTTGCCACGCCGCCGGTGCCCGCGTTTTGGTCAACAGCGCCCACCCCAAGGCCTGGTGGAAGCTGGCCGACGGCGTGCAACTACGCGCCCAGGACGCGCTGCTCAGCGACGAGCGCCCCTTGCCAGCCGAACAGGCCCTGGTTGGCGTGTCGGCGCATAGCCTGGCCGACGTACTATATGCGCAGGTGTTGGGCGCCGACTTTGCGGTGTTGGGGCATGTCCTGGATACGCCCTCGCATCCTGACCAGCCGCCGCTGGGATGGCCGGCCTTCGCCGAGCTGGCCCGCGAGGCCGGCCTGCCTGTGTATGCCATCGGCGGGCAATCCCCGGCCACGCTGGCGACAGCGCAACAGCATGGCGCGCACGGCATCGCCGGCATCCGCGGCTGGGCCGTCGGCAGCGCTTAGTGCCCAAACAGGCACGGCGGACATGATCGCCGTACCCGGCTTGCGCACCCCGGGCCGCCGGCCGTGCCTGGTCCGCCCTCACCGGGAACAGCCAGGCGCGCCACGCGGGCAAACCCATCGCTACGGACTATCTCCGGGCATATCGGGAACGTTGTCGGGAGAACGACATTGAAGTTGAAATTTTCCGTTTCGGAGGCGCGGCGCATTGCCCTGACATCGCAGGGCTTTAACGGCATTGGTCGCCAGCAGGCCAATAATCCAGCCCGCCTGCGCAGCGCGGTCAACCGCCTGGGCCTGCTGCAGATCGACAGTGTCAATGTGCTTGCCCGGGCCCATTATCTGCCACTGTTTTCACGGCTGGGACCCTACGACTGTACACTACTGGACAACATCGCCGTTGCCAGGCCCAAGCGTTTTTTCGAATACTGGGGGCATGAGGCCTCCCTGCTCCCCATCGACTGCCAACCGCTATTGCGCTGGCGCATGGACCGGGCCCTGCGCGGCATTGGCGTCTGGAAGCAGTTGGCGCCCTTTGCACGCGAGCGACGCGCCTCGGCCCAGGCCATGATCGACAGGATCACGGCCGACGGCCCGCTCGCCGCCTCTGACATTGCCAGTAAACAGGGCGCCAAAGGCATGTGGGACTGGAGCGAAACCAAGCTTGCGCTGGAATGGCTGTTCTGGGCAGGGCTGGTCTGCGCCACACACCGTCGCGGCAATTTCGAACGGGTTTACGATTTGCCCGACAGAGTCCTGCCCCACGACGTGCTGCACCACCCGACGCCGACCGGCATCGATGCGCGCAGGGCATTGCTGGCGCGGGCGGCGCGTTCACTCGGCGTGGCCACTGCCGATGACCTGCGCGATTATTTCCGCATTCCGGCAAACGACGTGCAACAGCCGCTACGGCAACTGGTGGAAGACGGCACGATCATTCCGGTCACAGTCCAAACATGGAAACAACCGGCCTACCTGCACAAGGACGCGCGCGCCGGCCGCAGGCTTGACGGCGCCATACTACTATCGCCCTTTGATCCCCTGGTTTGGTACCGGCCACGGACAGAACGGCTGTTCGGCTTTCGATATCGCCTGGAGATATATACACCAGCGCACAAGCGCGAATATGGTTATTATGTGCTGCCCTTCCTGCTCGATGGCGTACTGGTCGCCCGCGTCGACCTGAAGGCGGACAGAAAGCGAGCCGCGCTGCTTGTGCTGCGAGTCCACCTTGAACCGGGGGCACCACCGCATACCATTGAAAAGCTCGGCGAGGAATTGCGCCGGATGGCGACATGGCTCGGCCTGGCGGACCTCATTGTAGCGCCGGGCGCCGAGTCATACCCGTCCGCCCTCCATCCCTTGCTAGGGTCGCTGGCATCGGCATAGGGCTGCCCGGCGCATCGGACAGACCCGCGCAATAATTTCAAATGAAATAAAAAGATCTGTCACCGGCGCACCGGCCGCTGCATTACGCCGGATTCAGCGCAAGCGACCAACCCGTACGGTATCGGGCCGCGCGGAAAGACAAGCCAGCGCGGGAGTGTACGGCGCTAATCACAATTGCCGTTAAACAAGGCCGCTTTATTGCTGGAAGACGCCTGCCGCACAAAACATCCAGGCTCAACATCATGCGTCAGCCAAACGTTGCCGCCCACCACGGCGCCCTTGCCTATTGTCACCCGGCCGAGAATCGTGGCGCCGGCATAAATCACCACGTCATCCTCGACGATTGGATGCCGCGCAATTCCCTTGCTGAGGTCGCCATTGCTGTCTGTCGGGAAGCTCTTGGCGCCCAGCGTCACGTTCTGGTATAAGCGCACGCGTTCGCCGATGACGGCCGTCTCGCCAATCACCACGCCGGTGCCATGGTCGATGAAAAATCCCTTGCCGATTTGCGCGCCAGGGTGGATATCGATGCCGGTCTGACCATGCGCCAGCTCGGCCACGATACGCGCCAGCAACGGTACGCCCAGCTTATACAGGCAGTGCGCCAGCCGGTGGTAAACCATGGCGAGCACGCCGGGATAGCACAGCAGGACTTCATCCACGCTCTTGGCGGCCGGATCGCCCGAGTAGGCGGCATACACATCCGTATCCAGCAATGTCCGGACCTGCGGCAGCTTCAGCGAAAACTGCCGGACAAGATCGACGGCACAGGCATCGAGTTGCGCGTCATCACGCGTCTCGTTCCGATGCTGGTGCCGGATTTCCAGCTTCACTTGCGTCAGCAGGGTATTGAGGGCGATACCGACAGTATGGCCAACGTAAAAATCCTCGTTTTCCTGCAACAGATCGTTGGGGCCGAGGCGCATGGGAAACAGCGCCCCGATGAAAAGCTCCAGGGCTTCGTTGACGACGTGGGGAGAAGGCAAATGCCTGCCCCCTTTCTCGTTCAGGCGATTCTGGTCGGTCCGCCACTTGATGCGTGCATCACGCAAGCCCATGACAATATCTTCCAGCGGGAACGTCTGGGGATTGTGGGCGGAAGTCTCACATTTGTAGATTGGCATAGCGGGGGAACCTGTATGGGTGGCAAGAAGAAGCGCAATAAGAATATAACTATTTTTACCATATTCGCGCCTGGCTGCCGGAAGAACCCTATTGCAATCAGGGCATTTCCGGCGGCGGCGCATTACGGCGCGGCGGTGCCTTCAAGACGCGAGCGATCCCAGCCCCCGCCCAGCGCCACGATCAGCTTCACGCTGGTTTGCAGCCGCTGGCTTTCCAGCTGCAGCGCCGTTTGCTCGGCAGAGTATGCAGAGGATTGCGCCTGGACCACGCTCAGGTAGTCGACCAAGCCCGCCAGATACTGGTTCTGCGTGATCGCCAGCGACTGGCGCGCGGCGACCAGGGCGCGCAATTGCGCTTCGCGCTGGCGCTCAAGCACTCTTAGCGCGCTGATGGCGTCTTCCACTTCCTGCAATGCCGTCAGTACACTTTGGCGATACGTGGCCACTTCCGCGCGATAGGAGGCCTTGGCGACATCGACGGCACCGGCGCGCGCGCCCCCATCGAACAAGGTAACCGCCAGCGATGGCCCCAGGGACCAGAACTGCAAGGGCGACGCCAGCCATTGCGCCAGCGTGGCCGTGGTATTGCCGGCCGACCCGCCCAGCGTCAGATCGGGAAACCATGCCGCCTGCGCCACGCCGATTTGCGCATTGGCCGAGGCCACGCGGCGCTCGGCTGCGACGATGTCGGGACGGCGCAATAGCAGCGTGGAAGGCAGGTCCACGGGAATGCCCGGGAACGTCACTTCATAGGCCTTGGGCTCGATCGTCAGCGCCGCGGGCGGCTGGCCCGTCAGTACCGCGATGGCATGCTCCAGCGAAGCGCGCTCCGACTCGATCTCGATCGCCGAGGCGCGGGCGCGCTCCAGCTCGGCCTGGGCTGCGACAACGTCCGCCCGCGCCGCGACACCCTGTTCATAGCGATTCTGGTTGACCTGGACCGATCTTTCGTAGGCGCGGACATTGGCCTCAAGCAAGCGCTTGCGCTCGTCCACGATACGCAGTGCGAAATAGTCCTGCGCCAGCGTCGATTGCATGCTCAGCCGGGCCGCGGCGACATCGGCGCGACTGGCCAGCTCGTCGTTTTTGCTGCCTTCGTATTGGCGCCGCAACTTGCCCCAGAGATCGATTTCCCATTGCAGGGAGGTCGAACCATTGACGCTGTTATTGACACCGGCGTCGGCGGAATTGCTGCGCGTGCCCGAAAGATTGAGGCCGACGGTGGGGAAAAACGAGGACCGCGACTGTGTCGTCATGGCCCGCGCCTGGTCATAGCGGGCAATCGATGCGGCCAGGGTCTGGTTGGATACGTCGATTTGCGCGATAAAGTGGTTAAGCAGCGGGTCCTGATAGCGGCGCCACCAGCTATCACTGGACAGAGCCTCGCCCGGCGTCGCCTGCACCCATCCTTTGGCGGACTTGAAGGCCACGCCGGTATCCTGCGCCGGCGTCACATAGTCGGGACCCACAGCGCAGGCCGACAGAAGCAGCAGCAAGACAGCCATGCCGGCCAAGCGGGACGGGTTGCGAAAGCGCGAAAGAACAAGACGATTTTTTTGCATTCTGGATGACTCGGTTTGTACAGGATTCGGCCCGGGCTATCCGGCGCGGGCGCGGCGCGCGGCACGCCTGCGTGCCACCGCATACCTCAGTTTATCAAGATAGATATACACCACCGGCGTGGTGAACAGCGTCAGTATCTGGCTCAGGAACAGCCCCCCCACGATTGCGGTGCCCAGCGGTTGGCGCATTTCCACGCCAGCGCCCGTGGCCAGGATCAGCGGCAACGCGCCGAACATGGCGGCCATGGTGGTCATCATGATCGGCCTGAAGCGAACGATGCAAGCCTCGAAAATGGCGTCTTCTGGGGCATAGCCTTTTTCACGCTCCAGCACCAGCGCAAAGTCCACCATGATGATGGCGTTTTTCTTGACGATGCCAATCAGCAGGAACACGCCGATAAGCGCGATCACGGTAAATTCCATATTCACCATCAACAGCGCCAGCAGCGCGCCGACGCCGGCGGAGGGCAGCGTCGACAGGATCGTGAGCGGATGCATGTAGCTTTCATACAGCATGCCCAGCACCAGGTACATGACGACCAGCGCGCCCAGGATCAGCAACGGCTGGCGCGAAGCCGATTGCTGGAACAATTGCGCATTGCCGCCAAAGCCGGCCTGGATTTCATTGGCGGGCAGGCCGATACGCGCGACCGCGTCGTCAATGGCGTTGCTGGCTTCTTCCAGGGATATGCCGTCGGCCAGCGAGAATGAAATCGAGTCTGCCGCCATCAGCCCCTGGTGCGACACCGAGAGCGGCGAAGTGCCGACCTGGAACGAGGCAAAGGCCGACAGTGGCACCAGCTTGCCATCCTCGGCGATGATCTGCACGGTTTTCAGGATTTCCGGATCCTGGGCATACTTGACATCGATCCCCATCACCACCTGGTACTGATTCAGATCGCTATAGATCGTCGACACCTGGCGCTGGCTGAACAAATTATTCAGTACCGACGCGATGGTGGACATATCCACGTTAAGACGCGTCGCGCTTTCCCGATTTATCACAAGTTCGATACGCCGCCCTCTGTCCTCGACATCGGACTGCACATCCACCAACTGCGGCAAGGCCGATAGCGCCTGTCGCACTTGCGGCGTCCACTTGCGCAATGTGGCCAGATCGCCCGACAGCAGGTCATACTGATAGGATCCGGCGGAATCGCCGCCACGACCGGCGCGGATATCCTGTTGCGGCACCAGCGACAGGCGCGCGCCCGGGATGGTGGGCAGCGACGTTCTGAGGTCATTGATGATCTCGGTCACCGATTGGGCACGTTCATCAAAAGGCTTGAGCTGGATCAGGAAGAAGCTGCTGTTGCTGCCCCCCCGGCCACCCGAATAGCCCGACACCGTATCCACATTCGGGTTTTTCACGATGGCCTTGCGAAACGCCTCAAGTTTGGGAACGGCGGCGGCAAACGAGGTGCCCTGGTCGGCACGAAAGAACCCCTGGATCATTCCCGTATCCTGCTCCGGGAAAAAACCCTTGGGCACGGCAATATACAAATAGACGTTCAGGACGACGGTCGCGACCAGCGTCAACAGGGTCAGGAAGCGAAAGCGCAGCGCAAAGTGCAGGGCGCGCCCGTAAGCCGCGATGACCCGCTCAAAACTGGTATCCCACCATTGTTGCAGGCGGTTCTTCTTCAGGTTGGGCTCATGCCGCAACCATTGCGCGCACATCATGGGCGTGAGCGTGAGCGAAACCAGCAGCGATACCATGATGGCGATCGACAGGGTCATGGCAAACTCTTTGAACAGGCGGCCGATCAGGTCGCCCATGAACAGCAGCGGGATGAAGACGGCGACCAGCGACAGGCTCATGCTGACCACGGTGAACCCCACCTCGCGGGCGCCCTCCAGGGCCGCGCGCATGGGGTGCATGCCGCGCTCGATATACCGCATGATATTTTCCAGCACGACAATGGAATCATCCACCACGAAACCGGTGGCCACGATCAATGCCATCAGCGAGATGGTGTTGAGCGAATAGCCAAGGAAATACATGAAAATAAAGGTGCCCAGCAGCGACACCGGCACCGAAATGGCCGGGATCAGCGTTGCCCGCATCCGCTGCAGGAACAGCATCACCACCACGATGACCAGCACGACAGCGATGATCAGGGTCAGCTCGGCTTCGTGCAGTGTCGCCCTGATGCTGGGCGTACGGTCCTGCGCCACATCCAGGTTCACCTGGGCCGGCAGCAATTGCGTCAGGTCCGGCAGCATGGTTTTGACGGCATCCACCGTCTCGATGATATTGGCATCGGCCTGCCGGCGCACCAGCAGCACCACTGCTTGCTTGGTATTGTAAAAACCGCGGTTATACAGGCTTTCGGTGGAGTCATAGACATGCGCCACATCCTTCAGGCGCACTGCCGTGCCATTCTTCCAGGCAACGATCAGGTTCTCGAAATCCTTGGCATAGCGCAACTGGCCATTGGTGGCGATCTGCCATTGATACTCGTCGTTATCCAGGAACCCCTTGGGCTTGACCGAGTTGGTGCTGGCCAGCGCGCTGCGCACCGTATCCAGTGAAATCCCCATGTTGTTGAGCATGTTGGGATTCAAATCCACGCGCACGGCAGGCAGTGAACTGCCGCCGACCGTGACTTCGCCCACGCCCCGGACCTGCGCCAGCTTCTGCGCCAGAATCGTGGACGCCATGTCGTAGAGCTCGCCCTGTCCAAGCATATCCGAGGTCAATGCCAGCACCATGATGGGCGTCGACGACGGGTTTACGTTGCGATACGTCGGCGGCTGCTTCATGCTGCTCGGCAACAGTGGTCGCGCCGCATTGATGGCCGCCTGCACCTCGCGCGCGGCCGTATGCACATCCTTGTCCAGATCAAAGATCATGAAAATGGATACCGACCCTTCGGAGCTGGACGATTGCATCAGCGACACGCCCGAGATATTGCCCAGCGAGCGCTCCAGTGGCGTGGCGACACTGGACGCCATGGTTTCCGGGCTGGCGCCCGACAGCGAGGCACGCACCACGATGACCGGCGAATCCAGCGCCGGCAGCGGCGCGACCGGCAACAGGAAAAAGGCCACCATGCCCATGACAGCCACAGCCAGCGCCAACAGCGACGTGGCTACCGGTCTGAGGATGAAGGGTCGGGACAGACTCATAGCTGCGCTTGCGCCGCCTCGTCAGAGGGTTTGCGTTTCTTGGCCAGTCGATCAAACATCAGGTAAATGACCGGCGTGGTGAACAGGGTCAGCAACTGGCTGCAGATCAGCCCACCGACCATGGTCAGGCCCAGGGGCTGGCGCAATTCGGCGCCGGTGCCGGAGGACAGCATCAGGGGGATGGCACCGAACAACGCCGCCAGCGTGGTCATGAGAATCGGCCGAAAGCGCAGCAGCGCCGCCTGGTGGATCGCCTTGATCGGCGGCAGCCCTTCATGCCGCTCGGCGTCGAGCGCGAAGTCGATCATCATGATGGCGTTTTTCTTGACGATGCCGATCAGCAGGATAATGCCGATGATACCGATCATATCCAGTTCCTTGCCGGTAAGCATCAATGCCAGCAGCGCCCCCACCGCGGCGGACGGCAGCGTGGACAGGATGGTGACCGGGTGGATATAGCTTTCGTACAGTACACCCAGCACGATATACATGGTGAACACCGCGGCCAGCAACAACCACAAGGTGCTTGACAACGAAGACTCGAAGGCCTGCGCCGCGCCCTGGAACCGCATATCAACGGTGCCAGGCAAGCCGATTTCCTGCCGGATGTCATTGACCCGCGCCACCGCTTCGGACAGGGACGCGCCCGGCGCCAGATTGAACGAAACCAGCGCCGCCGGGAACTGGTCGACGCGCATCACTTCCAGCAGTTCCTGGCCCGGTACAATCTTGGCCAGTTGCGTCAGGGCGATCGGCGCGCCGTCGGTGGTCTTGATATAGACATGTTCCAGATCGGCCGGATCCTTGCGGTAGTCCGACGAGACCTCCATGACCACGCGGTACTGCGCCGACTGGGTAAAGATGGTCGACACCAGCCGCTGGCCGAAAGCGTTGTACAGCGCATCGTCGATCTGCGACATGGTAATGCCGTAGCGGGCCGCGGCATCGCGGTCGACCTTGACCAGCGTTTGCAGGCCGTTGAACTGGAAGTTGTCCGTCACGCCGGCCAACCTGTCGTCGGCGGCCAGGCGTTCCACGAAGATCGGCACCCACTGTCGCAGCAAATCGGTGTCCAGGCTGGACAGGCTCAGTTGATACTGCGTGCGCGACACGCGTGCATCGATTGTCAGGTCCTGCGCGGCCTGCATATACACTTTCATGCCGGTCACCGAGGCCGCCTTCTGCTCCAGGCGCTGCATGACCGTGCCGATATCCTCGCGTTCCTGGTTGGGCTTGAGCTCGATCTGCACCCTGCCCGTGTTAAGCGTCGCATTGGAGCCGTCCACACCGATAAAGGACGACACCGACGCCACGGCGGGATCGTCCTTGATGGCGCGCGCGATCGCCACCTGCCGCTGCGACATCATCTGGAACGATGTCGCTTGCGGCGCCTCTGTGATCATTTGGATCATGCCCGTATCCTGTTGCGGAAAAAACCCCTTGGGAATCCAGATATACAACAGGACAGTGAGGACAAATGTGGCCAGCGCGATCAGCAGCGTCAGCATCTGGTGGCGCAGCACCACGGTCAGCATGCGGTCATAGCCGTGGATAATCCGGTCGATCGCCTGCCCCATGCCACGATGCCACCGATTGCCTTCATAGGCGGCCTCGTGCTTCAGCATGCGCGCGCACATCATGGGCGTGAGCGTGAGCGAGATAACCAGCGAAATGAGGATGGCGGTCGCCAGCGTGATGGCGAACTCGCTGAACAGGCGCCCGATCACATCGCCCATGAACAGCAGCGGAATCAGCACCGCGATCAGCGAGACCGTGAGCGAAACCAGCGTAAAGCCAATTTCCGCCGCGCCCTTGAGCGCCGCCTGCATCGGCGTTTCGCCATTTTCGATATGGCGCGCAATGTTTTCAATCATGACGATCGCGTCGTCCACCACAAAGCCGGTGGCGATGGTCAGCGCCATCAGGGTCAGGTTGTTGAGGCTGAAACCCAGCAGGTACATGACGCCGAAAGTACCGATGATGGACAGCGGCACCACGACCGAGGGAATGACGGTGGCCGAAAAACTGCGCAGGAATACATAGGTGACGATAATGACCAGCAGGATCGCCATCAGCATTTCGTTCTGCACATGCGTGATGGACTCGCGAATGGTTTCGGTACGATCGGCCGCCACGCTGATGTCCAGCGACGCCGGCAGGGCCTGGCGCAATTGCGGCAGCAACGTCTTGACATTATCGACCACGTCGATGACGTTGGCCCCGGGCTGGCGCTGGATATTGAGCAGAATCGCCGGTTTATCGTTGATCCATGCCGCCTGCCGCATATCCTCGGCACCCTGCACCGCATTGGCAACGTCTTTGAGGCGCAGCGGCGCCCCGTTCTTGTATGCCAGGATCAGTTGGTTGTATTCGTCCGGCGTTTTCACCTGGCTGTTGGCGTAGATCGTCGTACCCCGGCGCGGCCCGTCGATATTGCCGGTAGGCTGATTCACATTGGCCGCGGTAATCGCCGTGCGCACGTCGGCCAGCGTCAGGCCATTGGCGGCCAGCGCAGTGGGATTGACCTGAATGCGCAAGGCGGGGCGTTGCCCGCCCGCGATGCTGACCAGGCCGACGCCGGAAATCTGCGACAGCTTTTGCGCCATGCGCGTATCCACCAGATCGCGCGCCTCGTGCAAGGGCATATTCTCGGACGTGATTGCCAGCGTGATGACAGGCCGGTCGGCCGGATTCACCTTGTTGTACACCGGCGGCATCGGCAAATCGGACGGCAGCAAGTTGGATGCGGCGTTGATCGCCGCCTGCACTTCCTGTTCGGCGACGCTCATCTCTACATCGAGTCCGAATTGCAGGGTGATGACCGAGGCGCCGCCGGAGCTGGACGATGTCATTTGCAGCAACCCCGCCATCTGCCCGAACTGCCGCTCCAGTGGCGAGGTGACCAGCGACGCCATGGTGTCCGGGCCGGCCCCCGGGTAAAGCGAGACCACCTGGATGGTCGGATAGTCCACTTCCGGCAAGGCGGACACCGGCAGCAGCCGATAGGCCACCAGGCCGCTCAGGAAAATAGCAATCATGGCCAGCGTGGTGGCCACGGGTTTCAGGATGAAAGTCCTGGAGATATTCACTTGACGATCTCGACTTTGGCTCCGTTGCGCAAGCGATCCATGCCTTCCGACACCACCTTCTCGCCCTCCGACAAGCCTTTCGTTACCTGGGTATAGCCGCTATCGATGATCCCCAGTTCGATTTGCCTGGTTTCAACGGTATTGTCGTCCTTGGCGATATACACGTAGGCGCCGCGCGAACTGTTCTGGATGGCGTCCGACATCACGGCCAGCGCATCGGGTATCTTGCGGATTTCGAGTTCGGTATTGACGAACTGATTCGGAAACAGCGTTTCTTTTTCATTGGCGAAGGTCGCCTTGAGCTTGACGGTGCCGGTGGTCGTATCGACCGCGTTATCCATGGACGCCAGCTCGCCTTCGGCCAGCACGGTTTTGTTTTCCCGATCGCGCAACACCACCTTGAGCTTAGCCCCTTGATACAGCGGACCGGCCACGTCGGGCAGCCAGGACTCGGGCATGGAGAACACGACCGCGATCGGCTGGACCTGTGTAATCGTCACGATACCGTCGGTCGAGCCAGCCGACACCAGGTTGCCGACATCGACCGTGCGCAGGCCAAGGCGGCCACCGATGGGCGCGCGCACGTTCGTATAGGTAAGAGAAAGGCTGGCCTCGTCGACGGCCGCCTTGTTATTCTGTATCTGGCCTTCGTACTGGCGAACCAGCGATTGCTGCGTATCCACTTGCTGGCGTGCAATGGAATCCTGTTTGTACAGGGTTTGATAGCGCTGCAGATCACGCCGGGCGTTGGCCAGCAGCGCTTCGTTCTGCGCCAGCGTACCCCTGGCCTGCCGCAACGCGACCTCGAACGAGCGCGGGTCGATCTGGACCAGGACATCGCCCTCGTTGACTTTCTGGCCTTCGGTAAACATGATTTTCTGTATCGGACCGTCGACCCGGCTGCGGACGGTGACGGTATTGAACGCAGTCACGGTGCCCAGCCCGGTGACGCTGACGGTCATTTCCTTTTTCATGACTGGCACGACACTGACCGGTGTGGCCGCCATGGCCTGGCCGCCCGGCCCGCCCCGACCGCCACGGCCACCGCTTCCCGCCGCCTGGCCTTGCTGCCCTTTTTGCCCGGCCCGAGGCTTGCCGTCGGCCGGCGCGTCTGTCTTTCCGTGCTGCCAGTAATAGTATCCGCCACCGGCCAGCAGCAGAATGACGATCAGCCATAAAAGCTTGCGGGATTTTCTTTGGGAAGTGAGGCTCTTGGGTTCCGACATGCGTACAGGATATTCTTTTTGATCAACAAGACGCTATTTTCCCCTATTTGGGCGGCAACGGCTTACTTTTGACAGCAACTGTAATAAATCGCAACAAGACAGATGTAACAGGGCCACGTCGCGTCGAACACAGGCGACCGGAGCAATGGTCGCCGGCAGCACTGCCCGTCGCTCAGACGTTGCAGAACGACATCTTGAACGCGGTCGGCGTTGTGATCAATTGCGTCCGGTAATGTTCATCCAATTCGGAAAACCGAACCCACACCACATACTTGTTGGCGCTGATCTCCGGATACACCAACCGCTCGTCCGAGACCCATACCCGCACCATCTGATAAATCTTGCCGCCCAGCATTTCCTGGAAGACGCCGCCCTCCTGCGTCATGGCGTCTATCGGGCTGCCCGATTCGCGCAGCATCTTGAGCACGACGCTGACGCCATCGAACAAGGGCATGAACGGCTCGACCCATGTGGTGATGGCGCGCTGGCGACTTTCCTCGGACGATAGTTGCCAGGCATGATAGGACGGGATATCGATTTGCGAGGTGCCGCCCGGCACGGCGAACCGGTTCTTCAGGCTCATCAGCCATTCGTTCTCCCGCGCGGCCTGTCCGATCCGTCCGTTGCCCATCAAGGCGGCCGATACGCGGTTCAAATCGCCGATCGCCGAATCCAGCGCATTCAGGTCGATATTGGGATGATGCCGGTAGTTCTCGAGATTGACTTTCTGTCTGTCGATATCCTGCAGGATGCCCGAACGTACCTCGGCGCGATCGCAGGTATCCATGATTTCGAATAGCAGGGACAACGCCACATGCTGATGCATGGGGCTGGTTCCGCTAATGAAAGCAAACAGGCGCTTGAACAGATATTCAAGCCGCATCAGGGAACGAATACGTTCATTGATGGGATATTCGTATAAAACCAATTGACTGCCCTTTTCGTTCTGATGGCGCTGATCATCATGGCCGATGCTGCTTGCTGCAGCCCATGAGGCGACGTGCGCTTGCCTTCATGGTTCGACCTGTTGCCAGGCTCATGTTGGTATTTCAGGAGTATCGTCGCCCGGCGCCACCGCGTTGCCATCCGTGTCGCGTTGCCGTTGGGCGATCATCGCCAGCCAGCCCTGATGCACTGATTGCACTCTGGTCTTGAGCCTATCAAGCGTAATACCCGCGCCATTGAAGATGACATCATCGGCGACGGCCAGCCGCTGCTGCCGGGAGGCTTGCGCCTTGATGATATCTGCAATCGCATCTGCCGTCAGACCGCTACGCGCTTGCACACGCGCAATCTGCTCGGTTTCTTCACAGTCTACCACACAGATCCGGTCCAGCCGCCCACGGTATTTTTCCATGGATTCGACCAGCAACGGAATATCGTAGACCAGGTAGCACCCGCTAGCGCGCCGTTCGGCATCGGCCATGGCCTCGCCGATCAAGGGATGCAGAATACGCTCCAGTTGCCTGCGTGCGCCTGGATCGCTGAATACGCGTTGCCGCATATAGGCCCGGTCCATCGCGCCATCGGGCTGCACCGCCTGGTCGCCAAACGCCGCGGCGACGGCCGGCATGGCCTGTCCGCCAGCCTGCGTCAACTGCCTGGCAAGCGCGTCGGCATCAATGATGGCGGCCCCGTGGGCGGCCAGCAAACCGGCTACCGTTGACTTGCCTGAACCAATCCCCCCCGTGAGTCCGATCCTGAACAACCATGGCTCCTTTCTTGAAACAAAACCAGCCCGCGACTGTCGGGGTGGCGGCAAACCGGCGCAGCTTCCCTGCAAGGCGCCGCGGGCGGGGCCCGGGTTGCCAGATGCACGGCCAGCGCACCGCAGGCCAGGCACGGACCGAAAGCAATGGTACGCATCGTGGCGCCGGTGCGCAAACGCATGGCTAGAATGTACACCAGACCGGCAAAACTCGCCACCAGTAGCACCAAGGGTAACTGTTCGTAAGGAAACCAGACAGCCAGTACAGCGATCAGCTTGATATCCCCTCGCCCCAGGGCTTCGGCACCCATCAACGCCCTGCCAATTGCCACGGCTACCCTGCCCGCGGCATACAGCGCGACCATGAGCGCCAACGCGACGACGCGCGGCGGCTGCGACCCGTCAGGGACGCCCAGGCAGGCGACGCCAAGCAGCATCGCCAACAGCGCATCGGGCAGCAGGCGCAATTGGATATCGCACAGGCAGAGCAACGCCATGAGGTAGCCGAAGCAAAGCCACTGCCAGGCGTCATGGCGTGCCTGCATCAACCAGAAACAGAGTACGGCCGACAAGGCTACGACCAGGCCATAGCGAAACGCCACCCTGTCGGTATGCCGCAGGCAAGCGCGCAAGCCATCGCCGTAATGACAGGCCATCACGATAAAAAGCAAACGGTAGGCCGGCCACACGCTGGCGCCCAGACACAGGCTTACCAACACTGCGCGCATGCCATGCCAGGCAGTCAGGGACAGGGCCGGCGCCATCACGCACGCCCCCTGGCGGCCACAAGGCGTGCAGGACCAAACGCAAGCATGGTAAGATGCCGCAGGCTGGCCAGCAATATCCGGGATTGCATGCGCCGCCGGCCCCGGTGCCGCAGGCCGCGATGCCAGCCACAATAGGCCATCGACGTTGCCGCGGTACTATCGCCATTGTTCAGCCCCTGGCCCTGCCCTACCCGGAAGCGCGGGCCCCGAACTCGGACGCACCCAATATGCAACCAGCCCCTCTTCCCTTTCTTTGCAAACCCGTACTGGCGGGCGCCGCGCTGCTCGTCTTGCTGACCGGATGCGCCACCGACAACATGCCGGATCGCGCCGGCGTTCGCGATACCGCGACCGTAGAGCGCGAGGGCGCGCCCATGCCCGGCTACCGCGGACCGGGGCAGATTCAGATCGAACTGGGCAATCGGGAAATGACGGAAGCCGAAATTCTGGCCGAACGCAAGCGTCAATCGACGACCGCGGGCCTGATTCCCTCGGCCCGGACCTATCTGGGCACAGTGCCTTGCGAAGCTGGCCGCTGCCAGGTGCAGCGACTGAACCTGACCTTGCTGCCCGACGGCCGCTGGCGCAGCATCTCCACGCCGGTCGAACCGGCCGGCCGTGATCGGACCATGAGTGGATGCTGGCGTCCGGAACCGGGCACCCGGCCCCTGGTGCATTTGTATGCGAGCCAGGGTATGGCGGCCGGTGCGCCGGTTGCCACGCTGCAGATGCAAAGCCCCGCGGTGCTGCGTATACAGAACCTGGGCGGCACGCCTATTGCAAACCCCTTCACATTGACCATCCAGGCCGAGGTGGATTTCATACGCGCCCTGGAGGCCGATACCAAACTGCATTGCCCGGCATCGTGACCTCGAGGAGCGGTGCGTCGGCATGCGGCATGCCTCGCCGAACCACCGGCCAGGCAAAGATAGGATTTGTTGCTTAGGAAGCAGAACGGACCCGTTCAGGGCAAGGTGGTGTGCGGGTCCAGCCGGGCAAACACATTGCGCGCCAGCTCGGTCGCGTTGCGCACATTCATTTTCCTGAAAATACGCGCGCGATGCGCTTCGATGGTTCGCTGCGACACGCCCAGCTCGGCCGCGGCGACCTTGTTCGGCAGACCACGGCTGACGTAATGAAACACTTGCTTTTCACGCGGCGTCAGGCATGCAATGATGGCATCAAGGCCGGATGTCGGTTTCCCCGTTTCCATATCAGATTCCTCTTCTGTCTTTTGGCAACGGGACGAATTATAGTAATCACACCGGGGTGGCTGAACTGCCCGCCAGGGCAGTTCATGGCCGATACATGAATTCCAGATTGTCAATGAGACGGGTTGTGCCCAATTTGGCGGCCGCCAGCACCACCAGGGGTTCTCCCTGGCCGATTTCCTCGACGGTAGGCTCGTTCAGATCGTGCTGGCGCCGGACCGAGACATAGTCGACGAGCCAGCCGCGACTGGCCAGCGATTCGCGCGCAAAGGACTCCAGCGACTGGACCGACGTATCGCCCGCCTGCAAGCGATCGCGTACGGCCTGCAGCGTGGCGTACAGCTGCGGCGCTTCGGCGCGCTCGCTGTCAGACAGGAAGCGGTTGCGCGAGGACATGGCCACGCCATCGGTTTCCCTTACGGTTTCGTGCGCATAGATGGTGACGGGCAACTGCAGCTGCCGGCACATTTTGCGCACGATCATCAATTGCTGGTAATCTTTCTTGCCGAAGACGGCGACCTTGGGCTGGACACAGGAGAACAGCTTGAGCACCACGGTGGAGACCCCGGTGAAAAAGCCCGGCCGGAACTCGCCTTCCAGGATATTGCCTAAGTCATCCGGCGGCTGGATCTTGAATCCTTGGGGTTCGGGGTACATTTCCCGGACCGTCGGCGCAAACAGCGCATAGACATCACGGCGCTCTTCGAGCTTGCGGATATCTTCTTCCAGCGTGCGGGGATATTTTTCAAAGTCCTCGTTGGGACCGAACTGCAACGGGTTGACGAAAATACTGGCGACGACCGGATCGCCGTGCTGTCGGGCCAGCTTCATCAGCGACAAGTGGCCCTCATGCAGGTTGCCCATGGTCGGAACGAACGAAGCGCGCAATTGTCCGCGCATTTGGTCCCGGAGTTCCTCGATGGTGTGTACGACTTTCAATCTGATTCCTTTGACGGGTCAAGCTACCGCCTGGCTGTACGACAGGCGGACATAAATTGGGGCATACGGCTCGGCCTGGGTGATTTCCAGCAAGGTTTCCCGGGCCAGTTCCAGCATGGCCAGGAAATGCACCACGACCACAGCGGCTGGATCGCCGTCCTCGACCCGCTCCATGAACAAGTCGCGAAACTCCATGAACCTGACATCGGAAAGCCGGCGCAGGATATGGGTCATATGGTCGCGCACCGATAGCTGCTCGCGCGTAATATGGTGGTGGGCGTTCAAACGGGCGCGCTTCATGATATCGAGCCAGGCCTGGCGCAGGTCTTCGGCGTTCACGTCGGGCAGCGCCCTTTCCGTGCGCAGGTCCATGAAGGCGCGGGACCTGTCGAAATCCCGTCCCAGTTGCGGCATCTTGTCCAGCTTTTGCGCCGCGATCTTCATCTGTTCGTATTCCAGCAGGCGGCGCACCAGCTCGGCACGGGGGTCCTCGACCTCTTCGCCGGTATCGGATTTCTTGACCGGCAGCAACATGCGGGACTTGATCTCGATCAGGAGCGCCGCCATCAACAGGTATTCGCCCGCCAGTTCCAGATTATGCTTGCGGATCTGCTCGACATAATTGAGATATTGCTGGGTCACTTCCGCCATCGGAATATCCAGCACGTTGAAATTCTGCTTGCGGATCAGGTACAGCAATAAGTCCAGCGGCCCTTCGAACGCCTCCAGGAAAACCTCCAGGGCGTCCGGCGGAATATACAGGTCCTGGGGAATGTCGAACAACGGCTCGCCATACAGGCGAGCGAGCGCAACCGAATCGATGGTATCGGGCGTAGAGTCGACCTCGGGAGAAACCAGCGCATCCAACTGGTCGGCAGGGACCGTCATGCGGAAAGATCAGGAATTGTTGGAGTACACATAGGGCTTCTGGGGTACTTTGGCCTGTTTGAAGCCTGCCTGCAAGTCAAAATCAAGCGTTTTGTCCCAAAGCAGCGCGCGGCCCTGCCGCTGGCGCTCCTCGGTACCCGGGTGCTCCTGCTTGTACTGCTTGATGAATTTGGTGATATCGGATTCGAAATTCTCAGCCATGATATTGGTAACCGCCTGCGCGGATATGCAAGAAAGCGGTCATTTTACACTGGAAGCGCGGCGGGCAGGCGCCTGCGCCCACCATCAATGCAGAATCTGGTCCAGGAAATGCCGGGTGCGCTCATGCTGCGGATGATCGAAAAACGCGTCGGGGGCATTTTGTTCAACGATACTGCCCTGATCCATGAAAACCACCCGATCGGCCACCTTGCGCGCAAACCCCATTTCGTGGGTTACGCAAAGCATGGTCACGCCCGATGCCTCGGCCAGTCCGATCATGACATCAAGCACTTCCTTGACCATTTCCGGATCCAGCGCCGAGGTCGGCTCATCGAACAGCATGACTTTCGGATTCATGCACAGCGAACGCGCGATCGCCACCCGTTGCTGCTGCCCGCCGGAGAGCTGGCCGGGAAACTTCGCCGCCTGGTCGGGAATGCGGACCCGCTCCAGGTACTGCATGGCGCGCGCCTCCGCCTCGGCCTGCGATTGCTTGAGCACCCAGATCGGCCCCAGCGTCAGGTTTTCCAGTACGGTCAGGTGCGGGAACAAATTGAAGTGCTGGAACACCATGCCCACATGCTTGCGGACGATCTCGATTTTCTTCAGATTGTCGCTCAGCTCGGTGCCATCGACGACAATCTTGCCCTCCTGGTGGCTTTCCAGGGCATTGATGCAACGGATCAGGGTAGACTTGCCCGAGCCAGACGGGCCGCAGATGACGATCCGCTCGCCGGGCTCGACATTCAGATTGATATCACGCAAGACATGGAACTGGTCATACCATTTGTTTACGTTTTCCATGCGGATAATGGGTTCGGTCACAGGTCACTCCGGCTAAGGGGCGGATACGGGCCACAGGCCCGCCGCCCCGGCAATACTCACGCGAATGCTAGCGTGCATGGCCGGTATGCAACTGCGCTTCCAACTGGCGCGCGTACCGGGACATGGCGTAGCAAAAAACAAAATAAATCAGGGAAATGAATAAGTAGGCCTCGATGCTGAAGCCGCGCCAGACGGCGTCCGACAGCGAGGCCTTGGCCGACAGCGTCAGATCGTAAATACCGATGACCACGACCAGCGAGGTATCCTTGAACAACGCGATAAAGATACTGACCAGCGGCGGGATCACGATTTTCAGCGCTTGCGGCAGCACGATCTTGCGCATGGTCTGCCAGTAGTTGAGGCCAATCGACTGGGCGCCCTCGATCTGCCCGCGACCGACGGCCTGCAGACCACCCCTGACCGTCTCGGCGACATAAGCGGCGGCAAACATGATAATGGCGATTTGCGCCCGCAGCAGCTTGTCGAACGACACGCCTTCCGGCAGAAACAAGGGCAGCATGACCGAGGACATGAACAGCAGGCTGATCAGCGGTACGCCCCGGATGATTTCGATGTACACCACGCACAGCGCCTTGATGACCGGCATGTTGGAGCGCCGCCCCAGCGCCAGCAGGACGCCGATGGGAAAGGCAAAGCCGATACCGAATGTGGCCAGGATAAGCGTTAGCGGCAGACCGCCCCAGCGGGTATTTTCCACATGGGTCAGGCCCAAGAAACCGCCCCACATCAGCCAGGCGACCAGGGCCAGGCCCACGATCCAGATCAGGATCAGCCGGGAATTCCAGAAGCGCCGCATGGCACTGCATACGATAACGGCCAGCAGCACCAGGGTTGCCAGCAGTGGCCGCCATTGTTCCGCATACGGATAAGTGCCAAACAGGATAAGGCGATACTTCTCGCGTATGAAAGCCCAGCATGCCCCCCCTTCGCTGGCGCGGCACTCCTGCGCATTGGTGGCCGTGAAATTAGCCTTGATCAGCGCCCACTCGACCAATGCCGGCAGCCCCATCAGCAACAGCCAGACCAGCAGCACCGTAATCAGGATATTGAGCGGAGAGGAGAACAGGCGCTGGCGCAGCCAGGCCGCGACACCGGCTCTGCCGGACGGCGCCGGGCGGGCCGCCACGATATCCTGGCTGGAAGCGATATCCGTCATCATCAACGCTCCACCAAGGCGATGCGCCGGTTATACCAATTCATGAACACGGAAATGCTCAGGCTTACCGTCAGATAGGCGGCCATCACGATCAGGATGCCTTCGATCGCCTGCCCCGTTTGGTTCAACGTGGTATTGATGACAGAAACGATATCCGGGTAGCCGATGGCCACGGCCAGCGAACTGTTTTTCATGAGGTTAAGGTAGGTGCTGGTCAGCGACGGAACCATGATGCGCAATGCCTGCGGCAACACGACCAGCCGCAGGATGCGCCTGCGGCTCAGGCCCACGGAACCGGCGGCCTCCCACTGGCCTTGCGGCACCGCCTGGATGCCGGATCTGACAATCTCGGCGACAAAGGCCGAGGTATAGATCACCAGCCCGCAAAGCAATGCCGTCAGCTCGGGGGAAATACTGGCGCCGCCGGCGAAGTTAAACCCCTTCAGTGCCGGCACGCTCAGTTGCAGGCTCGCGCCGCCGAGCAAGAATCCGCCGGCAGGCAGCAATACGAATAACAGCAACGATGCCGGCCATAAGCGGCCTTGCCTGCCCGTGCGCATCTGCCGCATGCGCAAATAACGCCCCACTAGCAATGTGCAAACAAGGGCCAGCATCAAACCCGCGAGCACCCACGGCATGCTGTCGCCCTCTACCGACGGAAAGCGCAGGCCGCGATTGGACAGGAACACGCCGCCCACCGGATGCAATGCCTGGCGGGGCCCGGGCAGGATTTCGACGATAAGCGCATACCAGAAAAATAGCTGGATCAGCAGCGGTACGTTGCGCAACACCTCGATATAGATCGTCGCCAGCCTGGCGATCAGCCAGTTTCGCGAGAGCCGCGCGATGCCGATGGCAACGCCCACGACCGTGGCCAGCACCATACCGAGCAGCGACACATAGACGGTATTGATCAGACCCACCAGAATGGCGCGCCGGTAGGTGTCGGTGGGGGAATAGTCGATCAGCGATTCGCCGATCGCAAAACCCGCCTCGCGTCCCAGGAAGTCGAAACCGCTGCGGATATTGCGCAGTTCGAGATTATGCAGGGTATTGGAAACCAGATACCACACGCCGGCGGCAACCAACCCCAGGACAACGACCTGGTAGAGGATCGAGCGAAAGGTCGGGTCATGCCAGGACAGGGAAAAAGTTTTGGCTTTGCGTTTCTTCATGCGTTACAGGCTCGGCGCCACCGGCGTTGCAAACGGACCGGTCGCGCCGACAGGCGAGGGTTGGCACAACGGCAATTGTGCCATCATCTTACACGGGTATGGCGTCTTTGATGCAAAAGCCCGGCCATTTCAACGCACCGGCATGGCATACAGAATGCCGCCATTCTGGTACGTGTTGTTCAATCCTCGCTCCATTTTAAGCGGGCTGCCGGCGCCAACGTTGCGATCGAACGTTTCCCCGTAGTTGCCGACCGCCTTGATAATGTTATAGGCCCATTTGTCGTCGACGCCGAGGTTTTTCCCCATGCCCGCGGTCACCCCCAGCAGGCGCTGCACGTTCGGATTCTCGGACTTGAGCATTTGATCTACGTTCTTCGAGGTAATGCCGTACTCCTCGGCTTCGATCATCGCGTTCAGCACCCAGCGCACCAGGATGAACCATTGCTCGTCGCCCTGGCGAACCATGGGCCCTAGCGGCTCCTTGGAAAAATTCTCGGGCAAGATCAGAAAGTCATCGGGATTGGGCATGGTGGTCCTGACCGAAGCCAATCCGGACTTATCGGTCGTGAAGGCATCGCATCGCCCCGAGGCAAAGGTGCGCACCACCTCATCGAACTTGTCGATAACAACCGGCTTGAACTCCAGCTTATTGCTGCGGAACCAGTCGGTCAGATTCAGTTCGGTGGTCGTACCCGGCTGAACGCAGATCGTTGCGCCGCCCAATTCCTTGGCGCTGGCCACACCAAGGTCTTTCTTGACCATGATGCCCTGGCTGTCATAAAAATTGACGCCCACGCCCAGCAAGCCGAGCGTGGTGTCGCGTGCCAGCGTCTGGGTGGTGTTGCGGGTCAAGACATCGATTTCGCCGGATTGCAGCGCCGTAAAGCGCTGTTGCGTACTGAGCGGCGTCAGCTTGTGCTTGCCCGGATCATTGAACAGGGTCACGGCGATGGCCTTGCACAGATCGACATCAATGCCCGAGGCCTCGCCTTTGCTGTCGATGATGGAAAAGCCCGGAATGCCCGTGCTGATGCCGCACTGGACAAACCCTTTGGCCTTGACGGCATCCAGCGTTTTGCCGGCATGGGCCGGCAGCGCCAGCGCGCCCATGGCACCAATGCCCAGCGCGATAATAGCCTTGCTTATTTTCATTGTTCCTCCCGTTATCTGTTTCTGTTTGCAACCCGTCCGGCCGCGACCTCGAGCCTGGCTTTGTTTACCGGCTATCCTAGAAGATTCATTCGCCGCTTCACAATCGTAAATACCCTAATACCAGCGTAATTACTCTAAAATGCACACTACAAAACCGAATTTGGGAATGACGTAATCAATATGATTGAATTCCAGCATGTCTTCAAATCTTATGGACAGGGCGCCAACATCCTGGCCGATATCAACTTCAATATCACGCCCGGTGAATTTGTCTTCGTATCGGGCCCTTCCGGCGCCGGCAAATCCACGCTGCTCAAGCTGATTGGCGGGCTGGAAGCACCGACCCGCGGCTCGATTACCGTTAAGGGACAACGCCTGGACGCCATCAACAGCCGCGCCCGCCCCTACCTGCGCCGCGCCGTCGGCGTGATCCTGCAGAACATGCATTTGCTTTATGACCGCAGCGCGTTTGAAAACGTCATGCTGCCGTTGGCCGTCATCGGCCTGAGTTCGGACAAGGCCGCCGCCCGCGCGCGCGCCGCCATCGAGAAAGTCGGGCTATCCGGCAAGGAACAGCTCAATCCCATCGCGCTGTCAGGCGGCGAACAGCAACGCCTGGCCATTGCCCGGGCCATCGTGAACAAGCCCGCCATCCTGATCGCCGATGAACCCACGGCCAACCTGGATCAGGAAAGCGCCAACCGCATTCTGGAGGTTTTCCGGGACTTCAACCGTGTCGGCGTGACCACGCTGATTGCCTCGCACGATCTGCAACTGCTGCGCAAGCATGCGAATCGCACGCTGTTGATAGAACCGGGCCGGTTCAGAGACCTGGGGAAAAACACATGAGAACCTGGATAAGACATCATTTCTACGCCATGCATATCGCCATCCGGCGCTTGTTGTCCACGCCCTTTTCCTCGCTGACCAATATCGTGGTCATCGCCCTGGTGCTGGCCCTGCCCCTGCTGGCCAGTTCCATCCTGGTGTCGATGGAGCCGGTGACGCGCACCGTTTCGGTCAATCCGGCCATCACCTTGTTCATGAAAGACAATGTGCCGATCGACGAGACGCGGCAGTTGGGCGACAAACTGCAGCAGGATCACGGCGCCCGTATCGAAAAACTCGAAGTGGTGGACAAGAATGACGCCCTGGCCGGACTGCGCGCATCCCAGTCCTGGTCGGACGCGCTCAAGGTGCTGCCACGCAATCCACTGCCCAACTCCATCATTGTCACACTCAAGGAAGCGGACAATCAGGCCGGGACCGCCGAGGAGCTGGCGCAATCCTGGAGCGCGCTGGACAATGTGGACTCGGTGCAATTTGACAGCGCCTGGGTGCAAAAGCTGGAAGCCATTCTCTACTTCACGCGCGTGCTGCTGGCGCTGCTGGCCATTGGCGTGGCGGTCGTGGTGATCGGCACCGTTTTCAACACGGTGCGCATGCAGGCGCTGGTGCAGCGTGAAGAAATCGCCGTGGCGCGGCTGGTCGGCGCCACCGAATCGTTCGTGCGCCGTCCGTTTCTGTATCTGGGCGCGCTCACCGGCCTGATCGCCGGCTTGCTGTCCATGCTGCTGACAACCTTCGGCCTGGGTTCGCTGAACGACGCCATTGCCCAGCTCTCGGCCAGCTACGGCACCGACTTCGTGGTACGACTGCCCGATCCCGTCTGGCTGCTGACCGCCATCCTGCTCGTGATGGGGGTGGCCGCCCTCGCGGCGCAATGGTCAATGACAAGACATTCGCGCTTCTGACCCATGTCCTTTGTCGAAACCATCATAGACTGGCAACGTGACCATGGCCGGCACGGCCTGCCATGGCAAGCCAGCCACGACCCATACCGGGTCTGGTTGTCGGAAATCATGCTGCAGCAGACCCAGGTCGCAACGGTGATTCCGTACTACTTGCGCTTCCTGGAACGCTTTCCCACCCTGGCGACGCTGGCGGGCGCGAGCCAGGATGACGTCATGCCCTATTGGGCCGGACTGGGCTATTACGCCAGGGCGCGCAATCTGCATCGCTGTGCCCAGGCCATCATGGCGGACTGCCAGGGTTCATTTCCGCAACACGCAAAGGACATCGCCACGCTGCCCGGCATCGGCATTTCCACGGCCAATGCCATCGCCGCCTTTTCTTTCAATGCGCGCGAGCCCATCCTGGACGGCAACGTCAAGCGGGTTTTCTGCCGCTACTATGGCATCGCCGGCGATCCGCAAAAAAAGGCCACCGAGAACCTGCTATGGAGGCATGCGCACGATCATTTGGCAGCGGCGCCCGCCGACGTGAATATGGCGGCCTATACGCAAGGATTGATGGATCTGGGCGCCACTGTGTGCACCCGCGGCCGGCCGTCCTGTACGAGCTGCCCGCTGGCCGAGGGCTGCGTCGCCAGGCGCGAGAACAGGCAGGGCCAGTTGCCCACGCCCAGAGCCCGCAAAGCCATACCGCAACGCGAGGTCTGCATGCTCATCCTGGAGCGCTCGGGAGAAGTCCTAACGTATCGCCGCGCAGATCAGGGCATCTGGGGCGGACTCGTGTGCCTGCCGGAATTCGCCGACAGCCAGGCCGTCCATGCGTATCTGCGCCAAGCCGTGGACAACGCCCGGCAAGCCGTCGCCATGGCGGCATTCGAGCACGTCTTCACGCACTTTCGGCTGCATATCCAGCCGGTGCTCAGCCACGCCGGCCAGGTGGCGGTACTGCCCACGGCATCGTCCCGACCCAATGCCGATGACAATGGCTGGCAATGGGTTGCCGTGGATACGCTGCTTCGCAGCGCGCTGCCCGCGCCCGTCAAGAAACTGCTGACCGGCTACTTCGACACCAGCGATGCGCCATTGCTGCGCCCGGCGCAGCCCGCTTGCGGTTAACGGTTACTCGTTGCCGCCGGCGGCCTGTCGACTGGGCACATAATTGGCAATGCTCATCAGCAACCCGCAGGCAAAGCCCAACGTCACCAACGCCGTGCCCCCATAGCTCATGAACGGCAGCGGCACGCCAACCACCGGCAGGATACCCATGACCATGCCCATGTTCACGAACACATACATGAACAACATCATGGTCATCGCCCCGGCCAGCAGGCGGCCAAATTGCGTCTTGGCCCGGATCGTGATGACGAAACCGCGCAGCAGCAGCAAGGTATAGAGCAGCAGGAGCATCACGCCGCCATACAGCCCAAACTCCTCGGCAAAGACAGCGAAAATGAAATCGGTTGTGCGTTCCGGAATGAAATCCAGATGGGTCTGCGTACCCAGCATATAGCCCTTGCCATACAGGCCGCCGGAACCAATGGCGATCATGCCCTGGATCGTATGGAAGCCCTTGCCCAGCGGATCGCTGCCCGGATCCAACAACGTACATACCCGGTGTTTCTGGTACTCGTGCAAAATCACCCAATCGAAATCGGGACTGCACAGGACCGACTCGTAATGCAAGACCAGCGCAATCACGACGACACCGATCACAAAGACCGGTGTGATCAGCTTGAACGATAGGCCGGCAAAATAAATAATGAAAAATCCGGTGCCCAGCACCAGCAAGGCCGTACCCAGATCGGGCTGGCGAATGATCAGGGCAAAAGGGACCAGCAGCAACACCGAGGCGAGCACGAAGTCCCGTATACGCAAGGCGGAACGGTGTTTATCGAAATACCAGGCCAGCATCAAGGGCACACTGATCTTCATCATTTCCGATGGCTGGATGACCGTGACGCCAATATTGAGCCAGCGCGTGGCGCCCTTGTTCGTGATACCGACCAGCAGTACCGCGAGCAGCAACAATACGCCGACGACATAGAGCGGAATGGCGAGCTTCATCATGCGCGACGGCGGAATCATCGCGACCACCCACATCACGATAAACGCCAGCATGAAATTGCGGGCCTGGCTGGCAAAACGCCAGTCGGTGCCGCCCACGGCCGAATGCATCACCACCATGCCGAGAATGCAAAAGATGACCAGGATCAGCAGCAGCGGCCAGTCGAATGAGCGAAACGCCCGCAGGATCCACCCCATCAGTTTATTCATCGTTTTGCTTCTCCACGCCATTGCCGTTGCCGACCGGCGCAAGAATGTCCGGCAAATGTTCCTGGGCCTTGTCGGCGGGATTGTCGGGTATTTCCTGAGGCACCAGGACATCGGGAGAGGTGTCCTCCACCGGCTCATCGCCATTGAGCTCCAGCACCGGCGCGGCATTCACTGCGGCGGACCGGGTCGGCGAAAGCCAGTAATCGAACACCTTGCGGGCCACCGGCGCGGCGATGCTGGCCCCCCAGCCGCCATTTTCCACGATCAGGGCCACAGCGATCTTCGGCTCCTTGGCCGGCGCAAAACCCATATACAAGGCATGGTCCCACAAGTTGCGCTTCAGATTGCGCGCATTGTACTTGCTGCCCTTCAGGCTGAAAACCTGGGCCGTGCCGGTCTTGCCGGCAGACTCATAGGCGGCGCCGGCGAAGCTGCGCTTGGCGGTGCCGCGCTTGGTCACATCGACCAGCGCATCCTTGACTAGGCGAATAGACGCCTCGCTCACCGGAATTTGGTAGTCGGGCTGCTTGACCGTTGGCGTGATCTTGCGGTTTATGGGATTTTCCAATTCGCTGACCAGATGTGGACGTATGTATTTTCCGTCGGCCGCCAGCGTGGAGGTGGCCTGGGCCAGTTGCATAATGGTGAACGAGTTATATCCCTGCCCCACCGCCACGGAAATGGTTTCCCCGGGGATCCAGCGTTGCTGCTTGGGGTTTTTGAACGCTTTCTTCTTCCATTCGCGCGATGGCAGGATGCCGATCTTCTCGTAGTCCAGATCAATGCCGGTTTTGCGGCCGAACCCGAATAGCTGGGCGAAATCATGCAAGGCGTCCACGCCGATCAGCGGGCCCAGGCTGAAAAAATAGGTATCCGAGGACACCACCAGCGCCCGGTGCATATTGGTCGGTCCGTAGGCCGCGCCCCCGGCATTGCGGAACCGCTGGTTGCCGTACTCGAAATAGCCGGGATCGGGAATGCGGGCATTCGGATCTCGCACGCCCAGCTTGAGCGCGGCCAGGGCCACGAAGGGCTTGTACGTGGAGCCGATGGGAAAGGTGCCGGACACGGGCCGGTCAATCAGCGGATGATCCGGCGAGTCGGCCAGCCGGCGCCAGTTCTCCACATCGATCCCGTCGATGAATAAATTCGGATCGTAGGATGGCGCCGACACATAGGCCAGCACCTGTCCATTGCGCGGGTCGATCGCGACCAACGCGCCCCGCTCGGGCTCGCCGGCCTTGACGAAGCCTTTGGCAAACAGCTCCTCCACCATTTTCTGCAAACCCATGTCGATGGACAAATGCAGTGTGTCGCCAGGAACGGGATCGGTGCGCTTGAGCACCCGCACCGGTTTGCCCGAAGCGGCAACCTCGACCTCTTCCCAACCGGTCTTGCCGTGCAGGATCGTCTCATAGCTCAACTCGATCCCCTTCTTGCCGATGATATCCGTACCGCGGTAATTGCCTTCTATTCCCTTCTCTTCGAGCCGCTCCTGATCCTTCTCGGAAATACGCCCGACATACCCCACGACATGCGCGGCCGACATGCCTTGCGGATACTCGCGCACCCACCGCGCGCGCAAATTCACATCGGGAAAACGGAAGGAATGGGCGGCAAAACTCGCTGCCTCGTTGTCGGTCAGATTGCCGCGCAGCATCACCGACGCGTAGCGCGTGGTCTGCCCCATGCGGCGCTTGAAGCGGCGAATATCCAGCGGCGTGAGCGAAATGACGCTGCCGAGCTGATCGATCAGCGTATCCAGGTCCTTGACCTGCGCGGGCACGATTTCCAGCGTGTAGTCGCGATAGCTGCGCGCCAGCACAACACCGTTGCGGTCCACGATATCGCCGCGGCGCGGCGGGATCGGCGCCAGCGCGATACGGTTGCGATCGGCGCGCTCGGCCAGGCCCTGATAGCGCTCGACCTGTAAGACCCAGAGCCGGTTGATCAGGATGCCGAAGCAGCCAAGCACGAAAGCCAATGCGACAATAACGCGGAATCGGATTTTTTTTCGCTGGATCGCTGAGCGTTTACGGAATTCGAACACAGGTCGCCTCCGTCAATTCAGCGTTTCGTTATCATCCACTGGCCGCAGCGGCAGTTTCAGGATCAGATCGGCAGCCACCCACATGACGCCGGTCAGCAGCCCCGAGAGCAACCAGGTCCAGCCGGCCCAGGCGCCCTGCAGCCAGGCATTGAGCAAATGGCTCGGAAATGGTGCCAGGAAAAACACCGGCAACATCTGCAGCAACTGGCTCAACACGCCGAACTGCATCATGCGGCGCCGAAAGACAATGGCGCCGAACAGGATCAGGATATACGTCAGGGCATGCGTGCCCAGGATATTCGTATCATGTACGTCCATCAGCAAACCGAATACCAGGCCCGCGGCCAGGCCGACGCCCCGCACCTGCTGCACGCACCAGAAGGCCAGCACCAGCGCCAGCATATCCGGCGCCCCCTCCCAGTCGCGCCAGGGCAGCAGCGAGGCCAGCCAGGTGAGCAAAATCGTGAACCAGGCGTACACCGGACTCGACCCATAAAAATGGTTCGTCCTTTGCAAGGGTTCCAGCGCGGCGAGGCTTTTCTTGGTCATTTTCAGTTGGCCCCACGGGTCTGCGCCGACGACTGCGCGCGCGCATCGGACAGCGACGCCGGGATGTCGGGCAAATGATCGGTCGGCACCAGCAGCACCAGGAAGTGCCGGTAGCGTTCCGGATGCGCCGACGGCACCGCCTTGGCCCGCATGAATCCTTCGGCCGAATTGGCGTCTACCGCGGAAATCTTGCCTACCGACAGGCCTTGCGGATAGATGCCGCCGATACCGCTGGTGACCAGGTCATCGCCCTTGCGAATGTCGGCGCCCATCCCCAGATAGCGCACATCCAGCTGGCCGGTCTGCCCCGAGCCGAAGGCGATCACGCGCAGGCCGTTGCGCAGCACCATGACTGGCACCGAAACCTTGCTGTCGGTGATCAGGGTCGCCTCCGAGGTCATCGGCGTGACGCGCCGGATCTGCCCCACGACCCCGCCCTCGTCGATCACGGGCATGCCCGGGCGAATCCCGTCGTTGCTGCCCTTGGTCAGCACCAGCGTCTGGTTCAGCGGGTCTACCGAGGTGTACAGGATTTCGACCGCGACCGACGGCGTCTGCACGGTGGTCTTGACCGCCAGCAGGCGACGCAACTGGGCATTTTCGGCCGCCATTTGCGCCGCATGCGTAGATAGCTGCGCCAACTCTATCCGCTGGCGCTGCACGGCTGCGCTCTCCTGTTTGGCGATGGTGACGGCATGGGACCAGTCGTAGACCTGCGTGACGGCGTCGCGCGGCCACATGGCCGTGCGCTGGAACGGGTATAAGGCGACGGCCACGACTTTGCGCACCGGTTCAAGCACACGGGTCTGCGAATCGGCAACCATCAAAGCCACACAAAGCATAGCCAGAAAAAAAAGCCTGACTTCTGCAGCGGGGCCGTGAGTGAAAAAGCGTAATGATCTATTTTGCTGCATAGGACAACCGTGGGCCAGGACGGAAGATTCAGTAAAAAAACAGCAGAAGATGCTATGGATTGCGGCCGCCGATCGCGACAGCCGCGCTCAACCAGATAGACGTCAGTCGTCGATGAAGATCTGGCCAAGCTGATCGATATGCTCCAGCGCCTCGCCACAACCGCGCACCACGCAGGTCAGCGGATCGTCGGCCACCACCACGGGGATGCCGGTTTCCTCCTGCAGCAAGCGGTCCAGGTCCTTGAGCAAAGCGCCGCCACCCGTGAGGGCGATGCCTTTGTCGGTGATATCGGCGCCCAGCTCGGGGGGAGTCTGCTCGAGCGCGATCTTGACCGCGGAAACGATCTGGTTCAGCGGTTCGGTCAGCGCCTCCAGGATCTCGTTGGAAGAAACGGTAAAGCTGCGCGGCACGCCCTCTGACAGGTTGCGTCCCTTGACTTCCATTTCGCGCACTTCCGTGCCCGGAAACGCCGAACCGATGTTTTTCTTGATGGCCTCGGCCGTGGGCTCGCCGATCAGCATGCCGTAGTTGCGACGGATATAATTCATGATGGCTTCGTCGAACTTGTCGCCGCCGACACGCACGGATCCCTTGTAGACCATGCCGCCCAGCGAAATCACGGCGACCTCGGTCGTGCCACCGCCGATATCGACCACCATGGAGCCGCTGGCGTCGGACACGTTCAGGCCGGCGCCGATGGCTGCCGCCATGGGCTCTTCGACCAGAAACACCTGGCGCGCCCCCGCACCCTGTGCCGACTCGCGGATGACGCGGCGTTCGACCTGAGTGGAGCCGCAGGGCACGCACACGATGATGCGCGGACTCATGGTAAACAAATTACGGGGGTGAACGATGCGGATGAACTGGCGCAACATTTGTTCGGTCACGGAATAGTCTGCGATCACGCCATCCTTCATGGGACGGATCGCCTGGATATTGCCCGGCACCCGACCCAGCATTTGCTTGGCGGCATGTCCGACCGCCTGGATGATCTGGCGGCCACTGCCGCCGCCTTCTGTGCGAATCGCCACGACAGAAGGTTCATCGAGCACAATGCCCTTGCCGCGTACGTAGATCAATGTGTTGGCCGTCCCCAGGTCGATGGCCATATCGGTAGATAAAAAGCTTCTAAGAAATCCGAACATATTCGCTCAGTTGAAAATATAGGGTCAGAGGAAGGTCTGCGGAGCGTAAAAGGGCTCAACGCATGGTCTTGAACGATAGAACTCGTAATCATAACGTATAATTACGATTTCAACGCGTGATTTATCGTTTTGCAGGCTGTTTTTTCTCGCAGGCTGGCAAAATTCCGACACCGCTCGCGCGCCCCCTTTTTTCTCTAAATAAAACAAGCGTTTATGGCTCTTACCGAAAACGACGTGACTCGCATTGCACGCCTCTCGCGGCTGGAACTTGACCCTGCGGAAAAAACCCAGGCGCTCTCCGATCTGAACAGCATACTCGGCCTCATCGAACGACTCCAGGCGGTGGACACGGCGGGCGTCGAACCCCTTGCCCATCCCTTATCGGCGATTCAGGACATTGCCTTGCGCCTGCGCGAAGACCAGGTCACGGAAACCGCCTCCGAAGCCGCCCGCGCCCAGCTCATGGCCAATGCCCCTGCCCAGGAAAACGGCCTGTTCCTCGTTCCCAAAGTAATCGAATAATCATGACAGACATTTCCAGTTCCAGCCTGTCCGGACTGCGTGAAGCGCTGGACAGCAAGCAGGTCAGCGCCGTCGAGCTGGCCGAAGCCGCCCTGAATCGGGCCGGACAATACGCCGGGCTCAACGCCTTTCTGCATATCGATCCCGAGCTGACACTGACCCAGGCCCGTGCCGCCGACGCCCGTATCGCCAGTGGCAATGTGCATCCCCTGACCGGCATCCCCATCGCGCATAAAGACGTATTCGTGACGCGCGACTGGCGCACCACGGCCGGCAGCCTGATGCTCAAGGACTATGTCAGCCCGTTTGACGCCACCGTGGTCGCCCGCCTGAACGAGGCCGGCATGGTCAACATCGGCAAGCTCAATTGCGATGAATTCGCCATGGGCTCGGGCAACGAGAATTCCGCTTTCGGCGTGTGCCGCAACCCCTGGGATCCGCAGGCGGTGCCTGGCGGCTCCTCGGGCGGATCGGCAGCGGCCGTGGCGGCGGGCATCGTTCCCATTGCCACCGGCACCGATACAGGCGGCTCCGTGCGCCAGCCCGCCGCGCTTTGCGGCGTCAGCGGCATCAAGCCGACCTATGGCACAGTGTCGCGCTTTGGCATGGTGGCCTTCGGTTCCAGCCTGGATCAGGCCGGCCCGCTGGCCCGCAATGCGCGGGACCTGGTCACGGTTCTGGACGCAATCAGCGGCTTCGACCCGATGGATTCCACCAGCCTTGAAGACTGCCTTGGCACCGCGAATGTCAGTGGCCGCGTCAAGCGCGCCTTCGATACCACCGCCGCCCTTTATGCCGCCGCCGGCGACAAGCCCTTGCAGGGACTGCGGATCGGGGTGCCGCGTGAATATTTTGGCGACGGCCTGAACCAGGAAGTCGCGGTCGCGGTCGAGACGGCGCTCGCTGAATTCGAAAAACTCGGCGCCGTGCGCGTGGATATTTCCCTGCCACGTACAGAACTGGCCATTCCCGCCTATTACGTAATCGCGCCGGCCGAAGCCTCGAGCAACCTGTCGCGCTACGATGGCGTACGCTACGGCCATCGCGCCACCGGCTACCGCAATATCGACGACATGATCAGCCGCTCGCGCGCCGAGGGCTTCGGCGCGGAAGTGCAGCGCCGGATCCTGGTCGGCGCCTACGTGCTGTCTCACGGCTACTATGACGCCTATTACCTGCAGGCCCAGCGAATTCGCCGCCTGATTGTGGATGATTTCCGCCAGGCCTTCAGCGAGCATTGCGATGTCATCATGGGGCCGGTCACACCCGATGTCGCCAAAAACATCGGCGACAACAATGAAGACCCGACCTCGGACTGGCTGGCCGATATCTACACGCTGGGTGTCAGCCTGGCCGGCCTGCCGGCCATGTCGGTGCCTTGCGGTTTCGGCCGCAACGGCAGCCGTCCGATCGGCCTGCAGATCATTGGCAACTATTTTGATGAAGGTCGCCTGCTGGCTATCGCCGACCGCTTCCAGCAACACACCGACTGGCATACACGTACTCCGGATATCGAATCATGAAGTGGGAAATCGTCATCGGGCTGGAAATCCACGCCCAGCTCTCTACGCAATCCAAAATTTTTTCCGGCAGCAGCACGGCTTTCGGCGCGGCGCCCAACACCCAGGCCAATTGCGTTGACCTCGCCCTGCCCGGCAGCCTGCCGGTCATGAACCGCAGCGCGGTGGACAAAGCCATCCGCTTCGGCCTGGCGGTAGGCGGCCAGGTTTCCCCAAGATCCATCTTCGCCCGGAAGAACTACTTTTACCCTGATCTGCCCAAGAACTACCAGATCACGCAGTTTGAAATTCCCGTCGTGGTCGGCGGCCAAGTGCGCTTTTTCGTCGGCGACAAGGAAAAAACCGTCAACCTGACACGCGCTCACCTGGAAGAGGATGCGGGCAAATCCCTGCACGAAAACTTCAAGGGTTTTCAGGGCGAACCCTCGACCGGCATCGACCTGAACCGCACCGGCACGCCGCTGCTGGAAATCGTCTCCGAACCGGAAATGCGCTCGGCAGCCGAGGCCGTCGAGTATGCGCGCACCCTGCATGGCCTGGTCGTCTGGCTGGGCATCTGCGACGGCAATATGCAGGAAGGCTCGTTCCGCTGCGACGCCAACGTATCGGTGCGGCCGGCCGGACAGGCGGCGTTCGGCACCCGCACGGAGATCAAGAACGTCAACTCCTTCCGCTTCCTGGAACGGGCGATCCTATTCGAAGCCCGACGCCAGATCGAAGTACTGGAAGACGGCGGCAAAATCATCCAGGAAACCCGGCTTTACGACGACGTCAACGACGAGACCCGCAGCATGCGGACCAAGGAAGACGCCCACGATTATCGCTACTTCCCGGACCCCGACCTGCCGCCACTGATCATCAGCGCCGACTGGATCGACCGCGTGAGGGCCGACATGCCCGAGCTGCCGGTGCTGCGCCGCCAGCGCTACGAAACCGAACTGGGCCTGCCCGCCTACGATGCATCGCAACTGACCCTGACGCGTGGCATTTCCGATTATTTCGAGGCGGTCGTCAAGGCCCTGGAACCGGCGCAAGCCAAACTGGCCTCCAACTGGATCATGGGCGAGCTGGCGGCCACGCTGAACCGCGAAGAACTCGAGATCGACCAGAGTCCGGTCACGCCCGCGCACCTGGCCCAACTGATCCGCCGCATCGCCGATGGCACGCTTTCGAACAAAGCCGGCCGCGAAGTCTTCGCCGCGCTCTGGGCCGGCGAGCACGGCGGTGATGTCGATGCCATTATCGACGCCCATGGCCTGAAACAGGTTAGCGACAGCGGCGCCATCGGGGCGCTGATCGATGAAGTGCTCGCGGCCCATCCGGTAATCGTGGAAGAGTACAAGGCGGGTAAGCAAAAAGCCTTCAACTCGCTGGTCGGCCAGGTGATGAAAGCCGGCAAAGGCAAGGTAAACCCGGCGCAGGTGAACCAGATGCTGAAGGAAAAACTCGGCTGACCCGGCATCGTTTTATCGGCAACATTGCCGCGCCGCTAGCCGCGGCCACGGACATAAAAAAACCTGTTTTGGGCATTTCACCCAAAACAGGTTTTTTTAACTTTTGTCTTTTGCGATGTCGCCGGGCAAGGGCCGCCTCGGCCCGCCAGCGACGGCCCGGCCTTGGCGGCCCTGCCCGATCCGACTAGATGCCATATTTGCCGCGATAGGCCGCGACGGCGGGCCTGTGTTGCGCGAACGTGGGGTCTTCATCCAGCAGTCGCATGATATCTTCCAGCGACGCGATGCTGACAACGGGAATGCCATACTTCTGCTGCACATCCTGGACTGCGGAATGCGCGGAAAGCGCATCATCCGGCCCCGCCCGCTCCATGCGGTCAAGCGCGATCAGCACGGCGGCGGGCGTTGCCCCCGCGGCGCCGATGATGTCAACCGATTCGCGCACCGACGTACCCGCGGTGATCACATCATCGATAATCACAACGCGTCCCTGCAATGGCGCGCCCACCAGCGTGCCACCCTCGCCGTGATCCTTGGCTTCCTTGCGGTTGAACGCAAACGGCACATCGCGCGCGCCTTCGCCCCGGTCGGCCATAGCGATGGCCGTCGCTGCCGCCAGCGGAATGCCCTTGTAGGCGGGCCCGAACAGCATATCGAACTGCAGTCCGGCGTCGCGCAGCGCCTGTGCATAGAAACGGCCAAGCTCGCCCACCGACTTGCCGGTATTGAACAAACCGGCATTGAAAAAATAGGGGCTCACGCGGCCCGACTTCACCTTGAATTCACCAAAGCGCAATACGCCCAGCTCCAGGGCAAAACGGACAAAATCAAGACGGTTCTGAGAAGACATAGTGTTTTTGTTGATTCACAATCATTGACGACCCCGCAATGATAAAGCAAGCCGGGCCTAAGACGCCATGGCTACCGAGAAAAAATCAATAAAGCTGCGCACTTTGCCCGTCTGGTACTGCCGACTGACATAGCTGGCGTAAATATCCAGGGGCACGCCCTCGTAATCGGGCAAGAGACGCAGCAACGCGCCGGCAGCCAGGTCCTCCTCCACCAGCCATTCCGGCAGCATGGCCATGCCAAGGCCGGCGCGAACCACCTGGCGGCACAGCGTCGTGTCGTTGAGCTTCATGATGGCCTGGAAACGGAATTTCCCCGGGCCTTGCGGCCCCGTCATATCGTATTCGGCGCGTTCCAGGTAATTGGGCAGGATTGCGCCGTACCGGTCAAGGTCCTGCGGCGAGCGCGGCAAGCCATGCTGCTTGATATAAGCCGGACTGGCCACCAGCACCAGGCGGATCGAGCCAATACGACGCACAATCAGATGTGGCTCCGGTTCCTTCGTCACCCGGATGGCCAGGTCCATGCCGGCCTCCACCAACTCCACCTTGCGGTTATCGAGGTGCAGGTCCAGGATGACCTTCGGATACGCCTGCCGGTAATCCACCAGCAGTTTGGCGATCCGCTCATTGGCGAACCAAACCGGCGCCGTTACGCGCAAGACGCCACGGGGTTCGTCGATCCTGTCACCCAGGGAAGCCTCTGCCTGCGCCAGCACCTCTACGGCGTATGCGCATTTGTCATAATATAGTTGGCCCGCCTCGGTTAGGCCGAGCTTGCGGCTGGTGCGATGCAGCAGCCGCGCGCACAGCCGGGCTTCCAGATGCTTGACATGCTTGCTTGCCATCGGCGTTGAAATGGACAAATTGCGGGCCGCGGCAACGAAACTGCCGACTCTGACGACCTCGCAAAACACTTTGATGCTCAACAACGTATCCATATGCGCTCCCTGCTCCCCACCCGCAGACAAGGCGGATCCCGCCTATGCCAGCCCTGCATTCTCAGTCAAGACGTGCAGGTTGTCGCCCCGCCCCTTCCCCAAGTCATGCCTTGACCGCTCATCCCATCCAAAGCGCCAGGGTTGGCCAACCGCAATGGCAAACCAATCATGGCCGTGATCATTTCCTGTTAAGAAATACTATATTAATAATATCAGCATTTATTTCCTTATGAAATATGATTACACTGATTTCGCACACAAGTTCCAGAGAATACGGGCATAATCTCAATTGCAATACCGGAAATACTCTTGTCATCCAGGGAGATTTCTTGAGCAGTATCGTTAATGTCCGCTCTGACTCTTTATTTCATCGAAGGATTTATTATGAAGACAGACCATCTCGTTCCCTACGCTCTTGCAATCTTGCGCATCGTTTCCGGCTATACCCTGATTCTGCATGGCACCACCAAGCATTTCCATGTTCCCTATATCGAAATGTTCGCGAACGTTCCAACCTTTTCCCTGCCCGGTATCGCCGGCTTCATCGAGCTGATCGCGGGCCTGCTGCTGATCCTGGGTCTGTTCACCCGCTTTGCCGCATTTATTGCGTCCGGCATGGCCGCTGTTGGCTATTTCTACGCCCACGCCCCGCAAGGCAATGCCCTGTTCCCACTGATGAACGGCGGCGAAACCATCGTACTGTACTGCTTCATCTTCCTGTTCATCGCAGTCGCGGGCCCAGGCACATTCAGCATTGACAAGGCGCGGCAGTCCGCCTGACCCAGCCTGCCGGTTGTCTGGCGCGCCCCGCCAGATAGGCGGCGCAAATAGTGGTGAGCATGACCAGCGCCTGCCGCTGTCATGCCGCCAAGCGGCAGCGCCGACTGAACGCGCGGCGCCTTCCGCGGGCAACATTTCACCCCTTTTTACGGACGCGGCAGCCGCGATGCGGCAGCCCGGTCGCGGCCGGCGCATCCGTAGCTTGTCCCTTATGTCCAGGAGACTTCAATGACAATGCCTGTTTACTTTATTTCACACGGCGGCGGCCCCTGGCCCTGGGTACGGGAATGGGACGGCATGTACCAAGCGCTGCGAGAGTCCCTGCAGCGCCTGCCGGCCGAATTGCCAACAAAGCCCAGCGCCGTACTGATGATTTCGGCCCACTGGATTACCGAGACCGTGACGGTCAGCGATAATCCCCGCCCCGCCATGCTGTACGACTATTATGGGTTCCCGGAACATACCTACCGTGTCCAATACCCGGCGGCCGGCGATCCGCGCCTGGCGGAAAGTGTCCGGGCGTTGCTCGCAAACGCGGACATCCGGACGGAGACGGACAGCGAGCGAGGTTTCGACCACGGGGCCTTCGTGCCCATGGCCGTCTCGTTCCCGCAAGCCGACATCCCCATGGTCCAGTTGTCCATACGCCGCGACTTCGATCCATTATTTCATTTGAAATTAGGCGAAGCCCTTGCGCCGTTGCGTGACGAAAATGTACTGATTATCGGCAGCGGCCTGAGCTATCATAATCTGCGTCTGCTGGACGAGCGCGGCGCGCAGCCTTCCGCGCAGTTTGACGCCTGGCTTCAGCAAATTGTACTGGATGGCACGCCGCAAGCGCGCTGGCAGGGATTGATGGATTGGGAGCAGGCACCCTCGGCCAGACTGGCGCATGCCCACGAGGACCACCTGATTCCGCTCATGGTCGCCGCCGGCGCGGCGCAAGGGGATCCGGCCAGCCTGGCCTATCATGAAAACAAAGCATTCGGCGCCATCACGGCCTCCAGCTTTCGCTTCGATCGCCCTGCCGGCAAACGCTGATTCCACCGCCCGATTTCAACCTTGACAGCGGCGTGCCCGCGCCACCTGCCGAATTATCCGGGTCCGTGCCGAATCACTTGCCAAACGGGCGCCGGGTCTCCACAATGACGGTTTGTTAAATCACCGATTCGTCTATGACCCCTAGGCAACAAGGGCTGATAAGCGCGCATATCGCAGCTGTATTCTTCGGGCTGACCGGCGTACTCGGCCATGTCATCCATGCCAGCCCCATGAGCATCACGGCGGGCCGGGCACTGTTCGCCGTCGCCGCCCTGCTGGTCGTCGCGCATTACCTGAAGGCGCCGATCGCCCGGGGCATTTCCCGGAAATCGGCGGCGCACCTGCTGTATTCCGGACTCGCCCTGGCGATCCACTGGATCACATTCTTCATGGCGGTCAAGACCGGCGGCATCGCCATTGCCACGTTGGGTTTCGCCAGCTTTCCGGCCTTCATCACCCTGCTGGAGCGACTCTTCCTGAAGGACCCAGTCAATCTGCTCGATTGGATCCTGGTTGCGCTGGTCATCAGTGGCCTGGTGCTGGTCACGCCGGCGATCGACCTGAGCGATGCGGGAACAATCGGGCTATTCTGGGGCGTCATCTCCGCCATTACCTTTGCCGCGCTGGCACTGATCAATCGCAGCCTGGGCGGACTCGATGCCATCCAGGTGGCGTTCTGGCAGAATATGCTGGTCATGGTCGTCTGCCTGCCCCTCGGCCTTGGCGGGCTCTTCATCCTGGACGGCGGCAGTCTGTTCTGGCTTGTCATGCTGGGTGTGCTGTGCACCGCCTTGTCCCATTTTCTCTTCGTGCGCAGCCTGCGCAGCATCAACGCCCGCAGCGCAGGGCTCATTATTGCGCTTGAGCCGGTGTACGCGATCGCATTTGCAATGATCCTGTTCGGCGAACAGCCCACCTTGCGTATGATGCTGGGCGCCATTCTGATCATTGCGGCCGCCGTCTGCCCGCGCCGGCCGGCAAGCCAGGAAGGCTAGTCGGGGCAATCGGCGGCCCGGGTTGTGGCCCGACCACGCAAAACGCTACAATGCGGACAAGCCCATGACTCTTACAAGGATAATCCCGTGCTTCGTGTTACCTCGCTCAATGTCAACGGACTACGCTCCGCGTTCAGGAAAGGCCTGCCGCAATGGCTGGAAAAACACAACGCAGATGTGATCTGCCTGCAGGAAATCAAGATACAGGACGCCGACCTGATCGACGAGTTGCGACATCCGCTCAATTACACGGGCTACTTCTGCCATGCCGAGAAAAAGGGGTATAGCGGCGTGGGCCTGTACCTGCGCCACGATGCGCAGGTCAATGCAGGCATGGCCTGCGACGAATTCGACCGCGAAGGCCGAATCCTGCGCGCCGACTTTGACAACCTGACGATCATCAGCGCCTACCTGCCTTCGGGTTCCAGCGGAGAAGAACGCCAGGCGGCGAAATTTCGCTTCCTTGATCATTTCGGGCCCTGGGTCGACGCCATGATGGAAGATTACCGCAAGCGCGGCCATAACTATATTATCTGTGGTGACTGGAATATCGCGCACAAGGAAATCGACCTGAAAAACTGGAAAGGCAATTTGAAGAACTCCGGATTCACCCCCGAAGAACGCGCCTGGATTTCCGATGTTTTCGATCGGCGCGGCTTCGTGGACGTGTTCCGCAAGGTCAATCCCGATCCGGACCAATATACTTGGTGGAGCAACCGGGGCCAGGCATGGGCCAAGAACGTGGGGTGGCGTATTGATTACCAAATCGCCACGCCCGGCATCGCCGAACGCGCTACCAGCACATCGATCTACAAAGACGAGCGTTTTTCCGATCATGCGCCACTGACCATCGACTACGACTGGGATTTGAAGGCTGGCAAGCCCGCCTGACTCGGCGCGCAAAAAAAACGCCGGCATAGCGCCGGCGGCCTGTTGATCAATCCATGTTCCGGACGCGATTCACATTGCGCTGGTTCACACCCCCGGCTTTGTTGCCCCACGTGTTGCGCACATAGGTCGCCGCGGCGGCAATCTGCATATCGCTCAGGAAGTGCCGGAACGGCGGCATGCCGTAAGGCTGGGGCGTGGCTTTGGTCGTAGGGGTGAAGCCACCATCCATGATCACACGCAGCAGACCCGTGAAATCCTGCGCGCGCACCAGGCTATTGCCGTCCAGCGCCGGCCATGCCAGGCCCTGCCCCTTGCCGTCGTCCCGGTGACAGGCGGCGCAATACTGACCATAAATGTCCTTGCCCATGGTATAGAGCGAGTCATTGACTTCACCGCTGTCGCCGGCTTGCAGCCCGGCCGCGGGCAGCGATTTCAGGTAGGCGGCGATATCGCCCGCATCCTGGTCGCTCAGGAACTGAACGCCGCGCAGCGCTTCGCTCATGGGTCCGACTACGGCGCCATGCGCCGACGTGCCGGTCAGCAGCAACTGCACGATGTCCTGATTGCTCCATGCGCCCAGGCCGCCTTCCTTGTCGCCGGTGAGCGCGGGCGCATACCAGATACCGTCGGGCATGGCCCCGCCCTGCAGCGGGCGCGCCAAATCCATGCCGCCCAGACTGTTGCGCGGCGTATGGCACTCAGCGCAATGCGCAATGCCATCGACCAGTTGACGCCCGCGCAGCGGCGCATCATTGGTCTGCGGCGTCTGGGCCACTGCCTGCGCCGGCCTGAAATACAACGCCCGCCAGAATGCCAGCAACCACCGCATATTGTAGGGCGCCTGCAAATCATGGGGCGGCGCCTCGCGGCCGCTTGCCGGCAAAGTTTGCAGATAGCTGAAAATGGCATCGGTATCGGCGCGGCTCAGGTGCGAGTAGCTTTGGTAGGGAAAGGCCGGATACAGCAGCGAGCCATCGGGCGCCTTGCCATTATGCAGGGCTTGCCAGAAATCGTCTGCGCTCCAGTCGCCGATGCCTTTTTCACGGTCAGGCGTGATGTTGGGCGCGTAGAAGGTGCCGAACTCTGTCTTCAGGCCACTGCCCCCGGAAAACATGGGCGTATTCACGGCGGTATGGCAACCCACGCAGTTGCCGATCTCGGTCAGATATTTGCCGCGCGCGATGAGCTCGGGCCCCGCCTTGCCATCGGTCAGCGTCGAGGCCACCATGTCGCCATCGCGCGATCCCATCCAGTACAACCCGGCCGCAGCCAGCACGCCAATCGCCAATACGGCGCTGACCCCTTTTACGACCCACTTCATGGCTGTACTCCTGATACTGTCTGTATGCCGCACTCAACCGGCAGCTTCGCCGGCTCGTTGATCTGCCCCGGCGCCTTGGGATCCTGCGAGGCCAGCCAGGCGGCAACGGCCTGCACCTCGGCCGACGTCATATTACGGGCGATATTTCCCATGCAGTCGGGATCGACCGAATGGCGGATCCCGTATTGCCACGCTCCCATCTGGGCGGTAATGTATTCATTGGTGAGGCCAGTCAGCCCGGGGATGGCCGGCTTCATGCCTTTCAGGTTATCTCCGTGACAGGCAACGCAGGCGGGAATGCCGCGTTCCCGGGCGCCGTGGCGCACCAGCGCCTCGCCAAGAGAAAGAATCGGCGCCGCCACATTCAGCGGCTTGCCTTTCTCGAATTCGGGCGTCTGCTGGCTGAACCAGACGGAAATGTCATGCAGGTAGTCATCGGACAGGTTCACTAACAGACGCTGCATCGGCAGGTACTCCCGCCGGCCTTCGCGAAACCGCAGCAATTGCTGGTAAAGATACTCGGCAGGCTTGCCGGAAATACGGGGATAAAACGCATCGGCGCCCTGCACACCCGTTGCGCCGTGGCACATGGTACAGGCGGCGATCCGTGACGCCATGGAACCGGGCTCGCCCAATGGAATCTTGCTGTCGCCCGTGGCGGTCGGCTGGGCCGAAGGTGTCGCAGGTGCCTGTGCGGCCATCTCGGTGCCGCCACTGGCCGAGATGCCGGCCTGGGACGACGCTTGCGCCCACGCGCCGGCCGCGGCCAGCGAACATGCCGCCAACAGCATGCTGCGCAAGTGTCGGCGGGGTAAAACATTGATCTTGTGCATTTTCATCTTCCGGGGCTGCGGGCCTCGCACTTTCCGTTGCAGAAACCGAGGGCGACACGCGCCTGTATCGTCGAGAACAGGATTGGATGGATCCAATCGATCCAAATCAATTTAACATACAAAATAAATAAAATCCATACAATAATAAATATTGTATGGTAAATTGTTGGCATTGAAGTCTGACATAGGCCGTTACGATTATGGATAGCAATCCGCGGATCAACCGCAAGCTCAAGAAGCCGAATCGATCCTGGATCCGCCCCCTGCTGGAGGGCGGTGGCGCACGCTATCTGCAGATTACCCAGCAGATCACCGGCGCCATCAAGGACGGCGTACTGCGGCCCGGTGATCGCCTGCCGCCGCAGCGCCATCTGGCCCAGGACCTGGGTGTGGATCTGACAACGGTGACGCGCGCCTACAACGAATTGCGCCAGGCGGGGCTGCTGGACGCCCTGGGCGCAGGCGGTTCCTATATCGCCAGCTCCGTGTCCGGCGATGAGCAAACCATAGATCTGAGCATGAATGTGCCGCCCCGGCTGCCCGGCGCGCAATCGTCACGGCTGCTGCAGGTCGGCCTGGCGCATTTGCAGGAGGAAACCCGCGAAGCCGCTTGGATGAACTATCATGTCGGCGCCGGCAACCGGAGCGATCGCGAAGCGGCCGCGGCCTGGCTCGCGCCGGCCCTGGGCACCGTGGACGCCGACCGGATCATCGTCTGCGCCGGCGCGCAGGCAGCGCTTGGCGCCCTGCTGCTGGCGCGCAGCAACCCCGGCGATAGCATTGCCACCGACACGTTGACCTATCCGGGCTTTCTGAATGCCTGCCGGATCATGCAACGCACGATCGCCCCTGTGGCCTGCGACCACGAGGGTATGCTGCCCGCCGATCTGGAACGTGTATGCCAGACGCGCGCGCCGGCGCTGCTCTACCTGGTTCCGACGATTCATAACCCCACGACCATCACCATGTCGGCGGCGCGCCGCCAGGCAATCCATGCCGTGGCATCGCGCCACCAGGTTCCGATCATCGAAGACGATCCCTACTGGCTCCTGGCCCAAGACGCCCCCCCGCCGCTGGCGACCCAGGCGGGCCCCCAACGGACAGCGCCGGTATTCTATATTTCTACGTTGTCCAAGTGCATCAGCCCGGGGCTGCGCATCGCCTATCTGGTCGTGCCGCGCTCGGAACCGCTGGAACCGATGTTGGATGCGCTACGCGCCATTACGCTCATGACCAACCAAAATATGGCCGCCATGGCGAGCTATTGGATACGCAGCGGGCTTGCACAGGAAATACTCGGGAAAATTCGGCAGCAATTGCATGAGCGTCAGAAAATGGCAGCCACATTACTGCCGGGTGCACAGGGGCACCCCTATGGCCTGCATGTCTGGCTCGCGCTACCGCCCAAGCTGGACCAGTATCGCCTGATCCAGACAGCATTCAACCAGGGATTGGGCGTGGCCAGTTCGGACGCCTTCAGCGTCACCGAATCCACACCGCACGCGATTCGGATTTCCCTGGGCGGCGCACCCGACTTGAACCAATTGAAAACCGCGCTGGATCGCTTGCGGGAAATACTCGAGGCTGCGGACCCGGGGCCCGCCCGCAACGCTATTGTCTGACGGGCTCGGTGGCGGCCGGCTCCTTGGGTTTCTCCAGATCACGGATCTGGCTTCGCATTCCCCACAATAGCAATAGCCCTGGCAATGCCACGAAAAATGTGAAGACGAAGAACAGCGGCCAGCCATGGGCCTGGACAATGGGCGGCGTCAGGGGGCCCGCCAGAAACACCCGCCCCACCGACGACAGGGCCGACAATAGCGCAAACTGGCTGGCGGTGAACTGCACATGGCACAAGGCCATCAACAACGCCACGAAGGCGGCGGTCCCCAGGCCGCCACACAGGTTCTCGAATCCGACCCCCAGCGCCATCAGCGGCAAATTTCCGGGATTGAGCGCAATCACACAATACATCAGATTGGAAAAAGCCTGCAGCAGCCCGAACAGCATCAGCGAACGATACAAGCCCAGGCGGCTCATCAAGCCGCCGCCGATGAGCGCGCCAATGATAGTGGCCACGACTGCGAGCACCTTGTTGACCGTCCCCACCACTTCCGGCGCGAAACCGGCTCCCCGGATGAGGAACGTGGTGGACAAGGCACCCGCGAACGCATCACCCAGCTTGTACAGCACGATCAGCAGCAGGATGCTCAAGGCGCCCTTGCGCGAAAAAAACTCCTGGAACGGCACGGTGAATGCGTCGTACAGTGTGTGCGGCGCCTGATTGGCGGCGGCGTTTTCCGGTTCGGGCGCCAGCCAGGTCAATACGGCCGCCACGAACATGAGCGCGCCCATGATCAAATACATATTGCCCCACCCGGTCCAGCTCGCGGCCAGCCAGATGGCCAGTCCACCCGAGACGATCATGCCCAGGCGATACCCCAGAGTCCGGATCCCGGCGCCCGCCGCCCGCTCTTGCGGGCGCAGCACGTCGGCGCTATAGGCGTCAAACGCGATATCCTGGGTGGCCGACAGAAACGCGACAATCGTCGCCAGCAGCGCCAGCCACGACAGGGAACGTGACGGATCGAGCAAGCCCATGCCGCAAATCACGATGCCCAGCAGAATCTGCGACAACGCCATCCAGCCACGGCGCCGGCCCAGCAACGGCGGCACATAGCGATCGATGAATGGCGCCCATAGGAATTTGAAGGTATAGGCGGCGCCCACCAGGGTAAGGAAACCGATCTCCGTCAACGGCACGTTTTCCACCGTTGCCCAAGCCTGCAGTGTGCCGCCGGTCAGGGCCAGCGGCAACCCGCTGGCTAGCCCCAGCAACAACAAAGGATAGACGCGCGGACTCAGGTAAGGGCGGACAAGATTGATCATGATGCGCTGGCGGAAACCCTTGCCGTTTCAAAGTGATAGACGGCCAGTGTACTGCGCAGGCTGGGCATGATGGAAATTTCCACGTCGTCCTTGAATGTCGCCCGCTCCAGGATGCGGAACCCGAGGCGTTCGGCCAGGTCTTCGAAATCCTTGAGCGTGCACAGGTGGATATTCGGCGTGTTGTACCACGCATACGGCATCTGGCCAGTCACCGGCATGCGTCCGTTGAGGATCGACCAGCCGTGCGTCCAGTGCCCGAAATTGGGAAACGACACCACGCCGTAGCGCGCGACCCGCCCCATTTCCTTGAGAATATGTTCGGTATTGATCACGGCCTGCAGTGTCTGCGACAGCACCACCGTATCGAACTGGCCATCGTCGAACATGGCCAGGCCGTCTTCCAGGTTCTGCTGAATCACGCGCACGCCCTTGCCGACGCAGGCAATGACGCAGGCATCTTCCTTTTCCACGCCCACTGCGGTCACGCCGCGATGTGCCTGCAGATGCGACAGCAGCACGCCATCGCCGCAGCCCAGATCCAGCACTTGCGAGTTTTCCTTGATCCAGCCGGCGATCCGCAACAGATCGGGGCGCACTTGCGGTTGGCCAATGGCATTGTCAGGTGTCGTCATCATGCAGCCTCCTTGTCGGCCAGGTTCGCCGGCAACAAATTCAACCCTTCGGCGATGCGCCGGTAATAGGCGCGCACCACCGCGTGATAGCGTGGATCATCCAGCAAAAAGGCATCGTGCCCGTGCGGCGCGTCGATTTCGGCATAGGTGACTTTCTGCCCATTTTTGAGCAGCGCCTTGACCAGTTCCTGCGAACGCACCGGCGGAAAGCGCCAGTCGGTCGAAAACGACACCGTCAGAAACTCGGCCTGGGCCGGGCGCAGGGCTTCGGTCAAGTCCCCGCCATGCTTGCTGGCCGGATCGAAATAGTCAAGCGCACGAGTAATCAGCAGGTAGGTGTTGGCATCGAAATACCGGGAAAATTTTTCACCCTGATAGCGCAGGTATGATTCGACCTCGAACTCCACGTCGTACCCGAAACGGAAGCGCCCGTCCTCGGTCGGATTGCGCTGGGCGCGGCCGAATTTTTCCGCCATATCGTCATCGGAGAGATACGTGATATGGCCGATCATGCGCGCGACCGACAGGCCGCGCTTAGGCACGGTATCGTATTCGTAATAGTTGCCACCATGGAAGTCCGGATCGGTAATGATGGCGCGCCGCGCCACTTCATTGAAGGCGATGTTCTGCGCGGACAGGCTGGTGGTGCTGGCCACGACTACGCAATGGGCCACGCGTTCCGGGCACTCGATCGCCCAGCTCAGCGCCTGCATGCCACCCAGAGACCCGCCCATGACGGCGGCGAACCGGGCAATGCCGAAGTGGTCGGCCACGCGCGCCTGCGCCTGGACCCAGTCCTCGACGGTAACGACGGGAAAAAAGGACCCCCACGGCTTGCCGGTTTCCGGATCGATCGAGGCGGGCCCGGTGGACCCGAAGCACGAGCCCAGGTTATTGACGCCGATGACGAAATAGAGATTGGTATCCACCGGCTTGCCCGGCCCAACCATATTGTCCCACCAGCCAATATCCTTGGCGTCGGCGGCCGACACGCCCGCGACATGATGCGAGGCATTCAGGGCGTGGCAGACGAGTACGGCATTGGTGCGATCGGCGTTCAACTGGCCATAGGTTTCGACCGCCAGTGTATAGGCGCGCAACACCTGACCGCTGCTCAGGGTCAAGGGTTCGTCGAATTCGAGATATTGGGGCGTAACCACGCCCACAGATTGCTGTGAAGAAGAGTATTCAGAGATCATACAGACCTTTTTAGCGGGATTTTTCAGGCGCCCGCAAGCGGATCGAACAAATCGGCGCCATCCTGAAAGTACAACATTGGAGGATATTGTAGCATTTAAAAAACGCGTGGCCGTGCGCTACTGAACCTGCAACCCGTTCAGGAACTCATCCGCGACCGGCTCGGCCAGCCCCGTATCCTGTCCGGCGGCATAGGCCTGCACCACGACCCCGCCGGACGCAAACACTTTCACATAGATACTGGCATTCTCGCTGCCCACGGCCTTTCTGAACACCAGTTTTTCCCCAAACGCGGGCAGCGGCTCCGGTACGGTCTGATTCATGCTGCGGTAGACCGAGCGCATCAGCGCCTCGCCCGTTTTGCGGGTGTTCGCCTCGTCCCGCTGGCCTTCGGGCAGCACACTGTACACAAGGGCGAAGACCTGATCGTCGACCAGCGCCATCTCCATGGTGAATTTATGTTTTTCGCCATCGAATTCGATATCGCGCGATTCACTGCGCGGCTTATCGGGGAATATCGCCTTGACATGCCCGTTCGCCGTCGTCACTTCGCGCCAATCGTATTTGGGCGAACAAGCACTCAGCGCCACCAGCGCCAATAGGAAAAGCAGACGTTTAATCACCAGCACCATCCAAAATAATTAATACGAAATAATCAGTTTAAAACTGAAATCTGGCGGAACTCACTTAAAATCAGCATTTATTGATTTCAAAGCTACCTCAGGAACACTTGTGCAGCGCATGACCATACTACAGCAGCATCGAGAGTCGTTAACTCATATTCTACGCGGAATCGAGCGCGAAGGGCTGCGGATCGACCGTGACGGCGGGCTCGCGATGACGCCGCACACCACGCTTCTGGGGTCGGCTCTCACCCATCCGAATATCACGACGGACTATTCCGAATCGCTGATCGAGCTGATCACGGGCACGCACAGCTCGATCGACGATCTACTCGAAGAACTCACTTATGTCCACCGGTTCGCCACGCGCCAGTTCCCGTCGGAAAACCTGTGGATGCAATCGATGCCCGGCCACTTGCCGCCGGACAGCCAGATCCCCATCGCCACCTACGGCAAATCCAACAGCGGCATGCTGCGGCATGTCTACCGACGCGGCCTGGCCGAGCGCTACGGGCGCGCCATGCAATGCATCTCGGGCCTGCACTATAACTTCTCGCTGCCCGACTCGCTGTGGCCGCTGCTGGATCTGGAAGGCGAGACCGAGGCAGACCGGCAATCGACAGGCTACATGGGCCTGATCCGCAATTTCACCCGCTATAACTGGCTGCTCATGTACCTGTTCGGCGCCTCGCCGGCCGTGCCGCGCTCGTTCCTCGGCGACCGACCACATCCGCTGCGCGAGCTGGATCACGATACGCTGTATCTGCCACATGCGACCAGCCTGCGCATGAGCGACCTGGGTTACCAGAACGATGCCCAGTCGGGGCTGAGAATGTGCTACAACGACCTGTCCACATTCGTCAAGAAGATCTACCACGCCGTCACCCAGCCCTGGCCCGAATACCAGGCCATCGGCACGCACCGCGACGACGAATGGATACAGCTCAATACCAATGTGCTGCAAATCGAGAACGAATATTATTCCGCCATCCGCCCCAAACGCACCACGGGACGCGGCGAGCGTCCGGTCACGGCCCTGATGGAGCGGGGCATCCAGTACGTGGAAATCCGCTGCCTGGATATCGACCCGTTCAGTCCCGTCGGCATTTCCAATGCCACCTGTCATTTCATGGACGCATTCCTGCTATTTTGCGCCGTGAACGACAGCCGCCTGTTCCCGTATGACGGCTTCTGCGAGGAAAGCCAGGCCAATTTCAACGACGTGGTCAACCGCGGCCGCGATCCAGAATTGCGCCTGACCCGCAATGGCGAAGATATTTCCATTCCCGAATGGGGTAATCAATTGCTGGACCAGATCGCCCTGTTCGCCAAGGAACTGGATATCGCATTCAGCACCACGCAATACAGCGCCGCCATCCAGGAGCAGCGCCACAAGCTGGACGACGTTTCGGCCACGCCGTCGGCGCGCCTCTTGCAAGCGCTCAAGGACAGCGGCCTCAGCTTTGCCGACTATACCCTGACGCAAAGCCAGCAACTGACCGACGAATTGCGCTATGGCGACTTGCCTGCGCCAGTGGAGCAAGCCTTCCGGGAATCCGTGAAGGCTTCGCTCGAGGAACAGGCGCGCATCGAGGCGAGCGACAACGAAAGTTTCGACGAATATGTCGAACGTTATATGGCCGCGCTGAAACGCCCGGAATAAAACGGAGTAGTCTATGTTTTTGAAGAACGCATGGTATGTTGCGGCGTGGAGCCACGACATCGGCCATGACCTTTGTCCAATCCGGTTGCTGGGACAGCAACTGGTCTTCTACCGTCAATCGGATGGGCAGGTGGCGGCCCTGGAAGATGCCTGTCCGCATCGCAAGCTGCCACTGTCCATGGGCCGACGGGTCGGCGACGCCGTCGAATGCGGCTATCATGGCCTGACGTTCAACGGCAAAGGCGCCTGTATCTTCGCGCCGGGTGCCAAAATACCGCGCGCGGCCGTCGTCAAGCATTTTGCCACCACCGAGCAATACGGCCTGGTCTGGGTCTGGATGGGCGAGGCCGATCGCGCCGACCCGTCATTGATCCCGCATATCGCGGAATATGGTAATCCCACTTGGGGCATTAACCAGGGCGATGCCATGACCGTCGAATGCAATTACCTGTATATGACCGACAACCTGCTTGACCCCTCGCATGTCGCCTGGGTGCATCGCAGCTCCTTCGGCAACAGCGCCTGCGAAAACGAACCGCTGACCACAACGGTGATCGACAACGGCGTGATCGTGTCACGCTGGATGTACGATACCGAAGTGGCTCCCTTTTACGCCAGATTCGTCAAATTCCAGGGGCATTGCGATCGCAAGCAGCACTACGAGGTGCGCTACCCGTCTCACGCCATCATCAAGGCGGTTTTCACGCCTGCGGGATCCGGCGGCGACGATGCGCCATCGCACCCCGACGAATTCCTGATGGATTCATATAATTTCCTGACACCAATAGATGAAAAAACGACGCGATACTTCTGGTTCCAGCTCAGGAATTTCAGTCCCGATGATGCCGAGGTTTCGCGCCAGTTTGCCGATGGCGTACGCCAGGCCTTCGAGGAAGACCGGATTATCCTTGGCGCGGTACAGAAAGGCATGGACAATCGCACGACGCCGTTCATTAATCTCAAGCTGGATGGCGGTCCCATCAAGTTCCGCAGGGGCCTGGAGCGCCTGATCGACGCCGAACGGCAGGTCGAGGCCACCGCAGCGCCCGCCAGGACCATTCCGATCCAGGAAGCCGCGATCGCACAGGCGGACTGACGCCGCGATCGGCTACTTGAGATTGCCGGCCAGGAAAGTGGCCAGCCTTGCGCTTTTGGGCCGTGCCAGGATTTCCTGGGGCGGCCCTTCTTCCTCCACGACCCCCTGGTGCAAGAACATCACGTTGCTGGACACTTGCCGGGCAAACGCCATTTCATGCGTGACGATCACCATCGTGCGCCCTTCTTCGGCCAGCTTCTGCATCACCCGCAACACCTCGCCGACCAGCTCGGGATCCAGCGCCGAGGTTGGCTCGTCAAACAGCATCACTTCGGGCTCCAGCGCCAGTGCCCGCGCAATCGCCACCCGCTGTTGCTGCCCGCCGGACAAATGCACCGGATATTTCTTCAGCGTATCCAGGCTCAAACCCACTTTCAGCAAATTGCTTTCGGCCCGTGCCAGCGCTTCCTGCCTGGACACGCCCTGCACATTGATCGGCGCGGCCATGATATTTTCCAGGACCGTCATATGCGACCACAGGTTGAAATGCTGGAACACCATGGCCAGACGCGTACGCATGAACTGCAGCTGCTTGCGATCGGCCGGCATCAACGTGCCTTTGTGCGGCGTGGTGCGCAACTCTTCACCATGGATGAAGATGCGGCCGGCGTCCGGGGTTTCCAGGAAGTTGATACAGCGCAACAGCGTGCTTTTGCCGGATCCGCTGGATCCGATGATACTGATGACATCACCTTTGTTGGCAAGCAGGGAAACGCCTTTGAGCACTTCGTTGCTGCCGAATCGCTTGTGAATGTCCTGGACGCGAAGATTTTCCATAATGGGTAATATGATTCAAACCGAGGCGGGCTTCAGAAAGCCCAGCCATCTTTTCTCCGCCTTGCGGAACAGGGCAACCAGCACCATGGCCAGCGCCGCATACAGGATGGCGGCGATCCCGAACGCAGGCAATGAGTTAAACGTTGCGCTGTTGACGTCGCGCGCCACTTTCAGCAGTTCGGGCACCGTCGCCGTAAAGGCCAGCGAGGTCGAATGCAGGACCAAAATGACTTCATTGCTGTAAAACGGCAAGGCCCGCTTGAAGGCAGAAGGCAGAATGATTTTCGTATACAGGCGGAACCGGGAAAAGCCGAAAGCCTGGGCCGCCTCGATTTCACCGTGCGGTATCGACCGGATCGCGCCGGCCAGCACCTCGGTCATATAGGCACAGGTGTTGATCGTGAAGGCGAGAATAACACAATTGAAGCCGTCCCGGAAAAACGTGGCGAGCATTGGCGTCTGGCGCACAAAGCCCAGGCTGAAGAGGCCTGTGTAGATCAGGAGCAATTGCACGTAGAGCGGCGTACCCCGAAAGACAAACGTGTAAGCCCGCACCGGCACGCTGACCCAGCGGTTCGGCGAACACCGCCAGATCGCCATTGGTATGGCCAGCAGCGTGCCGAACAGAACCGATAGCAGTAGAATCCAGATCGTCATCGCCAGCCCGGTCATGGGAATGCCGAAGCCCAGGTAGGCCTGCCAGTAGCGGTCGAGGATCTCGCTCATAGCTTCGCCCTCTTGACGCCCGCCGAATAGCGCCGGTCTAGCCACGACAGCAGGATCAGGCTGACGGCCGTCATGCAAAGATAGATGCCCGCCGCCACCAGGTTGAAGAAAAACAGCTGCTGCGTGCTGCGCCCGGCCTGCTGCGTCACGGTCACGATATCCAGCAAGCCGATAATGGAAACCAGGGCCGTGGCCTTGATGATCACTTGCAGGTTATTATTCAGGCCGGGCAGCGCAAAGCGGATCAGTTGCGGCAACAGGATCAGCCGGAACACCACCAGCGCCGACATACCGGTGGAATAGCCAGCCTCGATCTGGCCTCGTGGCACCGACTGGATCGCGCCTCGGAAGGTTTCCGTCATATAGGCGCCGTAGATGAAAGACAGCGTGGTGACGCCTGCGGCAAACGCATCCATCTGGTACTGGGGCCAGCCCATGGCGGCACAGACCACATTGATCAGTTCCTGCAGGTTATAGAAGACCAGCAGCATGATAACCAGATCGGGAACGCTGCGAATCAACGTCGTATAGCCGGTGAACGTCCAGCGCAATACGGGATTGGAAGACAATTTGCACAGCGCACCGATCATCCCGATGATGATCGAAAAAACCAGCGTCAGCACGGTCAGCTGACAGGTCGCGAGCGTACCGGCCCATATCTGGGGTCCATAACCGTACAGCATCGGGTTCCTTACTTATGAAATAGCGAAAATTATTGCGATTGGTCAGGCAAAAGGCGGCGGCGCGGTCAAGGCGAACAGCACCGCCTCGCAGGTAGCCCGAGCGCCGTCGGCGCCACCCGTGAAATGCGCGCTGCGCGGCAACCGGCGCAGTGCCGTCCCGCGCAGCGTGGTCGGCGAGCGTTTACTCGCGTTCCTTGATACCGTATTTTTTGTACGCATCCAGGATTTTCGCGTACTCGCCGTCCTGCTTCATATCGGCCAGCGCCTTGTCGATCTTGGCCTTCAGTTCGGTATCGTCCTTGCGCAGGCCAATGCCATTGCCATTGCCGAACACGTCGGGGTCGGAAACCGGCGTACCCACCAGCTTGAAATTCTTGCCGTCGGGCGTTTCAAAGAAAATCGTGGCGGCCGCCGCATCTTGCAAGGTGGCATCCACACGGCCCAGGGCCAGATCCTGCTTGGCCAGATCATCGTTCTGATAGGAAACCAGGTTGATGTCCTTGCCCTTCCAGTGCTTGTCGGCATAGGCGGCCTGGGTCGTTCCCTGCACCACGCCCACGGTCTTGCCCTTGAGCGATTCGGCCGTCGTATCCAGGCCTTCGCTGGCGGCGGGCACCATCAGCCGGGTGGAGCTGGCGTACATGACGTCGGAAAACAAGACCTGCTTCTCGCGCTCCTTGGTAATGGTCATGCCGGACAGGATGCCGTCGATCTTCTTGGCTTTCAGGGCGGGAATCACGCCGTCGAAATTCATGCGGATCCATTCACAGTCTGCCTGAATGCGCTTGCAAATGGATTTGCCCATATCCACGTCGATGCCCACCAGTTCTCCCTGGGGATTGACCGATTCAAACGGTGCAAATGTCGGGTCGATACCCAGACGCAGCTTGGCAGGCGCCGCGGACACGGCCACAGGCACGGCAGCAGCCAGAATTGCCGCTACAAAAAGTTTTTTCATTCTTAACCCCGGGAAACATATCGTAATCAATTGAAGTAGTATAACGCTTTGTGCATGCCCGCAAGCTGGATGACAGGCAGGTGACAACGCGCGGCCACAAGATTTTGGCATAAAATCCCGGCTGATTTGCCGATTTGAGCGCGCTTTCCCTGTTTTTCTTTCCGGCCACACCAGAGAATTTTTAGATGACTTCGTTCAATCCCGCAGAATTACCCATTTTTCGGCTGGCGCCGCCGCAGTTGAGCTACTCTCAGTTACGCGCCTCGTTCCTGAAGGCGGCGCATCACCGGGGCGCCCGGCTGCATGCCTACCCGCACCCGCTCAAAGGCGTAGAAAACGAGAACCTGTGCACCGATGTCGCCATCGCCGGCGACCCGGACGCCACCAAGTGGGTGGTCATCGTATCAGGTACCCATGGCGTGGAAGGCTACTATGGCTCCATCTGCCAGACCCGGTTCCTGCTGGAACAAGACATTTCCGCCAGCGCGGGCATCGGCTTTCTCATCATCCACCTCATCAATCCCTACGGCACCTCCTGGAAGCGCCGGGTCAATGAAGACAATATCGATCTGAACCGCAACTACCTGGATTTCAGCAACCCTCTGCCCCAGAACCCGGGCTACGAGGCCGTCCACGAGCTGTTCGCCGCCGATATCCGCGACACCAAACTCAAGGAGAAACGGGAGGCGGCCTGGCAGCAGGCGGTGGCCGAACAGGGCTACGCCGCGCTGATGAACACGGTCGAGGCCGGCCAGTACCTGCACAAGGACGGCCTGTATTACGGCGGTGACAAACCCAGTTGGTCTAACCAGACCCTGCACCGCATCCTGCAGGACCACCTGCCGGCCCATGCCCGCGACATCATCAGCTTCGACTTGCATACCGGCGCCGGCGAGTTCGGCCACCCCATGCTCATGGCCATTTCGGAGCAGGACTACCCGGGCCTGCAACGTGCCGAAGCCATCTACGGCCCCTGGCTGTACAAGGTCATCACGGCGGCGGGCAATGCCAGCGACACGGGCATCTCGGCGGCCGCCACCGGCTATACCTCGGCCGCCATGGTGGCGCTGTTCCGGGATCGCAATTTCATTCAACTCGTGGTGGAATGCGGCACTTACAACAGCCGGCTGGTTGGGCTGCCGGCGCTGCTGGACGACCATTTTCTGCATCTGTACGGTGACCCGGGCAGCGAACAAGGCAAGCAGATCAAGCACCGCCTGCTGGAGTTTTTCTTTCCCTCGGACCCCGACTGGCAGGAGCTGGTGCAATTTCGCACCCGCCAGATCCTGGAGCGGGCCTGCCACGCCTTGCGCCAGGCGCAGGCCTGACCCCGTGACGGCATAGCGGCCGAGTTCCGCGCTCGTCGCCAACATGGCCTGCGCGCTGCCAGATAGCGCTGGCGCCGACCATATCACAAATGCGCAACACTGACCGCGCGGGGCCCTGCGGCCTGGCGGCTCGCCCATTGCCGCCATGTCGCGGGCAGGAAAACGCCCGGAAGAAGCGCAGGCAATCGGCATGGTGGCGGGTTTCCTATACAATCGCTGATAGCGACGCGGTCAAGCACCGGCGCCACCTTATTTGTAACCTTACAACGAGACAAACCATGCCTATTCTTCAAGTCCAGGTCACTGCGGGACGTAGCCAGCAGCAAAAAACCGCCTTCATGCAAACCGCCACCAAGGCAATTCAGGAAACCCTGAACGCCGCGCTGCCCAGCATCCGCATCGCCATACAGGACGTAGAACGCCAGGACTCGATTGTCGCCGGCCAAATCGGCGAAGAATTCGTCAATATCGTGGCTTACCTGCTCGCCGGCCGCAACGACGAGCTCAAGGCCAACTTCATGGCCGCCATGAACCAGGCCGCCACGACCTGCCTGAACGTCTCCGACACCTGCGTTCGCACCATGGTGATCGACATCGCACCGGAACACATGGGTGTCCAGCAAGGACTCAGCGCCAAGGCATTCCGCGCCAAAGCCGAACAGGCCGCCGGCAACTGAACCCAACCCGCAATGCGGCAAGCCCGTCAGGACAAGCGGGCTTGCGATCCTATCGGCCATCCAAAGACCGCGCATTGTGAGATTTGCCAAGCCATTGCAACCGCCGTTACCTCAACAGCGGCAAGGGCAATGGCCACCACCATGCCAGCTTCCATAGCAGCTGGCAGCACGGGCCGCCCGGTCGCAAAATCAGCCTCCGTCCGTTCCCAGCACCGCCATCGCTTCGCTGTCCGCCTGCGCTATTTCCCTAATTGACAATTGACCGGCAGACAACCTATTCTTGCCTGTCAATTAACTAATTACAACGAAATATTTCGGAGCAGACATGAAATTCTCAACCCTTCTTCGGTCAGGCCTGGCCGCATCGGCCCTGTTCGCGGCCGCCGCCAGTGCGCAAGTCAGCGTCATGCTACCGGCCAATCCCGGCGGCGGCTGGGACGGCACCGGACGCCAAGCGTTTGCGGCGCTAAACAAGGCGGGCATTTACACAGGCAGCGTCAGCTTCACCAACAAAGGCGGCGCCGGTGGCACCATCGGCCTGGCGGAATTCCAGAATGGCAGCACCGGCAAGCCAGACAACCTCGCGGTCTTCGGCGCCATCACCGTGGGCGCCATCACCCTGAACAAATCGCCCGTCGATCTTTCCAAGTTCAAGCCGGTAGCAAGATTGACCGCGGAATATCTCGTGCTGGCCGTGCGTCCCGACTCCCCTTACAAGACCCTGGCTGATTTTGCCAAGGCCCTGAAGGAAAACCCAGGCGGCACGCCCGTCGGTGGCGGATCCGCCGGCGGCGTGGACCATATCGCCCTGGCATTGCTGGCGCAGGCCAGCGGCGCGCCGGTCAACAAGCTGAACTATATTCCCCAGGCGGGCGGCGCCGATACGGTCACCGGCATCGTCAATGGCACGCTCAAGGCCGGTATCTCTGGCATCTCCGAATTCCAGCAATTTGCCAAGGCCGGCCGCGTCAAGATCCTGGGCATCACATCCGCCGAGCGCATGAAGGGCCTGGATGCGCCAACCTTCAAGGAAGCCGGGTTTGATGTCGAACTGGCCAACTGGCGCGGCATCCTGGGTTCGGTCGATATGCCCGAGGACAACTACAAGGTCTGGGTGGACCGCTTCACCAAACTCAATGACAGCGACGCCTGGAAACAGACCATGTCCACCCAGGGCTGGGATTCGTTCTTCATGGCAGGGCCGCAGTTCGGCGATTTCATCAAGAGCGAGAGCGAGCGCATCAATAAAATCCTGAAGGACGCCGGCCTTGCCAAATAACAATGACAATGCCGGGCAGGCAGTTGCGCCGGCGCCAGCCCGGCCCTGGTGGCTGGGCATTGCCGTAATCCTCCTGGGTTGCGTCTGTCTTTACGCCGCCACGACCCTGCCCGCCACGGCGCAATACGCGGCGATCGGCCCCGGCATGTTTGTCACGCTGGCCGGCGGCGGACTGGTCGTGCTCGGTGTGCTGCTGCTGATCCAGATTGCGCGGGGCGAGCGTTTCGAGCCCCAGGACACGGAAAACGCGACCGGCAACCTGCCCATGGACAAGCCGGCCTTTTTCACGGCCCTGGCCGGCACCCTCGTGCCGGTGCTGACCATGGCGCCGCTGGGCCTGCCGATCACCGCCATGCTTTCCTTCATGCTGGTCGCCCGTGCCTTCGGCTCGCGCAAGCTCATCGTCGACCTGCTCTCGGGACTCATTCTTGGAACCCTTTGCTGGTTCCTGTTTTCTCGCCTGGGACTGCAACTTGGCGGGTTCCTTCCGCTGTTGGGTTTATAAATGGATACCTTCGGTCTGCTGCTACAGGGCTTTGATGTCGCCCTTCAACCCATGAACCTGTTCTGGGCGCTGGTCGGCTCGGTGCTGGGTACCGCCATCGGCATCCTGCCCGGCATCGGGCCCGCCCTGACCATCGCCCTGCTGCTGCCTGTCACGGTATCGGTCGGACCGGTTTCCGCCTTTATCATGTTTGCCGGCGTGCTCTATGGCGCCATGTACGGCGGTTCGACCACCTCGATCCTCATCAACACGCCCGGCGAGGCCGGTTCCATGATGACCGCGCTGGAAGGCAACAAGATGGCGCGTTCCGGACGCGGTGCGGCCGCCCTGGCAACCGCCGCCGTCGGTTCTTTTGTGGCCGGCACCATCGCCACGGTCCTGCTCACGTTCGCCGCCCCTTCCATTGCGGAGCTGGCGTTCTACTTCAAACCCGCCGACTATTTCGCCCTCACCGTGCTGGCCTTCACCTCGGTAGCGGTCGTCATGGGCACCTCGCGCGTGCGCGGCTTTATTTCGCTTTTCATTGGCCTTGCCCTCGGCGTCATTGGCATCGACAACATGACCGGACAGCCGCGCATGACCTTCGGCATCAGTTCGCTGCTGGACGGCATGGAACTGACCGTCGTGCTGGTGTCGCTGTTCGCCGTCGGGGAAATCATCTACGTGGCCAGCCGCTATCGGCATCAGGACGATGCGGTCATGCCCATCAAGGGCGGCTTGTGGATGACCCGCGACGACTGGAAGCGATCCTACATGCCCTGGTTGCGCGGCACGGCTATCGGCTTTCCCATGGGTGCCCTGCCCGGCGGCGGGTCGGAAATTCCCACCATGCTGTCCTATACGTTGGAAAAGAACCTGTGCAAGAAAAAAGAAGAGTTCGGCACGGTTGGCGCCATCGAGGGTGTTGCCGGACCGGAGGCGGCCAATAACGCAGCCGCGGCCGGTGTGCTGGTGCCCTTGCTGACGCTGGGCCTGCCCACCTCCGCCACCGCGGCCATCCTGCTGGCCGCCTTCCAGAACTTCGGCCTGCAACCCGGACCGTTCCTGTTTACCTCCAACCCGGAACTCATCTGGGGCCTGATCGCCTCGCTCTACGTCGGCAACGTCATGCTGCTGATCCTGAACCTGCCTCTGGTGGGCATCTGGGTCAAGTTGCTGCTGATACCGAAACCGCAACTGTACGCAGGCATCCTTGTTTTTGCCACCATCGGGATCTGGGGCGTTTCCGGTTCCACCTTCGACCTGGCTTGCATGGTCGTTGTCGGATTGATGGGCTACGTCATGCGGGTTTACGACTTCCCGATCCCACCGATCCTGATCGGCCTGATCCTAGGACCCATGGCGGAGAACCAGTTGCGGACCGCGCTTGCCGCCGCCCAAGGCAGCCCGATGGCGCTAATCGAGACGCCGATTTCAATTGTGATCCTTATCATTTCGGCGCTGTTTCTGCTGGCACCCATCGTATTGCGACGCCTGCGGGCGGCGGCATAAAAAATAGCCCGGGCGATGCTTCGGGTTATGCGCCGAACATCGCCTGCACTACCTTCTGATGCTTGGCGGTAAACAGGGCAACCAGATCCAGGCTGGGCAGCCTGTCCGCCTCGACCACATCGCAAAAACGCACGCCATCGAACCCCACCGAGCGTATCCAATACGGCAGGAGCCCCACGCCCAGGCCGGCGGAAACGCAAGCCAGCACCGTCAACGTTCTGTTGGCATATTGATTGACGCGGACCTGCAGGCCCGCCGACGCGAATGCATTCAGAATATCCATATGCAATACCGGCAATTGCTCGGCCGGATACAGCACCAGGCCCTGGTGGGCGATCTCCGCAAGGCTGACGGCATTGCGCCGGCGCGACGCCATCGACGCCGGCACTGCGGCCACCAATCGCTCGCTGCAGACAGTCAGTTGATGGACACGCCCCTCCAGGTTGACCGGGGAATGCACCAAGGCCACATCCAGCCGGCCGGCGTGAATCAGCCTGACTTGCTCCTCATTGCTCAATTCAAGCAGGCTGATATGCAACCCGGGCGCGGCCTGCCTGAGTTTGCGCAAGGCGCCTGGCAGAATATTGAACAGCGCCGACGAGACGATGCCGATATTCAGATTGCCGCTAAACCCCGCCTTGGCAATTTCAACCTTTGCTTGCGCCTGCTCCAGATAAAACTGGCCTTTTTTCAGATCCTCATAGATGAGATGCGCCGCGTCGGTCGGCTGGGCGCCCCGTCGCGACCGCTGGAACAGCGGCGCGCCAAGCTTTTTTTCGAGCCGGCCGATAGACTGGCTCAGCGCCGGTTGGGCAATGCCAAGCTGACCGGCCGCCCTGGTGATGGAGCCCAGCTCATAGACAGCAATGAAATAACTCAGTTGATTCATTTCCATATTGTTTTGATATGAATAAATATCAAATGGATAATATATCAATATAGGGCGAATCATTAGAATATCCGTCACGCTTTCAGGATTCTTATGCTCCCCGATATGATCGACAGTCATGCCCATGTTTTCGACCGTAGTCTGCCACTGACGGCAACGCGCCGCTATGCACCGGACTATGACGCCCCGCTTGCGCGCTACCTGGCCCTGCTTGATCGGCATGCGATCGGCCATGCCGTACTCGTGCAACCCAGCTTCCTGGGCACCGACAACCGCTATCTTCTGGAAGCGCTGCGGCTGGCCGGTCCGCGCTGCCGCGGCGTCGCGGTGGTGTCGCCGGATATCGATACGGCCGCGCTGCAAGCCTTGCAGGCGTGCGGCATCCGCGGCATCCGCCTGAATCTTTTCGGTCTGGATCATCTGGACCTGAGCGCGGCATCATGGCAGGCGTTGTTCGACAAGCTGCTGGCGCTCAACCTGCATGTCGAACTGCATGCCCCGCTGGTGCAGCTGCCGCAACGCCTTGCCGCGATTTTGCCGCGTCGGCTGCCCATCGTCGTCGATCATTTCGGCCGGCCAGGCCCCGGCGACCTCGCTTCCCCGGATGCGTTCCGTGACCTGTTTGCGCTGGCGGAACGGGAGCAGCTGTTTATCAAAGTATCCGCGCCATACCGGCTGCTGAACGAACAGCAGCAAGACCGCTTGCCCGAACTGCTGGCGCGCTTTGTCGAGGTTTTTTCGTCGAGCCGGCTCATGTGGGGCAGCGACTGGCCCCATACCCAGCATGAGCGACAAACCACATTCGATGCCAATCTCGCCTGGCCGCTGCAGGCGCTGTCCAACGAGCGCGACCGTCATAACATCATGTACGACACGGCCGCGCGCTTCTATCAAATCCATGGAGACCATTCATGAAACTTCCCATCCGGCTATGCGCCGCCGCGTTGCTCGCGGGTTCGCTATCGACGCCCGCCCTGGCGCAGTATCCAGACAAACCCGTCAGCCTGATCGTGACTTATCCGCCAGGCGGCACCGTTGACGCCGTCGCGCGCCTGATCGGCCCCAAGCTGAGCGAAAACCTGGGGCAGACCGTCGTCATCGAAAACAAGGGCGGTGCCGGCGGCATGATCGGCGGCGCCTATGTGGCGCGCGCCAAACCCGATGGCTACACGCTGATGCTGGATGCCTCGAACTTTGCCCAGAATCTGGCGATCAGAAAAAAAATGAATTTCAAGGCAGACGACTTCGAACCCGTATCGCTGCTGCTCAAGGTACCCAATGTCCTGGTCGTCAATCCGCAATCGGCCTACCGGACCGTGGCCGATGTGATCAAGGCGGGACAATCGGCGACACCGGCGCACTTTGCCTCGGCCGGACCCGGCTCCGCCCAGCACCTGGCTGGGGAACTGTTCAACCTCAAGGCGGGCACGAAACTTTCCCACGTCGCCTATAAGGGCGGCGGACCCGCCATGACAGACGTCATGGGCGGACAGGTGCCCATCATGTTCGCCAGCCTGGGCTCCTCCTGGCCGCATATCAAGGCGGGCAAGCTAAAAGCGCTGGCCGCCGGCGGCGATGCGCCATCGCCGCTGCTGCCAGACACGCCTTTGCTCAAGGACAGTGGCGTGCCCGGCTTCTCGTCCTACGAGTGGAATGCCGTCTTCGCGCCCAAGGGAACGCCGCCGGAGATACTCAGGACCGTATCGGCCGCGCTCACCAAAACCCTGCGCAATCCCGAGATTGCCGCGCGCCTGCAGGCGCTGGGCGCCGATATTGTCGCCTCCGGCCCCGATCAATTGGCGCAATTCGTCAAGGACGAAGAGGCAAAGTGGCGCGACGTGGCCAGGCAGGCCAATATCGTTCTGGATTGACGCATCGGTCACGGCGACCCTGCACCGCCGCCTTCGCCTTGCGCGGCGAAACAGGGCCGACCCTGCCGCTTTTCACGCGATCAGCACCGCATTGCACAGCCCGTTGATTGCCACACTGTCCCTTTTACGCATCAATCGGCCCGCGCTGCCGCGGCTTTTACCGATTTTCAGAAAATGGCAAGTGGCGTCTTTATAAGCGTTCTCCCTAATAGGACCTGGGACTATCCCTAGGATACAGTCGAGACAACTCCCCGAAAACACCGCGGCTGGCCACGGCAAACCCGGGCCATTTACGACTTGTCTCCAAAAAATACATGAAACTCAGGCAACTGGAAGCATTCCGGGCGCTTATGATTACGCGCACCGTTACCAAGGCGGCAGAATTCCTGTCCATTTCTCAACCGGCCACCACGCGGCTGATCTCCGACCTGGAAGCCTCAGTGGGATTCCCCTTGTTCGAGCGCCGCCAGGGCCGGTTATTTCCCACGCACGAAGCCGACGAATTGTTTGCCGAAGTCGAGCGCAGCCTGATTGGCATCAAGGAAATCGCCTATGCCGCCAGCCAGATCAAGAAAGCACAGAAAGGCCAGTTCCATGTCGCCGCCGCACCCTGCCTGGCCTCGAGCGCCTTGCCGTGGCTGCTGCATAACTACATGCAGCGGCACGGGGACTTGTCCATCAAGTTGACTACGCATGCGTCGACCACCATCATCGATATGGTGCAAAATGGCAAATGCGATCTCGGCATGGTGATTCTTTCCAGCGAATATCCCAGCCCCCTTGGCGAGCACCTGTTTTCCCTGGATTCGAAGATCGCCATTCCCAGGAACCATCCGCTGGCCCGGAAGGAAGAAATCCATGTCACCGACCTGGAAGACCAAACCATGATCCTGGGTTCGCACGATATGGACGCGAGAACGGCATTCGGCCTGCTACTGGTGTCCTACGGCGTCAACGTGCGCTCGCATGTCGACACCAACACCTCGCAATCGATGTGCGCATTCGTGGAGGCAGGCGACTGCCTGGCGCTGGTCGACCAGATCACCGTGCTCACCTATACGGGCAACAATATTGTTTTCCGGAATTTTTCACCCAGGCTGATGGTCCACTTCAGTGCAATCTACCGCGCAGACAAGCCGGTATCGAGCCTGCTGAAGGATTTTGTGCACTATGTCAAAACAACCGTCACCATGAAGACGGCACAAAACGGCAAACTGCTTTAAGCGCGGGCGTTCGAGAAAAAAACCATAACAAAATATTATGGTTGGGCCAAAAAAAAGCATTTTACATCCCCGCGCGGGTTGCTTATCTTTACTGCTGACCGTTCCCAACACCACGGAGATCACCATGCAACGCAAATTAATTTCAGTCGTCATAGGCTGCATGCTCATGCCGGCCGCATCAGTGGTTTATGCACAAACGCCCACGCTCTACCTGGGTTCTTATGGCGGGTCCACCCAAAAAGCGTTTCAGGACGAAGTGCTGCCGGCATTCGAAAAGGCCAACAATGTCAAGGTCGTCTATGTCCCCGGCAACTCCACCGATACATTGGGCAAGTTGCAGGCGCAGAAAAGCAAGCAGGAGCTGGACGTGGTCATGCTGGACGACGGGCCGATGTACCAGGCGATCCAGTTCGGTTTCTGCGACAAGGTCGATAAATCGGCGCCCGTGTACAAGGACCTCTATCCGATCTCCGATATGGGGCCGACCGCGGTCGGCATCGGCCTGGTCGCTACCGGCCTGTTCTATAACGAAGAGGCCTTCAAGAAAGAAGGATTGGCTCCGCCGACCTCCTGGCGCGACCTGGAAAAACCCGAATTCGAACAGCGTGTCGTGATTCCTCCGCTGAGCAATACCTATGGTCTGCAGACCCTGATCAAGTTCGCCAAGCTCAACGGCGGCAACGAAAAGCAGATCGACTCTGGTTTCGACGAGATCATCAAGAAAGTCAATCCGAATGTCCTGGCCTGGGAACCCTCTCCGGGTAGCATGACGTCGCTGTTCCAGAACCAGGAGGCCATTCTCGGCGTCTGGGGCAACGGGCGCGTCGAAGCCCTGAAAGATACGGGGTTTCCAGTGAAATTCGTCTATCCAAAGGAAGGCGCCATGGCGCTGATGACCGCCGCCTGTCCGGTGGTGCAAAGCGATGTGCCGGAACTGGCGCAAAAGCTGATCCAGTATCTTGCCACACCTGAAATACAGAAAGTCTTTGTGCGCACGCAAAGCTGGGGGCCCGTTAACAAGACGCTCAAGCTCGAGGGCGAGGATGCCAAGCGTGTGGTCTACGGCGAAGCCGTGGACAAGCTGGAGAAAACCGACTGGGATACGGTCAACCCATTGCGCACGCAATGGAATGACCGCTGGAACCGGACAGTGGAGCGGTAGATGAGTTTTCTTACTGTCACCGGCCTGGGCAAGGATTATGGCTCGGCCCAGGTCGTCAAATCGATCGACCTCGATATCCGGCAAGGCGAATTCATTTCCCTGCTGGGCCCGTCCGGCTGCGGCAAGACGACCACGCTGCACATGATCGCGGGCTTTAGCGAGCCAACGCGCGGAAAGGTCGTATTGAACGGCAAGGACATTACCGATATCCCACCCGAACAGCGCGATATCGGCGTCGTTTTCCAGAGCTACGCTCTGTTCCCGCATATGACCGTGGGCGAAAACATTAGCTTCGGGCTGGAAATGCGCAAGATGCCGAAGCCAGAACGCCAGCAGCGCATCCAGGAGGTTCTGGACATGGTCAGCCTGTCCGAGATGGGGCCGCGCTATCCTGCACAGCTTTCCGGCGGCCAGCGCCAGCGCGTGGCGATTGCCCGGGCCCTGGCCATCCGCCCGTGCCTGCTGCTGCTCGACGAACCGATGTCCAACCTGGATGCCAAACTGCGCGAAAACATGCATATCGAGCTGCGTAAGATCCAGAAGAAACTCAATATCACGACCATCCTGGTGACGCATGACCAGACAGAGGCCATGACCATGAGCGACCGCATCGCCTTGATGCACAACGGACATATCCAGCAGATTGCGGAACCCATGCAGGTTTATCACAACCCCGATACGCTGTTTGTCTCGAACTTCCTGGGACGCGCCAATGTGTTCGAGGGACGCGTGGTGCAAAATCAGGATCAACGCTATGAAGTGCACAGCCAGGATCTGCGTTTTCCCGTGTGCCTGCCCGCCGGCTATGCCCTGCGCAACGCGTCCGCCAATATCATGATCCGCCCGGAAAGGGTCCGGTTCGCCGATGCCGCCGACACGGGCAAGCTGCCCGGCCAGATCATGGAGCAGGTCTTTCTTGGTACCCACTGGCTTAGCGAAGTGCGCACGGCGCTGGGAACCTGGTTCGTGTCCTCGCCCGACCAGCCGCCCCAGGCCGACAACCAGGTCAGCCTGGACTGGCGCGACCCGGATTTGCGCGTCATCGCCGAACAGCGCTAGGAGCGATACGGCATGCGCAAAGAACCCTATTATCTGCTGACGCCAGCCCTGCTGCTATTTTGCGGCTTGCTGATTATCCCGATGCTGCTGGTTGCCATCCTGTCGTTCTATGCCTTCAGCGGCACCGCGGGTATCATACCGGCATTTTCTCTGGCAAACTACCTGACCATTTTCTCGGACCCCTACTATGGCGAGATTTTCCTGCGCACCGCGGGCATGGCGCTGCTGGTCACGTTCCTGTGCCTGTTGCTCGGCATTCCCGAAACCCTGATTCTCGCGCGCATGCGCTCCCCCTGGCGCGGACTGTTTCTGGTATTGATCCTTGGCCCCCTGCTGATCTCGGTGATCGTGCGCACACTGGGCTGGTCCATCCTGTTGGGGCGGCAGGGCCTGGTCAACGACATGCTGCTTTTCATCGGCCTGATCGACACGCCGCTTCGTCTGACCTTTACGTTTACCAGCATGGTGATCGGCCTGGTGCATGTCATGGTGCCCTTCATGATTATCTCGGTGTGGGCCACCCTGCGCAAGCTGGATCCCACCATGGAGTTCGCCGGCAGATCGCTGGGCGCTTCGCCGCTCACGGTATTCCGGCGGATCATTTTCCCCCAACTGATGCCCGGCATCCTGTCGGGATCGATCATCGTGTTCGCCCTGTCGGCCTCGGCCTTCGCCACCCCGGCCATCCTGGGCGGACGACGCCTCAAGGTGGTCGCCACCGCAGCCTATGACGAATTCCTGAGCGCATTGAACTGGCCCCTGGGCGCGGCGATCGTGATTCTCCTGCTGCTGGCCAATATTGTGATCATCATGGGCATCAACCGCTATACCGAAAGGAAATACCGCATGATTTTCTCTGGGGGAGCACTGGCATGAAGCGCAACAAACTCCCGTCACTGGTATTCCATACGCTGTTCATGGTGTTCCTGCTGGCGCCGCTACTTATCGTCATTGTCGTGTCGTTCACCGACAAAGGCTTTATTTCCTACCCCACCGATGGCCTGTCCCTGAAATGGTACGAAGCCGCCATGAACGAGCCACGTATTGTCGAGGCGTTCTGGCTATCGCTGAAACTGGCCACCATCGCTTCGAGCGTCGCGGTGCTGCTGGCAGTGCCCGCGGCCCTCGGGCTGGCGCGCTTTCGTTTTCCGGGCCGCGACGGGATCAGCGCCTTTCTCATGTCGCCGCTGATGATTCCGAACGTGGTGCTGGGCGTATCGTTTCTACGGTTTTTCAACCAGGCAGGCCTTTCCGGTTCGCTGCTCTGGCTATCCATGACACATGTCATATTCATTTTTCCATACGCGCTCCGGCTGGTACTGGCATCCGCCACGGGTATGGACCGCGAAATCGAATTGGCCGCCCGTTCCCTGGGCGCCGGCAAGCGGCAGGTATACCGGCGAATCATCCTGCCGCTGATCCTGCCCGGCCTGACCGGTGGCTGGCTGCTGTCGTTCATCCAGAGCTTCGATGAACTGACCATGACGGTTTTCGTCGCCACGCCCGGCACCACGACGCTACCGGTCTGGATGTACAACCATATCGCGCAAACCATCGATCCGCTGATCACTTCGGTGTCGGCAATCCTGATTATTGCAACGGTGGTATTGATGGTGATCATGGATCGCCTGGTGGGACTGGACAAAGTGCTGATTGGAAAAGGTTAACATGCACAATACGGAAATTATCGTGATCGGCGGCGGCATCGTGGGTTCTTGCGTTGCCTTCGGACTTGCCCGACGCAAGGCGCAAGTGACACTGCTGGACGAAGGCGATGTCGCGTTTCGCGCATCCCGGGGAAACTTCGGCCTGGTATGGGTGCAGGGCAAGGGCTATGGTTTTTCGCCCTATGCCAGTTGGACCATGCAGTCGGCCAGACTGTGGCCGGCCCTGGCCCGGGAACTGGCAGAGACCACAGGCATCGATCCCTGTCTGTCGCAACCCGGCGGATTCTATTTTTTCCTGGACCAGGCGGAAATGGATGACCGCGAGCAGAAGATGCGCAGCATTCGCGAGGCGCTAGATGGTCAGTACGATTATGAGTTCCTGTCTGCCGCGGACGTGCGCCGCTATCTACCCGCCGCGGGCCCCAAAGTCGTGGGCGCCTGTCGCACCGACATGGATGGCCATGCCAACCCCCTGCGCTTGCTGGCCGGCCTGCAGCAGGCGGCGCGCAGCCATGGCGTCGACCACCGCTATCACAGCCACGTCGAGTCCATTGAGCACCAGAACGGCAAATTCATTGTTACCACCCGCGCCGGCGACGTCTACGCCAGCGAGCGCGTTGTCCTGTGCGCCGGCCTGAGCAATAAGCGGCTCGGCCAGGCGGTGGGATTGAACGTACCGGTGGAGCCCAACCAGGGGCAGGTCATGATCGGCGAGCGCTGCGCACCGTTCCTGCCCTATCCGACCGTGCATGTCCGCCAAACCAACGAGGGCACGATACAGATCGGCGACTCCATGGAAGACATGGGCATGGACGACACCACGCGCATCCGCATCCAGGCCGATATCGCCCGGCGCGCCATCGATTACTTCCCGCAATTGGCCGGCATGCGCATTATCCGTTGCTGGGCGGCGCTGCGCATCATGTCGCCGGACGGCTTTCCCATTTATCAGGAATCGCAGCGCCTGCCTGGCGCCTACGTTGTCACCTGCCATAGCGGCGTCACCCTGGCGGCCAACCACGTATTCGCCATTCCGGACTGGATCCTGCAAGGCAAAGCGGCAAGCCAGATCGCCCCGTTCACCGGCTTGCGCTTCGATCATAGTCATAAAGGTCAATCATGAACCCTCCCTTGTTTACCACGCTGCCAGGCAGCGACAGCACCCCCCGGCGGCTTGTCACGTTCGAGTTCGAAGGCCGCGCCATGACGGCGCCAGCCGGCACCACGGTCGCCGCCGCGCTAATGCAGAACCAGGTCTTGCATTTTCGCGACTCGCCGGTCAGCGGCGAGCCTCGCGCGCCCTACTGCCAGATGGGTATCTGCTTCGAATGCCTGGTGCAGATCAACGGCGTTCAGAACCGCCAAAGCTGCATGACCGTTATCGAAGACGGCATGCAAGTCAGGATGCAGCAGGGCCAGACCGTTTTTTCCATTGTCGAATCAGGTGATCCCGCATGAATACACAGGTCGATGTCGCAATTATCGGCGCCGGTCCGGCCGGCATGGCCGCCGCCGTCAAGCTGGCGGCGCAGCAGCGCTCGGTGCTGGTGCTGGATGAACAACCGCAAGCCGGCGGCCAGATTTGGCGCAATATCGCGCGCAGTACGGCAACATTGAAAGGCGTTCTGGGGCCCGATTATGCGGCGGGCGCCGAACTGGAAGCGCAATTTTGCAGCAGCGGTGCCCGACATGTGCAAGGCGCCACGGTCTGGAATCTGACGCGGGACAGGAAAATCAATTATCTTTGCGAGGGCAAGACGCATGAGGTGACCGCCCGTGCCGTGATGATCGCCACCGGCGCCATGGAACGCCCCTTCCCTATCCCGGGCTGGACCCTGCCGGGCGTCATGGGCGCCGGCGCGGCCCAGGTCCTGCTGAAGGGTTCCGGTACCATCCCGGCTACCCCCGTCGTCGTGGCAGGCTGCGGACCGCTGCTCTACCTGATCTGCTGGCAATACTTGCGCGCCGGCGTGCCGATTGCCGCCGTGCTGGACACCAGTTCCACCCGGGATGCCATACGCTCGGCTGGCGCCCTGGTCCGGGGACTGGGTGCCTGGTCCGACATTCGCAAGGGGCTTTCGCTGATCCGCGCCATCAAGCAGCATGGCGTTCCTTTTTACCGGGGCGTCGAGCACTTGACCGTGCTGGGCGCAGACAAGGTGACAGGCATCCGCTTTGTGCACCATGGACAGACGCACGCCATTGAGACCGCGCTGGTGTTGCTGCACCAGGGCGTGGTGCCAAACACCCAGTTCACCTGGCTGTTGCGTGCCCCCCATGACTGGTCGCAAGCCCAGGCTTGCTGGATTCCGCGAACCGACGCCTGGGGCAGGCTGGAACAAATGGAAGGCATTTATGTTGCCGGCGACGGACAAGGCATCGCGGGCGCCCGCGCCGCCGTCGTTCGCGGACAGTTGGCCGCCCAGGCCGTGCAGGCACAGCTGGCGGGCGCGACGCAGGCGACATTACAGGCGGACAGTACGGCGTTGCTGACGCAGTTGCGGCGGGAAACCGCGTTGCGTCCGTTTCTTGACCAGGCCTATTATCCGCAACGCGCCAATCGGATCCCCGCAAACGACACCATTGTCTGCCGCTGCGAGGAAGTCACCGCAGGGCAAATACGGGACTTCGTCAAGCAGGGCTGCATGGGTCCGAACCAGGCCAAATCTTTCAGCCGCTGCGGCATGGGGCCTTGCCAGGGCAGGATGTGCGGCCTGACGGTAACCGAGGTCATCGCCGACCAGTTGCAGACTTCCCCCGACACTGTCGGTTACTATCGCATCAGGGCGCCGCTCAAACCCATTACCCTGGCCGAACTGGCCGCCGCGGCCCCACCCCGTTCATGATTTTTTACAGGAGCAAACCATGTCATCAGTAGAACGCTTTGAAACCAACAAGAGAATGAGCCGTGTCGTCAAGCACAACAACGTCATCTATCTCAGCGGCCTGACCGCGGACAACCCCGACGAAGATGTGCAAGGCCAGACTCGCAGCGTCCTGGCCAAGATCGAGAAATACCTGCTGGCGCATGGATCCTCGCTGGACAAAATCCTGACCGCGCAAATCTGGCTCAAGGATATCGAGCGCGACTTCGCGGGCATGAATGAAGTATGGGACAGCTGGTTGCCGGAGGGCACGGCGCCGACGCGCGCAACCGGCGAATCCAAGCTGGCCGCGCCCAAGCTGCTAGTCGAGATCATCGTCTCGGCCGCGCTCTGATTCCAGCGCTATCCGGCCACCATGTCCAGGGTCCGCAATTACGACGTCGTCATCATTGGCGGCGGCATCCATGGCGTTGCCACCGCCTACTTCCTTGCGCAAAAAGGCGTATCGGTGGCCTTGCTGGAGCGGGATTATTGCGGCCGCTGCGCCTCCGGCGTCAATGCCGGCGGCGTGCGGACACTGGGCAGGCCACTGGCGGAAATCCCCTTGTCGCTGGCATCGTCCAAACTGTGGCGCGAGCTGGATTTTCTCAGAGGCTTCGATGGCGCCTTCGCGCAAACCGGGCAATTGAAAGTGGCCGAATCCGAAAGCGATCTGGCGGCGCTGCGCGAACGACGGCAAATGCTGGCCCGCCACGGCTTTGATCACGAAGTCCTGATCGATACCGACCAGGTCCTGGCGCTGGTTCCGGCGATCGCGCAGCATGTCACGGGTGCGCTGTGGGTCGCCACCGACGGCTTCGCCTTCCCTTACAAAATCGTGCTGGCGTTTGCGGACCAGGCTCGCAAGCTCGGCGTGGATATTTTTGAAACCTGCCCGGTCAGCCGTATCGGCCGCACCGGCAATGGCTGGCAGATCACCGCAGGCACACAACGCTTTTCATGCGCGGCTTTGCAAATCTGCGCCGGCGCCTGGACCGCCCAGTTGGCGCGGCAATGCGGCGACCCGCTTCCCGTGACGCCAGGCGGGCTGATGCTGATGGTCACGCAACGCGTACCGCATTTCATCAACCCAGTGCTGGGCGCCACCAGTCGCGGATTATCTTTCAAGCAATTCGCCAACGGCACGGTTGTCATCGGCGGCTCGCTGGAATGCGAAGCCGACGCCGCCCGCAATCATGCCGAACTCGATTTTTCCTGCCTGGCCAACAGCGCCGGCATTGTCACAGATCTGTTCCCGTTCCTCAAAGGCATCAGCATTACCCGCGCCTGGTCCGGCATTGACGGCTATGCGCCGGACCATACCTCGATACTTGGTCCCAGCGCCACCGTGAACAACTTGTATTACGCTTGCGGTTTTTCGGCCAGCGGCTTCCAATTGGGTCCGGGTTCGGGTCAATATCTGGCCGACCTTATCACCGGCGCAGCGCCGAACCCGGAACATGATGCGCTGCTGCCCGGGCGCTTCGGCCAATGCCTGGCCGCCTGATCAGGTATAGCAATGGGCGATTACCCTGCCAGCAAGGGGTTGAGGCCGCTTAGCGCGACCTTGGAGTGCAAGGCCCGTCCCAACACTGACTCGCAATAAGCCGATGCCGCCATCATTTTCTCCAGGTCGATACCCGTATCGACGCCCATGGAGGCCAGCAGATTAACCCAATCTTCCGTGCAGACGTTACCCGTGAACCCGCCGCCGTATTTCACCTTGGACGGATGCCCGCCGACGCCGCCCATGGAACAATCGAAATAACGCACGCCGCATTCGTACGCGGCCAAGTAATTGACCATGCCGGTGCCGCGGGCGTCGTGAAAATGCGCTACCGGAATCACCTGGGGGAACTCGCGGATCACGGCACGGAAAAGCCCTTGCGTGGCGCCCGGCGTCGCCATGCCCGTGGTATCGCCCAGGGTCACCAGTTGCACACCGGCCCTGCTGAACCGCGCCACATCGCGCAGCACCTCGGCCTGGCTGACCGCCCCCTCGAACGGGCAGCCGAAGGCCATGGAAATCGTGCCTACCATGCGGTAGGCGCCCCCGGCGGCGACGGCCATCTGCGCAATATTCTCCCATTGCTGCTCGCGCGTGCGCTTCAAGTTTTTCAGAGAATGACTGTCTGTCGCGGAAACCAGCAAGCTGATTTCGTTGGCCCCGTAGCCTTTTTCCGTATCCACCAACGCCCGCTCCACCGCGCGCACATTGGCGCACGTCGCCTTGTAGTGCACGCCGTTGCCGCGATGGATGCCGGCAAGCACTTCGCTGGCATCGGCAAATTGCGGAATGACCTTGGGATTGGAATAGGAAGTGGCTTCGATCCTTGTCAGCCCCATTTGCGTGAAACGGTCGATCAGCGCCACCTTGGTATGCAGTGGCAGCACCGTCGGCTCGTGCTGCAGGCCGTCCCGGGCAAAGCACTCGCAAATGACAACCTCGCTCATTGCCGGTCCTCCGACAGTCCCAGGGCGGCAACGGCGTAGGCGCGCAACTTGTTTTTCTGCACTTTGGAACTGCCGGTCATGCCGATCTCGTCAAAGCTGTCCACCATCCGCACATAGCGCGGCACCTTGAAGTTGGCGATACGCGATTGGCACCAGGCAATCAGTTCCTCGGGCGTGCAGCAATGCCCTTTTTTCAGGACCACGAAGGCGGCCGGCACCTCGCCCAATCGGGCATCGGGCACCCCCACCACCTGCGCAAGCTCAATGGCCTCGTTCATCAGGATAAAACCCTCTACTTCGGTGGGCGCGACGTTCTCGCCGCCCACGCGGAACATGTCTTTCAATCGCCCCACCATTTTCAGGCGCCCCGCCTCGCTCATTTTCCCCAGGTCGCCGGTCTTGAGCCAGCCGTCGGCGGTAAAGGTTTTGGCGGTGACGTCGGGCATCTTGTAATAGCCGCGCATGACGCTCCACCCCTTGACCTGGATCTCTCCGGCTTCGCCCGGCGGTCTTATTTCACCTGTGTTTGCATCGGCAATGCGCACTTGCACGCCCTCATGTGGCAATGCCCAACCCTCCATCCGCAATGCCAGCGGATCGTCCCAGGACGACATAACGACATTGGGCGAAGCCTCCGAAAGACCGTAGGCATTGCACAGATTGGGCACGTTCATCTGATCGTGGATCTTTTGCATGACCTCGGGGCCGGCCGCCGCCCAGCCTCCGCGCAAATGCAGTTTCGCCGGATTGAAATCGGGATGGGATATCAACATCAGGAATATCGTATCGTTGCCCGAGGTCAGTGTGCACTTCTCGCGCTCGAGCAAGGCAAGCGATTGTGCGACATCGAACCGGGGCAATGTCAGCAGGCAGCAGCCTGTCGTCAGCGACACAAGTATAGACAGCGTGGACCCGGCCACATGGAAAAACGGACGGATGCTGAAATATCGGTCGCTGGCGGTGATTCCCATGCGCAATGCCACCGCCCAGGCATCCGAGAGCATATTGTCATGGCTCAGCATCACGCCCTTGGGAAACGAGGTGGTGCCGGAAGTATATTGAATCAACAGCGTATCGTCGGGACCGACGTCGCCGCATTGCGCGTAGCAGGCTTGGATATCCGACGCGTTCACCGCTGCGATCAGCCGGTCAAAATCCTTGGCGCCGGCCGGCACTGCCGCCGTATCGAACAGCAATGCCTGGGTCAGCGTGGGCAATGCCGTGCCGGGCAGCGCCGTGGCCAGCGCCGGCTCCACCTGCGCGAGCATGGCGCAAAAATCGATCCCCAGGAATTGCCCGGTCATCACAACCGCCTTGATATCCGCCTGCTTCAGGCAAAACGCCAGCTCTTCCTTCTTGAAGCGCGTATTAATCGGCACCGTTACGGCGCCGATCCTGGCGCAGGCGAAGAATGTTTGCAGCCACTGCACGCTATTGCCGAGCATGACCGCGACGTGGTCGCCCTTGCGAATACCGCAGCGCCACAAGGCGGCCGCCGTGCGATCCACTTTATCGGCAAGCGATCGCCAGGTTTCGCGGGATGCCTCATCGATAAATGCATCACGCTCGGGATGGGCCGCCACCGTCTGCGCCAGCACCTCGCTCAGGATTTTGCGTCTGGGCAGCATCGTCATTCTCCCTTGGTGCCGCCAAAAGCGGCGATGGCCGATTTCCAGTCGCTATGGCGCAGGTTTTTTTCGATCGCCAGTAGTTCGATGGCCATGGCGCCTTCCCGAGTGGTTTCCACGCCGGCATTAATGGATTGCTTTGTCAGCCTTACCGTGAGCGGCCTGGCCCTGGCGACCCCATCGGCCATCTCCAGCAATTGCCCGGCAATCGTGTCTTGCGGCACGATCCGGTTGATCAGTCCAAATTCGCGCGCTTCCTGCGCGTCGAAGACGCGACCGGAAAATAGCAATTCCTTGGCAATCCGGATGCCGGCAATGCGGCTGATCCGCTGGGTCGCGCCCACCGTTCCCCATCCGACCTCCGGATAGCGGAAGGTCGCCTCCGGCGTTGCCCACGCGAAATCGCAGGCGCCGATGATTTCGCAGCCCGAGCCGAAGGCCGGCCCATGCACCAGGGCAATCACGGGACGCGACAACTTTTCGATGGCGTCGTAGGCGGAGAATCCCGCCACCCGCCTGGCGGTCATATCGGACAAGCTCATATCCTTGCGTTCCTTCAGGTCCGCGCCGGCGCAAAACGCCGGTCCCGCGCCCCGGAAAATCACCACGCGCACGCGCTCGTCCTGCTCTATCCGCTCGGTGGCCTGCACTAGCTCCGCGCACATTTTCAGATTCAATGCATTCCGGCTTTCGGGGCGATTCAGCAACACCGTCGCCACACCGTTCTCCGCCACTTCCAGCGCAATCGTTTCAAATGACATGTTCCACATCCTTATTTGTCTGTAATCTCGGCCGCCCGCAGCAGTTGCTCGATTCTTGCCTTGTCTTGCCCGACAAAATCGGCCGCCGTTTTGCTATCCATGAGAAAGGGCTCCACCCCCTGCTTCTCATACATCTTGATCGTCTCGGGATTATCCGACGCTTTCTTCAACGCCGCATACAAGGTCTGCACCACGTCCGGCGGGGTATCGGCGGGCACCGCCATGCTGTACCAACTGGAGCCCTTGAATCCATCGTAGCCAAGTTCGTCCATGGTCGGCACCGTCGCCAAGGCGGGCGAGCGCTTATTGGCCGCGATGGCCAGCGCGCGCAATTTCCCCTCCTTGATGAAAGGCAGCACCGCCGGCAGGTTCAGGAACCCCACCTTGACCAGGCCGCCGGCCAGATCCGTCGAGGCCGGCGCCGCGCCTTTGTACGGTACGTGCAGCAGCCTGGCCTGGGTTTTCTGCTTGAAGTTCTCGCCGGTCAGATGCGGGGAACTGCCGTTGCCGGCCGAGGCATAGCTGTATTTGTCGGGGCTTGCCCGGCTATCCTTGATAAGCTCGTCCACCGACGTCAGGCCCGTGTCGGCCGCCACCGTCAACACATTGGGAATATTGCCGACCATGCCGACGAAGGTGAAGTCCTTGAGGCCATCGTACTGCACTTTTTGCATCAGGGGTGTCACGATATGCGCTGCCGCCGTACCGAATAGGACGGTATACCCGTCGGGCTTGGATCTGGCGACAAAATCGGCACCAATGCTTGCGCCGCCACCCGGCTTGCTCTGGATGATGATCGTCTGCCCCAGCTCGGCGCTCATTTGCTTGGCCACGATCCTGGCCAGGATATCGCCCGGCCCGCCTGCGGCATAAGGGTTGATGAATGTAATCGGCCGGTCGGGGAAGCCGGCTGCCTGGGCGCCGCCGGCGGCCGCTGCCGCCATGAGCAGGACGGCGCTCGCCAGCCGCCGCCCTGCCTTCAGATCGTACATGAACATGTTTGTCTCCCTGTTACCCTGATACTGTCGATCAGGTGTGATTGCTGCATCATGATCCGACATCACCGGCGAAAGGACAGCCGGCCCTTGTCCTTGTCATACTCAAATCGCCTTCAGGCGCGCCAGTTCGCTGATTTGCGCGTCGCTGAGTCCCAGTTTCTCCCGCAGGATCTGCTCGGTGTGCTCGCCTAGCAACGGCGGCGTTTGCACGCTGGGGTTTTCATAGCCGTCGAACTTGAATGGCACGGCGATACCCTCGAACACGCCAACCTGCGAATGCGCGAAACGCTGCACCATATTGCGGCTGACCACATGCGGATCGGCGAAAATTTCATCCACCGAAAGAATCGGTCCCGCCGGTACGCCGTTTGCGTCACAACGACGGCATAGCTCGTCGCGGTCCAAGGTGGCGATCGCTTGCCGCAACCGCGCCATGACCTCGTCGCGCCGGCGCACCCTGTCGATATTGCTGGCCAGGGTGGGATCGACGGCCCATTCTGTCAGGCCAAGCAGTTCGCACAGCGGCGGCCAATGCTGATCGCTGCCGGTAATCTGCGCCCACCGGCCGTCGGCGCATTCGAATGCGGCCGAAGGCACGCGTCCCGGATGCTCGGTCCCCATGCGCGGCGGCACCTCGCCCAGGGTAAAGAACCGGGCCGCCGCCAGCGACAGTAATCCGACCTGACCGTCCAGCATGGAAAAATCCACCTGGCAACCCGCGCCGCTGCGATCGCGGCCGAACACCGCCGTCAGAATCGCGATGACAATCCATAGCCCCGAAGTCAGATCGGCGACAGGCAAGCCGGGTTTGACGGGACCGCCACCGCGCTCGCCCGTCAGGCTCATGATGCCGCCCATGGCCTGGAACACTGTGTCGTAACCCTTGCGATGCGAGTACGGTCCGGTCATGCCGAAACCGGTGCAAGACACGTAGACCATATCCGGCTTGACCGCCTTGATGGCATCGTAGTGCAAGCCATATTTTTCCAGGGTGCCGGTGGGGAAGTTTTCCAGGAAAACATCGCTCTCCGCGGCCAGCTTGCGGATAATCCGCTGCCCTTCCTCGGACCGCAGATTGACCGTGATCGATGCCTTGCCGCGGTTGAACGCGAAGAAATACGCCGATTCGCTGCCGTTGTCGCCCTGCACGCGCGGCTCGAAATGCCGGGTTTCGTCGCCTTTGCCAGGCTGCTCAACCTTGATCACCTGAGCGCCCATTTCCGCCAGGATCATGGAGGCAAACGGACAGGCCAGCACCCGGGACAGGTCGAGAATTTTCAGTCCTTCAAGGGGTCGCATGCGGTACTCCGTTACTGGCGCTTGAAACCGCGCATCATGACGTTGGCGTCCCGGCCGACCGCAAGCGCGGCTTCCAGCGACAGGTCGGCGGCGCGATAAAAGGTGCGCTTGGTCGTTGCCATCGCCACCGGGCTCCAGCCGGCCAGTTTTTCCGCGTAGGCCAGCGCCTGCGCCAGCACCTGATCCGCCGCGCATACCTTGTTCGCCAGGCCCAGCGCCTGCGCCTGCTCGCCGTTGATTGGTTCGGCCATCGCCACCAGCTCGAAGGCCTTTTTCTGCCCCAGCTGACGCACCAGATTGGCCAGCACCACGGCGGCCACGATGCCATGCTTGAGTTCGGGGTAGCCAAAGCGGGCATCGGCGGCCATCACGACCAGGTCGCAAGCCAGGGCCAAGCCCGCGCCCCCCCCCAAGGCATTGCCATGCACGGCGGCAACAATCGGTTTGGGTGCCCTGGAAAATGCCATATGCAATGCCGTGGTCAAGTCCGCCCGATCCAGCACCTGGTCGCTTGCCTCCGGTGTCAGTGTGCCGAACTCGCCTGTATCGGCACCGGCGCAAAAAGATTTGCCGTTGCCATGCAGAACAATGGCGTTGACCTCGGCGTTGCGGCCGGCATCCTGCAGCGCATCCAGCAATTGCTGCGTCAGCGCCGTGTTCAGCGCATTATGTTTTTCCGGGCGGTTAAGGCTGATGATCAGCACCCGGTTTTTTATTTCAGTAAGTAAAACCGACATGGCATATCCTTTTTCAAATCGGGTTCAACAATCACATTTCATTCAGCGCGCGCCTGGCCTGTTCCAGTTCGGCCACCAATTGCCGCATCACTTCGTCCACCGGCTGGACCCGATCAATCAGGCCGACCGACTGTCCTACCTCGACCTTGCCCCAGGCCACATTGCCTTCCAGCGCAGCCTGCTTGAGCGTGCTTGTCCGGAACTGCATCTCATACTGCGCCTGGTCGATATCCGAAGTGTCCACCTGTGCCATATGCGCCGCAAACTCATTGCGGACCATCCTGACCGGCAGGCCTTTGCGTCCGACCAGGCAAGTGCCGTCTATCGGCGTATTCACGGCCACGGCCTTATAGTCGGCATGGACGCTGGCCTCTTGTGTCATCAGAAATCGCGTACCCATTTGCACCGCATCGGCGCCCAGCGCCAGCATGGCGGCGATGCCGTAACCATCGGCGACACCGCCACCGCCGATGACCGGCAGCGCGAAATCGCGGGCGATCTTGCGCACCATGACCAGACTGCCGACTTCGTTGGCCGGAGGATGGCCACCGGCCTCGGCACCGACCACAGCCAGCGCATCGACGCCGGCGTCCGCCGCCTTGCGCGCATGTTCCAGCGTGGAAACGACATGCACCCACTTGGTCCCGATGCCGCGAAAGCGCTCCAGGTGCGCCCTGGGACCGCCCTGCGAGGCAAAAATCACCGGCACGCGAAACTCATGGGCCATATCCAGGAATGCCTGCGCACCCGGCCGATACAAGGGGATATTCACGGCGAAGGGTCTGTCGGTGCGCGTCCGGACCTCGCGCAGGACACGCCTGAAATCCTCTTCGTACATGGGGCCCGCGGCGATGACGCCCAACCCGCCCGCATTGGACACCGCCGCCGGCAGGTCCGAGCAGGACGAGGCCCAGCTCATGCCGGCCTGGATGATCGGGTATTGGATACCCAGCAATTGCGTAATGCGTGTTTTCATGCTCGGACAAGTTCTCGAAGGATTCAGGAATTAGTTTCAATTTTCAACTACTTTCCATCGTAAACCAATTAGTTTCATTTTTCAACTATATTTATTGATTTTTTCAACCAATTCACGCATGATCTGACTGATCTGAACTTTATCTCTTCGCCGATACCCATGAAGCAGCCCGCCAATATCAAGGATTTGTTTTCCTATCGCCTCAATCGCCTGGCTTTCCTGAGCAGTACGCTGGCCGAATCGATCAATCAGGATTTATTCGACCTGGACAAGCAGGGTTGGCGGTTTATCGGGCTATTGGCCGCGTTCCAGCCGATGTCGCTTAAAACCCTGGCCAAAGAAGCCAACATCGACAAAAGCCGTGCCAGCAAGGCGGTGGCCAACCTTACCGAGCGCGGCCTGATCCGCCGTCGTGCCGATGACACCGATGGCCGCAGCATCCAGCTGTCGCTATCGGAGGAAGGCGAAAGACTCTATGCCCAGGCCTTCCCCATTGCCCTGCGGCGCAACAATGAAATCCTGGATATCCTGACCGATACGGAAAAGGAACAGTTCGACGCCATTCTGGAAAAGCTGATCTTTCGCACCAAGATCATGATGGATCTGCACCATCACAAGCTGAAGAAAAAAATCTAGCGCCCACCGTTCGGCCGGCACAGCAAGCCGGCGGCATCGCCAAGCTATCGAAAAAAAGTTGACAAATTCAACTAATTAGTTGAGATATATAACGATTTAAGGAGGAGCACAAGTGAGACTACGCTATCCATCCCTGGGCATTTTTCTGATGACCCTGGCGAGCGCTTGCGCCGTCGCGCAGGAAACCCCGGCGTATCCCTCGCGCCCGGTGTCGCTGATCGTGGGTTTCGAGCCGGGAGGCGGCAGCGATTATGTTGCCCGCACCCTGGCCGCGACTTTGGGGGAAAAACTGGGACAGACCGTGGTCGTGGAAAACCGTCCGGGGTCGGGTGGCGTCTTGGCCACGCGTTCGGTGACGCGGGAAAAGGCGGACGGCTATACACTGTTGCTGGGCAGCGCGGCCGCCTTTGTCATCAACCCGTTCATGATGAAAAATGTCGGATACGACCCCAACGCCGACTTCACCCCCATTGGCTCGGTCGCCAGCTTCAACTATGTGCTGCTGGGCAGAAAAACCTTGCCGGCCAAGACGCTTCCCGAACTGATCGCCTATGCCAGGCAACATCCGGCAACCATGAATATCGGCTCGGCCGGCGTAGGATCGAACACGCACCTGGCGGCCGTCGCGTTCATGAACAAAGCGGGCGTCTCCTTCACGCACATTCCGTATAAAGGCACATCGGGCGCGCTCAATGATCTCATGGGCGGTAACATCGACCTGCTCTTCGATTCCGTTCCCACCACACTCAATCAGGTGAGCACCGGCAAGCTGATCGCGTTTGCCACGACCGGGCCGGCCCGGGAAGCCGCCCACCCGGCTATACCCACCATTGCCGAGTCGACCCTTCCCGGCCTGAAGCATTTCCAGGCCAGCAACTGGTTCGCGGTGTTTGCTCCCAGGGGTGTGGACCCGGCGATCGCCGAGACCCTGAACCGGGCCATCAATGCCGCGCTGCAGGACCCGCAATTGCTCGCGCGCTTCAAGCGCAGCGGCAATCTGCCCCTGCCCGGCTCGCAGCAGGACCTGATCCGCCTGGTGCGGGACCAGGCCAGGATGTACGACACGCTGATTCGCGACAATGCGATCAAAACCCAATGACAACACCTGCCGGAACCGACCATGCATTCATCGCCCCTGCACGATGCGCACAGTAAACTGCCCTTGCAGAACATCCGCATCCTTGACCTGACTTCCGCCGTCGTCGGACCGTATGCCACGCAAATCCTCGCGGACTACGGCGCCGATGTCATCAAGCTCGAGCATCAATCCGGCGACATCATCCGCTGGATCTCCGGACGCTCGCCGACGCCGGGCATGTCGGGTAAGTTCATGCATATGAACCGGAATAAGCGCAGCATTTCCCTGGATTTGAAAACGGCCGGGGGCAAAGCAGCGTTGCTCAGGCTGATGCCGACCGTGGATATCGTCGTGCACAACATGCGCAACGACGCGATCCAGCGGCTGGGGATCGGATTTGAGGCGCTGAGGCAGCACAATGCAAACCTGATTTACTGCGGCATCGTGGGCTTCGGTACCGACGGCCCGTACGCGAACAAGCCCGCCTACGATTCCATTTTGCAAGGGGGCACGGGCCTGGCCTCGCTGTTTGCCCATCACGGCCAGGCGCCGCGCTATGTCCCCTATGTCGTCATAGACCGCAGTGCCGCGCTGATGGTTGTCAATGCCATCCTGGTGGCGCTGTATTCCCAGACCCGCGCCGCGGGCCCCAGAGAAATAGAAATCCCGATGTTCGAAAGCTTTGCAACGCTTGTGCTGAGCGAACATTTATATGGTGAAACCTTTGTTCCGCCCGTCGGCGACAGCGGAGACAAGCGGCTGCTGGACCCCAACGCCAAGCCAGTCAAGACCAGGGACGGGTATATTTGCATCACCACTAATACCGATGCCCAGGTCATGGCGCTATTTGACGCATTCGGCAGAGAGGACCTGAAGCAAGATGCCCGCTTCAGGCTGGCAGTGAACCGCATTGATCATATCGCGGCTTTTTTTGAACTTCGGGCGCGGGAAATTGCCCGCCACGATACCGCGCACTGGTTGCGCGTGCTGACGGCGCACGATATACCATGCATGCCCTGCCACACGATCTCGTCACTGCTGGCCGATCCGCATATCGCGCAAGTCGGGCTGGTCGAGGCCCTGGCACACCCGACGCAGGGAACCATCCGGCATATCAACGTTCCCTTGCGGATGACCGGCTACGAACCGGCATTGCGCTATCCCGCCCCGCATATTGGCGAGCATACGCGGTCCGTGTTGCAACAGACGGGCCTGTCCGTGGCGGAAATCGACGCACTGTTCCAGGCAGGCGAAGCCTATGAGGACACCGGCACGCCCGCCACGTCGACATAGAACCGTCGCGGGCGTGTTGCCTCGTCGCGCCCGGGCCGCCAACAGATCAAGCCTGGCCGATGGTGGCTTTCAGGTGGTCGATCAAGGCCAGCGCCGCCACCGATTGCGCCCGTCCCCGCGCCTGCACCAGCGAGATCGTGCGATCCGGCAGCGACAGCGCCAGCGGAATAATCGCAATCGTGGGGCGGTTATAGAGAAACAGCGACATGCCGGGGACGATGGAAATCCCCATATCGTTGGCGACCAACCCCGCCACCGTTGATAGATTGCAGACCTCCATTTGCGTGGTCAGTTTCTCCGGGTAGAACGAGGCATCCAGATGCTGGCGTATGCTGGTGTTGCGGGCGAACTGGATGATCTGATAGTTCAGCATATCTTTCTGGCTGAGCTTTTTGCGACGCGCCAGCGGATGCCTGGCCGGGCATACGACATAGAACGAATCCGAGCATAGTGTCTCGCTGAGCAGGTCCGGGCGATGCTCGCCGACGAAAGTCACGGCAAAGTCCGCTTTGCGCGCCAAAACCAAGTCCAGGCATTCATCGGCCGTCACATCCAGGAAGGCCACGGACACGCCCGGGAACTGGCGATTGAACTGGGCAACCGCCGGGATCAGGCTGCCGACCGTCACCGATGGCAACGCCGCGACCGTCACGCGTCCGGCCTTTTTCGACACCTGCCGCTGCAGTTCCGTCAGCGCTTGCTGAAAATCTTCCAGCAGCTTGTCCGCGTACCCCGAAAACAGCTGTCCTTCCCGCGTCAGCGTCACGTTCCGCGTATTGCGTTCGAACAGGCGCGCCCCCACCATATCCTCTAGATTCTGGATCAGGACCGAGAGCGCGGGCTGCGTCAGATGGCATTGATTGGCCGCCTTGGTAAAATTCTTCTCGGTCGCCAGCGACTTGAACGCCTTGAGATGTTTGGTGGACAGATTCACGGACAGCCCCGCATAAAGTGGTTAGGAACGCCGGCAGGCCCTGCGACGCTCCCGGCTTGCGCTATCGTACCTCAACCCCCGCCTTGGCCACGATATCGACCCACTTTTCGGTTTCCGCTTTCTGGAATTGTGCCAGTTCCTGAGGAGTGCTGGCCTGCGCCTCGATACCCTGTACCTGCAGGTTCTTGATAATCTTCGGATCGTTCAGCGTCTTGACAAAAGCGCCATTGAGCGTGTTGATGACATCCTCCGGCGTGCCGGCGGGCGCGTACGAGGCGAACCAGGCCACCAGATCGTAGCCCTTGACCCCGCTTTCATCCAGCGTCGGCAAATCCGGCGCGATCTCGCTACGCTTCAGGGTCGACATGGCCAGGGCCCGCAGCTTGCCTTCCCGCGCCAGCGGCAGCGTGGTCGCAGCATCGGCGACCATCATCTGGATTTGCCCGCCAACCGCATCGACCACGGCTTGCGGATTGCTCTTGTAATCGATATTGCTGATTTTGGTGCCGGTCAAGATCTTGAACAATTCCCCGCCGATCCTCGCCGACGTGCTGCCGCTGCCGAAAAAGACCTTATCGGGATTCTGCTTCAGGTACGCGATGAATTCGGGCACCGTTTTTGAAGGCACGCTGTCGGGATTGACAACCAGCGCCAGCGGGATATTGCCCAGTTTGGAGATCGGCGCGAAATCCTTGACCGGATCATAGGGCAGCTTTTTGAACAGTGCCGAATTGCTCGCATGGGTTGTATTCGATGTAATGAAGATCCGATAGCCATCGGGCTTGGCCCGCGCCACATCCTGCGCCGCGATGAAGCCGCTGGCGCCGCCCTTGTTTTCCACGACCACCGTTTGCCCCAATTGCTTGGACACCTCCTCGGCCAGGACGCGGGCCAACTTATCGGTGCCGCTACCTGCGCCAAACGGTACCACAAAGGTGATGGGCCGTTCCGGATAGGCGGCCAACGCCGAGGCACTGGCCATGACCAGCGAGGCCAGCGCCGCGCCGCAAATACGTTTGAAATATCCACTCTGCATTTTTTGTCTCCTTTTGGTTAGCGTTTAAACCGTCACTTGCATGTCCAGCAGACGGAACGCATTTGATTTGCCATGCTTATCCAGGTTCAGGCTGGCGTTGACCCCACCCTCCAATACATTATCGATGACAAAATTCATGGCCTTGATATTGGGCAGGACATAGCGCTCCACATGCGTGGCGCCACGATGCGCGAACAGCGCCTGCACCTTTGCCGCGCTCACCTGCTCCAGCAGGCTTTCCCAATGTGTCTCGTCGTAGGGGATGAGACTGATATTGAGCCGATTGCCCTTGTCGCCCGCCCTGGCGTGCGCAATCTCGTGAAGCTTCACTGTCTCTCTCATTCCCAGGCTCCTGCAGCAAAATGATAATCATCGCGGACCCGCTCGCGCGGAACCAGATAGGACACCGTACGCACGCTGCTCTTGACGCTGGTGCGCACCCCGCCGCCGCCGGCGGGACCGCAGCAATACAAGGCATTGACTTCCTGCATCAATCGTTCCACCGTCTTTTTCTCCGCGGCATTGACGGCCAGGCGCAGGCGGACGTCCTCGGCCCGTTCGACCATGTCATCTTGTTGCAGCGTCGACGCGGACGAATCCAGGACGCTGACCACACCGATCAAATCCAGGCGCAGCTTGCATGCCTCGCCGAATGGCTTTGCCCGCTCGCGCAGCACCTCCGCGGCCAGGCGCGCCCGCTTGCCCGCATTGGCGCCCGCGTAGGAAATTTCCCCTTCGCCGAACCAGTCGCCCATGAACGATACCGTCGCCTTCAGCGTGTCCGGCCGCGGCCTGCCCCTGGCGCCCCGCAGCTCGACGCGGTCTGCGCCCGCCTGCGACATGGTCACCTGGGTGATATCCAGCGTCACATCCGGCGTGAGATAGCTGGCGGGGTCGTGGATTTCGTAAAGCAATTGCTCCTTGACCGTCTGCAGATTGACCAAACCGCCGGTGGCATCGGCCTTGCCAATCACAATATGTCCGTCAGCGAAAATCTCGGCTATCGGAAACCCGACGCTGGCCAGATCTGGCACATCTTTGTATCCGGGATCGGCGAAATACCCGCCGCTCACCTGCGACCCGCATTCCAGCAAATGGCCGGCCAGGGTGGCTGCCGCCAAATGATCCCAGTCCTGCCAGTCCCAGCCGAAATGGGCAACGGCCGGCCCGACCGTCAGGGCCGGATCGGCAACGCGTCCCGTGATGACAATCTGCGCGCCATCGGCCAGGGCCCGGGCAATCTGGCCGGCGCCCAGGTAAACGTTCGCCGCTATCGGCTGGTCCGCACCGGCGGCCAATTCCCGATCGCCTTCCCAGATCTGCAATGAAGCCAGGTCCAGCCCCGGCAGGATATCATCGCCCTCAACCACGGCGATCTTCAGTGCCGGCAAGCCCAGCCGCCCCGCCAGCCGCTCAATGGCGACGGCGGCGCCCGCGGGATTGGCCGCGCCGAAATTGCTCACAATGGGAATACCGTGCTTGACGCAATCACCCAGTACCGGCTCCAGCACCTCGTCGAGCAACGGCTCATAGCCTGCCACAGGATTTTTCTTCCTGGCCAGTTGTCCCAACGCCAGCGTACGCTCGGCCAGCATCTCGAAAATCAGCACGGCGGGCTGCCCCCGCGCGACCAGTGTCTTGACGACGGCCTGCGCGGCATCGATGCGGTCGCCCGAAAACCCGGCACCGCAACCGACCAATAGACTTTGCATATTGCCTCCCTTCCATCCGGAATATCAGTGTGTTCGGGTCATTTTAGGCATTTTCGATTAAAAAAATAAATTAATTGTTTTGATCATTTTATAAAAATTTTTTATTAATTGGAGCCTGTCGAATGCGTCACACCCTTGCCCGCCTCGCACGGGGCCTTCTTTGCAAGGCCAAGGTCATGGTCATGGTCTGTCATGTCATGTCATTGTCATCTTTCGGCGCGCTCCTGTATACTTTTTCCTTAAGCACGGGATATCGACAACGCGTCACCTTTGGGGTTGACTATGCATTCGTATACGGAAGGCGGTCTGCAACATATCTGGCTCAGGAACGGATATCGGATCAAGTCATCCAGAACTGCAAAAACCGTCATCATCAATAATCCGCAGCATCTGAAAAAAATCATTTGCACTGCCCTGAGCCTCAAGGGCCAAGTGCTCAGCGGCGTCGAATTCCGGTTTCTATGCCAAGCAATGAATCTATCGGCGGCGACATTATGCAAGCGCCTGGGCATTACCGAAGCCGAACTGGCCGCCTGGGAATCGGCCCCGCGCGTACCCAGATTCGCCGATACCTTTATCCGCATATTCTATGCGGTACAGTCCGGCAGACCGGAGCCGACCTTACGCCTTTCCCCTTCCCCTCGTGCAGGACAGGTTGTCTACTTTATACTGGAACATGCGAACGGCAGATGGATGCTGCAGGAAACCTTGCAAAATCCAGATGAAACCGTTATTGTCAACGGCACGCTCCAGCCCGCAAGCCTGGTGTCCGATATCGACCCGCTCATGTGAATGAGTTGTATCGTCACCTTTCCTCCTCTAGCTAAGAGGGGAAAGTGACGATACAGGCGCTGCCGGTTAGTCAACCTCGGTCTCATTCTTCCCCGCGTTATACGCTTCTTGAAAATAGCTTTGGCCTCTCCGGATCTACCTGCGAGAAAAGCGCCAATGTTGATTGGACGCTTTTGAGCTAACGGGGAATGATCTGCTTCAGAAAATCCAGAAACACCGGATCCGAGGCATACGCCACATTGACACGCAGGGCCGCGGGCTGGCCGGGTTTCTTTTCCGGATAAAAAAGTGTACCTGGCGCCAGGAAAATGCTCCTATCCGCCGCGTTGCGCGCAAGCGCGATATCGTCCAGTTCCCGTCCCAACTCAAGCCACATATAATAAGTACCTTCGGAACGATAAGGCACCGACAAACCCAGTTCCGTGAACTCGCTCAACGCCTTTGTCGCTGCCTGCTCGACCATCGGCCTTAGCTTGCGCAGATGCTTCAGGTACTGGCCGTTGGCGATGAGACTATATAGCCATCTTTCCAGATAATCGGAGGTTGTCACGACCGTCAGCATTTTGATATTGCATAATCCGTCGATCAGATCCGGGCGGCCTGCGATATACCCTACCCGGAAGCTTGCCGAGAGCGTTTTCGAGAACGTCCCCACATACAAGACCCGATCCAGTTGATCCAATGCCGCCATACGCGCCGAGCCCGGAGGCAGCATGTCGGCAAAGGCATCGTTTTCGACAATACGAAAGTTGTGCTTTTCCGCCAGTTTGAGAATTTGGTATTGCGTCGCGAGCGTCGTCGAACCGCCTGTCGGATTGTGGCCCAATGTCTGCGTGAAAAACAGCTTGGCGTCGTGCAGCCTGGCTTTCTCGGCCAACTCCTCGGTATCAGGCCCCGTGCCCAATCTGCGGATGCCGATCATCTTGACCTTGTATAGCTTGAGCTTGGCAAACAGCGGGTAGTACCCGGGGCTATCGACGAATACCGTGTCGCCCGGAGAGAGGAATTGCTTGATCAGCAAATCCATCGCGTGATTGGCGCCATAGGTTAACAGTACCTGTTCCGGCGCCGCCTGAATCGCGCGCTCTATCAAATTATGGGCAATCGATTCGCGCAACAAGCCGTATCCCATCGGATGACCGTATCCGTACTTGCTATCCGGCGGTACTTTGAGACGCATGTCGAAATCAAATTGGCTCATCCATGACGCGGGCGGTCGCCCATCGCCGACACGCAGACGATAGGTCTGATTCAATTGTTCCCGCAATAACGAAATCGCATCGACGGCTTCCGCGATATGCGTCGTGCTGCTTCGCTGCTGCTTCCTGCCCTGGACGCTGACATAGTATCCCGAACCGGGCCTGGCGGTGATATGCCCGAGAGAAACCAGCCGGTCGTAGGCATCGATCATGGTGTTTTTCGACACGCCAAAAAAACCCTGGGCCTGCCGTATCGATTGCAGCCTCTGCCCACTTTTGAGACTGCCGTTGCGGATGGCCTGGCGTATGTGGTCGACGATGTCGCTGACTTTACTCACTTTCTATCCTTTCCATGATGCCGCGCACAATAACCGTACCCAATCAAATATAGGCACAGATATACCTTATTTTCAATAAAGTGTGCCTTATCACATCCCGATTAATTAAGCATAATCACTCAGCAAGAACACGCTGATGAAAAAATATAACTGTACCCAATACTGTACCTTTAATTGGCATGAAAACAAAGGAGACATCAATGCAATCGCACCGTAGAAATCTATTGAGAAAAATCCTGGGGGGCACGACTGCAGGCAGCGCCCTGCTCGCAGCGCCCATGATCGCGCGCGCCCAGGAAGTCGTAAAGTGGAAGCTGCAGTCTTTATGGGATGGCGGCACGACCCCGCAAAAATTCGAGGAGATTTTTGTGAAGCGCGTCGCGGAACTGACCAACAATCAATTTCAAATTCAATTGTACTCCGCAGGACAACTGGTCCCGGCCAACCAGGCTTTTGACGCGGTGCGGGGCGGCGCCTTTCAAATGATGAAAACATTCGATGGCTACGAGGCCGGGAAAATCCCGGGACTGGCGTTCACCAGCACTGTGCCTTTCGGCTTTCCGGAAGCCGATCAGTACGAAGCCTGGTTCTACGAGATGGACGGACTCGCCCTGGCCCGCGAGGCATATGCACCGGCCGGACTGTTTTACATCGCGCCAACGGTATATGGACCCGAGCCCATCCATTCGCGATTCCCGATTCATTCGCTGGCCGACATGAAAAACAAAAAAGGCCGCTTTGTCGGCCTGGCCTCGACAGTCATGGGTGCGCTGGGTGTCTCGGTCACACCGCTGCCAACCAGCGAAGTCTATTCGGCGCTGGACAAAGGCGTGATTGACTTTGCCGATCGCGGCGACCTGACCGCCAATCTGGAGGCAGGTCTGGCGGAAGTCGCGAAATACATTCTGATGCCCGGCCCCCATCAACCCACGACGGCAACAAGTTATGTCGCCAACCGTGGCGCTTATGAAAAATTGCCGCCACCCCATAAGGCCGCGCTTGGCGTCGCGGCACGCGAGGTCTCGGGCGCCCTACGCCAGCATATCCTGGTTTCGGACACCAAGGCCCTGAAGGCATTTCAGGAAAAAGGCGTGCAGGTCACCAGCTTGGGCATTGATGAAATCGCGCAGGGACGCCAGCAGGCGCTTGCCGCCTGGGAAGCGGCGACCAAGAATAACCCGCTGGCCAGGAAAATGCTCGATAGCCAGACATCGTTCATGAAAAGCCTGGGATTGCTCAGCTGACCCACATTTTCCTGCCTCACGGCTTTCCCATGCCCCCCCTGCCCACGGAGCAGACCTATGTCTCCACTGATTAGCATGTATGTGCGCGGCGTTACCGGTATTAACCGCTTTTTCTTCAACCTCGTTTCGCTGCTGATTTTTCTAATTGTATTGTCGATGCTCTACGAAGTCGTCAGCCGCTATCTTTTTCATACCCCTACCACCTGGGGCATGGAACTGGCAACCTTGCTGTTCGGACCTTATTTCCTCCTGGGAGGCGCGTATCTGCTGCATTTGCGGGGGCATGTCAACCTGGATCTGTTGAAGAACAAGCTCTCAAAAACGACCCAGCGCCGGCTTGAAATATTCAGCTATCTGGTCATCCTGGCATTCAGCGTGATCATATTTTGCTATTCATACACGCCGGCAATCGAGTCCTGGCAGTACCAGGAAACATCGTTTTCCGCCTGGAACCCGCCTATATGGCCCGTCAAGTTCGCGATCCCGCTTTCGGTCGCGCTACTCGGCCTGCAATGTATCGCCGAGCTGCTTTGCACCGTACTTGACAAAGATCGGGAGCACGCGCAATGAGTCCGAATCTGATTCTGATCATTATGTTCGCCGGCCTGACGCTGTTCATGCTTACCGGTTTACCCATTGCATTTGTGCTGGGTGGACTCTCGCTGCTTATTACGGTAACGCTATGGGATGCAAACGCAGTTGTCATCATGGTGCTGCAGATTTTCGACACCATGCGCTCCGAAGCGCTGCTCGGCATCCCGTTGTATATTTTCATGGCGGGCATCCTGCAAAAGACCGGGATTATCGAAGAACTTTACAAGGTCATGGAAATCTGGTTCGGACGCCTGCGCGGCGGACTTGCCATCGGTACCGTACTTATCTGCGTCATGATGGCGGCCATGACCGGCGTCGTCGGCGCCGCCGTCACGGCAATGGGATTGCTGGCCATGCCGGAAATGCTCAAGCGCGGTTACAACCCCAAGCTGGTCACCGGCACCATCTGCGCTTCGGGTACGCTAGGCATATTGATCCCGCCGTCGGTGCTCACCATCGTCTATGCCGTGACGGCGCAAGTCTCGATCGGAAAAATGCTGATCGCCGGCATCATGCCCGGCATGATTCTGGCGACATTCTATATTCTGTATATCCTCTATATTGCCTACACCAGGCCCCAGGATGTCCCGCACACCAAGGCAGCCAAAGTGCCGTTGGCCGAAAAGCTACGCAGCCTCAAGGGCGTCATCTTCCCTATCCTGCTGGTGATACTGATCCTGGGTTCCATTTTCCTTGGCGTCGCCACCCCCACCGAGGCCGCCGCCGTCGGGGTCGCCGGCGCATTCCTGATCGGTCTCGTGAAACGGCAATTGACCATAGCCGCAATCAGAACCGCCACCCATGAGACGCTGAAAGCCACCACCATGATCCTCTGGATCACCATCGGCGCCAAAGCCTACGTCGCCATTTTCACCGGGCTGGGCGGCGCGGACACGCTGCTCGGGTTGATCCGCGACCTTGACGTGCATCCTTACGTGATTTTGGCGGCAATGATGCTGATCCTGATTTTTCTGGGCACCGTGCTGGACGAAATCGGCATTATCCTGCTTACCGTTCCAGTATTTCTGCCGATCGTAAAACTGCTGGGCTTCGATGAAATCTGGTTTGGCGTTCTCTACGCCATCACGATCCAGACCGGCTATATCAGCCCGCCGTTCGGCTATACCCTGTTCTATATCAAGGGGCCGCTGCCCAGCCATTTGGGCATGGACACAGTCTATAAAGGGGTCCTCCCCTTCATGGTGCTGCAAATATGCGCGCTGGTCTTTTGCGCAGCCTTTCCCACGCTGGTTACCTGGCTGCCCTCGCTAATGGACAAACACTGATTTTTTTCTTTTTTCATGGAATAAATAACATGCCTGACATGAGTTCTCGAATTAGCGGCTTTCACAAGCTTGGCATACAGGGCCGCCTGGAAAAGGTTGCGCAGCTATGCGGCATCGCGCCGCCCGACATGCAAAGCCTGCTCGACACGGGCAATCTTCCCGCCGACACGGCGGACCGGCTCATTGAAAATGTCATCACGACAATGAATATTCCAGTCGGTATCGCCACCAACATGAAAGTGGATGGCCAGGACGTACTGGTCCCGATGGCGACCGAAGAATCCTCCGTCGTGGCGGCGGTCTGCAACGCGGCCAGGCAATGCTATGACAGCGGAGGTTTTTCCACATCAATGTCTGGGTCGCTCATGATCGCCCAGATTCAACTGGTCAATGTGGCCGATCCGCAATATTGCCGGATCGCGATTCTTGAAAGAAGGCAGGAAATCAAGCGGATTTGCGACGATTGCGACCCCGTGCTGCTACAACTGGGCGGTGGCTTTCAGGATATCGAAGTGCGCGTTCTGCAATCGCACGCCGGACCGATGGTCATCACCCACCTGATTGTCGACACCCGGGATGCAATGGGCGCCAACGCCGTGAATACCATGGCCGAAACGCTCGCGCCTTTTATCGAACAATGGACTGGCGGAAAAGTCTACTTGCGGATCCTTTCCAACCTGGCCGACAAGCGCCTGGCCCGCGCGCGCGCGGTGTGGAAAACCGCAGAGATCGGCGGACCGGCAATCCGCGACGGCATGATCAGCGCCTATCGTTTTGCCGAGTGCGATCCGTATCGCGCCGCCACCCATAACAAAGGCATCATGAACGGCGTCTCCGCGGTTGTCCTGGCCACCGGCAACGACACCCGGGCCGTCGAGGCCGGTGCCCATGCCTATGCCTCGCGCAAGGGGCGCTATACCAGCCTAACCGATTGGGAAATCAATGCCGACGGGGACCTGGCAGGCACGATCGAGCTTCCGATGGCGGTCGGCCTGGTGGGCGGCGCGACCAGGCTGCACCCCACGGCCAGAGCCAACCTGCAAATACTGGGGGTTAGCACAGCCGACCAGCTTGCCCGCATCATTGCCGCTACAGGGCTTGCGCAGAATTTCGCCGCGCTCAAGGCATTGGCCACAACCGGCATTCAGAAGGGGCACATGGCGCTGCATGCGCAAAATGTCGCCATGATGGCCGGCGCGCTTGGTGATGAAATCGATGCCGTTGCAAAAGCCATGATCGCCAATGGCCAGGTTCGCCTGGATAAAGCCCAGGAAGTCCTGGATCACCTCAGGCAAGCGGGCTGAAACCGCGGCAGGGTCTGGACTGCGCCGGGCGGGACTGGCCCGGCGCGGTACGCCCGATGCAATGTTGCCAAGCACCCGATACCGATATCGGCCAATGTCGTAAAACTGAAAATAGACTTAACACGGTCGCAATAATGGGGTAAAACAATGTCTTTCGCCCGCGCGGCATGCGTCATTACCGCCAGGGTGCCGGATACCCATTAACCAAAAGGAGCTACTTTCATGTACAGATTTTCATCGGGCAAAGCCATTGCTATCGTCGCCCTGGCCGCGACAGCCACGCTGGGCGGCTGCGGCGCACTGGATGAACTGGACAGGATGCAGGTCGAACAGTATCAGAAAACTTGCGACAGCCTGGGCATCAAGCGCGAGTCTCCCAACTACGAGCAATGTATGCTGCAACAGCAGGCGCTGGAAGAGAATGCCTCGCAGCACTCCATGGATCGCATGGAAATGGAACAGGCGGCCAAGCGCATAAGGAAAAACTAAGGCTTCTGCCGGGCGAGCAAATCCAGGTCCAGCGTGACATAGCGAGTCGGGAACTCCAGCCTGGCATAATAGATGATCATCCCGTCCGAAACCGCGAAACGCCGGACTTCGGCCACGCTGTCGCCGGCGTCGAGGTTCAGCGCATTGGCAGATTGGAAGCCGGCATTGATGATTGTCAGCTTTTGGCGGGACTCGGTGATTTTCAGTCCGGGAATACGCGCAATGACCGAGGCGGCGGCTTTGCTCTGGAACTGTGCGCGATAGCGCTCAAACAGCGACATATCGACATACACTTCGCTATAGCAATACGGCACACCGTTATTGCTATGCAAGCGACACAGGTATTTGTAGGATGGCACCGGCACACCCTTGCAAAGCATGTCGAAACCCGGTAAATCGGTGATGACGCTTTCGGACTCGGTAATGCCATGCGTGCCCAGCACATCACTGAGCCCGACGGCCTCCTCCCAGGTGGTCGGCAACGCAGTGGCGCTGGCCTGCGGCGTGCGCTGCTCCACAAAAGTGCCGCGGCCGCGGCTGCGACGAATCAGCCTTTCACTTTCGAGCACGGCCAGGGCATTGCGTATTGTCATACGCGAGACCTGGTAGGTTTGCATTAACGCTTCAAGCGAAGGGATTTGTTCCCCCACCGCCCATAGCCCGGTATCGATACTGCGCTTGAATTCGGCGACCAACTGCAGATACAGCGGCTGGCGGCTGCGGCTCAGAACGGCTTGATTGACAGAGGCATCGGACATAACTTATCGCTTCACAAAGTAAACAGGCGTGTTGCGCACCGGCGGGCAGCAACGCAACTCGCCTGGCTCCTTGCCGGCCGCCCGCTGACCATGGAACCGCAAGGGCGTTCAGTTTATCCGATCGAGCCGCGCCTGGGCTATTTTCTGCAACGCGCCACGCTGGATTTTATTCGAGTTGGCGCTTTCCACCACGGGAAACGCCGTCACGATTTCGACGCAGCGCGGCACCTTGAACCCGGCCAACTGCCCGCGACAGGCGGCGATGATCTGCGCTTCGGCCAGCCGCATCCCGCTGGCGGCGATCACGAAAGCCACCGGCACTGCTTTGCCCGCATGCGTGGCCCCCACCACTTGGCAGGAAGCCACGCCGGGCAATGATTCGATAAACTGCTGGATTTCCTGTGGATTGACCAGGAAGCCGCCTAGCCGCAGGAAGTCACCGCGCCGGGCATGGAAAACGAACGACTGGTCGCTGACGGTATGTCCCAGATCGCCGGTCCGGAAATACCCTTGCGCATCGATGGCTTGCGCCGTTGCCGAGGCATTGCCCAAATACCCTTGCATCAGGCTGGGCGCCTTGATTTCGATTTCGCCGACCGCGCCGTGCGGCAACACTTGTCCGGACTCGGTATCGCGGGCGCGCACGCGAGCATCGGCCGCGGTCAGACGCCCGCCTGGCTGTTGGCGCTCGGCCAGCGGCGCCTGCGCGTCCTGGGAAGCCACCAGCGCCTGCAGTTCGCTGGATCCATACAGCCCCACCAACCGCATCCCCGCCTGCTCCGCCCGTTCGACGAAGTCGCCCAGCGACGGCGCAAAACTGGCAAAGCCCGCAAGCCGCAACGTGGGAAAAGCCGGCTCACCCTGGACCGCGGTGCCATGGTCGAGCATCCGGCTCAACAATTCGTTATTGGCAAAAATATGCGTGGCGCCGAAGCGGTTTGTCTGCAGGGCGCATTGCTCCGGACTCAAGACCGGCGAGGACACCATGGCGGCGCCGGCGGCCAGCGCCCCCAGCGCGCCCGAGAACCCGAAGGCGCCACAAAGCGGCGCGCCCAGCAGCAGCACATCGTCGGCCCGCATATCGAATCGGTGGGCCACCGCAACACCATGGCCCAGCAGGGTTTGCTGGTCATGCAGCACCAGCTTGGCCTGCGAAGTGGTGCCCGAAGTCGTGTAGACAAGTGCCGCTGCTTTACCGTCCGGGTGCGGCAGCCCCGCCAACGGACCGGTATCGGCCTGCGCCTCGTAGGCGATGTGTCGAACACCAGGCAGCGCCGGCGCATGCGTCCATCCGCCGATCACCACGATGCCTTTCAGGGGCTTGAGCAGATCCTGCGGGATATCCTGCAGGATCTGCTCGAACGGCAAGGCCTTGAAGGTTGGCCACAGCAACAGCCACTGGCAGCCTCCCCGGGAAATCAGGTCTCCGACTTCGTTGCTGCGAAAGCGGGTGTTGACGGCGACCACCGTGATGCCAAGGCGGGCGCAAGCAAAGAACGCCGCCAGCCATGCGGTGCATGTGGGCAGCCACAGCGCCAGCCGATCGCCGCGCTTTGCGCCATGCTCGAGCAGCAAGCTCGCAAGACGCATGGCCTGCGCCTCAAGCTGCGCAAAACTGACCGGCTCGTTCTCGTCATAGAGCGCGATGGCTTCCGGGCGCTGCCTGGCATGCGAAGCCAGCAGCGAAGTAAAGTCCTTGATCATGATTGTCATTCTACACAGTGGCAATAGGGGTGACGGGGGAGCCGACGGCGCCGGGCAGGCGCAACGGCGGCGCAGTCAGCAGAAAACGCTGCCGGTCATGCTCGCGAAGCCATTCGGCCAGGTCGCGCAAATACCATAGTTCGGCCAAGGGCAACCCCAGCTTGAACAGGCAATGATGATGCAGGGGAAGCAAAGATTTTCTATCGCCCTGATTATGCGCCGGATATGCTTCGACCGCGTAATTATCGGCGCAAATAGCGGCGATGCCGCTATCGGTGATCCAGTTCAGCAGCCGTTGATCCGCGCCATTGAGCACGGCACCGGCCTTGTGCAACGCCTCGCCGTCGGGATGCCCGGCCATCTCGACAACCGTCTCGGCAAATCCCGTGCGCAGCACCAGCATATCGCCGGGTTCGACAACAATTTTGTCTTTCTCCAGGATCGCCGCCAGTTCCTGGTAACCGATCAGGGTTCGCCCATGTCCGTAATGCTTGACGAAATCCACCAGCACGCCGCGCCCCTGCATGCCCTTGACGGCGAAGTTTTCCACGCCGAGTTTCCTGGCTCCCATGCCGTGGTTGCAGCCCGCGTGGTCGTCGCCGTCATGGCCTGCATCGCCGGGCGCGTCCAGGATATCCACGCCTGCGCGAAAACCGTTGTAATACACTTTGCTTTCACGGCCATCCCCGTCGCTATCGAACATGGCGCCGACATGCGCCAGCGCGTCCCATTGCGTGGAATATTGCAGGGATAGTGTCACTTGGTCGTCGCTGAGCACATCGATGGCGCTGGCGTCCAGACTGGCCATCGGAAAATTCATGTACGGAACGCCGTCGCGCTCGGTCGCGGCCAGTCGCGGCGGCTTGCGACGCGGGTTCAGGACCATGCCGCCCGGCAAATCCAATGGCAGGGACAGGCAGAACACTCGCCCCTCCCGGACTTCACGCACCCCCTTGAGCACTTGTTCCGGTGTCAGCAGATTGACCCGTCCCAATTGATCGTCCTCTCCGAAATCCCCCCAATTGGCGCCCTCGGGGCGCTGCGTCCAGCGTTTCATAGGTTTCCTCTATCCGTTCTGTTGTTGATTTCAATCCACAATCGGACCGCTACGGTCAATGCGGATCGATTCGATCTACGTATCGCAAAAGGCTTGCCGATGCTCGGCTGACTACCCCTGCGACGATACCTGTTGCCGGCAAAGCCGCATCGCGCGCGACCGGCCCCGCCTTCGCCTATGCGGCGCCGATACTGACGCCGCCACAAACAAAATGCGTCTGCCCCGTCACATAGCCGCAACGCCGATCCACGAAATAGGACACGGCGTGCGCCACATCTTCGGGCTGGCCTATATGTCCTACCGGAATGCCGGCCAGCAAGCGCCGTGTCGCGTTGTCGTGTTCATTGTTCACGCTGGTGAAAAACTCGGTGGCGATCGGTCCCGGCGCAATGGCATTGACCGTGATACCCTCGGCGGCCAGTTCCAGTGCCCAGGTCCGGGTCATCCCGATCATGCCGGCCTTGGTCATGCTGTAGATGGTTCGGTCCGGCTTGCCCAGCGCCGCGCGCGAGCTGATATTGACGATACGGCCTTGTCCTTGCCCGCGCATGCCGGGCAGCAAAGCCTGGGCAAAGCGGATGGCTACCTCGACATTGAGCATGACCGCTTGGTGCAATTGCACGCTATCGACGCTCGCTATCGGTCCGGCCGGAACGAGGCCGACATTGTTGACGAGGCCATAGTACGCGCTTTCTGCCGACAAGGCGTTCAACAGCGCATCCAGTTCAGCCCCGACGGAAAGATCCACCTGGTGAAAAGGCAGTTGCGCCGGCCAGTCCAGCGGCCGGGTTCGCGCCACCCCGGTCACCGCATAGCCGTCGGCGGCAAGTCTGCTGCATATCGCGCGGCCGATGCCCTTGCTGGCACCGGTCACGAGCACTTTTCCTTTTTCCTGCATTGTCTTCTCCTTCATGTCCATGCTTTACGCCGCAATGGCTGGTGCCGTTGCGGCCTGCTTGATGATATCCCTGGCGATGATCAGCTTCTGCACCTCACTCGCGCCTTCATAAATGCGTAGCGCGCGAATATCGCGGTACAGGCGCTCGATCGTACTGTCGCTGACCACGCCTTTGCCGCCGAACATCTGCAACGCCCGGTCGATCACCGATTGCGCCGACTCCGTGGCCGCCAGCTTGGCCATGGCCGTCTCGCGCGTTGTGGCACGCCCCGCCACATCGCGCGTCCAGGCCGAGCGATAGGTCAGCAGCGCACTCTGGTCTATTTCAGTTGCCATATCGCCCAGCGCCGCCTGGGTCAGCTGGAAATCGGCCAACGTTTGCCCGAACATTTTGCGCTGGCGGGCATGGAGAAGCCCCTCTTGCAAGGCGCGTCGCGCAAAGCCAGTGGCCGCCGCCGCCACCGAACTTCTGAAAATATCCAGGGTCTGCATGGCCAGCTTGAAGCCCTGGCCCGGCCCGCCCAGCATCCGCCCGGCGGGCACGCGACAATCGTCAAAAGACAGTGTCGCCAACGGATGCGGAGACATGACCCGGATCTGCGCCTCGATTTGCAGGCCCGGGGCTGCCGCGTCCACGACAAAGGCGCTGATTCCCCTGGCGCCCGCTTCCGGACCGGTACGCGCAAAGACGCAATAAAAATCGGCAATGCCCCCATTGGAGATCCAGGTCTTGCTGCCATTGAGTACATAAGCGTCGCCGTCGCGCCTTGCCGAGCAGGACAGGGCCGCGACATCGGAACCCGCATCGGGTTCGGACAGGGCAAAGGCCGCGATCGCGTCGCCGCGGGCGACGCGCGGCAGATAGTCGCACTTCAATGTCTCGGAACCGGCCAGCGCGATCGCGCCGGAACCCAGCCCCTGCATGGCGAAGGAAAAATCGGCCAAGGCGTCAAAGCGGGCCAGCGTTTCGCGCAGCAGGCACAAGGCGCGGGAGTCCAGCGTCTCGCGCAACCCGCCCCACCGGCCGTCCGGTCCTGCCGGCACGCAGTAGCGCAGCCAGCCGGCATCGCCGAGCCGCCGTACCAGACCGCGGCAAGCCTGGGCGACATCGGCCTGGTCCGAAGCCGGCACATTGGCCTCGCACCAGTCTGCCAGCCGCGCGGCCATCTCGCGGTGGGAGTCATCGAAAAACGGCCATTCCAGATATTGCAAGTCAATGCTCATAATGCTGCCAGTCCATTCATTGCTTATTGAGCGCGGCGGCGGCGGGGCCCCAGCTTTCCGCGGTTTGCCGGATGTGCGCGGCGAATGCCCCCGAGTCCCGATAGTCCGGCATCAGGCCGAATTGCTGCGCGCAATGCTTAAACTCCCTGGTCCGCATCGCCTGCCGGAATGCCCCATCGAGCCGCGCCACGATAGCCGGATCCATGCCCTTGGGGCCCACCAGTCCGAAGATGCTCGGCGCGACCAGATCGAATCCCGCTTCCTGCAGGGTCGGTGCGTAGGAAAACTCGTCAATGCGCTTGGCGGTAAACACATTCAGTAGCCGCAGTCTCTTGTCGCGGACATACGGCGCCCATTCGGCGGTCTGGGCCATGATATCGACATCTCCCCGCAACAGGGCCGTCGATGCTTCGATGCCGCTTTTGTACGGTGCGTGGATCCACTTCGCCCCGGTGCTGCGCCCCAGCGCCTCCATCGTCAGGTGCTGCGGCGTGCCCACGCCCGCTGTGCTATAGCTCAGCGACTTTTTCCGGGCCGCGTCGATGATGTCCTTGACCGATTGGTAACCGGCGTCGGCCCGAACCAGCAGACCGACCTGATATTGCGCCATCATGGCGATCGGCGTCAAATCCTTCTCTACGTCATAGCTAATGTTTTTGACAAGATACTGGTTGAGCACACCGCCCGTGGACAAGGCGCCGATCGTGTAGCCATCCGGTTTCTGGCGTGCCACGAAGGCGATGGACAGCGATGATCCCGCGCCTGGCTTGTTCTCGACCACGATGCTCTGCCCCAGTTGCTGGCTGGCCGATTGGGCGAGCGCGCGAAAGCACATATCGGTGCCGCCGCCCGCGCCATAACCCACGATCAACTGTATCGGTTTTTCCGGATAGCGTTCGGCCGCCACGGCTTGCGGCATGCCCGCCGCCGCTGCCGCGCACAGCGCTAGCAACCGCAATATTGCTTGCAATCTCATTGTTGTCTCCACGTATGTCATTTTCATTTTTGATTCATTTGCCGAAATTCCGATAACCATGATGACGGTATCGGCGTCGGTATCTCCAGTATATTATTAAATATATCTATACGTCTAGATATATAGACTTTTAAAAATCAAGATCGGACAAAATGACGCCTGAGTGCATTCCAGAACCTGCGATCCGGCGTCAAGCGGTCTCTCAATAGGCAAGGCATTATTCCGATATCTATTAAATATCAAATAATCAATTTTTAATATTGGACGACTATCAACTCTCCCTCTATCCTGTCACCAGGAATTTAGAGAGATATGAACAGCACACTTGCCCCAACCCCATCCGCGCTCTCCGGGATCCGGATCGTGGATCTGACCTCGATCGTTTTCGGACCCTACGCTTCCCTTATCCTGGCCGACTACGGCGCGGAAGTCATCAAGGTCGAATCGCTGCAAGGCGACTCCACGCGCTATACCGGCCCCGCTTATGAAGACGGCCTGTCCGCGGTGTTCCTGGGCGTCAACAGGAACAAGAAAAGCATCGCGCTTGATCTGAAAACGCAGGAAGGCCGCGAAGTGCTGTTGCGGTTGTTGCAGGATGCCGATGTCTTCATGCACAGCATCCGGCCGCAGAAACTGGCCAAGCTCGGTCTGGATCCGGCGGCGCTGAGGCGGGACAATCCCAGGCTGATCTACGCCGCGCTGCTGGGCTATGGCGCCAACGGCAGCTATAGCGGCATGCCCGCCTATGACGACATCATCCAAGGGCTCAGCGGTATCCCCGATCTGATGCAGCAGCAGACCGGCACGCTGCGCTACATGCCGATCATCGCGGCGGACAAGACCTGCGCGCTGGTCGCCGCGCATGCCATCCTGGCTGCCCTGTTCCAGCGGGAACGCGATGGACGGGGCCAGCATATCGAGATTCCCATGTACGAAGCCATGGTGTCGTATGTGCTGGTGGAACACTTCTACGGCCGCCACCTGCCGGGTAAGGCGCTGGATGCCGGCTATGTGCGCGTGCTGTCCGCGTGGCGCCGCCCGTACCAGACCGCCGATGGCCATATCAGCCTGATGCCCTATACCGACGAACACTGGCGCCGTTTCTTCACTGCCTCGGGACACGACGCGCTGGCCGGCGATAGCCGTTTCCAGACCATTGCCGCCCGGACCCGGCACATCGACGCGCTGTACGCCTTGACCGGCGATATCGTGAAAACACAGAGCACGGCCTATTGGCTCGATTTCTGCCAGCAGCAGGAAATCCCGGCGGCCCGCATCAACACGCTGAACGAACTGGAACAAGACCCGCATCTGCAATCATCCGGGTTCTTCCGCGATATTATTTCAAATGAAATAAACTACCGATTCACTGGAAACCCCGTGATGCTGTCCAACTCCCAGGTGGACCTGCGAATGCCGCCCAGGCTGGGCGAGCACTCGCAGGCCATTTTGCGGCAACTGGGCTATTCGGAACAGCAAATCGACGAACTTTGCGAACGTCATATCGTGAAGATCGACCGGCATACGCAAACCAAGCAAGCAGACAAGGAGGAAAACATTGCAGAACGAACCTAATATTCTCGGCATGGGCTTTTACTGGCAGGACTTGGAGGTCGGCCAGAAATTCGTCACATTCAAACGCACCATTACCGAAACCGACATCATCAATTTCATCAGTTGCACCGGCATGCTCGAGACCATCTTCATCGACAAGACGTTCAATGCCGGCGCCATCTCGGGCCGACCCGTTCCCGGGGCGCTGACCTATGGCATCATCGAAGGCATTCTCATGCAATCCATGGTCCAGGGCACGGGCCTGGCCCTGCTCGAAGTCCATAAGAAAATGCTGGCGCCGGTGGTGGCCGGCGATACGGTGTGGGCCGAAGTGGAAGTCACGGGCGTACGCCCTACAAGCAAACAGAATCGGGCCGTCGTCGATACCCATGTGGATATCCGGAACCAGGATAACGTGACTGTGATCAGCTACGACGTCAAGCGCATGCTGGCCGGCAGGCCGCAGTAGGCGGTGCGGATGGATCGCATCGCGCCCCCACACAGCAACCCACGCAATACGATAAGGCAAGCCGAAAGCGGCAAAGCACCATGCTGACCAATCTTACCCTGACCCGCCTGCCGCCCGAAGACCAAGCGTTGCGGCAGCAAGTACGCGCATTCGCGCAAGAACACACCCGGCACATGGATGCCTACGCCCGCGCCCGCTCGTGGATGGGATTCGACGCCGAATTCAGCCGCAAGCTGGCGGCGCGGGGTTGGCTTGGCTTGACCCTGCCACCACAGTATGGTGGCGCGGGCAAGGGCTACTATTCGCGCTTCGTGGTGTCCGAGGAATTGCTGGGCGCGGGCGCACCGGTCTCGGCGCACTGGATCGCCGACAGGCAAAGCGGTCCGCTTATCCTGCGCTACGGCTCGCAAGCCCAGCGCGAATGGTATCTGCCCCGGATTTGCCGCGGCGAGGCCTTTTTCTGTATCGGCATGAGCGAGCCCGATTCGGGCTCCGACCTGGCAAGCATACGCAGCCGCGCCACTAGAAGCGAAAACGGCTGGCTGCTCAACGGCAGCAAAATCTGGACTACCAACGCCCATCGCTCGCACTATATGATTGCCCTGGTGCGCACCTCGGGTACGCCCGAGGACAAGCACAAGGGCCTATCGCAAGTCATTGTGGACCTGAGCCTGCCCGGCGTGACGGTCCGCCCGATCCGCGACCTGGCGGGCGATGCGCATTTTTCCGAGGTGTTTTTCAGCGACGTGCAACTGGACGAAGCGGCGCTGATCGGCGACGAAGGCGCCGGTTGGGCGCAGGTGAATGCGGAACTGGCCTTCGAGCGCAGCGGCCCCGAACGACTGTATTCCAGCATCGCGCTGGCCGAATGCCTGCTCAAGGAATGCCGCCAGCAGGCGCAAACCGGGGTGGCCATCCAGGCGGCTATCGGCGCGCTTGCCGCGCGACTCGCTGTCCTGCGCATGATGTCGCTCGCCGTGACCCGCAAACTCGCGCAAGGGGAAGACCCTTCTCTGGAAGCCACGCTGGTCAAGGATTACGGCACCACGCTGGAACAGGATATGCCAAAGATTGTCGGGGAATGCCTGGGCAACGAGCCCACCTTCACGCCCTCGATCGAATTGCTCAAGACCCTGTCCTTTGTCAGTCAGGTTTGCCCCAGTTACTCCCTGCGCGGCGGCACGCGTGAAATCTTGCGAGGCATTATCGCGCGCGGCCTGGGTCTGCGCTAAGGAGCCAACATGGAATCAATCTTCGAAGACGCGGTCCGGGATCTGCTGTCGCGCTTGATGAACGACGCAAGGGCGGACCAGTTCGGGCCGGCGGAACGGCAGGCGCTGGCCGACGAACTGGTCCGAAGCGGCTTCACCGAGCTAATGTTGCCCGAACCGGAAGGCGGCAGCGGGCTGGCGCTGGCGGAAGCCATGCAACTGTGCAAGCTGGAAGGCTACTATGACCTGCCTGTGCCCTTTGCGCTTACGGTCGCCCTGCGCGGGTGCGCGCATGCACACCGCCTGGCGCTGCCCGGCGGCATGATCAGCTATGCGGCGGGCAATGGCGCTGCGGATGGCAACGCGCAAGAGATCGTCTTGCCCAGGGCGCCGCATGGCGACGGGATCGCCACAATGCTGATTGGTGATCGGCAGACATGCTGGCTGGCACCGGCCGACGAGCGGCGCGTGCTCCATGCCTACCACGGCGGACTATATGCCGCTGCAGCTTGGCCCGCCAAGACGCTGCGCCGGTTGACACAGGACCCGCAAGCCGCGGCCGCGCTGGCCGATGCCGCCACGCTCGCGATGCTGGCAAGCTGTGTCGGCGCCATCGAACGCGCCTTCGCACTGACGCTGGACTACGCCAACCAGCGCAAGCAGTTTGGCCGTGCCCTGGGAAAATTCCAGGCGATCCAGCAGCAAATCAGCGAGATGGCCCAACACGTCAGCGCCGCCGGCATGGCGCTGCAGATCGCCTGCGATACAGGCGCAACGGCGGTAGCCGCGTCGCAACCCGCCGCGCACCGGCTTGCCATTGCGCAGTACCAGATCGTACTGGTGGCCGACCGCATCGCCGATATCGCCCATGCCGTCCATGGGGCCATCGGCATCAGCGAGGCCTATCCGCTGCACGGCTATACCCGCAGGATCCGCGAGCATAAGTCCTGGTCGGGATCGCAACAACAATGGGCGGCCAGAATAGGTCGGCACATCCTGGAATCACCCCACGACACCTTGCTGGCGGCGCTGACTTCCGACCACCCATAAACCGGGGCGGGCTGCTGGCCGGGTCATTGTTTCTACCTGGAGGAGACCATCATGCACTTTCGCAAGCTGCGCAACACAGTCACGGGCCTGGGCCTGGCGGCGCTCGCGGCTGTCAGCCCCGGCGCCACCGCCGGCGCGGCCCCCTGGCCGGCAAAACCCGTTACCATGGTGGTGCCCTTCCCGCCGGGCGGCCCCACCGATATCGTCGCGCGCCAGTTGGCCAAAGCGCTGGCCGAAAAGCTGGGACAGCCGTTCGTCGTGGAAAATCGGGGCGGCGCCAACGCCACCATCGGCATGCAACACGTTGCCGCGGCCAAGCCCGATGGCTATACCCTCCTCTACAACACCTCTTCCATTGCCCTGAGCTCGGCGCTGTACAAGAACTTGTCCTACGATCCGATCACCGCCTTCGATCCGGTCACCACCACGGCCAATGTTCCCATGGCCGTGCTGACCCGTCCGACGCTGGCCGTCGACAGTCTGGCCCAACTCAAGACGCTGGCGAATTCGCAAAAAACCACCTACGCCTCCGGCGGGCTTGGCAATATCACGCATCTAGGCGGTTTCCTGCTGAACCAGGGGCTCGGCATCAAGGCGCTGCACGTCCCCTACAAAGGCAGCGCCCCGGCGCTGGTGGACCTGATGGGCGGTCAGGTTGACTACATGGTCAATACCCTGAACGATTCCCTTGCCGCGATCAAAAGCCATAAGGTCAAGATCCTGGCCATCGCCAGCCTGCAGCGCAACGACACCCTGCTGCCCGGCGTGCCCACGGTGCAGGAAGCAGGCCTGCAAGGGTTTGAGGTCGGCGCCTGGCAGGGGGTGGTGGTGCCGCATGGCACACCCCCGGAGATCGTCGGCAAGCTGAACCAGACAATCCGCGCCGTGCTGGATTCGGACGGGTTCAAGAAAACGCTGCAGCAGCAAGGCACGGAAACGCTGGGCTCCTCGCCCGAAGCCTATGGCAAATTCATCCGCGACGAAGTCCAGCGCTGGCAACGCGCCGTCCAGGAAGCCGGCGTCGCCTCCAGCTGAAGACACTCGTGCCCGATGGCGCGGCACCGCGGGGCAGCCTGCGCGCCGAGGCATCCGGCAACCCATACAACCATAAAACCAAGGAGACATTCATGATCAAATCCCTCGCCCTGAGGCTTGGCGGCGCCCTGCTTCTGTCCGGCGCGCTTGCCGCCGGCCCCGGCTATGCGGCCTACCCGGAACAGCCGATACGCATGATCGTATCCTTTCCACCCGGTAGCGGCACCGACACCAACGCCCGCTACGCGGCAAAGAAGATGTCCGAAGCGCTGGGCGTTCCGGTGCTGGTGGAGAACAAGCCCGGCGGCAACAGCTTCATTGCCGCCGAGGCCGTGGCCAACGCCAAGCCGGACGGCTACACGCTGCTGTTCGCCAGCAATTCTCCGGTGGCCACCAATGTCGCCATGTTCAAGACCCTGCCCTATGATCCAGTCAATGGCCTGACGCCGTTGGCCAAGCTCAGCTATGGCGCGATGGGCGTCGCCGTGCCGGCAACCTCGCCCTATCCATCGATCCAGGCACTGGTCGCCTATGCCGGCAAGCATCCTGATGCGCTGAACTATGGCAGCGGCAGCGCGTCGTACCGCATCGCCACCGAGCTGTTTCTTTCGCTGGCGAAGATTTCCGCCAAGCACATTCCCTATAAAGGCGCCTCATCGGCCCTGACCGATCTGGCCTCGGGACAGGTGGATTTCGTGTTTGCCGACTATGGTGCCATCCTGCCCCTGGCCAAGGCCGGCAAGTTGAAGATCATTGCCGTCACCGGCAACGAGCGCCTGGCGAGCGCGCCCGACGTGCCGACCTTGCAAGAATTGGGCTACCAGGATTACTACATGGTCAACTGGACCGCCGCCTTCGGCCCCGCAGGCCTGCCCCGGGATATCCAGGCGCGGCTTGGCAGCACGCTGGAGCGCATTTACCAATCCGCGGATGCCCAGGTCTTCCTGGACCGGATCAACTGGCAGGCTTTCCCGGGCAACGCCGGGGCGCTGGCCAGCTTCCAGCGCGATGAAATAGAACGCTGGTCCACTGCCGCGAAAAACGCCGGGATTCCCAAGCAATAATACGGCCGCGCCGCGCGCGGTCGACTTAGTTCACCGGCGCCGGCGCGGTGCGACGCAACACCCTGCCCGGCCGCTGCCCGCTGGGCGCGCCTTGCTCCCATACCACGACCCCATTGACCAGCACCGTCTCGATACCGACGGATGGGGCGATGGGTTGGGCAAACGTTGCGGCCTCGTCCACGGTATCCGCATCGAACAGCGTCAGATCGGCAAACGCGCCTTCGCGGATCACGCCGCGATCCGCCAGGCCGAACTTGCCCGCGGTCAGGCCGGTCATTTTATGAATCGCCTTTTCCAGGGGAAACAATCCCAGGCCCCGGCTGTAATGTCCCAGCACCCGCGGGAAACTGCCCCACAAGCGCGGATGCGGTATTTCGTCATGAGGCAGGCCATCGCTACCAATCATGGTGTCGTCGAACTTCAGGATCCGCTGCACGTCCGCATCATCCATCCGGTAATAAATGGCCCCGGCCGGCAGCAGTTGCTCAATGGCCTGCGCCTTGCTCACGCCGAGCTCGGCCGCGATGTCGTCCAGGTCCTTGCCCGCGTATGCAGGCAAGCCGCGCGACCAGGTCACGGTGACGCGCGTGGAATTGGCGACCAGCGCCGGCGACAGAATCGTCGATGACGCGTCATAGGGATAGCAATCCAGGCAAATCGGCTGCGTCTCCATATGTTGGGCAATGTAGGCCAGCGTTTGCGCCGAACGGCCATGATTCTGCACACCGACCACCTTGTGGTGGGAAATCACGACAGGCACGCCCGTTTCCCTGCCAATGCGGAAGGATTCGTCCAATGCATCGATCACGCGGTCGCCCTCGTCCCGCATGTGCGTGCAATAAATGGCGCCATAGCTCGCCAGCGGCTGGCAGACCTCGATGATTTCCTGGGTAGTCGCCGCCACGGCCGGCGGATAGACTAGTCCGGTGGACACGCCAATGGCGCCGGCCTCCAGCGCCTCGACCACCAACTCGCGCATTGCGGCGATTTCGTGTTCGTTGGCCGGTCGCGTGACATCGTCCATGGTTGCCACCCGCAGCGTCGAATGCCCCAATAGCATGGCGCAATTGGTGGCTGCCGGCGTCGCCCGCAGCGCCTCCAGGTAAGCCTTGAAGCTCGGAAAACGGAACCATTGGCCATGGCCGTCCAGCAAGTCCAGGGGCGGCGTGACCGGATCCGGGATTGGACGCGGCATCGGCGCCAGCGAAATGCCGCAGTTGCCGCCAATGATGGTTGTGATTCCCTGACTAACCTTGGGCGCCATATCGCCATCGGACAACATCAACCGGTCGTCATGCGTGTGCGCATCAATGAACCCCGGCGAGACAACGCGCCCCGTGGCGTCAATTTCCCTGTCCGCCGTCGCCTGCGACAGGTCGCCGATGCTGGCAATGCGCGCGCCGCGGATCGCGATATCGGCCGCAAAGCGCGCCCCGCCCGTGCCATCGATCACATCGCCATGCCTGATCAGAATATCGTAATGTTCCTTCACCGTTTTTCTCCCATTCTTTATCGCCACGAGGACTATTTCAATTGCTATAACACCGCCACATCATGCGGCGCTTGCGGAAACTGCGCGAAAATGCTGGAAATCCCAGTTCCTGCCCGGCGCCGCCTCGATCAGCGCGCGCGTGTAGGGCTGCGCAGGCTCGGTCAGCACCGTATGGGCCGCACCGGCTTCGACAATGCGGCCTTGCTGCATGACGACGATGGAATCGCAAATTTGCGCCGCCACGCGTAAATCATGGGTAATGAACAGGACGCCCACGCCGGTGCGTGCCCGGATTTCGTCGAGTAGCGCCAGCACCTGCGCCTGCACGGAGACATCCAGCGCGGACACCGCCTCGTCGGCGACCAGGATATCCGGTTCCAGCGCCAGCGCCCGCGCGATGCAGATCCGTTGCCGCTGTCCGCCCGAAAACTGGTGCGGATAGCGTTGCAGCGCATCGGCCGGCAACCCCACCACGCGCATCAGTTCGGCGGCCTTCTCCAGCGCCTGCCGCCGCGCCACACCAAAATTACGCATGCCTTCGATTATCGAGTCCCCCACCGTCATGCGCGGATTGAGCGAACGGTACGGGTCCTGGAACACGATCTGGATGCGCTGGCGCAATGGTCGCAGGCGCGCTACCGGCATGCCCGCGACATCCTCGCCATGGATGCGTATCTGTCCCGACGTGGGCGCCAGCAACCGCACAATGCAACGCGCCACCGTGGACTTGCCGGAGCCGGACTCGCCAACGATGCCGACGATCTCGCCGCGTCGCAGGATCAGGTCGATATCCTGCGCGGCGGCCACCTCGCGTCCCTGGCCGAACAGTTTTTTCTGCGCATACGTCTTGCATAGCGACGCCACCTCCAGCACCGGCTCGCCCGGTGGCGCCGTGCGCGCACGCGGCACCAGGCTGGGTACCGAAGACACCAACATACGGCTGTAGGCCTGGGCCGGGCGCGCCAGGATATCGTCACGCGTGCCGGTTTCCACCGTCTCCCCCTGGTTCATGACCACGATCCGGTCGGCGATCTCGGCCACGACACCGAAGTCATGGGTAATGAACAAAACGGCGGTATTGTTTTTCTCCTGCAACTCCCGGATCAGCAGCAGGATCTGCTTCTGCGTGGTTACGTCCAGCGCCGTCGTCGGCTCATCGGCAATCAGCAGGCGCGGCTGCAGCACCAGCGCCATGGAAATGACCACGCGCTGGCGCTGCCCGCCGGATAACTGGTGCGGATACGCGTCATAGATGCGCCGCGGGTCGGGCATATGCACGGACGCCAGCATGGACAGGACTTTCTCACGACGCTCGCCCTTGGACATATTGCTGTGGATACGCAAAACTTCGTCGATCTGCCGGCCGATTTTCTGCACCGGATTGAGCGCGGTCATCGGTTCCTGAAAGATCATCGACATGCGCGTGGCGCGCAACTGCCGCAAGCGTTGCGGCGACGCCTGCAGCACATCCTCGCCATCGAGCAGGATACGGCCACCGCAAGGTTGCAGGCTGTCGCGCGGCAACAATCCCATGACGGCGAAAGACGACACCGATTTGCCCGAGCCGGATTCGCCGACCACGCATAGCGTCTCCCCTGGCATGACGTCAAAACTGACGTTGCGCACGACCCGCCGTTCGGGCGCGCTGCCGACGACGCGCACCGACAAGTCGCGCACCCGCAGGACCGGCGCCGTGGTGACAGCGTCAGGCGCTTCCGGCCGTGTTGTGATGTTTTCGTGGTTCATGCTCGTTTCACCTGTCTTGGGTCCAGGGTATCGCGCAGCACGTCTCCCAGGACATTTACGCAAAGCAATGTCAGCGCAAGCAAAATCCCGGGATACAGAATCAGCCCCGGCAGCAGCCGGAAGTACATGCGACCCTCCGACATCATATTGCCCCATGAGGGAATCTCCGGCGGCAAGCCCGCTCCCAGAAAGCTCAGCGTGGCCTCGGTCAGGATCGCGGCGGCGAAGATATAGGTCCCCTGCACAATCAGCGGGGCAATGGTGTTGGGAATCATATGGCGCCACAGGACCGCCGGCACGCGCGTGCCCAGCGAGACCGCCGCTTCGACATACGGTTCGTTGCGAACCGACAGGATGACGCCTCGGACCAGGCGCACCACCCGTGGAATTTCGGGTATGGTGATGGCCACCAGCACGGTCGCCAGGCTACCGCCTGTCAACGAAACCAGCGCAATCGCCAGCAGAATGCCGGGGATGGCCATGATGCCATCCATGACACGCATGATGATGCTGTCGGCCAGCTTGAAATAGCCGGCGATCACGCCGATCAGCAAACCGATGACCAGGCTCATCGCGGTGGCGCCGATACCGACGATCAGCGACACGCGCGCGCCATACAGGACTCGTGAATACAGGTCGCGGCCGAAGGCATCGGTACCCAGCCAGTGTGCCGCGGACAGTTTCGCCAGCCGTTGCGCGGGATTGATGGCGACCGGATCCGTCGTTCCCAGCCACGGCGCCAGCACCGCGATCAGAATAATGAACACGAACACCACGAATGTGATCATTACCGCGGTGTTGCCCAGCGCCAGGCGCAATTGCCGGGCCAGCGACATCTGCGTGGCGATCGCAGGTTCGGTGGCGGATGCGGCCGCCGGCGCGCGCGATGCTCGTGAAGACATAGAGGCAGTCATGATCTTCCCTCAATAACGGATTCTGGGGTCGAATACCGTATACAACAGATCCACCACCAGATTGATAAGAATATAGACCAGGGAGAACAGCAGAATTAAACCCTGGATTACCGGATAATCGCGCGCCAGCACCGCTTCGACAACCAGGCGGCCCAATCCGGGCAGGTTGAATACCGATTCGGTCACCACCACGCCGCTGATCAGCGATGCGACACCGATGCCGATCACCGTGACTATCGGTACCGCCGCATTACGCAAGGCATGGCGCAGCAGTACCGCGCGTTCCCGAAGCCCCTTGGCGCGCGCGGTGCGGATATAGTCCTCCCCCATGACCTCGATCAGGCTGCTGCGCGTGATCCTGGCGATCAAGGCCACATAGATGGCACTAAGCGCCAGCGTCGGCAGGATCAAACGCTGGGCGAACGCCAGGAAACCGTCGGCCATCGGCTTGTAGCCCTGCACCGGCAACCAATCCAGCTGGATCGCGAACAAATAGATCAGCAAATAGCCCACGACGAAGGTCGGCACCGAAAAACCGAGTACCGACAGCCCCATGATCAGGCGATCCAGCGTCTTGCCCTGGCGCCAGGCGGCGATCACGCCCAGCGGCACCGCGATCAGCACGGCCAGCACAATAGTCGAACCAGCGAGGGCCAGGGTCGGGCCCATGCGTCCGGCGATCATTTGCAATACCGGCGTGCCGGACAGCAGCGACACGCCAAGGTCGCCCTGCAGCAGGCGACCGATCCACACCAGGAACTGGGTATGGACAGGCTGGTCCAGCCCCATGGCCTGGCGTATCTGCGCAAGCTGCTCGGCCGTGGCATCATCCCCGGCGATGATGGCGGCCGGGTCGCCGGGCGTCAGGCGCAGTATCGCGAAAATCACGATGGCGACCATCAGGACCACGGGAATGGTGGCCAGTAGTCTTCTGGCGATATAGGTCAGCATCTTCGGCTCACTTTTCCGTTTTCTTCATATTCCAGAACACCGTCACCGGTGCCGGCAATACACCGGACAGTTTGGTGCTGTAGGCGGCGGGAATCTGGAACTGGCCCAGCGGCGCGACCACGCCCTCGTCGACCACCAGTTTCTGCAGCTTGCCGGTTATCTCCTTGCGCTCGGCGTCGTCCTTGGCCCGCGCGTATGCCAGCCGCAAGGTTTCGATTTCAGGCACGTCGGGCCAGCCGGCCCACGCCTTGCGCCCGTTGGCGGCAATGGTCGTATTGCCGAACGGATCGCCGCTGGTCGCCAGGATGCTGTACGTGGAGAAAATATTCCAACCGCCTTCGGCCGGCGGCTTCTGGTTACTCTGCTGGGTTGCCACGGTCTGCCAATCCATGGTTTTCATCTGCACCTTGAAGCCGGCCTTGCGCAATGCATCGCCAATCACGACCGGCTGCGCGGACAGCATGGCGATATCGGTCGGCTGTAGGATCACGACAGGCGTGCCATCGTACTTGGCTTCCTTGAGCAACGCCTTGGCTTTATCGATATTGGCAGGCACGACCATGTCCTTGCCATAATCGTTCTCATAAGGATTGCCGCAACCGAAAACCGCCGCGCACGTTTTGTAATAATCCGGATTGCCCACCAGCGCCTTGAGCACGTCCTCCTGCCCCACCGCGTACAAGGCCGCCTGGCGCACCAATTTGTTATCAAACGGTGGGTACAGGTGATTGAAGCGGTAGTAGGTCCACGCTCCGAGTTTATCCAGAACCTGAACCTTGATATTCTCCTGGTCCTGGACCATGGGCAGCAGATCGAACGGCACCTGCTGGATGAAATCGATCTCGTCGTTCATCAAGGCATTGATCGGCGTCATCTGGTCCGGCATCGCCACCCACTGTACCCGCTCCACATTGACCACCTTGCCACCCGCTGTCCAGCTGGCGGGCTCCTTGCGCGGAACATAATCCTTGTTCCGCTCATAGACGACCTTTAGCCCGGGCTTGAACTCCTCGGCAACGAACTTGAACGGACCGGAGCCGATATATTCGGTGATCGGTGTGGAAGACGGCGTCTGCGCGATCCACTTGGGCATCATGAAGGCTGGCCGCGAACTCATCTTGGCCAGGCCCGCCAGCAGGAGCGAGGTCGGCTCTTTGAGCCTGACCTCGAAGACCTTGTCGTCCACGGCCTTGATATCATCCACCATGGTCATCAGCACCTGGCCGGTGGAATCCTTTTCCGCCCAGCGCCGGATCGAGGCAATGCAGTCCTCGGACCTGACCGGTGCGCCGTCGTGCCATTTGAGCCCGTCGCGCAACGTGAAGGTATAGGTTCTCCCGTCATCCGATGCCTTCCAGTCGGCCATTTGCGGCTGGACCTTGAAGTTGGCATCCATGCCCAGCAAGGTATCATAGATCATATAGCCGTGGTCGCGCGTCATGAATGCGGTGCTGATCACCGGATCCATCACCCGCAATCCTGACTGCATCACCGCAGTGACCGTCTGCGCTTGCGCCGCGGGCACACCGGACAGGGCCACGCCCAAGATCGCGCCGGCCACCAGGCTTCTGGCTTTGGACAATTGCCTAACATTGAAAATCATGATATCTCTCCTGTACTCGAGACAAGTGAAGACTGCTAGTGAAAGCCGATCAGACCGTCGCTGACGGCAATCCGATCGGCGTTTGCCGTGGGCATGCCGCTTCGTGCGGCGGCCTCACGGCGCGAATAAGGTATCGGCCAAGGCGCCGGGCTCGCCGGCGATGCGGTCGGCCAGCAGCGCCGCGCTGCCGGCAGCCAGGGTAAAGCCAAGCGCGCCATGCCCGGCATTGATCCACACATTGCGAACCGCCGTACCGCCAATCAGCGGTTTGCTGTCGGGTCGCGCGGGGCGCAATCCCGCCCAGGCCTGCGGCTCGCCGACCGGATGCAGTTCGGGGAAAAACCGCAGCACCGCGCGCTTCAGGCTGGCGACACGCCGCGCGTCGAGTTTCGCGGCGCCATCGCCGATATCGACCATGCCCGCCACCCGCAAGCGGTTGCCCAACCGGGCGTAGACAATTTTGCTGTGTATATCGCTCACACTGACCCTGGGTGCCCGGCTTTCTGCCGTCAGCGCATAGGTCAGGCTATAGCCTTTGAGCGGATAGATTCGCGCGTTTAAGTTCGCCTGCCGCGCCAGCGCCTGCGCCTGTACGCCATTGGCGATCACGTAGGCATCGGCGCGCAGCGAGCCGGTCGTGGTCCGCAGGCCGATGATGGCATCGCCTTGCCGCTCCAGACGCGTGACTTCGGTATCGTACAGAAAGGTCACGGGCACCGCGCCCTGCCGCAATACCCGCTCCAGCTCGCGGCACAGTCGCAGGCAATCGCCGGCGTCCTCGCTGTGGGTCATGATGCCGCCACGAATGCGCGGCGCGATCGCCTGCAGCGCCGGCTCCTGCGCCAGGCACGCGTCTGCCGACAGCACTTGCTGCTCGCTGCCGAGCGCGGCCTGGTACGCCACCTGGGTCTTGGCTGATTCGAAAGCGTGCTGATCCTGATACACCAGCAGTTTCCCGCTCTGGCTAAAATCGAAATCCAGCGTCTCCGCGCGTACCAGTTCGTGCATTTTCCTGCGGCTATAGGCGCCCAACGCCAGTAACTCTTCCGTGGTGCGCCGGCTCACGCCAGACCGGCAGGCCGCCAGGAACGCAAGACACCAGCGCCATTGCGCCGGGTCGGCGCACAGGCGCAACGACAGCGGAGAGTCCCTGGCCCAAAGCCATGAAGGCAATTTCGGCAGGACAGCGGGCTCGGCCAGCGGCGCCACGAAACTGTAGCTCAGTTGCGCGCCATTGGCCTTGCTGGTCGACAGACCCGGACCCGGCATGGCGTCGACCACTGTCACCTGATAGCCCTTGCTGGCCAGATAATAGGCGCTGGTCATGCCGACGATACCGGCTCCGATAACGATGATATGCATGCGATGTCCCGCCTTCAAATCCTGGCGACCGCGCGTTCGCGCAAGCGCTCGATCGTGGCGGCAACGGAAATATGCTGCAGGCTGGTCCGTATCGAAACAATCGCCGGCCGTCCCGAGGCCAGGGCGGTCCGTAACGCGGGCTCGACCTGCGCGCTCTCGGATACGGCAATCCCCAGCGCGCCGTAGTTGGCGGCCAGCCCGGCAAAATCCGGATTGCGCAGATCGGTGGCGCTGACGCGGCCGGGGAACTGCTTTTCCTGGTGCATGCGGATCGTGCCATAGGAACCATTGTCGGACACCACAATGACCGGCGTTGCCCCGTATTGCATGGCCGTGGCCAATTCGCTGCCCGTCATCAGAAACCCGCCGTCGCCGACAAAGCACATGACCTGTCTTCCCGGACAGCGCAAGCTGGCGGCGACGGCAGCCGGTACGCCGTACCCCATGGCGCCCGACGACGGCGCCAGCATTTTGCGACCGCCGCCAAAGCGCAACAGCCGCTGCACCCAGCCGCCGAAATTGCCGGCATCGATGGTAATCATCGCGTCCTCGGCCAATATCCGGTCCGCCGCCAGCACGGCGGCGGCAAAGATAACGCCGTCGGACGCATCCAGCGGACCATCCCACTGGCGCAAGCCCAGCGCAACCTGGTGCAGATGCCGGCTCCAGCGTTCATGGTCGGGATCGATCCGCTGCGGCGCATACGCCGCCAGCGCGGTGAGAAACGCCGCCGGGTCTGCCGCCAGCCCCAAATCCGTGCGCCGGATCGAACCCAGGGTCGACGCATCCGGCCAGACATGGATCAGCAACTGGGCGGGATCCGGCGCCGCGGGAAAGGTATAGCCTTGCGTTGTCACATCGCCCAGCCGTGTCCCCACGGCAATCACCAAGTCGGCCTCGGCCACGGCCTGGCTCAGTTCCGCCGGCGCGCCATAAGCCAGATGCCCCGCGAACAGCGGATGGCCATTGGGCAATAAGTCTGCATGCCTGACCGCGGTGGCCACTGGCAATCCGAAAGCTTCCGCGGCCTGTGCCAGCGCCCGCTGCCCCACCTCGTTCTTCAACAACCCGCCCGCAATGCACAAAGGCCGGCGCGCTTCGGCGATCATGCCGGCGACTTGCTTCAAGGCCGCCTCCGACACGCCAGCGCGCGGCAACGGCAGCGGATAGCCCGCCACGGCGGCGGTCCGGTCCTCTAGCATATCCTCGGGCAGCACCACGACTACCGGTCCGGGCGTGCCGCTGGTCGCCAGGTGAAAAGCACTGGCGACCCGGTCCGCCAAGTGCGCCGCATCGGTGATTTCGATGACCCATTTGGCCATGGTGCCGAAGACCTGCTGGTAATCCACCTCCTGGAACGCCCCCATATGCCGATGCGCACGCTCGACCTGGCCGACAAACAAGACGAACGGCACCGCATCCTGTTGCGCGGTATGGACGGCGATGGACACATTCATGGCGCCGGGCCCCCGGCTCACCATGGCCACGCCCGGCACACCGGTCAGCCGCGTGTCGGCCAGCGCCATGAATCCGGCGGCGCCTTCGTGACGACAGGCAACCACCGCGATGTCCCCGGCTTCGGCCAAACCGTCCAGCACCGCCAGGTAACTCTCTCCAGGTACGCAAAACACACGATCCACCGCATGCCGCCTCAGAACGTCGATCAGGATATCCGCTGCTCTTTTCATGATGAATGGTTTTCCTCGGAAAATCGGTTTGGGGCCCTGGCTGTCTCCAGATCGGCCAGCGCCCGGGTTTGCAAATCGTCGGGGAACGTCTCGGCTATCCGCTCCAGCGCTTCGTACAGGCGCTGCCACCCTTGCTCGGTGCGTAGCGGCACGCCTAGGAAATGACTTTCATTCTTGGCGCGCAGCATGAGGTAGAGCACGCCCGCCAGCATGACGCTGACAACCGCCGGCACATCCAGGCTTGGTGTCAGGCCGTCCACGCGGTCCATGAACGCGCGGGCGGCTCGTTCCCGCCGTTGCGCCAATTGCCGCGTCACCTCATTGAGCTCAACCAACTCCCAGCGTCGAATCTCCCTCAGGCTTTCATTGCCGGCCAGCGCGCAAATCTGCTCTTGCAACATGGCCAGGATCAGGGCCACCGGGGAGCGCCGGCTGGACTCCTGATCTGTCAGCAGCCCCGCGCGCCCGGTCCAGAAATCCTGCTCCTGCATCCAGGCCAGCAACAACCCCGGCATCCCATCGAAATAGCGGTAGATCAGCTCCTTGCTGACCCCGGCGCGTTTGGCCACGGCATTGACGCCCACACTGCCCATGCCGCTCTCCCGGATCTGCGCTTCCAGCGCCTGCAGCAACTTGCGTTCAGTCAGCTCGCGGCGCGACATGTCCTTCCTTTTTCATGACGACCGCCATCATGGCGGGCGCCAGGGGCGCAACGACCCTGCCATCCCCGATGGTTGCAATCAGCTCGCTGGCAACACAACCCAAGCGACGGCCGCCGCGCCAGACTTCGGCCCCCAGGCAAATGGCGGTTCCCCGGCCCACCAGACCGGGCAGATGCGGATTGGCCGTCTCGATTGACACGACGCTCCCCGCCGCGTCCAGCACAATGCGATCGCTTTCGGCGGCGATGAGCGGCACGCCCTGGCTGACCGGCAAGAAACAGTACGCCGCCTCGTCATTGCCAAAGGCACCCCAGGCGAGTTCGCCGACCGCCTTTTCATTGCCGGGTGCAAAGTAAATGGCGTTATGCAGCAGCGCGAGCACCCGGCCATGCCCGCTGCGGCAATAGCTGCCGGTATCGAAACGCCGCAGCGTGCGCCGGCTGTTGCCGCAGCCCATGCGTCCCGTTCGATCCAGCGCGATCAGTCCGGCGTCGACTTCCGGATTGTCGGCAAGCACGCTGTCAATGGCCTGCTGGGGGCTGTCGCCCTGCCGCATCAGCGCAAGCACAGCCAGGTTCAGCGGCACGCCATCAGCCCCCGTATGATTGGGCAGCCGATGGCCTGTCACCAGGCCGATCCCATCCTGGCCCGGCAAGAACTGCTGCAGGGGTTCGGGGCGATCTGGGCCACTGGAAATCGCCGCCGCGAGCTCGGCGTGCAACCAGCTATCGGGCAAGGCGAGTTCGGCAATACCGCCGCGTTGCGTGACGCGGTGATTGATCCGGCCTTCGCCATCCATGATCGCAAAGACAGCGAACCCGCCAATGGCGCCGCTGCCGAGCACCTGCGCGGCCAAAACCGCGGAATGCACCGCGGCCCCCGCGCCCTTTCCACTTGCCACTACCCCAATCGTCATAAACATTCCATTTCAAACGTCATAAAAATGATGATGAAGATTTATTCACCGTACTTTCATGACGCGCATTCAAAATGTGACCGGGTGGTCATATTCGAATCCTACCACCGCCGGAGAAGAAAAAACAAGCACCATTTTTATAGGGATTACCCGCAATGATCCGCGGTGGTGCGCGGCAGACGGCAGCATCGCCCCATTCGCACCAGAACGGTGAAAACATCAAGGCAATCCAGCGCGGCGGACTGACAGCCTAAGGCCGACCAGGAATCGCCAGGGTGTCGGCACAGCATGAATTTCGCCAGGTCGCCGCCGTCAACCCCATCTCCCGAGCATGAAGTCCCACATCCACCTCCTGCTTGAATTTTTTCCATGAAAAGAGAATTATCTTTTCTCAATTTATTACATATGCTATTTTTTAGAAAACCCGACCGGGTTTCTGAAACGGAGACATAACCATGAAACTGAACCGCCAACTTGCCGCCTGGGCACTCACCGCCTCGCTGGCCGCCGCTTCCATGCCGCTGGCGACAGCTGCACCCGCTTCGATCGAGATGACCTGGATGTCGATCGCGAACTGGTATTTCAAGATCGGCGACAAGCGCATCGTCATGGATGGCTATATCTCGCGTCTGCCTCAGGATTTGTTCACGCCCGCGCCTACCTATCCTGCCGACAAATATACTTTCTCGACCAAGCCGGCCGCGGTAGACCAGGCGTCGATAGAAAAAGTACATGACGCAGTCCTGGGCAAGGAAAAACTTGATCTGCTGCTGGTCGGCCACAGTCATTTCGATCATAGTTGGGATACTCCCGCCTGGTCCCGGCTCTCTGGCGCGAAGATGATCGGCGGCATCTCCACGTGCCTCCAGGCCCAGGCCCAAGGTGTCGCCCCCAGCGATTGCCGCAGCGTCGACGGCGGTGAAAAGATAGCGCTGGGCGACGGCCTCACCGTGCATGTCGTACGCTGGAACCATAGCGGCGACAAAAGCAACCCGGTCCAGCATTTCGCGCGCGAGCTCTATCGCGCACCCGAGCCCGACCCCAAGACAGGCGGCTTGCGCGCCGGCGTCGGCGAGGACTATCCGAATGGCGGCGGCGGACGGGCGTTCCTGCTGACGCTCGAGCGCCCCGACGGCAAGCTCTCCCTTTTCGTCAACAATTCCGCGAGCGCCTACGACCTGGACCAGGATATCGTTGTGGATGGCGTCAATTACGGTTCACCCATCGGCAACCTGGCCGCCGCCATGAAAGCGGCGGGTATCACGCAAGTGGATGCGTGGATCGGCACCGGCGGCAAGCCGGTGGCGGAAAAGGTGGTGCCCGTGCTGCGCCCGAAAACCTATCTGCCGAGCCATTGGGATGGCCTCTTCAACGCCTTCTGGGCGGGACTGCCCTATCCCTACAAGGACGAAACCCTGGCCTCATACCTCAAGGCGCAGAACGTGACGTTGCTGCCGCAGCGGCAATATTTCGATAAATTCATTGTCAGCGCCAAAGGCGTTCGACCCGAGGCCAATCACGAAATGAAAAGCAGACTCGGTTTCCAGGACAGGCAGCAGTTCAGCCAATCGCTGCAGGCCGCGGTTCGCCAAGTCGCGACCACCGTGGTCGGCGATGATTGTGGCGAAGGCTATCGCGATACCAGCGCCTGGATGAAAGCACTGGCCCTTGCGCGCTGATACGGGTGGACGGCGGGCTGCCTCAGTCGGCCAGAGCCAGAAACGCGGTCACCAGTTTCTCCCGGACATTGGACCTTAGCCACATCATCCCCAGGTTGCGCGTAGGCACCGGTTCGGGTAGCCGGTGCCGGATCAAGCCGGGATCGGACTGATTGCCATAGCTCCAGTCAGGCACGACCGACACGCCCAAATCGGCCTTCACCAGATCCGCGATATAGTCCAGGCCGTCGAGCTCCAGCCAGGGCTCCGGATAAACGCCATGGGCTTTCAGATAGTCATCGGCCATTTTGCCGGCCACGACGCGCCGGTCGTAGCGGATGAATGGATACTTCCTCAGGATCGAGAAGGGATCCTGGCCCTGCAACCTGGCGGGCGCCAGCAGGATCAGCCGTTCCGCCCGGAGCTGCTTCCAGATCACCGTTTTGGGCACGTCAAACAGCGGATGCACCAGGATGGCCGCATCCAGCTCGCCCTGCAACAACCGTTCGTACAGGACAGTGGACGCGGCCGGCTCGATCAGGATCTTGATGTCGCCATACCGGGCCAGCCATTTCTTGAGCATGGCCGGCAACATACCCTTGACCACCGAGGGCGTGGCACCCAGCGTCAACGGCCCGGCCGGAAGCTCGGTATTGCTGGCAAGAGAGTTGAAATTTTTCACCTCCGCCAGTACCTGTTTGGCCTGTCGCAGGGCCTTGCTCCCCGCCTCCGTAGGCATCATGGTGCGGCCGACGCGCTTGATCAACGCCGTGCCAACCTCGGCTTCCAGCGCCTTGAGCCGCAGCGACACCGCCGTCGGCGTCAGGTCCAGATGCCGTGCCGCCGCGGCAATGGAGCCCAGCTCAACCACTTGCACAAAACTCTCCAGGAATCTCGTATCCACGCCTAACCCTTCAGGTGAAATAAAAGCACAATAGGCTCCACGGCTTTTTCGCAAAGCCTAGTTTTTGTTGTTCCTGACACCAGCAAAACAATATTGTTCTTCTGTTACGGACTTTCAATAATAGCACCAAGCGCCCGAGCTATTTCACTCATCATCAACCACAGAAAAGGATCCTATGCCCATTATCGAATCGATACATGTCTGCGCCCCCGTCGTTCCCCTGGACAAGGTCACGTCGTTTTCCAACAGGACTGTCAGCGCCCGCCATTACGGCCTTGTCAAAATCACGTCGACCGATGGCGTGACCGGCATCGGCTTTTGCTATGTCGGCAGCGCCGGCGGCCCTATTTTCACCCAGGCGGTCAGCCAGCTGCTGGCGCCGGTGTTGCTGGGCCAGGACGCCTACGCCGTCGAAGGTCTGTGGCAGAAAATGTATCAGGAATCGTTGCTGCAAGGCAGGTCCGGCACCGTCATGCGCGCTCTCAGCGCGCTGGATATCGCGCTATGGGATCTGAACGCGAAGACCCACCAAGTGCCGCTGCATAAATATCTGGGCGCGGTGGCGCTGGATACAGTCCCCGCATACGCCAGCGGAGGCTATTACCTGGACGGAAAAACACCCGCCCACCTGGGCGAGGAAATGGCCAGCTATGTGGCCAAGGGCTTCAAGGCTGTCAAAATGAAATCGGGCAGACTGTCTCCCAGGGAAGAAGAGGCGCGCCTGAAAGCCGCGCGCGAAGCGGTCGGGCCGGACATCGAATTGATGATGGACATGAACAACGCCTGGTACGACACCACGCAGGCCATGCAGTATGTGCGGCGCTTTGAGCAGTACGACCCCTACTTTATCGAGGAGCCGTTCTCGCCCGACGATATCGAAAACCATGCGCGCCTGGCCAGCCTGACGCCAATTCCCATCGCCACCGCCGAAATCGGCTATGGACGCTGGTATCACAAGGCGCTCATGGATCAGGGCGCGGCATCGATCCTGCAGACCGATGCCGCGGTCTGCGGCGGTATTACCGAATGGCGCCGGATCGCGCAGACGGCGGCCAGCTACGGCTTGGTCATGTGCCCGCACTGGTTCCATGACCTGCACGCGCCACTGGTCGCCAGCACACCGAACGCGCGCTATGTCGAATTTTTCTGGGACGATCAGGTGCTCAATTTCCGGCGCCTGGTCGACCGGCAACTCTCGCACCAAAACGGCAATGTGATCCTGCATCAGGAGCCGGGCCTGGGTTTCGGGTTCGATGAAAAATACCTGTCCGGCCTGGCCAAATGGGAGGTCATCAAGTAGCGGCACGGCAAGCGAGGGCGCGACAGCGCCGTCGCTGCCCAACAAAGCGGAACCACAGGATTTCCAGGGAGACAAACTTGAAAAAAAATCTATATATCGTGGCAGCAACCGCAGTATCGACCATGCTTTTTCCGGGCCTGCCGGCCCATGCGCAGCAAGCCTGGCCAAGCCAGACCATCAACTATGTCGTGCCATTCCCGGCGGGCAGCAATACCGATGTGCTGGGACGGATCATTGCGGATGAGCTGGGCAAAAGGCTGAACGTGTCCGTCGTGGTCGAAAACAGGCCCGGCGCCACCGGCATGATCGGCTCGACTTATGTGGCAAGGGCCAAGCCCGACGGCTACACCATCATGGGTGGCAGCATTGCCTCGCACGCGATCAATGCCGGGCTGTTCCCGAACATGCAGTACGATCCGGCCGGCGATTTTGTGCCGATCACCATCATCGGCTTCAACGCCAATACCCTGGTGGTGGCCAATGACAGTCCATTCCATGACGTCAAGTCGATCATCGCGGCGGCCAAGGCCAAGCCAGATGCCATTACCTATGCTTCGTCCGGCATCGGCACCACCCAGCACCTGTCCGGTGTCCTGTTCGGCCAGGAAGCCGGCGTCAAGGTCGTTCACGTTCCCTATGGCGGCAAAGCCGCCCTGCCGGATGTGATGGGCGGCCAGGTCAGCATGATGTTCGAAGGGCCCACCGTCATTCCTCATGTCTTGCAGAAGACGGTGCGGGCCCTGGCGGTCACATCCAAGACCCGGCTGCCAGGCCTGCCCGATGTACCGACCATGCGGGAAGTGGGCCTGCCGAATTACGAGATGCGCGCCTGGCAGGCGATTTTCGCGCCCAAGGGCACTCCCGCGCCGATCGTGGAAAAACTGTATGCGAACATCAAGGAGATTCTCGATAGCCCGGCGGTAAAACAAAAGCTCGCCACCATGGGTGTCGAGCCTTCGGGCATGCCGCCGGCGGCGTTCGCGTCCTTCCAGAAACAGGAAATCGAAAAATGGCGCGCGGTCATCAAGAACGCGAATATCAAGGTTCAGTAATCACGCGCCCCGCCGATCAGGCCGAGATTGCCGGTTGCACCTGCGCTTCGGCATCCTCGCCGCGCTCGGCCAGCGACTCCAGCAGCGTCGCGGAAGGCACGAAGAACAGCGTGCCGGTCACGGCGCGGCTGAAGTCCAGCAGACGGTCATAGTTGCCGGCCGGACGGCCCACGAACATATTTTCCAGCATTGTTTCGATAACGGTTGGCGTGCGCGCGTAGCCGATAAAGTAGGTGCCGAATTCACCCATGCCCGGTTTCCCGAAAGGCATGTTGTCCCTCAGGATCTTCAGCTCGCGCCCGTCCTCTTCCACCGTCGTCAGCGCGCTGTGGGAGTTGGTCGGCTTGACATCTTCATCCAGCTCGATATTGTCATGCTTGCTGCGGCCGATGACTTTCTCCTGCTGCTCGACCGTAAGCGCATTCCAGGCTTGCATATCGTGCAGGTACTTCTGCACCAGCACGTAGCTGCCGCCGCAAAAGTCTTTGTCCTCGTCGCCGACGACGGTATGCTCTACCGCCTCGCGTCCGGCGGGATTCTCCGTACCGTCTACAAAACCGATAATCGCGCGCTGGTCGAAATAGCGGAACCCGTGCACTTCGTCGATCACGGTCACCGCATTGCCCAGCTTGGCGATCAATTGCGTGGCCAGCTCAAAGCACATGTCCATATCCTCGGCGCGGATATGCAGCAGAATATCGCCGGGCGTGGACACGGCGACACGGTCGCCGGTGCCGATGGCCTGGAAAGGATGCAGTTCGCGCGGTCTTGGCTGGCCGAACAGCTTGTCCCAGGCGTCGGAACCGAAACCGCAAACACAGGTCAGCCCGCTGGCCGGATGACGCGTGCCGACCGAGCGCACCAGCCCTTCCACATCTTCGCACCAGGCGCGCACCGCGGCCAGATGCTCGCTGCCTTCGGCAATCGTTGCCACCATGAAAATCGCATGGCGCGTCACGGGATTGGAGACGGCCTGGGGTTCATTGATAGAAGTATTCATGAGATCCTAGCGCATGTTGCGGGTATGTATCCTGCCAACCCACGGCATGCTTGATTTGAAGTAAAACCGAATTCAGTGAAAGCCCGCGAGCCGGCGATAGACGTCGGCGCAGCGAACGCTTCCTTGGGATGCGCTCCCGATGCCGCCCGGCATGACCGGCGCAGCGACAGGACGCACCGCCTGCAGATCATATCACAACCGATCGACGCCGCCCCATGGTCGAACCGCGCCAACCGCGCGCCCACGCCTGGCAACGCAGCGATCAATAGGTGCCCGGATACAAACCGCCATCGATCAGCATGTTTTGTCCGGTAATGTAGCCGGCATGCTGGCTGCACAGGAACGCGCACAAGGCACCGAACTCCTGCGCATTGCCAAAGCGCCTTACAGGCACGGTCTGCTGCTGCGCGAACCGGACATCGTCGATTGCCTTGCCCGACTTGGAGGCCGCGGTCTCGAGCGTGGTCTTGAGCCTGTCGGTCGCGAATTTGCCGGGCAGGATATTATTGACGGTCACGCCTTTTGCCGCGATTTCGGAGCGTGCCAGGCCGGCGACGAACCCGGTCAGGCCGGAACGCGCGCCATTGGACAGGCCAAGAATATCGATGGGCGCCTTGACCGCGCTGGAAGTGATATTGATGATCCTGCCGAATCCCCTGGCGGCCATGCCATCGACGGTGGCCTTGATCAACTCGATCGGCGTTAGCATATTGCCGTCTACTGCCTTGAGCCAGGCCTCGCGGTCCCAGTCGCGGAAATCGCCCGGCGGCGGGCCGCCCGCATTGGTGACCACGATATCGAAATCCTTGCCGGGCCCGCCGGCAGCGGAAAACACCGCCGCGCGCCCCTGCTCCGTCGTAATATCGCAGGCCACGGCGATCACCTGCGCCGGCTCGAAACCATCGCGGTCCGCAGCCGTGCGGGCCATTTCCTGCAAGGCGCCGGCCGCTTCCCGCAACACCTCCGGCCGCCGCGCATTGATCACGACATTCACGCCATTATCGACCAGCGCCTGGGCACAACCAAACCCCAGCCCCTTGCTGGCGCCACAAACCAAGGCCCACTTTCCTGCAATTTCCAAATTCATATCAATCTCCATTCAGTCCTGCCGGACATGCACGGCATGTCCCAGGGATTCGATTTCAAACAACAGCGTACATGTAATTGACAAGGCCCCCGGCATCGATGCGCTCAGGCTTCGATATCGAGCAGCCGCAATTTTTGAGAGATGGCGCTGCAGGCACGCTGCAGCGGCCGGATATAGGTTGCCTGCCGGTCTTGGGCGATACGGAACAGGGGAATGCTGATGCTGACGCAGGCCAGGGGACGATCGTGCTTGTCCAGGATGGCGCAGCCATAGCAGAAAATATCCCTTTCGTTTTCTTCCCGGTCCTCCGCATAGCCCTGGGCCCGGATGGCGCGCAGCTCCTCGTGGAGCGCCTGGGCCGAACCCAAGGTCGCCTCGGTGAAGGGTGTGAATGCCAGCGTCTGCACGATACCCGCGCACGCCACTTCGTCGAGACGGGCCAGATAGGCCTTGCCCACCGAGCTGGAATAAAATGTAACCTGGCTGCCCAGCCTGGAGTTCATGCGGACCGCCTGCGGGCTTTCCAACTTGTCGATATAGGTCATCGCGCCATTGACCGGCACCGCCAGGTGAACGGTTTCCTGCGTGGCGTCACGCAGCACCAGCAGCGGATCCCGGCACAGCTTGCGCAGATCGGAGCTTTCCAGCGCCTGGCTGGCCAGACTGACCAGGCGCGGCCCCAGGCTGAACGACTGCCCATGCTTCCTGATCACCAGCCCTTCGGCCACCAGCGCCTCGACGATCCGGTATAGCGTGGGCTTGGGATAGCCCACCAGCCGACCCAGTTCCGGAATTGTCACCCCCTGCTCCGCCTGCGCGGCGATCGCGTCGAGCACGCGCATGAATTTGGAGAAGGCCGCGGTACCCGCGACCTTCTGCTGGGCTTTGTCCTGCAGGGGTGAGATTGTTGTCATGATGAAAAATCAAGTTACCATATAGCCACCATCAACCGGCATGATAACACCCGTCATGAACGCCGAGGCCTGCGAGCACAGAAATACCACGGCATGCGCGACATCTTCGGGGGTGCCCCAGCGCTTGAGCGGCGTTCTGTCCAGAATGGGCCGGGCGCGCGATTCGTCCTTCTGCAAGGCTTCGGTCAGCGGTGTGGCAATCCAGCCTGGCGCCACGGCATTGACCCTGATGCTGTCGACCGCATAGGCAATCGCCAGCGATTTGGTCAGTTGCGCGACTCCGCCCTTGCTCGCGCTGTAGGCCGGCACCAGGCTGCCCCCGAAAAAGCTGAGCATGGACGCCATATTGACAATGCAGCCGCGCGACTCGGCCAGGCGCGAGCGCAATGCCTCGCACAGGCGCATGGTCCCCGTCAGATTGACATTGAGCACACGTTCAAAAACGGGCAGCTTGAACTCTTCGCCACGGGAAATAATGCCGGCGCAGTTGACCAGGATGTCCACCCGCGGCAACGACGCCGCGAACGAGGCGACTTGTGCCTCTTCGGTGACATCCAGGATCGCTTCGGTTATGCGCGGTGAACGGTAGGCCTGCGGCGTCCCTGCAGGCAAACCCGTCGCGTAGACCGTTGCCCCCAGCGCGGCGATCGCTTCGGCGATCTCCCTGCCGATGCCCTGTGTGCCGCCGGTGACCACGGCCACCTTGCCGGCGAATAAATCTGTCTTGAAACTCATCGATTCCCCAATTGTTAATACGTCGCCCGACCGCCGGACAGATCGTACACCGCACCGGTGCTGAATGAACACGATTCGGACAAGAGCCACAAGGTCAGCTCGGAGACTTCGGCGCATTCGCCAAGCCGCTTCATCGGGCTTTTGTCTATCATTGTCTGTACATGTTCGGGCGCCATTTGCGCAAGCAGCGCCGTATTGATGGCCGCCGGCGCGATGGCATTGACACGCACCGCCGTGCGCGCCAATTCCTTGCCCAGCGATTTGGTCAAGGCCAGCACGCCGGCCTTGGCGGCGCTGTAGGCCGATGCATTGGGCGTGCCTTCCTTGCCGGCCAGCGAGGCGATGTTCACGATGCGCGGCGACGTCCCTGCCTTCATCAGGGGGACCGCGGCCCGGCACGTATGATAGACCCCCAGCAGATTGACATCGATGACGCGCCGCCATTCTTGCGGATCCGTTTCATCCAGGGGTCGGGTGGAGCCGGCGAAACCGGCGCAATTGACCAGCAGATCCAGACTGCCGAACTGTTGCATCACCGCATCGCACGCTGCCTGCACCGTGTCCGGATCGCACACGTCCACCGGACAGAACAGCAACGTGTCCTGCTGCATCTCGGCCGGCGGCGGCTGCCTGTCCCAGACAGCGACCCGGGCCCCGGCCGCCAGCAGGCGCCTGACGATATCCTGGCCGATGCCGTTGCTGCCTCCCGTCACGACCGCCGCGCGGCCGGAGAAATCATAATTGGCTTGACTCATGATCAACGGACGAACTGGTCGACATAATCGGCGCCGAGCCCGACTTTCTCATAATGCCGGCGGCACATGTCCAGCTTGGTGAACACATCCTCGTAGCCGGTGTGGTTGCCCTCGCTATCCACGTAGTACATGATGCCGTTGACCTGGAACATGGTGATCATTTCCTCGACGTCTTCGGGTACGTACAGCGTGTGTGTCTCCCCGGGCGGCTCGAACACATAACTGCCTTCGGTTGCGACCCAGTCGTGCTCCAGGTAGCGCCAGGTCCCCTTGATCACATAGCCGTGCACCGGTTGCGGGTGACGGTGGCAGCTGAGCACGCCGGCTTTCCTGACGCGCAACAGGTTCATCCAGTATCCTTGCGAGACATTCAGGCATAGCGGACGGAACCAGACATTGTCGGCCTGCGGTACCCAGACGCGCTCGTCATCGGGCACCGCATTAGGCACCACGATATCCTGCAGCGCTTCTTTGGGGTTGGGGTATTTATAGGGAGTCGGTGTGGTCATTCATCTTCCTTCGCCCCGGCCATTCGGGGCAGTCGGTAAAAACTAAAAAAGGCCGGCAATGGGCTATTTGATATTGAGCGATTTCAGGACTTTGGCATAACCTTCGGTTTCCTCGGCCATTTTCTTCTCGAACGCCTCCCCGTCAGCATAGACATAGCCCAGGTTCTGCTTCTTGATCGAACTCACGAGTTCCGGCTCCTGCGCCATTTTCTCGAATGCGTCCTTCAGGAATTTCACCGCTTCGGGCGGCATATTCTTCGGGCCAGCGATCCCACGCCAGGTACCATAAGCGACATCGATGCCCTTTTCCCTGGCCGTCGGTACATCCTTGAATTCGGCCACGCGCTCGTTATCCATCACCACCAGCAGCCGCATTTTGCCGCTGCGCACATACTCGGCGGCTTCCGCCGGACTGGTTGCCACCGCATCCACCTGATTGCCCAGCAAGGCCAGCAGCGACGGGCCCGACCCCGGATAGGGGACATGCGTCACCTTGGTGCCGGATTTGACCTCGAAGGCGCTGAGCGCCACATCATAGACCGCGCCGGTACCGGGCGTGCCCACGTTCAGCCCATTCGGATTCTTCTTGGCCGCAGCCAGGAAGTCCTCGACGGTTTTGTATGGGGAATCGCTGTGCACCACCAACGTGGTGGGATCGGCATTGAGCTGCACCAGCGGCGTGTAGTCCTTGTAGGATCGGTCAAACAGATTCAGTAGTGGCAATGTCACGAATTCGCCCGTGACCACGGCCAGCGTGTATCCATCTGGTTTCTGGTTCAGCACGTACTTCCAGCCCACCGCTCCGCCCGCGCCGGATTTATTCAGCACAATCATGCCCTTGGGGAAGTATTTATCCGAGACCTTGGCGAAAGTCCGGGCCACGGCGTCGGTACCGCCACCGGGCTGAAACGGCACCACCAGGGTAATAGGCTGGCTGGGGTAAGTCGATTGGGCGTTTGCCAGCGCCGGCAGTAGCGGCAAGCCGATACCGGCGAGCAGACAGGCCAGCGTCGCGCGTCGTTTGTGGATCATGACGATCTCGTCTCCTTGAGCTGATGAATGTTTTTGCGGCAAACGAAACAGCCTTGGCTTGCCTGATACGGGATATCTTCATAAAAATCCATATTATGGATTAATATTCATAATATGGATAAATAGTAGAATAGCCGATCACTACTGTCTGCTAGGGATAACCCGAATACATGCCCGAAGCCATGCGTTATAGCCGCCTCCCCACGCGCTCGATCGGCGCGGGATCCCATTTGCGCCGTATACGCATCGCCACAGTTGGCAGATACCGCGCACATGGCATATCCACGCCGATGGGAAAATGATCAGGCGCGGAAACGAAGAAACAAGAAAGAGGACGTGAAACGGGGCACGCCAGGGGACAATGGGAGAACAGGGATGACGATGCCACGGCGACAATACCGGAAACCCCTAGCCCAAGGCCGACATGTTCACCATGCGCGGCGTGGCCTGCCAACATCGAAAGCGGATGCCGGCAGCGTGCTTGATTACTTTGCGTCGCAAGCGGCACGCGCCAGGTCACATGACTTGAGTATCGGGTATCGGCGGCGGTTCGACATTGGCCGGGAAGTGCACCCTGACACCAAGCCCGCGATTTCCTTGCGCATCTGTCACATTGGCAATCGTCAGGCTACCGCCATGCAGCGCCACTACCGCCTTGACATTGGCCAGGCCCAGGCCAAGGCCTGCCTTATGGGTGTTCGGACGGTGAAATCGTTCCCCCAACCTGGCCAGCCCGTCTGCAGGCACGCCACCGCCATCATCTTCAACCGCCAACGTGACTCCCAGGCTATCGCGAAGCACGCTGACCCGCACAGCCGCACGCGCATATCTCAGCGCGTTATCCAGCAAATTGGCGCAAACACTGCCCAGCAGTTCCGCATCGCCGTGAACCGTACAGGCGTCGGGGGCAATCAGCACCAGGGAGATATTGTCTTCTTCCGCCAGGGCGTCATACAGGTCCAGCAGATCAACCGCGATCAGATCCAGTCGGCAAGGCGCAAAGGTTTTACGGCGCACCCCCGCCTCCAGCTCCGAAAGCTGCAGCAGTTTGCTAAGCAGCGCATGCAACCGGTCCGTTTCCCACCCGACCCGATCCACGACCTGCTGCAAATCGGCGCGCGAAGCCTGCGGATCGACCGACCGAATGCGTCCCTGGATACGCATCAGGGGCGTGCGCAATTCATGGGCGATGGTATCCGAGACATGACGCACTCCGGTCATCAGTTTTTCTATTCTATCCAGCATCGCGTTGACGTCCTGGCTCAAATGACTGAACTCATCCAGGGCCGGCGCCTGCGGAACCCGTAATGACAATTGTCCAGGACCGATGCGCCGTGCCGTCATGCGCAATCCGCGAACGCGTCGCTCCAGCTCGCGTCGAAACATATACGTGCCCAATCCGATCAGCAATACCGCAAAACCGACTGTCGTGATGACACCGCGCAGAATCGTGTCCGTTACACGATCGATTTTTTCCGCGCCACGGCCGATCAATAAGAGATTACCGTCGGGGAACCGTTTAAGCTTGAAATAGCCACGCATTGGCTGCCCGTTCACGATGACATCGCTTTCGAACATGCGCAAATGCTCAGGATAGCTTTCGGTCAGTCTCGCATTGCCCGCCAGCATATGCCCGGCCTTGTCGGTCAGTTGGAACAAGTCGTCACCGCCATCCAATTCATCGGCGATCGCCAGCTTGACAGCATCCTTGACCGCCTCGATATTGCCGCTGGCAAACGCGACGGCCAGCCGCTGCTCCGCCTGCCCGATCTGTTCCGACAATTGGGTGTGCAGAACACCCATGACTCGCGTGTAGATGAATGCCAGGAGTATCACGGTCGTGAATGTCGCGAGCAACCCATAGCTCAAGGTTAGCCGAAAGGCGATGGAGCCCCGATATCGGTAAAGCGTTTGCCTGAGGCCGGCCAGCCAACCCGCAATCGCGCCGCGCGTCACTTTCTGACGGCGCCCGTCATGGGGAGCCGGTCGGACAGCGTGTATCCCGCGCCGCGCACGGTATGAATCAACGGTTTCGCAGCGCCGGCATCAACCTTGCGGCGCAGCCGGCTGATCTGCACATCGATGACATTCGATTGCGGGTCGAACCGGTAATCCCATACATGCTCCAGCAGCATCGTGCGCGTTACCGTATTATTGGCATTGAGCATCAGATACGTCAGCAACCGGAATTCCCGCGGCTGCAGCACCAGTTGACGGCCACCACGCTCGGCCTTGCGCTTATCCAGAAATGCCACCAGATCATCGACCTGCAGGCGCTGCGGGTTGCCGTGCGTTTCCGAGCGCCGCAGCAATGCATTCAGTCGGGCGACCAATTCCGAAAAGGCGAAAGGTTTGATCAGGTAATCGTCGCCACCCGCGTTCAGGCCGACAACCCGTTCGTCGGTACCGGTAAGCGCACTCAAGACCAGCACCGGCGTCTTGAGCCCTAGCGAGCGCAATGAAGCGAGGATAGATAAGCCGTCGATGCCGTTCGGCAGCATACGGTCCAGGATGATGATGTCCCAGGTCGATTCGACCGCGAGTGTCAAGGCGTGTACGCCATTATCGCAAATGGCGCAAACATGGCCAAGTTCGGTCAACCCTTTTGCAATATAACGCGCATTCTCTGCATCATCTTCAATCACCAGGCAACGCCACATGATTCGCTCACTTTCCAGATACGCCGCCCGATGCGACAAGATTCACTGCAACCGTCCCGGCGGATATGGCACGGCGACACCGCATCATCGCAAATTCAATGACGAAGAACAATATGGCTTTCCATTTGGTAATCCTTGCGTAATATCTGGCAAGCGCGGCACGGCATGAGGCTTAAATCAGGCAACATGCCGGCGCGCACTTGAAAACCACATCGCGGCTGCCTTGCAATACCCTACAGCCGGCGTCCATTGCATCATGACCGATATCGGCAATGTGGCTCGACGGCGCCTCGAAATGACGCTTGATTGTCAGGCCATGAAAGCGCTGCGCGCGCCGAGGGCAGCCGGGCACCCTGCCACCAGGAATTGCCTCAGGAGAAAATCGGCGCATCGCTGGCCAGGCTGTCCAGCAACTGGTCTCGAAACGCCGCGATAGGCTGCCCCAGCCGCCCGGCGGGCGCGCGGTATAGCAACCAGGCGGTAATACGGGGTCGAAATTCCGGCACCTCGATGACCTGGACCGTATCTCGCCATCGGCTGCCTGCAAACGCCGCGGGCGTCACCACGCCGATACCGAAGCCGCGCGCCACCAGCGACATCCGCAGATCGGCGCTCAGCGCTTCCGCCGCGACATGGAATGGCAATCGCTCGGCCTCGAACCGCTGGCGGATCGCGGCGCGAAACCCGCAACCACTTTCGTTCATCACCCAGGAATAGCGCGACAGCTCGGCCAGGGTGCTGGGGCTGCGCACCGCCAGCGTGCTGCCCGCCACCAACAACACCGCCTGATCGCCCAGGTTTTCGCTGACCAGTTCCTCGGGCGGCGCCATGCCTTCGGCGAGGCACAGCACCGCGGCATCCAGTTCGCTGCGCATCACCTGCTCCACCAATCTTGGCGACCAGCCGGACGTGATCCGCAAGGTCAGGTCGGGAAAGGTTTGGCGCAGGGCATCTAGCGGCGCCGTCAACGCCGCGTCCGACAGATACGGCATGATCCCCAGCCTGAATTCGCCACGGATCTCGCCGCCCGGGGACACGCCCGCCTTCAGATCCTCGACGGAACGCAATATCCGACGACCGTATTCATAGGCCTCGCGCCCCGGGCCCGTGGGCTTGAGCGGTTTCGAATGACGATTGAGCAAAACCGCGCCAAGGCGCTCTTCGAGATTCTGGACACGCCGCGTGATACCCGGCTGCGTCAGATTCAGCCGCGTCGAGGCACCCACGATGGATCCGGTCTCCACCACGGCAATAAAGGCTTCCAGGTCAGGAATATTCATGACAATCTCGCATAATGTTTATCAATATAATTCAATTGTGTAATTATGATAATTATATATACACTTTCCGACATGCCGACAACTACCGGGAATACCGCATGTCCAACAACGAAGTCGCCCGCTGTCTTGATCCACGGGCGCAAGTCACATCCCCCATCACTGCCCCGCTCATCCTACTGTTCGCGATCGCGGTGGGGCTGATCGTCACCAATCTTTTTGCCCCACAGACACTGACCGGATTGATCGGTCCCTCCCTGGGAATGTCCGGCGCCAGCGCCAGTCTCGTCGCCACCGTGACCCTGCTCGGCTATGCCGCCGGCCTGTTCCTGATTGTTCCCCTGGCCGACCTGCTGGAAAACCGCAGGCTGATCCTGACCATGCTCTGCGGCGCCTCGCTATGCGCATTTATCGCGGCCGCCGCGCCTAATGCGGCAACCCTGCTGCCTGTCCTCTTTGCGCTCGGCATGGCGTGCTCCGCCATCCAGATCCTGGTTCCGGTCGCTGCCGCCATGGCCTTACCCATGGAGCGCGGGCGGGTGATTGGCGACGTCATGGGAGGACTCATGATCGGCATTTTATTGTCGCGTCCGCTGGCCAGCCTGTTCGCCGATTACTGGGGATGGCGCGCGTTCTATGCGGCCAGCGGGATTGTCATGCTGTTGCTGATTGCGCTGCTGGGCCTGCGCTTGCCGCGACGCCAACCCGTTTCGCAACAGCGCTATGCGGCGCTGATCGTCTCGCTATGGCATTTATTGAAAACCGAACCCGTGCTCAGGCAACGCGCGCTGACGGCGGGCCTGGTCATGGCGGCGTTCAGCCTGTTCTGGACTGCCGTGGCCTTGCGCCTGGCGCAGGCGCCGTTCGGACTGGATCAACGCGGCATCGCGCTGTTCGCCCTGGTTGGCGCCGGCGGCGCCGCCGCCACCCCGCTTTTCGGCCGCCTTGGCGATCGCGGCTGGACACGCCAGGCAACGCGGCTGTCGCATCTGGCGCTGATTGCCGCGCTATGCCTTGCCGCCTGGGCGGGCGGCGACCACCCACGGCTTCCCTATTTATCCCTGGCGGTCCTTGGCCTGAGCGCGATCCTGCTTGACATTGGCGTCACTGGCGACCAGACCCTCGGGCGGCGGGCAATCAATTTGCTGCACCCCGAAGCGCGCGGCCGCATCAACGGCCTGTTCGTCGGGCTGTTTTTCCTGGGCGGCGCGGTCGGTTCCGCCGTGGCCGGCGCGGCCTGGAGCCAGGGCGGGTGGATGGCGATCTGCGCCGTTGGCCTGGCCTTCAGCGTGGCCGCCCTGCTGGCCGGCCGCTGATTACCCGGTGCCTGGCGTCTGGATGTTGCGATCCCGGCGCCGCTGCGGCAACGCCAATATACCGCCGGGATTTCGCCCGCCAGGTCAACCGACTTCGGTCACTTGCGATACCAACGCTTTGCGCGGTTCGTGAAAGCCCTTGGTCAGCTCCAGCGCCTGGCGCTCGAACAGGCGCCGGTACAGGCCGCCTTCCAGACGAATCAGCGACTCATGGCTGCCCTCTTCGATCACTCTGCCTTTTTCCAGCACCAGCAGACGATCCAGAGTGCGAACCGTGGACAAGCGGTGCGCAATCACCAACGTCGTGCGGCCCACCATCAGACGCTCCATGGCTTGCTGGATCAGCACTTCGCTCTCGCTATCCAGGCTGGCCGTCGCCTCGTCCAGGATCAGGATCGGGCAATCGGCCAGAAAAGCGCGTGCGATCGCGATACGCTGGCGTTCACCGCCCGACAACTTGACACCACGCTCACCGACCAGGGTCGCATACCCCTTGGGCAAGGCGGTAATGAAGCCGTGCGCGCTGGCCAGCGTTGCCGCCATCTCGATCTCCGCCTGGCTTGCGCCGGGCCTGGCGTACGCGATGTTCTCCGCCAGCGACCGATGGAACAGAATGGGCTCCTGCTGCACGATGGCAATCTGGTTGCGCAGCGACGCCTGTGTTGCATGCGCCACATCCTGCCCGTCAATGCAGATGCGGCCATCGTTCAGATCGTACAGGCGCTGGATCAGTTTCACAAATGTGGATTTGCCGGAGCCGGACTGGCCCACCAGGCCGATGCGCTCTCCCGCCGCGATAGTCATGGAGAACTGTGAAAACAGCGGGGTTACGTGATCGCCATAGCGAAACGACACGTTATCAAAACGGATCTCGCCGTCGCGAATGACAATCGGCACGGCGCCGGGTTTATCATCCACGCCGATAGGCTGCGCCTCCAGGCCCACCAGTTCTTCCATATCATTGACCGCGCGCTGCAGGTTGCGAATATGCATGCCAACATCGCGCAGGTAGCCTTGCAGCATGAAGAACATCGTCAGTGCAAACGCGATATCGCCCACGCTGGCTTCGTTGCGGCTCCACAATAGCAGCGCCACGCCAAGAATCGCAGTCTGCAGCACGACCAGCAGGAATCCCTGAACTCCGCCATTGATGGTGCCGCGGATCCAGGTGCGGCGGGTGCGACGACGCCACTTGTCGATGACGCGCATCAAGCGGTCTTCCTCGCGGTCCTCGGCGCCGAACGCCTTGACGACCGAGTTGCAACTGATCGCGTCAGCCAGCGAACCGCCCAGCTTCGTGTCCCAGGTATTGGCCAAGCTTGCCGCCGGCGCCACGTATGCCAGAGACAGGAAGACGGTAACGCCGATATAAATGACGGAACCCAATCCCACCACCAGGCCCATGACGGGCCACTGCACGCTCAACAGGATTGTCGCACCGACCAGCATGGCGATGGAAGGCAATAGCGCCACCAGCAATGTATCGTTAAGCAGGTCTATCGCCCACATGCCACGTGTGATTTTCCTGACAGTGGAGCCCGCAAAGCTGTTGGCATGCCAGTCGGTGGAAAAACGCTGCACCCTGTGGAAGGCGTCCGACGCGATTTCACTCATCATTTTCAATGTGAGCGAAATGATGTTCAGGAAAGTCAGCTCCCGGCTCAAAGTGCCGGTCAGGCCCAATGCCGTCAACAACCAGAACGCCATGACGGCGGCATCCCAGGCGACGTCGGCGCCACTGGCGTTTGATGCGACCGCATCAATCAGACGGCCGGCGTACAACGGCGTCAATACATCGGCAACCGCCGACAACAGCACCAACGCCGCGATCAATAGCACACGCAAAGGCTGCTTGCGCCAGTGGGCAAGCGTAAAAGACAACACGCGCTTGAAGGCGTGGCCTCGAAAATCAAGTTTTTTTTGAATCATTGAAAACACCCCGGGCGCACGATGCGCTTGCGGTATAGCATTGGAGAAGAAAGTGACGACGACAGCCCATCGCCTCGATGAAATCGAGGTTCAGTTCACTGCGCGTATGATTGGAGCTACGTCTGGAAGATGAAAGCCGACCTAATCGAGAGGCAACTCAATGTCGCAAATCCCGAGACGGGAAAAAGTTATGTGCCGTTGCCATTGACTGACTCCCTTTAGGTGGTGGTTGAAAAAAACAATGCCGCTTTATAGCAAAGCGATGCGTAAATACTAGCGGAGTAATTACTACTTGACAAGCGCAAAAAGCGCCTGCGTTGTGCATGGACAACGGTCGATGCAAGACCGCCCCGCCACGGCGGGTACGGTTGAACAACAGCGGATCAGCGCTGGCCGTCCTCGCCAACAACGTCCTCAATCAAACAGGCCGGCCGCTTTGCACCGGCATCGCGGGCCCTTGCCTACTTCGCGAACAACTGCCCCAGGTCCTTGAACGCCTTGAATTCCAGCGCGTTGCCACAGGGATCCAACAGGAACATCGTGGCCTGTTCGCCGACCTCGCCCTTGAAGCGGATATACGGCTCGATCACAAACTGGGTACCACAGGACTTCAGCCGATCGGCCAACGCCTCCCATTGCTCCCATCCCAGCACGATCCCAAAATGCGGCACCGGCACATCATGCCCGTCGACCGAATTGGAATGCGCATGCTCCTGGTAGGCCATCCTGGGATGTTCATGGATCACCAATTGGTGTCCGTAGAAATTGAAATCCACCCACTGCTTGCTCGAACGCCCTTCTTCCAGGCCGAAGACTTCGCCGTAGAAACGGCGCGCAGCGGGAAGATCATGGACCGGAATCGCCAAGTGAAAGGGGGAAAGATGCATGGTCTGCTCCTTGATGTTGATTGATCGTTGGCAGGCAATCCGGAGCCTTTGACGCCCGGGGTCCTGCCCGAGGGTTCGCCTATCGTTGCCGACGGGTCCGGCTGCCCGAACGGCGCCAAGACCCCGGTTGCAAATTGGGAGTATTGCCATTGTAATCATGTTAAATCAAAAATAAAATCAATATATATTTGTGAAATACACAAAAGGAATTGATGAATGATTCGCGAACTCAAGACCCTGATCGCCGTCGCCCAGGAAGGTACCTTCGCCGCCGCCGGCAACCGTATCGGCCTGACGCAGGCGGCGGTCAGCGCGCAGATTCAGCGCCTTGAACAGAAGTTCGGCTACCCCCTGTTTGAGCGCGCGGGCCGCAACGCCCGTCTCAACGACATGGGCCGGCAGTTGCTGGCCCAGGCCCAGGACCTGATACAGCGCTACGAGCAATTGGGATCCGCGCCCTGCGATACGACGGCGCATGCGGTCATTACGATTGGCGCCATTGCCTCTCTGCAGCGCTCGGTGTTGCCCGATGCGCTGGCCGGATTCCACCGGGAATGGCCAGGCTACCGCTCCCGCGTTGTGCCAGGCTTGTCCATGGAGCTAGTGAACCGGGTCGATGCCGGCGAGCTGGACATGGCGGCCGTCATTCGTCCGCCGTTTTCCCTACAAAGCGATCTGCGCTGGATCAACCTGGTGCATGAGCCGTTCCGTCTGATCGTGCCGCGCAAGCTGGCCGGCGGCGACTGGCTGGCGCTGCTTTCATCGCAGCCGTTTATCCGCTATGACCGCGCATCCTTCGGTGGCCGCCAAGTCGACCGCTTCCTGCGCAGCCATCACCTGCGGGTCCAGGAGGTTTGCGAAGTCGATGAGCTGGAAGCGATTGTCAAGCTGGTCGCCAACGGCGTGGGCGTTGCCCTGGCGCCGCAAACCGGGCACTATCGCAAGTGGCCCGCAGTTGTGCGCGCCATCGACCTGGGTGGCCAGACATTCCACCGGGACATCGGTCTCGTGCATCGGGCCGCGGCACAGCTTGGCGAACCCGCCGCCGCCCTGGCCCGCATGATCCAGGCCCAGGCCCGGCAACAAGCGAGGCTGGCTGACGCGCCCGCAAGCTAGGCGGCGATATGGGCTGGTCGCGAGAGAGACCAAGACCACCCATTTTCTGACGAGCGAGCACATGACGCCACTGCCGCCTTTTCTGATTCGCAATGATCGCCTATGTCTTTACGGCGTCAATATGCCGCAGCGTTACCGCCGCCACGCCTGCCAGAATAGCGATACCGACCGCAAGGCTCGCCGCCGCCGTATTCAAGCCGCTCATGAACGCTGCTTGCGCCTGCTCCAGCACCCCGGCAGGCAATGCCTGCGAAGCGGATGTCGCTGCGGCGAGCCCATCGAAAACGGTTCGTTGCAAATCCGCGCCCGTGATCACGGCGAGCTGGCTGGCCATCTCGTTGCGATATACGGCTGTCGTCACGCTGCCTAGCGTAGCGATGCCTAACGCCAGGCCCAGTTCCTGCACCGTTTCCGACATCGCCGATGCCGCGCCGGCTTTTTCCGCGGGCGCCGCGCCGATCACCAGATCCGTGCCCAGTGCCGCAATCGTTCCGAGCCCGAAATACACCAGCGTGAACGCCACCGCGACACACTCGATGCCGTACGCAGAGCGATCCAGTTGCGCCAGCATCAGATAGCCCACGACAGAAAGCCCCAGCGAACCCGCCATCACATAGCCAGGCCGCACCTTCCTGGCCAGCAACGGCGCGGCAATACCACCTATGAGCATGGCAATGGCCGGCGGCCCCATCCACATGCCGGCGGCCAACGGAGACAGGCCAAGAACGAGCTGTAAATACTGCGTCACCAATAGCATGGTCCCACCGACGCCAACCAGCCCGACGAGCAACACCAGCAAGGCAATACTGAACGCCCGGCAGGAAAACAGCGCCAGATCAACAAGCGGGTGCGTCAACCGCCGCTGACGGCGGATAAACACTAGTGTAAATATCGCTCCGGCTACCATGCTGATCGTGGCCAAGGACGTAATGCCATCCTTGGCGATCAGTTTAATGCCGTAGATGATAGGCAGAAGCGCCAGCAGAGACAGCGCGGCACTCGGCAAATCCAGCATGTCCCGCTGCGGCGCGCGATACTCGGGCAGAAAAAACGGGGCGGCCATCAAAAGCAGCATCACGACAGGCAGAGCAACCAAGAAAGCGACGCCCCACCGGTAATGCGCGAGCACAACCCCTCCGACCAGGGGGCCAGCAGCCATGCCGAACGCAAACATAGTGGCCCAGACCCCTATTGCCATCGCACGCTGCTGCGGCGCGGCAAACATATTGCTGATCAACGCCAGCGTCGACGGCATCAGCGTGGCGCCGGCCACGCCCAGGACAGCCCGGGCGGCGATCAGCATGGCCGCGCTGCTTGCATAGGCGGCCATGATGGAAGCGGCGCCGAATGCCGTGGCGCCAATCATCAGTAACTTGCGCCGCCCGATACGGTCCCCCAGCGTGCCCATTGTGATGAGAAAGCCGGCAATCATAAAGCCATAGGCATCGACAATCCAGAGCGCCTGCACGCTTGTCGGATGCAAATCCGCCGCTAGCGCCGGTAGCATGAGATGCAACAGTGTCAGGTCCAGGCCAAGCAGCAGCGTTGGCAATGCCAACAGCGCCAATCCCAGCCATTCGCGAATCGTGGCGCGCCGCGCGCCTGGACTTGACGCATGGACTTCCTGCCCATGGGTTTGCACATTGTCGGAAAAATTGTTCATCGCTTTCAAGAGCGTCTCCCGGTGGTTTAAATCGCTTGCGGAAACGCCATTTTCGATCCAATATAATCCCATTACAATTTAATTGTTTATCCTATTACTATAGCCAATAGCCATGGTCCAACACAGTCCCCGTCGCACCAAGCCCGATTTATCGGAATTTTTGACGCGGCACCGAAAAAAACTGACGCCGGCCGATGTCGGCCTACCCTCTACGGGTTATCGCCGCACGCCGGGCTTGCGAAGAGAGGAAGTGGCCGCCCTGGCCGGCGTGGGGTTGACCTGGTACACCTGGTTCGAACAAGGGCGCGATATCCAAGTATCGGAGCGGTTCCTGTTGAGCGTATCCAAAGCGCTCAGACTAAACGATGCCGAATGCTGCCATCTGTTTCTTTTGGCGCACAAACGCCCACCGCCGCTGGAGGCCCAACAATGGGTAACGGTGACGCCCCTTATCCAGCAAATGATGGACGATTTGCATGAACGCCCGGCCTATGTGCTTAATTTACGCTGGGATGTCATTGCCTGGAATGCCACCGCAGACCAAGTGTTCGGTTTCAGTCATCGCCCCCGCGAGCAATGCAACTTCCTGCATCTTGTCTTTGCCGATCCCGAAATGCGACAACGGCTGCCCGATTGGAACAATGATGCGGCATGCCTGCTCGCGCAGTTCCGTGCCGATGTCGCGGCGGTACCGGAAGACCCATCCATGCTGGCGCTGGTACAGACGCTGAAAGCACTGTCGCCAGACTTTCGACGCTGGTGGCAATCCATGGACAGTCCGCAAGCCCGACGCGGCATTAGCGCTTATCGCACAGAAGGCGCCCCTCAGGCCGTTGCATACGAAACGTTGGTGGTGGATGAGTATCGGCATCTCAGAATGGTGGTTTATTTTATGGACGGAGCAGGCGCCTAATACCACACGGCCGCTCCAACCCTGGCGCAAGCCTTCAATGGCGACCAGCGGGACGCAAAACAATCCCTGGCGACCTTGCCGCCAAATCATGATTGTCCAATCCAGATCGCCGGCATCGCAGTACTATGGACTCATCCCCACTGGAAACACAAGGACGAGCTCCCATGCGTGAACAATTTCTTGACCATCTTCGCAAGACCATCGACCAAATCCGCGCCGACGGCTTCTACAAGGAAGAACGGATCATCAGCAGCCCGCAGTCGGCGCAGATCGACCTGGCCGCCGGCGACAAGGTACTGAACTTCTGCGCCAACAACTACCTGGGGCTGGCCGACGATCCGCGCCTGGTCCTGGCGGCACGCGAGGGCCTGGATCGCTACGGTTTCGGCATGGCGTCGGTGCGTTTCATCTGCGGCACGCAAAGCGTGCACAAGCAACTGGAACACGCGCTTTCCGCCTTCCTGGGCACCGAAGACACCATTCTTTACGGCAGTTGCTTCGATGCCAACGGCGGGCTGTTCGAAACCCTGCTCACAGAAGACGATGCCATTATTTCCGACGAGCTCAATCACGCGTCCATCATTGATGGCGTGCGCCTGAGCAAAGCACGGCGCTATCGCTATCGCAACAACGACATGGCCGACCTGGAGGCGCAATTGCAGACCGCCGACCAGGCTGGCGCGCGCTTCAAGCTGATCGCCACCGACGGCGTCTTTTCCATGGACGGCATCATCGCCGACCTGCGCGCCATTTGCGACCTGGCCGACCGATATGGCGCGCTGGTCATGGTCGACGATTCCCATGCCGTGGGCTTCATCGGCGAACACGGTCGCGGTACGCCGGAATACTGTGGCGTGGCCGACCGGGTCGATGTGATCACCGGCACGCTGGGCAAGGCCCTGGGCGGCGCATCCGGCGGCTACACCTCGGGCCGCAAGGAAATTGTCCAGTTGTTGCGCCAGCGCTCGCGCCCGTATCTATTTTCCAATACGCTGGCGCCCAATATCGCCGCGGCGTCGATCCAGGTGCTCTCGCTGCTCGACAGCCAGGAAGGCGCCCAGCTGCGGCGCCGCGTCAAGGAAAACGGCGAGCATTTCCGCCGCGACATGTCCGCGCTTGGCTTCGAACTGGCCGGCCAGGACCACCCCATCATTCCGGTGATGCTGGGCGACGCGCAACTGGCCGGCCGCATGGCCGATGCGTTGCTGGCCGAAGGCATCTATATGATCGGCTTCTCGTATCCCGTCGTGCCCAAGGGCAAGGCGCGCATCCGCACGCAGATGAGCGCCGCGCACACGCCGCAGCAAATCGACCAAGTGGTGGCGGCATTCGCAAAGGTCGGCAAGGCGCTGGGCGCGATCTAACCGCGCCCAGGCAGCGCGAATGGCAGCGCCCGGCGGGACGATGGGACAGGTCCGCGGCATGCGCTCCGTCGATCCCCAGGATCGCCAATCGTAAAACTTTGAACAGGCAAAACATCATGAAAGTGTTGGCAAAACTGACTCCCTCCCCCGGCCTGACGCTTACCCGCGTCAAAAAGCCGGAAATGGGACATAACGACGTTCTTATCAAAATCAAGAAAACCGCCATTTGCGGAACCGACATCCATATCTGGAAATGGGACGATTGGGCCCAGAAAACCATTCCGGTGCCCATGCATGTGGGTCACGAGTACGTGGGGGAAATCGTCGATATGGGACAGGAAGTCCGTGGCTTCAAGATCGGCGACCGCGTCTCGGGCGAGGGCCATATCACTTGCGGTTTCTGCCGCAACTGCCGCGCCGGCCGCCGCCACCTGTGCCGCAATACCGTGGGCGTGGGCGTCAACCGCGAGGGTGCGTTCGCCGAGTATCTTGTCATCCCCGCATTCAACGCGTTCCGCATTCCCGATGACATCTCCGACGATATGGCCGCGATCTTCGATCCCTTCGGCAACGCCACGCACACCGCGCTATCGTTCAATCTGGTCGGCGAAGATGTACTGATCACCGGCGCCGGCCCCATCGGCATCATGGCGGCCGCCATCGCCCGCCATGTCGGGGCCCGCAATATCGTCATCACCGATATCAATGACTACCGCCTGGCGCTGGCCGAGAAAATGGGTGCCACCCGCGCGGTCAATATATCGCGCGAAAACCTGCGGGACGTCATGGCTGCGCTGCACATGCACGAAGGCTTCGACGTGGGCCTGGAAATGTCGGGCGTGCCCTCGGCCTTCACCGCCCTGCTGGAGAATATGAACCATGGCGGCAAGGTCGCCCTGCTGGGCATCCCTCCGGCCAATACCGCGATCGACTGGAATCAGGTTATTTTCAAGGGACTGGAAATCAAGGGCATTTACGGTCGCGAAATGTTCGAAACCTGGTACAAAATGGTCGCCATGCTGCAAAGCGGGCTGGACCTCAGTCCCATCATCACGCATCGCTACCCGGTGGAGCAGTTCGAAGCGGGCTTTGCCGCGATGCTGTCGGGTCAAAGCGGCAAAGTCATTCTCGACTGGGAAGACTGAACGCCGCCTTTGCCGCGCTATCGCGAACATATTGACCCGGCGTCACACCGTACGCCTCCCGAAAGCGGCGGATCAGATGGCTCTGGTCGGTGAATCCGACGCCCGCCGCGACATCGGCCGCCAGTTCGCCAGCGCGAAGCCGCCGGCGCGCATGACCAAGGCGAACCGTGTTGAGATAAACATTGATCGGCACGCCGGTGCTGGCGCAAAACACGCGCATCAGATGCGGCAGGCTCAGGCCGACCACCGCGGCGATCTCGGCGCCGCTGATCGGATCGGCATAATGGGCATGGATGAATTCCCTGGCCATGCCCACCGCCCGGCTCTCGTTCCCAAGGCGGCTGCGCGCGGCATTGGGCGCGGCATACGCAAGAAACACCCGCAACGCGCCCACCAGTTCCACCGCCAGATCCAGCCCAGAGGCCTTGACGCAAAACTCTCGATGCGCCTGCTGCAGCCGCCTGAACAAGCGCCTGTCAGCGTACAATCCCAATGGCAGTGCCGCTGCGCGAACCCGCTCCCGGAACATATCGGTGCTGACGTCATGCACCAGGTCCGCGCGTGGATAAAAAGCGCGATAGGACCAGCCATCCGCGGTGGCGGAGCGGCCCGTGTGCGCGATCCCCGGCGGGATCAGCAGCACCGACCCCGCGGTGGCCACCAGACTGCCCCCTTCGGCCTCCATGTGCTCTGCCCCGCGCTCGAATACCGCCAACACGAACTCCTCATGCGCATGACGGGCAAACCGATGGGTGAGACAATTTGCCATCAACAAATCGATGCCACCCAGTACCGGTTCGTGCCAGTACCGGATGGCATCCTGTGGCAAAGGCGCGGGGGACATTTATGGCTCCTTGTGGTCGGGGAAATGCATTTGGCGATTGTGCCGCGCGGCCGCCTGGCGCTGTCGGCCATTGGCGCCGACATTTGGTAAAACCACGGGGGCGTGTTGCGTCATCAGTTCGACGATCCAGTCGATGAATACGCGCAGTTTCGCACTCACATGCCGGTTCGGCGGAAACGCCACATACATGGGCATGGGGTCCAGCCGCCACTCTGGAAACAGTCGCCGCAAGCGGCCTTGCGCCAGCGGGCCTGCGGCCATGTATTCGGGCAGCCAGAGAATGCCCAGGCCCGCCAGGCCGGCTGCCAGATAGGCATTGCCATCGTCGACCGCCACCACGTACTCGCCATGCACCGTGACCGCTTCTGCGCCGCGATGCAGCGCATACGGCAACGCCTTCCCCAGGCGCGACCAGAGAAAACCCACGATGCGGTGATGCGTCGCCTCCAGGTCCTCGGGATGCCCTGGCATCCCGGCCCGCGCCAGGTAGGCCGGCGCCGCAAAGACGCCGAGCGGCAAGTCACCGACATGCCGGGCCACCAGCGACAAATTCGTCATTTCCCCGCCCCGCAGGACACAATCGACGTTATCGCCGATCAGATCCACCATGCGATCGCTGACACCCAGGTCGAGCTGGATGTCCGGATAGCGCGCATGGAACTGCGGCAGCGCCGGCACCAGGATCATGCTTGCCAGCGGACTGGGCACATCAACGCGCAGGCGCCCGCGCGGCTGCGCCGCCGCGCCCGACAGACTGGTTTCGGCGTCGTCCATGTCGGCCAGCAGCCGGGTGACGCGTTCATAATAGGCGACGCCATCCGCGGTCGCCTTGACCTTGCGGGTGGTGCGATTGAGCAACCGCACCCGCAAGCGCGCCTCCAGTTGCTGCACAAGCTGGGTCACGCTGGTCTTGCTCATGTGCAGGGTCTCCGCCGCCTTGGTAAAGCTGCCGGCCTCCACCACTCTGGCGAATGCGCGCATCGCATCGAATCGGTCCAAGATCGCTCCATCAACAGGGTTATTGTTTGCATTTTACAAACAATGGTGGCCGGCAGTCGGCCCTGGCCGTTCCCGACCGCGCAATCTATGCCTGCTGCAGCATACCCGCGCTGTCGACGGACCCGGATGTCATCAGGCCCGCCAGCATCTGCGCGGTCGCCGCCGACAGCGTCCAGCCCAAGTGGCCATGGCCGGTATTGTAGAACACGCCGGGCTTGCTGCCTGCGCATACCTGCGGCATCATGCTCGGGGTCATGGGCCGCAGTCCGGCCCAGGGTACGATGCGTCGGGTCGCAATACCCGGGAATAACCGTCGCGTCCAGTCGATCAATGGCTGTACCCGGTCGGCGCGAATATCCTTGTTGTAGCCGTTGAATTCGGCCGTCCCCGCCACCCGGAACCGGTCGCCCAGGAAACTGGTGACGATTTTCGCGTCCTCATCGAGCAGGCTGACCCGGGGCGTGGCCGCCACGCTGGCCTCGTCGTCCAGGTGGACGCTGATGGAATATCCCTTTACCGGATAGATATTGACATTGTCACCCAGCATCCTGGCGATCGCGCGGCTTCCTGTGCCGGCGCACACCACAATCCTGTCGGCTTCCAGGTCGGTGGATGTGCCGTCGTAACGCGCCAGGGACAAGCGATAGCGCGCCGTCGCCTGATCCCGGCCAATACTGGCCACGTTCGCATCCATTTCGAAGCGCACGCCACGGCGGGCGCAGGCCCGCGCCAGGCCCGAGGTGAATTTATGGATATCGCCGGTGGCATCCGACGGCGTGTACAGTCCCGCATAGCACCCCTGCGTCAGCGCCGGCTCAATCTCCCGGGCTTCGGATTCGCTCACGGGGTAGCGCTCCAGGCCGCCCCGCTGCAGGAGCCGGTTGCTCTCGAGCGCTTTTTCGAAACTGGGCTTGTCGTGGTAGATATGCAGGATGCCGCGCCGCTCGAGATCGAACTGGATATTCTCTTGCTCCGCCATTTCATACAAGTGCGCCCGCGCCGCTATGGCCAGCCGGGTGGTTTCGATGGTATTGGCTTCATGATTGCCGATATTCCCGACAAACGCGGCCAGCCAGCTGTACTTGTGCCAGTTCGGCGCCGGATTGAGCAACAGCGGCGCGTTGCGCTTGCCGATCCAGCGCAGTCCTTTCAATAGGGTGGACGCGCTGTTCCAGACCTCGGCATTGCTGGCCGAGAGCTGTCCGCCGTTGGCGAACGAGGTTTCCATGGCCGGGTCGCGGTGCTTATCGATCACAGTGACGTCGTAGCCAAGCTTGTTGAGGGTATATGCAGTGGTGATGCCGGTGATGCCGGCACCGATAATGGCGATTCGTGACATATCGATCCAGAATTGAGGTGAATACAAACCACATGATTCGTATACCCCATCTGTCACGGTACCTGAGAGCTTCACCGGCTGGCGCCGGTTCCCCTTCGGTGGGCAGTCAAATGCCTCTCTCCAGATTGTTGTGGTCGGACAGTCCTTTTGCCTGAGAGTTTCCGGGGTGGTTGCTCCGTCGGCGTCAAGCCAGCTTGATCTCTCCTGCCAGACCAATTCATCAACACGGCTATGATAGACGTCTTGCGGGGAAGCGCAATCTATGGTTTTCCCCTAGATCCGCCGGGGCGATGCTCGAAGGGCCAGCCCCGCTGGCGCCCACGGGCGGGGCGTGGCCGCGGCCGCGCGTTCACATGCGCACCGGGCCCGCCTAGCGCGTTTCCAGGACCAAACGCAGCCGTTCGCGCTCTTTCTCCAGATCCTGCGACGGCTCGATTCTCACGATGGTCTGGCTTTTGACGATCAGCGCCATGATGTCCGAGTATTCGCGACTGCTCAGTTCTCCATCGGCCATTGCTTCCTTGATGACGTTGCGGATCTCGGTATTCACGATGGGCAGGCTGGTATTGATGGTGCGGTACGCCGTGGCGTCGGCTTCCTGGCGCACCAGAATCAGGCAGTAGATGGCGACCAGCACCGGCACGCCGATACCGACCAGGCCGGAGCGCCAGATGAATCCAGGCGGCTTTTCCTGTTTCCTGTCCTTGCCGGTTTTCTCCGGCCGGCTGTTGATGAACAGGGCAAGGCCGATCAGCGCAATGATCACCAGCCCGAACAGTATCCATTCGCTGTTGACGATCCCCAGATATACACCGCAGGAAAGCCATGCCGCCATGCCCAATTGAAACACCGGGTGTTTTAACTTATCCATTTGCCATACCTGTTTGCTCGCGCAGATCGTGTGCTGGTTCGATAACGGTTTCTCGATCAATGGTGACATCGAAATCTTCGATCACTACCCCTATTCTGCCGCATCGCCGTGACATATACAAATCGTCCCGCACGCCCGGCGCCGGCGCCCTTGGCCGGACAGCCTCATACCCGTTGGGTTCCGTCCGGGAGACGCCGGCGGCAAGACAGCCCTTATTGGCTGGCCAGCGCAGCGGCAGTGGCCGTCGTGCAATAGCGCTCAACGAAGCGGGCAAGCAGGCTCCTGGGATGCGGCGTATCGGCCAGCGCCTCGCACAGGGCGGCGGGATCGTGTCCGGCCTCGCGCAAGCCCTCGGCATTGCGCCGGATGCAGGCGGCGAGAATGGCTGGTGTAAATTCGGGATGGAACTGGGTGGAAAGCGCGTGATCCCCGTAGCGTATGATCTGATGCGGATCATGCGCCGACCTGGCCAGCACCTGCGCGCCGTCTGGCGGTGTCAGCACCGTCTGCCGGTGCGTCAGATTCGCCTTGAACTTCGGCGGCAGCGCGCCGACCAATGGATCGGCAACGGCCTTGTCATGAAGGCTGACCGGCAGGCAACCTATCTCGACGCCTTGCGGATGGTACCCGACCTTGCCGCCCAAGGCATGCGCCATCAACTGATGACCGTAGCATACGCCGAAGATAGGCATGGCAATCGCCATCGCCTCCCGGATCCATTGCGCCGTCGCCTCGCTCCAGTCCAGGCGATCGGTCACCATGGACCAGGACCCGGTGATGATCGCGGCTCGGTGCGCGCCCGGCGCCGGCAGCGGCTCGCCCTCGAAGACCCTTGTCACGTCCATGTCCTGCCCGGTACTAGATAGTGCCGCCAGGAACCATTGCGGCAAATCGCCTTCCTGCCGGCGGATCGGGTCTGGCGGTGTTCCCGCCTGAATAAGCAGCAAAGTGTTTTTGGACATGGATGACAAGACCGGAAAAATGGGAGGATCAAGCCACCTAGTATAGTGTTTATGCCCGGCATTTTGCGGGAAAATAGGCGGATAGCCAAACCGCCGCCATGCCTTGGCCGGCGGCGGTTTGGATCGCCGGGGGATCAGGCGATGGCGTTGAGGCCCAGGATTTCGCGGCCGGCGATCAGCGTCTGAATTTCCGTGGTGCCTTCGGGGATCATGCCGCCACGGGTATCCCTGAAGATACGCTCTATCGGATAGTCCTCGGAATAACCCAGGCCGCCATGGACCTGCAGCGCCATGTTCGCCACCTCATGCGCCGCTTCGGTGGCGTACAACTTGGCGATCGAGCATGCCTGCCGTACATCCTTGCCGGCTTCCAGCGCATGCGCGGCGCGCATGCCAAGGGCGCGGGCGGCATCGACACGCACCGTCATATCGACAATGTGTTTCTGCATGAGCTGGAAACTGCCGATGGGCCGCCCGAACTGCTTGCGCTGTCTGGCATAGTCGATGGAAAGATCCAGGGCGGCCTGCGCCGCGCCCACCGCGCCCATGGCGATGTTCAGCCTTGCGGCGTCCAGGCCCTTGAGCGTGCCAGCGAGCGCCGCGCCCTGCTGCCCCACCAGGTTCTCCCTGGGGATGCGCACATCGCTGAAACCGAGCTCCGCCGTGCCCGTGCAGCGCAGGACCATGGTATCCAGCTTGCGCACATCGTAGCGGGCCTGCTGGCGCTCCACGATAAAGGTCGAGAGCTTGCCGTCGCAATCGGGGCTGTAGGTGCGCGCCACGATCATCGCGACCTCCGCATTGCAACCGTTGGTGATCCACAGCTTGCGCCCGTTGATGATCCACGCGTCGCCCGCCAATTCCGCGCGGGTCTGGATGCCGGCGACATTGGAGCCGGTATCGGGTTCGGTCAGGCCGGTGCACACCTTGAGCTGCCCGGCCAGCAATGGCGTCAAATAGCGCTTTTTCTGCGCCTCGGAACCGTAGGCGGCCAGCCGCTTGATCGAGCCGTTGGTGATATTCACGATCGTGCGCAGCGAAAGCCAGTGATAACCCAGTTCCTCCATCATCATGGCCCAGGTGGGCATGTCAATCCCCATGCCGCCATCGGCTTCGGGCAGATTGCCACCCAAATAGCCTAACTGCGCCAGCCTGGGCATCAGCTCGAAGGGAAAGGTCCGGGCTTTTTCATGCCGATCGACAATCGGCACCACTTCCTTGCGCATAAAGCGGCGAATACTATCCTTGAGCTCCTGCTGCTCAGGGGTGAGATCGATATGGCTCATCCTGACTTCTCCGTCATCTTGTCTTCTCCGGTATTGGGTTGATGTAGATCATTATTCGATTTTCAGATTGGCGCGCTCCACCAGATCGCGTGTCGCCTCGCGATGCTCGGCCCAGAACTGCCCGAAGGCCTCGGGCGAACTTTGCACCAGCGGCGTGGCAATGTTTTCAAAGCGCGCCTGCACGGCCGGGTCGGCCACGGTCTTGCGAATGGCCGCGGCCAGCTTGTCGATGATCGGCTTGGGCGTACCCGTGGGCACGACAACCGCCTGCCAAGTCGTCACCTTGAAACCAGGCACACCCGACTCGGCGATGGTCGGCAATTGCGGCAGATCCTTAACGCGCCTGGCTCCGCTTACCGCGAGTGCGCGCAACATGCCATCCTTGATATACGGCAAGGAACTGGAACGACTGTCGATCATGAAGGTCAGCCGGCCCGCCATTAGATCCTGCAGGGCCGGGGCGCTGCCTTTGTAGGGAACATGGGTCAACTTGGCATCGAGGGCAAGCGCCAGCGACGATGCCGCCGTATGCGCCGAGCTACCATAGCCCGGTGAGCCATAGTTGAGCTTGCTTTGGTCTTTCTTGATCGCGGCGATCAGGTCGGCCATGGTCTGGTACGGAGACTGCTTGGGCACCACCACCACCAGTGGCGAATCCGTCAACTGTGCCACCGGCGCAAAAGCCTTGGCGGGGTCAATCTTCAAGTCCTTGTACAGATACTGGTTCACGCCAATGGTGGCCGCATTGGTCCATAGAATGGTGTAGCCGTCCGGCGCCGCGCCTGCCGCCGCATGCAGCGAAATATTGCCATTCGCGCCCGGTTTGTAGTCGGGCACCACCGGCTGGCCCAGATTTTTGCTGAGCTCGTCCTGCATCATCTTGAATGCGATGTCGGAAGGACCGCCTGGCGCAAAACCGATGACCGCCCGGATCGGCTTGGCTGGCCAATCTGCCGCCTGGGCGTGAAGGGCAAGGCCGGCGGCCAGCGCCGTGCCGAGTAACTGCGAAGCGAATTTCATTCATTGTCTCCTCTGGATTGAATAAGCGGGCACTGCCCTCATTGATTTTTTAACCAATTATTTGCTATGCGAATTATAAATTCATTTATTTGAATAATGATAACGGCTGGATGTTTTCGATGTCAATGCGAAGCTGCCACGCCCCGCGCAATATCGCTGGCTCACTGTCCGCCAGCGATCAAAAAAATCCCCGCCAGGCCAGTGCCTGACAGGGATTGTCATGAACAGGAAAAGCAAGCGCCGCGGATCCTGGAAACGGCGAGGATCGCGTCGTCGGCCATCGGCCCCGCGAGACAGCCCGCCTCAGAGACCCGCTTCAGGGCCAACGAGGGTTCGGAAGCGGTGACTGGCTTCGACAAACTCGCGTTGCAGCCGCGCCACGATGCTGGAGACAGGAACGACCGAGCGGGCAAAACCGACCGCCGGCCCCATCGATAACATGCCTTCTTCATGCAAGCCTTCGCCATAGGCCAGGGCTTGCGTGCGGGCGCCGCTGATCAGCTCGCCGAATGCCTGATAGGTGCGCGCGCCTGCCGCTTCCAGCGCCGCCACCTTGCGGGCATTGGCATTGTCGATCACGCGCCAGGTGTCGCCCAGGCTGCCCAGCACGGCACGGGTACCGTGCTGGTCCGTTTGCGCAACGCGTTGCTTGTAGTCGCGATGGGCCGGCGCCTCCGCGGCCAGGGTAAAAATGCTGCCCATCGTCACCGCGTCGGCACCCAGCGCCAGCGCCGCCGCGATTTGCCGACCATGGCCGATGCCGCCGCCGAGCACCAAAGGAATATGCAATTGCTCAAGCGCGTAGGCGCCGTTCAGAAACGTGGGCAAGGGATTGCTGCCGGGATGCCCGCCCTCTTCCATGCCCACCAGCGTGACGGCGTCCACCCCCATTTTTTGCGCCGCGACGGCATGGCGCACATGCGCGCACTTGTGGATCACAACCACATCCCGCTCCCGCAGGAGCGGCAGCAGCGACGTCGGCGGCAGGCCGGCGGTCTCGAAAAAGCGCACGCCTTCCTCCAACGCGATCCGCAATCGCGCCAGCATCGCTTCGTTTTGCGCCATGCGGCGCGAGAGCGTCAAATTGACGCCGAAAGGCAAGCCGCCACTCAACACATGGCATTGCCGCAACGCTTCCCGGAACTGCACATCGCTGGAAAAACTGCGCGCCGTGATAAACCCCATGCCGCCCGCCCGCGCCATGGCGGCGACCAGACGCGCATCGGACAACCACATCATGCCGCCAAGCAGCATGGGCCAGCGAATTCCCAGCAAGCGGGTGAGCCGGGTCGGCCACTGCGCGGGTACCTTCGGCTGACGCAAATGCGCCGGGGCCGGGCTATCCGGGATGCCCTGGATTTCCTCGCTCATAGATCTTTTCCAAGCAACAGGATGGGATGCAATTCCCGTGCCAGCTGACTCATCAGCGGTCCGACTTCCTCGAGCATGAGCGCTTGCGGCAGCAAGGTCGCCGGGCCGCCGCAACTGACCACGAAGCGCTCGCCATCCGGCAGAGAAATCGCCGAGGCCACGGTGTTGATCTGGTATTTGGGCCGTTCGTGATAGACAAAACCACGCGCCGGATATTGCGCGATGGCTTCGTCCATGGCCTGCTGCTCGGCGGCGTTGGTAAGCTTGCCGCCCGAGCCTGCCTCGGCCAGCAAATGGCCGCGGATTTCCGCCGAACAGCTGGCCAGATAGGCCCAGCCGATCGCGCTATGGAACAGGGGAATGCGCGATCCAACGCGCAGATTCATGAGCAGCGGCGAGTTGCCCTGGCAACGCAGCAGATAGACGATACTGTCGCCAACGCGGCGACCCAGCGCCACCGCCACCTGGTAGCGGTCCGCGACAGTCTGCAGCAACGGACGGACCACTTCGAGCGCCTCCTGGCCGGCCAGCGCCGCCGCGCCCAACGCAATAGCGGCCGTGCCCAGTTGCAATTTTTCCTTGCCTGGCACGGGAATGAGAAAACCGGTTTTCTGCAGCGTGTGGCATAGCCGCCAAACCGTGGGCTGGGCCAGGCCGGTCATTTGCGCGATTTCAGTGGTACCCAGCATGCGCCGCTCGGCGTCGAAGCACTGCAGGATATCCAGACCGCGCGCCAATGCCGTCACAAATTGCCGGTCCGGCTCCGGCGTGTCCTTGGGCACGCCTGCATCGCGTGCGGGGGCAAAACTTCTTGACATGAGTGTCCCACCTTTCTTATGATGATTTAACAAACAAATTACCAATTCGCATAGCAAATTATATAGAAAATGAAGGCAGACAGCAATACCCAAGTTCATACCGCAGTCGAGGACGGGCTGATTAGCTGGCCCGGCGATTGCTACTGGGGAGCGCAGGCAGTGCAGCGCGCCGTCCGGGCGGCGGGTGAAAAACTGCGCCGCCCCCTGGTCATCACCGACGCGCCCGTATGGCAGGCCACGGCGCCGGCGATCACCCATGTCCTGCAAACCGCGCACTGCGACTGGCAGGTCTACGATGGCGTCGTCCCCAACCCCGCGTTGCAACAGGTTCGCGCCGCCCTGGAGACCGCGCGGCGCCTGAACAGCGACAGCATCATCGCCGTCGGCGGCGGCAGCGCGATTGATGTCGCCAAAGTGGTGCTCGCCTGCCTGGCGGGCAAACTGCAGGCCGACGACCTGGCCACGCCGCAGGGCCAGGCCTGGCTGACTGCGCCCGGCTCGCCCCACGACCCGTTGTTTCTCGCAGTTCCGACAACTTCCGGCACAGGTAGCGAGAGCAGTTCGGCTGCCTTGATCCAGCGCGATGATGGCGCCAAGCACTTATACCGCTCACTGCGCACACGCCCGGCCCTGGTGGCGCTGCAGCCGGCCCTGACCCTGACCCTGCCTTTTCGCGCGACGGTGCAAGGCGGCTTTGACGCCGTACTGCACGCCCTGGGGGCGTGGATCAATACCGATCCCAATCCGGCGGGCAAGGCCATGGCGCTGCGCGCCCTGGCCTTATGCCTGCGGGCGCTGCCCGCCGTCCTGGCGGAACCCGACAGCTTGCCGGCCCGCGCCGATATGCAAATGGGTGCTTATCTCGCCGGCGTCGCCATCGGCATCAGCAAGGTCGATGCGGTCCATGCCATGTGCACGCCGCTGGAGTCGCAGGTGCACATGGCGCACGCAGAAGTGCTTGCCCCCGTATTCCGGGTGGTGGCGCGCTATACGGCGCAAACCCACCCCGCCCCTTATGCGGCGGCGGCACGGCAACTTGGCATAGCCGCCAGCGGGGACGATCACGAGGACGCGCGAGCGTTGATCGAACGCATCGAATCCCTGGCGCAACGGGCCAAACTGGCGACGCATTTTGCCGATCTGTCGCTGACGCAAGCCCAGGCCCAGGACCTTGCAGTTCGCGCCATGCAAAGCGCCTCCATGCCGATCAATCCGCGCCAGCTTACACTTGACGAAACCCGCGCGCTTTACCTGCAAATGATCACTCCGCATTAAGGACCCCGCAATGAATGTCATCGACACCCAACCCTATACCATGCTGATCGGCGATCAGTGGCGTGCCGGCGGCGAAGGACGCACCTTCGATACGCTCAATCCCGCCACGGCGCAAACCCTGGCCCAAGTTCACCAGGCCGATGCGGCCGACGTCGATGCGGCGGTATGCGCCGCGCATGACGCCTACGAACGATATTGGCGCAAGACAACGCCGGCCGAACGCGGCAGGCTGTTGCGGCGCCTGGCCGTCCTATTCGAGCGCGATCGGGAAAACATCGCCTGGATCGAAACGCTGAACGTGGGCAAGCCCATCACACATTCGCTGGAATCGCTCAAGGCCATGCCCTCGTCGCTGGATTACTTCGCCGGCATTATTCCCGCGGTCCGCGGCGAGACCATCCCGGTCGGCAACATCGATGTCCTTAACTACACCCTGCGCGAGCCGCTGGGCGTCTGCGCGCTCGTCATGCCCTGGAATTATCCGATGACGCTGACAATCAACAAGCTTGCGCCCGCGCTTGCCGCAGGCAACACGGTCATCCTCAAGCCCTCGGAAGTCACGCCGCTGTCCACCCTGGCCCTGGCGCGGCTGTTCGAGGAAGCAGGTTTCCCGCCAGGTGTCATCAATGTCGTCAACGGTCCGGGCGCGAGCGTTGGCGAGCAACTGGCCACGCACCCGCTGGTGGCACGGGTATCCTTCACTGGCGGCACCGTAACGGGAGGACGCATTCTTGCCGCCACCGCCGGCGATATCAAGCGCGTCACACTGGAGCTGGGTGGCAAGTCGCCCCTGATCGTCTTCGACGACGCCCCGCTGGACAAAGCGGTTGCCGTCGCCGCCGGCGACATGATCAAGAACTCCGGCCAGGTCTGCATTGCCTGCACGCGCCTGCTGCTGCAATCCGGCATCCGCGACGCCTTCCTGGAGCGGCTGCAGGCACGGCTTGACACGGTGCGGATAGGTTCGCCAGCCGACCCCGCGACGGAGATGGGCCCACTGGTCAGCGCCACGCAACAGGCGCGCGTGCAAGCCTATATCCGCCTGGCGGATGAAGAAGGCGCAGGCAGCGCGACGTATGGCAAGCTCGCGTCGGATCAGGCCGTGGCAGCGGGCTTTTTCGTGCAACCCACACTGTTGCTCAATTCACGCAACGACATGCGCTCGGCCCAGGATGAGATTTTCGGCCCCGTACAGTCGGTCATCGGCTTTGACGACGAAGCCGATGCACTGCGCATCGCCAATGACTCGCGCTATGGCCTGGCGGCCGTGCTTTTCACCCGCGACGGTGGCCGCGCCCTGCGCATGGCGCGTGGGCTGCAAGCGGGCAGTGTGGCAATCAACACCGGCGCGCGCACCTCCTTCGACGCCCCTTTTGGCGGTTACAAGCAATCGGGCATTGGCAAGGAACGCGGGCTGGAAGCCATCTACGAAAACACCCAACTGAAAAACATCAAATACGACCTGAGCGTCTGATCGGTCTCAAATATAGGAAACAGGGATGAAACTTGCGATTCAAATCACAACTGCAATTATTGCGGGCACACTGGCAACCAGCGCGCTGGCCGAATGGCCTGAAAGGCCGGTGCGCATGGTGATCGGTTTCTCGCCGGGCGGTGCATCGGACATCGCCTTCAAAATGGTGCAGGACGTGCTTGCCAAGAAGCTGGGACAGCCCGTTGTACCCGACTACAAGCCCGGCGCCAACGGCAATATCGCCAATCAGACCGTCGCCGGCGCCGCCCCCGATGGCTATACCGCGCTCTGGGCCAATGTCGGGCCGCTTGCCGTCAACACGTACCTGTACAAGAACGTAAAGACAGACCCCGGCAAAGCCTTTGCGCCGGTTACGCAACTGACCGACTCTCCGCTGGCCGTGGTCGTGCCCAAGGATTCCCCATACAAGACCATGCAGGACTTGATCGCCGATATCAGGAAAAACCAGGGTGATATCACCTACGGGTCCGCCGGCCAGGGCAGCTCCATGCATATTGCCGGCGCCTCGCTGGCGCTGGCCCTGAACGCCAAACTGACGCATGTGCCGTACAAGGGCAGCGCCCCCGCCCTGCAGGACCTGATCGCCGGTCGCCTGAGTTTCATGGTGGACAGTCGCTCCACGACAACGCCGTTCATCCAGAACGGTTCGCTGCGGGCGCTGGCCATTAGCAGCGCCAAGCGGGCGCCCGACATGCCGGACTTGCCGACCGTGGCCGAGTCGGGTGTGCCCGGCTTCAAAGTCACGACCTGGCAAGCCGTCGTCATGCCCGCGGGCACGCCGCAACCCATCATCGACAAGTTCTCCCGCGCGCTGCGCGAAACCCTGCAAACCCCCGAGGTGCGCGAACGCTTCGCCCGCATCTACACGCCGCTGGTCGGTAGCACGCCGGGGGATTTCGCCACATTCTGGGCCGAGGAACGCGCCAACGCCAAAGCGCTGGTGGAAAAGGCCCAGTTGCATATCGACTGACGGCAAGGCCATCGCCTCTCATCACATTTTGAATGGAATATTGAATATGGACTTAGGATTAAAAGACAGTACCGCCCTGATCACCGGCGGCGCCGGCACGCTGGGCTTTGCCATGGCGACACGCTTCGTGGAGGAAGGGTGCAACGTGGTGATATGCGATAGCAATCAGCAGGCCATCGATCTGGCCTGCGAAAAATTGCGGGCCATGGGCGGCCAGGCGCTGGGCGTATGCGCGGATGTCACGAACAAAGCCCAGATCGGCGACGCCGTCCAGCAGGTCGTGGACCAATGGAAGAAAGTGGATGTGCTGGTCAATAACGCCGGCTTTGCACGCGACCGCTACCTGACCAAGATGGCAGAGGAAGACTGGCATGCCGTGCTGGACGTCACGCTGCTTGGCGCCTTTCATTGCACGCGCGCCGTCCTGCCGCTGATGATGGAAAACCGCTATGGCCGCGTCATCAACATTGCCTCGCGCGCTCACCTTGGCAATCCGGGCCAGACCAACTATTCGACCGCCAAGGCGGGGCTGATCGGCTTTACGCGATCGCTCGCGCTCGAGTCTGGCAAATTCGGCATTACCGCCAATGCCGTCGCGCCTGGTGTGATTTCCACGCCGCGCATGCAACAACGTTCCGACTACCATGAGTTGACCGAACGCGCCAAATCAAATACGCCCGTGGCGCGCCTGGGCGATCCGGCCGACGTGGCCGCGACCGTGGCGTTCCTGGCCTCGCGCCTGGCTGGCTTCACGACCGGCGAAACCGTGCATGTCACTGGAGGGCGCTACGCATGAGCTTGCCTTTTGATCTGGAAGAACACCTGAACAGACGCCTTTACTTCGATGACCTTGCCACGGGCCAGCACTGGACCAGTCCGCGCCGTACCGTGACCGAAGCCGACGTCGTCCAGTTCGCCGGCCTGTCCGGCGACTATAACGCCTTGCACACCGACGCCGTGTTTGCCGCCGCCCACCCGTTCGGGCGACGCGCCGCCCATGGCATGCTGACCCTGGCCATCGCGTCGGGACTGACCACGCGCATGCCGGTGTACCGCCTGATGGACGGCCAGCGCCTGGCTTTGACCGAACTGAAATGTCGCTGGCGCAAGCCTGTATTCATTGGCGATACGCTATACGTGCAATTGCGAATTGGAGAAAAGACCTTGTCGCAAAAGCGCCCCGGTACCGGCAGGGTTTGCATGCACAGGATCATCAAGAACCAGAACGACGAGGTCGTGGCCGAATCCGAATGGACCACCCTGATGAAATGCAGGACGGAGGCCGCATGACCGAGTACCTTTTGCCGATCGATCATGACAATCCTGCCGCCGGCGCTCATCGCTTCGATAGCCTGCTGCAGTTGACCCGCCCTCGCTCGCTGATGATCGTCGGCGCGTCCACCAAGGCCGGCACACTGGGCCATACCACGGTATTGAACATACTTGAGCACTCGGAATTCGACGGCGACATTTATCTGGTCAACCCCAAGGGCGGCCAGTGGGCGCAGCGTAGCTTGCATACGAGCGTCGCGGCGGTTCCGGCCAGGGAAATCGATGTGGCCCTGTTGCTGGTGCCGGCCGAGGCCGCCCTGTCCACGCTGCAGGCTTGCGCTGACAAAGGCGTGCGCTACGCCATCATATTCACGGGTGGCTTCGCCGAATTGGGTGAAACCGGACGCAATGTCGAAGCGGAAATGCTGGCACTGGCCCGCCGTACCGGCATGCGGCTGTATGGCCCTAACTGCGCCGGCATGACCCTGCTCGCGCCGCGCCTGGGCCTGACCTTCTCCACAGAGTTCCGCAATGACGGTCGCAATGGCCAGCTCTCGCGCATCGGCCTGGTAACCCAAGGCGGCGGCCTGGGCCGCTCGCTGATGCAGGGCAACGAGCGCGGCGTATGCTTTTCTCGCTGGTTCTCGACCGGCAATGAACTGGACCTGGATAGCGCCGACTTCATCCATTGGCTCGCCAACGATCCCGATACCGATCTGATCTGCACCGTCATGGAAGGCATCAAGGACGGCACGCGCTTCGTGGCCGCGGCCAAGGCCGCGCAACAAGCCGGCAAACCGCTGATCGCCCTCAAGGTCGGCCGCTCGGACTACGGCAAAAAGGCGGCGCAATCGCATACCGCCTCGCTGGCCGGTGACGACGTGGTCAACGATGCGGTCTTCGCGCAGTATGGCGTGATCCGCGTCGACGACCTGGATGAACTGCTTGATGTCGCAAGCCTGCTGTCGCGCACCGGCGTGCGCGATCTGCGGCGGATTTGCGTGTACTCGTCCTCGGGCGGCGCCGGCGTGCTGTCCGCCGACAAGGTCGGCGAAGCCGGATTGGCCATGGCCACGCTGGCGCCGGCCACCATCACCGAAATGGCCCGACATGCCCCGCCCTACGCCGCGCTCAGCAACCCCGTGGACCTGACGACCAAGGCCCTGGTCGACCCGCAACTGGCCCGCCAATGTCTGATGCCCCTGTTTAACGACCCAGGCGTCGATGTGGTCCTCTATCCCATCACCTCCAATTATTCGGCCAGCACCGAAGGCATGGTGCGCAATATGCTGGAAGTCGCGAAGACCGGGGAAAAAGCATTCGTGCCAGTGTGGATGAGCAGCCGTCGCGGCCCGGCCCACGACGTGCTGATCCAGGCGGGCTTCGCCCCCATCTACAGTCTGCGCAACGCGATGCTGGCGCTCAGGCGCATCAGCGGGTATGCGCGACGAACCGAGCCCGAAACGGAGCGGATGCCGCCAGACGGCCTGCCTGCGCAAGGCCCGGCCGCCACCCTGCCATGCAATGAAGCGCAAGCCAAAGCGCTATTGGCGCAGTACGGCGTGCGTTCCCCCCGTGAAACCCTGGCGGCCACGCCTGACGATGCGGCGGCGCAGGCCGGCGCCATCGGTTTTCCGGTGGCGCTCAAGCTGGTGGCGCAAGGCGTGCAGCACAAAAGCGAAGTCGGCGGCGTCAAATTGCATTTGCAAAACGACGCGCAGGTGCGGGAAGCCTTCGCCCAGATCATGGCCAGTGCCAGCGAACATGGCATCGCAGCGCAGGCCATTGGCGGTGTCCTGGTTTCCGAAATGGTCAGCGATGGCGTGGAAATCCTGGTCGGCATTCACCGCGATGCCGTATTCGGTCCGGTGCTTACCGTCGGCGCCGGCGGTGTCTGGGTCGAGGTGGAAGCGGATGTCGCCCGCTGTCACCTACCGGCAGATACGGCGGTGCTCGAGCGTGCGCTCGACGCCACCCGCGTGACCAGACGGCTGGCCAGCCATCGCGGCCTGCCGCCGCGCGATCGCACGGCGCTGCTCGACGCCATGCGGCGGCTGGCCGCATTGTTCCTCGCAATGGGCAGCGACGTGCAATCACTGGAGGTCAACCCACTGGTTGTCCTGAACGAGGGCAAGGGCGTGGTCGCGCTGGACGCGGCCATCGAATAAACCCTCGCCACGGCCCGGCGGGTGCCGCATCATGGCGGCGCCAGGGGACGCAACGAGGGAAGCTAGGATTCAAGAATACGACATTGGAGAAACAATATGTTAAACAGCAACATCGGCGGCGGCGACGCCCATTCCATCCTGGTGCGGGGCCATGACCTGGTCAATGACTTGTTCAACCGCGATTTTATCGACGTGCTCGGACTGGAATTGCTGGGCGAATTTCCCAGCCCGCAATTGAAACGCATGCTCAATCTGTTCCTGGTCAGCGCCACCGACCACGGCCTCACCCCCAGCGCCCTGTCGGCACGCCTGACGCTGCATGGCGCCCCCGAATCCATGCAGGGCGCGCTGGCCGCCGGACTGCTCGGCGCCGGCACGCGCTTTTTGGGCGTCATTGAATATGCCGCGCGCTTCCTGCGCGACGCCCTGCCCAAGCAAGACAGCTACACCGATGACGACCTGCGCCGTTACGCCGAGGAATGCGTCGCGGCCAATAAAGCCGCCAAGCGCCGCATCCCGGGCGTCGGCCACCCCATTCACGTCGATGGCGATCCGCGTTGCGAACGCATGTTCGAGATCGCACGCGAATGCGGCTACTATGGCGCCTACTCGCGATTCGCCGTGGAACTGGCCGCCGCGGCCGCCCGCCAATCGGGCCGAAAGATTCCACTCAACGCCACAGGCGCCAAGGGCGCGATCGTGCTGGATATGGGCCTGACACCCGAATTGGGCAAGGCGCTGACCCTGATTGGCCGCTCCGTCGGCCTGATGGCTCATATCATTGAGGAACAGCAAAATCCGATTGGCCAGCAGGTATGGGACATGGCCTCGGGCCATGCGCAGGGCAAATAGCATTCATGCCATCGCACCACAGCCCGGCAAGACGTGTCGTTTCCGCATGATTTTAGCTGCCGCGCGGCAGTTGGCAGGCGCATGGGTCTTGCGCCCATGTCCTGCCCCGTTTCGCGCCGCCCCGATTACTCCGGCTTGGCGCCGGACATCTTTACCAGGCCGGCGTAGCGTTCGATTTCATCCGAAATAAACTTGGAAAAACCGGCGGCGGTGTTCTCCCCGTCCGACAATTGCGCCCCCATGGATTCCAGCTGCTGCCTGGTTTCCGGCACCGCCAGCGCCTTGTTGATCGCCACATTCAGCTTGTTTACGATTTCCGGCGGCGTCCCCGCTGGCGCGGCAATACCATACCAGGCCGAGGCGATCATATCCTTGACGCCCGCCTCTTCAAAGGTGGGCACGTCGGGCAAAAAGGCAATCCTTTTCTTGGACGCCACGGCCAGGGCCGTCAGATTGCCGCTCTTGACCTGTGCCATGGATCCGGTATCGATCATAAAATCCAGACGCTTGCCCAACAGATCGCTGACCGCCGGGCCGCTGCCCTTGTAAGGAATATGCGCAAATTGCGTTCCGGTGGTATGTTGCAGCAACGATGCGGCAAGATGCTGGGACGAGCCAACGCCGGCGGACCCATAGTTCAGCGCGCCCGGGTTGGACTTGGCGTAATCGATGAGCGCGCTGACAGAGTTGAACCTGGAACCCTGCGGCACTTCCAGCACATTCGGAATATTGGCGACAAACGCAATCGGCGCGAAATCCTTGCGCGCATCAAACCCCAGGCGCTTATACAAATGCGGATTGGCGGCATTGGTCGAGCTGGTGATCACAATGAGGGCGTAGCCATCCGCTTTCTCCCGAACAAAAGCCGCCGTGCCGATATTGCCGCCTGCACCGGCCTTGTTCTCCACGACCACGGTCTGGCCGATCTGCTCGGTCAGGCCTTTGGCCAGGATGCGCCCCAGCACATCGGTCGCGCCACCCGGCGACCAGGGCACCACTAATTTGATCGGATGATCCGGGTAAACGGCCGCCTCGGCAGGCGACACCGCGGCAACGGCAACCGCCACCAACCAGGCGGGGCCGAGCAGTCTCTTGCGCTTGATAGATATCATGGAATTCGTCTCGATGTTATTGATTGTTTCGCCCGGTCTTTTCCTGAAAGGCACGGACAAGACCGGCGCACCCGGCCACTCATCGCAAACGCAAATCGACTCCTCGGGCGGCGAGCGACCGCTATTGAGGATATCGACAAATTCCCACAGGAGAATGAAAATATTTACATTTTGAACGTAATAAAATTACGGCCCAATCACCTGCGCGCACGCTTTTTTCCTGCTTTTCCGCGCTTTATGCAGCGACGGATTGCCATTTTCTTTCTCTTTGGAAAAATGACAGTATACTGTATATATTTGCTAGTGCAGATACCGTCTTTTCCCGATAGAATTGCGGAAAGCACCGGTAAACTTTAGTGACGGGCAAGCGACACACAATGCCGCTTCGCGCCGCGCTTCCAGTAACTCCAGCACAAAAAAGGTTCACTGCATAATGGGAAAGAGAGACAACGACAATCTGCACTCAGGCAACGCCCAGGAGACGAAAGTCAAATTCCACGACCAGGGTTTATGGTCGCGGCCGGGCTTTCTGGTGCGACGCCTCAACCAGATTCATTACGCCATGTTCTTCGAAGAATGCAAGAATGAAAACATTACGCCGGTGCAGCATGGCGTTTTGTCGGTACTGCTCAATGAACCCTACCTGGATCAATCCTCCATCGGCCTCAAGGTGGGGCTGGACCGCACCACCTCGGCGGACGTCATCAAGCGGCTCGCCGACAAGGGCCTGGTGGGCCGCCGGGTCAACCCCGAGGACCGGCGTTCGCGCCAGTCCTTCATCACGGACGAAGGCATCCGCGTCATGAAACAGTTGCGCAAGGGCATGATCCGCTCCCAGGAACGGCTGCTGGAACCGCTCAATAAGGAAGAACGGGATACCTTCGTGCAACTGCTGAGCCGGCTGGTCGAGGAAAACAATCAATACGGCCGCGCCGCCCTCAAGGACATGTAGCGCGTAGGACACCCGCCCCTGCGCCCAGCCTCGGATCCGCTTGCGGTGCCCTCTTGAGCGCCGCAAGCAAAGCGGGCGCGCGAGGCATAAAGGCAGGAAAGCGCACCGGCCGCGTGTTACGCTTCCGTGCGTCGGCCCGCCACCACTTTGCTTTCCACCCAGGCCAGCAGGCCATACAGCGCCATGCCCATCAGGGCCAGGATGAACAATGAAGCAAAGACGCGCACGGTGTCGAAACTGCCCTGCGCGCTCATGATGATATAGCCCAGGCCGCGCTGCGATGAAACGAATTCGCCCACGATCGTGCCCACCAGGGCCAGCGATAACGCCACCTTCAAGCCGGCGACGATGGACGGCAAGGCCGACGGCAGCTTGACCTTGAGGAAAAAGCTCAAGGGGCTGCCCTTCAGGACGCGGCCCAGGTCGATCAGGTCCGCCGGCACCGACCGCAGGCCGTGCACCGTGTCGATAATCACCGCGAACACCGCGATCATGAAAGCGATCAGTATCTTGGGTTCGGCGCCGGTGCCCAGCCAGATGACGAACAGCGGCGCCAGTGCCACCTTGGGAATACTATTGAAGGCGATAATCAAGGGATAGAAATAGCGCTCGAAGAAAGGCGAACTGACCAGTGCGACGGCAATCAGCACACCACCGATCACGGCGCAGGCAAAGCCTGCCAGGGTAATCAGCAGCGTGTACCAGGCCTGGCCGGCGTACCACCCGGCCTCATTGAAGAGCTCGATGAAAATTGCGCTGGGCGCCGGCAGGATGATGGGCGGCACCGCGCCAGAGCGACAGACACCCTCCCAGATCAGCATCAGCACGACCATTGAAATCATGCCGTGCAGTCCGTTACGCGCCGATTGCATCATGGCGTTCATGCGCTTTTCTCCATGTTTTCAAACAGTCCGCGGATATGCGCGGCCAGCCGGCCGAACTCGGCGGATTCTCGGATATCCAGTGGTCGTGGCCGCGGAAAATCGACCTGGATTGCCTCCACGATTCGTCCCGGCCTGGGACAGAACACCAACACTACGTCGCCCAGGTAAATGGCTTCCGCAATGCCATGGGTCACAAACAGCGTGGTATTGCGGGTTTCCATCCAGATGCGCTGCATCTCCACGTTCATCTGGTCGCGCGTCAAGGCGTCCAGCGCGCCGAAAGGCTCGTCCATCAGCAGCAGCCGCGGGTCATCCACCAGTGCGCGGCAGATCGAGGCACGCTGGCGCATCCCGCCGGACAGCTCGTGCGGATAGCTGTCGGCAAACTGCCGCAACCCCGTCAGGGCGAGCAAGGCATCGACCCGCGCCCGATATGCCTGTCGTGACTTGCCCGCGAACTCGATGGGCAGCAGGACATTATCGCGAATGCTGCGCCACGCCAGCAAAGCGTCGCGCTGGAACACCATGCCGATATTGTCCGGCGGCCCCGCAACCGGGTCGTCGCCTACCGTCAGCATGCCTTCCGTGATTTTCTCCAGCCCTGCGACACAACGCAGGAAGGTACTCTTGCCGCAGCCGCTGGGGCCGAGGATGCTGACGAACTGCCCCGGCTCGATCGTCACGCTGACGTTGTGCAAGGCCTGCGTCTGGTTGGTGCCGCCGTAGCGCTTGGAGATCCCTTGCGCCGTTACCCCCGCTGCATTCATTGGCCGACTCCGGGCGCGATATCCTTCAACGGGCGGACCATATCTTTCACATAATATTGCTCCGGATCCAGCTGCCTTCCTATCGAGCCCACTTTTGACAGTGTACTGACAGATTTGCTGAAATCTTCGGGGTACGCGACACCGATGCGGCGACTCTTGTCCTGCGGGAAGTAGGGCCGCAGGGCCTTGAGCTGCTCGGCAAGGATGCCCTTGTCCAGCCGCGCCTGGGGCCGCTGCGCGACAATCGCGTCCACCGCCTCGGCCTCATGCCCGCCCAGGATATACTGCCAGCCATAGGCGACAATACTGGCGAACTTGGCAATGGCTTCTTTCTTTTCCGCCAGCTTCTGCTCATTGGTAAACAGGCCGAAACTCACCATGTCCAGGCCGTAGGCCGAGAATGGCAAGGGGGTGGAACTGCGCTGGCGCGACACGCTGGGCAGAATGAACGGAATCGTGGAAATGACGGCGTCGGCACGATTGACCGCATAGGTCGCCGCCTTTGCCGAGGCGTCCACGCTCAGCAACTGCAGATCGCCACGCGTCAGTTTGCCCGCCTTCAGAAAGTAATCGATAAAGGGCGCTTCCAGCGAACCGGCCGTGTACAGCACCTTCTTGCCCTTGAGCTGCGCCGGGCCGGTGATGCCCGAATCGCTGGGAACCAGGGCGCCAATATCCGTGCTGGTCATGAACGGCGCGATCGCTTTCAGCGGCATTCCTTTGTCCCGGCCGATCATCATCGCCGCCAGCGAGGCATGGCCCACGTCAAACTGGTCGCCTGCGCCCAGCATCTGCACGGTGCTGACCGACCCATTGCCGTCTTCCATCTGAACGTCCAACCCTGCCGCCTTGAACCAGCCTTTCTGCATGGCCAGGTGAAACGGCGCCTGTACCGCCCATGGTGTCCAGTCCAGCCGCACATGCAAGACGTCGGCGGCGCCGGCGATGCCCGGCAGGCACAGGCAGGCAACGCCGACGACCATCCACCGCCTTACTCCCAAAAACAAAGCTTTCATCGATCTACGCCCCCTATCCGGTTGCCTCGACGCCACCATGGCCTCGATCACTTCCTGGAACCGAACCACCCTTTGATGCGGTCCCAAATCACACTCATCATCAACTTGAACGGGCTGATCTGCGATTGCGGTATGTCGCTGGCATCCGCATCGGGATTCAAAAGCCTGAACTCGACATTCCTGCCGAAATCCGCGATCATGCGCTTGACGAAATCCTGCACCAGCCCCGACCGGGAAAACTGCGCCAACGGCCCTTGCAGCGAATACACCAGCGACACATTCACACGACTGTGCGCCGCATCGACACGCTCGACCTGGTACCCGACATCACCCTTGGCGCGCGAATTGCTCAGGGAATCCACACCCTCGCCGCGCAGCGTGGCCCGCTGCGCCGAGTCCTCGCGCTGCAGGGTGGCATTACCCTTGAACGCCGCCGCCATGGGGCCGAACTTGATGGCGATCTTGCCCGACACCCGATCGCCCTCCTGGGCTTCGATCACCGCGCCGGGCAGGCAGCTTGCCACCGCCCTCAGGTCGGTCATGAATGCCCATACCTGGTCAGCGGGCAGCTTCACCGCAAAGCCGCCCTCGATCACGGTTCCCTTGCCCCCTTTGCCAACCGGCTGCGCCTGTGCCGGCGCAGCCGTGGCCGCATCCGGCGCCGCGCTGGGCGCTGCGGCGACGTTCGCGGGCGGCTTGGCCGCAAACGGCTCGAACGCGGGAAAGATCGGAAACTCCCGCGGCGCGTTCCCGGACAGCGCCGCGCGCAAGCGGTCCACGCTCTCGTCGGGTGCATCCCGCAATTGCTGCAGCACGGCCAACACCGCGGCCGTGATGCCCTGATAGCCGGTACAGCGACAGATATTGCCGCTCAACTCGATGCGCACCCGCTCCTCATCCGCCTCCGGCAGGCGCAAAACGATATCGCGGCTGGTCGCCAGCATGCCCGGCGTACAAAACCCGCATTGCAGCGCATGATGATCGTTGAACGCGCGACGTAGCATACGCATGACCACGTCCTCGTCGTAACCTTCAATGGTCGTGACTCTGCGGCCTTCGCAGGCCACCGCGAAGGTAATGCAGGAACGCACCGGACGGTCGTCCACCAGCACAGTGCAGGAACCGCAAACGCCGTGCTCGCAACTCAAATTGGTGCCGGTCTGGCGTAATCCATCCCTCAGGAAATCCCCCAGGTGCGTACGCGGCGTCACTTCACGCCGCACCGCACTGCCATTGACTTGCAGTGAAAGCTCACTCATTTGCGTTTCCTTTTTCTCCCAATGCCTGGGCAATGCCGCGCGCCACCACGATCTGGAACCAGGCTCGCTCGGCGCCATCCTTGTTCGTCATATGCGGCGCGATCGCGGCATCAATGGCCTGTGGCGTAACGGCCGCCAGGCCGTCCCGCGCCACCGCCACCGACAACTCGGGCAGTAGTTGCGGCGCGCCGTCCAGCGCGCCGATCACGATGCGGGCCACCGCGCTATCGCGATCGAAATAACAGGCGCAGCTGGCTTCGGCAAACTCACCGACCTTGCGCACGAATTTGTAGTAACCCCAGCGCACCTGCGGCGATACGGGCGGCACATGCACAGCCACGATCACCTCGTCCGCCCGCAGGTCTGTGGTATAGGCGGCCTGCATGAAACACGCAGCGGGCACCTTGCGAATACCGCCCGCCCCCAGGACTTCCACCTCGGCATCGAGCACGTGCATCGTCAACACCCAGTCCGCCGCCGGATCGGCGTGCGCCAGGCTACCGCCCAGGGTGCCCCGGTTGCGCACGGCACGGTAGGCGATCCGGCCAGCCACATAGTGCATCATATGGCCGCGCAGGTGTTCATGGATGCCGTCCTCGATCTCGGCATGCGTCACCGCGGCGCCGATCCGCAAGCGGCCTTCCTGTGGCTGCACATCTCGCAGGTCCAACGCCTGCGAAATATCGACCAGCTTCTGCGGCCGCGCCAGGCGCAGGTTCAGCATCGGGCCCAGCGACTGGCTGCCGGCCAGCACCTTGACGTTCATCGCATCGGAGGACAATTGGCCAATGGCGTCCCTGGCCTGGGCGGCGCGGGTGTAATCGAATTTTGCGGCCTTCATGCTGCCTCCCGCGCTGCGCCGGACCCGGCATTTCGTAATGTGCCACCTGCTGCCGCTTGCGCATGTTGTATCGCCAGCAGAATCCGTTTCGGCGTCATCGGCGTGTGCGTCACCAGCGCCTTGCACTCGCGCAAGGCGTCGTTGATCGCCGACATCAGTACCGCGGGTGGCGCGATTGCGCCGCCTTCGCCCATGCCTTTGGCGCCGAACTCGGTATTGGGCGATGGCGTCTGGGTATGTTCGATGCGAATCGTCGGTACCTCGCATGCGCCCGGCATCACGTAATCGGCCAGCGTTGACGCCAGCGGCTGTCCTGTTTCGTCGTATGGCATTTCCTCATACAGCGCCGTGCCGATCCCCTGCGCCGTACCGCCAATGGTCTGCCCCTCGACAATCAATGGATTGAGGATCGTGCCGCAATCCTCGACCACGACATAATCCTGGATCTTGACGATACCCGTGCGCGGATCCAGCGCGATCACGGCAGCACAGGACGCATAGGTAAAGCTGCCGGTATCGACCTTTGGTTTATAACCGACTGTGATTTCCAGGCCGGCGGGGTCCACATCGGGCGGCAATTTCTGGGGGTTGATATACCAGGCATCGGCAATGTCGGCAATGCTCACATGCCGATCGCCATGACGCACCTGCCCATCCACCAGTTCCACCTGGTCCGGCATGACGCCCAGCATATGGCTGCCAATCTGCAGCACGCGCGGCAGCAAACCCTTGCAGGCTTTCGATACGGCGCCGCCGGACATCACCGCGGAACGCGACGCATAGGTGCCGGTGGAAAACGGCGTGCGGCCGGTATCGCCATGCGTCAGGCTGATCTTGGACACATCGATGCCCAGGATCTCGTTTGCGATCTGGGCAAAACTGGTTTCCATGCCCTGCCCATGCGAATGCACACCCACGCTCAGTTCCAGGCCGCCATCCGGGGCAATGCGCGCCATGGCCTGGTCAAAGCCAGGGATCACGGCGGTGCCCCAGGCGGCAAAAACCGATGTGCCATGCGCCGATTGTTCGGTGTACGTGGCAAGGCCAATGCCCAGTAACGGCTCGCCTTCCTTGCGGCGCTGCTGACGTGCGCGGATTTCGCCGACATTGATCATCTCCAGCGCGCGCCGCAAGCCGGCAGGATAGTCACCGCCATCATAGTGTTTATTGGCCACATTCACATACGGCATATCTTCGGCCCGAACCAGATTGTCCAGGCGGACCTCCCAGGGCTCGCGTCCCACTTCCCTGGCAATGGCGTCCATCAATTGTTCGATCGCAAGACACACGCCCGTGCGCGCTACGCCGCGGTATGGCATGAAGCCCGGCTTGTTGGTGGCCACGCCCGTGGTGGTGCACCGATAGCCCTGGATCCGGTACGGCCCCGGCAAATTGCCCAGCGCTTGCCCGACTTCCAGTCCCACGGTAAAAGGCCATACGGAATAGGCGCCGGCATCCACCGTGATTTCGGCTTCCAGCGCCAGCAGCCGGCCGGCTTGATCGATATGGCCGGTCAGCTTGTATTCATGTTCCCGGGTATTGGCGCCCACGATCAGATGCTCGCGCCTGTCTTCCATATACCGGAAAGGTTTCCGATAGGTTTTGGCCAGCCAGGCGACACACAGTTCTTCGGGATGCAGCACGCATTTGTAGCCAAAGGCCCCGCCAACATCGGGCGAGATGACCCGGATCCGCGACTGATCCAGCTTCAGGAACTGCGCCAACCCCGTGCGATGCATATGCGGAATCTGGCTGCCACAATACACCACCAACTGATCCGCCTGGTGGTCCCAATAGGCCAGCACCGCCTTGCCTTCCATCGGAAGCATGCACTGGCGAGACAGGCTCACGCTGTGCGTCACCTGGCGATCGGCCCTGGCCGCGTTCTCTTCGAATCGGACATCGCTATTCAATTGCACAAACCGGTTATGTTGCCAATCGTCATGCACGAAGCGATCCGTTGCCGCCAGGGAATCATGCACATTGGCGTACACCGGCAGGTCTTCGTAATCGACCTCCACCAGTTCCGCATAGTCTTCCGCGTCTGCGCGGGTCGGCCCGAAAGCCATGGCCACCGCCTCTCCCACCATGCGCACCTTGCCCGCGGCCAGCGGCGGCATGGTCGAGCTCTGGTAGCCCGGCAAGGTCGATGGCGCGAAAATATCATCGCAGTCCATCGCCTCACGCAACACCACGTTATCGCGGGCCTGCGGATCGACTGTGACCCCGCGGAGCCGTGCATGCGCTACGGGGCTGCGCAAAAAGGCTACCTCCTGCAGCCCCGGCATCTGCATATTGCCAATGAAATTACCCTTGCCCTGCAAGTGCCGGTCGTCTTCCTTGCGCTTGAGTCGCGCGCCCACACCCTGGGGTTTGACGGTAGCGGAGGTCTTGTTGCTGTCGTTCATCATCCTGCCCACTGTTCAGTCCAGTATCGATCTTACTGGTCTTTGTTCAATTCCCTGAAAGTAAAGTTATCCAGGGGGCTCTCGGCCACGCGGAACCAGGCGGCCTGGTCTTTCTGATATGCCTTCCACTGCGGATAAATCTTGGCGAAATCGGCATTCTTGCCCGACAACTCCTGCCATAGCTCCTGCGATGCCTTGTATGCCGCGTCCATGACATCCTTGGGAAACAGGCTTAATTTCGCACCCTGGGCGATCAGCTCTCGCAGCGCTTTCGGATTCAGCGCATCATAATGCGCCAGGCATGCCAGGTATTGTTCATTGCTGGCCGTCTCGAACGCCGTCTTGAAGACATCCGGCAGCTTGTCCCAGGCATTTTTATTGACCATGGCAGTCAGCGCCGCGCTGCCTTCGAACCAACCCGGCGTATAGTAGTACGGTGCCACCTTGTTCAAGCCCAGCTTCTCGTCATCGTACGGTCCGATCCATTCGGCGGCATCAATGGTGCCCTTTTCCAGGGAAGCGTAAATATCGCCAGGCGCGATCTGCTGGGGTATGGCCCCCAGTTTGAGCAATACCATGCCGCCCACGCCGCCGATGCGCATCTTCAACCCCTTGACGTCGGCCAGCGACTTGATCTCCTTGCGGAACCAGCCACCCATTTGCACACCGACATTGCCACAGGCGAAATTGACGATATTGGACTTGGCATACATTTCCCGCAGCAAGTCCATGCCGCCGCCATAATGCAACCAGGAATAATGCTGGCGCGCATTCATGCCGAAAGACAACCCGGTATCGAAGGCCAGCGCCGGATTCTTGCCCACGAACGCCGTGCTCAGCACATGATTGCACTCCACCGTGCCGTTGGATACCGCATCCATGTTCTGGGAGTATGGCACGATCTCGCCCGCCTGGAACACGTCGATCTGGAACTTGCCCTCGGTCAGTTGACCCACCCGCTTGCACATATTCTCGGCTGAACCGTAGATGGCGTCCAGGTTTTTCGGCCAACCCGCGGACATCCGCCATTTCACCTTCTGGGGCGTTTGCGCGATTGCCGGAACCGCCGCTACGGAGGCCAATCCGGCACCGGCAGATTTAATCAGAAAACTACGTCTTTTCATTTTCTTCCCCTAAGGCGAATGACATTTTTCAATCAACGATGAGCATAAATCCACAGCACTGCAATTTTATGCAAGTATGCTGATCATTTTTTCGTGAATCAAGCAGGGTAAATACTTATAACTGAAAACATTGCATATAACTCATTGATTATTATTGATTTTTTTCAAACAACAAATTGCCGGGCAACACAATAGTGATAATTTGCCGGCAAATCTCGCTTGAAATTAGTGTCGCGAAAAAAATATTGTAGTATGATTTATAACAGTGTACTGAATAATATTTCGCAGCGCCACGCGCGTCAAAAATTCGGTCAGGCTGGCATCGCCTCATTCCACGAAATTCGCAAAAGGACAGACCAATGGCTTGGATAAAAATCGACAATGCAACCAACCTGGACAACGAAGCATCGATGGGCTTCGAGGTCGACGGACACAAACTGGCCCTGCACAGGCTGGATGACCAGTTTTATGTCAGCGATAACGTCTGCACACACCAGTACGCGCTGCTCTCGGAGGGTTTTCTGGAAGACGGCTGTATCGAATGCCCGCTGCACCAGGCCCAGTTCTGTCTCAAGACAGGGAAGGCCTTGAGCGCGCCCGCAACCGTCGACATCAAGGTGTACGAAGTCAAGGAAGAAGACGGCGGTGTTTTCGTCGCGTTTCCCTAGGCGGTGGATCCGCCGGACGCTTATCCATATCCAGGACCTGTGCCACGGGCGCAGGCCGCAAGAGGTGAAACAATGTCGGAACACAGTCATGACTCAACCATTCTGATCGTAGGCAACGGCCAGGCCGCGGCCATGGCGATGCAGGAACTTCGCAATCAGGGGTATCCGGGTGCCATTGTAGTCGTAGGCGCAGAAGCGCACATGGCCTACGAACGCCCGCCCCTGTCCAAAAACCTGCTGAGCGACGCCGACGCGCAGATAACCGGGCTCGACATCCACCCAAGGGATTTCTACGATAACGCCAGGGTCACGCTGCTGCTGCGGAAAACGGTCGCCCAGATCGATCCGCAACAACATACCGCAACGCTGGATGACGGACAAACCATCGCCTACGATCAGTGTCTGCTGGCTTGCGGCGGCCAGGCCCGCGTGCTGCCGGACTATCCGCAGGGGCATCCCCGTGTCCACTATCTGCGCACCGCCGACGACGCGCTCAGGCTGCGGGCAGCACTCGCGAGCGGCACCCGCGTGGCGGTGCTGGGCGGCGGCTTCCTTGGCATGGAATTGGCTGCTACCGCGCTTTCCCTTGGCCTAAGTGTTGATCTGATTGAATCGGCGTCCAGGGTGCTGGCGCGCAATGCGCCTGTCCTGTTCTCGACATGGCTGCAAACGCGCGCGCGCCACCAAGGCTTGAACTTGCATCTGGACGCCAGGGTCGTCGCCGCGACCGGCCTCGCCACCGCCGATGCCCCCGCACCGATCACACTCGCCCTCGACAATGGCCGGCAAGTGCAAGCCGACCATGTGCTGGTCTCCATCGGGATGGCGCCCCATTCGGAACTGGCAAGCGCATGCGGCATCAAGGTGTGCGAGCAGACCGGCGGCATCCTGGTGGACAGTCAGGGGCGTACCGGTAGCGTCGACATCTTTGCCGCCGGTGATTGCGCCACCCGGCTGGACGCACGCACCGGCCTGCCGGTCCGGCTGGAATCATGGCAGAACGCCAACGAACAGGCGCGCATCGCCGCCTGCGCAATGCTGGGTGTAGACTGCGCACCCGCGGCCTTCCCCTGGTTCTGGACGGATCAATTCGGTTGCAATATCCAGATGCTGGGATCCCTGCAACCCGATATGCAATTGGTGATTCGCGGAGACATGGATGCACAGGCAGAGCAGCCGAGATTTCTGATACTGGGCCTGCTGCAAACCGTGCCGCACTTTGCCCTGGCGGTCAATGCCGGCGGTGACCTTCGCGCCATCCGGAGCCTGCTGGAAAAAGCCGTCCCCGTCGATGCCGATGCATTCGTCCAGGCCGACGCCCTTAAACCATTCGCAAAAAAAACCTTGGCCGACCATACCAGCCATTACGTGGCGGCTTCGTAAATTTTCAGGAGAAACCTCATGTATCAAGCACAGACGGTAATCGGGCAGACGCTGGGAAGCAAGAATATTCCCGCCGAACAATGCATCTGGCCCGAAGACAAATTGCACACGGTCCCCGACTGGGTCTACACCAGCCAATCCATCTACGATAGGGAAATGGAACGCATCTTCCATGGCGACACCTGGAATTTTGTCGCGCTGGAAGCTGAGATTCCCAAACCCGGCGATTACAAGCGTTCCTATGTCGGCGCCACGCCCGTCGTCGTCGCGCGCGCCGAGGACGGTTCGGTCAATGTCTTCGAGAACCGCTGCGCGCATCGCGGCGCCGAGTTCTGTCGCAAGAACCAGGGCAATGCCAATGAATTCGTCTGCCCCTACCACCAATGGTCTTATACGCTAAAAGGCGACCTGCAAGGCATTCCGTTCAAGCGCGGCGTCAATAAGGAAGGCGGCTTGCCGCGCGACTTCAAGAATGCCGAGCACGGCCTGCGCAAGTTGCATGTCACGACCCATCATGGCGTTGTCTTCGCTTCGTATTCGGCTCAGGTCGAACCCATCGAAGCATACCTCTCGGCCGAGATGCTCGAGGACTTCAATGTCATTTTCCCCGGCAAGCCGCTGCGCATCCTGGGCTACTACCGCAATGAACTGCCTTGCAACTGGAAGATGTACCACGAGAACCTGAAAGACCCCTATCACGCCACGCTGCTGCATTCCTTCCTGGTCGTATTCGGCCTGCTGGTGGCCGGCAATAAATCGCAGATGTTCGTCGATCCGGTGCATGGCCGCCACGGCTATATGGCGTCAGCCAAGTCCGAAGACAAATACGCCACTGTCAGCGAAGAAAACAAGAAGGAGATGCGGTCCTATGTCGATACCTTGCGCCTGAAGGACGAGCGGTTCCTGAACTTCATCAAGGAGTTCGATTCCCCCTGGTCGGTCACCATGCAGACCATCTGGCCCAATCTGATCGTCCAGCGCGAAATGAATACCCTGGGCGTGCGCCAGATCATCCCGAACGGCCCCAATAGCCTCATTATGCAGTGGACCATGTTCGGCTATGCCGACGACTCAGAGGAAACCGTCCGCCACCGCCTGCGCCAGGGCAACCTGATGGGGCCGGCCGGGTTCCTGGGACTGGAAGACAACGAAGCCATGAAATTTGTGCAGGAAGGCGTGCGCCGCTCCACCACCGATACCAGCATTATCAAGCTGGATGCCAACAAAATGGGCACATCCAATACGCTGATTTCAGAAGCGGCCATCCGCTCTATGTACGACTACTATCGCAAGGTCATGGATCTGTAACAGGAAGAACCCCAGATGAAACTGAATTTTGAATACAAGCGCCCGACGATGGCATCTGAACGGGCCATCGCGCTCAAGGCCGGCATCGAGAACTTTCATGCGCAATACTGCGCCGCCCTGGACCAAGGGCAGGTGGAACTGTGGCCGACGTTTTTCGCGGAAAACGCCCTGTATCGCGCCACGTCGCGCGAAAACGCGGCACTGGGCCTGCCGGTTGGCCTGATCTATGCCGAAGGACGCGACATGATGCATGACCGGGCCGTGGCGACCGCGCAAACCCAGATGTATGCCCCCCGCTTCACCCTGCACCTGGTCACCAACGTGCGCGTGCTGAACGAAACCGACGACGGACTGATCGAAGCGGAATCGAACTTCCTGCTGATCCAGACGCTGGTCGAAGGGCCTTCCACCTTGCATCTCGCGGGCATGTACTACGACACGTTCATACCCGCGGGCGACGGCCTTCTACTGCAGGAACGCCAGGCCATTTTCGACACCGAAATCCTGGCCAACAGCCTGGTATATCCGATCTGAGCGCGCCAGGGCATGTGCAAAGGGCGCCGTGCGGCGCCCTTTTTTTTGTTGGAAACCCAATGCGCGACGACCTGGCCGCCGCGCACTGTCCCTTCGCGCGGCTACACGGGCGGGAGGCCCGTGGCCCGCAACGCCGCCTCCCGACCCATCACAACCGCATACTTCTGTCGCATGTCGAACAGATTGGCCTCATGCGGACCGCCTGCCCGATCACCCACGCAATCGGCGACCACCAGCGGCAGAAACCCAAGCTGGCTCGCATCCACTACGCTGGCGCGTATGCAGCCGCTGGTTACCGCGCCCGCCACCACCAGCGTGCGCACGCCACGTTGCGTCAGCCAGGCCGCCAGCGACGTCCCGAAAAAGGCCGATGCCACATTCTTGCGCACCACCAGCTCACCCTGCCGTGGCGCCAATTCGTCCACGATCTGGCTATCGCGCGCCGACTCGGTCAGCGTCAGCATGGCCGGGATTTTCGCGCTGAAAATATTGTGATCCGAACCGTCATCGGCAAAGACAATGCGCGTGTGCGCGATCGGCCAACCGGCACGGCGTGCCGCCTGCAGCAATGGCACAGTATTGCGTATGGCGGCGGGAATATTGCCGCCGCCGAAGACAGCAGGATCGGCAAAGCCATTGACCAGGTCTACGATCAGCAAGCCGTAGGGCGGCGTGGGCGTCACCTCCGCGCCAAAGCCCTGCGCCGCGTATACAGCAATGTCGCTATCGGCGTCTTGAATGTTACCCATTGCCATCCTCCAGCAATCGGCCCGTTCGCACAACTTCCTTGCCGTCGAGCATAACCGTGCAGTTGCGCAGCGGAATATCGATATGGCAGGCCGTGGTTCGCGTGCCGCCCGCCTCATTGTTCGGCCCCAGCGAGAACAGGAAGTTGCCGGCGAACGAGCGGGCGTCCATGCCAATCGTCTGCTCACGATCATACAGTTCCAGCACCGACCAATGAGCGCGTTTTTGCAGGCCCCAGCCGATATGCGAGATAGCGAAACCTTCGGGATCATTGAAAGTCTGCATGTATTCGTTCAAGCGCTGCGCATCAATGCCCCCCTCTATTTTCACGGCATAGCCGTTTTCGACGGTCAGGATGATGGGCTCGGACACATAGGATTTCTGCGGCAGCAGGATATCGCCCTTGTCGATCACAATCATGCCGTTGGCACCACCCTCGTTCGGCCAGGTCAGCGAGAAACCGCTAGGCCAGTGGTCCCAGCGTCCCGGCTCATCCACGAAACCATACTCGCTGATGGCGGGGAACTCACCCAGGGGGCAGCGCAAGTTCGTGCCAGCCTTGGAGATAACCGTCATTTCACGAGACTGCTCGATCCGGCGCGAGGCCGCGATGACCCGTTCCCGATCCTCCAGTGACGGCAAACAACGCACCAGGATTTCAGGCGGCTCCACCGCCAGCAGGATCTTGGTTCCGCTCTTGAGAATATCGATCTGCTCCGGCGAGAACAGCAAAGTCATCAAGTCCAGTACCAGATCGCTGGCCTTGAGCGCCGCAATCGCCGCGGGATTGCCGGTCAGCGGCGTTGTGCCCAGGTATGCCAGCGGATCGCGGCTTAGCGCTTTTTCCGCATTGACCGGCGGCAAATTCAGCCGGTTGACGACACCGCCTTTGGACTGCACCGCGATCAGCGCGCAGGCCAGGGTTTGCGGGTGGGTGTTGGCGCTGGTCAGGATCGTTACCGTCTGCCCCTTTTCCAGCCTGGAAAGCGTCAGCACATGCTGCCACGCTTCGATCAATTGATAGTCGCTGACTGCCATGGACAATCCTCCTTTTGAAAACAGTTGCATTTGAAATCACCGGCATGCCTGCCGGCCGCCGCCCTAGCTTGTCAGCGGCACGCCCAGGAAATCGCCAAAGGCTTCGTAGAAGCCCTGCTCGTTGTCCCAGGGAATCATATGGCCCGCATCCGGAACCCGCACGCTTTGCAGGCCCGGGATCAACCCATTGATCTCCTCGACATCCACGGGCAAGACCACATCGCCCCGCGCCGCGGTCATCAACAGCGTTGGCACGGTAATCCGGGGAAAATCAACAAACACATCGTCCGCATGGAACCCATCGAAACTCTCCACCACGGCCCGCTCATCGCAAGTGTGAAGCCATTCGGCGCGCAATTGCAACTGCGCTTTGGTCCAGGTCGGGCAGAACGCCTTCATCTGGTCGGCCGAGCATCCCTGGCGCGCCAGCGCCATCGAATCCACGTACCAAGGCAGTTGCGACGGATAGGCGCGGCGCCCCGGACCGGATACGGGTGGGTCGACCATCACCAGCTTCTGCAAACCAGTGGGCGCGACAGCAGCGGCGCGCGCGCCGATGCGGGCCCCCATGGAGTGGCCGACGATCATGTATGCATCCAGCGCCAGAGCCCGGGCAAACTGCGTCACGTCCTGGGCCTGTGCATCCAGGCTATAGTCCAACGTCGACGAGGCTTCGCTCAGGCCACGACCGCGCACATCCAGCACATATGTATCAAAATGCGCGCCGAAGCGCTCGCCCACGAACGCCCAGGTAATGGCCGGACTGGTAATGCCGGGAATAATCACAACCGCGGGCCGCCCGCCCGCGCGCTGCTGCTCGCCGCCAAAGCGTAGATAATGCTGGCGGATTCCGTTGGCCTGTACATTGGCCCCGTACTTGAATGTACTCATCAATCGACTCCTGTGGGATCAAAGCCTGAACAGCTTTCTGGCATTCTCGTAGCAAACCTTGCGGCGGGTTTCCTCATCCAGCGGCGCCGTATCGATGAACCGGGCGGCCAGTTCCACCGACTCATAAGGATAGTCCACCGAAAACATGACCGCCTCCGGTCCCATTTCTTCAATCGCCCCCTTGAGCGCCGCATGCGAACATACACCCGACGTAGTGATCAGCACATTGCTGCCAATGTACTCGGATGGCTTGCGCCGCAACGTTACCCCATGCGGGTAGACAGCAAAACGACTGTCGAAGCGCCAGCGCAGGAATGGCAACCCCTCTCCCATATGCCCCAGGATAACCTTCAGCCCAGGGAACCGGTCAAACACGCCACCGAATAACAACCGCAATACATGCGAACCAGCTTCAACACCCCAGCCCCAGGTCGCGCCAGTCAGCTCGGGATGGCCTTTCAATACATGTGGCACCTCGAATGCATCGAACGGATGCATATACAGCGGCACGTCCAGCTTTTCCATTTCAGCCCAGAACACATCGTACTCGGGCGCGTCGTAATAAACGCCATTGCTGTGCCCGTTCACCAGAGACCCCTTGAACCCGAGATCCTGCACGGCGCGCTTGAGTTCGGCCACGGCCGCCTGCGGATCCTGCATCGGCAGGGTCGCGAAGCCACCATAGCGATCGCTGTGGCGCGCGATCTGCTGCGCCAGGAAGTCATTGTTTTCCCGGCTGCGGCGGATCGCGGTGTCCCGGTCTTTCTCCGCCTGTACACCCGGTCCCGTTTGCGAAAGAATCACATACTCAATACCATGCCGATCCATCAGTGACAGCCGTAAGTCATCGAAATCGGAGAGCCTGGCTTTCAACTCGTTGCCGGACTGCGACTCGATATGTTTGACAAAAGCCCGGGAATAATCGTCAAACCCCACGGCACTGAAATGCTCCTCGAATGCGATCTTGCGCGTCACTGTCATACGTGAACCTTATCCTTTTACTGGAAATTACCCAATTTTAATACAGTATACTGAATAAATGACCAAACCACGCGGGGTAAAAAACGTGGCTTGTCGTCCTCCGGGCCGACCTGACCCGGCTACCGCCTTGCACACCCCCGGGCGGTAAGCCCAGGGGCCGGATTATTTGAACAGCGGCGCCGCCTCCTGCTCTTCATCCTGTTTTTGCGTCGAACCCGATGCGGGAGCACCGAAATCGGCCGCGCCTCCCGAGCCATACGGATCCGTGCCGTACCCGCCGGAACCATAGGACTCACTCACATCGAACTTAACCGTTGCCGGGTCGACGCCGGTTCCGGCGCCCTTGTAGTGCATCACCATGGCGGGGAACGCCATGACCGCGGCCACCATCAGC